>NZ_PYGA01000016.1 GCF_003014485.1 Murinocardiopsis flavida | reverse complement strand
CCGCAGGCCGGCCCCGCGCTACGAGCCTGGTAAGACCGTGAAGCGGGCAGCCAGCCTCGAACAACACCGCCAGCAGCAACCATAAAACTCAAGCTCAGCCCGTGCCGGAACCCGCCGCCGCGGTGTGGAAGTCCCTGCGGAGGGCGACGATCGCGGGGTTGTCGCGTGTGGGGTGCACCCGGTTGGTGAGCAGGACGTAGTACCGCCCCGCATCGGGGTCGACCCACAGGCTCGTGCCGGTGAACCCGGTGTGGCCGTAGGAGCCGGGGCCGATGGCGCACCCGGCGGGGGAGTCCATGGAGTCGCGGCGCATCCAGCCGAGCCCCCAGCTCTGCCCGCCGCGCTCGACCCGCTCCGACGCCATGCGGGCGAACGCGTCGGCGCCGAGCAGCGCGCCGCCGCCGGCGGCGAGGGCGCCGCCCAGGCGCTCCATGTCGGCGAGCGTGCTGAACAGGCCGGCGTGCCCGGCCGCGCGGTCGAGGACGACCGCGTTCTCGTCGTGGACCTCGCCCATCACCAGGTGCCCCCGCCAGGCGCACTCCTCGGTGGCGACCGCGCGCAGCCGGTCGGCGGGGCCCGGCCGGAACATCGTCGACGCCATGCCCAGCGGGCCGGTCACCAGTTCGGCCACCAGCCGGTCGAGCGGCGTGCCGCTCGCCGCCTCGGCGATCATCCCGGCCAGGATGAACCCCTGCGAGGAGTACTCGATCCTGCTGCCGGTCGGGGCCGGGAGGGGCGAGGTGCGCATCGTGTCGAGCCACGCGCCGCGGTCCGGGTGCTCCCAGAACAGGGGGGTGCGGCCAGGCAGCCCGGAGGCGTGCGTGAGCAGCTGGTGCACCGTGACGGCGGCCTTGTCGCCGCCGCGGTACCCGGGCAGGTGGTCGCCGATGGTGTCGCCGAGTCCGAGCACACCCCGTTCGACCAGCGCCAGGACGGCGATGGCGGCGATGGGCTTGGTCACCGACGCGAGGTCCCACAGGCTGTCCTCGGCGACGGGCGCGCCGCCCCAGGAGACCGTGCCGAGCAGGCCGCGGTCGACGGGGCCGTCGGCGCCGCCGATCGACCACGCCGCGGCGGAGAAGACGCGGTCGCCGCGCGCTGCGGCGAGGAGCGCCGCGGGCCCGCTCACGCGCGGCCCCCCTCGGACAGGCGGAGCGCGGCCGGGCGGCCGAGGGCCTCGGTGAGCCGGGCCGCGGCGTCGCGCACGATCGGCCCGTACAGCTCGGCGGTGTCGGCGCCGAGCGTGAAGGTCAGGCCCGCGACGCCGATCGCGCCGACGGGGCGGCCGGTGGCGTCGAGTACGGGGGCGGCCACCGAGCGGACGTGCGGCTCGTACCGCTCGCTCTCGACCGCGAAGCCCTGCTCCGCCGCCGTCGCGAGCGCGCGGCGCAGTTCGGCGGGGTCGGTGGGCAGGTGCGGCGCGGGATCGCCGGGCGGGGCGGCGAGCGCCGCGGCGACGTCGGCGGCGCCCGCCCGGCTCAGGATGGCGCGGCCCATCCCGGTGCAGTGCAGGGGGACCTCGCCGCCCGCCCGCGTGCTCATGCGGTACCCGCGGTCCGGGTCGACGGTGTCGACGTAGACGGCGCGGTCGCCGTGCCGGACGGCGTAGTGCGCGGTGTGCCCCGTGCGCTGCTGGAGGTCGTGCAGGAGCGGCCGGGCGAACCGGCTCTCCCTGCTCGCGGCCAGCGCGGCGGACGCCATGCCGAGCAGCCGCGGCCCGACGTCGTAGCCGCCGGGGACGGCGGCGGCGTAGCCCGATTCGCCCAGGGTGTGCAGGGTGCGGTGCACGGTCGCCTTGGCGAGCCCGGTGTGCCGGGCGATGTCGGACAGGCGGTGCGGGCCGTCCGGCCGGACCAGCGCGGTCAGCACGTCGAGCGCCTTGTCCACGGCGGTCCTGGTGCCGGGGGTGGACCCCGCTGCGGCGCCGTCGTCGGCGGCTTCATTGACAGCCCTCTGCATGGGGCTTAGCTTAACCCACATGCGTTCCGTTGTGCGGAACGTCTCATGAAGAAAATGGAACAATTTCGGGAGGGAAGAGCACTGTGGCCCGTCCGGCTGACCGCATCACGCGGCGCGACGCGCTGCGGCTCGGCGGCGCGACGCTGTCGGCCCTGGCGCTGCCCGGCCTCCTCGCCGGCTGCGGCGGCGCCGCGGCCGGCGGCGGCAGCGACATCCTCCGACTCGCGCAGTCAGCGGATCCCCAGACACTCGATCCGCAGAAGCAGGGCGACATGGTGTCCATGAACGTCCTCGTGAACATCTTCGACACCCTCACCGCCGCGACACCGCAGAACACCATCGGGCCGGGCCTGGCGCTCTCCTGGACGGCGCTCGACCCGAAGACGTGGCGGTTCCGGCTGCGCCGCGGCGTCGCCTTCCACAACGGCGAACCGTGCGGCGCCGAGGCCGTGAAGTTCAGCATCGAGCGCCTCCTCGACCCCGAGACGCGCTCGCCCATCGTGGAACTCCGCTTCGTCGAGGGCGCCACGGTCGTCGACCCCTACACGGTCGACCTGCACACCAGCGAGCCCGACCCGATCCTGCCCGCCAAGGTCTCCCTGTTCGGCGGGGTGATCCTGCCGCCGAAGCTGCTCGCGGAGACCCCGCCGGAGGAGTTCGCCCGCGCCCCGGTCGGGACCGGCCCGTTCGTCTTCGAGAGCTGGCGCCGCGCCCACGAGGTCCGGCTGCGCGCCAACACCGACCACTGGAACGGCCCGCCCGGCGTCGGCGGCCTGGTGTTCCGGCCCATGCCCAACGCCGCGTCCTCCCTCGCGGCGATGCAGAGCGACGAGCTGGACATCGTCACCGGCCTGACCCCCGACGCGGCGCTGCAACTCGACGGCTACCCCGGCATGCGGATCGAGAGCCACCCCGGCATCCGCACCGCCTACCTGTCGCTGGACACCGAGGACGGCCCGCTGCGCCACCGCAAGGTGCGCCAGGCGCTGAACCACGCCGTGAACGTCCCCCTGCTCATCGAGGCGGTCCTCGACGGCAAGGCCCGCGAACTCCCCACGATGATCCCCCGCGAGTCGTTCGGCTTCGACAAGGCCGTCGAGCCCTACACCCGCGACGTCGGCACCGCCAAGCGGCTGCTCGCCGACGCCGGCTACCCCGACGGCTTCGCCACCACGATCACGGCGTCCAACGAGGACGCCAACGTCGCCGAGGCCATCAGCGGGCTGCTCGCCGAGGCCGGGGTGCGCGCGAAGGTCGCGCTGCTCGACCCAGGGACCTACTCGACCCGGCTCACCTCCGCGAACAAGCGGGCCCTCGGGCCCATCTACCTCGCGGCGAGCACCGGCTGGACCATGGACGGCCAGAGCCTGGTGCAGTCCAACGTGCGCAGCGACCGCCGCCAGAGCCGGTGGGACTCCGCCGAGGCCGACGCGCTGATCGACGCCCAGGAGCAGTCGGTCGACCCCGAGGAGCGCGAGGAGGCGTTCGCCGCGCTCCAGCGGCTGCTGAAGAAGGAGGCGCCGTTCGTCTTCCTCTACCAGCTCGACAACATCTACGCGCGCAACGCCCGGCCCCGCTGGGAGCCCGGTGTCACGGGTTCGCTGACCATGGCCTCGGCCGAACTGGAGGAGGCATGAAGACCCTCCCGATCCTGCGCGCCGCAGCCGTGCGCCTCGGCAGCGCCGCCGTGGTGCTGCTGTGCGTCGCCACCGTCGCGTTCTTCCTCGTGCGGCTCTCCGGCGACCCGGTCAAGGTGCTCCTGCCGCCCGACGCCACCGCCGCGCAGGAGGCCACGCTGCGCGCGAGCCTGGGCCTGGACCGGCCGCTCGCCGTGCAGTACCTCGACTACCTGTGGGGCCTGCCGCGGCTCGACTTCGGCACCTCGCTGTTCTACGACCAGCCGGTGGCGACGGTCCTGCTGGAGCGGCTGCCCGCCACGCTGGAGCTCGCAGCGGCGGCTCTGGCGGTCGCGCTGCTGATCGCCGTGCCCGCCGGGATCCTCGCCGCGGTGCGCCGCGGCCGGGCCGGCGACACCGGCGTCATGGCCGGTGTGCTCATCGGCCAGTCCACCCCGCCGTTCTGGGTGGGGATCCTGCTGATCCTGGTCTTCGCCGTGCAGTTCCGCATCCTGCCGGCCTCCGGGTACGGCACCGCCGCGCACCTGGTCCTGCCCGCGGTGACGCTCGCGATCTACTCCGTCGCCGTCATCGCCCGCCTGCTGCGCTCCGCGCTGATCGACGTCCTCGGCGCCGACTACATCCGCACGGCCCGCGCCAAAGGGCTCGGCACCGGCGCCGTCGTGCTCCGCCACGGGCTGCGCAACGCCTCGCTGCCGGTCATCACGGTCGTCGGACTGGAGGTCGGCAGCCTCCTCGGCGGCGCGATCCTCACCGAGCAGGTCTTCGCCTGGCCGGGGGTGGGGCGCCTCACCGTCGAGGCCGTCGCCAACCGCGACTTCCCGCTGGTGCAGGCCACCGTCCTGTTCTTCGCCGCGACCTTCGTGCTGGTGAACCTCCTGGTGGACCTCTCCTACACGCTTCTCGACCCGAGGGTGAGGGTGGCCGAATGACGGCGCCGACTCCGACGACGGACCCGACCCCGCCTGCCGCGCGCGGCATCCCCTCCGGCGTGCGCGCGGTCCTGCGCAACCGGCTCGCGCTGGCCGCCATGGCCGTGCTCGCGGCCATGGCCCTCGCGGGCCTGTTCGCCCCCCTGGTCGCCCCGCACGACCCCAACGCCCAGGACCTGCTGGCGCGCCTCCGCCCCCCGGCCTGGCTCGACGGCGGGGCGCCCGGCCACCTGCTGGGCACCGACCAGTTGGGCCGCGACCTGCTCAGCCGCCTCGTCTACGGCGCGCGGGTCTCGCTGCTGGTCGGCTTGAGCGCGGCCCTGCTCGCCGGGGTGATCGGCGCGGTCGTCGGCCTGGTGTCGGGGTTCCTCGGCGGCTGGCCCGACCGGGTGCTGATGCGCCTCGCGGACATCCAGCTCGCGTTCCCCTCCATCCTGCTGGCCCTCGCGATCGTCGGCTTCGTCGGCTCGGGCCTGTGGACGGTGATCCTCGTGCTCGGCGGCACCGGCTGGGTGGCCTACGCCCGCGTGGTGCGCTCCGAGGTGCTGTCCCTGCGCACACGGGACTTCGTGACGGAGGCCCGCGCGATCGGCGCCGGCGACCTCGCCATCATGCGGCGGCACCTGCTGCCCAACGTGATGGCGCCCCTGGCGACCATCGGCACCCTCCAGGTGGCGGCCGCGATCGTGGCGGAGGCGTCGCTCAGCTACCTCGGGCTCGGCGTACCCAAGGAGATCGTCACCTGGGGTGCGATGCTCTCCGACGGCCAGCTCTACCTGGGCACCTCGTGGTGGATCGCGGTGTTCCCCGGTCTCGCCCTGATGTGCACGGCCCTCGCGATCAATGTCACCGGCGACGTCCTGCGCGACGTCGCGGACCCGAAGGCGTACCGCCGATGAACACGATCCTCGAAATCAACGACCTCAGCGTCGAGTTCCGGCTCGGGACCGGGACCGTGCGCGCCGTCGAGAACGTGAGCATGCACGTCGCCGCCGGCGAGACCCTCGCGGTGGTGGGGGAGTCCGGCAGCGGCAAGACCGCCACCGCGCTGTCGGTCCTGCGCCTCAACCCCGCCCCGCCCTGCGTGTACAGCGGCGGGGAGGTGCTGCTCGACGGCCGCGACGTCCTCACCCTCTCCGAGAAGGAGCTGCGCGCCGTCCGCGGCAACGACGTCGCCATGATCTTCCAGGACCCCATGACCAGCCTCAACCCGCTGGTGAAGGTCGGCGCGCAGCTAGCGGAGGTGCTGCGGGTGCACCAGGGAGCCTCGCGCGCCCAGGCCCGCGCCGCCGTCGTCCCGGCGCTGAGCGAGGCCGGGATCCCCGACCCGGAGCACCGCGCCGGCCAGTACCCGCACCAGCTCTCCGGCGGGCTGCGCCAGCGCGTGATGATCGCCATGGCGCTGATCGGCCGCCCCCGTGTCCTCATCGCCGACGAGCCCACCACCGCGCTGGACGTCACCGTGCAGGCCCAGATCCTGGACCTGATCGCCGAGCTCGGCCGCCGCCACGGCATGGCGGTCCTGCTCATCACCCACGACCTGGGCGTGGTCGCCGAGGTCGCCGACCGGGTGGTGGTCCTGAACCAGGGCCGGGCCGTGGAGACCGGCGACGTCATGGACGTCCTCACCGACCCGGCCGACGACTACACCCGCGCCCTCCTGCGCGCCACACCAAGGCTGGAGCTGCCGTGACACTGCTGGAACTGCGCGGGCTGCGCAAGGAGTACGGCGGCCGCATCGGGCAGGCCGCAACGGTCGCCGTCGACGGCGTCAGCCTCGCCGTGGCCGAAGGCGAGACCCTCGCGCTGGTGGGGGAGTCGGGGTCGGGCAAGACGACGCTCGTCCGGCTGCTGCTGCGCCTCACCGAGCCCACCGCCGGGCAGGTGCTGTTCGACGGCGGCGACCTCGCCGGGCTCACGCCCGCGCGGCTGCGCGCGGTTCGCCGCGAGATGCAGGTCGTCCTCCAGGACCCCTACTCCAGCATGAACCCGCGCATGCGGGTGACCGACATCGTCGCCGAACCGCTGGTGACCCACGACCCCGCCGTCCGGGGCCGCGCGCGCCGCCCCGGCCTGCGCGAACGCGTCGGCGGCCTGCTCGAGGCCGTCGGCCTGCCCGCAGCGGTGCAGGACCGCTACCCGCACGAGTTCTCCGGCGGGCAGCGCCAGCGCATCTCGATCGCCCGCGCCCTCGCCCTGGAACCGCGCCTGCTGGTGCTGGACGAGCCGACCAGTGCCCTCGACGTCTCCGTGCAGGCGCAGGTCCTCGACCTCCTCGCGGAGCTCCAGCGGCGGCGCGGCCTCACCTACGTGTTCGTGTCGCACAACCTGGCGGTGGTGCGGGCGGTCGCCGACCGGGTCGCCGTCATGCGGCACGGCCGCATCGTCGAGATCGGGCCGGCCGCCCAGGTGTTCGACGCGCCCGGGCACGCCTACACGCGCGCCCTGCTCGACGCGGTGCCCGACCCCGACCCGCGCCGGGCGCGGCGCAGGAAGGCCGGCTGATGGGCCGCTGCCGCGGAGCGGCGCCCGGGGACTCACGCCTCCGACAGGACGAGCCCGGCCCCGCCGAGGAGGGCGGCGTCGTCGCCGGTCTCCTCGCTGAACCGCACCTCGGGCGCCGGGGCGCCGGTGCCAGAAGCGGCGTCGCGCAACCGCGACTCGATGCCCGCGCGGAGCCGCTCGCCGCCGCCGCGCGCCCCGCCGTGCAGCACGAACAGCCCCGGCGCGCAGAGCTGCTGGACGTTGGCCAGGCCGAGGGCGAGGTTCGCCGCGTACTCGTCCAGCAGCGCGGCGGCCGCGCCGCCGCGCCCGGCCGCGGCGGCGAGCGCGCCGACACCGGTGCCGGGCGGCAGGCCGAGGGCCGCGGCCCGCTCGCGCAGCCACCCGTCGGTGGCGACGGTCTTCCAGCACCCGCGCGCGCCGCAGGTGCAGGCGCGGCCGCTCGCAGCGACGGTCATGTGCGCCCCGCTGCGGCCGCCGGGCGGGGCGAGCACCCGGCCCTCGTACAGGATGCCGACGCCCAGCACCTCCCCGGTGGCGACCGAGGCGAACGAGGCGCGCCCGCGCCCCGGCCCGAACCAGCGGTCGCCCATGACCTGGACGCGGGCGCGGTGCTCGATGTGCACGGGCAGGCCGGTCAGCCCGGTGAGGACTTCGGCGACCGGGTAGCCGCGCAGCCCGGGGACGTCGTTCACCTCGAGGATCACCCCGGTGGCGGGGTCGACCAGGCCGGCGGCCGCGATGCCGATGCCGCACGGCCGCCGCGCCCCGAAGCACTCGCGCACCGCGCGCCCCAGCAGCGCCGCGAACTCCCGCGGCGCCACCGACGCCGCCGGATAGGGCACCTCGGAACGGCGCAGGAACGCCCCGCCCATGTCGAGCAGCGCCGCGCGGATGCGGCCGGGCAGCAGGTCGACCGCGCCGATCGCCGGGGTCGGATCGGCCGTCGCAGGCGCGGTGACCAGGCGCAGCGCCGTGCGCCGCCGGGAGTCCATCCTGTCACCCTGCCACGCCGATCACCGGAACGGGAGCCGTCTTGCCTGATTTGACCCATATGACGTGGCGCGAGGTGCGCGACGCCGGACGCGCCTCGATCGCGCTGCTGCCCATCGGATCGCAGGAGCAGCACGCCGCGCACCTGCCGATGGGCACCGACACCGTCCTCGCCGAGGCGGTGCTCGACGCGGCGCTGGAGCGCCTGGGCGGCGACGGGCCGCCCGTCGTCCGGCTGCCCGCGCTGCCCTACGGGCACAGCCCGCACCACGTCTTCGCCGCGGCGGTGTCGCTGTCGGCGCCGACCCTGCTGGCGGTCCTCGCCGACGTCCTCGACTCGCTCGCCCGCAGCGGCTTCCGCCGGATCATGGTCGTCAACGGCCACGGCGGCAACGACGAGGCCATGCGCCTCGCCGTCAAGCGCTTCGCGCTGGAGACCGACGTCGCCCTCGCCGCCTGCTCCTACTGGTCGGTGACCGACGGCGGCACCGAGGGCGAACGCCCCGACGCCACACCGGGCCACGCCGGGTGGTTCGAGACCTCGCTGATGCTCGCCGCCCGCCCCGAATCGGTGCGCCGCCCGGTGGCGGCGGGCGGCCCGGCCGAGGCGCCGCTGTTCGACCGCCCCCCGCACCCCGGCCTGACCGTTGAGCGCCACGGCGAGTGGGAGCGCGCGGGCGGGACCACCGACGACGCCTCCGGCGCCACAGCGGAGGACGGCGCACTGCTGCTCGCGCACCGGGCGGCCGGGCTCGCCGCGGCGATCCGCGGGTTCGACACCGCGACCCGGCAGAGCCACGGCTCCTGAGGCGCCACGACACGACGAGGGAGGACCCGATATGAAGATCACCGAGACCGACGTGTGGGTACTCAACCTGCCGTTGAAAAACCCGTTCACCAGCTCGTTCGAGACCAAGACGGGCGAGACCCGGACCGTGGTGCGGATCCGCACCGACACCGGGGTCGAGGGCTGGGGCGAGACGATGTGGGGCCGCCCCGTCGCGGCCCTGGTGCGGCGCCTCGCCGCCGACCTGGTCGGCACCAGCCCGTTCGCGCTGGAGGCGTTCCACCGGCGCAACCACATGGTGCCGTTCTTCCACGGCTACCTGGGCTACGCCGCGCTCGCCGCCATCGACGTGGCGTGCTGGGACGCCATCGGCAAGGAGACCGGGCAGTCCCTCACCGACCTGCTCGGCGGTGCGGTGCGCGACGAGGTGCCGATCACGGCGCTGATCACCCGCGCCGACGCCCCGGGGGCGGCGGGGGCCGACCTCGGCCCCGCGCTGGCCGAGCACGCCGCGCGGGTGGTCGCCGAAGGCGGCTTCGGCGCGGTCAAGCTCAAGGGGACCGCCGACGTGCGGGGCGACGTCGCGATCCTGCGGGAGCTGCGCGCCGTGCTGCCGGACGTGGACCTGCGGGTCGACCCCAACGCGGCGTGGTCGGTGCCCGACTCGGTGCGCGCCGGGATCGCGCTGGAGGAGCTCGACCTCGAATACCTGGAGGACCCCTGCCCCGGCATCGAGGGCATGAGCCAGGTGCGCGCCAAGGTCCGCATCCCGCTGTGCACCAACATGTGCGTGGTGCGCTTCGAGGACTTCGCCCCCGCGATGCGCCTCCAGGCGGTCGACGTCGTCCACGGCGACGTCTACAAGTGGGGCGGGATCTCCGCGACCAAGGCCCTCGCCGCGCACTGCGAGACCTTCGGCCTCGGCATGAACCTGCACAGCGGCGGCGAGCTGGGCATCGCCACAGCGGCGCACCTCGCGGTGGTCGCTAGCACCCCCGTGCTGTCCCGGGCGATCGACAGCATGTACTACCTGCACGACGACGACATCATCGAACCGCTCGAACTCAGTGCAGGGCGGATCCGGGTGCCCGGCGGCCCGGGGCTCGGCGTCACCGTGGACGAGGACAAGCTCGCCCACTACGCCGCGGTCAACGAGAAGGAGGGCGACCTCACCGGTTGACCGGTGCGGCCGCCCCCGCTGCCGTCCGGTGCCGCCCCGGCGCGCTCCGCGCACCCGGGCGGCGCCGCGCGGCTACGGCTTGCGGAGGACCCCGCCGAGCTCCCACACGCTCTTGCCCGCTGTGGACTTGCCGAGGTAGGGGCGCAGCGGCGCGGGCACGGGGTCGAGCGCCGGCTGCGCGGGGTCGGGGCGCCATTCGGCGACGTCCACGAGGCCGGGCGCGACCGGTTCGAGCCCTTCGGTGAACGCGTGGACCTCCGCCGGGCGCCGCACCCGCCCCCACGGGCCGAGCGCGAGCATCCCCTCGGTGAACGCGTCGCCCGCTGCGACGTCGTCGCTCACCAGGTGGGACAGCGCGAGGTGGCTGCCCGAGGGTACGGCGTCGAGCATCGCCCGCACGGCGGCCCCGGGGTCGGCGGAGTCGGGCAGGCAGTGCAGCACGGAGAAGTAGAGCACGCCGACCGGCTCGGTGAAGTCGATCAGGTCGCGCAGCTCCGGCTGCGCGAGGATCTCCGCGGAGTCGGACATGTCGGCGGTGATCACCACGGTGTCGTCGCTCTCGACCAGCAGCGCGCGCCCGTGGGCGAGCACGATGGGGTCGATGTCGACGTAGACGACCTTGGCGCCCGGGGTGAACTCCTGCGCGACCGAGTGGACGTTGTGCGCGGTGGGCAGGCCGCTGCCGAGGTCGATGAACTGGCGGATGCCGGCGTCGCGCGCGAGGTGGCGCACCGCGCGGTACAGGTACAGGCGGTTCTCCCTGGCGACGTCGAGCATCTCCGGCGCGATCTGCGCGAGCCCTTCGGCAGCGGCGCGGTCGACGTCGAAGTTGTCCTTGCCGCCCATCCCGTAGTCGTAGATGCGGGCCACGGTCGGCTGGTCGGTGCGGATCTCGGTGGGGATGAACTGCTCGCCTTCGATCACTCGGCCTGCACTCCTCAATCTGCGCGCGAACCCCTGCGAATACGGCGATCCTATGCGGTCCGGCGGCCGGATCGCCGCCGATGCGGCGGCGGCGCCGCACGGTTCGACGGGCGGCGGAGTTCGATTCCTGGTCAAGGCCGGTCCAAGAATCGACCACGTCAGGTGACGATTCGATATACACACCGTAGGGTCGGCACGCGGGTGACGACCACCCCTCCCTGCCTCCGCCCGTTGAACCGGCCCGACCCGCAACGGCGCACCCGACCGGATCGGAGAGCCATGCCCGAGCGCTCCCTCACCCTGACCGTGGAGCACCTGGGTCCGCGCGCCCTCGTCGTGCTCCCGGACCTCGTGGACGCCGCATCGCAGCGATCGGTCGGCGAGCAGGTGCTCGCCGCGCTCGACGCCAGCGGCGGATCCCTGATCATCGACATGTCCGACGTGACCTTCATCGACTCCGCGGGCCTCGGCGTGCTGATCTCCGCACACCGCCGCGCCCGCGAGTCCGGCGCCGGGCTGGCCGTGGTCGCCGAGCACCCGATCGTGCTGTACATGCTCGAAATCGCGGGCGCCGACCAGCTCTTCACCGTGTACCCGAGCGTGCACGACGCGCTGTACAACGACCCCGCCGCCGACCCCGCCGCCGATCGGCCGAGGGCGGTGCGCCCGGCCCGCTGACCCCGGCGGTCCTTGGACGGGTGCCGAAGTGCACCGTTGTATACGGCTCCGGTATCGTTTCGGCCGGTACCGGCGGACGCCGGTGCCGCAGGCCGTGTCCTGCGCGCCGTTCCGGGCCCGCGGGCCCCCGCTGCGCGGCGATCGCGAAGCGGCGCAGCAGGGGCGGCCGAGAGCCTTTCCACACCCCCGTCCACGCCCCCAGGGGACCGCCCGCGCCGCGCCCGGCGCGCTGAGAGGAGCCGGCGTGCGCGCGCCATCCCATGACCCGACAGGTCGCCGCCGTGCGCGGTGAACCCGGCCGCGGCGGCGCCGGCTGGCTGTGGTGGCTCATGGTGTGCGTGGTCTGCACCCAGACCGCGCTGAACCTCGCGCGGCCGCTCATCTCCTACCGGGCGATCTCCCTCGGCGGCGACGCGCTCGCCATCGGCCTGATCACAGCGGCCTACGCGCTGCTCTCGCTCGTCGTGGCCGTTCCGCTGGGCCGGCTGACCGACCGCGTCGCCCGAATGGGCTGGATCGTCGCCGCCGGCTGCCTGCTGCTGGCCGCCGCGCCCCTGCTGCTCGCGGTCGCACCGTCGCTCGGGCTGATCGCCGCGGCGGGGACGGTCCTGGGGTTCGGCCACATCGTCTTCATGATCGCCGGGCAGGGCATCATCGCCCGCGCCTCCCCGGAACGGCACCTCGACCGCAACTTCGGCTGGTTCACCGCCGCCACCTCGGTGGGGCAGATGGCGGGCCCGCTGATCGCCGGCCTGCTCCTCGGCAATGCCCGCGGCGCCGCACTGCACGGCCCCACCACCGAGGCGCTGGTCGTCGCCGCCGTCATCGCCGCGTGCGGGCTCGCGGGCGTGGCCGGGCTGGCGCGCAGCGGGCCCCGCACCCCCGCCAGGGAGCGGGATTCCGCGCCCCCGATGCCCGTAGGCGTCCTGCTGCGCCGGCCCGGCGTCTCCGCCGGTTTGTTCGTCAGCCTGGCGCTGCTGTCGTCGGTCGACCTGCTCACCGCCTACCTGCCGCTGATCGCCGAGCAGCGGGGCATCGCCCCGTCGGTCGCCGGGCTGCTGCTCGGCGTGCGCGCGGGCTTCTCGATCCTGTCTCGGCTGCTCCTCTCGCGGCTGCTGGACCGCTGGTCCCGGCGCGCCCTCGTCGTCGCCAGCGCGCTGGGCGCCGCGGGCGCGCTCGCGGCGGTGACCGTGCCGTTCAGCGGCCCGTGGACGATGGGCGCCGCGCTCGCCGTCGGCGGCTTCCTGCTCGGTGTGGGCCAGCCGCTCACCATGACGATGGTGGTGCGCGCCGTCCCCGACGACGCGCGCAGCACGGCGCTCGCCCTGCGGCTGTGGGCGAACCGCATCGGCCAGGTGGCGCTGCCCGCCGGCGCCGGGGTCGCCGCGGCGTCGTTGGGTGCCGCGGGCGCACTATGGTTCGCCTGCGGGGTTCTCACGCTCGCCGCGGGCGCGGCGCGCACGGGGCGCGGTGGCTGACCTCGCCGGGGGCTCCCGATAGGGGTGCCTGCACCACCATCGACTGGAGAGTGCGCGCCATGGAATCGCACCGCAACCGTCCCATAGTTTGATCAGAGCGGTATCGGCGGTCGTCACGTACCGGCCGCTGCACTTTCCGATGCCGGACCCCCAAGAGAGCAGGCGGTCGCCGTGGCGATGTCGAACGGTTTCAAGGAGAAGGAGGACGGTCCGCCCCAGCGGGCCGGCAGAGGCGACGGGAAAGCGGGCAGCGACTTCGCCCGGTTGTCCCGGATCATCGTGGCCGAGGGCCTCCTCGATCGGCGCCCCGTGTACTACGCGGTGCGCGTCTCGCTCATTCTCGGCCTGCTCGCCGCCGGCTGGGCGGCCTTCGTCCTCATCGGCGACAGTTGGTGGCAGGTCATCACGGCCGTCGTCCTGGCGGTCGCGTTCGGGCAGGTCGCACTGGTCGCCCACGACCTCGCGCACAAGCAGATCTTCCGGTCGCGGCGGGCCAGTGAGACGGCCGGCCGCATCGTCGGCAACCTCGGTATCGGCATGGGCTACGGCTGGTGGATGAACAAGCACACCCGCCATCACGCCAACCCCAACCACGAGGAGCTCGACCCCGACGTCGAGCCCGACATCTTCGTCTGGTCGGAGGGGCAGGCGCACGAGGCCAAGGGCCTGGCGCGGATCCTCGGCGGCTGGCAGGCGTTCCTGTTCTTCCCCCTCCTCACCCTCGAGGGGATCAACCTGCACGTGTCGAGCGTGCGCGCGTTGTCGCGGCCGACGATGAAGCACCGCTGGCTGGAAGGCGTCCTGCTGTTCGCGCACTTCGGCGGGTACCTCGCCGCGCTCTTCATGGTGCTCTCGCCCGGCAAGGCGCTGGTGTTCCTCGCGATTCACCAAGGGCTGTTCGGGGTGTACCTGGGCAGCATCTTCGCCCCCAACCACAAGGGCATGCCGACCCTCACCAACGAGGACTCCCTCGACTTCCTTCGGCGCCAGGTCCTCACCTCGCGCAACGTCCGCGGCGGCTGGTTCACCGACGTCGCCCTTGGCGGCCTGAACTACCAGATCGAGCACCACCTCTTCCCCAGCATGCCGAGCGTGAATCTGCCCCGCGCCCAGCGGATCGTCCGCGACTACTGCGCGGAGATCGACGTCTCCTACCTGGAGACCAGCCTGATCGGGTCCTACAAGCAGGCGCTCGGCAGCATGCACCGCGCCGGGGCGCCCCTGCGCGCCAAGGGCTGACCCCGCGCGCTTCGGCGTCAGCCGAGGTGCGTCGGCGCGAACATGCGCGGCACGGCGGGCAGCAGCACCACCGAAGGGCCCGGCTCGGCCAGCGACCCCGCCAGGTCGTCGGCGAGCCGGTCCGGCGCGGTGCGGACGGCCGCGACCCCGAATGACGCGGCGAGCGCCGCGAAGTCCGGGCGCGCCAGCTCGGTGTGCGCGGCGGCGCCGTACGCGTCGGCCATGTACTCGCGGAGGATCCCGTAGCCGCCGTCGTCGACGATCAGCCAGGTGACGTCGAGGCCGTGCTGGCGGGCCGCCGCGAGTTCGGCGATCCCGTACATCGCGCCGCCGTCGCCGGAGACCGCGAGCACCGGGCCGCCGCCGACGGCGGCGGCGCCCAGCGCCGCGGGGAAGGCGAAGCCCAGGCCCCCCGCGCCCTGGGCCGTGTGCATGGTGCCGCCGCGCGGGTCCCACGCCGACCACGCCCAGTACGCGAGGACCGTCATGTCCCAGAAGCTCGGCGCGCCGTCGGGCAGGGCCGCGCGCATCGACGCGAGGATGCCCTGCTCCGCCCCCAGGTCCTGGGCCGCCAGGCGCGCGGCGACCTTGGCCCGGACCGCCGACACCTCGTCCTCGACCGCGCGGTCCGCCGCGCGCGGGCGGACCCGCCCGGCCAGGGCGCGCAGGGTCGCCGCCGCGTCCGCGTGCACGCCCAGGGCGGGGTGGTTCGCCTCGATCCGGCCGAGGTCGGCCTCGACCTGGATGATCCGGCCGCGCGGCCGGAACGTGTGGTAGTTGCTGGACAGCTCGCCCAGCCCCGACCCGGCGACCAGCAGGACGTCGGCCTGCTCCAGGTAGTCGGTGAGGTGCCGGTCCTCCAGCCACGACTGGAGCGACAGTTGGTGCTCCCACGGGAACGCGTCCTTGCCGCCGAACGTGCACGCCACCGGCGCCCGCAGCCGCTCGGCCAACTCCAGCAGGGCGTCCGCGCCGCCGGAGCGCACCACCCCGCCGCCCGCCAGGACGACGGGCCGGCGCGCGCCGTCGAGGAGGCGCGCGGCCTCCTCGACGAGCTCGGGCCGCGGCGGCAGCGGGACGGGGGAGCCGTCGACCCCGGTGACGGGCGGGGCCCCGGCCGGCCCGGTCAGGACATCCTGCGGGATCTCCACCCACACGGGCCCCGCGGGTGCGCTCGCCGCGCTGCGCCACGCCGCGGCGATCGCCGAGGGGATCTGCGACGGGTGCCGCGCCTCGTGCGTCGACTTCACGACCCCGCGGAAGCTCGCCTGCTGGTCGGGGAGTTCGTGCAGGTAACCGCGGCGGGCCCCGCCGAGTCCCGCTGCGGGGACCTGGCTGCTGATGGCGAGCACCGGGACACTGGACTCCCTGGCCTCCTGGAGGGACGCCAGGGTCAGCAGCGCGCCCGGCCCGGTCGACACCAGCAGCGGCGTCACGGCGCCGGTGCGGCGCGCGTGCCCGTCGGCGGCGAACGCCGCGTTGTTCTCCACCCGGTTGGCGACCAACCGCAGCTCCGGTGTGCGCCGCAGCGCGTCGAACAACCCGAGGGCGTGCTGGCCCGGGATCCCGAACACGGTGCGCGCGCCCAGGGCGGTGAGGGTCTCCACGGCCAGGTCGCCGCCGGTGCGGACAGTGTTCACGGCTGCTCTCCTCCCAGGGGCGCCCGGCCCGCCCGCCGGCGACCCTACCGGCCGCGCTATTGAGCGGTGTGCGCGGTGTGCAGGGTCAGGACGCTGATCAGGTCGTAGGCCAGGTGCGCGGCCGCGGTCGCGGTGATCTGCGCGTGGTCGTAGGCCGGCGCCACCTCGACGACGTCGGCGCCGACGAGGGCGCAGCCCGCCAGCCCGCGCAGGATCTCCAGCAGCTCCCTGCTGGTCAGGCCCCCGGCCTCGGGGGTGCCGGTGCCGGGGGCGTGCGCCGGGTCGAGCACGTCGATGTCCACGGAGACGTACAGCGGCCGGGAGCCGATGCGGGCGCGCAGCGCGTCGGTGATCTCGTCGACCCCCTTGCGCAGCACGTCGGCCGCCGTGACGATGCCGAACCCGAACCGGCGGTCCGCGGCGAGGTCCGCGCGGCCGTAGAGCGGGCCGCGGATCCCGACGTGCGAGATCGCCTCGGTGTCGAGGAGCCCCTCCTCGACCGCGCGGCGGAACGGGGTGCCGTGGGTGTAGGGCTCCCCGAAGTAGCTGTCCCAAGTGTCGAGGTGGGCGTCGAAGTGCAGCAGCGCGACCGGCCCGTGGCGCCGGTGCAGCGAGCGCAGCAGCGGCAGCGCGATGGTGTGGTCGCCGCCGAGCGTCACCAGGCGCGTCCCCGACCCGGCGAACCCCGAGGCGGCCGCGTCCAGCGCCTCGACGGCGTCGCCGATGGAGTACGGGTTCACGGCGATGTCGCCCGCGTCGGCGACCTGCGCCGCAGCGAACGGCGACACGTCCAGCGCCGGGTGGTAGGGGCGCAGCAGCCGGCTCGCCTCGCGGATCGCGGCGGGGCCGAAACGGGCGCCGGGCCGGTAGGAGACGCCGGTGTCGAACGGCACCCCGACGACCGCGATGTCGGTGTGCGGCACCTGGTCGATCCGCGGCAGCCGGGCGAACGTCGCCGGCCCCGCGAAGCGGGGGACGAGGCTGGAGTCGGTGGGGCCGATCGGGGTGGACATCGCGGCGGTTCCTTTCCGGGGAGGACTGCGCGGACGGTGGGTCACGGCTCCCGGCGCGCGCCGGGCACCGGTGCGGCGGCGTCCGCGCCGCGGACCCGGCGCTGCCACGCGGCGAGGACGTCGGGGTCGGTGGGCCGGGTGGCGAGGCTGACCGCGACGTAGGCGGCGAGCGCAGCGCCGAGGCCGTAGTAGATGGGTTCGTTCGCCAGCAGCCCCTTGGCCGCCATCGTGGCGACCACCGTGACCGACCCGGCGAGCATGGAGCACAGCGCGCCGGCCCGCGTCCCGCGCCGCCAGGTGAGCCCGCCGAGGATGGCGACGAGCAGCCCGCCGACGAGGATGTTGTAGGCCACGGTCAGCGCGGCGACGACGTCGGCGACCAGCAGCGCGACCCCGATCGTGCCGACGCCCAGCACGAAGGTGCAGATCCGGTTCGCGGAGAGCTTCCCGCCCGCGCCGCCGCCGTCCGGCCGCTCCTCGCCGCCCGGCCCGGCCCACAGCCTGCGCACCTGCGGCCACAGGTCGGTGGTGGTCACCGTGGAGCAGGCGATGAGCGCCCCGCTGGCAGTGGACATCACGGCCGACAGCGCCGCGGCGAGCACCAGCCCGGAGACCCCCGGGGGCAGGGTCGCCCCGACCATGAGGGTGAACGCGTCGTCGGGCTCCGCGAGGCCGGGGAACAGCACAGCGGCCGAGGTGCCGACGAGCGCGCCGGCCACGGCGAACACCAGGCAGTACACCCCGGCGCCGAGGCCGCCGACGGTGGCGACGCGGTCGTCGCGGCCGGTGAACACCCGCTGCCAGATGTCCTGGCCGATGAGCAGCCCGAGGGAGTACACGAGGAAGTAGGTGAGGATGGTCTGCCCGCCGATCGCGGCCGGGTCGAAGTAGGACGGGTCCAGTTCGGCGCGCATCCCCGCGAAACCCCCGGCGTGCCAGACGGCGACGGGGGTGAGGATGAACAGCAGCCCCACGGTCTTGATGACGAACTGCACGATGTCGGTCATGGTCACCGACCACATGCCGCCGAGGGTGGAGTACAGCACGACGATCGATCCGCCCAGGACGATCGCCGCCGCCCGCGGCATGTCCAGCAGGCCGCTGAACACCGTGGAGAACGCCAGCGTCGAGGGCACCGTCAGCATGAACGTGTAGCCCCACATCACGAGCCCCGACACCGCGCGCGAGTTCCCGCCGTAGCGGAGGTCGAGCATCTCCGACACCGTGTAGACGCGCAGCCGGGAGATGCGGCGGGCGAAGACCGCGTGCAGCGTGAGGATGCCGACCCCGATCGCGGCGACCAGCCACGCGCCGGAGATGCCGTGCGCGTAGCCCAGCCCGATCCCGCCGATGGTGGAGGCGCCGCCCAGGACCACCGCCGCCATCGTCCCCGCGTACATGAAAGTGCCGAGGCGCCGCCCCGCCACGAGGTAGTCGGACCTGGTGCGGGCCCGGCGCATGCCCCACCAGCCCAGCGCGACCATGCCGAGCAGATAGCAGGCGATCACGGCGATGTCGATGGTCATGGGTGCCTCCGTCGGTGGGCCGCTGGAGCCGGGGGCGGCGGGTTCCCTGCACCGTAAACAGCCGTTAATGTCGGCGTAAGTGGGTGGATCGCACCGTTGGCCCGGCGAATCTGTGCGGTCCGGCCACCCCGGCGAGAGGGCTCAGCGGTGGCACCGAGCGGCGACCCGACCGACCCCGACGGACGCGGCGGCCACGCGGCCCGGACCGTCCCGCTGAGCGCCATCACCGACCGCAGGGACCTCGCGCTGCGCCGCCGCACGCCCGCCGCCGGGCCCGAGCCGCGCGTGCGGTGGGCCGTTGTCAGCGAACTCGCCGATCCCGCCCGCTACCTCACCGGCGGCGAGCTGCTGCTGTCCGCGGGGGTCGACATGGCGGCCGACCCCGCCCGGCTGCGCGCCTACGTGGCTGGGCTGGTCGCGTCCGGGGTCAGCGCCCTGGGCTTCGGCGTCACCCCGGTGTACGACACGGTGCCCGGCGCACTGGTCGAGCAGTGCCGCGCCCAAGGGCTCCCGCTGCTCGAAGTGCCCGAACGCACCCCGTTCGTGGCGGTCAGCCAGGCCGTGGGCCAGGCGCTCGAGGAGCTGCACGTCCAGGAGGCGCGCAGGCTCGGCGAGGCGCACCGCGCGCTCGCCCGGGCGGCGACCGCCGCGTCACCGGTCGACCGGCTCGTCCGCACGCTCGCCGACGCGCTGGGCTGCTGGGCCGCCGTGGTGCCCGGCGGCCCGGCGGACCCGGAAACCCCGCCGCTGAGCGGTGAGGTCGCGGCGCTGGCCGGCCGGCTGTGCCGGCCGAACGGCCCGCGCAGCGCCAAGGCCCGCATGGGGCCCGACGAGGTGTTCCTGCACGGCATCGGGGAGCCGCCCGAGCGCGCCGAGGTGCTCGTCATCGGCCGCCCGGCCCCGTTCGGCGGCACCGACCGCGCGGTCCTGGGCACCGCTGTCGCGCTGCTCGGCCTCCTGCCGGGCGGCGGCGCGGCCGACCCTCCGTGGCTGCCCCTGACCCGGCTGCTCCTCGACTCCGCGCCGGTCGCGACCCTGGCACCGTTGGCGGCCGGGCTCGCGGGCGGGTCGGGCACCGCGTTCCGCGTCCTGCACGCCTGCCGCTCCGGCAGCGGGCCCGACACCGCCGCGCCGCCCGAGCGGTTCGGCACCGCGCTCGTCGACACCGGCGGACCCGGCGGCACCGTGCGCGCGGTGGTCGGCGACACCGGCGACCGCGCCGCGCACTGGGCGCACCTGCGCGCGCTGCACGGGCGCGGCTGGCTGGGGGCGCTGAGCGGCCCCGCCGGGCCCGAGGGCCTGCACCGCGCCGACCGGCGGGCCGCGGCACTGCTCGAACGGGCGCGATCCGCGGGGGCGCCGCTCATCGCGGCCGAGCACGCCGACCCGCTGGACGCCGCCATCGCACCCGAGGACGCCGGGGCCGCCGCGGCGGCCATCCTCGGCCCCCTCGCCGGGAGCGGCCCCGACGCGCAAGGGCTCCGCCGCACGCTGCGCGCCTGGCTCGCCCGGCACGGCAACTGGGGCCGCGCAGCGGGCGACCTGGGGGCGCACCGCAACAGCGTCCGCTACCGGATCGGCAGGGTCGAGCGCGACCTCGGCATCGACCTGGGCGACCCCGAGGAGCGGATGCGCCTGTGGTTCGCGCTCACCCGGTTCGACCCCGGCGGCTGACCCGCGGGGCCGGGCGGGCGCGTGGGCCGTCGCGCCACGTGGTGTGAGGCCGGTACTGGAGGGCAGGGGACTGCTATCCGCAGCCCACCGCCTCCGCCGCGGCGGCGGCCGACATGGGGAGGAGAACGGCGTGAAGCCCCGCCTGCGCACCGACACGCCCGAGAGCACGGCGTCCTCTCCCGAGGCGCGTCTCGACCGCCTGGTCAGCGAGGCCGTCGCCGTCGTTCCGGGCTGCGCGGCGGCGCTGGCGGTGGTCTGGCGCGCCGGTGCCGCGGAGATCCTGGTCTCCTCGCACCCCGACCTCCCGCTGGTCGACGCGGTGGGTACCGGCACGGCGGACTGGCCGGTCCGGCACGCCTGGGCCACCGGCGCACCGGTCGAGATCGCCGACACGATGCGGCCCGGCCCGTGGCCGAACTTCACCCGGCTCGCGCTCGCCGCGGGCGTGCGCTCGATGCTCATCGTCCCGGCCCGCACCGACTCCGGCGCCCTCACCCTGGAGCTGTGCGGGCTGCGCCCCGGACTGTTCGAGGACGGGGAGGCGCACGCGCTCGCGTGGGGCCTGGTGCGCCAGGCGAGCGCCGCACTGCGCGCCGACGACGAGGCGGACAAGGAGCGCGCCACGGCCGCGAACCTGCGCAACGCCCTGCACACCCGCCCCGTCATCGACCAGGCCGTTGGGGTGCTCATGCACGCCAGGGGATGCGGCGCGCGCGAGGCGTTCGAGGCCATGTCGGCGGCCTCGCAGCAGGCCAACGTCCGCCTGGTCGAGATCGCCCGCCGCCTCGTCGCCGACCCCGCAGCCATCGACCTCCCCGGCGGGTGACGGCCGCCGTCGGCCGCCCGGATGCCGGGCTCGGCGCCGCCGGCCGCGCGGGGGAGCGGTCCGGCCGCGGGCCGGCGGCGCGCGCAGTGCCTATGCTGTCCGACATGGTCACGTATCGCCGCGCTCGGGTGCGCCATGGTCACGGTTGACCGCCTGGTCAACGTCCTGAGTACCTACGGCGGCCGGCTGTGCTGCTGTCCGCTGCCGCGCGCGACCGCGCTGCGCAGCGTCGCCGTCCACGACCCCGCCGATCCGCGCCCCGCCACGGGGGAGGTCTTCCTCGCGGTCGGCGCCGCATCGGCGGTCGAGGCGGTGCGCTGGGCGGCCCGCGCGCAGGCGGCCGCCGTGGTCCTGCGGGACGGCGGCGACATCGCCGAGGAGGTGCTCGACGCGGCGCGCACGGCCGCGGTCGCGCTGATCGCCGTCGACCCCGCCGTGTCGTGGAGCCAGCTGTCCGCGGTGGTGTTCGGGCTGGTCCTCGACGGGCGCGAGTCCGATGCCGGGCGCGGCCCCACCGACCTGTTCACACTCGCCGACTCGCTGGCCGAGGAGGTCGGCGGGCCTGTCACGGTCGAGGACCGCTTCTCCCGCGTGCTCGCCTATTCCAGCCGCCAGATCGGCGCCGACCGCGCCCGCCACGAGACCATCCTGGGGCGGCGGGTCCCCGAGGGCGTCCGCGCGGCGATCGCCCGGCAGGGCGCGTTCCGGCACCTCGACGCCTCCGACGACCCCCTGTTCGTGCGGCCCTCCGCTGCGCACGGCCTGCACGGGCGGGCGGTCATCGCGGTGCGTGCCGGGCGGGAGCTGATCGGTTCGATCTGGGTGGAGTCGGAGGCCCCGCTGACCGGGCCCAGGGCGGCCGCGCTGCGGGCCGGCGCCACGGCGGCGGCCCAGCACATGCTGCGGATCAGGGCGGGCGCCGACCTCGAACGGCGCATGGAGTCCGACTGCGTCATCGGGCTGCTCGAAGGCAGCGCCGACACGCTCGGCCTGCTCAGCCGCCTCGGCCTGGCGTCCGCTCCGGCGCGGGTGGTGGCGCTGCGGGCCCACGGCGCGGACTCCGGCCACGCCGCCGTGCTCCTCGCGTTCGAGCGCGCCACGCTGGGGTTCGGCTGGACCCGGCCGGGCCGCAGCGCCCTGTCGGGCAGCACCGTGTACACCGTCCTGCCCGGCGGCGGGGACGTCGCCAAGGCCCGCGCCTGGATCGCCTCGGTCGCGGAGGACCTGCCCGCAGGGGTCGTCGTGCGCGCGGGGATCGGCGGCCCGGCCGAGCCGGCGCTGCTGCCCGCGAGCCGCAGCGAGGCCGACGAGAGCCTGGCCGTGCACGCGCTGCGCGACCCGGCCGCCCCCGCCGTCGCCTACGACGAGGCGTGGGGCGCGGTGCTGCTGGAGCGGCTGCGCGCGGCGGCCGCGGCCGGGCGCACCCCCGCCCGCGGGCCGCTGCACGAGCTGCGGCGGTGCGACGCCGAGCAGGGCACCCGCCACGTGCCCACGCTGCGGGCGTGGCTGGACGCCCAGGGCGACGTCGGGGCCGCGGCGCAGCGGCTCGGCGTCCACCGCAACACTGTCCGCTACCGGATGCGGCAGCTGGCGCAGGTCGCCGACCTGCGGCTGGACGATCCCGAAGGGCGGCTCGCCCTGATCATCGCCCTGGCCGCCCAGGATCCCGCGGCGGGCTGAGCACCGCGCGGTTGTGCGGCGGGGACAACCGCGCCCGCGCGGATTGTGCACGCGGGCCAGTTCCCCCGCGGCCGTTCCGGTCCATGATCACCGGGAGAGATCCGGATGTGCGGAGCGGAGAGGTGGCGGTCATGGCAATGGGGCGAATGGACGGCGGCCCGGCGAGCGCGGTCGTCGTGGGGGCCGGTGTCGTGGGCCTGTCGACGGCCTGGTTCCTCCAGGAGCGGGGGGTCGAGGTCACGGTCCTGGACCGCCGCGGGGTGGCGGCGGGCGCGTCCTGGGGCAACGCGGGCTGGCTGTCCCCGGGGCTGTCGATCCCGCTGCCGGAGCCCAGCGTCCTGCGCTACGGGCTCCGGTCGCTCGTGAGCCCCAGCGCGCCCCTGTACGTCCCGATGAGCCCCGACATCGGGCTGTGGAGCTTCCTCGCGCGCTTCGCCACGCACTGCACCATGGGGGCCTGGAAGCGGGGCATGCGCGGCTACCTCCCCGTCAACTCCGAGTGCCTGGACGCGTTCGACACCCTCACCCGCAACGGGGTGGAGTCCCCCACCCACGAAGCGCCCATCACGGCGGCGTTCGCAAAGCGGGAGCAGGCCAAGGACCTGCGCCACGAGCTCTCGCTGATCGCCGAGGCGGGGCAGGACGTGCGGTTCACCGAGCTGACCGGCGACGAGGCGCGGGCCGCCGTGCCGCAGATCGCCGGCGGGGTGCAGACCGCCATCCGCCTGGAGGGCCAGCGCTACGTCGACCCCGGCGCGTTCGTCGCGTCCCTGGCCGCCTCGGTGCGCGAGCGGGGCGGGGTCATCGAGGAGGACTTCGAGGTGGCCCGGCTGCGCCCGGACGGGGGAGGGGCCGCCGCGGAGGCGGCCGACGGCCGCCGGGTCACGGCCGACGCCGTCGTGCTGGCGACGGGCACCTGGCTGCCGGGGCTGGCGCGCCCGCTGGGGGTGCGGACGCAGGTGCGCGCGGGCCGCGGGTACTCGTTCACCGTCCCGACCGACGCGCCGGTGCCCGGCCCCGTGTACCTCCCCGCGGTCCGCGTCGCGTGCACGCCCTACCAGGGCAAGCTCCGCGTCGCGGGCACCATGGAGTTCCGCCGCGCCGAGGCGCCGCTGGACCCCAAGCGCATCGACGCCGTGGTCCGGTCGGCGCGGCCGCTGCTCAGCGGGGTGGACTGGGATCAGCGCAGCGACGAATGGGTCGGCTCGCGCCCGGTGAGCACCAACGGGCTCCCGCTGATCGGCGCCACCAAGGCGCGCGGCGTCTACGTCGCGGGCGGGCACGGCATGTGGGGGCTCACCCTGGGCCCGGTCACCGGCCGGCTCCTCGCCGAGCAGATCACCACCGGCAAGCAGCCCGAGCAGCTCCGCCCGTTCAGCCCCACGCGCTGACGGGCCCGGGAACCCCCGGCGGCGCGGGCCCGCGCCGCCGGGTGCGGAGGCGAGGAGCAGCGACGCCGGGATCCCGGACCTGCCGCTCCCCTTCCGGGGAATAGCGGAGGGCCGAAACCGATTCTGACGGATATGACGAATGGGACGGACCTCCTCGACGCCGCCACCTCCATGGGGGCGGTGACCCTGCACGTCGCCGACCTCGACGCGATGACCGCCTTCTACCGCGACGGCGTGGGCCTCGCGGTGCTGTCCCACGGCGGCGGCAACGCGGTGCTGGGGCACGGCGGCGCCCCGGTGGTCGCGCTGCACCACGTCCCCGGCCTCAAGCACGCCCCCGCCGAGCACGCCGGCCTGTTCCACACCGCCGTGCTGTTCGAGCACAGGGCCGACCTCGCCGCCGCCGTGTACTCGGTGGCCCGGCGCCACCCGGCCGCGTTCACCGGCAGCGCCGACCACCTCGTCAGCGAGGCGTTCTACTTCGACGACCCCGAGGGCAACGGGCTGGAGCTGTACTGGGACCGGCCGCGGGAGCAGTGGTCCTGGGACGGCGGGCGCGTCCGGATGGCCTCCCTGCGCCTCGACCCGAACCGCTTCCTGAGCGAGCACCTGGCCGAGCCCGCCGCAGCGGCGCCCGCGCCCGCCGCCGACACCGCGGTGCACGTCGGGCACGTCCACCTCAAGGTCGGCGACGTCGAGACCGCGCGCCGCTTCTACGTCGACGTCCTGGGGTTCGAGGTGACGGCTGCGCCGGGCGGGCAGGCGCTGTTCGTCTCGGCGGGCGGCTACCACCACCACGTCGCCATGAACACCTGGCTGAGCCGGGGAGCGGGCCCCCGCACGCCGGCGCTCGGACTCGGCCAGGTCGTCATCGAGGTGCCCTCGTCCGACGCCGTGGGCGCGGTCGCCGAACGCCTGCGCGGCCACGGCATCGCCTACCGCCACGACGGCGCGGTCCTCACCGCCGACGACCCGTGGGACAACCTCGTCCAGGTGCACACCCCCGCGGCCTGAGGCGGGAACGCGCCGGGCGGCGGCCGCCGTGGTCCGAGTAGTGAATCTACGTTGTAAAGGCAGCGGGTATGATCACTACTCACCGCCCCCGTACCGATTCGGCACCTACAGCGGGGCCCGGCGTGATTCGATGCTCGGACGTGCGGGCCCGCACGGACACCCCCACCTGGAGGCCGACCCGTGATCGAGGAACGGCGGGACCCGCCGCGCACCGGCACACCGGAACTGCACGAGGTCGCCGACGGCGTCTTCGGCTACGTCCAGCCCGACGGCACCTGGTGGGTCAACAACACCGGATTCCTGGTCGACGACCAGGGGGTCGTCAGCATCGACACGTGCGCCACCGAGCGCCGCACCCGCGCCTACCGCGACACCATCGCCGCGGTGACCGACCGGCCCGTGCGCACCGTTGTCAACACGCACCACCACGGCGACCACACCTTCGGCAACTTCGTGTTCGAGGGCGCCGCCATCGTGGCCCACGAGAACACCCGCAGAGGGGTCCTCAACTGGGGCCTGCCGTGGTCCGAGCCGATCTGGACCCCCGTGGACTGGGGAGACGTCCGGCTCGAACCGCCCTTCGTCACCTTCACCGACACCGTGGCGCTGCGCGCGGCGGACCAGCGCTGCGAGGTGCGGCACGTGGGCACCCCCGCCCACACCGACAACGACTCCTTCGTGTGGCTCCCCGACCAGAAGGTGCTGTTCGCCGGGGACCTGCTGTTCAACGGCGGGACCCCGTTCCTGTTGCAGGGCTCGGTCGCCGGCACCATCGAGGTGCTGGAGGGCCTCCTCCCGCGCCTCGGCGCCGAGGTCGTCGTGCCGGGGCACGGCCCGCTGTGCGGGCCGGAGCTGATGGGCGAGGTCGCCGGGTACGCCCGATTCGTGCGCGACAGCGCCGCCGCGTCGCACGCGGCCGGCCTGGCCCCGCTGGCGGCCGCCCGCGAACTGGACCTGGGCGAGTACGCCGGGTGGGGCGACAAGGAGCGCATCGTGGGGAACCTGCACCGCGCCTACGCCGAGATCGACGGCCGCGAGCGTGGAGCGGCCCTCGACTACCCCGCTGTCCTGACCGACATGGTGGCGTTCAACGGCGGCCCGCTGGCCACCTGGGCCTGACCCGCAAGCGCCTGACGAGGACCCGCCCACACCCGCGCGGCATCCTCCGCACGCCCAGCCGAGCCGCCATGCCCCGGGCCCGGGGAGCGGGGCGGGTGCCCGCTGCGATGTGGCCGCGGGCACGGCACCGCTTCAGTCCGGGTATCGGCCCGGAACCCGGGCCGTGTCGCACCGGCGGGCCCGCGGGCGGCTCAGTAGCGTGAGCGCGTGGCGCCGCCGGCCGACGCGCCACGCGCGCCCGTCCGAACGAGGAGCTGGAGTCCCCATGGCAGCGAAAGCGCAGATCGGCGTTACCGGGCTTGCGGTGATGGGCCGCAACCTCGCCCGCAACCTGGCCCGGCACGGCTATACCGTCGCGCTCCACAACCGGACGGCCGCGCGCACCGAGGAGCTGGTGGCGCAGTTCGGCGACGAAGGCGACTTCGTACCCACTACGGGGGCGGCCGACTTCGTCGCGGCGCTGGAGCGCCCGCGCCGCCTGGTCGTCATGGTGAAGGCGGGGGAGCCCACGGACGCCGTCATCGACGAGTTCGCCCCGCTGCTCGACGACGGCGACATGATCATCGACGGCGGCAACGCCCACTTCGCCGACACCCGGCGCCGCGAGGCGGCGCTGCGCGAACGCGGCGTCCACTTCGTGGGGGTCGGGATCTCCGGCGGCGAGGAGGGCGCGCTGAACGGCCCCTCGATCATGCCGGGCGGCTCGGCCGAGGCATACGCCGCGCTCGGCCCGATCCTGGAGGACATCAGCGCCCACGTCGGCGGGGAGCCGTGCGCGGCGCACATCGGCCCCGACGGCGCCGGCCACTTCGTGAAGATGGTGCACAACGGCATCGAGTACGCCGACATGCAGCTCATCGGGGAAGCCTACGACCTGCTGCGCGGCGCAGCGGGGCTGGACCCGGCACAGGTCGCCGACGTGTTCCGGCGCTGGAACACCGGGCGCCTCCAGTCGTATTTGATCGAGATCACCGGCGAGGTGCTGGCGCACACCGACCCCGCCACCGGCGCCCCGTTCGTGGACGTGGTCGCCGACGCCGCGGAGCAGAAGGGCACCGGCCGCTGGACCGTCGTCACGGCGCTGGACCTGGGGGTGCCGGTGAGCGGCATCGCCGAGGCCGTCTTCGCCCGGTCGCTGTCCGGCAACACCGGCCTGCGCGGTGCGGCGCGCGGCCTGGACGGGCCTCGGCCGGCCCCGCTCGGCGGCGCGGCCGCGGCGGCGTTCACCGAGCAGGTCGAGCAGGCGCTGTACGCGTCCAAGATCGTGTCGTACGCGCAGGGGTGGAACATGATCGCCGCGGGCAGCGAGCAGTACGCCTGGGGGATCGACCCGGGCGCGGTGGCGGCGATCTGGCGCGGCGGGTGCATCATCCGCGCCGCGTTCCTCGACCGGATCCGCGCCGCGTACGCCAAGGACCCCGGGCTGGCGACCCTGCTCGCCGATGCGGAGTTCGCGCGCGAGATCGGCGCCGCGCAGCAGGCGTGGCGCGAGGTCGTCGCGACCGCCGCGCGGCTGGGCATCGCCGCGCCGGGGTTCTCCGCCGCGCTCGCCTACTACGACGCGTTGCGGGCCGAGCGGCTGCCCGCGGCGCTCACCCAGGCGCAGCGCGACTACTTCGGCGCGCACACCTACCGGCGGACGGACCGCCCCGGTGTGTTCCACACGGCGTGGGGGCAGGACCGCGCCGAGCACCGGACCGACTGAGCGGCGGCGGGCGGGTTCAGCAGCCGTCGAGCGCCGCGGTGATGATGGCGCGGAGCTGGGCGGTGATGTCGGCGCGGTCGCGTTCGAAGGCGGCGTCGGTGAGCGCGGCGGGGTCGTCGGCGCCGAGGACGAGGCGCGGCGTGTGCACGTGCCCGACGGGGATGGTGCGCCCGGCGCGGTCGCGCAGAGCGGTGTTGCGGTAGGCGAGCTCGTTGGAGAGGTAGTCGCCGCCGCCGCCCCGGCGCGGCGCGGATCCGGGGGTGGGGCCGTCGGCGCGGTCGACGGGCTTGCCCCCGCCGGCGGGCACCTCGGTGACGCCGGTGTGGTGGTGGACCGGGTACCGGCCGCCGGCCTGGTCGATGATCGCGGCGGCGGGCAGGGTGGTGCGGGTCCACTGCGGGGCGGGCGCCGCGGGGTGTGCGGGGTCGGCGGGCGCGGGGGGGATGGGCCCGGCGGCGGTGACGCCTTCGTTGTCGGGGCGGGGGCCGCGCCAGGCGGCGTTGTGGGCCTCGATGTCGAAGCGGCCGTCGCGGCCCTGGCTGACCGTGATGACGGCGTCGGCGGCGCCGGTGTCGGCCGTGTAGTGCGGCAGCAGCAGGTGTTCGGCGATGCCTTCGGTGAAGTCGCGCCAGCGGACCGGGAACAGGGCGGAGCGGACGACGGCCGTGCGGCCGGGGAGGTCCAGTTCGGTGCGGTGCAGGGCGATCGCCGCGGTGCCGGAGGGGTTGGCCGCGCGGGGGTCCTCGGTGAGGCCGAACGGGTCGAAGCCGGTGACGATGACCCGCAGGACGTCTTTGTCGGGTGGGAAGACGAGGTCGTCGTGGCCGCGGGAGGCGTGGTCGAGGCGGCGCAGCAGGGCGTGGCGGGCGTCGTCGGACACCGGGAACGGGGGGTCCCAGCGCCGCAGTGCCGCGGTGAGGGTGAGCCGGGCCCAGTACAGGGGGCGGTCGTCGGGGACGCCGGACTGCTCGCGGGTCGCCTCGACCCAGAGGCGGCGCCCGTGGGAGGTGACGACCTGCTGGGCGCCGTCGAGGTCGCCGGCCCCGGCCAGTTCCGCGGTGAGCAGGCGCTCGGCGGCGGCGAATCCGGAACGGAGCAGGATCGCGCGGGGGACCGCGGTTTCGGCGCGCGATTCCTCGGCGGTGCGGTCGGTGACGTTCACGGGTGGGAGTCCAGTCGGGGTCGGCGGTGTCGGTGGGCGCTGCGCGGGGCTAGGGCGTGTTCTGAAAAGCCGTTTCGGGCTCGCGGCCCTTTCAAAACAGTCCCTAGGTGAGGACGCTGGGGATCCTACCGCCGCTGCCGCGGGCCGGTGCGCGGGGAGGGACGGGCGCGCCGGGCCGGTGGCAGCGGTGCCGGGATGTTCGACCTCGATGACGGTTGGCGGTGGGCGCCGATGGGAACGACACTCCCGCTCACCCGTCCCTCTCAACGGAGAGAGAACCCATGTCCTATCCCACCACTGAGACACTTCGCGATCGCGCGGTCGCCGCGCTGGAGCGGTGCGGGGCCGATCCCGCCGCGTTCGGGGGCGGCGCCGCGGCGCGGTCGCCCATCACGGGTGCGGAGGTGCTGCCCGTGGGCCATGCGTCGGCCGCGGACGCCGATGCGGCGATCGGGCGCGCCGAGGCCGCGTTCCGCGTGTGGCGGACGACGCCGGCGCCGGCGCGCGGGGCGCTGGTGCGCCGTTTCGGCGAGCTGCTGCGCGAGCACAAGTCCGACCTTGCCGACCTGGTGACGATCGAGGTGGGCAAGAGCCGGTCGGAGGCCGCGGGCGAGGTCCAGGAGATGATCGACGTCTGCGAGTTCGCGGTGGGCCTGTCGCGGCAGCTGTACGGGCGCACCATGCCGTCGGAGCGGCCGGGGCACCGGCTGATGGAGACCTGGCATCCGCTGGGCGTGGTGGGGGTCGTGACGGCGTTCAACTTCCCGGTGGCGGTGTGGTCGTGGAACACCGCGGTCGCGCTGGTGTGCGGCAACACCGTTGTGTGGAAGCCGTCGGAGCTCGCGCCGCTCACGGCGCTGGGCTGCCATGCGCTGCTGGCGCGGGCGGCCGCCGAGGCGGGTGCGCCCGCGGATGTGCACCAGGTGGTGCTGGGCGGTGCCGAGGTCGGCGGCCGGCTGGTGGACGACTCCCGGGTGGCGCTGCTCAGCGCCACCGGGTCGGTGCGCATGGGGCGGGAGGTGGGGCCGCGGGTGGCGGCGCGGTTCGGCCGGTCGCTGCTGGAGTTGGGCGGCAACAACGCGGCCGTGGTCACCGACTCCGCGGACCTGGACTTGGCGGTGCGCGGTGTGGTGTTCGCCGCGGCGGGCACGGCGGGGCAGCGCTGTACGAGCCTGCGGCGGCTGATCGTGCATGAGGACGTCGCCGACGCGCTGGTCGACCGGGTCGTGGACGCCTACTCCAAGCTGCGCATCGGTGACCCGTTCGACGATTCGACCCTGGTGGGGCCGCTCATCGGTCCGGGGGCCTATGAGGCGATGCGGGGGGCGCTGCGCCGCGCGGAGGAGGCCGGCGGGACGGTGCTGGTGGGGGGCGGGCGCCGGTTGGCGGAGACCGCTCCGGGCGCCTACTACGCCGAGCCTGCGGTGGTGCGCATGCCGGTGCAGGCGGAGGTGGTGCGCGAGGAGACGTTCGCGCCGATCCTGTACGTGCTGACGTATTCGGACTTCGACGAGGCAGTGGCGCTGCACAACGCGGTGCCGCAGGGCCTGTCGTCGAGCGTGTTCACGCGCGACCAGCGGGAGGCGGAGCGGTTCCTCGCCGCCGACGGCTCCGATTGCGGCATCGTGAACGTCAACATCGGCACGTCGGGTGCCGAGATCGGCGGGGCGTTCGGCGGGGAGAAGGAGACGGGCGGCGGCAGGGAGTCGGGGTCGGACTCCTGGCGGGCCTACATGCGCCGGGCGACGAACACGGTGAACTTCTCCGAGGAGCTGCCGCTGGCGCAGGGGGTGAGCTTCCTGTAGCGGGATGATCTGGCGGATTCGGCTGTGCGGACGGGCGTCCTCGGCGCATCCTGGGTGGCATGGTGAACATAGTCAGCCGCGCCGATTGGGGCGCCCGCAAACCGCGCAACCGCACGACGACCACGTGGTCGTCCCGCACGGAGTTCGTCGTGCACTATTCCGAGGGCCCGACGACCCAGACCCCCCGCCAGATCCAGGACTTCCACATGGACGGCAACGGGTGGAGCGATATCGGCTACAACTTCCTCGTCGCCGCCGACGGCACGGTCTATGAGGGCCGCGGGTGGCTGGTGATCGGGGCGCACGCGTCCAACCACAACACGGCCGGGATCGGGGTGTGCTTCATCGGCCGCGACGGCGATGCCACGGCGGCGGTCCGCGATTCCATCCGGGAGATGTACGAGGAGGCGTTGCGGCTCGGGGAGAACGAGCTCGACAAGTTGGGTCACCGCGATGTGAATTCGACGGACTGCCCGGGCGACGACCTCTATGCGTGGGTGCGCGAGGGGATGCCGGCGAGCGGATCGGGCGGCGCCGCGTGAGGTGTGGGGATGTCAGGCAGCCGCCGCTGGGAGGGGACACGGCGGCGGCTGCCCACGCGAGTCAACTTACCGGCGCGCCGCACACGCTGCTACACGTCTTCGACATGCAGTGAGAGGAAATAACTCGAAAGTTCTGCCGTCGGAGTTTGCGTGAAATTGTCTAAGCGGGATTGCATATCGCGAACACCGTTAGCAGCCGAGTTGGTACGCTGGGTGCGTCCCGGTGTGCAGGGGCATGTCGCCGCGGTCCGGGAGGTCACGCGGCGGCTCTTCACCGCCCACCCCGCTCCACCAGGGGTGGGCGGTCGTCATGGCACCCGCGCGGGCGCGGGGCCGCCCCGCCGCCGGGCACGTCCGGGGCTGTGTCCTGAGCGCGGGAGGTCGCCGAGCGGGCGGTTCCCGGTTGACCCTCCAGCGGCGGGAGTGTTTAGCGTCGCCGCTATGACGATCACCGTTCTCGACAGCCACTCCGCCATGCGGCGGATCCTGCGCGCCCCCGCCGCCGACCGCACGGCCCTGCTGCGCGCGATGCTGGCACCCACAGAGGGGATGTACCGCTTCTTCCCCGGGGACGTCGACCTCGTGGCCGTGCATCAGCAGTCGTCGGGGTTCCCCCTCGACCGCGACGAAGAGCGCTGCCTCGACGCACTCGACGCCCTCGCGGCGGCCGACGCCTGGGGGCGGATGCAGCGCGCGCTCGACCACGCCGCCGACGTGCTGCGCGCGGCGGTACCGGGGCTGGCGGTCCCCGACATCACCGTGCTGGCCGTGCTCGGCGATCCCGGCGACGCCCACTTCATGGGCCCCAGCCTCGGCATGACCGGGTTCGGCGGGATCTCGGGCCACATCGTCATCACGCTGTGGCCCTTCCCCGAGAACCTGGCGCGGCTGGAGGCCACCGCCGCGCACGAGCTCAACCACAACCTGCGCTACAGCCCGGGCGGGGTCGTGTGGGACCCGGCCACCGTCACGGTCGGCGAGCAGGTGGTGTCCGAGGGCCTGGCCGACGCGTTCGCCCGGCAGCTCCACGGCGACGAACTCGGCTACGCCCGCCTCGGCGTTGCCTCCCTGCACGACGACGCGGCCTTCGCCAAGGTGGTGACCGGGCTCGATGTGACCGGCATGCGGAACTTCACGGCCTGGGTGCACGGCGACGCCGGCGCCGAGCGCCTCGGCGTCGCCCCGGTGGGGCTGCCGACCGGGGCCGGGTACGCCGCGGGCAACCGCCTGGTCGACGCCTACCTCGCGGTGACGGGGCAGACGGCCGCCCAGGCCCTGCACGCCGACAGCGCGGCGGTGATCGCCACCGCCCTCGACCGCGCGGCCTGACCCCCGGCTGACCCCTGGGGCGGTGCCGTCAGCCGGAGGGGAACAGTTCGAAGGCGACGGTGCGCGGGCCGTCGGGGTCGCGCGGGTCGCGGGTGACCGCGTCGATCTGCCCGCGGGCCTGCTCGGCCACCGGGAGGGAGCTCAGCGCTTCGAGGTACCGGCGGTGCGCGCTCAGCGACTCGACGGCGAGGTCGGTGAACCCGGTGACGTCGACGCTGTGGGTGGGTTCGGGCGAGGCGGCCGCGGCGACCCAGCGCACGCCGTCCCACGGGGCGAATCCCGCGTCGGCGAGCTCGGGGAAGATCCACTCGTTGGCGGCGTCGGCCACGGCGTCCAGCACGGTGCGGCCCAGGATCCGGTGGTCGGAGCTGTTCCAGTGCCGGGGCGCGAACACGTCGCGGTGGTTCAAGGTGACGACGAGTTCGGGGCGGTGCCGCCGCAGGGCGGCGGCGACGTCGCGGCGCAGCCGCAGGCCGGATTCGAGCCGCCCGTCGGGGTGATCGAGGAACTCCACGTCGGTGACGCCGACGACGGCGGCCGAGGCGCGCTGCTCGGCTTCGCGCAGCGGACCGGACTCCGCGGGCGCCAGGCCGGCGATCCCGGCCTCGCCCCGGGTGGCGAGGACGTAGCGGAGGTCGCGCCCCGCGGCGGTCCAGGCGGCGACGGCGGCCGCCGCCCCGTACTCGATGTCGTCGGGGTGCGCGACGACGACGAGTCCGCGCCGCCAGTCGGTCGGCATCGCGCCGAGTTCGCCGGGCCGTTCCATGGTGGTGTTCCCGTCTCCGGTCGGTGGGCGCGCCGTGCGGCCGCCCGAGGGGCACCTTAGCCCACGGGGGCCGGAATCCCGCGGTCCGCTCGACGCACCGCGCGCCCGCTTCCGGCCGCCGCCGACATACGATCCGGACAACGGAGGAGGCGGCATGGCGGAGAAGTCGGCATCGGGATACGCGCCGGGCGCGCTGGGGCGCGGCGCTGCGGTGGGTCTGCTGACCGCGGGGGTCGCCCTGGCGGCGGCGGAGCTGACGGCGGGGGTGCTGGGCGCGCCGCAGAGCTCGCCGGTGGTGGTCGTCGGCGACGCGGTGGTGCGGTTCAGCCCGCAGTCGCTCAAGGAGTTCGCGATCGCCGCCTTCGGCGTGTACGACAAGGCGGTCCTGATCGGCGGGATCGTGGCGGTCCTCGCGGTGTGCGCCGTGGCGCTGGGCGCGGCGTCGCTGCGCCGTCCCGGACTGGCCCAGGGAGCGATGGCGGTCTTCGCCGCCATCGGCGTCGCCGCGGTGTTCCTGCGGCCGGACTTCGCCCCGCTGTCGCTGCTGCCGCCGCTGCTCGGGGCCGCCGCCGGTGCGCTGGTGGTGGGACCGCTGGCGCGCCGCGCCGCGGCGGCGTCGGCACCGCCCGCGGCGGGGGAGGCACCGGAGCCCGCGGCGGCGGCAGCAGGGGAGGAGTCGGGGTCCGCGGCGGCGGGACCGGCACCGGAGCCCGCGGCGATGGAAGAGGCACCGGATCCCACGGCGGCGTCCGCGACGGCCCGGCGCGGCTTCCTGCTGGCGGGTGCGGGGACCGCCGTCGCCGCGCTGGCGGGCGGCGGCATCGGACGGCTGCTGCTCGCCCGCGCCGACGTCGGCGCGCAGCGCGCCACGGTGCGGCTCCCGGCACCGGCGAAACCGCTGCCGCCGCTGCCCAAGGGCGTCGACCTGCCGATCCGCGGGATCAGCCCGTTCAGCACCCCGACGGCCCGGTTCTACCGCATCGACACCGCGCTGACGGTGCCGCAGCTCGCGCCGGACGAGTGGCGGCTGCGGGTGCACGGCCTCGTCGACCGGCCGGTCGAGCTGGACTTCGCGGAACTGCTCAAGCGCCCCCTGGTCGAGGCGGACGTGACCCTGGCCTGCGTGTCCAACGAGGTCGGCGGCGACCTCGTCGGCAACACCCGGTGGCTGGGGGTGCGCCTGGCGGAGGTGCTGCGCGCGGCCGGTGTGCAGCGGGGCGCCGACCAGCTACTCAGCTCCTCGGCGGACGGGTGGACCTGCGGGACACCGGTCGAGGCCGTGCTGGACGGCCGCGACGCGCTGCTCGCCGTCGCCATGGACGGCGACCCGCTGACACCCGAGCACGGGTTCCCGGTGCGCATGGTGGTGCCGGGCCTGTACGGGTACGTGAGCGCCACCAAGTGGGTGACCGACATCAAGGTCACGCGCTTCGCCGACGAGCGCTCCTACTGGGCGGACCGCGGCTGGGCGGTGGAGGCGCCCATCAAGACGATGTCGCGCATCGACGTGCCGACCTCGCGGGCGGCGGTGGCGGCGGGCACGGTGGCGGTCGCCGGTGTGGCGTGGGCGCAGCGCCGCGGGATCGAGGCGGTGCAGGCCCGCGTGGACAGCGGGGAGTGGCGCGACGCGGAGCTCGCCGAGGTGCCGGGGATCGACACGTGGCGCCAGTGGACCTGGGAGTGGGACGCCGAGCCCGGGCCGCACACCCTCCAGGTGCGGGCCGTCGACACGTCGGGGCGCCCGCAGACCGGCGCGGCGGCCGATCCCATCCCCAACGGCGCGTCCGGGTGGCACACGGTTCGGGTCGAGGTGGAATGAGGGCGCGCCGCACGGCGGCGGCCGTGCGGCGCGGCGGTGGTGCCGCGGGTCAGGACCCGGCGTAGCGGCGGCGGAACCGCTCGACCCGGCCGGCGGTGTCGATGACGCGGCCCTTGCCGGTGTAGAACGGGTGGCTGGCTGCGGAGATCTCCACGTCGATGACGGGGTAGGTGCGGCCGTCCTCCCATTCGACGGTGTTCGTCGAGGTCGCGGTCGACCGGGTGAGGATCGCGAAGTCGGCGCCGCGGTCGCGGAAGACGACCGGGCGGTAGTCGGGGTGGATGCCGTTCTTCATTGCGGGGTGCTCCTGTCGGGTCGGTGCCGGTCAGCGCTGTTCGCGGAACTCGGTGTGGCCGCGCAGCACGGGGTCGTACTTGCGCAGGACGAGCCGGTCGGGCGTGTTCCGGCGGTTCTTGCGGGTGGCGTAGGTGTAGCCGGTGGCGGCGGACCGCAGCCGGACGATCGGGCGGAGTTCACTGCGTGCCACAGGGCCTCCTCGGGTGGCGGACGGGTGCGCTTCGTGATGCTGGGAACACAATGATAACTGTTTTCATTCCCAGCTGCCGTTGCCGCGGCCGGCCGCCGCACGGGCGCCCGGCGGCGGCAACGGCAGCGCCTGCCTAGGACGTCCCGGCGGCGCGCGTCCGGCGGGCCGACGGGCGGTAGGTCAGTCGGCGCAGCAGGGTCTCCGCCGGGCCGCGCACGCCCGCGCGGTCCATCAGCAGCGCCGCCGCCACGGTGGCCGCCCAGGTGGCGATGGCGACGAGCGCCGCCGACCAGCTCGACAGGTGCACACCCAGCCCCAGGCCCCAGGCCGCCAGGAACGGGGCGAACACCAGCGACTGGGCGAGGTAGCCGCTGAGGGAGCGGCGGCCCAGTGCCACCAGCGCCCGGACCGGCAGCAGGCCCCGGGCCCCGCGCGTGCCGATGCGGTGCGCGATGAGGCCGAAGAGCGCGGCGTAGCCGACCCCGGTGAAGATGCCGGTGTAGAAGTGCACCGTGGTGAGCACCGCCTCGTAGCCGATGTCGACGGCGCCCACGTGCTGGAGGGCGAGCACCGCTCCCGAGGCCCACCCGATGGAGATTCCGGCGACGGCGACCCGGCGCAGCAGCGGCAGGTGGCGCGCCGGCTCCTCCAGGATCCGGTGCCGCGCCGCGAGGAGGCCGATCAGGAACGCGGTCGGCAGTGCGAGCGTGGCCACGCCGCTGACCAGCGCGAACACCCAGGTGGGGAAGCGGATCGCGGCGGACGCCAGGTAGCCGGTCTCGGCGATGCTGAGCCGTTGCAGGTCGGCCGCCGCCGTCGCGGACTCCGCCGTGGGTGCCAGGGCCGCCGAGGCGATCGTGACGGCGCTGATCAGGGCCCCCGCGACCAGGAGGACGACGATCCAGATCTTGAGGGTGCGGTCGCTGCGGTTGAAGAACAGCGGCATCATGATGAGGCCGATCAGGCCGTAGGTCCCCAGGATGTCGCCCTGCCACAGCAGGAGGGCGTGCACCGCGCCGAAGGCGAGCAGCCACAGGTGGCGCCGGCGCAGGCGCCGGCGGGCGTCCGCCGCGCGCGTCCCGCCCGCCCTCTGCCGGGCGTACATCTGACCGATGCCGTAGGCGAAGAGGAAGCCGAACATGGTGTGCGTCCGGGCGTCCACGACGATCAGGGTGAGGGCCTGGGCGATCCGGTCGGCGAGGGAGCCGTCGGCGGGGTGCAGCAGTGCCAAGCCGGTGGGCGCGTCGTAGATGAACCACGGCACATGGGCCAGCGCGATCAGCAGCAGCATCATGCCGCGGGCGAGGTCGGGTGCGAGGACGCGTTCGGCGACCGGCGTCGAACGCACCGCGGTCCCGGTGTTCGAGAGCGGTTCGCCGGTAGGGGCGGTCGTCATGGCGGTGGTCTCCTGGTTCGCCTGTGCGGCGATCGGCGGTTCGGGGGTGCGGGGATCGGGCGCCGCGCTCGGTCGCGGCGGCGCTCCGGGCCCATGACGCCACCGTCGCCCATCGGGGCCGCCCTCGGGCAGTGGGACCGCGTCACCGTTCCGACGTGACGAATGTGCGGGTGAACCCGTGACGTGGTGGCACTGGCGGACGCGCCGCGCCCAAAGTCGGTTGTGCGCAATTAAGTTGTGCTACGCTCATTTGCGGAGCACGGAGAGCACGAGGAGGAGCGCATGGACCGACCCGGCGACGACCTCGCGCTCGACCGCCAGCTCTGCTTCGCCGTCTACGCCGCATCCCGCGCGTTCACCGGGCTCTACCGCGAGCTGCTCGCCGGTCTCGGGCTCACCTATCCGCAGTACCTCGTGATGCTGGTCCTGTGGGAGCGCGAACCCGTGGCGGTGCGCGAACTCGGCGAGGCGCTGCGGCTCGACTCCGGCACCCTGTCGCCGCTGCTGCGGCGGCTCGACACCGCGGGCCTGGTGCGTCGGGTCCGCTCCGCGGCCGACGAGCGCGTCGTGGAGATCGCGCTGACCGCCGAGGGCCGTACCCTGCGCGGCGAAGCGGAGCGCGTCCCCGACGCCGTGCTCGCCGCGACGGGCCTCACCCTGGGCGAAGCCGACGAGCTGCGCGTGCGGCTCGACCGGATCACCGCGTCGGCGGCCGATGCGACCGCCCGGCTGCGCGCGGAGGCCGGTGACCGCAGCCCCACCGAAGTCCACCAGAGGAAGAGGTCGTGACCATGCCAGTCGTCTACACCGCCAACGCCACCGCCGAAGGCGCCGGCCGCCAGGGCAAGGGCTACACCGACGACGAGCGGCTCACCGTCGACCTGTCGGTGCCCAAGGGGATGGGCGGCGACGACGGCCCGGGGACCAACCCCGAGCAGCTCTTCGCCATCGGCTACGCCGCCTGCTTCCACGGCGCGCTGAAGAACGTCGTCCGCCAGGCCGGTGCCGACGCCGCGCAGTCGTCCGTGCACGCCGAGGTCAGCGTCATCAAGAGCGACGGCTTCGGCCTCGCCGTGAAGCTCGTGGCGTCCCTGCCGGGCCTCGACCAGGCCCAGGCCACCGAGCTGGTGGAGAAGGCGCACCAGGTCTGCCCCTACTCCAAGGCCACCCGCGGCAACATCGAGGTCGAGGTCTCGGCCACGGTGTGACCGCGCCCTGAGCGGTGGCCCGGACACCAGGGGGGGCCGGGCCACCGCACCTCCCGCACCGCGTCGGCGCCGCCGGCGCGGTGCGGGGCCGATGGAGACCCCCGCCACCCATTGATGCACTTGCAGGCATATAGCCGTTCAGGTATTTTCGGGTCCCGGGTGGACGGCCGCCGCCACCCGCCCGACCCGGCGAAGGGACCCCTCGTGGACGAGGCGCCAGCGACCATGCAGATCACGGACGGCCGACCGGTGCTGCGGTTCGAACGCCGCTTCGCGCACCCGCGGCAGACCGTCTGGCGCGCCATCACCGACCCCGCCGAGATGCGCCACTGGTTCCCCGCCGTCCTGCACGCCGAGCAGCGCGTCGGCGCGCCCATCCGCTTCGTCTTCGAGGACGCCGACCCCGACGAGGAGGCCCTGCACGAGGACGGCGAGATCCTCGAACTCGACCCGCTCAAGGTGTTCTCCTTCTCCTGGGACGACTCCGTCCTGCGCTTCGAGCTGCTGCCCGACGGGCCGGGCTGCCGACTGGTGTTCACCCACGCCCTCGGCGGCTCGGGGACCTGGGGCGACCGCGCCTCCGCTGCCCGCCAGGCCGCGGGCTGGCACGGCTGCCTGCGCGCGCTCGACGCCCGGCTCGACGGGCGCACCGAGTCCTTCGAAGGCACCTGGTGGTTCGCGCTGGCCGAGCAGTACATCGAGGACTTCGGCCTGGCCGAGGGCACCGTCACCGAAGGCGGCGACGGGTACGTGGTGCGCTTCGAGCGCGACTTCGTGCAGAGCCCGGAGGAGGTGTGGGGGTTCCTCACCGAAGGCGACGAACCCGCCCTCGGGCAGGCGCCGCCCATCACGTTCACCCACGGCTACCAGACCCCCGGCACGGTGACCGCCCTGGAGCCCGCCCGGGTCCTGGAGTACACCTGGCTCGGCGGCGACGGCGCCCCGGCGGGGCGGGTGCGCTACGACCTGGCCGTCCAGGACCCGATCGGCTGCCGCATGGTGGTCACCCAGACGGTCCCCGCCGACGCGGCCGACGTCGTGCCGGTCGCGCTCGCCGCCGGCCAGGTCCTGCTGGAGGTGCTCTTCGCCGCGGTCCACGGCGACGTCCGCTGCCCATGGCCCGAAGAGCGCACCGAGGAGCTGCGCCGCGGGTACGCGGCCCGCCTCGCCTGAGGCCGCTCCCGGGCGTCCCGGAGCTCGGTGGGGACGGGCCGGCCAGGGTCCTGCGATCGTCACGACCCGTGGACGGGAGCCGTGCCGACCCAGCGGTGGTAGGCGTCCATGTCGACGTTGCTTCCGCACACGATGGTGACGATGTGTCGGCCGGCGAAGCGGTCACGGTCTTCGAGGATCGCGGCGATGCCGAGCGCGGCCGACGGCTCGACGATGAGGCCGGCCTGGTCGAGGAGTACTCGCATGGCGGCGGTGATCGACGCCTCGTGCACCAGGACGGCATCGTCGGCGACCAGGAGGAGGTCGTTCAGAACGGCGGGGATGGGACGCCGGCCGGCGACGCCGTCGGCGATGGTGTGGGTGGAGTCGGTGGTGACGACGCGCCGCTGGTGCCAGGAACGCGTCATCGCCGGAGCGCCCCGCGGCTGGACGCAGATCACCTCGACTCCGGGTGCCAATGCCTTCACCACATGGCCCACGCCGGTGGCCAGTGCCCCGCCGCCCAGAGCGATCAGGACGGCGTCGAACGGCGGTGCGGCCTCGACCAGTTCCAGGCCGATGGTCGCCGCGCCCTCGCAGGTCTCGATGTCCAGGCTGTCCTCGACCAGGCGGATGCCGTCGCGGCGCGCGATGGCCGCGGCCCGTTCGCGCGCCGTTTCGTGGTCGCCGTCCACCAGTTCCAACCTGGCGTCCAGCGCGCGGATGCGGTCGAGTTTTGCCGCGGTAGCGGAGCGGGATGCCACGACGGTGACGTCGAGGTCTCGGCCGCGCCCGGACCAGGCGAGGGCTTGGCCGAGGTTGCCCGCGCTGGCGCACACCGCAGCTTGCGGGCCGTGGTCGACGAGTCGGCTCGCGACGAGCTCGGTGCCGCGGGCCTTGAAGCTGCGGACCGGGTTGGCTGTTTCGAGCTTGATGCTCACCGTGCAACCGAGTTCGGGCTCCAGCGCCTCGCAGCGGTACAGAGGAGTGTCGAGGAACATCGGGTCGATGACCCGGTGCACCGCCCGGATCCGGGCAGTGTCGAGGCGGGTCTGTTGCATGACACAGCATCGTAGGGCCGCCGGCGCCACGTCGGGGCTTGAGCAGCAACCGAACGGCCAGTGGCGTTACTCAGGGCTCGTTCGGCAGTGAAGGGCGGGGGATTGCGCCCCGCCCTTCACTGTGCCTGGTGTTGATGATTCTGATCGCCGTCCCCCCGGTTGAGTCAGCCGCAGGTGTTGTCCGAACACGTCGGCGGACGTCGCAGCCTCCCATTGATGCCACCACCGGGGCCCGGCGGCGGCCGTCGGGGTCGCGGAGCGGCGGCCGGGCCGCCGTCAGTCCGCCCGACCGAGGCAGAACTCGTTGCCTTCGGGGTCGGCCAGGACGACGGGGTCCAGGTGGCGGGCGTGAACGGTCGCGCCGAGACCGGTCAGGCGGCGGATCTCCGCCTCCAGGTCCACCGCGAGCAGGTCCAGGTGCACGCGGTTCTTCACCCGCTTGGCCTCGGGCACGCGCTGGAACCACAGCCGCGGCCCGCCGCCCGCCGGCTCCACGAGAACGGTCGGGTCGTCCTCGGTGCTGGTGATGCCCAGGGCGCGCAGCCGCGCGAGCTCCTCGTCGTCGTAGGGGGCCACGGCGTAGCCGTCCAGGGCCGCCGCCCAGAAGCGGGCCGCGGCAGCGGGGTGGGAGCAGTCGAAGACGATGTCGTGCAGGCGCGCCATCCGCCCATCATCGGCGCCGGGCCCGCGGGCTGTCACGCGGTTTCGGCCCGGCCCCGCCCGCCCAGCGGCGTCCCCTCGTCCCGGTCGACCGGGCCGGGACGAGGGCCGTCCCGGTCAACGGCGGCGGGCGAATCGGTCGCGGAGGTCGCGGCGGAGGAGGTTGCCGAACCCGAGCCGGTCGAGGCGGGCCACGAGGCCGCCGCGGTCGGTGCCCAAGGCGTCGGCCGCGGCGTCGAGCCGCCAGTCGTGCGCCGCGAGGGCCGCCAGGACGTAGCCCCGCTTCACCTGGTTCTCGGAGAGGCGGAAGGTCTTGAGGTAGGCGACGGTGCCGTCGGCGGCGACGATCCGCTCGCCGATGTGGTTCTCGGCCTTGGGGCGGAACGGCGGCAGGAAGCGCTCCAGCCGGTAGTTCCCCGCGGAGTAGACGTGGTCGACGGTGTGCTCGTCGGTGATGCGCAGCGACCCGGCCATGAGGGTGTCGTGGAACTCCGCCCAGGCCCGGCGCTGCTCGGCCAGGACGGCGCGCAGGTCGGCGATGCCGCCGACGCGGCGGTGGTCGAACGGGGTGTGCAGCGGCGCGGCGCGGGGGCCGAGCAGCCCGTTGACGAAGACGAGTTCGCCGTACATGTCGAGGAGCAGGGTCGGGTGCAGGGCGCGGTAGTCGTCGGGGTGCGGGACGGCGAACGCGGTCGCGGGGGAGTCGCCTACGTACACGACCACGCCGCACTGGCCGGGGAGGATCTCGAAGACGCGGAGGGCCTCCTCCAGGTCGGCGATGTGGTGCCCCGAATAGGAGCGCTCGGCGCGCGGCGACAGACCGGCGCGGACCGCCTGCTTGGACCATTCGGGCCAGACGACGCTCGGCCCGCCGAAGTGCAGGGCGAGGTAGCCCTCCATGGCCAGGTGCAGGGGCAGGAAGCGCAGCCGCGAGCGGGCCTCGCGCTGCACGAAGCGCTGGTGGACGCGGATGGTGACGGCGTCCGGCGCGGTGCCGGAGTCGATGATCTGGGTGCCGAACGCCGCGGCGGGCGCGCCGCCTGCCGCCCACGTGGCGACGTAGGCGTGCGGCACGTAGGCGAGGTAGGGGCCGCCGTCGCGGGTGCGGCTGACCGTGAGGTCGGCGTCGTCGATCCGGGCGTGCAGCCGCAGGTCGGTGATCGGCTCGTCGCGGATCAGGGGGACGAGCCGGATGCCGCCCCACACCTGGGCGGCGGCGGTGCGCAGGCCGGGCAGGGGGCTCACCGGGGGTCTCCGCTGTCGGCGAGGTAGCGCTCCACCTGGTCGGCGAGGTGGCTGCGCAGGTCGTGGAGGCCGGAGGTGCCTTCGGCGAACCGCGCGAGCCCGACCAGCGCGGGCAGGTTCTCGGCGGCGCGGATGCCCACGGTGGGGATGGCGGGGGAGAGGCGGACGGGGGTGAACTCCTCGGCGTCGAAGACGGGGTTGAGGTGGGTGACGCTGGTGGCGCGGCCGGGGTCGACGCGGTGCCGCCAGGCGCTGAGGACCGACGCGCACACGTCCGGGGTGTCGTCGTGGCCGTCGGAGACGACGATGAGCCGCGGGGGAGCGGTCTCCAGCGCGTCGAGGACGCGTTCGGCCAGCGGGCTCGACCCGCGGGGGTAGGCCATCAGGGGGTCGGTGCGGCCCGACACCCAGTGGCTGGTGTGGCGCTCGGCCAGCGCGTCGAGGAGGTAGTGGCAGGCGAGCGCGACCGCGAGCGGGCGGCGGCGCTTGGCGGGGGAGCCGAACGAGGAGTAGCTGTCGTCGAGGACGGCGGCGGTGCGGCCCCACGTTCCGGCGCGGCGGCCGGCCGCGGTGCGCGCTGCGGCGGCGAGCGCGCCGGTGAGTTCGCCGCGGCGCCGGGCGCGCTCGTCCAGGTCGAGGGAGAGCACGTAGCCCGCGAGCCGGGTGAGGGGGACCCGGTGCAGGTCGACGCGGAGGGCCGGCGCGTCGGCCCGCGCGGCGGCGGATTGCAGGCGCAGCGCCTCGCCGCGGGTGGCGGCGGGGGCGATGGCGCGCAGGAAGTCGGTGCGCGCGATGCCGTGCTTGGCGGCGAAGCCCTCGGCGACGGTGAGGGGGAGGTCGTAGAGGGCGCTTGCGCTGTAGTGGGCGCGGCGCCAGGTCTCCAGCAGGGGGGTGTCATAGCGGGCCGGGCGCAGCGGGTCGTAGAGGAAGGTGCCGTACTCGCCGGGCAGGCGCAGGTGGGCGTGGCGGGTGGCGGCCTTGAGCGCGGCGCGATACTTCACGGCGTCCAGTGCGGGGTCGGGCCGGGCGGCGCGGTAGTCGCGGATGATCGCGCGGGTGCGGCGGTTGTTGACGCGGTCGCGCTGGAGCGCGTGGAAGAGCTTGTAGGCGCGCTGCGGGGGGAGCCCGCGGAGGCGCCGGTCGATGAGGGGGCGTTCGGCGCGGCGCTGCTGGGGGGTGGCCTGGGCGGAGGTGGCGAGCAGGGTGTGGATGATCGTGGCGGCGTTGTGGTCGTTGATGTCGATGGCGAGCATCGCGGTGTAGACGTCGCGGTAGTTGCCGCACACGTAGTCGTGCAGGAAGCGCAGGCCGAAGCGTTGTGCGGCGGCGGTGGAGCGGAACTCGCGCTGCCCGGTGCCGGCGATGGCGGCGTTGGCGAACATGACGATGTCTTCGCAGGCGAGGAGGTCGGCGAAGGTGTCGGTCATGCGGGCTCCTGCGGGGCGGGTGCGGGGCCGGCCGGGGAGTGGGGGCGCGAGCTGCAAACTGTCGCTTAATAGGCGGTGTCCGGAAGTCGCACCGGAGTCCCGCGGCCAGCCTGGGGCAACGCTAGCAAGGGCCGGGGACGGGCGGCACCGGCTTTTCGGTCCGAATACCGGCCCGGCCGCCATCTTATGAATCTACATTGTAAAGGTGGCGATACTGTGCACTGCACAGCAGAACAGCAAAGACCAATTCGAGCGGCAAGCCGCCCGACCTCCTATAACGCCGCCATGGCAGGCGTTGAGAGCGGGGCGGGAAGATGCGCCGACCGGTGTATCGCGTCGTTTAGTGACAGCGGGGGTTTCGGTCGGCGCGGACGTGCGGGTGTCGGGGGCGGCGCGCGCCCATCTGGTGCCGGTCACGCGGAGGCGGCCCGGACCCGGGCGCGCGGGTGAGCGGCGGCGCGGGTGCGCTCGCGGGTCAGCCGGATTCCTCGGATCCCTCGGAGTCCATGGTGTCGAGGTGGCGTTCGAGGAGGTCGAGGTGGTCGTTCCACAGCCGGCGGTAGGGCGTGAGCCACGCGTCGATGTCGGCGAGCGGGGCGGGGCGCAGTTCGTACCAGCGCCGCTGTGCGTCGGCGCGCACGTGGACGAACCCGGCTTCGCGCAGGACGCGCAGGTGCTTGGAGGTGCCGGGTTGGGTGATGCCGAGTTCCCTGCTGATCTCGCCGACGAGGCGCGGGCGCTCCAGGAGGAGGTCGAGGATGCGCCTGCGGGCGGGTTCGGCGAGCACGGTGAAGGGTTCGGGCACGCCTTTAATATACCAAGGCGCGCATATGCGCTTCAGGGCCGTGTGCGCCGCGTGTGCGGGCGGTTCAGCCGGTCGGCAGGACGAGGACGCGCAGGAGCCGCCGGAGTTCGGCCGCGGGGTCGGCGGTGAGCCCGGTGTGGATGGGGCCGGCCTGCACGATGGTGCTGCGGGGGGCGGTGAGCCAGCGGAAGCGGCGTCCCTGGTCGGCGTCGCAGGCGGCGCTCTGGCCGGGCTCGCCGCGGCACACGGTGCTGATGGCGTCGAGGGCCGCGCGGATGCCGTCGGCGTCGGCGGCGGTGTCGAGGGCGTGCAGGCGGTGGGTGTCGAGGTGGTGCAGTGCGGCGAGGTAGTCGTGGCTCTGGGAGTAGAGGATGACGCCGGCGTTGATCTGCTCGCCGCGTTCGATGCGCGGGATGACGCGCAGTGCGGCGTACTCGTAGGGGGTGCGGGGGGCGGCGGTCACGGGGTCACCTCGGGCAGCCAGGAGCGGTCGGCGGCGCGGGCGCTGAGGTGGTTTAGGTAGGCGTCGCGCACGTGCTGAGGGCCGGTGAACCCGGGTTCGTCGGTGAGCCACTCGTCGGGGACGAGGTCGATGGCCTCGGTGAGGAGTGCGGGGGTGAGCCGGGGGGCGAGGTCGGTGTCGGCGGCGGCGAGGTCGGGGTGGGCGTGCGCCATGACGTGGTCGGATGCGTCGTAGGGCTTGGTGGGTGCGGGGGTGCGTGCCCAGTTGTGGTGGAAGATCAGGGTCGCGCCGTGGTCGATGAGGTAGGGCTCGCGGTGCCAGAGGAGCATGTTGGGGTTGCGCCAGGAGCGGTCGACGTTGCCGACGAAGGCGTCGAAGAAGAGGATGCGGCCGGCGAGGCGGGGGTCGATGCCGTGGGTGAGGGGGTCGTAGCCGAGGGCGCGGGGGAGGAAGTCCATGGCGAGGTTGCGGCCGGCGCTGGCTTTGAGGAGTTCTTGGACTTCTTCGTCGGGTTCGGCGCGGGCGATGAGGGGGTCGATGGTGATGAGTGCGAGGTCGGGGACCGGGAGGTCGAGGCGGCGGGCGAGTTCGCCGGAGATGATCTCGGCGATGAGGGCTTTGCGGCCCTGGCCGGCGCCGTGGAATTTGGCGACGTAGGTGCCGTCGTCGTCGGCTTCGACGATGCCGGGTAGTGAGCCGCCTTCGCGCAGGGGTGTGACGTAGCGGGTGGCGGTGACCTCGGTGAGCACGGGGTTCAGCTTAGGGCCTGCGGGGTGCGGCCGGTGCGGCTGGCGGTGTCGCCCGGCGCCGGGCCGTGCCGCACACCCCCGTGGTCCTGCTCGGCGGGGTCGTGGGATCGCCGTCGCACGGGTTACGTCAATGGCGTTGAGGGCTGTGATGGGTTCGTGTCCGTGGTCGTGCAGTTCGGGTTGTGGCGCGGAGTGGGGTCCCCTTTGTCAAAGGGGTTTCCGGGTTTTTCGAGGTAACGGACATCACGGTGGGATTTCGGTGGTTTGGGGATTTCGGGTGGGGTGTTGGGGTGTTGGCTTGATGTGGTGGCGGGGTCATGGGTTGTCTTCCGTTGCTTTCGCTTGCTTTTCATTTCCGTGAAGGAGTCCTGTGTCCTCCCCTGTCCTGTCTCGTTCCGCTGCCCGGGGTGCCGGCCGTGCCGATGCGGGTGCGCCGCCGCGGTCGCGGCGCGCTGTGGCGTTGTTGGTGTTGGTGCTGGGGACGCTGACGGCGACCGGCCCGTTGGCGACTGACCTGTATCTGCCTGCGTTTCCGCAGATCGCGGCGGATTTGGGGGCGTCTGAGGCGCAGGTGGCGCTGACGCTGACGGCGATCATGGTGGGGATGGGCGCGGGGCAGTTGCTCATCGGGCCGATGAGTGATGCGTGGGGGCGTCGTACTCCGTTGTTGATCGGGGTGGCGGTGTTCACGGTGGCGTCGTTGGCGTGTGTGTTGGTGCCGTCGGCGCCGGTGTTTGTGGGTTTGCGGTTTGTGCAGGGTGTGGCGGGTGCCGCGGGTGCGGTGATTTCGCGTGCTGTGGTGCGGGATTTGTTCGACGGTGATGGGGCTGCGCGGTTCTTTTCGCGGTTGATGCTGGTGACGGGGTTGGCGCCGATGTTGGGGCCGATTCTTGGCGGGCAGTTGCTGCTGGTGGGTCCGTGGCAGTTGAGTTTTGTGGTGTTGGGTGCGGTTTCCGCGGTGAGTTTCGTGGTGGTGCTGTTGTGGCTGCCGGAGAGCCTGCCGCGGGAGCAGCGTCAGGCGCGGGGTGCGCGGCAGTTGGGGTCGACGTTGGTGATGCTGCTGCGTGATGCGCGGTTCATTGGTCCGACGCTGACGTTGGCGTTGAGTTTCGCGATGATGTTCACCTACATTTCGGCGTTCTCGTTCGTGTCGCAGAACGAGTTCGGTGCGAGTCCGCAGCAGTTCAGTTGGATGTTCGCGGTGAACACGGTGGGGATGATCGCGGGGACGCAGGTGAATGCGGCGCTGATCGGTCGGGTGTCGACGCCGCGGCGGTTGGCTGCGGGGTTGGCGGGTGCGTTGTCGGCGGTGGCCGTGCTGGGTGTGCTGTGGGGTACCGGGTGGGCGAGCCTGGTGTCGTTGACGGCGGTGTTCTGTTTCATGATGTTCAGCGTGGGGTTCGTGTTCCCGAATGCGACGACGTTGGCGATTTCGTCGCAGCCGCGTTCGGTGGCGGGGACGGCGTCGGCGCTGGTGGGTTCGTTGCAGTTCGCGGTGGGCGGGGGTTTGGCCGCGATGGCGGGGTTGACGGCGAGTGGTCAGCCGAGTCTGGGGTCGATGGTGGTGGTGATGGCGTCGACCGGTGTGGTTGCGGTGGCGGTGTTCGCGGGTGTGGCGGCGCGGGTGCGCCATGTGGCGGCGCGTTGATCGGCGGGCTGGTGGGCGGGGTTCGCCCGGGTGCGGGATTGGGTGTGCGGTAGGGCAGAATCGGGTGATCTGCTTGTCGGCGGGGCGGTCGGGGTAGCTGGGGGGCGCCTCGGCCGTCCCCTCGCTGTTGTTGAGGAGTGGGCTCGATGCCGCAGCCTGATGCGTCCGGGGTTCTGGGTCTGGGCGATCTGCCGTATGTCAATGCTCAGGCGGCGTCGGGTGCGGCGGCGTTCGCGCGGTGGGAGGACGGCGAGGACGGCGCGGGGTGGGTCGATGTGTCGTGGTCGCGGTTTCTGCGTGATGTGACGGCGTTGGCGAAGGGGTTCATCGCGGCGGGGATCGCGCCGGGCGACCGTGTGGTGCTGGTGTGTTCGACCCGGTATGAGTGGCCGGTGGTGGCGTTCGCGGTGTGGGCGGTGCGGGGTGTGCTGGTTCCGGTGCATTCGGGGTGTTCGGGGGCCCGGTTGCATCGGATCCTGTTGGATTGCCGTCCGGCGCGGGTGATTGTGGAGTCGCGTCGCCATGCGGGTGTGGTGGCGGTGGCGGGGCGTGAGTTGCCGGAGTTGGGGCGCAGTCCGGTGCTGGGTGAGCGGGGCCCGGGGGAGTTGGAGCAGGTGGTGCGGACGGGTGCGTATATGGATCCGTCGGCGGTGTTGTTGCGGCGTGAGGAGACGTCGCGGAGTGATCCTGCGGCGATCGTGTACCCGGTGACGACGGCGGGTGGGGAGCTGGGCGCGGTGTTCACGCATGGGAGTCTGCTGGCGGCGGCGGAGTCGGCGGTGCGTGCGGTGGGGCCGATGGTGGAGGGGGTGGCGGAGCCGGACGCGCTGTTGGGGTTGCCGTTGGCGGGGACGTTCGGGCATTCGGTGCTGTTGGCGTGTGTGGTGGCGCGGGTGCGGGTGGGGTTGGCGTCGAGGGGTGTGCGGTCGCGGTTGGCGGAGGTGCGGTCGTTCGGTCCGCGGGTGCTGGTGTGTACGCCGGGGTTGTTGGAGGCGGTGTATGCGGCGGAGTTGGCGCAGGCGCGGGAGGAGGGCTCCGATGTGCTGCACACGTTCACGAATGCGGTGCGGCATGCGGTGGAGTTCGACCGTGATGGGCGCGGGGGTGCGTGGCGGCGGTTCTCGCGGCGGATGTACGAGTGGGCGTTCGTGCGGGTGCGGGAGGAGCTGGGCGGGCGTGTGGCGTTCGCGGTGTGTGCGGGGGGTGAGTTGGCGCCGCGGTTGACGCATTTCTACGGGGGTGCGGGTGTGCCGGTGGTGCAGGCGTTCGGTGTGGTGCGGGCGGGGGGCGCGGTCACGTTCAACGTGGGGGCGAACCGGCGGGTGGGCACGGTGGGGCGGCCGGCGCCGGGGATGGAGGTGCGGTTGTCGCGCCAGGGTGAGGTGCATGTGCGGGGCGCGTCGGTGTTCTCGGGGTATTTTCGGGCGCCGGAGGCGAGTGAGCGGGCGTTTCGGCAGGGCTGGTTGGCGACGGGGGTCGTGGGGAGCCTGGACGACGCGGGGTTTTTGACGGTGGGGGCGGCTGCGGGCGGGGGGCCTGGGCCGGGGCGGGGTCCGGCGACCGGCGGGGTGCCTGCCGTTCCGGCCGCTGCCGCTGCTGCGGTGGATCCGGTGGCGGTGTTGGAGGCGGCGCTGGTGGCGCATCCGTTGATCGCGCAGGCGCTGGTGATGGTGCGGGGGCGGCCGTGTGCGGGGGCGTTGGTGATGTTGGGCCGCGACCAGGTGGAGTATTGGCGGTTGGTGAACGGGCGGCCGTTGTCGATGCCGTTGGAGGAGGTCGCGGCGGAGCCGGCGTTGCACGGTGAGGTGGCTGCGGCGGTGCGGGCGGCGAACGCCAAGGTGGATGCGGAGGCCGCGATCCGGGTGTTCCATGTGCTGCCGGAGGAGTTCGGGGTGCATAGCGGGTTGGTGTCGGCGTCGGGGGGGTTGCGCCGGGCGGAGGTGGAGCGGGCGTTCGCCGAGGAGATCGACGCGATGTATCGGGGGGCGGCGGGGCCGCCGCGGTGAGGGGCCGCGTTCAGCGGTGCTGTTCGGCGGAGAGGTAGGCGAGGACGGCGAGGACGCGGCGGCTGTCGTCGGGGGAGGGCGGCAGGTCGAGTTTGGTGAAGATGGAGTTGATGTGTTTGCTGACGGCTTTTTCGGTGACGAAGAGCCGGGCGGCGATGGAGGAGTTGGAGCGGCCTTCGGCCATTTCGCCGAGGACTTCGCGTTCGCGGGCGGTGATGTTGGCGAGGGGGCCGGCGCTGTCTTGGATGGCGAGGAGCTGGGAGATGACCTCGGGGTCCATGGCGGTGCCGCCGGCGGCGACGCGGCGGACGGAGTCGACGAATTGGCCGACGTCGAAGACGCGGTCTTTGAGGAGGTAGCCGACGCCGGATCCGCCTGCGGAGAGGAGTTCGCGGGCGTAGAGCTGTTCGACGTGCTGGCTGAGGACGAGGACGGGCAGGCCGGGGACTTTTTTGCGGGCTTCGATGGCGGCCTGGAGTCCTTCGTCGGTGAAGGTGGGGGGCAGGCGTACGTCGACCACGGCGACGTCGGGCCGGTGGTCGAGGAGTGCGGTGAGGAGTGAGGGGCCGTCTTCGACGGCGGCGGCGACTTCGAAGTCGTTGGCTTCCAGCAGGCGGATCAATCCGTCGCGGAGGAGGGCGAGGTCTTCGGCGATGACAACACGCACGGCAACTCCATGGTCACGATGGTCGGCCCGCCCTTCGGGCTGACGAGGCTCATCGTCCCATCAAAGGCGGACAGGCGGCGACGGATGCCGTCGAGTCCGGTGCCGGGGGCGGCGGTGGCGCCTCCGGTGCCGTTGTCGCCGACGACCATGACCATGCGGCCGCGGCCGTGGTTGATGCGGACCCATGCGCGGTCGGCGTTGGCGTGTTTGAGGGTGTTGGCGAGGATTTCGGCGATGGCGAAGTAGGCGGCGGATTCGACGGGGTCGGCGGGGCGGCCGGGGAGGTCGATGTCGACGGTGATGGGCATGGGTTGGGCGACGGCGAACGCGCGGACGGCGCCGTCGAGGCCGCGTTCGACCAGGACGGGCGGGTGGATGCCGCGGACGAGGTCGCGGAGTTCGGTGAGGGCGACGCGGGTGGATTCGCGGGCTTCGGTGAGGAGCCGTTGGGCGGTCTGGGGGTCGCGTTCGAGCATGTCCTCGGCCATGCCCAGGCTCATGCCGAGGGAGACGAGGCGGGCTTGGGCGCCGTCGTGGAGGTCGCGTTCGATGCGGCGGACTTCGGAGGCTTGGGCGTCGATGGTTTCGGCGCGTGAGGTGGCGAGGTGGGTGACGCGGGCGGACAGGCGCATGGTCTCGGTGGGGGCGAGGAGGAGGCGGGAGAGGCGGGCGTAGGCGGTGAGGCAGGGCGGGGCGAGGAGCCAGAAGAGGAAGAACAGGACGGCGGCTTGGGGGAGCAGGAGGATCGCGGCGAGGGGTGAGGTGATGTGGACCGCGACGATCCAGGGGTCGGTGAGGAACTGGTGGTAGTAGAGGCCGGCGACGCTGTCGAGGGCGGCGGCGAAGAGGGCGGCGGGGACGGCGGCGATGACGAGGCCGACGGTGGCGTTGAGGGCGAGCCAGGCGAGGTCGCGCCAGTAGGCGGGGTCGGTGAGGGTGCTGCTGATGCGGCGGCGCAGGGTGGTGTTGTTGGTGGGCCGGTAGGGGGAGGGGATGGGGCCGTCGGGGAGGAATTCGCCGAGGATGCGGCGGACGGCGCCGGTGTAGCGGCGGATGAGGGTGGCGACGAGGACGAGGAGGGGCAGGCCGAGCCAGATGGCGGAGAGGAAGCCGGCGAGGAGGGTGAGGGCGAGGAGGACGGTTCCGGTGACGGAGAGCACGGTGAACAGCAGGGAGAAGGCGAGCAGGCGGGTGCGGCTGGCCCGGTAGTAGTGGATTTGGGGCATCGGTGGGCTCTCTCCGTGTGCTGTTCGCGGTGTGCTGTTGTTCCATTGTGCGTTGCGGGTGGGCGTGGTCGCAGTGGTGCTACGTCCACCGCCTGGTGAGGGGCGGTGTCCCCGGGGATGTGGGGCGGCGGGTTCTAGGGTGTGGGGGTCGGTGCCGGGCGGTGTGGCGGGGGTGCGGTCGTGGGTGTTCGGGGTGTCGCGGTGGTGACGGGGGCCGGGAGCGGGATCGGCCGGGCGGCGGCGGTGGCGTTGGGCGCCGGGGGGTTCGCGGTGGTTGCCGCGGGGCGGCGCGGGGGCCCGTTGGCGGAGTGTGTGGGGGCGGTGGAGGCCGCGGGGGGTGCGGCGGTGGCGGTGCCCACGGATGTGGCTGATGCGGGGGCGGTGCGGTCGTTGTTCGCTGCGGCGGTTGAGTGGCGGGGGCGGGTGGATGTGCTGTTCAACAACGCCGGGGTGATGCCGGGCGCGGCGGTGGTGGACGAGGTGTCCGACGCGGTGTGGGAGGAGGCGGTGGGGGTGAATCTGACGGGGGCGTTCTACTGCGCGCGGGAGGCGTTCGCGGTGATGCGGGCGCAGGATCCGCGGGGCGGGCGGATCATCAACAACGGGTCGGTGGCGGCGCATGCGCCGCGTCCGGGGTCGATCGCGTACACGGCGACCAAGCATGCGGTGACGGGGTTGACGAAGTCGCTGTCGTTGGACGGGCGGCCGTTCGGGATCGCGTGCGGGCAGATCGACATCGGCAACGCCGCGACGGGGTTGACGGAGGGGTTGACCGCGGGGCCGGGCGCGGGTGCGGGGGGTGAGCCGTCGTTCGACGTGGCGCACGCGGGCGAGGCGGTGCGCCACATGGCGTCGCTGCCGTTGGGCGCGAACGTGCAGTTCATGACGTTGATGGCGACGGCGATGCCCTACATCGGGCGGGGGTGAGGGGCCGGGCGGGAGCGGGCTCCCGAGCGGGGGCCCGGGGCTGATGGGGGCGGGTCCGGGCCACTGCGGGGCGGGGCCGGCTGCGGGTGGCCGCCGCGCGGCAGGGTCCACCCGCCCCTTGTGCGACCCCCGTTCGGCGGATGATGTCGGGCCGCGGTCGACCCCGGGTGCGGCACGGGCTAGGGTCGCGGTTGGTCGGGGCCGATCGGTGCCGTGCGGGTCGATGGGGTGGTGTCGGTGGGGCGCAAGGTCATCCTCGATGTGGACACCGGGACCGATGACGCCGTCGCCATCATGTTCGCCGCGTTGCACCCCGGGATCGACCTTCTCGCGGTCACCACGGTCAACGGCAACGTGCCGCTGGAGAACACCATGGACAACACCCTGCGCGTCCTGGACTGGATCGGGCGGTCCGAGGTGCCGGTGTTCGCGGGCCTGCCGCGGCCGATCGTCCGTGCGGGGTTTCCGTCGGCCCGGCATTTCGAGCGCGACTCCGACGATGATCCGCACGGCAGCACCCTGCCGATCCCGCCCGCGCGCAGCACGTCCCGCGCGGGCGGGGCCGTGGAATTCCTCGTGGAGACACTGCGGGCCACGACCCAGCCGCTGACCCTGGTGCCGGTGGGTCCGCTGAGCAACATCGCCACGGTGCTAGCGATCGACCCGTCCCTGACCGAGGCCGTCGACGAGGTGGTCGTCATGGGCGGCGGGCACGCCGAGGCGAACGTGACCGCCTCGGCGGAGTTCAACGTATGGGCCGATCCCGAGGCCGCGCATGTGGTCTTGACGGCCGGGTTTCGCCGCCTCACCCTCGTGCCGCTCGACGCGACGCACCGGGCGCTGGTCACGCGCGCCGCGTGCGCGCGGTTGGCGGACCTGGGGACCCCGGCCGGTACCGCGGCCGCGCGGTTCATCGGGCGCCGCATCGACGCCTACGGCGCGGCCGCGCCCTGCGGGGGTGCCGCGCCGGTCCACGACGTGGTGTGCACCGCCTACCTCGTGGAGCCCGACGTCGTCACCACCCGCCACCTCCCGGTCGCCGTCGACACGGCCGGTCCGCTGACGGTCGGGCGCACCGTGGTGGACACCCGGCCCGACAGCCGGGGCACCCCCAACGCGCACGTCGCCTTCGACGCCGACGCTGGGCTGCTCGTCCGGCTGCTCACCGAGGTGTTCGCGCGCGACCCCGCCGCAGACGGCCCGGCAAGTGCCCCGGGGCCGGGATAGCGGCACCGGCGGCAACGGGGGCGCTGAAGGCCGGGTTCGCGGCCCGCCCCCACCCCCACATCCGCACCAACCCGCAGTGGGGGCGCGTGTTCTCTGGGCGTCGGACGTGCCCGGCCCGACCGCGCGGGGTCCGCAGCCCCGCGCGCGGTGTGGACGCGGCGCAGATCCCCTGGGCGAACCTGCGCACAGGGCGGACAGGCCCGTGCGAGGCGCAGATCCCCAGGACACCAGGGCCGTCAAGAACGCCCTCGCACGCGTTACATCAGGCGGGCGAAGGGGGCGGGCCGTTACAGGATCCGGTTGCGTTCGATGGCGGACTTGGCCGCGTACGGGCTGGTGAACGTCTCGGTGCCGACCTGCGGGAGGTCGACGAGTTCCTCACCGGAGGAGCTCACGCGGACGAAGCTGTAGCCGTTGCGCGGGTCGGCCACGGCGGCCCGCCATTTCCCGGGGTGGACGTCGCTGGGGATGACCTCGCCCACGAGTCTGCCGGCGCCCGGATCGACCACCAGCAGGGTGTCGGGGGCGTCCTCGTTGGGCACCAGTTCCAGTCCTGCCATGTCGCCTCCAGCGTGCTCGCTGCGGCGCGCCCGGGGGCGGGGGCGCCGTCCGAAGCGAGTGTGACGCGCGCCTGCCCGATGGACAAGACCCAACCGCGACGCTCCCCTCACTGCCCGTCACGTCGCGCGCCTCACCGGGGCGGTCCCGCAGGGGGGCGCGGACGGCGTCCCCCGCGGCACCGGCGGTGCCACCGCCATCCTCGCCCTGGGGGTCAACAACAGGCAGGACGGCGGCGCTGGCGTCAGCGGCGCCCAGCACACGGGCCTCGGTCCCTTCGGTACCCCGGTGGTGGGCGGTCGGGGTTCGTCCGGGTCGTGGAGGGCGGCGCGCGGCGGCCCGGCGCACGTCGGCGACGACCGGGCGGACGGGGTCAGAGCCAGCGGATGTCGGTGGCGGTGGGCAGGCGGACCGGGCGGGTCTCGGCGCGGGAGTTCAGGGCGTCGTAGAGCTGCTTCCAGGCTTTGGCCGGGGTGTTGTTGGTGCGGCCGCAGCCGCTGCGCTGCCCGCACGCGCCGTGCTGGGACATGGAGCCCGCGAAGCGCAGCGGCCCTGAGCCGTTGCGGGCGCCCCAGGTGGAGATGGTGGCCCACTGGCGGGCCTGGATGCCGTCGGTGCGGTAGATCTGCGGCAGCGCGTGCACAGTGCGGGCCGCGCCGGTGGACACGTAGTGCACATCGGCGAGCGTCCACTTGTTGGCGCAGGTGTTGGCGCCCTTCGGGCTTGAGGGGCAGCCGTCGGCGGAGTTCGCGGCGTAGAGCGGGGTGCTGGTGGCGTCGGTGAAGGACTTCACCCAGGCGCGCGCCCACGCCGGGCTGGACCAGCGGGGTTCGGCGTCGATGGCGGCGGTGACGCGCACCGTCTTGGTGGCGGACTTCGCGGCGGACTGCACGGTGCGCGCCCATTGGGCGCCGGCGGTGGCGGCCTTGGCGCCGCCGTCCTGCTTGTTGTTGACCCCGAGGGCGAGGGTGGCGGTGGCGCCCCCGGTGCGGCATTTGGCGAATCCGGCGGTGAAGTGCTTGGCGACCACCGGCACCAGTGAGGCGGGGGCGTGTTTGGTGGACTTGGCGCTGGTGCCGGGCGGGCGGAGCCGGTCGGCGCCCTGCTGTGTGCCCAGGAACAGCACCCGCACCCCGGAGCGGCCGGTGCGGCCCTGGGCGCAGCCGGCGGTGTGCGCGGATTCCCCGGCGGTCTTGGTGGACTTCCCGGCCAGCGTCACGTACAGGCTGGTGGTGGCCTTGGGTGCGGCGGGCGCGGCAGGTGCGGCAGCGGCGGCGTGGGCGGGGCCCGCGCACACCCCCAGCGTCACGGCGAGTGCGGCGCTGGCGGCCAGGGCGGTACGGGTGCGGGCCACGGCGGGTTCGCCCCTTTCCGGGTGCGGCGGATTCCGGGTGCAGCGGAGTGCTCCGGCCCAGTCTTTCCCGGTCCGGCCCCACCCGCGTGGACGTCGCTGACCTGGGAGTTTTCGGGGCAAATCGTGGTCGGGGGCGGGATGAGGGGGTGCGGGGCGCTACATTGGTCGGCCATGGCCAACGATCACGTCGTCATCGTGCACACCGACGGTGCGTGCAGCGGCAACCCCGGCCCCGGCGGGTGGGGTGCGGTCCTGCGCTACGGGGACCACGTCAAGGAGCTGCGCGGGGGCGAGCCCGCGACCACCAACAACCGCATGGAGCTGATGGCGGCCATCGCCGCGCTGGAGGCGCTGCGGCGCGCCGAGACCGTGCGGGTGCACACCGACTCCACCTACGTGCGCAACGGCATCACGTCGTGGGTGGCGGGGTGGAAGCGCAACGGGTGGGTGACCCGCGCCAAGACCCCGGTGAAGAACGCGGACCTGTGGCGGCGGCTGGAGGAGGCCGCGTCGGCGCACCAGGTGGAGTGGGTGTGGGTGCGCGGCCACGCCGGGGACCCCGGCAACGAGCGCGCCGACGCCTTGGCCCGCGCGGGTGCCGCCGAGGCGGCGGGCACGGCGGTGCGCTGAGGTTCGGTAGTGGTGGTGAGCTGGGACGACGGCGCCGGTGCGGGGCGGGCGCGGGGATGGCGGGCGGGAGTTGTTCGCGCCACGCGCCCGGGGGATTTCGGTTGTCGGCGATGACCTGTGATGATTCACGGTGTGTGGCGTGAACTGATCGCAGACCTCTACCCCGGTGCGGACCTGGCGCCGGGCGCCGATGTGGCGATGCTCGACGAAGCGGAGAAGGCTCTGGGCCTGCCGCTGCCTTTTGAGTTGGTGGCGCTGCTCAGCGAGGTCGACGGGGTGTTCAACACCTACGGCGACGCGGTGGTGTGGCCGCTGGCGCGCATCATCGACGACAACCTCGCCATCCGCGCCGAGCCCGACTACGTGGAGTTGTACGCGCCGTTCGACGACCTGGTGTTCTTCGGTGACAGCGACATGGGGCCGCAGTTCGCCTACGTGTACACCGATTACGGTCCGGGCATCGTCGTGTGGGATCACGACACCGACCGGCGCCGCCTGGTGGTGGTGTCGTTGCAGGACTATCTGGTGCGCTGCTTCACCCAGGGCACCGCCTGGCACGGGTAGACCCCGGGACGGCGCCGGACGCACCGGCCTGCGAAGCACCGCGCCGGAGCCCGCACCCCGACAGTCTCCGGAAAGCCGCAGGCCGGAGATCCACTGCTAGGAGGGCGGGGTGCTCAGGCCAGGAGGGCGCGGGCCTCGGCGATGAAGTCGAGTTGGGTCCGCCAGTCCCCGTTGTCGGCTCCTGCGACGACGCGGTCGGCTCCGGCGTCCTGGTAGGCGGCGTAGATGTCGGCGAGTTCCGCGGGGGTGCGGGCGGTCATCGGGACGTGCTCCGCCGCCTCCGGTGCCATGGCGAAGTCGGCGACGAGCATGCGCACCAGTGCGTCGTGGGCGGCGCGGGCGTCGGGACCGGTGCCCAGGGCGAGGTGTCCGCCCACGGTGACGGTGGGCGGGGCCTGGCCGCGTTCGGCGGCCCGCTCCCGCAGGCGTGCGGCGGCGGGCGCCAGGTCAGCCGGGGAGATGAGGGAGGGGAACCAGCCGTGGCCGTGGTCGAGGACCCGGGTGAAGGCGTGTTCGGAGCCGCCGACCAGGACGGGTGGCAGCGCGGCGGGTGGTGCGAGGGTGAGGGGCGGTGCCCCGTCGGCGACGGTGACGGGCCGGCCCGCGAGCAGGTCGGGCAGCATGGCCAGGGCGGCGTCGGTGGCGCGGCCGCGTCCTTTCGCTGGGACTCCGAGGGCCTGCCAGAACGGGGCGTCGGGAAATCCGCCGGATCCCACGCCGAGCAGCAGCCGGTCGCCGGAGAGGTGCTGGAGCGTGGCGACCTGGGCGGCCAGCCAGGGCGCGGGACGCAGGGGGACGACGAGCACGCTGAACCCGATCTTCACCCGTTCGGTGGCCGCCGCCGCGGCGGCGAGGGTCAGGGCGGGTTCCAGCGCGGGGGTGCCGTCGCCGATGAGCAGGTCGGGCACCCAGAGGGATTCCAGTCCCGATTCCTCGATCAGGCGTGCTGCGTCTGCGGGCGCGGGGGCATCGGCGGCGGCCCGTTCGTCCATGGCCATGGGCGGGCCGGTGCCGATCTTGATCGTAGGCATGGGCCCACCCTCGCACCTCAAGTTGGATTGAGGTCAAGGGTGCGGCGGAGGCCGCGCTATTGACCCCACCGTGGCCCCTGATGACGACGTTCGCCGATCATGACGAAGCGGTTCCCGCACCCCCGGGTGGGGTTCTCGGCTTTTCAGGGTCGGCCCGTCCGCTGGGCGGCCGTGCCGCGCGCCGCACACGGACCTCGTCAGGATGTAGTTGACAACAATCATGTCAACCGTAGTATGACGTAATGGACAGCGCTCCTTCCGCCGCCGACGGCCTCCCCGATGAAGATGACCGGCCCAAGGGCGGTTACCCCGTTCGCCCGTCCGCCCTTGAAGGAGCGTGGCGCTCGGCCCTGCCCGACATCGAGATCGAGGCGTTCACCGAAGCCGACCACGCCCGGCTCATGCTCTCCGGCCGTTCCAGCCGACTCGCCTGGCAGGCGATCCACCTGGCCCAGACCTGGGCCGACCGCGAACGCCACCCCGCAGCCCTGGTGACCGACGCCCTCGAACTCGCCGACGTCGCCGCGGCCACCGTCGATGACGCCGTGGTGGCCGCCCGCTGCCGCGGCGTGTCCTGGGAGGACATCGGTGCCCACGCCCACATGTCCCGCCAGAGCGCCCACACCCGGTGGGGGCCGGCCGAGGCCCGATGGCGCGATCACCGCTCCGCGCACCCGGCCCGCGTCCACCCGGGCGTCCGGGCCGCGGGCCTGGACGCCTGGCTCGAACACGTCAGTGATCCCGTCACCGACCCCCGTGTCCCGCACGACCGGCGCGTCTCCGCCGCGCTGGACGCCACCGTCGATCGCAGCGGGCACCGGGCCCAGCAGGCCGCGCGGGTGCCCGAGGGCCGCGCGTGGAACCTCATCGACCGCTATGAGAACGTGTCCTCGCGCCACCACCGGCGCGTCGCCGGATTCCTGGCCCTCGTCTACGCCTGCCTCCTGCATGACGATCCCTCCCTCGCTCCCGACGAGAACGCACTGCCCGAGCGTCGCGGCGTCGTGGCCAGGAAACCGGGGGATTTCGGCACCGGCGCGGTCGACGCCGCGTGCAGCCGCCTGGACCTGGCCGCCAGGGAGTTCCTCGCCCAGGAACCCTCGGTCTGGCGCACCGCATTGGAGCGGTTCGTCACCGGGCAGGAGGAACTGCGCGGACACCACTCGCCGCACGTCGCCTACTGGCACGACGCGGTCAGGGAGACGACCGGGGCCGACGGGTTCGCCCACCGCAAGGGATTTCCCGTCACCGAAACGCGTCGGCTGCTGGGTGTCACCCTTGAGCTCGCGGGTGAGTGACAGCGCCCCGCTCCCTCCGGCGCCGAACCCGGCGCCGTCCCCGAAACCCGCCCCCTACCACCACGGAGCAGAACCGTGCACACCAAGCGCAGCCGCAACGAGGAGATCCGCGACGACATCGCTGCGGCACTGGCGGTCGCCCGCGACCTCGGCCCCGACTACGACCCGCAGGTCGCCGAGTCGCTGATGGACCGCGTGCCCGCGCTGGTGGCGGACCCGGCCGAGCCCGCACCCGCGTCGGCACCCACCGGTTGGGCCTCCGCCCTCAGCCAGCAGCCCGGCAGCAGGGCGGCGCGGGTGGCGCAGTCAGTCGTCTGGTGGACCCTGGGCATGGGCGCGGCGACCTTGGCATCCGCATTCGCCCCCTCGGGAATCCCATGGGGGCTACTCGCGGTGATTGCCGTGACGGCGCACGTCGCCCCCGCCTGGAGGAACCCCGAAGCCACGAGCCGCCGCGCGTCTCGCGCGGCAGCGGTCACCGGCGGGGGAGCGCTAGTCCTGGCCGCGACCGCCTGGATCGCGGAGACCGCCCCCGAGGGGGTGCCGTGGATCGTGCTGACGGTGCTCGCCGTCGTCGCTCACGTGGTGCGGGCGTCGCTGCCGCTCCGTCACAGCTGAACCCTTCGGCGCGCAGACGAGGACGGTTGAGCCCGGCTACCCGAGCACGTTGCCGGGAGCATCAGCCCACAGCGCCTGGGTGCCGGCGGCGGCGACGGTGAGCCCGAGCCGTTCACGACCGGGACGCCCGGCCCGCTGCCAGGCGTCCCAAGCGCGCCCGATCTCGGCCCACAGGTCACGGGACCCGCACACCTTGGTCTCCCAGTCGTCGCGCCCGGGCTCGTACTCGCCCAGCGCCCAGGACCCCGAGCCGGCGCCGCGGTCGTAGACGAACACGCTGGCCTCGCCGGAGTCGTCCTTGGCCTCGAATGAGACGAAGTCGATGCCGGGCACCAGGTGGCCGGCGACCAGGCGCCAGCCGTCGTCGCGGTGGGCGATCCACCGCGGGTTGGTCCGAGTGCGCCCGGCCTGGGCGGCGGGGTCGTCCTCGTTCACGATGTCGCGCCAGTGGCCCAGCGGGGAGGCGCTGCGCTGGGCGCGCAGCATCATGAACGGCGCGTAGCCCACGAACCGGCCCGAGGCCGACCCGTCGCAGTGGACCACCAGGCGCAGCAGCGCTCCGGGGGAGAACCACGTTGCCCACGGCGTGACGACCACTCCGCCCGGCCGCGTCTGGGCGATCCAGGCGGAGGGCACCTCGTGGGCCGCGACCGTGGCCAGCACCCGGTCATAGGGTGCGCGGTCCACGACGCCGGCCGCGCCGTCGCCGGTGATGACCGCGGGCTTGTACCCCTGCCCCTCCAAGGGGGCTCGCGCGGTCCGGGCGACCTCGGGATCCACCTCGACGGAGGTGACCTGCGCGTCGCCCAAACGCTCGCACAGCAGGGCGGCGTTCCAGCCGGTGCCGGTACCGATCTCCAGAACGGTGTGCCCATCGGCGGCGTCCAGGGCGTGGAGCATGGCCATCACGATGCTGGGCTGGGAGATGCTGCTGGTGGCGAGCTTGCCGCGCCCGTCGTCACCGGCGGGGTGGCCGTCATCGACCTGGGTGACGATGGCGAAGTCGCCGTGAATCGCTTCCTGGACACGCTCGTGCTGCTTGGGCAGCAGATCACGCCAGCCCTCGACGTCGCGGCCGAGCATCCACACGTGGCCGGGGACGAACGGTTCACGCGCAACGTTCAGCAGTGCGCGATGCCAGGCCGGGGAGGTGGGCGCGCTGGGGCGCCGGGGGAGGCATGCCGCCGTCGTCGCCGCCCTTTCCCTCCGGCTCGACGTGGGCCGCCCGCGGACAAGACCGGACCGCGGGCCCCGCGCCGCCGAGAACGCCGAAACCCCGCCCGCGATCGGGAGGCCCTCATCCATGGAATCGTGCCAATGGTGGGGATTGGCACCACTTTTGGTGCCGCCTACGCGCGTCCAGGCGCCGTGAGCGGGAACGGTGGCCGAAAGGGCGCGGCGGCGAGCTACCGGCCGTTGGGGGAGGGGCGGACGGTCAGGGTCTGCTGGGCCTGCCCGACCGGACCGGTTGCGTCGTGCAGGACGGTGCTGGTCAAACCCTGGCCGTTCGGACCGAAGACGGCAGTGGTGTCGAGCCCGGTCCACGGGCCCTCGGGCCGGCGGTACAGGTGGACGGTCAGGTCGAGGTTGGGGAACATCCACTCCGCGGGCGGCTGGCGCGCGGCGAGGCCGTTGGCGGTGTCCACGTGCGCGATGTAGGCGGCTTCGTGGCCGGCGGACTCCCCGGCGACGAGGTCGAGCGGGCTGCGGATCCACGCGGTCGCGCGTCCGTGACGGGGGGCGTCGAGCGGGCGCACCTCCAGGGAGGCGATGTAGCCGCCGGGCCACATCGAGGTCATCGGCCACAGGGGGCACTGCGCGGGCGGGGTGAGCGGGGCGGGGGCGCCGCCCTCAACGGCCGCGGTGTCGCCGGTGGCGAGGTACCAGGCGCGGGCCCGGACCACGGGGCGCTCGGCGATGAGCACGGTGGCCTCGACGAGTTCGATGGTGCGGCCGGGCCGGGTCGTCTCCACCTCGATCCGGCACTCCTGGAGGGCGAGGCGGCCCAGGATGTCGAAGCTGATGCGGCTGAGAGCCTTCCCGCTACCGCTACCGCCGCTACCGGTGTCGCTGTCAGTGCCGGTGGCCCGGGACCGGTGGCGGTCGATGGCGTGGGCGGTGAGGCCGCCCAGCGGGCCGAAATGCTGCTCGGTGGGGTCCCACCCGCCGCCGGTGTGGGCGGTGGGTTTGTAGCGGTGCTCGTCGATGCGCTCGTAGTAGCCCTCGCGGGCCTGCGGGCCGGTGTTCACGCGGTCTCCTCCCAAGGGTGCGGGGCCCAGGCTAATGACGCCGACGACGCGGACGCGGTGCGGCCGGTCCGGGCGCCCGCGGGGCGCGGCCTGGCCGGGCGGTTGCCCGGCGAGCCCGCGCCGCGCCGGCCACGATCATCGCGGCGCCGCCTCACCCGCCGAGCAGCGGGGCGAGCAGAACGGCGGGGTCGAGCGTCGCCGGGCGGTCGCTGACCTGGCCGTCGCCGACCTCCACGACGGTCCAGGCGCCGTCGGGGCTCGCGGCGAGGTCGGTGGTGACGAAGGGGTGGCCCAGCGCCTGCACCATCGGTGCCACCGCGTCCGTCGCGGCCGTCGCGAGGGCGGGCGCCTGCTCGGGGGTGTCGGGGTGGGCGCCCGCGGCCGCCGGGCGGCCGCGGATCCACCACACGCGCACCTCGGCGCCGGTGAGGTCGGCGAAGACGCGCACCACGACACCGCCGCACAGGTCGTCGCCCTGGAGGCGGACCATGCGGGCGGCGACCCGGTGCAGTGTCGCGGTGTCGGCGAGGTCGGGGACGTAGCAGGCGTCGTCCCACTCGTGCTTGCGCGACTTCACGTAGTCCTTGACCATGCCGGGGCCGGGCCCCAGGGGTGCCGCCAGCGCCGCGAGCCGTTCGGGCCCGGGCGGCGTGTGGGGTGCGGCCGCGCACCAGGCGCTGGCGGGGGTGGCCCCGGTGAAGTGCGGGTACCAGCCGGGGAGTTCGTGGGCGCTGCGGTAGGCGGGGGCGGGGACGTTCAGCGGGCTGCCGCGGGCGGCGAGCGTGTCGGCGAGCTCGGTGTAGCGGTGGGCGGGGATCATCCAGCCGCGGTACCAGGTCGGCCCGAGGCCGGCGGGGATGCGGCGCGCGGCGTCCTGGGGGCGGCCGTTGAGGAGCGCGTCGTGGTCGAGCAGCGCGACGGGGGCGCCCAGGGAGCGGGCGGTGTCGGCTTCGGCGTGGAAGTGCGGGTCGGCGCGGGCGGGGCGGAGGGGGTCGCCCGGGACGACGACAGGCATGGCCATGACCGCACAGCCTAACCGGCGGCCCGCGCGGCCACGCGGGTGCGCCGGTGCCCGTGGTTCGGAGTCGGGGCGGGGTGTGCGCGGCGGGCTCGGACCCGCCCCTTGACTTCAAGTAAGGTCGAAGTATCAGGATGGGCGCATGCGAACCACAGCCGACACATCCGGCACTCAGAACGACGTGATCGTCTACCACAACACGCTGCGCATCTACGAGGGGCACCTGGAGGCGTTCCGCGAGGAGGCCCGCAAGGCCGTCGCGGTCGTGGACGAGCAGGGACCGCAGATCATGGTGCAGATCTACATCGACGAACCCCGCATGCTCGCCCACAGCATCCAGGTCCACGCCGACTCCGCCTCCATCCGCACGCACGTCCGGACGCGCGACCCCGGAAACGGCCCGATCATGGACCACTGCGAGTCGCAGGGCTTCGAGGTGTTCGGCACCCTGGACCCCGACGTCCGGGCGATGATGCCGGACGGTACCCGCGCCGTGCCGCGCCTCGCCGGGTTCACCCGCGTCCCGGTGGGCGACTGACCCCGGCCCTTGGTGCGCCCTGGCCCCGCGCTCCGGCGGCGGTTCAGGCCGGGTCGGCCACGCGCACCTCGGCGCGGGCGGCGCCCGCGCACGCCGCCAGGGTGCGGGCGTCGGGTTCGGCGCCCGCGGCCACACTCGGGGCGAGCGGGGCGAAGGGGGTCAGCGTCAGCGCCAGCCGGGACCTCGTGGCGCGCTGGCGCCAGGTCCCCGCCACCTCGCCGTCCACCAGCAGTACCCCCGGCGCCCCGGCGGCGCGCCACACCTGGCGCCGGTGCGCGGCATCGGGCACGGCGAGCTCGCGGTCGGCGAGCTCGGTGAGCGGGTCGCAGGGCGGCAGCAGCCGCACCCCGCGCACCGGGGCGGCGCCGGTGAGCGCGCCGATGTCGGCCGCGTGCGCGAAGGAGCGGCCGCCCTCGACGGCGACCGGTTCCAGTTCGTCGGCGACAAGGTCCCACCAGGTGCGCGCCGCGGCCGGGGTCAGCGCCAGCCACGCCGCCAGGTGGGGCGGGCGCGCCGGGCCCGCCGCCCGCAGGAAGCGGCGCACCAGGTGCGCGCGGGCGGTGTCGCGCCCCACCGCCGGGCCCACCGCGGCGCCCGGCGCGCCCAGCGCGACGTAGTGCGTCTGCGCCGGCGCGGTGACCTCCACGCCCAGCCCGGCCTGGAGCGTGGCGTAGCGGAACAGGGCGTCCTGGACATGGTGGACCCCGCAGCCCGGGCAGAACGGCGCGAACGCGGCGTCGACCCTGGGGGTGACGGCGCCGCTCAGCTCGCCCTTGGTGCGCGGCACGGCGTCGGCGGTGACCGCGCGCATGGCCGCGGCGACCGCGTCCAGCGCCGTTGCGAACCCGGTCCCGGCCGCGGCCAGGCCGGTGCCGAAGGAGCCCATGGACGCCGCGGCGGGTTCGCGCCCGTCCTCGATGCGCAGGGCCGCGGCGAGCAGCGCGGCGTCGGACTCGGCGTGGACGTGCAGGGCGCCGCGCATGGTGTGCAGCAGGACGGTGCGGGCGGGGGTGGTGCCGCGCAGCCGCAGCGCGGCACCGGCGCTGCGGCCGGGCGGGTAGTCCTGGACTCCGGTGGCGAGGACGGTCGCGGCGTCGCCGGGGGCGTCGAGGCCGTGGGCGCGCGCCCGGTAGGCGATGGCGCTCTGGCGGCCGAGGTCGGTCATCGTCTCCTCCAGCGGGTGCGGTCGGGCGCCCGGCCGGCCCCGGCGGAGTCCCCGGCGGCCGAAAAGGGGGACAGTAGCAGGGGCCCGGCGGCCCGGCCCGGCGCACTGGCGTTGAATTACCAGGTGCGGGGCGCACTCACGGCCTGGGCGCCCTCGGGTGAGGTGGGCTGCCCGCGGCTGCGGATGGCGGGAAGCCGCGGGGGGTTGGCTACCGTCGCGGCTGCGAAGCACCCGGCGGTGCGAAGCACCACGCCGGAGCCTTCCCGCACGTCGTGCATCCCCGCGGGCGGCGAGTCTGTGCCCGGGGTCCGGCGGTCGAGGCGCGCCGTGGTTATTCGAGGTTTTCAGGGGTAACCCCCGGTGAGCTGGGGTTTTGCGTCGAATTCGGCCCGGTCTCGCCTGCGTGGCCCGTGAGTGGCCCGCGCGCGTCAAAGAACGCGCCGAGGAGCTTGTTCGACTCGTCTTCCATGCTGCGGAACCAGTGCGCATAGGTCGTCATCAGGACCTCTACCGTGTGGCCCAGGCGCCGAGCGACCTCCGTTCCCGCGATGCCCAGCCCCAGCAGCAGCGAGGCGTTCCCGTGCCGCAGGTCATAGACCCGGCGCGCTAGACCGTGACCGAGTTCGGTCGGGGTCAGCACCGCCCGGCGCGCGTGCTGCCACACCGAGCGGTAGACCCAGCCCGACACCGGTTCCCGTTCCTCCCCGGTCCAGAACAGGCGCCCGTCAGCCCCGCACCCGTGCACGGACAGGTGGCGCCGCAGCGCCGCTACCGCATTCGGAGGGATCGGCACCATCCGGATGTCGCCCACCGCGCGGGACTTCAGTTCGCGGTTCTCGTAGCGCTGGCCGTCATCGGTCCAGGCGCGGCCCGCTTCCGGGGACGAGCCCGCCAGGACCACCATGCCCCAGCCGGGTGTTCCCTCGGTGATGTCTTCCGGCCACAGCACGTCATCAGGGCGCAGCGCCCGGAGTTCGCCCATGCGCGCCCCGGACAGGTAGGCCAGGGCGAAGAACGCGGCCAGTTCGCCACGGTCGCGTTCGATGACGCCGAGCAGGCGCCGCACCTGCTCATAATCGGGCACGGTGCGCGGGGAGACGGCATCGGAGGAACGGGTGCGCTTGAGGCGTACCCCAGCCAGCGCGTTGACTTTGAAGAACCCCAGCGTCACCGCGTGGTCCACCATGCCTTGCAGGGTCACGCGCCGCAGCCGCATGGTCGCCTTGCTTCCCGCCTTGCCGTCGCGCAGCCGCACCGTGGACCGTTCCAGCAGCGCTTTGAGCGTATCCAGTTCCGCCAGATCCACCGCTGGGCGCGAGACCCGCTCGACCCAGTCCAGCAGCGCCCGGTCAGCGTCCGGGGCCGGACGCGCCCGCACCGTGTGGCCCCCACTGGCCGAGGCGTCGGAAACCACGTCGAAGGTGAACGCGTAGCGGATCAGCGCCGAGCGCACCCGTGCCAGCGGCGCCGGAGCCCGGTCCCGCTTCACTTTGGCGTCGTCGAGGAACTCTGTCACGAGCCGCGCAAGCTGGTTGGCGGTCCGCTTGCGGCTCAGCCCCGAATCGGTCGCGCGCCACTGCACCGCCGCCCAGGACAGCGCCAGAGCAAAGGCGGTGTCGGTACGGCGCTGCCAGGCCAGCGGCTCACCCGAGACCGTAGAGAACCGGTCACCGGCTTTCGCGGCGTCGCGCAGGGCGTTGAAGTGGTCCCGCGCGAGTTCCTTCGTAAGGAACGATTTCGATTTCTGTGCGGTGTCGATACGCCACCGCACTTCGTAGGGCTTTCTCCGGCCCGCGCGCTTGCGAATCTCCCAGAACTGTATATCCTGTCCACGTTCCGCCATCAGTTGCGCCTTTCTTGAAATCCGTTGGTACGTGCCCATTCTATGAAATCGGAGCGGTAGATACGAATATGACCGCCAGGCGACAGGAACGAGTTCGGCCCGTTGCCCAGCCGCACCCACCGGTATACCGTGGTCCGATCGAACCGCAGTTCACACGCGATCTCAGCTACCGTCATGACGTGGTTTACCGCCATTGCCGCACCATTCCAGATCGGTTCTGCGGGCCACCCACGGGCCACCCGCCGATTGTGTCGAATCGTGTCCGCAACCGGCCGCCCCAACCGGACGCGAATTCTCGAATTAGCTTGACTTCCGGCGCCCGGCGGGGCCATCCACAAACCCCGGCCGCCGCCCCTATTCGCCGCTGACGCGAGCGACAAAGGAAGCGCTACGCGCCTTATCTCTGTTCCATCCATCCCGTTTGCGGGAATGGGAAATGTGAGTGGGGGATTGGATTGGTCGCGCTACGCGCGCGGTTTTTCTTTGTGCTGCCGCGCTATTCATCGGTGAGCGGGCACCATTCGGCCATTTCGGCTTCGCGCCGCAGAAGGTCGCGGTACTCATGAAGGGCGTCCTCATACTCGCGCGCCATCATCCGCGCAAGATCGGCATCCGTAGCGTGGGTGTAGCCCCGCCCGGCGTAAGAGAAGTCGCCCACCACCGCCGCACCCGCATCTGTCGCGGTGTGCCACACGTCGGGTTCCCCGGAGGCCGAGCGCTGTTCGGCCCGCCAGGTCCGGCGCGCGGCCCGCAGCGCCCCCAGCGTCACGCTGTAGCGGCGGCTCTTCGTGGCGAAGTGGCCCCGGTAGCCGAGCGTGTGAGCCCAGGACCGCAGCTTGAGGTCGGCGAGGTCGGCGCGCCCGCCCAGGTCCCACGCCGTTTCGACCAAGGTCGCGAGGTGGCGGCCGACCTTGCGACGCAGCCAGGTGCGGTGCAGGCGTCGGAACCGCGAGGCGAGCGCCCCCGAGGCCCCCGCACTGTCCGACGCGGTTTTCGTCGCGTACTTCGCGAGGTAGGCCGCCACCCGGCGTGTGTCACCCGCAGGTCCGCCCGCGCTCACGTCGGAAACGTCGAACTGGCTTCCCCACTGGGCGACCCGCAGCCTGCCGTCCGGCGAGGGCAGCGCCACCGCCGCAGCACCCACCGCGCGCCGCACCGCCGAGGAGAGCAGGGCCGCCGTCGCCCACGAGGCAGGCGCAACGATCCCGCCGTTGGGGTCGGCGCCGTCGAGGCGGATCACCAGGTGCAGATGCACCAGGCCGCGCTTCTGGAACTCCGAGACTTTCACGTAGGAGACGCGGAGGAGGTCGCGCACACCCGAGGCAGTCACAGGTGCCCCGGTCGCGGCCGAGGCCAGCGGAGCCAACGCGCGATCGATCCCGATCCGGGTCCGCCGCCACAACTCGCCCGCGTGGGAGTTCCACAGCACCGCGCCCGCGTAGTCGTAGCAATCCGCGCACAGCGGGGTCCCCACCACGGGGTGAGCGGTGTCGTGGACCAGGCCGCAGCCCGCCGGCCGCCCATGCGCGCAGACCCGAGCCCTTCCGGAGCGCGGACGACAGACCGCTCCGCCCCGCGCGGAATGCACGGGACCGAAACTCGGCGCGGTCAGCGTCACGAACAGCCTTGGGTGCGACTCGACCGTCGAGGGCACGACGGAGCCCGCCGTGTCCGCCCGCGCGCCCGTATGGGTACCCGACGAGGTCGCCGTAGACCGCCCCTGCAAGCCGGAGGCGACCACGTGCCACATGTCGCGCCGGTACGTCTCCGCACACGAGGCGCACACCGAGGCCCGCCGGTCTCCGCACGCGATCAGCAGAGTGCCGTCCGGCTGATCACCCGAGGAGAAGGAGGCCGACACTTCCCCCGTGGACGTGTCCACCGCCGAAGCACACCCGGTCACCCGCACCGGACGCGCGCAGTACCGCACCCGCTCAACCTGGCGACGCCACGCCGGATAGTCCGCACCCGAGACCCGATCCGACATCGCCCGCATACCGGGGGACAACTCGGTTCCCGTCACGCCCGCACCTCCCGCACCGTCGAAAACACTTTCTAGTACGAGGATGCCCGGAGAACGGCAGGATGCGCGGTCAGAAGGGCGTCGAATTCTCGTCGCCATACCACACCGAAACAACCGGCAATGGAACCGACCAGGCTGGAAATGCGCTTCAAAGTTTCGGACGCCCTGAATCTCGAATTCGGGCGAGATTTACCCGACCTTTTCGAGTCCGGACACGGCGGAGCCCCCGGAACGCGGACGTTCCAGGGGCCATTGGTGCGCACCACGCGGGCTAGTCGTCGGCGGGGCGCTTCCCGATGTGTACGAAACCGCGTTCGTCGTCCCACCACGGGCCCTCAAGCACCGCGCCCAGTGGCAGGAAGTCGAGCCGTGTCCCGGTCGGCACGGCCGAGCCCGCCGTCGGCTCGTCCAGCACCACCAGGACGGCGGTCCGACTCTGCGCACTGTCCGAGGCTGGGATCTCCACCACCCAGGGCAGCACCGCCGCCGGAACGTCGCTAGCGAGTTGGGGCACACCCCCCACGTAGGACACGTAGCGCACCGCGAACCCCAGGGACCGCGCGACCTCCGCCGCGAAAGCGGGCGGGGATGGCGGGCCGCTCTGCGACACGTGGTGCTGGCGTGCGGGCCGGTTATTGTGATCGGTCATACGGGTGTCCCTCTCATTGATCATTGGTCAGGTGCGCATTCGGAGGGTTCGCAGCGGCGCGGCTGGCAGAACCCCGTGGACGCACCCGCGGCCGTCTCGATCTCGCCCGCTGCCTTGCGCATGGCAGGCCCGTAGTAGATATCGGGCAGCGGAGCGTCGCCGACATGCGCGACTTCCAGCCATCGCGCCAGCGTGCACGGGGTCACGGTACCGGTGGACAGCACGGCCATACCGCCGTTTCCGCAACCTCCGCAGAGCTGTCCCATGTCCCGGCCGCCGCACCCGGTCGCCCCGCGCCCCAGGCCCCGCACGTCGTCATCGCCGATACGCGGCACACCGAGGTTGACCAGGACGTCGCGGGCGGCCCGAACGCGCTGGGCGTCGTAGACGCGCGGGATGGCCGCACGCACCGGGATACCGCGCCGCCGTGCTTCGGCGATGTTGGACAGCGTCCGCGTATAGGTCGGCCGCGCGGTGATGCGGCGGTGCTCCTCGGGGTCGTCGGAGTACCACGAGGTGGCCAGCCGCACCCCTGGACGGGAGAACGCCGCCCAGTGCCGTTCGGTCACCCGGACCAGGTTGGAGTACACCTCGATGTGCGCGATCCCGACCGCCACCGCGTGGTACACGAGCTGTTCCAGGTCCGGATGCAGGGTGACCTCTCCGCCGATGAACTGGATGCTGCTGATGCCCGCCCGCGCGGCGTCGTCCAGGATCTGAGCCCAGTCGTTGAGCGACAGAGTGCCGTGGGTGCCCTCAGGGCCGGAGTTGTTGTAGCAGTGGACGCAGTTGAGCTGGCATTTCGTCGTGATCTCCAGCCACAGCATGTCCAGCGGCGGCGTGGCCGTCGTCTCCAGTGAGATGGCGGTCATGGTTCCTCGTTCCTGTCGGTAGGAGGGCGCCCCGGCACGAAGAGGGAGGGGTACCAGGGCGCCCGGACCGGGTCGTGCGGCCCCCGCAGGCGCACGGAGCACAGGGCTACAGGGAAGCCAGCGCCCGGCGGACCGCACCGTCGAGCACGCCCGCGCACAACTCGCATGTCTTGGTGTGGTGCTCCACCGCCGCCGCGTGCTCGCGCATCAGGTTTCCGAAGGCTTCCGGCGTGGTGCGCACGTGCACGACCAGTCCGCGCCCGTCCGGGCACAGCATCGGCAGCGACGCGCAGAACACCCCGTGGACCACGACCGCACGGTCGGAATCGGTGGTGCGGAAGATGTTCCACCCGCGCGGGCCGAACTCACGCGCGAACGCGGGGAAGGGATGGCGCGGGGACACCGGACGCTCGGCCATCACGCGGCCACCTCCCGCATTGCCAGGTACTCACGGATCACACGGCAGAGCTGCGCGTGGCTACCGATCTCAGCCAGGACCTTTTCAGCCGTCGCCCCCGAGGCTGCGGGTCGCGCGCCGTCGAAGGCCGTCCCCGCGATCGGGTAGGCGATGAATTCCGAATGCTGCGGGAGCCACACGCAGCGCCATCCTGGGGCCATCTCTTCCACCCAGCGCGCCAGCTCCACCGAACCGGCCACCAGCGTGGTTCTCGTGTAATCGCTCATGTGCTCACGATGGACGCAAGTCAACGTCAGCACTAGGTTTTCCGAACTAGGGAAGTTCATCCCATTCGCTCATGAGTGTTCGACATTGCCGGGCGTAGAGGTTGAGTGAGTGTGATGGAATCTGAGCATGGAAGCGAACGGGCGTTTCGGCCGGTCCATCTCAGACGCACGCAAGCGGTTGGGACTCACCCAGAAGTCCCTTGCCCGCGAGATCGGCATCAGTGCTGGTCACATGTCGAATCTCGAAACCGGGAGACGTTCCCCCAGCTTTACGGAGGTCCCCGCGCTGGACACCGTTCTGCACACCAAGGGCCGTCTCATGCGGCTCTGGGAGGAGCTGACCGATTCGGGCGACGCGGATTTTCTCGACAAGTTGGCGCTACTTGAGCGGTCGGCAACGTCGATCCTGGCCTATGAGGTGAACCTCGTACCTGCGCTTTTGCAGACAGAGGAGTACGCGCGGACGATCATTCGCGCTGGCGCTCCCTGGTTGAGTGTTGCTGACGTGGCCACGAAGGTTCAGGACAGGATCAAGCGCGGCGAGTGGTTCGGGGCCTCAGAGACTCCGCTCATGCACGTAGTTCTGGACCATGGGGTGATCTCCCGCGTGGTCGGCTCAGGTGCGATCATGGACGCACAGCTACAGAACCTTGTGGAGTTGGCGGACTCGGAACGAATCGTGCTTCAGGTGATTCCTCCTGACGAACTTCGGCATCCTGGACTCACGGGGTCGCTATGGGTGCTGTCGTCTGCGGACACACTCGACGTGGCGTATGCGGAGAGTGTTCACACAGGGCAGAACGTAGATGACCCCGCGCACGTCGCGCGTTACCGGTTCCTGTTCGGAAGGCTGCAAGCTGTGGCGTTGCGACCGGGCGAGTCGGTACAGCTCGTACGTGATCAGATTGAAAGAGTGAAGAGCAATGGCACGTGAGACGACGTGGCACAAGTCCAGTTACAGCGGAGCTACGAACAATTGCGTTGAGGTCGCCGAGAGCAGTCGGGGCGCGTTGGTGCGTGACACGCAGAGCAGGGAGCGCGGACACCTGACGTTCGGCGCCGAGGAGTGGACGGCGTTCCTGCACCACGTGCGAGCCGAAGCGCGGTAGTTCCCGCCCAGCCGTCCCCGGCACAGGGGCGGCAGCGTGGCCGATGCTGCGGTGAGAACTTTCCCTACAGGATCAAGAGCCCCGGCCGCGCTACGCGCGGCCGGGGCTGAAACGTCAGCGCGAAGGGTCGGCGGACAGCGCTCCTAGCGGCTACCGCACTGCGCGCGGCCTCCTGCGTCGGCCGTGCTCGCGCGGGGCCGCGTCGCGCCGCCCGCCTCACGTCGGCCGTGCTCGCGCGGGGCCGCGTCGCGCCGCCCGCCTCACGTCGGCTGCACGGGCGCCCCGGGCGCGCGCAGCGCGGAGGGAGAGACCTGCCCCGCCGTGTCAGATCACCCGCGTACCGGTCACGTTCCGCCCGGTCCCAGGCAGGCACGGCAGAGCCGACTCCGGCGCGGCCACGGGTGAACCCCGACGCGAACGCCAGCGCCCCGGTAGCATCGGCGACCATGGCTGACAACGTGCGCCCCATCAGCAGCGCGACCACAGCGAAGGCCCGCGCCCAAGCCGAGGCGCACCGAATCGGGCGATGGGCCGAGCAGATCGCCGCAGAGCTGAAGACCATCGGCGCCGTTGTGCTGGCATGCGCCGACGAGGCCGAGCGCGAACGCGCCCGCAAGGCCGGACGCAGGGCCGGGCGAATCATCGACCGGCGCGTACGTACCAAGATCCTGCCCGACGGGCGCGTCGGAGTCTGGGACACCGAACGCGGCAGCAACCCCCTGCAAGCGCGCCTGGACGAGCAGCGCGCCAACCGGGCCATCAGCGAGGCACTCGCGAACCGTCCGCCGCTCCTCAGCACCGAGGACCCCGAAGGCGACGGTCCGCAGTGAAGCACCGGACGGCCGGATCTGTACACGTCCGCACCGCACGGCGGGACCCGAAGATCGGGGCCTTGTAGGGGAAGACGCGGTGGAGCCCGAAGGGCCCCTACGGCTGGACGAGCGTAGCGGCCCCGATCTCCCGCCGTGCGCCGCTCCCGAGCCCAGATCCGTCCACCCTCCCCAGCGCGGGACCGCCCCGGAGCGGCATCGAGCCGCACCGTTGCGGAAGCTGCCCGTCGCGGGCCACCCGGTATCAGCCCAGTTCACCGGCCCCAGTTGGCCCGTGTATGGCCCGCACCCCGCGCATACGGACCTCTACACACGCCCTCCCGTGCCACACCACCGCCGAGGAGACCCCCGAACGATCGATGTCCGTGCAGGTCAACGGCATAGTCTGTGACATGGGAAAGGCGCCGGTCCCGATCGACCGGCGCCTTTCACCTACTTGAACGCGCCGTGGTGCTTCGCGCCGCTCGCGCTTCGCGCGGAGCGGCAGCCTTGGGCATCGCCGGGGTGCAGGGGGGCGTGGAACGCACCCCCGCCACAAGCGCGAGACGCACCGAACACCACGCCGGAGCCTTCCCGCACGTCGTGCATCCCCACGGGTCCGTGCCCGGGGCCTGGCGGCCGAGGCGCTTCGCGCCGCCGAATGCTCCGCAATCGCGACGGCGACCAACCCTCTGTCCGCCGGATGCTCCGCACACTCCTACTGCGCACGCTTCGCGGAGAATCGCGCAGCGAGGGCTCGCGGCGGCCGGTGCGCGGGCACACTGCGGGGTTGGGCACACTTGGGGTGGGGCGCGGCCGGGTGCGCGCACCCCGCACCGCAACCGAACCGGGGAGAGACGAGACACCGATGTCCGAGCAGCACGCGTCCGAGCCGCCCGCGGAGCCCAGGGTCTTCGTGCAGGGGCGCGAGGTCGATTCCTACCCCCGGTACGCGCCGGAGGCGGCCCGCGGGCGGTACCTGCGGGTGACCGAGGTGGGCGAGGAGGTGCTGCACCGGCGCAACGCCGACGTCGCCGCGTTCGGCACACCGGAACTGGCGCGCCTGGTCGACGACCTGTTCCACACCATGTACGTGTGCGAGGGGGTGGGGCTGGCCGCCAACCAGGTCGGGGTCGACGCCCGGGTGTTCGTGTTCGACTGCCCCGACGACGACGGGGGCCGCCACGTCGGCCACGTCTGCAACCCCGTCCTGGACGAGCGCCCCGCCGGGGGCGGGCTGGACCTGGACGAGGAGGGGTGCCTGTCCGTGCCGGGCCCCCACGCCGAGCTGCCGCGCGCCGAGACCGCCACCGTGCGCGGGTTCGACCGCGACGGCGCCCCGGTGGTGCTGGAGGGCGCGGGGTACCTCGCGCGCTGCCTCCAGCACGAGACCGACCACACCTACGGGCGGCTCTACATCGACCGGTTGGGCAAGCGCGAACGCAAGAAGGCCCTGAAGCAGATGAGCGAGATGCGCAACGACGTGTTCGCCCGCCGGGAGGAGACCGCCGCCAAACTCGCCGGGGACCTCGGCTCGCCGCCCTGACAGGCCCCGCCCCGCGGCGTCCCGGGGCGGGGCCCGCCGGCGGTGGTCACCGCCGGCGGGTCCCCTCAGCGCCACCGCGCGCGGCCGCCCGCCCTCACGGCAGGAGCCGGGCCGCGCGGACGCGGTCGAGGTGGATCACGATGTCGTAGGACCTGCGCAGCGCCACCGTTGCCAGCGGGCCGTCGGGGCCGGGGAACGCGGCGCCGATGCCGAAGGTCGGGCGGGCCTCGCCCGCCCAGGCGCGCGCCGGTTCCGCCAGGGTGCGGGTGTCCAGGATGTAGGCGGGGTGGCGCACCGCGGCGAGGACGTGCTCGTTGCTGCCCGGCGCGGCGGGGCCGACCGCGTGGCGGGTCAGTTCGGAACCGCCGTCCGGGTAGGCGTTGAATGCCCCCCGGTCGAAGGTGAAACCGGCGTTGACGAAGCGCTCGCCCAGCATGTCGCGCAGGAACGCGCCCTGGAGTTCGGGCTTCGCCGGGGAGCCCGGGAACTCCGATCCGGTCCACTCGTAGCCGACGTGCCCGTTGTGCGCCGAGAGCATCATCTTGTGGCCGGTGCGTTCGTGCCACCAGACGGTGTTGTCGGCCATCGCCTTGTCGCGGTGGCTGAGCACCTTCGGCAGTTCCGCGGGGTCGGCGAGGTCGAACGCGTACATGGTGTAGGTCTGGGAGACGACCCTGGCGTAGTGCACGGCCGTGTCGAACGCGTCCGGATCCGCCCCGGCCCCGGCGCGCTCCAGGCGCGCCAGCGCCCGCTCGGCCCGCTTGCCCCGCTCGGTGCGCTCGGCCAGCGGCCGGTCCGGATACGCCGCGGTCCACGCGGTGTAGTCGGTGTCGGGGCGCAGCCCCGCGTAGAGTCCGGCGATCTCGGGCAGCAGGGCGGGCTCGTGCTCCCGCAGGTAAGCGGTCACCCGGTCGAACAGTTCGGGGCTGGGGTAGTCGATGTCGTTCCCCATGAACTGGACCTTGTCGGCGGGGTGGCGCTCGTTGTACTCGCGCATCCAGGTGAACAGGTCGCGGTACTCGCGGGTGTTCCACATGGGGTCGTCGCGCATCAGCGCCCGCAGATCGCCCTTCCCGGTGCGCACGTAGTCGTTGAACCGCAGGCCGGCGCCCACGTGCAGTTCCTGGCCGAAGGTCGTGAAGCCCTTGTCCCGGACCAGGTGGCGGAACGCGCGGTGCTTCATGGTGAAGAACTCCCGCGAGCTGTGCGTGGCCTCGCCGAGCGCGACGACCGGGGCATCGCCGACCATGCGGCCCAGCGGCCGCAGGTCGTGCAGCGGCCCGCCCGGTGCGGTGGAGCGCAGCGGATGGGCGTGCTCCTCCAGGGCCCCCACCACGGGGTCGGTTCCGGCCTCGGCCGGGACGGGGTGGGCCGCCCCCGCGGTGGCGACCGCCGCGGCCAGGGCGAGAAGCGGGACCCGCCACCGGAGGCCGGGTGGAGGGGTGCGGCCCGCGGGGGCTGCCGCGGACCGCGCGGTCCTCGTGTGCGTCATCGGTTTCCGCCTCTGTGCGCTGGGGTCGTGGGCGGGTCCAACGCTAGGAGCGGCGGGGCGCCCGGGCACTGGGCGTGGGTACCGGGCCGGGGTGGGCATAGGTGTACCTCGGTCCGGGGGCTGCCGGGGCCCGGCGCGGCCGAGGTGCCGCAACGCCGGGGGCCGCCCCCGCGCAGAGGCAGGGCGCCTGCCCTCCGGCCGGACCGGCCCTACCCCAGTGTCACCACCGTGATGACGGCGGCCGCGAGCAGGGCCACGCAGCCGCCGACGGTGAACACCACCGCGCCCGCGATCTGGCTCACCGACTCGATGATCTCGGCGCGCTCGGGGTCGTCGGGGTCGTAGGCGACGGTGACCTGGCGCCCGCGGCGCATCAGGTTCGGGGAGGTCGACACGGACTGCTCGGTGTGCACGTAGCGCCCGTCCGCGGTCGTGAACTCGAACGTCGTCGCCCTGGTGTTGTTGCCCGACATGCCGCTCGACCCGGTGACGCGCCCGGGTACGCGGATGCCGCGCGAGCGCAGCGCCATCACCCGGCGCAGGGTCGTGATGCCCAGGGTCAGAAACACCGACCCCAGGATCAGCGGGATCCAGATGAACATGGTGTCTTGGAAGAAGGCGGAGATTTCGGCGAGCATCGCGGTCCTCGGCAGAGCGTGGGGGGAGTCGACGCCGCACACCCTAGCGCCGCCTCCCTCCGCGCCGCCGGACCTAGCCCAGGAGCCGCGCCAGCGCGACGGCGCCCCCGATCAGGAGGGCGGCACCGGCCGCGGCGAAGGCCAGCCCTCCGGCGAGCTGGGTCACGGCCTCCACGACCTCGGCGCGCTCGGGGTCGCCGGGGTCGTAGGCGACCGTGACCGCATGCCCGGCGCGCAGGCGGTTGGAGGACGACGACACCGGCTGGGTCGTGTGCACGTGGCGCCCCTCCACGGTCGTGAACTCGAAGGTCGCGGCGCTGGAGGTGCCGCCCTCGCTGGAGGTGCTGATGCGCGCGCCGGTGATGCGCCCGGGCACGCGGACGCCGCGCGAGCGCAGCGCCATCACCCGGTACACGGTCGTGCCGCCCATCGCGAGGAACAGCGCTCCGACACCGCCCAGGAGCCCGATGACCGCGGTGTCCTCGGCAGCGGCGGAGAGGTCGGGCAACATCGCAATCCTCTACATGGGCGGGGGATCCGGCACCGCACACCCTAGCGCCCGACCCCCCGCGCCCCCGCGGGGCTCAGTGCCGGGCGCCCACCGGCTCCCGGTCCGCATCGGGCGCCGCCCGGACGGGGGCGGGCGCCGCGGCCGGGCGGCGGCCCAGCGTCCCCGCGGCCACCGCCAGGCCCAGCCCGGCCGCGGCCAGGCCCGCACCCACCAGGTTGGGGGCGGCGAGCCCGTACCCGGCGCCGATCACCAGGCCGCCCAGCCACGCCCCGTTGGCGTTGGCGATGTTGAACGCCGAGTGGTGCAGCGACGACACCAGCGACGGCGCGTCGGCGGCGACGTCGAGCAGCCGGGTCTGGAGGATGGGCACCGCGGTGGAGCCCGCCAGCGCCAGCAGGAACACGCCGGGAACGGCCAGGTAGGGGACGCTCACCGCGTAGTACATGGCGAGCAGCGTCGCGGCCATGGCGGCGATGGCGGTGTAGAGGCTGGGCAGCAGCCGCCAGTCGGCCAGCCGCCCGCCGAGGAAGTTCCCGGCGGTCATCCCCAGCCCGTACACGGCGAGGATGAGGGTCACCGAGGACGGCGCGAACCCGCTCAGCTCCGTCATCATCGGGGTGATGTAGGAGTAGAACGCGAACATCCCGCCGAAGCCCACGGCGCCGGTCAGCAGCGCCAACCACACCTGGGTGCGGCCCAGGGCGCCCATCTCGGCGCGCACCCCGGCCCGGCCGGCGGTGTGCTGGGAGGGCACCGACACCGCGATGGCGGCGAGCGCGGCCAGGCCCACGGCGACCACGATGACGAACGCGGCCCGCCAGCCGAGCTGCTGGGCGGCCAGGGTGCCCAGCGGCACCCCGATGATGTTGGCGATGGTCAGCCCGGACATGATCAGGGCGATCGCGCGGGCCCGCCGGTCGAAGGGCACCAGTCCGGCGCCTACGACGGCGGCGACCCCGAAGAACGCGCCGTGGGGCAGCCCGCTGAGGACGCGCGACGCCAGCAGCACCTCGTAGGTGGGGGCCAGCGCCGAGGCCAGGTTCCCGGCGGTGAACACCGCCATGAGCCCCAGCAGCAGCGTCTTGCGGGGCACCCGGGTGGCCGCCACGGTCAGCAGCGGCGCGCCGATCACCACGCCGATGGCGTAGCTGGAGATGAGGTGGCCGGCGGTGGGGATGGACACCCCCAGCGCCGACGCGACGTCGGGCAGGATGCCCATCGTGACGAACTCGGTGGTGCCGATTCCGAATGCGCCGATGGCGAGAGCGAGCAGAGCGTAAGGCACAGGGCGCTCCATGTGCGGACAGTGGCGGCTGGATGGTCGGCTGCGCCCCTGACAGGGGCACACGGGAATGGCCAACGCATGGCCGGGCGGGATTTCATTCCGCCTGCGCCCCGCACGTCCCGTGATGTGCGTCTCGGCGGTATCTGTGCAGGTGAGGGGGGTATTGGGGGAGGGTTGCGGGGGTCACCATCGCGCCCGGCGCGCCCGGTGCGGGCGGGCGGCATCGCGGCCCGGTCCGGGTGCCCGAGCGCGCGCACGGCGCCGCCGCCGGCGCGCGGCACGAGGGCGGCCTCGGCGGGGGACCCGCGGCCTCCGATCGCGCCGGCCCGGGGCCGGTAGGCTTCCAGCGTGGCCGACGACGGGGGGACGCAGGTGGGCGGCAGCGACGCGGGCACGGAGGTCGCCGCACTGTTGGACGCCGTCCCGCTGTTCGCCCCCGAGGGCACCGCCGAGCGCGGCCGCATCAGCGCCACCACCACCGCGCCCGGCGCCGCGGCGCCCGACCGGGTCGTGGTCGACTTCGGGTGGCGCTCCAGCGACGCCCGCCTCGACCTGGAGATCGCCACCCGCCGCGTCATCGGCGACGGCGGCGACCCCGCCCGGCAGCTGCGGCTGCTGTGCGCCGAGCGCGACTTCATGGAGGCGCGGGCGCGCGGCCGCGCCGACTGGAGCGACCCCCCGCGCCACGGCGCCGCCGACTACTCCAGCACCCCCATCGCCATCGACGGCCGCCCCCACACCTTCACCGTGCTGTCCTCGCCCGGGGCGTGGACGGCGTGCGCGCATGTGCCCGGCGGGTTCGCCGTGCGGCTGTTCGCCCCGGCCCCGCCCGCCGGCCTGGCGCTGCGCCGCATCACCGACACCGCCGACCTCGAACCCGCCCGCGGCCAGGGCTGAGCCGCACCCCCGCCCACCGGCGGGGTTGAATTTCCGGGCCGGAAATTGCCATCGTCGGCGCGCAACGGGGGGCGCACGGCCCCACCCACCCCTGCGAGGCGGCCATGACCATGGACCTGCGATTCCGCGCGGACGACCTCGGCGACGGCACCGGCGCCGCAGCGCATGAGCACCGCACCCGCCGCCGGCACCGCCGCGAAACTGGCGGTGCTGATCGACGCCGACAACGCCAATCCCGCGGTCGCCGAGGAACTGCTGGCCGAGGTCGCCAGGTACGGCACCGCCCACGTCAAACGCGCCTACGGCGACTGGACCGGCACGCGCCTCAAGAGTTGGAAAGACCAGTTGCTCGCCCAGTCCATCCAGCCGATCCAGCAGTTCGCCTACACCACCGGCAAGAACGCCAGCGACGCCGCGATGGTCATCGACGCGATGGACCTGCTCTACTCCCAGCGGTTCGACGGGTTCTGCATCGTCTCCAGTGACAGCGACTTCACCCGACTGGCCGCCCGGATCCGCGAGTCCGGCCTGGCCGTCTACGGTTTCGGGGAACGCAAGACCCCCAAGCCGTTCGTCGCGGCCTGCGACAAGTTCATCTACATCGAGAACCTGCGCACCGGCGCCGCCCCGGCCGTGGCCAAGACGCCCGACCGCGCATCGGCCCTCCGGTTGAAGAGCGACACCGCCCTGGTCACCCTGCTGCGCCACGCCGTGGAGGCGTCCTCCGACGAGGACGGCTGGGCTCATCTGGGCGCCATCGGCAACATCATCACCAAGCAGCGCCCCGACTTCGACGCCCGCACCTACGGCTACGCCAAGCTCAGCGAGCTGTTCGCCGCCACCACCCTGTTCACCCTGAACCGCCGGACCCCCGGTGATGGCAAACCCGCCGACATCTACGTCCGCGACAAGCGCCGCACCGACACCACCGCCAAGCAGCCCCGCGAGGCCGACACGGCGGAGGGGTGAATGCGCAACCCGCACCGGAGGGGCCGTTCGGCTGCCCGCACCGGTGCGGGCAGCGGCTGCGGGGCCGCGCCGGCGCAGCGCGATGCGCGCGGGTACCTGCGCAACGGCGGGCGGCACCGGGCCCCCGCCGCTCGCGCGTTCAGGGGACGGTGCGGCGGTAGGTCTGGCGCGATCCGCCCTCCGGGCCCGGGTCGGCGGGCTCGGCCGGGGTGAAGCCGAGCCGCTCGTAGAACACGCGCGCGCCGCTGGCCGCCGCGCCCGGGTGGTCGGCGCCGAAGGTGACCACCTCGATGCGGCCCGGGCCGTGCACGAAGCGGCGCTGCGCCTCCGCCATCAGCGCGCGCCCCACCCCCGTCCCGCGCGCCCGTTGCGCCACGACCAGCCAGTGGACGCGGTAGACCGGGGCCTGGGCGCCGAACAGCAGCCCGCCCAGCAGGTCCGGCGCCGCAGGGGAGGCGGCGACGAGCGCTGCGCCGGCGCGGATGTGCTCGTGGAGCGCGCGGTGGAACCCGGGTTCGGCGACCATCGGGCCGAACCACTGCTCGACCTCCGCCGCCAGGCCCAGGAGCCCGGGCACGTCGTGCGTCCCTGCCGGTCTGACGATCACCCGGGCAGTCTGGCAGAGCCGCCACGCCCGCCCGCGGGGCAGCGATGCGCGGTTCAGGCCAGCAGCGCGGCGGTGAACGCGGCGCGGTGGGCGTCGATGTAGTCCGCCGCGGGCCCCCAGTGGTCGGCGTGGCCCTGGGCGTGCAGCCGCGCCCACGGCTGGCGGCCGGTGCGCGCCCCCTCCATCAGCAGGTCGAACATGCCGCGGACGTGCTCGGCGGTGCGCGCCGCGAGGCCCGCCCGCTGGTCCCGGTCGAGCCCGTAGCCCTCGGCGAGGGCGCACAGCCGCTCGGCGTCGCGGCCCGGATCGCCGCCGGGGCCCAGCGGCACGAAGCCGTGCGCCGCGTACCCCAGGTCCCACAGCCGCGACCCCGGCCCGGCCCCGTCGAAGTCGATGAACACCCACCGGTCCTGGCCGCGGACCAGGTTCCACGGGGCGAGGTCGTGGTGGCAGACGAGGTCCGCGCGGTCCGGGGGGATGGCGACCGACCACGCGGCGCCGGGCGGCGGGGTGAAGGAGGCGGCCGCGTCGTGCAGCGACCGGATGAGCGCGCCGACCCGGTGCAGCTCGCCGGGCGTCATCGGGGGCAGCGTGTCGGCCATGGGGCCGGGCACGTACTCCAGGACGTGGCGGCCCTGGGCGTCGCGGCCCCGGGTGCGCGGCGCACCGGTGAACCCGGCGGCGGCGAGGTGGTCGAGGAACGCCTCCACCGCGGGGGTGGCGGCGGTGGCCGGTTTGCGCACGGTCGCGCCCACCCGCACCACGGCGTCGCTGACGTTGCCGCCCGCCAGTGGGACCTCGGCCTCCTCGGAGCGCACCACCGCCCGCCTCCTCATTTCTCTTTTCCCGCCGCCGGTACCGCCGCCGGTGCCCGAGTGGACCACATCGCGCGCCCACCGGCTACCGGTTTTCTTCGGGCGCGGCGGCTCGCGCGCTCTCGCCGCCCGGCGGTGCACCGACCCGGCCCCGGCGCGGCGCGCGGCCGCGGGACCCGTTGCGCCCGATCCTTGGGGAACAGGCCGGACCAGTGCGTTTGGAGTCAGATCGTAAAGCGTTGTCGCCGCGGCCCGGTCCTGCGCACACTACTGGCCGGCGCCCGTCCGGGGCGCCGGCAGGGAGGGAGCAGTATGCGTATGACGGAAAGGCACCGGGCCGCCGCGGCGGCCCCGGCCGACCGGGGCCGCAGGCCGCGCACGGGCGCAGCGGCATTCGGCGTGCTCGCCGCCGCGGCCCTGGCCGCCGGACTCGCGGGCCCGCCGCCCGCGGCCGCCGCACCCCAGGACGCGGCCGCACCGAACGAGGCGACCTTCAACACGCCCGGCGGCGACCAGATCGTGGCCCACCTGGAAGAACTGATCCGCTCCGCCCCCGCGGGGGCGACCGTGCAGACCGCCCAGTACCGCATGCGCGACGAGCGGATCACCGACGCGCTCGCCGCGGCCGCCGAACGGGACGTGCACGTCCAGGTCCTGGTCGACGCCGACACGGTGGACGACCCCGCCTACACGGCGCTGAAAGGCGCACTGGAGCAGACCGGCGACCCGAAGTCGTGGGCCAAGTCCTGCGACACCGCCGGCAAGGGCGCCTGCAACGGCACCAACGCGATGCACAACAAGTTCCTCCTGCTGTCCCAGGCGGGCGAGGAGAACGACGTCGTCGCGACCGGGTCGGCCAACCTCAGCGGCGCGACCATGGGCGGAACCGGCGGCTGGAACAGCTACTACACCGACTACGGCAACACCGGCCTCTACGAGAGGTTCACCGGCTACTTCGCCGACCTGGCCAAGGTCGCCGACGGCGACGCCAAGCGCGACCCGGACTACTACGACACCAACCCGCCGCAGATCACCGGCGACACCAAGAGCTACTTCTCGCCGCGTGAGGACGGCACGGGCGACGACACCTACTACAACTCGCTGAAGTCGGTGGACTGCAAGGCCCAGCCGACCGAGATCCGCGTCGGGATGTGGACCATCACCCGCACCGGGATCTCCGACAAGCTCAACGAGTTGGCGCGCCAGGGCTGCACCGTCGACATCGTCGCCAGCCAGATCAACGACAAGGCGTGCAAGGCGCTGACCGCGTCCACCCCGTCGCGGATGTCGGTGCGCGGGTTCACCGACCCGGAGAAGAACGGCATCCACCAGAAGAACATGACGATCCGCGGCCACTACCTCGACAACGACACCGAGGTCGTGTTCACCGGCAGCCACAACTGGAACTACCTGTCCCGGCGCAACAACGACGAGAACGTCGTCCGGATCATGAACAACGGGACGGTGTTCGCGTCGTTCCTCGCCAACTTCGACGCCGTGCAGAAGGCGGCGACGGTCCCGATCGAGGACTCCGGCGACTGCGACAAGATCGTCGCCCCGACCAGGACCGCCGAGCGCGAAGCGGAATAGCGGACCGGACCCCCGGGGGAGGAGCAGCCGACCGCCCCGGGCCCGCGGTCCCGGGGCGCGCGTCCGTACCGCGGCGCCGCGGTACGACCGGACCGCCGCCCGCACCGGGAGGGCCCGGGTGCGGGCGGCGGCGGGTCAGGGGCGGGCGGCGAGGACCTCGACCTCGAACAGCACATCGGGCGTCGCCAGGCTCGCGACACCGAGGAGGGTCTGCACGGGCGGCTTCGCCCCCCAGCCCTCCTGCACGGCCGCGGCGATCGGCCCGAGCTTGGCGACGTCGTGGTCCACCACATAGGTGCGGAGCTGGACGACGTGGCCGAAGTCGAGCCCATGGGCGGCGAGCGCCACCCCGATGTTGCGGAACGTCTGCCGCACCTGCGCGGCGAAATCGGCCGAGACCACCGCGCCGTCGGGGCCCGAACCGTACTGGCCCGCGATGAGCACCAGTTCCGTGCCCGCGGGGACGGTGGCGGTGTGGCTGTAGCCGAACGGGGTCGGGTCGTGCAGGCCGTCCGGATTGACAATGGCGTGCGCCATGGGGATCACCTCTCGTGTGCGACGGGTCGTTGTCACGCGGGCCATCCTCACCACAAATCACGACACCCTGTGTCGCGTATTCCTGGGCGCTCCCCGCTCGCGCCCGGCCGGCCGGGCGCGGCTCCACGCGTTCCGCCCACTTGACCTTGCGGTAACCGCAAACCCGACACTGGTCCCATGTTGAGCATCAACGACTTCAGCCAGATGTGCCGGCTGTCCCCGCAGACCCTGCGCTTCTACCACTCCGAGGGTCTGCTGGTCCCCGACCACGTGAACGAGCAGACCGGATACCGCTACTACGAGTTCGCCCAGGTCGAGACCGCCATGCTCGTCATGGCCCTGCGAGGGGCCGGCATGAGCGTCCGCCTCGTGCGCCGCGCCCTGGACGCCCCCGACACCGTTCTCGACCTGCTCCGCCAGCACGAGGCGGAGCTCCGAAGCGAGCGCCTGGCCCAGGACGAGGCGCTGCGCGACGCCCGGGAGCTCTTCACCGCCGACCGGCGGACGCGGCAGGGCACCGCGCCCGCGGTGACCGCGGTGTCCAAGGCCCTTCCCCCCTCGGACGCCCAGGACGGCGACGTCCTGGACAAGGACATCGCCCACGCCCTCGCCGCCGCCGACGAGGTGGGGCGGGCGGTCGCAGAATGCGGCGCCGCCGTTGCGGGCTCCCCCTGGATGACGTGGTCCGCCGACGCCGAGGGGCGGCGCGCCCCGCTCGCACACAACCTGGCCTGGATGGTCGTGGTCCCCGTGCACGCCGACGGCGGGGTGCCGGCCGGCCTGCCCGAGGGCATGGACCTCCGGCACCTGCCCGAACGCGAGGAACGGTCGATGACCCTGCCGGGGCGCGGCTCGATGGCCAAGTACAGCACCGCCATCGGCCACCTCTACACCCCGCCCGACGCCCCGGACGGCCTCTTCCCCGACTCCGGCAGCCTGCGCTACATCCTGCACCCCGAGAGCCTGGAGGTCGCCATGACGCTGTACCCCCTCGACCGGCTGCCCGGCGCGGACGAGGACGACGGGGGAGCGGAGGCACCCTCCGCCTGAGGCGCCGGCAGGGAGCCGGTGCCCCCCGTACCCGGGATCCGCCTCGGCCGCCGCGGACCCCGGTCGGCGGGACGCGGTCTAGGGGCCCAGGTCCTCGGCCAGGGCGGCGGCCGGGTCGCGATCCGCGGGGCCCGAGGGGCGCCACTGGGCGCCGCTGCGGCGGTAGGGGTGCCAGCGCCCGTCGGGCCCGTAGCGCACCTGCGCGTCCCCGGCCGGTGCGGTGCACCGGTTGCGCCACACCTGCGCCTGGCCCCCGGTCTCGGACCACAGCGCGTCGAGGGCGGTGCGGGCCCGCGCCATGGTGGCGCCCGGGGGTGTCCACGGTGCCTCCCACACCTGTAACCCGGCCGCGCCGCCGCATTCCCAGGCGCGCACCGCCGCGTCGAGGTCGCGGCCCGGTGCGGCCGCACGGAGCCGCTCCCACACGGCGGGGCCGCGGTGGGCGGCGGCCAGGCGCACGGTGTCGGCCCAGACCTCCCGGGAGAGCGCGCCGGTCCGGTCCGCCGCGGGGGACGCGTCCGTCCGGGCATCGGAGGGGGGCGCGCCGGTGTGGGGGTCCGGCCAGGCGTCCCAGGGGTGGGCGTCGGCGCGCGGGGTGAGGAGTTCGCGGGCGCGGGCGGCGGTGTCGGCGGCCAGGACGCCCAGCGCGTCGGGTTCCAGCCCGGGGGCTGCCGCCTGGACCGGCAGCGGGCCCGGCGCGGGGGGCTCCGGCGGGTCGGGCAGCGGCGGCACCGGCCGGGCGAACGCCGCGCCCGCCGCAACCCCGGCGGCCCGGTCCGCGCCGCCCGCACCACCGCCGCCGACTCCGTCCCCGCCTTCGCCGCTGCCCGCGGCGGCCGCGCGGCGGGCGTTGCGCTGGGACAGGCCCTCCAGCAGCTCCCGGTCGCCCCGCCCCCGGATCAGCAGCAGCACGAACGGGTCCTCGTCCAGCAGCCGCGCCGCCTGGTAGGCCAGCGCCGCGGCGTGCGCACACGGCAGCTCCCAGCCCGGGCACTCGCATTCGGGCTCCAGTTCGCCGATGCCGGGCAGCAGCCGCACCCCGGCGTCGGCGGCGACCTCCACCAGGTCGTGCGGCATGTCCTTGTCCAGGAGCGCCGCGATGTGCCCGGCCTTGGCGGCGACCTGGTCGAGGAACCGCTCCCACGCGGCCGCGTCCAACCGCTCCACGCCCACGACCGCGTGGAAGGACTCCGCGCGGGAGTGCACGTCGGCCTCGATCCGGCCCGGGCTGACCACAATGGCGCCGACCTGCCCGGCGCGGGCCAGGCGGCGGCCCTGCTTGAGCTGGGCCTGGTCCAGCGCGGTGTCCTCCAGCGCCTCGATCCAGGCGTTGCCCCACCAGGAGTGGGCGAACCGCCCACGCCCCCGCTGCGGGGGCAGCGCCGCGAACGCCCGTGCCTGCTCCTCTGCGCGCCCACTCACCGCGGGCCCCCTTTCAGTTCCACCAGTTCGGCGAGCTCGGCGTCGGACAGTTCGCTCAGGGCGGCCTCGCCCCCGCCCAGAACGGACTCGGCGAGGTCGCGCTTGGCGGCGAGCATCGCGGTGATGCGGTCCTCTACGGTGCCCTCGGCGACGAGCCGGTGCACCTGTACGGGCCGGGTCTGGCCGATGCGGTAGGCGCGGTCGGTGGCCTGGTCCTCCACGGCCGGGTTCCACCACCGGTCGTAGTGGACGACGTGGTCGGCGCGGGTCAGGTTCAGCCCGGTGCCCGCCGCCTTGAGCGACAGCAGGAACACCGGCGCCCCGCCGTCCTGGAAGCGGGCCACCATCTCCTCGCGGCGCGCCACCGGGGTGCCGCCGTGCAGCAGCAGGGCGGGCATGCCGCGCTGGGCCAGGCGCTTCTCCAGCAGCCGCGCCATGGCGACGTACTGGGTGAACACGAGCACGGCGCCGCCCTCGGCGGTGATGGTCTCCAGCAGCTCCTCCAGCAGTTCGAGCTTGCCGGAGCGGCCCGCCAGCCGCGGGGCGTCCTCCTTGAGGTACTGGGCGGGGTGGTTGCACACCTGTTTGAGGGCGGTGAGCAGGGACATGACCAGGCCGCGGCGCGCCATGCCCTCGGCGGAGCGGATCCGGTCCATGGTCTCGCGGACCACCGCCTCGTACAGGGCGGCCTGCTCCCGGGTCAGCGCCACCGCCTGGTCGGTCTGGGTCTTGGGCGGCAGCTCCGGGGCGATGCCGGGGTCGGACTTGCGGCGGCGCAGCAGGAACGGCCGCACCAGCCGGGACAGCTGCTCGGCGGTCTCCGGGGCGGCGCCGCCCTCCACCGGGTCGCTCCAGCGCCGCCGGAACGCCCCCAGGGTGCCGAGCAGCCCCGGGGTGGTCCAGTCCAGGATCGCCCACAGCTCCGACAGGGAGTTCTCCACCGGGGTGCCGGTGAGCGCCACCCGCGCCCGGGCGCCGATGGCGCGCAGCGCCGTCGCGGTGCCCGAGCGGGGGTTCTTCACGTGCTGGGCCTCGTCGGCGACGACCAGGTCCCACCCGGTCTCGGCGAGCGCCGCGGGGTCCATGCGCAGGGTGGCGTAGGTGGTCAGGACGAACCCGGACGCGGCGCCGTCGAGGGTGCGGCCGGGGCCGTGGAAGCGGCGCACCGGTTCGGAGGGGGCGAAGCGGGCTATCTCGCGCTCCCAGTTGCCGAGCAGCGACGCGGGGCACACCACCAGGGTCGGCCCGGGGTCGCGGCCGCCGCCGCGGCGGTGCAGGTGCAGCGCGATGAGGGTGATGGTCTTGCCCAGGCCCATGTCATCGGCGAGGCAGCCGCCCAACCCCAGGTCGGTCATGCGCGCCAGCCACCCCAACCCGTGGCGCTGGTAGTCGCGCAGGTCCGCGCGAAGCCCGGCGGGCTGGGCGACGCTGTCGGCGCCGGTGCCGGGGGCGGCGATGCGCGCCCGCACCTCCTCCACCCACCCCTGGGCTGCGGCCGGCAGGACCGCGCCGTCGACGACGGCGGTGCCGCTCAGGGCCGCCCCCAGGGCCTCGATGGCGGGCAGCGGTTTGAGGTCGCGTTCGCGGGCGCGGCGCGCCATCTCCGGGTCGACCAGCACCCACTGGTCGCGCAGCCGCACGACGGGCCGGTGCTGCTCGGCGAGGTAGTCCATCTCCTGGTCGGTGAGGTCCGCGCCGCCCAGGGCGAGCCGCCAGTTGAAGTCCAGCAGGTGCCCGCCGCCCAGCACCGCGGCCGCGTCGACCGGGCCGCCGCCGGGGGACCCGGCCACGGCGGTCGCGGTCAGCGACCGCGCCACCTCGGCCGGCCAGTGCACGTCGACACCGGAGGCGGCGAGGTCGGCGGCGCCGCGGACGGTGAGGCCGCCGACCTCCTCGTCGGTGAGGGCGAGCTCGTCGGGGACGGCGCGGTCCAGCAGCCGGTCCAGCGGCGGCCACACCGCGGCGGCGCGGCGCACCGCGAGCACGGTGTCGATGCGGGCGCGCGGCCCGAACGCCGCCGCTGCGGGCCGTCCGGGGTCCCACAGGTCGGCGGCGTCGCCCACCAAGGTGGGGTCGGCCAGGCTGCGGACCTGCACCACCGCGGTGTAGGGGCCGTGGGCGAAGTCGCCGCCGGGCACCTCCACGCGCAGCGACACCCGCACCCCGGTGTCGAGCCCCGCGGCGAGCTCCCGCGCCCAGTCGCGCAGGCCGGGCACGTGCTGGGGGTCGGCGGCGGCGAACACCGGACCGCCGGCCGCCGCCGGGGCGGCCGGGGTGCGCGGCAGCGTGTCGGCCACCGCGTCGACAAAGGACCGCAGCAGGGCGGGGGCGTGCGGCAGTTCCGGCGGCGCCGACCCGGCGACGGGGACGGCACGGGCGTGGGCGGGCATGGCGTCGGCCAGGGCGCGCAGCCGCTCGACGTCGCCGGGGTCCAGGGGGCCCGCCCGCCACGCGTCGTACCCGGCGTCGGACACCCCGGGCAGGATCCGGCCGCGCGCCAGCAGGTGCAGCGCCAGGCGCGCGGCGGCGGCCCAGAACGCGGTGGCGGGGTGGACGCCGGGGCCGCGCGCCGGTGCGCCGGTGAGCACCCCCAGCGCCGCGCCCACGCCCACGCGCCGCGCGGGCACCTCGCGGATGCGCACCCCGCCGGTGCCGTCGGGCACCGCGACCGCGACGGTGCCGGTGCGGCCGGGACCCGGGGGCGGCGCGGCACCGTCGGGGGAGTAGAACACCAGGCGGCCGGTGCGCGCCGGGTCGCCCGGTTCGAACACCGCCGGGTAGGACGCCGGCGCCGTCGGGTCGGCCGCGCCGCCGCCGGCGTCCCGGTTCATCGATGGTCCTTGCACAACCGCAGCGCCCCTTGCCGTCGACACCCCTGCCATCGCCGTCCTCTAACGACACGCCGCACCCGCCGCATTCCCCATCCGGGCGGCATTGTGACGCGACCGCACGCCCCCGCGCCCGAGGGACGCGGCGCGAGCGCACGGCGCCGGGCGGGCGCGTCACCGGGGCCGGGCGGCCTTGCCGTCGAGCCAGAGGACGTCGGAGTCGTCGCGGTGGGCACCGGAGGTGCCCACGTGCTTCGTGCTGATCCGCGGCCCCTTCTTGATCACGTGGACGAGCGCCTGGGCGTGGCCGCGGCCCAGGCCGTAGTCATCGGCGAGCCATTGCACGATGGTGGCGGCCTTGACGGACGGGTCGTCGAACCCCTTCTCCGTGGCGCGATCGACAAGGGCGCGCGGTGTGAGGCCGGTCCTGTCCTCGATCGCGTCGAGATACGCCTGGAACGACATGCGGTTCTCCTGTTCGCTGGTCGGCCAGGGGATCATTACACGCACCGGTGACATCCGCGGGGCTCCGGCAGAGCATCCGCGCCGCCTCCCGCGCATCGGCCGGGGCGCGCGTCCGTGCCGTCCCCGCGACGGGGCGCCGACCGCGGCTGCCGCCGCCGGCGAGCAGGGAGACCATCTTGACCGCGACGGGACGGTCGAGCGTCTCGTCGGTCGCCTCCCAGACCTGGCCCATGCCGCCTTCGCCGAGGTGCCGCACCAACCGGTACCGGCCGCCGAGGAGCTGGTCTCGCACCGCTGCGCCTTCCATGTGTCGACGCCCGTGCCGGCGGTGCTGGAGGGGACCGCCGGTCGGCCGCAATGGCCGAAACCGTACCGGAAGCCGCGCCCGGGCGGGGCTTCCGGGCGCTACCGGACCCCGACGACCCCATCAGCGGGCGGGATGCGGCGGTGGACGTCCTCGACCATGGTGTGCATCGCCGACCGGAACACCTCGGCCCGGTGGGCGCCGAGGAACGCGGTGTGCCCGAACACCTCCAGGGCGACGAGGCCGTGCATGTGCCCCCACGTGCTCACGAAGAGCGACGCCGCGGGCGGCGGCAGGGCGCCGACACCGTCGGGCCCCAGGTACCCCAGGTGCGCCCGCAACGGCGCCGAGACCTCCGGGGCGTCGCACGCCGCCAGTTGCGCCGCGGTGAACCCGTCGAACAGGACGCGGCGGAACACCCCGCCCATGCGGCGCACCGCCCGGGTGGTGGGCCCCTCCTCCGGGGCCCGGTAGCCGCGCAGCGGCGCCCCGTAGATGAGCTGGAACCGCTCGGGGTTGGCGACGGCCCACCCGCGGTAGCCCTCGGTCGCCGCCACCGCGCGCGGCACCGCCGCGGTGCCCGGCCCGGCGTCGGCGGCGTCCACGGCGTCGGCCAGGTCGTCGTGGGACTTGGCGACCAGCGCCGTGACCAGGTCGTCGCGGCTCGGAAAGTAGTGGTAGAGCGCCTGCACGGTCATGCCGAGGCTCCGGGCGATCGCGCGCAGGGACAGCGCGGCGGCCCCGTGCTCCACGACATGGCGCTCGGCCGCGCCCAGGATCTCGTGGACGGCGACGGAGCGGCGCCGCTCGCGCAGCGACGGCGCGGCGGTCGCGGATTCGGTGGGAGGCATGCGGCGACCGTACGGCAGTCCCTCCACGCCATCAAGAAAAACGACGATCGTCAAAAAAATCTAACACTGCCAAACCAGCGTTCCCCTCGCTAACGTGAGCGACGGCGACGAGGAGCGCGACACCGCGTCCCGTCCCAGGTCCCCGACCCAGCACGCCCCCGACGGGCGGTCCGCCGGCATGCGCGCAGCACCGCGCCGGCGCACCCGCCGAGGCGGCGGAGCCCCGCACCAGCACCGATCCATGGAGCCGTCATGTCCCCAGCCAGCAGCCCGACATCCCGCCGCGTGTGGTGGGGCGCGTGGGGGGTGTTCGCCGCATCGGCGGTCGGGATCGCCCTGTTCAGCGTCGCCCCCTACCTCACGGGCGACCCGTCGCAGAGCAAGATCCCCATCGACCCCGAAGCGGGCCTGCACTTCTTCTACGTCACCGCCCACGCGCTGCCCGGGAGCCTCCTGCTGCTGCTGGGGCCGGCCCAGTTCGTCCCGGCGCTGCGCAGCAGGTACCCCAAGGTGCACCGGGTCGTGGGCCGGGTGTACATGGTCAGCGTCGTGCTGGCGGCCGTGGCGGCGGTCCTGTCCGCCACGTTCTCCATGAGCGGGATCTCGGCGCAGGTCGCGTTCTACCTGCTGGCGGCGGCCTGGGTGTACTCGCTGGTCAAGGCGTTCCTGGCGATCCGGCGGGGCCAGGTCCGGCTGCACCGCGTCTGGATGATCCGCAACTACGCGCTGTCCTTCGCCGCGGTCCTGCTGCGCGCCTTCCTCGGTATCGGGCTGGCGGTGCGGGCGCAGTTCGCGTGGCCGGAGTTCGCCGACATCTACACCACGGCGGTGTGGGCGTCGATCCTCGTCAGTGCGGGCGTCGCCGAGTGGTTCATCGTCCAGCGCACGCTCGCCCCGCGCGACCGCCCCCGCCCCGGTGCCGGGAGCCGCCCGGCGGCGCCGGCGGGCACCGGCCGCTGAGGGGCGGCCGGTGCCGGGGGTGTGTCAGGCGGTCGCCCGCATGTACCGCTGCGCCCACTGCTCGAAGCCGGTGAGCGGGATGCCGAGGTCCCTGGCGTACTGCGGGCGGGCCGGCTGGCCGATCTCGTTCAGCCACGCGTGTGATGCGCCCATGGGCGGCATCCCGGCGGCGACGGCCTCCTCCTCGGTCATGTCCGGCGCGGCCAGCCGGGTGCCCAGGGTGCGGGAGAGGACCGCGGCGATCTCGGTCATCGGCAGGAAGTCGCTCGCCAGCTCCAGTTCGATCCCGTCGAAGCGCTGCGGATCGGCGATGGCCGCGGCCGCCGCCGCGCCGATGTCGTCCACCGCGACCAGGGACAGCCGGGTCTCGGGGCGCAGGATGCTCACCAGGCCGCCGTCGATGCCGCGCGGGAACATGTAGGCCATGGACGGCAGGAAGTTCTCCATGAAGAAGCCCGGCTTGAGCAGCGTCCAGTGGGGGAACCCGGCCGCGCGGACCCGGTCCTGGATCGCGCTCTTGGCGTTCATGGGCGCCTCCATCGGCGCCCAGCGGCCGTCGGCCCAGCCGGGACTCTCGGTGTGCTGGCCGGCGCCGGCGACCGAGGTGTGCACGAACTGCGGCACTCCGGCGGCCCGCGCGGCCTCGATGAGGTTGACGCCCTGGGCGACCTCGCTGTCGAAATCGAATCCTGCGGCATTCATGCCGGGCATCTGCACGGAGAACACGGCGCGGGCGCCCTTGGCGGCCCGCACCACGGAATCGCGGTCGTGGAGATCGCCGGTGACCAGTTCGGCGCCGAGGGCCGCAACGGCCTCGGCCCGGTCGGAGTGCGGGTCGCGCACCAGGGCCCGGACGGTGACGCCCGCCGCGCGCAGGGCGCGGAGGGTGGCCCCGCCCTGCTTGCCGGTGGCGCCGGTGACCAGAACGGGCGCGGAATCGGTGGACATGGTGCTCCTCAAGTACTCGACCACTAAACGGCGGGGCCCGCCGTTTATATTGCGATACGATACGGCGGACACCGCCACTTAGCAAACGGCGGTCCCCACCGCTTAGTGATCCCGGAAGTGACGCCATGCCCGACCGCCAGCGCGCCGACGCCCGGCGCAACTACGCGCGCATCCTCGCCGTGGCCGAGGAGGAGGTCGCCGCCCACGGCACCGACGCCTCACTGGAGCAGATCGCCCGCACCGCGGGGGTCGGCTCGGCGACCGTGCGCCGCCACTTCCCCACCCGCTGGGCGCTGCTGGAAGCGGTCTCCCACGAGCGCGTCGAGGCCCTGTGCGCCCGCGCCCGCGAGCTGGCCGGCCGCGACGACAGCCGCAGCGCGCTCCTGGAATGGCTCGACGACGTCGTGGCCTACTCCGTCACCGCCCGCGGGCTGGCGGCCACGCTCGCCTACGACGGCGCCGGGGTCGGCTCCGTGCACGAGAACTCCTGCACCGCGGCGCTGGAAGAGGCGGCGGGCCCGCTGCTGCGGCGCGCGGCCCGCGACGGCGCGGTGACGCCGCAGGTCACCGTCGCCGAGCTGATCGCGCTGATCGTCGGCATCGCACTGGCCACCGAGCACCACCCCGACCCCGCCGCCCACGCCGACCGGCTGTTCCGGCTGGCCGTGGCGGGACTGAGCCCGCAGGGCTGACCACCGCGCACCACCGGCGGGTACGCGCGGCCCCCACGCGTCCGGCGGCCGCCGCAGCAGCACCGGCCGGAGAGCCGATCGGAGAGCCGCCAACGCGGTCCGCCCCGGGCGGTGCCCAGGGCGGACCTGCCCCGACGCGGCCGGGGCGGGGAGGGGAGGTGCCGTCACCCCCACTGGCCGGGCTGGTAGCCGCCCGCGGGCTGCTGGGTGATGACGTTGAGGCGGTTCGCGGTGTTGATGAAGGCGATCCCGCACACCAGCGCCGCGAGCTGCGCCTCGTCGTAGTGCTTGGCCGCACCGGCCCAGGCGTCGTCGGAGACGCCCCCGGCCGCGTCCGCGATGCGGGTGCCCTGCTCGGCCAGCTCCAACGCGGCCCGCTCGGCCTCGGTGAACACCGTGGCCTCCCGCCAGGCCGCGACCATGGTCAGGCGCACCGGGTTCTCACCCGCGGCCAACGCGTCCTTGGTGTGCATGTCGACGCAGGCGCCGCACCCGTTGATCTGGCTGGCGCGCAGCGTCACCAGCTGCTGGGTCGTCTCCGGCAGCCCCGATTCCTCCAGCGCCATAGCCGCCGAGTGCAGGTGCTTCATGGCCTTGGCGGCGACCGGGTTGTCGAAGAGGTTCAAGCGGGCGTCCATGGTGTGCTCCTTGCCGTTGTCCGGTGCTTACACCCGACCGACGGCCCAGGCAGGCCGAACGTGACAGGGGCCCCGACCCCCGCAGCGCAGTCCGGTCCGGCGCCCGGGCCCGGGGGACGACAGCCGCGATGACGACGACGGCCGCGATGACCGCGTTCACACCCCCGCAGCTCAGCCCCGTCCGCCGCCCGGGTCCGGGTCCGGGTCCGGCTCCGGATCGCGCTCGGCCGCCACGACGGCCGCGAGGTCCGTACCCGCGCGCAGCAGCGCCACCGTCCGCTCGGCGATCCCGTCGAGGCGCCGGACCAGGATGCGACCGGCCTCGCCCTGCCCGTCGATCCCGTCCAGGGCGCCCATGACCTCGCGCACCGCCGGGATGCCGTACCCGGCGCCGCGCAGGGCGGCGGTGACCCGGGCCGCGTTGACGGCCTCGATGCCGTAGCGGCGCGCACGCAGCGACGTCACCCGCTCGGGGGCGACCAGCCCTTCCTGCTCCCAGAACCGCAGGGTCGACGCGCGCACCTGGAGCGCCTCGGCGAGCTCCGTGATCGTCATCGCGTCGTCCGCGTGCTCGAACCCCGGCGTGTCGGCTTCGTCCTGGATCGCGCGCAGCGCCCGCTGGGCACGCAGCGCCTCCTCGCGCTCCCGCGCGAGCCGGACGTGCGCCGCGCTGACCGCCGCGGCCGCCTCGGTGACCGTGCCCGTGCGCAGTTCTGCGAGCAGCGCCCCGGCCGCGACGGGTCCCATGGCGGCCGCCAGCCCCCGATAGGCGCGCAGCGCGTGCACGTGGACCCGCGCGTAGGCGCGGTAGCCGTTGCGCGACCGGGCGGCGGGCGGGATGACCCCCATCCGTTCGAGCTTGCGCACCTGTTGCGGCGAGTACCCCGACTCCCGCGCGATCTCGACCGTGCGCAGCGGCACCCCGACCGCCGTCCCATCCATAGTCCAACCCTACATAGGCACTTGAAGGCGATACTCGAACCATGAGAATGGAACAGATCATCACGACCGTGCGCGGATTCGACGGCGCGCTCGCGGTCGTCGCCGAACATGGCGGCGACCTCCCCGAGATCGCATGGGGCGACGTGTTCTTCTACCACGCGCCCGACGGACAGATGCCGAACAACGTCCAGCCCTACGGGACCATCGTCACCAAGGACTACCCCGGCGACACCGCCTCCGCCCTGGACCCCGCCGACCGCTGGCGGGTCAACGTCCACGTGGACCGCGCGACGTTCCGGGAACTGACGGGGGAGGAGCCGCGCGCCCTCACCCGGCCCCGCGACTACGCGGCCGCCGACAGCGTGGTGCCGCACCCGGTCTACGGGGAGCTCGGCTGGATCTGCGTCGTCAATCCGGGCCCGGAGACAGCGGACACGGTCGTCGCGCTGCTGCGCGCCGCTCACGACGCCGCCCGCGCCCGGTCCGAGCGGCGCCACGCAGCGGGAAGGCCGCGACAGGACGGCTGACCCGGCACGGGGCCGCGCACGGGCCAGCGCCCGCGCGCACCCGTGCCGACCACGGCCGCACGTTCCCGCCCGCGCGCTGACACCGTCAACTGCGGCCCCGTGCGCAACACGGCCGGACGCCCCGCGCGGCCGGTCAGCGCCCACGGCAGCGTCGACCGGCCTCACGCATTCGTGCAACCCATCGGCGCCCACACAGGCGTCGATCAACCGCACGGATTCCCTGATCGGCGGTTGGCGCGGCTCAGAGCGCGGCGGCGCGGACGGCGGTCACGGCCAGGGTGGTGTAGCTCATCGTGAAGCGCCCGCCCAGGGCGTCGATGGCGGCCCCGACCGCGTCCAATACCTCGGCCAACTGGTCGGGGCGGAGGCGGGTGAGGCCGCCGGTGGTGGGGAGCAGGTCGAGCCACTGGCCGCGCGTGTAGGACTGCTCCCAGTCGAACCGCCACTGCTCGGGCCCGTCGAACCGCCCGGTCTCGCTGATCGTGGCGGCGGTCTTCGCGTAGGCCGCCTGGTAGAGGTCGATCGGACGCCGGTCCGGTTGGCCGTTGAGCGGGGAGTCGGGCGCCACCCGCCGGAAGGCGGCGGCGAACGGTCCGGCCACCTCGGCGGGCGGCTCGTAGACGTGCCCGAAGATCGCCAGCCGCCCGCCGGGGCGCAGCACCTGCGCCGCCTTCACGGCCCCGGCGACCGGGTCGACCCAGTGCCACGCCTGCGCGGCGACGACCGCGTCGAACGTCCGGCCGCACGGCTGCCAGGACTCGAAGTCCGCCACCTCGGTCCGCACGCCCTTGGCGCGTGCGACGTCGGCCATCCGCGCATCGGGCTCGATGCCGAGGACGGTGCAGCCGGCGGCCTGGAACTGGCGGGCCGCGATGCCGGTACCGCAGCCGACGTCGAGCACGTCGGTTCCGGGAATCCCCGCGACGATCCGCGCCACCAGCGCGTCGGGATAGGAGGGCCGCGCGTGGTCGTAGCGCTGCGCATCGACGCCGAACGACTCGGCCATCGACCGGGCCTTGTGCGACTGCCCCGGGGACGGTTCGGCAGCCTCACGCGGCACTTGCGATTGGCCCGGGGACAGTTCGGCGACCTCACGCGGCTCATGCGGCTGGTCAGGGAACGGCTCTGCTGGCTCTCGCGGTAGAGTGGGCATGCGCCCACATTAGTGGGCGCATGCCCACTCAACAAGCGGTGCCAGCGGCCCGACGCGCGAGAGGAACCGTGGATGCCGACCGGGGTACACCTTCGCGACGCGCGGCAGCAGCTGTTCGACGCAGCCGAACGCGTCCTCCTGCGGGAGGGGCCCGACGGGCTGACCAGCCGCGCCGTCACCGATGAGGCCGACTGCGCCAAAGGGGTCCTGCACCGGCACTTCGGCGACTTCGACGCCTTCCTCACCGACCTCGTCCTCGACCGGGCCGCGCGGCTCGAAACCCAGGCGGCCGCGCTGCGCGAGTCCGCCGGCACCGGCACCGTGGCCGACAACCTCACCAACGCGCTGACCACCCTTTTCGGACCTGTCCCGATGGCGGTCATCCCGCTCATCACCTTCCGCGACGAGCTGCGCGCGCGGCTGCGGCAGGCCAGGTCCGGAGGCGGGATCGCGATCCTCGCCGAAGCCACGGCCGCCATCTCCGCCTACCTGACCGAGGAGCGCGAACGGGGCCGCATCGCCGCCGACGCCGACATCGACTCGCTCACCCTCTCCCTGGTCGGCGGCGGGCACCTCCTGTTCACCGACCACACCCCCGGCCCCCCGGCCACCGCGGACATCACCCGGTTCGTAACCGGGGCCATCTCCGGCGCTGTACCCGAGCACCCGGCCTAGGGACCCCGGACGGTCGGCTCGCGCATGCGGAACCGGCATTCGCCAATCGACCGCCTATCCGGACAGTCGTGCCCTTATGAGACCATTGCTCCCCTTCACTACCTGGAAGCGGTGCCGTGGCCGAACCCCTGCGCGAAGGCGACCCCACCAGATTCGGCCAATACGAGTTGCATGCGCGGCTCGGAGCGGGCGGGATGGGGCAGGTGTACCTGGGGCGCTCCCCGGGTGGACGCCTGGTCGCGGTCAAGGTCGTGCGGCCCGAACTGTCCGGGGACGCGGCCTTCCGTCGGCGTTTCGCCGACGAGGTGATGGCCGCCCGCAAGGTCGGCGGTTTCTACACCGCCCCGGTCATCGACGCCGACACCGGTGCCGACCCGCCGTGGCTGGCCACCGCCTATATCCCGGGCCCCTCCCTGCACCAAGCCATAACCGAGCGCGGTCCCCTGAACCCGGATTCAGTCGCGGCGCTCGGGGCCGGGCTGGCCGAGGGGCTGGTCGCCGTGCACGCGAGCGGGATCGTGCACCGAGACCTCAAACCCGCGAACGTCGTGCTCGGCGAGGACGGGCCGCGGGTGATCGACTTCGGCATCGCCCGCGTCCTGGACAACACCTCCTTCACCAAGCCCTCCACCGTCTTGGGCACGGCGGCGTTCACGTCCCCCGAACAGGCCCGTGCCCAGCCGGTTGGGCCGGCGTCCGACGTGTTCTCGCTGGGGTGCGTGCTGGTCTTCGCCATGACCGGACACAGCCCGTTCGGTGAAGGCCCGGCCCACGCCGTCCTCTTCCGGGTCGTGCACGAGAAGCCGGACCTGTCCGGCCTGCGCGGCCCCGTGGGCGGGATGGTGGCGGAATGCCTGGCCAAGGATCCGGGTGCGCGGATCCACCTGGACAAGCTGCGGGACGTCCTGGCGATCCTGGCGCCGCGTGCACCCGCGAGTACCGGCGAGTGGTGGCCGGGCGATGACCTCACCGAGGTCATCGCCCAGCACACGACACGCCTGTACACCCTGATCGACACCGACCGCACGCGATCCCCCGGAGAGAAAGAGCGTGAGAGCGCAGGATCCCGCGGAGGACGCGATTCCGGTAGGGCGGCGCGCACGGACCAGGCGGACCTGGTGATCGGCAACCTCGGCCCGGACGAGCTCGAAATCGTCATGGACGGGGCTGTGCTGGGCACGGTCCCCGAAGGCACCAGCCAAGCCTTCAAGATTGGAGCAGGTGCGCACGCTGTCCAGGCGCGGGTGGGAACGCTCAGTGGCACGCAACGGCAGGTGACGGTGGGACCGAGGGGCGCCGCGGTCACCTTCGACACCACCAAGCGCCGTTCACCGCCGGAACCGGTGGAGACGGTGACGTTCACCGCCAGCAAGATATCCGATGGACTCGGGATCGGCGCGAGCGCGGTTCTGGTCTGTGTGATCCTGGGGCTGGTCATCGCCGCGCTGGTGCCGACTCAGTACCCGCCGCACCCGGTGGCGGGCCTGCCGCAGTTCTTGCTGTTGGGGAGCCCGCTGCTCGGCCTTGCCCTCGGTGCGGTGGAGTACCTGCGTCCCGCGCCTTGGCTCACCTTCGACCGGAACGGATTGTCGTGGCGTGATCGCGCGGGAGGAGAAGCCCAGCGGGTCGCGTGGGCCGACGTGGACCGGGTCCGCCTGGTCGGTTCGGCCGGCGACACCAGTGTCGTGGTCTGGCCGGGGAAGGGGCGGTCCCGGCCGCGAGGGGAACCTTTCCAGGGCGGTGTCATTGTGTGCAAGGCCAAGGACGTCCACGCCGTCCTCAACCGGAAGGCGCACCGGTTGCGAGCCTGCCTGGAGTGGTTCCCCGAACAGGCGAAGTGATCGTCGCGTTCGAGAGTCGACCTCGGAGCCCCGGCGAGGAGCGGCCGCCGCTGCGGATCTGCCCGCATCAACGCATCAATGCATCAATGCATCAGGAGAGGGTGTGGCGGATCGGATCGGGGCGGGGCGGGGGCGGGCTGGGGCGCCCGCCATCCCGTCATCCCAGTGCGCGCGTTGCCGACCGCATCGCCGGTGAGACATAGCCGGTGCCGATACGGACGCCGCCGAGCCACTCGGTCAGCCGCTCCGCCTCCTCCGTGAGGGCCCGCTGCGTCGACGGCGGGACGGATTCGAGCAGCTGCACCCGGACGGCCCCTCGGTCGTCCTGCACCCACGTTCCGATCGCGCGGCCGTCGGCCCAGACCGTGGTGCCCGCGTTCCCGCGGCTCTCGAAGAGCTCGTCGCGGTACGGGCCGAGGTAGAAGTCCCGGTCGCGCCAGCCCATGACGGTCGGATCGAGCACCGGCAGCAGCGCGACCCACGAGCCCGGGTCGGCGACCGGGTCGGTGTCGTCGGGCAGCAGCCAGCCCGTGGCGCCGTTGTCGAGGGAGACCGCGACGGCGTCGAGTTCGGACAGTGCGGTGCGCACGATCGTCTTGGTGGCGCCCAGCCACCAGACGATGTCGTCCTCGGTCCCCGGCCCGAAGCTGTAGAGCCAGTGGCGGACGAGATCCCGATAGCCCTCGGCGACGCCCCGCGGCGCGGGGACGTCGCCGAGCCACTGCCCGGTCAGGGTCCACCGCGGCTGCGAGGCGGGGAAGCGGCCGGTGTTGACCCCGCGCACGATGTCCCCGGCGGCGCCGAGAACGGTGAGCACCCGCGGCGCCGACCACGCCTCGCCCGCCTGCCCGATGACCTTCACGGCGATCCTGGGCACGGCCCGGCGCACGTCGATGGCGGAAAGGCCCTCCGGTGCGTCGGCGAGAACGGCGAGGACCTCTTTCCTGGCCTGATCGATCCAGTCGTCCCCGTTTTCGGCGAGCCCCGACGCGACCACGTCCTTGCCCAGGCGGGCGCGCTCTGTGCGGGCGACGCGCGCGGCGGAGCTCGGCCACACGGTGGGCAGCAGGTCGCGGGGGAACACGAAGAGCGTGCGCCGCATCGCCAGCTGTTTGACGAGCACGCGGTCCTGGTAGATCGCTTGGTCGACGTCGGCGAGGGTCAGCGCGGCGACGCGGGCCCAACATGACAGGTAGACCGTGGCCGGTTCGGTCGCGTGGAGCGCGGTCACCGCCCGGGTGGCCGCAACGGGGGAGTCGGCGCGGAAGTCCGGCGCCAGAGCGTGCCGAATGGCCAGGCGAGAGCGGCGTTCGGCGTCGGTCACGTGTTGCACGGGCACATAGTGACACACCGCCCGTGGCCCAAGATCACGGTGGTGCCGCTCTGGAGAAAGCGCCGATTCGCGGCCAGCCGACTGACGCGGGATAGGGGGCATGAGCAGCGGTTATGCATCCGTGTCACGCCGACCGTACCGGGGGCGCGGTCGGCGGCGAACGCGTCTGACGCGTGGTGGTGGCTCGGCGGCGGGCCGTGGCGGGCAGGGGAGGGTGCCCGCTGCCCCGTTCCGGGGGAGGGGGAGGGGCCGCGCCGCCGAGCCGGTTCAGCGGGGTGGCGCGCCCGTTCGCGCGGTGCTGTCCGCGGTGCGTTGGGTGCGGGCCCTCGTGATGCGGTCGATGATCGTGTCGCGGCTCACCCCGAAAGCGCGGGCCAGCGCGCCGTAGGACTCCCCGGCCACGTGGCGATCCAGCAGAACCGCGTTGGCCACGCCGAGGTCGATGGGCGCGCGGCCCAAGGGCCGGGCCGCGATGCCCTGGGCTTTGCGGGCGCGGGCCTTGCGGCCGCGCAGCCGCACCAGGTACATCACGTTCTGGTGGCGCTCGCCGGTGCGGTCGGCGCCCCACATCCGGGCCGGGGCCTCGCCCTCGTGCCACAGGGCGTAGAAGGCCTTGCGGGCGCGTCCCAGGGCGCGGGTGAAGGCGGTGGGATCCATGCCCAGCGCCTGCCCGGCGCAGTGGCGGTCCTCGGTCTCGGCCAGGGCGGTGAGGACCTTGCGGTGGCCGGGGCGCAGCACCGCCCAGATCTGGGCCAGCGCCAGGCGGTCCACGATCGCGTCCTCGTGGCCGCCGGTGGGGGCGGACAGGTCGGTCCAGTAGCGGACGAACGCGCGGGAGAGCAGGGCCTTGTCGGCGCCTGCGAGGCCGCGGGTGCGCAGGTCGTGGTAGTGCTGGGTCTTGATGGCCTTCCACCCGACCGCGATCAGCTCGGTCTCGGCGGGACGCTCGGGGGCGGTCTGGAGGTGTTCGGTGATGGCCTCCCAGGCGGTTTCGGCGCGGTGGGTCATGGCCATGGCGTTGACCCAGTTGCACTCCCGGGCGGCCCACACGGCCAGGCGCACGGCCTGGAACGCGGTGTAGCCGTGGCCGACGGGGTCGTCGGCGCGGGGCGCGGGCAGCAGGGGACCGTACTCGCTGGAACCGCCGGGGCCTGCGGTGCGGTGTGCGGAGGACGGCGCCGGGGCGGTGCGGGTGCCGGTCTCCGTCGGGTTTGTGCCGGTGCCGGACTCCGCGGGGCCGGTGCGGGGGGCAGTCTCGTGCGCCGGGGCGGTGCCGGGCGCGGTCGCGGTGGTGGTCGGGGCCATGGCGGGATTCAGCCCCGGACGGTGGGCCGGTCGAGCTCGAACCACACCGTGGTGCGCCCGCCCTCGTGCAGGGTGCCCCACCGGGACGCCTCGGCATCGACCAGGAACAGGCCCCACCCGCCCGCGCGGTCGGGATCGACCGGGCGCACGTGCGGGGTGGACACGGCGGTGCCGGGTCGGCGGCCGCCGTCGGTGACCTTCACCTGGACGCGGCCCTCCAGCCGGGCCACGGTGATGACGACCTCGCCGCCGGGTTGGCCCGATCGTGTGTGGACGAGGGTGTTGTTGAACAGCTCGCTGGCCAGGCGCTCCAGGGTGTCCATCGCCCGGCCGGGCAGGGCCGCGACCGTGCGCAGATGGCGGCGCAGCACCGCGGCCTGGCACGCCGCACCGTCCACCGTCACCGAGACCCCGACCCGCTGCGCGCTCGTGTCCAACACGACCGGCGCCCGGTCGCCCAGGTCGATGGTCCGCCGCGGCATCCGCGCCCGGCCGGCTCCCGGACTGGCGGACGCATCCCCCCGCGCCCCTTTCTCGATCACTGCTCCCACAGGAATCACCTTCCATCCGAATTGCCGTTACGAGTGGCCGACGGACGTTTCCGGTGAATGGGGCGTTCCGCGCGAATGGGGCGGTTTCGATCGATCACCCGGGGTGTCCGTCAGCACCACCATGAACGCGTCGGAAGGTGGACGGCTAGCAAGATCACCACTCGGTCACGGTTGGTAGCTGGGTGTGGTGCCTGGCATTGAGATCGCCATATCTTGGTGGTGACGGTAGTACCCATGCGATGGAGGGTGGGAATGGACCGCAAAGCCAAACCTGCATGGCGTCGGTTGGGTAAAGAGATCCGTACTGCTCGCCTGCGAGCGAAGGTCACACAGGGCCAGGCAGCGAGGGCATTGCAGGTAGTTCAATCCACCGTGTCGGCTTGGGAATGTGGGACGCGCGGCATGCAGGCTGACCAGGCCGAAGAACTTGATCGAGTTTTTGGGACGTCTGGTGTTGTCATACGGGCATGGACCAAGGCCAACACCCCAACCGCTCTACCAGAGTGGTACGAAGAAGTCGGTCAGTTGGAAGCACTGATGTCCGAGCTGCGCGAGTATCAGCCACTTGTGATTCCCGGGTTGTTCCAAGTTCCGAGCTATGCTCGCGCGGTGTTGCGTGACACCACCCCCTTGGCTTCCTCCGGCGACCTAAAGAGCATGGCCAAGGCACGGATGCAACGCCAAGTGATCCTGAAAAAGGAAGATCCTCCGAAGATCTCGGTCGTCGTGGAAGCGGCTGTCATCGAGCGGCCAGTTGGCGGTTTCGACGTTCTTTATGAGCAGCTCGGCTACCTTCTGGGCCTGATAGATAGCGAAGCAATACGCCTCCAAGTCGTACAGCCCAGCCCGCCCTTCCACCCCGGCGGAGCCGGGCCATTCCGGATCTACACGTTCCCTGACAAGCCGGTGGTCGTTTCAGCAGAGCACATGGGCGGTGAGCAACTCATGGATGAAACGATGCTGGTGCAACACTCAATGGCCGTCTTCGGCATCCTTCAAGCTGAAGCACTATCGACCCGGGCGAGTCGCGATCTGATCCGCAAGGTCAAGGAAGAACTGGATAACAATGAAGCGTGATCCCCACTGGCACAAGAGCAGCTACAGCGCATCTCAGGGAAGTTGCGTCGAGGTTGCCGAGGGCCCGGTCGTCCTCGTACGCGACACCCAGCACCGGAGCCTCGGCCACATCGCGTACCCGCCCCAGGCATGGGCCGCGTTCCTGAGCGACCTCAAGCAGGACCGCCTCTAACCCTCTCACCATTCCCCGCCCACCCCAAAGCCTCCAGGCCCCGCCTGGAGGCTTGTCCTTGTTGTGAACCTGCCGCGCCGCCATGATGTAGCCACAAGCGGTTGCCCGACGACTGTCCTGCGCGCACAGGGAGATGCCGATGGACGCCCAGCACGCCTGGCATAAGAGCAGCTACAGCAACGGCAGCAACAACAACTGCGTCGAGGTGGCCGAGGGCGCTACCGTCCTCGTACGCGATACCCAGCACCGGGATCTCGGCCACATCGCGTATCCGCCCCAGGCATGGGTGGCGTTCGTGAGCGACCTTCAGGCGTGGTGTCCATGACTGACACGCGCGAGTGGCACAAGAGCACGTACAGCGCTGAGAAGGGAAGCTGCGTCGAGGTTGCCGAGGGCGCTACCGTCCTCGTACGCGATACCCAGCACCGGGATCTCGGCCACATCGCGTACCCGCACCAGGCATGGGCCGTGTTCCTCAACGACCTGAGGCGTGGTGTCCATGACTGACCCGCGCGCGTGGCACAAGAGTAGCTACAGCGGGGGGCAGGGAAGCTGCGTCGAGGTCGCCGAAGGCGACACTGTCCTCGTACGCGACACCCGGCACCGGGACCTCGGCCACATCGCGTATCCGCCCCAGGCATGGGTGGCGTTCGTGAGCGACTTAAGGCGTGGTGGTGTCCATGACTAACCCGCGCGCGTGGCACAAAAGCAGCTATAGCGCGCCCGAGGGAAGCTGCGTCGAGGTCGCCGAAGGCGACACGGTCTTCGTTCGGGACACGCAGCACCGGAGCCTCGGTCACATCGCGTACTCGTCCCAGGCATGGGCCGCGTTCCTGAGCGACCTTAAGCGCGACTGCCTCTAACCCCCTCACCGTTCCCCGCCGACCCCAAAGCCTCCAGGCCCCTCGCCTGGAGGCTTCTTGGCTTTGCATGGACCAGGGGTGACGATCACTGGGCTGAACTGGGGTTTTTGCGCTGGTTGGCGTTGAAGCGTGCCTTCTTCTGGCGGTTCCCGCACGTGTTCATGTCGCACCACTTGCGGGTGCGGCTCTGGCTGGTGTCGAAGAAGGCGGCTTGGCAGGTCGGCGACGCGCACAAGGCCAGTTTTCCGTCTCGTTCGCCCGAGATGACGCTGATCGCGTCGGCGGCGATCACGCTGAGGGCGTCTTCCACGCGGGACGCCGAGCTGAGGCGCCACTGCCGCTCGCCCTCGGGCGTCAGGATCGCCGCGGCCCGGCCCTCGGCGCTGCGGTCATTGATGACCTGGACGGCAGGCGCGGGAAGAGTGTCCTGGGCCGCGGCCGCCGTCGCGGCGGCGTGAATCGCCTCCCGCAGCTCCCGAGCGAGGTCGAGCTGAGCGTCGGTGCAGGAGTCCACGGCGAGGCCGTTCACCGCCAGCCAGTCAACGAGCCGGTGCGGCGCGGGGATGCGCTCTACGGCGTCGCCGCGCCGTTCCGTCAGCGTCGCCGTGAAGCTGGTGGCCAGGACAGTACCGAGGCGGAAGTCGGGGAATCCAGCAGGCATGGAACCACCTTAGCCGGTTGCAGGCTGACATGGCACCATGCTAGAACCGTCTTAGCCGGTTCGCGAAAAGTCGTATCCGGTTCCGCGAAGGCCAGGAGGTCCCATGCCCCGCCCAGCCAGCGACGTGCACGCGTTCGAAGCCCACGCACCAGACGCCGACCTCGACGATCTGCGTGCGCGACTGGCCGCGGCGCGGCTCCCGGAGGCCGAGACGGTCGACCGCACCGCGCCCGGCCCCCGCCGATGGGACCAGGGCGTCCCGCTCGCCGACCTCGTCGACGTCGTGGACTACTGGCGCACCGGGTACAACTGGCGGTCGTTCGAAGAGCGCCTCAACCGGATCGGCCAGTTCCGCACGACCATCGATGGTCTGGGAATCCACTTCCTGCACCGCCGATCCGCGCGCGCGGACGCCACCCCTCTGCTCATGACGCACGGCTGGCCGGACAGCATCGCCCGGTTCATCGATGTCGTGGACGAGCTGGCGGACCCGACCGATGCGGCCGCGCCGGCGTTCCACGTCGTGGTCCCGTCGCTACCGGGCTTCGGCTACAGCGACAAGCCGGCCGCCACCGGGTGGGGCACCGAGAAGATCGCGGCCGCGTGGGTGGAACTGATGGGGAGGCTCGGCTACGGCACGTTCGCAGCCCACGGCGGCGACTGGGGCGGCAACATCACCACGGTCCTCGGCGGCAGGTTCCCGGCGCACGTCCTCGGCATCCACACGACGTTCGCGGAAGGGCCGCCCGGGTTGTCGACGGACGGGCTGACGGCGGTCGAACGCGCGTGGACCGAGGAGACCCGCCACTTCTGGCGCCACCGCGCGGCCTACGCCAAGCAGCAGGCCACCCGGCCGCAGACCATCGGCTACTCGCTCGTCGACTCGCCGGTCGGGCTCCTCGCCTGGATCCTCGACAAGTTCGCCGAGTGGTCGGACACCGAGGACAGCCCGTTCGAGACGATCTCCAGAGACCGCGTTCTGGACGACGTCACCCTGTACTGGCTGACGCGGACCGGCGCGTCGGCGGCCCGCATCTACTACGAAAGCCACAACTCGCTGGACCCCGAACTCCGGGTCGACGTCCCCTCGGCACTCACGATGTACCCACGCGACGTCGAGAAGTGCCCGCGCCCCTGGGCGCAGCAGCGGTACCGGCAGATCGTCCGCTGGCGGACGCCCGAGCGCGGGGGACACTTCCCGGCCCTGGAGGTCCCGGAGTACTTCGTCAAGGACCTGCAAGAGGGCCTCGGGGCGGTGCTCGCCGCCAACCGGTGAACGCGGCGCGGCGACCGCTCGGAATACCCCCATGCGACGATCGCGGTTGCGGTCTGTCCCGACGCATTGCCGGTCACGACTGGCGTCCTTAGCCAAGGAGCCGTTCCAGCTCCATCTCGGCGTCCGGGCTGCCGGCGTCGGAGAGCCGTTGCAGTTCGCGAAGGTCGCGGTTCTCCACGGCGCGGCGGGTCAGCAGGCGTCCTGCGTACTCGTTGCCCTCATCGAGCAGTTCGGACAGCGCGTCCAGATCACTGCGCGTATCGGCGAGGTCGGCGAGCCGGTCCTGCGCGGTCTGGTTGCCCTCGTCCGCGAGTGCGCGAAGGGTGTCTTCATCGACGTTGTGATCGGTCATGGAACCAGCCTGAGACCTTGCCCTTGGGGCAAGGTCAAGTGCGACAATGGAGGATGCTGACGATCGGGCAACTCGCCGCCCATGCCGGCGTATCGACCAAGGCCATCCGCGTCTACCACGCCAAGGGCCTGCTGCCCGAACCAGAACGCGACGCCTCCGGGTACCGGCGCTACGACGCGCAGGCGATCATCGACCTGACCCGCATCGTCACCCTCGCCCAGGCCGGCGTCCCGCTGGCCCGTATCCCCGACGTGCTCAACGCGGACACCGAGAAGGACACCGCTGAACAGATCGACCGGATCGACACGGAGCTGCGCAACCACATCCGCCGACTCCAGCAGCGCCGGACCCGGCTGCGCCACCTCGACCAGCCCGACCGGCTCTGCCTCCCAGCCGAGGCAATCGAGTACATGGAGCGCCTGCGCGCCATCGGCCTGTCCGAACGCCACGAGCACGCCATCCGCGACGGCTTCATCCTCAGCTACGCCGTCGCCCCGGACATCACCCGAAGCATCCTGCCCACACGCACCGCCCTGCTGGACGACGAGGAGTACGTCGCCATGCTCCGCGGCTACGACGACGCGATCGACTGGAGCCCAGACGATCCCCGCCTCGACCAGCTCGCCGCCGCAGCAGCACGGCTGACCCAGCGCATGACGATGGCCTCCGACCTCCCCTCCTTCGACCGGGTGCCGCACGAGACCATCGAGATCCTCACCGGGCACCTCGGCATCGACTGCCCGGCATGGGAACGTCTCGACGAACTCCTCACCCGCCGGCTGACCGACCAGGCCCACGTACCCCGATAGAGCCGCTTACGCTCGCTGATCTCGATCTGCCGGATCGGGCCCGTGGTCTCGAAAGCCGCTTGTACCGCCGCTGAGGTCATGCCCCCGCAACAGCCAGTCGGCGCGTTCGTCCTTCTGCTGCAAGACCCCGGCTTGAGAACGCCTGGGGACTCGCGATCCCGCACCGCGAGTACACGTCCTCATAGCGGGTGCGGGGGATGGGGATTGATGGGGCGCTCTCGCGAGGGTGGCGAAGGGTGCTGTCTTCGGCAGCGCGGCCGAGTCCGGGCGGGTTGGCTGTCTGTTTGTCGGGGGCCTCTGCGAGGATCGCGGCGATCGCAGGGTGGAGGGCGATGACCTGCGGGAAGCAGACCGCACGCGGGCACAGTGTCGGGCCGGGCGGTCGATGGATGATCGGCGACATGGAGGAGCCACATGAGTCAACTGCTGCGCGTCCAGAACTTCACCGTCTCCAGCGACGGGTTCGGTGCCGGCGAGAACCAGAGCCTTGAGCGGCCGTTCGGCCACGCCGACCCCGGCGACATGTTCGCCTGGGCCGGCGCCACGGCGAACTGGCCCAACCGCACCGACCCCGGCGGCAGCCGCGGGCTCGACGACTACTTCACACGCGACTTCGCCCGCAACATCGGCGCCGAGATCATGGGCCGCAACAAGTTCGGCCCTCAGCGCGGGCCCTGGCACGACCACGACTGGGTCGGCTGGTGGGGCGACGAGCCGCCGTTCCACACCCCGGTGTTCGTCATGACCCACCACACGCGCCCTTCGTTCACGCTCTCCGACACCACGTTCCACTTCGTCGGCGGCGACCCGGCCGCCGTCCTCGAACAGGCGCGTGACGCAGCGCAGGGCAAGGACGTCAGACTCGGCGGCGGAGCATCGCTCATCCGGCAGTTCCTCGACGCCGACCTCGTCGACACCCTGCATGTGGCGGTCTCGAAGACGAAGCTCGGCTCCGGGGCACGGCTCTGGGAGTCCCCCGACGAACTGCTCGACCGCTTCCACCTGGACATCGTGCCCAGCCCGAGCGGCGTGACGCACCACCTGTTCTGGCGGAAGTGACACGAGGGCCCACGTGCCGGTAGCTCGGTCGTGGAGCGGTCTCGGCGGACGGGGATCGCCGAGGCCGGCGGGCCGCGCACCCGGCGGCGACGCAGCCTCGACCCGAAAACCCCTCGCCGCGGGATCGGGCGAGATGCTGTGCACCTGGGCACGCGACCACCACGTCACGGGGACCGGCGTGGACATCAGCACGGTGTTCACCGACCAGGCGCGGGCCCGCGCCGCCGAACTCGGCGTCGCCGACCGGGTCGATTTCGTCCACGGCGACGCCTCCGGCTACGTCGCGGACGAGCCGGCCGCGCGCCGCGGTGGGACGGGGCGGACGACCCACCCACCGCGCGCGGCCGCGCGCCGCTCAGCCGTTCCGGCGCTCCTCCCGCAGCCGGACCAGTTCCTCGACCGCGCTCGGCAGGGTCGTCTCGAAGTCGATCAGCTTCGCCCAGTTCGGGGTCACGACGATCCGGACCATGCCGTCGTGGTAGAGCGAACGCACCTCCGCCTCCCACTCGGCCCGCTGCTCGGGGGTCATCTCGTAGGTGGTGTTCGCCTGGAGGTACTCGTCCGGGATGCCGTCGACATAGTCCAGCTCGGCCCGGCCGCGGACGAGCAGGATCTTGGGCGGGTGCACCTCGGTGTCGATCGTCAAGGCGACCGCCGGGTTGTCGCGCAAGGCCGGGAGCTTCGGCGCGTTCCTCGTCGTGCACATGACGATCTCCGCGCCGTTCCACGCGAACGCGATCGGGACATTGCGGGGTGCGCCGTCCTTTGCGACGTAGGCCAAGCGGGTCAGGTCGCGCGCCAGCAGTTCCCGGCTCATCGGCCGGTTCAGTACCTCGGTGACATCGTCCGGTTGCATGGTGGTCTCTCTCCTGGTCGTTGCTGCGGCTCGTCCAACGGGCCGTTCCGGTCGGTCGCGCGGGGCTGTCAAGCGAGCTGCTCGGCCAGGGCGACGATGATGCCCTCAGGGCCGCGGACGTAGCAGAGCCGGTAGCTGTCCCCGTACCGGGCCAGCTCGCCGACGAGTTCGGCGCCGTGGTTGCGCAGGCGGGCGACGACGTCCTCGATGTCGTCCACGGCGAACATGACGCGGTGCATGCCCAGCGTGTTGTGCGGCGGGTGGTGCGACGCGTCGCCGATCGCCGCGGGGGAGAGGTACTTCGCGAGTTCGAGCCGGCTGTGGCCGTCCGGGGTCCGCATCATCGCGATGTCGCAGCGGACGCCGTCGAGTCCGACGGTGCGGTCCGCCCAGGGGCCCTCGACCTGCGCTTTGCCCTCCAGCTCCATGCCCAGTTCCGCGAAGAACGCAACAGCCGCGTCAAGGTCGCCGACGACAATGCCGACGTTGTCCATCCGCTGGATCGCCATGGTGGTTCTCCTTCATCGTCGCGCGGCCCGTCGTGGCCGCTGGTGTACCTGGGACGGAGCCGGCGCCGCATTCTCGACACCGGACACGTGCTGAGTCCTGGGTACCCGCATCCGGCCGCCGCCGCCCCGGTGCGCGCCCGCGACCCCCGCCGGACGAGGCCCGCGCGCACTCCGATCCGCCGCGGCGACCGTCCACCGTCCACCGGACGGCCGACAGCCGACGGCCGACAGCCGACAGCCGGGCCCACGTGCCCAGACACGATCTCCTGAATCCACTATTTCGTGGATTCAGGATCAGATGTATTGTCGGGGCATGCTGACGATCGCCACCGACATCGACGCCCTCGCCCGCTTCGGGCGCGCCCTGGCCGACCCCATCCGCTGCCGCATCCTCCTCGCGCTGCGCCAGGCCCCCGCGCACCCGGCCGAGCTGGCCGACGCGCTCGGCATCAGCCGCACCCGGCTGTCCAACCACCTGGCGTGCCTGCGCGACTGCGGGCTCGTGGTCACCGTGCCCGTGGGCCGCCGGGTGCGCTACGAACTGGCCGACGCCCGGTTGGGCCACGCCCTGGACGACCTGCGCTCAGCCGTCCTCGCGGTGGAGACCGACAAGACCTGCCCCGACGCCGAGGCGCAGGGCTGCTGCTGATGGCCGCGCCCGCCGCCGCCCGCCCCACCGAGGAGCGCCGGGCGGTGCTGACCCGCCGGATCCGGCTGTTCGTCGCCGCGACCATCGCCTACAACCTCGTCGAAGCCGTCGTCGCCATCACCGCCGGCGCCCTGGCCTCATCGACCGCGCTCATCGGCTTCGGCCTGGACTCGATCATCGAGGTGTCCTCGGCGGCCGCGGTGGCCTGGCAGTTCTCCGCCCGCGACGCCGCCGTGCGCCAGGCCCGCGAACACCGGGCGCTGCGCGTCATCGCCGTCTCGTTCTTCGCCCTCGCCGCCTACGTCGCCTTCGAGGCCGTGCGCTCCCTCGCCGGGTCGGGCGAGGCCGAACCCTCCACTCCCGGCATCGTGCTCGCCGCCGCCTCCCTGGCCGTCATGCCGTTCCTGTCCCTGGCCCAGCGCCGCACCGGGCGCGAGCTCGGCTCGGCCACAGCGGTGGCCGACTCCAAGCAGACCCTGCTGTGCACCTACCTCTCCGCCGCCCTGCTCATCGGGCTGCTGGCCAACGCGCTCCTGGGCTGGGCCTGGGCCGACCCGGTCGTCGCGCTGGTCATCGCCGCGATGGCCGTGAAGGAGGGCCGCGAAGCATGGCGCGGGGACGCCTGCTGCGCCCCGGCCGGTATCGCCCTCACCGCCCGGCCCTCCGCAGCGGGGGAGGACGCGTGCGGGTGCGGGCCCGACTGCTCCTGCTGCACCGCCGACTGACACCCCGCCCCCGAACCCCGCACCGAATCCCACCCCCCTGGACCCCGCCCCCCGGACCCGGTCGCTCGGCCCCCTGGTCCGGCGACCGATCGGAGGAACACCGTGGCCCTCGCCGCGCTCCTGCTCTACCTCGCCGCCCTGCTCCTGGCGTTCGGACTGCGCACCCTCATCGCATGGCGGCGCACCGGCGACACCGGCTTCCGCCGACCCGACACCGCGCCGCTGTCCCCGGCCTGGTGGGGCACCGCCCCGTTCATCGCCGCCACGCTCCTGGGGGCGGCCGCCCCGGCAGTTGCCCTGGCGGGCGTCCCCCCCGCTGGCGCAGCCGCACACCGCAGTGGGCTGGGGCGGTGTGGCGCTCATGGCCCTCGCCCTCGCACTGGTGCTGGCGTCCCAGACCGCAATGGGCGCGTCCTGGCGCATCGGAGTGGACGATTCCGAACACACCGAACTGGTCACCGGCGGAGTCTTCGCGCTGGTGCGCAACCCGATCTTCACCGCGATCGGCGTGCTGCTGGGCGGCATGGTCGCCGCCGTGCCGTCCCTGTTGTCGGTGGCGGCGCTGGGCGTGTTCGTCGCGGCGGTGCAGATCCAGGTCCGCGGCGTCGAGGAGCCCTACCTCCGACGCACCCACCCCGGCGGGTACCCCGGCTACGCACGCCGCACGGGACGGTTCCTGCCCGGGGTGGGTCGGCTCTGACCCCGCCGGTGTCCCCGGCGCCCACGGCACCTCGAAGTCCTCAGGTCTCCGACCTGGGGGCTTCTCCCGTCGGTGGCGTCGGCCGGGCGACGGGCACCTGGGTGGGGCCGCCGGGGCGGACGGTACGGTTTCCGCGATCGATCTCCGGGTGTTGTGCGCACCCGGGAAGAAAGGACGACACCGCGTGGCCGACCGGGCCGAACCCCCCGCGCCGTGGCCGCGGAAGGGCACGAAGGACGACGAGGACGACACGGAGACCGGCAACGAGTACTGGGACCGCACGGCCGGCGCCCGGATCTTCGTCCGCGAGTGGGGCGGGAACAGACGCGACGACCGGCTCTTCCCCCTCGACGGAAAGAACAGCATCCTGGACCGGGTGGGCGGCGCGAAGCGGAATAAGGCCACGTGCGGCGGCCGCCGCCGCGGCTGCGGGTGCCGGGGCGGAATGGGCCAGGATGATCCGATGAGCATTGGGACGAGCGGGATGGACAGGACGGGCGGTCCGTCCGAGGCGGTCGCGAGCGGGCCGAAGCGGCGCGGGTTCCGGCTGGCGGCCTACGCCGTGTGCATCGGGGACGGGCGGGTGCTGCTCGCCCGGCATGCGTCGGGGACCTGGACGCTGCCGGGCGGTCGGGTCGAGCACGCCGAGGACCCGTTCGACACGGTGATCCGGGAGGTCGCCGAGGAGACCGGCTGCACGGCCGAGGTCGAGAGCCTGCTGGGGGTCGACTCGCGGGTGATCCCCGCGGCCGCGGCACGAGCGGGGGTCGAGCACCAGAACGTCGGCATCTTCTACCGGGTCCGCATCACCGGCGGCACGCTCCGGCCCGAACCCAGCGGTGAGACGGTCGCGACGGTCTGGACGCCGATCCCCGACGTGGCCGGCCTCCACCGGTCATCGCTGGTCGACATCGGACTCGCCTTGGCGCGGACCGCCCCGCCGACGGGCCACGTCGCTCCCGTCCCGGTCGGCGGCCTGATCCAGCACTGAGGCGCCGCCGCAGGCGCGGCGCGGGCCGACGGTCCGGGGCCGGGGGCCGGGTGGGCGATCGTTCGCCCGCTCACCTATCTATGAGATATGTTGTCGGGTGTGAAATTCCTGATTCTGGGTCTCCTCATCGCGAAGCCCCTGTCGCTCTATGAGCTGCACGCCCGGTTCGACGCCGGTCTCACGCACATCTACGCCGCGAGCTACGGCAGCATCCACCGGGCGCTGCGGCAGTTGCACGCCGCCGGCGACATCGCGCAGGTCGACGAGCCGCGTGCGCCGCGCAACGCGAAGCGGTACGCGGCGACCGGCCAGGGGCGAGGGGCCTGGCGGGAGTGGATGGGGCGGCCGCAGCCGAGCGAGGACTCGGAGGCGTCGATGCTGGCGCGCGTCCTGCTGCTCGGCGTCCTCGAAACCACCGCGGAGCGAAAGGACGTGCTCCTCGCACTGCACCGGCGCGCCCTCGCCGACCTCGCGGAGATCCGGGCGGTCGACACCACGCTGGGCGCTCCCGGAGACGCCACCGCGACACAGCGGTATCCGCGCGCGACCCTCGACTACGGCGTGCGCGCGAGTGCGGAAATGGTGAGGTGGCTGGAGCAGTTGCTCGGCGAGCTCGCGCCGGACGAGGGGACCGCGGAGCGGGGGAGCGGGCACCGATGACGACCGCCGCAATCGCGGTCGCGCTCGCCGTCCTGATCGGGCTTGCCGTGATGCAGGTCCTCATCATCGCCGGCCGACCGGTCGGGGAGTACGCCTGGGGCGGGCAGCACCGCGTTGCGACACCGCGGCTGCGACGGGCCGCCGCAGCCGCCATCGTGCTCTACGTCGGCTTCGCCCTCCTGCTGATGAGCCGGGCCGGTGTGCTTCCCGGTGGCAGCACGGGCGTAATCGTCGTGGCCACGTGGGTGCTGTTCGCCTATTGCGCGGTCGCGATCGTCCCGAATTCGATCTCGCGCAGCAGGCGCGAACGGCTGGTGCAGACCCCCGTCAGTATCGTGCTCGCCTTCAGCGTCCTCGTCATCGCGGCCGCGCCCGGCGCCTGACTCACCCGGGAGGAGGCGGCGCGGCCGGTCAGGCGCCGAAGGGGTACGGCCCGAGGCGGCCCCAGGCCACGGTGATGGCCAGGACGGCGAGGGTCAGGCTGACCGCTATCCCCTGCGGCTCCTTGCGGCGAAGGTGGGTGAGCGCGGCGCCGAGCATCAGCAGCACCAGGCCGATCGCCGCCAACGGCGCGAGGACCGGTGCGATACCGAGGAGCGGGGGGAGGGTGAGCCCGGCCGCGGCGAGGAGTTCCAGCACGCCGATCGCCTTGACCATCCCCGTACCGACGTCCTCCGCCCAGCCCAGGCCCAGCGTTGTGAGCTTCTCCGTGGAGGTGAGCAGCTTCATAGCTCCGGAGCCCAGGAACGTCGCTGCGAGCACCGCGGCGACGATCCACAGGAACACGTTCATCAAGGCTTCTCCTCATTGCATGGGGACCTGGAGGCGCCGCATCCAGACCGGGCCGGTGTCGACCGCTCCCGAAGGGCCCGGGAAGGGGGCGGCGGCGCCGGTACCGATCGGGCCGTGTCGCGGTGCAGGGGGTGCGGCGGCTCGCGGTGCGGTGCGGACGCGGTCCGGGCCACCGGCGCGAGTGCGCGTGCCGGTGGCCCTGGCCCGCTACGCGGGCCGGCTGTGCGGTGGAGCGCGCTAGAGCGAAACGGCGGACATGGGGTCCACCGGGACGCCGTCGTCCTCCCGGTACCGCACCTCGTAGATGCGCTGCGTGAACTGCCAGCCGTCGGGTGTGCGCCGGTAGCGGTCGTGGTAGATGGAGTGGTTCAGGTGCACGCGCCCGTCGTGGAAGCGCCCGGTCTCGGTGATGTAGGTGCGGCCGGTGGCGGTGTCACCGTCGACCTGGATCGTGCCCGGGTGCACGAGGTGCATGAAGACCTCCCAGTTGCTCCGGAGCCGTTCGATCCCGGCGCGGATCTCCTCCCTGCTGGTGAACTCGGCGATGGTGGGGATGCGCAGCAGGGCGTCGTGTGTGAACAGCGACGCGAGGCGGTCGTAGTCGCCCATCATCGCCGCGTCGGCGTACTCGCCGCGCAGCGCCTCGATCTCGAAACGGTCGGCGATAGCCTTGGTGTCGCTCATCGGGTTCTTCCTCCCTTGTCCGTCCTGCGGTGTCTCAGAGGTCCGACGGCGCAGCCCCGCGGTTTGTGAGGCGCGGCCGCGCCTCACAAACCGCGGGGCTGCGCCGTCGGTAGGGAGAGGGCAGCTGCGAGCAAGGGAGTCGTCGACACCATGACCACCCAATCCGGGCCGCACGGCGGCCGACCCGATCCGGGCCTGAGCGCGATCATGAGCGAGCGGCGGCACCTGATCAACCTGTCGTACCGGTTGCTGGGTTCACTCGCCGACGCCGAGGACGCCGTGCAGGAGACCTACGCCCGCTGGTACGCGATGTCGCCCGAGCAGCAGGACGCCATCGCCGCCCCCGGCGCCTGGTTGACCAAGGTCGCCGGGCGCATCTGCCTGGATCTGCTCGGCTCGGCGCGGGCCCGGCGGGAGAGCTACGTGGGGGAGTGGATCCCGGAGCCGCTGCCCGACCGCGCGGAGTGGAACACCGGGCCGTCGACGAGTGACCCGGCCGATCCGGCCGACCGGGTCACCTTGGACGAGTCGGTGAGCATGGCGTTCCTCGTCGTCCTCGAATCGATGACCCCGGCCGAGCGGGTGGCGTTCATCCTGCACGACGTGTTCCGTTACCCCTTCGCCGACGTCGCCGAGATCGTCGGCCGCACACCGGGGGCCTGCCGCCAGCTCGCCACGTCGGCCCGCCGCCGTGTCCGCGAAACCCAGGCGCCCGCGACCTCGGCGGCCCGGCGTGCCGACGTCGTCCGGGCCTTCAAGGAGGCGTGGGAGGCCAAGGACATCGAGGCCCTCATCGGCCTCCTCGACCCCGACGCCACAACGGTCGCCGACAGTGGCGGGCTGGTCAGCGCCATCCTGGGGCCGGTCGAGGGCGCCGAGCGGGTCGCGCGCGCGGTCATCGACCTCGCTGTCCGGGCTCCCGGCCTGACCGTCGTGGAGCGTTCGGTCAACGGCCAGCCCGGTCTGGTGGTGCAGTACGAAGGCGCCACCGCCGCGGTGGTGGCGTTCGACGTCGTCGACGACCGCATCACCCAGATCTGGGGCATCCGCAACCCCCAAAAACTCCGCCCCTGGACCACCACCTGACGCTCGACCTCGCACGGCCCTGCCGCCGATACTCCGGCGGCAGGGTGCGCCGGCTCAGGTCCGCGAGTGGGCCGTGCGGCAGGAGCGGATACCCGGGGAGCCCGTCGACGCGTGGCGCCCCTCCGGTCTCTCAGCCCGCCCGAACGGCGTGGGCCGCGGTGAAGACCAGCAGGGGAGCTGCGGTCCGCGGCGGATCTTCGAGCAGGGGCGAGTGCCCGAGACCGGGCAGCAACTCGACCTCCGCACCCGGAACGGCGCGGTAGTCGGCGGCGGACGAGGCCCGCCATCGGCGGTCGTCCGCGCCGAAGACCACCAGGAGCGGCTTGCCCAGGACCGCCAGCCGATCCGGCAGCGCCCGCTGCTCCAGGTAGGCGACGGTGCCCCTCATCGTCGTGGTGAGCGAGTGGTAGGTCATGTCGCGCACGTCGTCCAAGAGCTCGTCCGGAACCCGGTAGCCCGCGCGGCTGAACCCGGTGCTTGCGAACCGGCGGATCTGCTCGTCGCTCGGCGGCCACTGCACGGGGTCGATCACGGCGGCCTCCGATGGGATGAAGGCGTCCAGGCTGGGTCCGGTGTTGACGAGCGCGAGCGCGGTCACCAGGTCGGGCCGATCCTCGGCGAGGGCGGTGGCCACCACGCCGCCGCTGGAATGGCCGACGACCACGGCGTGCTCGACGCCGAGCCGGTCCAGTGCCGCGGCGGCGCGGCGCGCCTGGTCCGGGATCGCGTAGCCGCGGTCGGCCGGTTTGGCGGACCGACCGTGCCCGAGCAGGTCGATCCGGATGACGCGATGCGATCCGGCCAGCAGCGGGACCATAGGGGCCCAAGAGCGGGCCGAGGACGCGGACCCGTGGATGAGCAGGAGCGCGGGGGCCTCGCGTGGACCGTCCTGGCACACATGGATGTCGCCGTCCTCCAGCGACAGGGTCGAACTCTCAGTGGTCTGGGCGCCGCCGTTCACGTGCGGGCCGCCGTCGGAAGCAGTCATGAGCCCACTGTCTCCGACGGTATGCGCCGATGGATTGGACGAATGTCCCCCTCAGCCTGCCTCACATAGCATGGGGCCGTGCGGACGTTCATGCACGGTGCGGCTGTATGGGGCGTCGCCTCCCCCCGGCGGCCCAGCCGGGTGGCCGGGGTGACCATGGCCGGATTCCGTGTTCGTGACCTCGACACCCTCCGGATGGTCCCGCACCCGGCCGTGACACTGCTCCTGGAGTTCGGTGCCGGTTCGGCCGTCCTCGACAGTGCCGCCGGGCAGCACCGGGGAAGCGTCGTCGCCGGTCCCGGGCTCGGGTCCGGAGGCGCGGTCCAGGCGCGGGGTGAGAACGTCGCGTGCGTGCAGGTGCGCCTGTCCCCGGTGATCGCACGCGCGGTTCTGGGCACCTCTCCCGCCGACCTCGACGGCGCCATCGTGTCCCTTCCCGACCTGTGGGGCCGGGAGGCGGCGCGGATCCGCGAGCGGCTGGGCGATGCGTCGTCGTGGCAGGACCGATTCGCGTTGACGGACGCGCTGCTCGCCCGCCGGTACGAGGAGGGGCCGCCGGTGGCCCCGGAGGTCGCCTGGGCCTGGCACCGGATCCTCGCCGGCCGCGGCCTGACCCGGATCGACGGGCTCGCGGCCGAGGTCGGGTGGAGCCGGAAGCGGCTGTGGTCCCGGTTCCGGTCGCAGCTCGGCCTGCCGCCCAAGCGCGCCGTGTCACTGGTCCGCTTCGACCATGCCGCCCACCGCCTGGTCGCGGGGGAAAGCGCGGCCCGGGTCGCGGCCGACGGCGGCTACGCCGACCAGTCCCACCTGCATCGGGATGTCAAGGCGTTCACCGGGGCAACGCCCGCGGCAGTGGCCGACGAACCGTTTCTCGCCGTTGACGACATCGCATGGCCCTTCCGCGGAATCGGGGCGGTGGATCCGCCCTCCGGCCGCCCCTTGGGGCGGCCGGAGGGCGGGGTGCTCAGGGCGTCGTGTCTGCCGCCGGGGCGGGCGTCTCGTCGGCCTTTCCGCCGTGGAAGACCTCTGTGACGAGCCGTTGCTTCGCCTGTTCGAATGCCTTGGCCACGGTGGTGAAGTCGAGTTCGGCGTCTCCCAAGGTGAGCGATGCGGTGAGGGTCGTGCCGCCGTCGAGTGTGCTGTACATCATCGCCGCCCATCCGGCGAAGCCGCCGTTGTGGTGGACGACGGTGCCGCCGCGGCCGGTGTCCTCGACGAACAGCCCCAGGCCGTAGCGGAAGTCGCCGCTCTTGGGGTGCGGCGTGCGCATTTCGGCCAGCAGTGGGGCCGGCAGGAGCCGGCCGCCCATGAGCGCGGAGATGAACGTGTGGAGGTCCTTGGTGGTCGAGATCATGTCGGCGGAACTGGAGGCCCAGGAGGGGTTCATGCGGGTGACGTCGGCCACCTTCGGCCGGCCGGCGTCCTCGTACCAGTAGTAACCGTGGGCGTGCGGGTGGGGGATCTCCGGTGAGGCGTCCGGCAGCACGGTGTTCGACATCCCCAGCGGGTGCAGGATCAGCCGTTGCATCTCGGCTGCGATCGTGCGGCCGGTGACCTTCTCGATCAGCAGCCTGGCCAGCACGTAGTTGGTGTTGGAGTAGCCCCAGTCCGTTCCCGGCTCGAACCGGGCCGGCTTGGACAGCGCCAGCCGGACCAGGTCCTGCGGTTGGTAGGTGTGGGACAGGGCGTCCACGTACTCCTGGCCCAGCGCGGGGATGCCCGGCAGGAGGGTCCCGTCGGGGTCGAATTCGCCGGTGAAATTGAACACCCCGCTGGTGTGCTGGAGGAGCATGCGCACCGTGACCCGCCCGTCGAGCCCGAACTCGGGCAGGGTGTCGGCCACCGGGTCGTCCAATCCGATCGCGCCCTCGGCCACCAGTTGCAGGACCGCGGTCGCGACCAGGGTCTTGGTGGTGCTGGCGATCCGGAAGTGCCCGTTGGTCGGCGGCTTGGCGGTCTCGCCCAGCTTGCGCACCCCGGCGCTGCCGACCCATTCGCGCCCTTGTTCGTTCACACGGAGCTGCATTCCGGCGAAGCCGGAGTCGACGATGTCCTGGATCGCCGCCTGGAGTTCCGGGCGCTCCTGCCCGCTGGTCGTAGCACTGTCGTGGTTGACGCTGTTCGTTTCGTTCATGGCCTCGAGCGTCCACATTGACCTCGGGTCAAGGTCAAACCCCGACTTTCGCGTCACCTCGGCGGCCCATGACCGGAGGGCGGCGCGCTGGGAGGCGGGACCGTGCGCACCGCTGTGCCCCGCGGCAGGAAGCTTGTCCCTGACCCGGGGTCAAGGTGCACAATCGTCGGGTGACCACGGCGAACCCGGTCGATCCGGGGAGATCTTCCGATTCACCCGGGAGCATTACACCGGATGACGACACGCCGGTCGGGACCGCAGGTCAACCGGCCGGCCGCGACAACGCGCGCGGGCCGGGCCGATGACGGGGCGTCGGGCCGACGGTGTCACGATCGGGCAGGCGGCCGCGTTCGCGGGTGTCACGGTCAAGACCGTGCGGCACTACCACCGGCACGGCCTTGTCGCCGAACCGCGGCGAGACACCTCCGGCTACCGCCGGTACGGATCGGACGACCTGCTGCGGCTGGTCCAGGTCCGGACGCTGGCCACCGCCGGAGTGCCGCTGGCGGAGATCGCGTCGCTACTCGACGCCGGCCCCGAGCAGTTCGCCGCCGCCCTCACCGGCGTCGAACGGCGCCTGACCGAGCGGATCGCGGAACTGACCGCCCGGCGGGACACGCTGCACCGGCTCGCCGACGACCGGGCCCTGCTGTCCGACCGCGCCCTCGCGGTCCTGGACCGGATGACCGGCCTCGGCTTCAGTCCCGACTATGTGGCCGGCCAGCGCGAAGCCCTGGTGCTGTTCCGGGCGCTGTCGCCGGAGGGCGCGGACCACTTCCTGACCAACCTCGAACACCGGCTGGACGACCCCGAGTACGTCGACCTGATCAAGCGCAGTGTGGCGGCGGAGTCCTGGGCGGCCGACGACCCCCGGATCGAGGAACTCGCCGCCGCCATCGCCGCCAACCTGCTGGCCGATCGCGAGTTGCTGACGACACCGGCAGGCTTCAGGGCCGGGCCCGACACCGCTGTCCGGTACCGGCTGATCAACCACCACCGCGAAGATGAGGCGCCGGCCTGGGTCCGGCTCAACGCGCTGGTCGAGGCCGAACTCCGTTCCGCGGGCGTCCCCATTCCCCACCGCTGACGGTCGGCCGCGGGGGACGCGGCGGTCTACGGGACGGGCGGTCCAGCGTCCGGCGTCCATCGGCGCGGTCCTCGACCATCCCGCTCGGCCAATGAGTGTCTCTGCCCGGTGATTGGCCCGGATGGCAGGGCCGATTTCGGGGAAGTGGACGGTGTGGGCGGCGCGCAGCCGCTCGCGCTGCGCGCGGAGCGGCGGCCTTCGACGTCCGCGGGGCTGAAGGGCGGTCGTGGAGCGAAGGGCGCTCGCCGCGGTGCGGCTAGTTCTGGGCGGCCGTGCCGAAGCGGCGTTGGGCGCGCTCCTTGGCGCGGGCCGCCTCTTCCTCGCGGGTGCGCGGGGGTGCCGAGGTCACCAGGGACTCGAGTAGCTCGGTGGTCGCCGCGGAGACGGCCTCGACCGCGCGGTCGAACGCCTCGCGGTTGGCGGCCGAGGGCGCGGTGGACCCGCTGATCTTGCGTACGTACTGTACGGCGGCGTCGTGGACCTCGGTGTCGGTGGCGGGCGGGGTGAAGTTGTGCAGGCGGCGGATGTTGCGGCACATGGCGGTCCTCCCGGTGTCGTCGCAGCGCACGGCCCATGCACGGGGCCCGCGCGGGGTCATGGTCCCACCTTCGCAGAGGGTGCCGACAGTGTCGCGGGGGCGTGCGCGGTCGGCCGCCCGTGCGGTCACAGTCCGCGGAGCCGCCGGATTCGGCCGCCCGCGCCATCAGCGTTCTCCAAGCCCTCAGCCGTCCGCGCCGTCGGCGTCGTCCTTCCGGCGGTCGGCGCCGTCCATACGGTCGGCGACCGTGCGGAGTCCGGCCGCGAGCTCCTTGGCCGAGGGCGCCCGCTCCGGGTCGATCATCCATTGCAGTGACAGCCCCGACAGCATCGCCAGGTAGGCCGACCCGGCGGTGCGCTCGGCGTGGTCGTCGGCGTCGGCGCCGACGAGCTTCCGGGCGAGGTCGGCGCGCATGATCTGGAAGTAGTCGGCGAACACCTTCTGAAGATCGGGGTTGTCGCGGGTCTGCGCGTACACCTCGATGCTGAGCGCCCAGTACGGGCGCTTGTCGACGAAGGAGCCGATGACCTCGTCGAGATCGGCCTCGAAGTCCCACGGTGCTTCGGGGTCGCCCTCGGCGGCGGGGACGGACGGCTCCATCGACCCCTCCAGCACCTCGAAGAGCGCCGTCATCATCAGGGCGTCCTTGGACCGGAAGTGGTAGCCGATGGAGGCGAGGTTGGTGCCGGAGGCGGCCACGATGTCGCGGGCCGTCGTGCGTGCGTATCCGCGCTCCAGCAGGCACTTCTTCGCGCCGGCGAGCAGATCTTCTCGATGTCCCACAGCGAGAGCATAACCGATGGTTCATACATTTGTCTCATACGGACGTATATGACGAACGTATTAGACAGGTGTATATTTCCGGGCATGACAGCACCCAACCCCAGAGCCGCCGCGGCCCCGACCCGCGCATGGATCGGCCTCGCCGCCCTCGTCCTCGCCGCCACCCTGGTGTCGATGGACCTGTCCGTGCTGTTCCTCGCGCTGCCCTACCTCAGCGAGGCGCTGGAACCCAGCGGCACCCAGCTCCTGTGGATCACCGACATCTACGGCTTCATGCTCGGCGGCCTGCTGCTGACCATGGGCACCTTGGGCGACCGCATCGGACGCCGCCGCCTCCTCATTGGCGGAGCCGCGCTGTTCGGGCTCGCGTCGGCCATCGCGGCCTTCGCCCCCACCGCCGAACTGCTCGTCGCCGCCCGCGCCCTGCTCGGCGTCGCCGGTGCCACCCTGGCGCCCTCCACGCTCGCGCTGATCCGCAACATGTTCCACGACCCGCGCCAGCGCCGCACCGCCATCGGGGTATGGACCGCCGGCTTCTCCGGCGGCGGCGCACTGGGCCCCGTCATCGGCGGCGTGCTGCTGGAGCACTTCTGGTGGGGGTCGGTCTTCCTCATCAACGTCCCAGTCATGGCGGCGCTGCTGGTCGCGGCCCCGCTGCTGCTCCCCGAGTTCCGCGCCGCCCGGGCCGGGCGGTTCGACCTGCTCAGCGCTGCGATGTCACTCGCGGCGGTGCTCGCCGTCATCTACGGGATCAAGCGACTTGCCGAGCACGGCGCCGACCCCGCCGCCGCTGCGGCCGTCCTGCTCGGCACGGCGATCGGCGTGCTGTTCGTGCGGCGCCAGCGCCGCCTGGCCGACCCCATGATCGACGTCGGACTGTTCCGCAGCCGCGCGTTCTCCACCGCCGTCGCCGTCAACGCGCTGACGATGTTCGCTCTCATGGGATCGGGGATCCTGACCGCGCAGTTCCTGCAAAGCGTGCTCGGCATGCGCCCGCTGGTGGCGGCGCTGTGGTCGACCGTGCCGTTCCTCGCGGTGCCCATCGGCGTCACGGTGGCCACCCTCGCTGTGCGGCGGCTGCGCCCCGCCGCGGTGGTCGGCGCCGGGCTGTTCACCACCGCCGCCGGGTTCCTGGTGATGACCCGCGTGACCACCGACGGCGGGCCGCTGCTCCTCATCGCCGGGTCCGCCGTCATGGCCGCCGGTGTCGGCATGGTGTCCACACTCGCCAACGACCTGGTCGTCGCCACCGCCCCACCCGAGCGCGCCGGTGCGGCGTCCGCGCTGTCGGAGACCGGCAGCGAGTTCGGCGGGGCGCTGGGCATCGCCGCGCTCGGCACCCTCAGCACCGCCATCTACCAGGCGCAGGTCGCCTCCGACGCGCCCCAGGGGATCCCGGCGGCCGTCCTGCACACCGCGGGCGAGACCATCGGCGCGGCGCTGCACGCCGCGGCGTCCCTGCCCGGATCGGCGGGGGAGCGGCTGGCCGACGTGGCGCGCGAGGCGTTCACCGCGGGCCTCCATGCGTCGACCGCGGCCGCGGGCGCCCTGCTCGCAACGGCCGCGGTCGTCGTCCTGATCGTCCTGCGGGACCTGCGCACCGAGCAGGTCGTCCACCAGGAGGACGAGGACGAGGACGCCGACGGTGGGGGCCCCGGCGCCCAGCCGGCCGAGACCCGCACCTGACCCGGACGCCACCGACGCCCCCGCCGCCCCTGGCCGGTCCCGGCCAATGCCGCCCGGTCCGGTCCGCCGTCGGCGGGCGGCGGGGCCGGGCGGCGCCTCGGTCCCGCGGCGCGGTCAGGGGCGCTCCTGCGCGTCCCCGACCAGCCGGGCCACCCGGTCGGGGTCGGAGAGGATGTCGATCCCGGCGATCCTGCCGTCGCTGACCGTGAAGCTCAGCACCGACCGCGGCCGCCCGTCCACGGCACCGAGCAGGCCGATGACCCCGTTGACGACGACCGGCTGCACGTCGCGGGCCGCGTTGCCGACCACGCCCCCGGCGACGGCCTCGGCGCCGGTGACCGTCCGGATCCCGCCCCCGGCGACGGCCCCGGCGTCGATGCGCATCACCACATCGGGGTCGAGGATGGCGAGGAGCCCCGCGAAGTCGCCGCCGCGCGCGGCGGCGAGGAACGCGTCGACGACCCGGCGCTGCCGGTGCGGGTCCGGTTCGGCGGGCGGCACCGTGCCCCGCACCCGCAGGCGGGCGCGGCTGGCCAGTTTCTTGGCGGCGGCCGGTGAGCGGTCCACGATGACGGCGATCTGGTCGAACGGCACGGCGAACATGTCGTGCAGCACGAACGCCAGCCGCTCCGCCGGGCTCAGCGCCTCCAGCACCACCAGCAGCGCCAATCCCACCGAATCGGCGGCCAGCGCCTGCTGCTCCGGATCGCCTGCGTCCTCGCGGCTGACGACCGGGTCGGGAAGACGCTGCTCCAGCGCGTCCTCGCGCCGTGCGGTGCGCGCACGGAGCATGTCCAGGCAGACGCGGCCGACGACCGTGGTCAGCCAGCCGCCGAGATTGTCGATCCCGCCCGGCGCCGACCGGCTGAGCCGCAGCCAGCCCTCCTGGACGGCGTCGTCGGCCTCGGCGAGCGATCCGAGCATGCGGTAGGCGACCGCCTTGAGGTGGGGGCGGTGCTGCTCGAACCGGTCTGCCAGGAATTCGTCGGTCTCCACTGTCACATCCTCAGGCTTGACTTCTTCCTGTGTATGACGAACCGGACTTGGCGGAGGTGACCGCCCCGCCCCGCCTCATCCCACGCGGTCACCTTTGCACGGCGCGGTTCGTCATAGCGGCGACCGACCTCGTGAACGGGCTCCGACCAATGGGCGCTCGAAGGACGAACCGACGAATGAGGAGTACACCGTGACGATCAACGATCTGCGCAACGCCGTCAAAGGCGAGGTCTTGCTGCCCGGCTCCGACGGGTTCGCGCAGGCCGCAGCGGCGTGGAACCTGACGGTCGCCCAGCCGGTGGCGGCGGTGGTCACAGCCGCCGACGCCGACGACGCGGCCGACCTGGTGCGCTACGCGCGCTCGGCGGGCCTGTCCGTGGCCGCCCAGCCCAACGGGCACGGCGCGTCCGGCGCCACCGACGGGGTCATCCTGCTGCGCACCGGCCGCCTCGACCACGTGGCGGTCGACGCCGGGCGGCGGCGGGCCCGGGCCGGTGCGGGCGCCCGGTGGGGCGCCGTGCAGGCGGCGGCCGCACCGCATGGGCTCACCGGGCTCGCCGGCAGCATGCCGGAGATCAGCGTCACCGGCTTCACCCTGGGCGGCGGGCTGTCCTGGTTCGGCCGCGCCTACGGCTGGGCGTCCCAGTCGGTGCGGTCCTTCGACGTCGTCGACGCCGACGGCGACCGCTCCCAGGTGAGCGCCGACTCCGACCCGGACCTGTTCTGGGCGCTGCGCGGCGGCGGGGGCGACTTCGCGCTGGTCACCGCGGTCGAGTTCGACCTGCACCCCGCGCCGGCCCTGTACGGCGGGCGCGTGATGTGGCCGGGTGCGCGCACCGCCGAGGTGTTCGACGCGTTCCGGGAGGTCACCGCGCACGCGCCACCCGAGCTGTCCGTCTGGTTCCACCGCTTCCAGTTCCCCGACGCCCCACCCATGGTCGCCGTGGACGCCGCCTACCTGGGCGGCGCGGCCGAGGGCAGGGAGCTGCTGGCCCGCCTGGACAAGATCGGCGACGCGGCCGCCGACACGCGGGCCGTCCTGCCGGTCGAGCGCCTGGGCGACATCACCAAGGAGCCGACCGCCCCCGCCCCGTCGATGGCGCGGGCCGCCCTCCTCACCGGCGTCCCCGAGCAGGCAGCCGAGACCCTGGTCGAGACGCCGATCGGCCCGCTGATCAACGCCCAGGTGCGGCACCTGGGCGGCGCGCTCGCCGCCGAGGCGCCCGGCACCGGAGCGCGCGGCCCGGTCGCCGAGCCCTACCTCCTCTACCTGATCGGACTCGGGCTCCCGCACCTCAAGGACGGGGTCGCCGCCAAGCTGGCCGAGTTCTCGGGGGCGCTGGGGGACCACGTCAGCGGGCGCGTGCCCTACACGTTCCTGTCCCCGGGGCAGCAGGCGGCCGACGCCTTCGACCCGCCGACCCTGGACCGCCTGCGCGCCGTCAAGCGCGCCCGCGACCCGCACGGCGTGTTCCGCGCGAACTACCCGGTCCTCGGCGGGTAGCCCTCCGCCGCGCCCGCCCGGCGCCCGCGCCACGCGGCGGTGCCGGGCGGGCGCAGCGGGCGGGCGCAACCGGTTTCCCGTCGTCCGCCCTCCCCGGGCTGGTCGGCGGGGCGCCGCGCGGCCGCCGGGGCGCGCCGCGGCGCACCGCCTACTCCCCGGATCGCGGATGCCAGGGGCGCAGCCGCGGCACCCACGCCGGGACGGCGCGGCGGTACTCCGCATAGTCGTCGCCGAAGCGCCGCAACAGCACCGGTTCCTCCCGCCAGCGCACGAACGACGCGGTGAACACCCACACCACGGCCCCGTAGCCGAGCACGGCGGGGCTCGCGAACAGCATGCCTGGCCGCCGATCAGCGCCAGCAGCGCCACGTACATCGGGTTGCGGACCCTGCGGATCGGACGGCGGCGAGGCCGGACCCCGGCCGGGAGGGGGAGCGCGGCCCGCCACCCCCCGGGGCGCGGGTGTGGCGGACCGCGCCCGCGCTCACGGCTCCTCGGGCTCCTCTGGCTGCCCCTTCGCCTTGGGGCGGGCGCGCAGGTGGGCGCGTTCTCCCTGCCTGCCGAACAGGCTGAGGAACTCGACCGGCTCGTCGTCGGCGGTGTCGAACCAGTGCGGGACGCGGGTGTCGAACTCCGCCGCCTCGCCGGAGGAGAACACCAGGTCGTGCCCGCCCAGGACGAACCGCAGCCGCCCGTTGAGGACATAGAGCCATTCGTAGCCTTCGTGGGACTGCGGATCGGGTTCCCGCCGGCGGCTGCCGGGCCGGATCACGAGCTTGTAGGCCTGGATCCCGCCGGCCTTGCGCGTCAGGGGCACCATGGTCATACCCCCGCGGGTGATCGGGCGCAGGTGGATCCGCGGGTCGCCGGTTGGCGGGGCGTCGACGAGCTCGTCGAGCGTGACGCCGTGGGCCTTGGCGAGGGGGAGCAGCAGTTCGAGATTGGGTCGGCGGGCCCCGGACTCCAGCCGGGACAGGGTGCTCACCGAGATGCCGGTCGCCGCCGACAGGTCGGCCAGCGTCGTCTCGCGCTGCCGGCGCAGCGCGCGCAGCCGGGGGCCGACGGAGTCGAGTGCGCGGTCGAGGTCGCTTTCCATGCCCCCATTTTGCCACTCCGGCAACGAAGCTTGCAGTAACGTCGGGCCGGATCGCATGATCGTCGTGGAGGTGATCATGGTGAACGATCAGGTGAGAGACCACTATGACGTGGTGGTGTTCGGCGGCGGTGCCGCAGGGTTGAACGGGGCGCTGATGCTGGCCCGTGCGCGGCGATCGGTGGCGGTGATCGACTCCGGCGCCCCGCGCAACGCCCCTGCCGAGGGTGTGCACGGGCTCCTGGGCCGCGAGGGGATGCCGCCGGCCGAACTGCTGGAGCGCGGCCGCGCCGAGGTCCGCGGCTACGGCGGCCACGTCGTGTCCGGGGAGGCGACCGGCGTGGTCCGCACCGGCGAGGGGTTCACCGTCGCGCTGGCCGACGGCGGGTCCGTGCGGGCGCGCCGCCTGCTGGTCGCCAGCGGAATCGTCGACGAACTGCCGGACGTACCGGGGCTGCGGGCCCGATGGGGCCGCGACGTCCTGCACTGCCCCTACTGCCACGGGTGGGAGGTCCGGGACCACGCCATCGGCGTGCTGGCCAGCGGGCCGATGTCGGTGCACCAGGCGCTGCTGATCCGGCAGTGGAGCGCCGACGTCACCTTCTTCACGCACACCATGCCGCCGCCCTCCGATGAGGAGGCGGAGCAGTTCGCCGCCCGCGGCATCCGCGTGGTGGACGGCGCGGTGGCGTCCCTGGAGATCGCCGCCGACCGCCTCGTCGGCGTCCGGCTGGACGACGGGACGGCGGTCGCCCGCCAGGCGCTGGCGGTCGCGCCCCGCATGGTGGCGCGCGCCGGATTCCTGGACGGGCTGGGGCTGCGGCCGGTCGAACACCCCTCGGGGATGGGCGAGCACATCCCCGCCGACGCGGCCGGCCGCACCGAGGCGCCCGGGGTGTGGGCGGCGGGCAACGTCACCGACCTCACCGCCCAGGTCGGCGCGGCCGCCGCGGCGGGCGCCGCGGCCGGGGCCCAGATCAACGCCGACCTGGTCGCCGAGGACACCCGCCGGGCGGTCGCCGCCGCCAGGGCGCCGTACTCGGCCGCGTCCGAAGCGCGCAACAGCGAACAACTGGCGGGCGACAGCCGCCACGGCCTGTAGAACCACCGAAATCCTGTAGACCAGCGAAAGGACGTGTTGTGCCCGAAGAGTTCGACAAGGCGTACTGGGAAGAGCGTTACAGCGGCGGCCACACCGCCGGTGGCAGGCGGCCCAACCCGCAGCTCCTGGCGGAGGCCGCCGACCTCGCGCCCGGCACGGCGCTGGACGCGGGCTGCGGCGAGGGGGCCGACGCCCTCTGGCTCGCCGCGCGCGGCTGGCGGGTGACGGCCGTCGACGTCGCGGCCAACGCGCTGCGCCGCGCCCGCGAGCACGCCGACACCCTCGGCGCCGACGTCAGCGGACGGATCGACTGGGTCGAAGCCGACCTGACCGACTGGGTGCCCGCCGAGGAGCACTACGACCTGGTGTCCACCCACTACGTGCACCCGGCGGGGGCGCGCGACGCACTGTTCCGCCGCCTCGCTGCGGCGGTCGCGCCGGGCGGGACCCTGCTCATCGTCGGCCACCACCCGGCGGACACGCACAGCGCCGCGCACACCTCGGCGCCGGAGGTGCACTTCACGGCGGAGGAGGCCGCGGCGGGACTCGACCCCGAGCGGTGGGACGTCGTCGCCGCCGACGCCCGGTCCCGGTCGGCAACCGGTCACGGCGGCCACGCGATGACCGTCCACGACGCGGTCCTGCGCGCCCGCAAGCGCCCCTGAGCCCCGGACGCGGGGGCGCGCCGGGGGGATCCGCCGACCCCGGCGGTGGCGGCCCGCCCCGGCCGGTCACCGGCCGGGGCGGGCCGCCCGCTACATGCGGTAGATGTTGCCCTCAGCGGAGTTGACCAGGGCGAACCCGGGGTTCGCGCGGGTGAACTCGGCGCACTCGCGGAGATGGGCGAGGAGTTCCGCGGTGGTGCGGCGTTCGAGCCCGAGACGGGAGAGGAGGAGCCGGCTGATCTCCGCCGCGGACAGCGGCGGGTACTCGCCGTCCCAGTCGTCCGACACCTCCAGGGAGTCCTCGCCGTCGAGGACGTCCTGCACCCATTCGTAGAGCGCCTCGTCGGACGACCGGTACTCGTAGTCGTCCAGGTCGTCGTCGAGGTCCTCCTCGGTCGTGACGGTGATTCCCTTTTCGGCGTACACGTCGAGGAGGTCGGCCCACTGCTCGGCCGCGTACTCCTCGGCCCGGGCGGCGAGGACGTCGAGGCCGGCGTCCCGCCTGTGCTGGACCGCCATCACCCCATGGTGAACGGGACTGAGCAGCAGCTCCAGCGCCCACCGGAGGTTCAGGCCGATGTAGGTCGCGTTGCCTTCGGAGTCGGCGTGCAGGACGGGGCGCTGCTCGTCGTCGCCATCGCCGCAGAGGAAGTACGTGCCGCCGGAGTCCTCGCCGCCGATCGGGTCGAGGGGCGCGCCCGACCTCAGGTGGACGTCCTCCACATGGTCGGTCCGTCCGGTCTCGAAATCGGACAGCATCTCCGCGGCACGCCTGTGGTTCGGCATGGAGAGCAGGGTGCGCATCCGGAGCAGCAGGGGGAGCTCGTCGGTTTCAGGCATGGCCGCGACGCTAACAGCACCCACCCTCGAAACCGCGTCCGTACCCGGCCCACCCGGTCGGCGCGATGAGTTCCCGGCCCGACGCTGGTCGGTACCGGTGAACCGCACCCCTGAAGTTCAGGAGATACTCCATGTCCGGTACAGCGACGAGCCGCACCCTCGACGTCCGCGGTGCGCGCCTGCACTACGAGATCCGCGGGACCGGCCCTGTCCTCCTACTCATCGGACTGCCTATGGACTCCACCGGATTCGCCCGTCTGGCGCCTCTGCTCGCCGAGGATCACACCGTGGTGACCTACGACCCCAGGGGCATCTCCGGCAGCACGATCGACGACCCCGACCAGGACGCCGACCCCGACCTGATCGCTGATGACGTCCACCGTCTGATCACGGCCCTGACCACCGAACCCGTGGCGGTGTTCGGCTCCAGCGGCGGCGCCGTCACCGGCATCGCCCTGACCCACCGCCACCCCGAGCAGGTGCGCACACTCGTCGCCCACGAGCCGCCGCTGGTCGAACTGCTCCCCGACCGAGCGCAGGTTCGCGCAGAAGTCGACGACGTCTACGCCACCCACCTGCGCGGCGACACCGACGCCGCGTGGGCGAAGTTCATGACGATGACCGCCCTCGGCGGCGCCGACTCAGCCGCAGCGCAGCAGGCCACGGAACCCGAACCGCCCACGGACCAGGAGAAAGAGCAGACGGCTGCCAATGGAGACCGCATGCTCGCGCACTGCCTGCTGCCCACCACCCGCTACCGTCCCGACATCGCCGCGCTGCGCGCCGCCCCAACGCGCATCGTCGCCGCACGCGGCGCCACCTCCGCCGGGCAGCTCGCACACCGCACCGCCACCGCGTTCGCCGAGCACCTCGCCATCCCGCCGATCGAGTTCCCCGGCGATCATGGGGGCTTCTTCACCGACCCGGAATCCTTCGCCACGACCCTGCGCCGGGCGCTCGCCGGATAGTCCGTGATGCCCGCACCTGTCGGGGCGCGTGCCGGCCACCGGTGCCGTCCTGTGTGGCCGCCGACCCGCACCGGACACACGGGCGCGGCCGCGAGCGCCGCCGCACTCCGCCCTGACTCCCCGCCCACGATCCGCGAGCGCGGTACTCGCCGCGCAGTGGCGCCTGGGGCGGCGGGGGTACCCGATGCGGAGGTCGTCGCGGCCCTGGAGGGCCCGGCGCTGCGCGGACGTCAGCCGCGCAGTGCGACCGGCAGGGCGGTCAGGCGGCTCCCCAGGATGCCGCCCGTGCCGCGCTGGCGCAGCTCGGCGTGGGGCACGGCGAGCCGCGCGTCGGGGAAGTCGATCCGCAGGACGTCCACCAGCACCCGCAGCTCGACCTGGGCGAGCTGCGCCCCGGTGCAGTAGTGCGGCCCGGCGCCGAAGGTGAGGTCGGGCCCGTCGGGGCGGGCGGGGTCGGTGTTGATGCCGCGGATGTCCACGAGTACCGGTGAGCGCGGCGGCAGCGGCACGCCCGCGAGTTCGACGTCGGTGGCGGTGTAGCGCCACAGGGTGAACGGCGCGGGCGGGTGCCGGCGCAGCGACTCGCGCACGACCGCGTCGATGCCCGCGTCGTCCGCCGCGGTGTGCCCGCTGCCGAGGACGTCGGCGATCAGGAAGCCGAGCGACACGTCGGTGGTGAGCTGCCCCGCGAAGACCAGCGTGAAGATCAGGTAGTGGAGCTGCGCCTCGGTGTAGCCATCGGGAAGCCGCTCGCGCAGCTCGGCGGCGAGGCCGTCTGCGTCGCCGTGCAGCGCCGCGGCCGCCAGCTCCGCGAACCCGGCCATGGCGGCTGCCACGTCCTCGGGGTCCTCGCTGTGCATCCGGCGGCAGGCCGCCACCGCCTGGTCGATGCGGTCGGCCGGGACGCCGAGCACGGCGGAGACGACGGCGAGGGGGTACCGCGTGGTGAAGTCCGCCATCAGGTCGACCGTCGCCCCGCGGTCGGTGAGTCCGGTGAGCAGTTCGCGGGCGATGGTGGCGATCCGCCCGGTGTACCCGTCCATCCGCCGGGCGGTGAAGAGGAGGGTGTGCGCCCGGCGCAGGAGCGTGTGCGCCGGGCCGTCGAGGGTGGTGAGGGACGGCTGCTCGGCCGCTGTGGGTTCGAGCCCGCCGGTACCGGGTTCCCAGCCCGGCGGTGCGTACGCGGGGTCCTTCACGATGCCGGGGTGGACGCAGACCTCGCGGGCGAGGGCGTGGTCGGTGACGACCCACACCGGGCCGCCGCCGTCGGGGGCGTCGGCGCGGACGAGGGGGCCCGCCGCCCGCATGAGGGCGTGGGCGGGGTGGGGGTCGCTGATGGCGCGGACGGCTGGGGCGAACGGGTCGACCGTGACGCGCGGTGCGTCGGGCATGCGGACTCCTGGCGTGTTCGGCGGGCCGCCGCGGGCAGGGGAGCGGCGACAAAACTATCTTCATAGTGAAATAACTTCACGAGGAAGGTAGATTGGTGGCGATAGGTTGTCAACCGCGCCGGCGGCGCACAGCACCAGGGACGACGGCCCGAGGCGGAGGACAGATGGCAGCGCCCGAACCCGAACGGCTCGCCGAGCACCGCACCCGGATCCTGGGCGGACTGCGCGGCTTCGGGGCCGACTACACCGAGTTCACCCGGCGCTTCGCCGACTCGCTGGGACTGCACCCCACCGACGCCGCGGCGCTGGCCGAGATCCTCTACGCCGAGGACAAGGGCGCGCCGCTGACCCCCTCCCGCGTCAGCGAACGCGTCTCGCTGACCTCCGGCGCGACCACCGCGCTGCTGAACCGGCTCGAACGCGCGGGACACATCGTCCGCACCCGCGAACACACCGACCGCCGGGTCGTCACCCTGCGCAGCAGCAAGGACATCGAGCAGCCCGCACGGCGGTTCTTCGCACCGCTCGCCCGGCACCTGGACGCCATGCTCGCCCAGTACCCGCCCGAGCTGCTCGAACAGATCGAGGCGTTCCTCGACCACCTCGGCACCACCATGGACGCCGCCCTCGCCGAAGAGGAGCGCGGCGCGGCCCGATGACCCCCGTCCGGCCCGTCCCTGTCCGGCCGCTGCCCGGCCATGGCGCGGATCCCGCCGAAAGAGGACCATGGGTCGTGTCGATCCGCCGGGTCCCCGTTCGACCTAGGGGTGCGGGTCCCCGAAGAGGGGACCGGATTACCAAGGGAGCCAGTGCCATGAAGTACATGCTGATCATGCGTGCCACCGACGAGGCGTTCGCGAAGATGGGGGACATCGACTTCACCGAGATGCTCGGGACCGTCGGCCGGTACAACGACGAGATGATCCGGGCCGGGGTGCTCCTCGCCGCTGAGGGACTCGCCGCCGCCGACGAAGGCGTGGTCGTGGACTACTCCGCCGAGCCGCCCGTTGTCACCGACGGCCCCTACGGCGAGACCAAGGAGCTGTTCGGCGGATTCTACGTCCTCAACGTGGCGTCGAAGGAGGAGGCCGTCGAGTGGGCCAAGCGGATGCCGATGGGCGGCCCGGGCTTCAAGACCGAGATCCGCCGGGTCACCACGATCGACGAGTTCCCGCAGGACAACGAATGGATCCAGAAGGAGCGGGCGTGGCGCGAGGCCACCGGTCAGCTCTGATCGGCCCGTCCGATGGCTGACCCCGCCGGCCGTGAGGCGGTCGCCGCCATCTGGCGGATCGAGTCCGCGCGCATCGTCGGCGCGCTCGCCCGCTACACCGGGGACTTCGCGCTGGCGGAGGACCTCGCCCAGGAGGCACTCGCCGAGGCGCTGGTGACCTGGCCGCGCGAGGGCGTGCCCCGCAGCCCCGCGGGGTGGCTGCTCACCGTCGGGCGGCGCCGCGCGATCGACGCGTTCCGCCGGCGCTCCGCCCGCGACGAGCGGTACGCCGCCCTCGCCCGCGACCTGGGCGAGGGCGGCGCCGCCTCCGGCGGGATCCCCGCCGACCAGGACCGGGACGCCGACGGCGTGCTGTGGGATCCGGACCAGATCGACGACGACGTGCTCGCGCTGATGTTCATCTCCTGCCACCCCGTGCTGTCGCGCGAGGCGCGGGTGGCGCTCACCCTGCGCGTGGTCGGCGGCCTGACGAGCGACGAGATCGCCAAGGCGTTCCTCGTCCCGACCTCGACCGTCCAGGCCCGGATCACGCGCGCGAAGAAGACCCTCGGGGCGGCCCGGGTGCCGTTCGAGGTGCCGCCGACCGAGGACCGCACCGAACGCCTCGGCTCGGTGCTCAACGTGATCTACCTGGTCTTCACCGAAGGGTCCTCCGCCAGCTCCGGCGGCGACCTGCTCCGGCTCGACCTCGCGGGGGAGGCGCAGCGCCTCGCCCGCGTGCTGGCCCGACTGGTGCCGGGCGGGCCCGAGGTCCACGGCCTGCTGGCGCTGCTCGAACTGACCGCGGCGCGCTTTCCCGCCCGCACCGGGGCCGACGGGCAGCCGATCCTGCTGGAGCACCAGGACCGCGGCCGCTGGGACCGTGCCGCGATCCGGCGGGGGCGGGCGGCGCTGGCCCGCGCGGAGCAGGCTGGGCGCGGGCTGGGCGCCTACGGGCTCCAGGCGGCGATCGCCGAATGCCACGCCGTCGCCCCGTCCGTCGGCGCGACGAACTGGGAGCGCATCGTGCTCATCTACGAGGCGCTCGGCCACATCGCGCCGTCGCCGGTGGTCGACCTCAACCGGGCGGTGGCGGTGTCCATGGCCCAGGGCCCGGCGGCGGCGCTGCCGCTCGTGGACGCGCTGGCGGCCGCCGGTGCGCTGGCGGACTCGCACCTGCTGCCCGGCGTCCGCGGGGAGCTGCTCAGCCGCCTGGGGCGCACCGCCGAGGCGCGCGCCGAACTGGAGCGGGCCGCGGGGCTGTGCGGGAACGAGCGCGAACGCGCCGTCCTGGAGGGCAAGCGCGCGGCGCTGGACTGACGCCGGCCCGCTCGGCGGCCGCCGAGCACCCGATGCCCGCCGCGGCGGGCCGGGCGGACCCGGCGCCCGGGGGCGAGAACATCCCCGAGCCGGGTATCCCCGAGTCCTTCAAGGTGCTCATCAAGGAGATGCAGTCGCTCTGTCTCAACGTTGAGGTGCTGTCCAGCGACGGCTTGGCCATCGAAATGCGCGACAGCGACGAGGACGTTTTCCGCGCGGCGGAGGAACTGGGAATCGACCTGGGTCGGCGCGAGCCGAGCAGCGTCGAAGAGGTCTGACGGCCCCAACCTGCCTGATCAACCTGCCTGATCGTCATCTGTCGGTGTGCGGTGGTGCGGCGGGGAGTCGCACGGTGATGCGGAGCCCGCCGTCGGCCCGCGGGGTGAGGGTGAGGGTGCCGTCGTGAGCCTCGGCGATGCTCTTGACGATCGCCAGACCGAGGCCGACACCGGCGTGGTCGGTGCGGACGCGTTCGGTGCCGCGGTGGAACGGTTCCACCAGCGTGGCGACCACCGAAGCGGCGAACTTCTTGCCGGTGTTCTCGACGGTGAGCACCACGGTCTTGGGGCGAACGCTGGTCGTGACCCACACGGTGCCCTGGTCGGGCAGGTTGTGGACGATCGCGTTGTGCACGAGGTTCGTCGTCATCTGCAACAGGAGCGCGGGGGAGCCGTTGGCGGGGGCTATGTCGCCGGAGGTCTCGATGGTGAGGCCGCGCTTCTCCGCGAGGGGGAGAAGCGTCTCGGTGGCTTCCTCGGCCAGGAGGGACAGGTCGAGGTGTTCTCGGGTGAACGACCGCTGGTCGGCGCGGCTGAGCAGGAGCAATGCTTCGGTGAGATCGATCGCCCGGGTGTTGACGAAGTGGAGGCGTTCGACGAGTTCGCCGGTGCTGCGGCTCGGATCGTTGTGGGCCACGTCGAGAAGTGCCTGCGTGATCGCCAGCGGGGTGCGCAGTTCGTGGGAGGCGTTTGCCGCGAATCGCTGTTGTTCGGCGACCTGTGTTTCGAGGCGTGCGAGCATCGTGTCGAAGGCGTCGGCGAGTTCGCGGAACTCGTCTCTGCGGCCCGCCAACCGGACCCGGTGCGACAGCGATCCGTGCGCGGCCATGCGGGTGGCGTCGGTGATGCGAGCCAGCGGGGCGAGCATCCGGCCGGCGAGAAGCCACCCGCCCAGCAGACCGAACACCAGCAGGAAAGCCAGCATCACGGTTGCCACCTGGCCGAATGCCTGCTGGGTGCTGGAGCGGCCCGGAGCGAACGCCCCGAGGATGCCGAGCTTCGCGTCCTTCATGATCGGGGCATCGGAGAAGAATTGCAGGAAGACCACCCACAGGCCGAGCAGCAGGACACCTGCGAGCACGAGGAACCCGGCGTAGCTGAGGGTGAGTTTGAGGCGGACGCTCAACCCGGGCGGTCTATCCACGGTCCCCTCCCTCACGTCCGGTGTCGGCTGCCGTGTCGATGCGGTAGCCGACACCGGGCACGGTGGCGATCAGCCAGGGTTCGCCGAGCCGTTTGCGCAGCGCCGAGATGGTGATGCGCACGGCGTTGGTGAACGGGTCGGCGTTCTCGTCCCACGCCCGCTCCAGGAGCTCTTCGGCGCTGATGACACCGCCGTCGGCGGCGATCAGGACCTCGAGCACGGCGAACTGTTTCCGGGTGAGCCCGACGTAGCGGCCGTCGCGGTAGACCTCGCGGCGGAACGGATCCAGCCGCAGGCCCCCGATCTCTCGCACGGGCGGCCTGCTGTGCGCGCGCCTGCGGTCGAGTGCTCTGAGCCTGAGCACGAGTTCTTGGAGTTCGAAGGGCTTGGTGAGGTAGTCGTCGGCGCCGAGTTCGAACCCGGACGCCTTGTCGTCGAGCCGGTCGGCAGCGGTGAGCATGAGGACGGGCATGCCGCTGCCGGAGGCGACGATGCGTCTGGCGACCTCGTCGCCGGAGGGCCCGGGGATATCGCGGTCGAGGACGGCGATGTCGTAGGCGTTGATGTTCAGCAGTTCCAGAGCGGCATCGCCGTCACCGGCGATGTCGGCGGCGATCGCCTCCAGGCGCAACCCATCGCGGATGGCCTCTGCCATGTAGAGCTCGTCCTCGACGATCAGCACACGCATATTCCCTCGATGCTATGAGCCGGGCCATATCGTCGGCGTATCGAAAACCGCATACGTGCCGGCAACACCACGCGGTCTTGTCTGGAGGCATGACCTACAGCGGACCAGCACGCACAGCAGCCCGCCTTACCCGATCGACCACTCTCGCCGCGCTCGTGGTCGCCAGGGCGACGCTTATCGGCGTCCTCGTCTACAGCCCTTACAGCACTCGGTCGCTCTCCTCGGCCGTATCCGGCGACCATCGGCATGGTGCGCTCGGCGAGGCGGACGGCGCCGTCGGTGGCGGCGTGACGGTCTTCGACGACCGGGTTCCGGCCGTCGCCAACCTCGACCCCGAACTGCGGGGTGCCCTCCGCCGCGCCGCAACCGACGCCGCGGCCGACGACGTCGAGTTCCTCGTCAACAGCGGCTGGCGTTCCCCGGAGTACCAGGAACAGCTGCTCCGTGAGGCGGTCTCGAAGTACGGCTCGGAACAGGAAGCCGCCCGATGGGTGGCCACATCCGACACGTCTGCCCATGTGTCCGGGGACGCGGTCGACATCGGGCACTCCGATGCCACGGCGTGGCTGTCCGAGCACGGTGCCGAATACGGGCTGTGCCAGATCTACCGCAACGAACCCTGGCACTACGAACTGCGCCCCGAAGCGATCGATCGCGGTTGCCCGCGCATGTATGCCGACCCCACTCACGACCCGAGGTCGGGCGGCGCCGTCCGCCGGGATACCGGCGCCGGGACGCGGCGCGCGCACCCACCCCACCGGGTGATCCAGCGAGCCGGGCACCAGCCGGCCGCTGCGGATCGGCCACGGGTTCCGCGGTCCTCGGCAAACCCATAGCGGAGGGGCGGCAGGCCGGGCGCTCGGCAGGGCGCCTGGAAGCCGCACGACAGCGCAACGACAACGAACGGAGGACCATGCGCACTATCGGACTTATCGGCGGGTTGAGCTGGGAATCGACGGTCATCTACTACCAGGTCATCAACCGGCGGGTGCGTGAACGCCTCGGCGGGAGCCATTCGGCCAACAGCCTGATCTGGTCGGTCGACTACACGACCGTCGAAGACCTCATCTTCGCCGGCCGGTGGGACGAGGTCGGTGAGCTGCTCGGTGGCGCGGGCGTCGCGCTCCAGGCCATGGGGGCCGAACTACTGCTCATTTGCAGCAACACCTTCAGCCGGGTGAACGACGAGGTGGAGCGGGCGGCCGGCGTTCCCGTGCTGCACATCGCCGACGCCGTCGGCGCCGCGGTCAGCGACAGGGGGATGCGCAAGGTCGGCCTGCTGGGCACCCGGTTCACCATGGAGGAGTCCTTCTACACCGACCGGCTGGCCGCGCACGGCTTCGAGGTGATCGTCCCCGGGCCCGATGAGCGCGAGTCGATCCACCGGGTGATCTTCGAAGAGCTGATCCGCGGGGAGCTGCGGCCCTCGTCCAGGGACGCCTACGTGGCCACGATCGCCGACCTGGCCGCGCAGGGCGCCGAGGCCGTCATACTCGGCTGCACCGAGATCGAGCTGCTGATCACCGACAAGGACACCGCCATCCCGTTGCTGCCGAGCGCCCGGCTGCACGCGGAGGCGGCGGCCGGTTTCGCCCTGGCCGGATCGAAGCGGACGGTCATGGAAGGAATCCACGATCATGGCTGAACGTGTGCGCGTTGCAGTGCTGGCAGGCGGACCGTCTGCCGAGCACGAGGTGTCGCTCGAGTCGGCGCAGGCGGTGGCCGACGCGCTGCCGGTGGAGCGCTACGACCCCGCCCTCGTCGTCATCGACCGGCAGGGCCGATGGTCGCAGGAGCTGCACCAGGGCGCCGTGGACATCGTCTTCCCCGTGCTGCACGGCCCGTTCGGCGAGGACGGAGTGGTCCAGGGGCACCTGGAGGCGCTGGGCCTGCCGTACGTGGGTTGCGGCGTCCTCGCCTCGGCCGTGGCGATGGACAAGGTCGCAATGCGGCGGGCGTTCCGGGCCGAGGGCATCCCGGTCACTCCGCATGTCTGGTTCACCGAGCACGACTGGGGCACCACGAGCGACAGACGGGGCCTGGTGAAGTCGCTGGACTGGCCGATGTATGTCAAACCGGCCAACATGGGCTCCTCCATCGGCATCTCCCGCGTCACCTCGATGGCGGAGCTGCACCAGGGCGTCGAGCTGGCCTTCGGCTATGACCGGGTCGTCGTCGTCGAGCAGGGCATCATCGCCCGCGAGCTGACCTGCGGCGTGCTCGGCGACCACGACACCCCCGACACCTCGGCGGCCGTTGAGCTCAACGTCCGCGGCGACCTGCTCGACTACGAGTCGAAATACCACAGCGACTATGAGATCGCCACGGTTCCCGCCGCGCTGCCCGAGCCGATCGCGGAGGAGGTACGCGAGCTGTCCCTGCACGCGTACCGGTCGATCGGCTGCTACGGCCTGGCCAGGGCCGATTTCCTCTACGAGGAGCAAGCGGACCGCCTGTACCTACTGGAGATCAACACGATGCCCGGCTTCACCGCTCGTTCCGTCTATGCCAGGGGCTGGCAGGCCAGCGGGCTCACGTATCCGGATCTGCTGGGCCGCCTTATCGACCTGGGGTTCGAGAGGAGCGGTGCATGATCCCGATGACGCTGGCCGAGATCGCCCGAGTCCTGGACGCACGCCTGGACGCCGTGCCCGACCCGGACACGCCGGTGACGGGACCGCCGACGGTCGATTCGCGCGAGGTGGTGCCGGGCGGCCTGTTCGCCGCGACGGTCGGCGCCCGCGCCGACGGGCACGACCACGCGGCCGACGCCGTCGCCGACGGCGCCGTTGCCGTGCTGGCATCCCGCTCCGTCGGCGTGCCCGCGATCGTGGTGGCCGACGTGCAGGCGGCGCTCGGCGTGCTGGCCGGGCACGTGCTGGCCCGCCTCGGCTGCACGGTGATCGCCCTGACCGGATCGGTGGGCAAGACCACCACCAAGGACCTGCTGGCCCAGATACTCGAACGGCACGCGCCGACCGTCTCGACCGACCGGTCGTTCAACAACGAGCTCGGGCTACCGCTCACCGTGCTGCGGGCCGATGCCGGGACCCGCTACCTGGTGCTGGAGATGGGCGCCGGCAGGAAGGGCGACCTGACCTACCTGACCGGGATCGCGCCGCCGCAGGTGGGCCTGGTGCTCAACGTCGGCGCCGCACACGTGTCGCGGATGGGCGGCGGGCTGGCGGACGTGGCCGCGGCCAAGGGGGAGTTGGTGCAGGCACTGGCGCCCGACGGGTACGCGCTGCTCAACGCCGACGATCCGTACGTCGTGCGCATGGCGGAGCGCACCACGGCCCGGGTCGTGCGCTACGGCAGGTCACCAGGCGCCGATGTGCGGGCCGAGCAGGTGCGCCTGGATGACGGGGCCCGGCCCGCATTCGACCTGGTGACACCCTCGAACCGGGCCCGGGTCGCCCTCGATCTCGTCGGCGAGCACCAGGTGGCCAACGCGCTGGGCGCCGCCGCGGCCGCCGCCGCACTGGGACTGCCCACCGACGAGATCACCGCCGGGCTCAACGCGGCCACCCACCGCGCATCGGGCCGCTTCGAGATCACGAACCGGCCCGACGGCGTCACCGTCGTCAACGACGCCTACAACGCCAACCCGGAATCCATGCGCGCCGGGCTGCACGCGTTCACGGCACTGGCCGGCGACCGCCGCACCATCGCGGTGCTCGGCGCCATGGGACAGCAGGCCGACGCCTCCCAGGCCCGGCACGAGCAGGTGGGCTGGCTGGTGGCCGAGCTCGGCATCGACGTGCTGATCGCAGTCGGCCAAGGCGATCCACGGGCCATGGCAGCCGAGGCGTCCGGCGGGGAGGTCACGGTGTACACGGTCCCAGACGTGACCGGAACCCTCAGGGTGGCCACCGAGCTGATCGCACCGGGAGACGTGGTGTTCGTCAAAGCGTCCAGCGAGTACGGCCTGCACGCCTGCGCGCGTGAGCTGTCCGCACTTTGACAGTCGAGACGCGGCCCGGGTGCCCGTGCCCGTCCTCGCGCGGTGGGTGGGCCGGATGGACGAGCGGGGACAGCCGGGCCGCGTCCTCCTTCCCGGACCGGGGAGCCCTGGGTTGTCCGCCGGGGGACGGCGGCGTCGAGGTCGACGGTCGTCCGGAGGTGGCGGCGTCCGGGGCATCGCGTTTTCGACTGTTTCGTTTCGTTGTGGTTGTAACGTAATTCTGAAACGAAACAGATGATACGCAAACGGAAGAAGGTTCGACAGGGCGGCAATCCTGGCCTCCGATAAGTGGACCTTCTCGGAGGTCAGGCCTTGGGGAGGGCAGCGGGCAGCCCGCAACGAATCAGGGCAGTGCGACGTAACAGCGGGAACGGACGGTTTCAGGCCGAGGCGTATGGCCGGAGGCCGCCATCCCCGCTGTTCCGACCACGGGCATGGGAGCGTCTCGCACCCGGAGATCGGCCGCCTTAAACCAGTGGGCCGGTCACGGCGGCCCCTGCTACCCTTCCGGCAGCCGTGCAAGAGAACGAGGAGGTGGGACCCGTGAACGCAGGATCGACATGGGTGCTCCCCTCCGGGGTCACGGTCGGGCGGTAGGTCGTCCGGGAGCGCCGTCTCTGAGCACTCCCGAAAGGCACGACCATGCACGTCACTTCCGAACAGCGCCTCGACGACGGCGTCCTCGAGCGCGAATTCACCCTCGGCGAGATTCCCGGCATCCTGTGGACGCCCGCATCCGCACCGGCGCCGCTGATCCTGCTCGGCCCTCCTCCCCTCGGGCTGCGCAAGGCGTACCCCCGCTTGGCGACCCGAGCCCGGCACTCCGCGGCGCACGGCTTCGCCTCGGCCACCATCGAACTCCCCGGATGCGGCGACCGGCCCCGCCTGCCCGGCGCCGAGCAGGCCCTCGCCGACCTGCGCCGGGCGATGGAGGCCGGCGAGCCGGTTACCGACGAGATCATCGACGCCCTCATCCTTCCCCTGGTCGACAACGCGGTCCCGGAATGGCAGGCCGCCCTGGACGCTCTCCTGTCGCTGCCCGATATCGGCGGCCCGGTCGGGTACTCAGGAGGAGTGATCTCCATCGGAACCCGGCTGGCGGTGGTCGAGCCGCGCATCTCGGCCGCCGTCCTGTTCGCCGGGAGTTTCGTGCCTCGCGCCATGTTCGAGGAGGCCCGCCGGGTCACCATTCCGCTGCACGTCCTGCTTCAGTGGGACGACGAAGGGAACGACCGGCAGGCGGCCCTGGACCTGTTCGACGCCTTCGGCTCCACGGAGAAGGCTCTGCACGCCAATATGGGCGGGCACACCGGCGTCCCCCAGTACGCGGGGGAGGCCGCGGGCAAGTTCTTGACCCGGCATCTGAAGTGAGCCCGCGCCGTCAGGCCGCCGGCACGCCGGGCCGCATGCGCCGGGACGAGGCGCGTCCGGCGGCCGATATCCGGTGTCGCGGATGTCGGGCATTGCGCGCCGGCGTCAACGCTCCGGCTGCGGGTCGGGCCGCCGGGTCGGGGTGTACCTGGCGAGCATGGTCTGGACGGCCTCCTCGACGGCGTCGTGGATGTCGGAGGCTGCGGGGTTCCAGTCGGTCAGCAGCATGCGGGGCCACAGGACGTAGTTGGCGATCATGCCGAGGAACTGGTTCGCGGCGCTCACGGCGTCCGGGACAGCAGCGTTGCCCGCCTCGTGCTCGGCTTCCAAGTAGTGCTGAACGGAGGTGAAGTAGGGCAGTTTGCCGAGCTGGAACTGCATCCGTCCCAGTTCGGGGAAACGAGGGAGTTCGGCGATGACGATCCGGAACAGGGCTGTCATGCCGGGCCGGCCGACCAGGTCGGCATAGCGGCGGCCGATGGTCGTCAGGCCGGAGCGCAGATCTCCGGTCTGCGGCCGCGCGGCGGCGTCGTCGGCGTCACGCTGCCAGGACTCGGTGACGATGGCCTCGAAGAGGGCCGCCTTGGTGGGGAACCGCTTGAACAGGGTGGACTTCGAGACCCCGGCCGCTTCGGCGATCCGGGCCAGTGAGGTGCCGTCGTAGCCGCGGTCCAGGAACAGTTCTGTGGCCGCGGTGGTGATCGCCTCGCGTTTCTGCTGAGCGAGTCTGCGGTGGTGTGCGGAGAGTTCGGCTGCCATGCGGACAGTATGCCGCAGACCCGAGGCGAGTCACTTGACTCGTCTCGGTGGTCCTGCATACGGTACGGGAGCAAGGCGAGTCGAGTGACTCGCATCCTATCTGCGGCGCCCGGTCGAATTCCGGTAGCCGCGCGGTGGAGGAACAGTTCATGACGATCGACAAGACCGCTTTGGTGACCGGTGCGAATCGCGGCCTCGGACGCGGCGCGGCCATCGCTCTGGCCACACGCGGAGTGCGGGTCGTGGTCACCCACCGCGGTGATGCGGCAGGGGCCGAGAAGACGGCGGAACAGGTGCAGGCGGTGGGCGGGACCGCCGCTGTTCTCCGGCTCGACATCAGCGACGTCCCCTCCTTCGCGTCCTTCACCTCCGAACTGAGCGAGCAGCTGGAGCGCTGGGGTGCTTCGCGGCTCGACATCCTGGTCAACAACGCGGGAGTGGGGATCTTCGGACCGCTGGAGGACGTCACGATCGACGACTTCGACACGGTGATGGGCACCAACGTCCGGGGCACGTTCTTCCTCATCCAGTCACTTGTGCCGCTGCTGACCCAAGGCGGCCGCGTCATCAACGTCTCGACGTCACTGACCCGCCACACCAGCCCCGCCACCTCGGTCTACTCCGCCTCGAAGGCCGCCGTCGAAGCCTTGGGCCGCACCCTCGCCGCGGAACTCGGCCCGCGCGGAATCCGGGTCAACTCCATCGCCCCGGGACCGACCGCCACCGATTTCAACGGTGGAGCGATGCGGGACGACGCCGAGATGCGCCAGGTTCTGGCCGGACAGACCGCGCTCGGCCGCGTCGGCGAACCTGAGGAGATCGGCGACGCCATCGCCACGCTGGCCGCCGAGGGCCTGCGCTGGGTCACCGCCCAGCGCATCGAGGTCTCCGGCGGCGCCCTCCTCTGAGCCCCAACCGCTGTACCGATGTTCCACGAGGCCGGACGCGGTCGCTACGGCCGTACCGGGTGGGGGCGGCGGGCCTTCCGCCGCGCGCGGATGAGGGCTTCGGCGATGATCAGGTTGATGATCCAGCCCAGCCACTGCCCGATGGGGATGGTGGCCGCGATGGCCGCGTCCAGGGAGCCGCCGTACAGGCTGTCCAGGAACGGGGCCTGCGCCAGGAGGATCAGCGGCGCCACCGCGCGCGCCGTCACGGCCAGGAAGGTCAGCGCGTAGTTGCGCATCATCCACTCCTGGTGGGTCGCGAAGTCGCGCCGCCGGGCGGCCCGGAGCGCGAGCCAGCCGGTGACCAGCCAGGCGACGGCCGGGATGAACAGCCCCACCCGGGTGACGGGGCTGTCGGCCATCAGCGCAACGGGGATCCCGGCCAGCCCTGACGGCAGGATGCCCGCGAACAGGTAGCAGCGCCCGATGACCCGGTGCACCCGCCGCCGGGCCCGGATCGACGGCAGGAACTGCAACGGTCCCAGGACGAGGGCGATCAGGGCGGTGAAGACGTGCGCGCGCAGCAGGATCGCGTGCAGTTCGCTCCGGGTCTCCAGCCCCGCGGCCAGGTCCGGGGACAGGTAGGGGAAGACGAGCGCGCCGCCCGCGGCCACCGCGATGAGCAGCAGGACACCGGTCCGCCAGGATCGAGGGGGCGCTGACGCGTCGCGCGGCGTCATCGGAGTGCCCCCGAGGTCCGCGCCCGCCCGCGACCGCCCCGGAACGCGGCGCCGACGACAACAGCCGCACTCACGACGCCAACGACGGCCACGGCGACGCTCACGGCGCCGACGGCAACGGGCGCGTTCACGGTGCCGGGGAGACGCGGCGCGCCGTGTAGCCGGCCCGGACGGCGAGAACCCCCGCGACCAGAGCCGTCAGCTCACCGGCCAGCTGGACCGCTTGGCCGATGGCGGCGGTCGCCCCCGCCGCTCCGGTGAGGTTGCCGAACCCGCTGGGACTCGCGAAGAACCCGACGGCGAAGACGGCGCCGAGGAGCACTCCGACGACCGGCACCCAGCGCCATCGGGCCAGGGCCACGAACAGCGCGCCGATCGTCAGGAAGGCGATCTCCGAGCGGGAACTCGACGTCGTGTTCTCCGCACCCGGCGGGAGTGCGACCGGGAATTCGGCGGTCCCCGAAAGCCAGAGTGTCGCGATGCCGAGCGCGCACAGCACCAGCCCGCCGCTCGTGACCCATCGGGCACCGATTCGGATATCGCGCTTCTTTGTCTCGACCATGGTGCCCAGGATCGTGCGGCGCGGTCCGCGGGGAATCCCCCTGATCGCGTATCCCCGCTACGCAATCCCACGCACACCATGCACGTCCACGGACGGCCCGGAATCACCGGCGCGGAAGGGCGGCATGGAACCACGAATCGCGTGCCGCGGTAGGAGTCGACCCGCTGCCCGGTCTGGTAAGGCTGAGTACCTCTCAGGACCGAGTTAAAGCAGGGCCCGCAACTCCTCCGCGCTCATCCCCGCCGGACCGACGCAGGCGTGCCGCGCTTCAATTCCCGGTGCAGCGGCACGATCAGCGGGCAGACGGGGACTCATGCGGACAGGCGCACGTCGACCGGCGCAACCAGGGTGACGTGTTCCGCCGGTACCAGGTCCTCGTCACCTTCGAAGTACAGCTCCAAGGGCTCGCTGAGCGCGCCGAGCGCCTTCTCCGGGGTCTCGCCCTGGGAGGTGACCTCCACCTCCACGGCGCGCGCGACGTAGCCGCCGACCTCCCCATCGGCGATGACAGTCGCGGTCAATCGCACCGTGCGCTCCATGTTCGCAGCCGATGACGAACCTGCCTTTTCGCCACACGCTCAGAGTCCCGGCACTGGACGCTCGCCTGACCGGCGGCACCGCCCTTGAGGACGCCGACCGCGTGCTCGGCGATCACGGGGATAACGCTTGGGGGGTGCTGGCGACTGGGGGAGGGCGCGGCGAGACTGATAGCGGCGGCCGGTGCCGTCCGGTGAGGCGACGGGTGCGCCGCGCTCCCGCCTGCTCACCGACGTTGGCGGCGCCGTTGCGTGCGGAGAACCGATCGACCAGTGAAAGGACGGCACCATGCACAACGCAGAGTCCCATGGCCGGATCCCGCCCGCACGGTCCGGGCGCGAGGTCGTCGTGGGGGTCGACGGGTCGGCGCCGAGCAGGAGTGCGCTCGCCCTGGCCGCCCGCCTGGCCGGTGACCGCCGGGCGGGCCTGCGGATCCTGTACGCGCTGAGCATGCCGGTGTTCGCCACGCCGTTCACGCACACGGTGCGGATGCCGCCGGACCCCGATGTCGCCGACCGCGCCTCGGCACTGCTCACCGCGGCGGCCGAGCACATCGCGGCGCTCCATCCGGGGCTCTCCGTGGTGACCGAGGCCGCCCCGCCGGAGCCGGCCCCGGCGCTGCTGGCCGCCTCGAGGGACGCCGAGCTGGTGGTGGTCGGGTCGCGCGGGCTCAGCGGTGTGGGCTCGTTGTTCCTCGGGTCGGTGAGCATCCGGGTCAGCTCGCACGCCGCGTGCCCGGTGGTCGTGGTCCCGCCGGGCAGCGCGATCGAGCGTGTGGAGCGCCCCAGCATCGTCGTGGGGGTGGACGACTCCCCGCAGTCCGGGGCGGCGCTGCGCTTCGCGTTCGAGGAGGCGGCCCGCACGGGCGCCGACGTGGTCGCGGTGCACGCGTGGCAGGCGCTGGGTGCGTTCGGCACGGGCGGGCCCACGGCGTCGGGCGAGGTCATCGACCACGAGACCGTCATGCTGCGCTACCGCACGCACTTCCAGGGGATCCTGGACGGGGCGCGCGCAGCGGGTACCGGCCGCGTGCCCGCCAGCCTGGTCATCGTCGAGGACCACCCGGCGCGGGCGCTGCTCGCCGAGGGGCGGGCCGCGGACCTGATCGTCGTCGGGTCGCGGGGCCGCGGTGGGTTCCGCGGCCTCATCCTCGGCTCGGTGAGCCAGGCGATCCTGCACCACGCCACGGTCCCGGTCGTGGTCACCCGCGGCGGCCAGGAGGGCGCGGCCACGACCGGTGTCGTGTGACCGCATGGTCGCGCACGTCATGTCAGGCAGTGCCGTTGGGCCATCCGGACCAGGCGGCCACTACGCAGAGTAGGGTCGACGATGGTGGAGTGCCGTTCCGCGGCCGTGCAGCTGCCGCTTCGTGCCGGCTCAGGCCGATTGCCCGGCGAAAGGGTGGTAGGCGGTGTGCTCCCTGCCTTCGAGGGTGTCCGTGACCATGGCGCCGAGGCTGTTGAGGATGTGGGAGCGCACCAGTCCGGCCGCGGCGGCGCCGTCGCCGATGACGACGAGCTCCAGGATCTCGTGGTGCTGGTTCAGGTCGATGGTGCGCGGCTCGGCGCCCGCGGGCAGTTCCAGGCCGATCCGCCGGTACCGGTCGGCCTTGTCCCACAGGTCGTCCAGAAGTCTGATCATCACGTTGTTGTGGGAGGCGGCGTAGATCGCCCGGTGGAAGGCCCTGTGCGCCGCGATGGCCTCCTCGCCCCAGGTGCGGGTGACCGGAAGGAGTGCGTCGGCCGCCGCCCTCATCGCGGCGATCTCCCGTTCCGTCCGGCGCAGCGCGGCGAGCTCGGTAGCGGAGGGTTCCAGCGAGAAACGGGCCTCCAGCAGCTCACGTGCCTCGGACGCGCTCATAGGTGCCACGCGCACATCCCGGTGGGTGTCCATCACGACCCAGTCCTCGCTGGCCAGCCGCCTGATCGCCTCACGCAGAGGGGTGATGCTCATCCCCATCTCCTCTGCCAGCTCGTACTGCGACAGGCGTGATCCCGGGGCGAGCTCACCCGAGGTGATGCGGCAGCGCAGCTCGGTATAGGCCAGCCCACCCTTGCTGGAGAAGACGTTCGCGCTGGTCATCGTGACCTCTCTCACAAGATTTTCCCTCATGGGCTTGTGGCCCCATCTCGGTCAGTATAGGGTCCGCATAACTTATAAGAGCCTTATAAGATCTGTTTCCGCAGGAAGAGACCCATGCGAATCGTTTCCGCCCACGCCGGCACCATCCCGATCAGCTCGTCGATGCGCAACGCCTACATCGACTTCAGCAAGATGGACTGCACGATCCTGGCCCTGGTCAGTGACGTCGTGGTCGATGGCAAGCCCCTGGTGGGCTACGGCTTCAACTCCAACGGCCGGTACAACGCCACGGCCATCCTGAACGAGCGGATGCTGCCGCGGCTGCGCGCCGCCGCGGCCGAGAACCTCATCGACGAGAACGGCGAACTCTCACCCGCCCGCGCGTGGGACGTCATGATGCGCAACGAGAAGCCCGGCGGACACGGTGAACGCTCCGTCGCCGTCGGCGTGGTGGACATGGCGCTGCACGACCTCGCCGCCAAGGCCGCGGGCGTGCCGCTGTACCGGTGGATCTCCGACCACTACGGTGACGGCGCCCCGGACGCCGACGTCTTCGTCTACGCCGCCGGCGGCTACTACGCGCCCGGCAAGACCCTGGAGGACCTGCGGGACGAGATGCGGGGCTTCCTCGACGCCGGCTACGAGATCGTCAAGATGAAGATCGGCGGCGCCGACCTGGCCGAGGACCTCAAGCGCATCGAGTCGGTCATCGACGTCCTGAACGGCGACGGCTCCCGGCTGATGGTGGACGTCAACGGCAAGTTCGACCTGCGCACCGCACTGGAGTACGGCCGGGCCATCGACCAGTACGGCCTCTTCTGGTACGAGGAGGTCGGCGACCCACTGGACTACGGCCTCAACGCGACGCTGTCGGAGAACTACCGCAACCCCATCGCCACCGGCGAGAACCTGTTCTCCCTCCAGGACGCCCGGAACCTGATCCGCTACGGCGGAATGCGCCCGGACCGCGACTTCATCCAGGTCGACCCGGCACTGAGCTACGGCCTGACCGAGTACCGCCGGGTCCTGGACATGCTCGCCCAGCACGGCTGGTCCTCCCGCCGGTGCATCCCGCACGGCGGACACCAGTTCTCACTGCACATCGCCGCGGCCCTCAAGCTCGGCGGCAACGAGTCCTACCCCGGAGAGTTCCAGCCCACCGGCGGCTTCACCGACGACGCCGTGATCACCCGCGGCCGTGTGGCGCCGGGTGACCTCCCGGGCATCGGCCTTGAGGGCAAGGCGGAGTTCCACAAGGCCCTCCGGGGCCTGCACGGCTGACCGTCCGAGACCGGTGGCGCCCGGGATGGTCGCGGACACGGGAGCCGTCGCCTCCGATGCGGCGTGAACGGCCGGCCAGACCACGGGCGCCGCCGACGGAGTCAGTGCCACGACCGGCGACGGTCCCCTTTTTCCGCGCGGAGTTCCCAGGGCCCTGTTCCCGCTCACGGCCGAGGTCGATCCGCGTACCCCCCACACCGGTCTTCTCGCCGCGGTTCGCGTCGAGCCGAGACCAGAGAAGGTGCAGCAATGGCAACCTCTTACCCGTACCCCCTGTGGGAGCGCCTGTGGGCGTCCCACAGGCAGATCAAAGGGCTCCTGACGTTCGCCAAGCGCGGGAAGTCGCCACGGGCCGAGCCGGTGGCCTCCGGCGACGGACCCGCAGACGCCCATGACGGCCCCGAGACCGTGGGACCGAACGCGGAGTCCGATGGCCCCGGGCCCGGCCCCGGCTACACGCCCGCACGCGTCACCGGGTTGGTACTCGGCCCGCTGCTGTTCGTGGCGACGCTTCTGTTCTTCGAACCCGAGGGGCTCTCATCGGCGGGACTGGCGGTCCTCGCCACCACCCTCTGGGTCGCGACCTGGTGGATCACCGAGGCGATACCCATCCCGGTCACGTCCCTGCTCCCGGTCGTACTCCTGCCGCTGACCGGTGCGTTGGACGGCGATGCCGTGGTCGCGGCGTACGGCAACGACATCATCTTCCTGTTCCTCGGAGGGTTCTCGCTCGCGATCGCGATGGAGAAATGGAACCTCCACCAACGCATCGCCCTCTCGATCGTCGCGGCGATAGGGACGAGCCCGCGTCGCATCGTCCTCGGCTTCATGGTCGCGACGGGCTTCCTGTCGATGTGGGTCTCCAACACGGCCGCCACCATGATGATGATCCCCGTCGGACTGGCCGTCGTGTACCAGGCCGCACGTTCGCTGCGGGGAGGGGAGTTCGCCGACGACCTGCCCAAGTTCGAGAAGTCCATCGTCTTCGGCATCGGGTACGCGGCCACCATCGGCGGTCTCGGGACGCTGATCGGAACACCGCCGCTCGCCGTTCTCTCGGCGACTGTGGGGGAGCTCTTCGGTGAGAGCATCTCGTTCGGCGGGTGGATGGCGTTCGGGGTCCCGATCGCCGTCATCCTCCTGGCCCTGGCGTGGTTCTACCTTACGGTTGTTAAGTTCAGGGTCCGGTTCAAGCAGCTTCCCGGCGGCCGGGAGATCATCCGGGAGGAGAGGAGGTCCCTCGGCGGGATGTCCACCGAGGAGAAGGTCGTATTCGGCGTCTTCCTCGGAACGGCGTTCATGTGGGTGACCCGGTCGTTCCTCTGGGAGGACCTCCTTCCGGGGATCAGCGACGGGGTGATCGCGATCGCTGCGACGGTGGTCCTGTTCACGCTGCCGAGCCGGAGTACCGGGGAGAAGAGAATCCTCCAATGGGAGGACTCGAAGAAGATCCCTTGGGGGATCCTCCTGCTGTTCGGCGGCGGGCTGGCCATCGCCGCGGGGTTCGTCGACACCGGCCTCTCCGCGTGGATCGGCGAGCAGTTGCGCGGGCTTGACGGGGTCGACATCACCCTGACCATCGTCCTCGCCACCGCGCTCGTGCTGTTCCTGACGGAGATCACCTCGAACGCCGCGACGGCGACGATGATCCTCCCGGTCATGGCGGCCCTCGCGGTCTCCCTGAACATCCACCCGTACGCGTTGATGGTCCCCTGCGCGATGGCCGCGAACTGCGCGTTCATGCTTCCGGTGGGCACCCCTCCGAACGCCATCATGTTCGGCACCGGCAGGGTGAAGATCATGGAAATGGTCAGGGTCGGGTTCTGGCTGAACCTCATCGCCCTCGCCCTCATCATCGCGGGGACGCTGTTCCTGCTGCCGCTGCTGTGGGGAGTCGACCTCATGACGATTCCTGCTGAGTTCCGATAGCCGGATCGTCCGGAGATGAAGGCGGCCGGTTCCTGTTCAGAAGGGCTGGGAGGCGATGCCCGTGACGGTCGGGTCGCAGCCGAAGCCGATCAGCAGGGCCGGTCCAGCCATGACTCGAACCCCACGCGGGAGCCGGTCGTCGCGGTCCACCACCAACCCGTTTCCCTTTCCAAGTACTCCGTATATTCCGCAAACAACCACATTGCTCCATGAGTTTGCGGAATATAGAGTAGTTTCGTGAATGAACGTCTGTACTCCGTCGACCAGGTCGCCGAGCGCCTGGGGCTGCATCCGCGCACCGTCCGCAACTACGTGCGCGACGGGAGGCTCACCGCGGTCCGCATCGGCAAGCAGTACCGCATCGCGCACGAGGACCTGGAGGCGTTCACCGGCCGCCCGGTCCCGGCCCCCCTGCGCGAGACGGTCGCGCGGCAGCGCCACACCGAGGTGTCGAGCGTCGTGGCGGTCGACGCGGTCAGCCCCGCGACGGCCGACCGCCTGACCACCCTCCTGATGACCGCCACCGGCGACCGCCACGCGGGCGACACCCCATTGCGGATCCAGACGGCCTACGACGAGGAGCGGGCCCGGCTGAAGATCATCGTCCTGGGCGGCCTGGCCGACACCGCCCGCCTCCTCGACCACATCGAAGGGGTACTCGCGTCATGAGCACGATCTACAAGTCCGAGGCCGGCGGGAACGAGATCCGGCGGCGCTACCGCGAGGCGCTGGCCGACTGGCCGGTCCCCGCCGAGCACCTGCGGGTGCCCACCCGCGAGGGCGAGACCTTCGTCGTCGCCTCCGGTCCCGCCGACGCGCCGCCCCTCGTGCTGCTGCACGGTTCGGGCGCGAACACCACGATGTGGCAGGGCGACGCCGCCTCGTGGGCGCGGCACTTCCGCACCTACGCCGTCGACCTCATCGGCGAGCCGGGCCTGAGCGCGCCCTCCCGCCCGCCCCTGGGGTCGGACGCCTACGCGCTGTGGCTGGACGACGTACTCGACGGCCTCGGGATCACGGCGGCATCGATCGTCGGGGCCTCCCTCGGCGGCTGGATGGCGGTCGACTACGCCACCCGCCGCCCGGAGCGGGTGACCCGCCTGGCCCTGCTGTGCCCCGGCGGGCTGGGCCGGCAGACGATGGGCTGGCTGTTCACGGCGCTGCTGCTGCGCCCGTTCGGGCGCTGGGGGATCCGCCGGTCGGCGCGCACCGTCACCGGCCTGGACACGCCGCAGGCCGGGCCCGTCCTCGACAACCTGGTCGTGACCTTCAGGCAGTTCAAGCCGCGCACCGGGCTGCCCGTGTTCCCCGACGACGCGCTGCGCCGCCTGGCCATGCCCGTGCTCGTGATCGCCGGCGGCGACGACGTCATGTTCGACTCCGCCGACACCGCGCGGCGCGTGCGGCAGTGCGTCCCGCACGCGGCGGTGACCATCCTGCCCGGGGTGGGCCACGCGATCCTCGGCCAGACCGGACCCGTCCTGGCGTTCCTCAGGGAGTGACCGGGCGGCCGCGCGGCGGCGCTCCCGGCAGGACGCTCCGCCGGGCCGCTCCGGCGGGGCGCGCGGTAATGCGCGTGCGCACCGGGGGCCCGGTTGGCAGGCTGGGGCCATGGATTCCCAGTATGACGACATTCCCGCGGGCGGCACCGGCGCCGATGCGGCCGAGTGGGTCACCACGCCCATCGGACCGAGCCTGCTGCGCGGCGCCCTCGATGTGGAGGACACCGCGCACGGCGTCCTGCCGCACCGGCTCCCCGCCTGGGCCCGCAGGCAGATCCCCGACGGCCGGCTCGCCATGGCCGAGGCCCAGCCGTCGGGGGTCCGCCTGGTCTTCCGCACCCGGGCCAGTGCCGTCGAGTTGGACGTGCTCCGCACCAAGATGGCGTACGAGGGCGCCCCGCCGCGCCCCGACGGCGTCTACGACCTGCTCATCGACGGCCGCCGCGCGGCCCGCGCCACCGCGTCCGGCGGCAACGTCCTGACCGTCGACATGGCCACCGGGTCGGCGGTCACCCGGCCCGGCCCGGTCGGCACCGTCCGGTTCACCGGCCTGCCCGCCGCCATGAAGGACGTCGAGATCTGGCTGACGTTCCGCGAGATCACCGAGCTGGTCGCGCTGCGCACCGACGCCCCGGTCGAGGCCGTTCCGGACCGCGGCCGCGCGGTGTGGCTGCACCACGGCAGTTCGATCAGCCACGGTTCCGACGCCGAGAGCCCCACCACGACGTGGCCGGCGCTCGCCGCCTCCCTCGGCGGCGTCGAGCTGGTCAACCTGGGGTTCGGCGGCGGCGCGCTGCTCGACCCGTTCACCGCCCGCGCCATGCGCGACACCCCCGCCGACCTGATCAGCGTCAAGCTCGGCGTCAACCTCGTCAACGCCGACCTGATGCGGCAGCGCGCGTTCGGCCCGGCCGTGCACGGCTTCCTCGACACACTCCGCGAGGGGCACCCGGACGCACCGCTGCTGGTGGTGTCCGCGGTGCTGTGCCCCATCCACGAGGACACCCCGGGCCCCAGCGCCCCGGACTTCGCCGCCATGAGCAGCGGGAAGGTGGTGTTCCGGGCGTCGGGCGACCCCGCGGACCCCACCCGCCTGACGCTGGCCGCCATCCGGGCGGAGCTGTCCCGCATCGTCGCGCAGCGGGCGGCCGAGGACCCGAACCTGCACTACCTCGACGGCCGCGACCTGTACGGCGAGGCGGACTTCGCCGAACTGCCCCTGCCCGACCAGCTGCACCCGGACGCCGCCACCCACCGCCGCATCGGCGCGCGCTTCGCCGAGCGGGTCTTCGCCGAAGGCGGCCCGTTCGCCGCGAAGGCCCTCTGACACCCGCCCGCCCGGATCCGGGACGTGGCGGGCGCCGCCGATGGCGTGGTCGGGATTCGTCGGCGGCCGGCCGTAGGGTCCTTGGCATGACTCATGAGAACGCGCACCGGAAGATCGTCGTCACCACACCGACCGGCCACGTGGGGTCCCGCGTCGTGCGGCTGCTCCTGCAAGCGGGGGAGCGCCCCACGCTGCTGCTGCGCGACGCCGGCCGGCTCGACCCCGCCACGCGCGACCGCGTCGACGTCGTCGAGGGCGACCAGGGCGACGCCGAGGCGGTCGTCCGCGCGACCAAGGGCGCCGACAGCCTCTTCTGGGTCGACCCGCCCACGCCCGATGACGACCCCGCCGCCGGGTACGCCCGCATGGGCGCCAACGCGGCGCACGCGGTCCGGGTGAACGGCATCCCGCGCACCGTGTTCCTCAGCAGCGTCGGCGCGGAGAAGCGCCACGGGGTCGGCGAGATCGACGGGCTGGCCCGCACCGAGGAGCTGCTCGACGCCACCGGGGCCAACGTCCGCCACCTGCGCTGCGGCTACTTCTTCAGCAATCTCTTCATGGAGGTCGAGTCGCTGCGCGCGGGCGTGCTCACGACCCCGTGGCCCCTCGACTTCGCCATGCCCTGGGTCGATCCCCGCGACATCGGCGACGTCGCGGCCGCGCGGCTGCTCTCCGACGCTTGGACGGGCAGCGGCGTGCAGGCCGTGCACGGCCCTGAGGACCTCACCTTCGCGCGGGTGGCCGAGATCCTGGGCCGGGCCCTGGGCCGCGGGGTGCGCGCCGAGCGGATCTCCGACGCGGAGTTCCGCGACGCGCTGCGCGCGGCCGGGTTGAGCAGCGGGCAGGTCGAGGGCGTGGTCGGCATGTCGGTCGGGCAGCGCGAGGGCTTCGTCCCCGAGGACCCGCGCAGCGTCGTCACCACGACTCCGACCACGCTCGCGGCGTGGGCGCACGCGCATCTGCTGCCGGAGCTCTGAGCCCGCCCGCACACCCCCGGGCCCGCGCCGCGCAAAGTCCGGGCCCGCCGGGCGCGGCCCCGGGCGGGCGCGGCGTCACACCCGTCCGGACGACGGCCCCGTGCCGTCCGCGGGCCCGGCGAGGAGCTGGTCGCACAGGGTGGCGTGCGCCCACGCCTCCCATGTGTCGGGCGACCAGCCGCGTTCATGGACGAAGACCAGGTACAGCTCCGGGCTGAGCAGCCCGTAGAGCAGGTCCGCCGCTTCGGCGGCCGAGGTGGCGGGGCGGATGCCGGGCTTCGCCGCCAGCGCATCGGCCGCGGCGCGCTGGACGGTGTAGCGCGGGTCCTGGCCTTCCGGCCACTGCGCGGCGATCTCCGGGTCGGTGGCCGACGCGGCGGCGATCAGCGGCATGATCGGGGCGACCCGTTCGAGGATGCCGCGGGTGCCGTGCACGTGCGCGCGCAACTGGTCGGCCGCTGTGGGCGCCGCGCAGGCGGCGCGGAACCACGGGCGGTCCATCGTGGCGACCGGTTCGGAGTCCCCGGCGATGGACGTGTCGACGACGTCCTTGAACAGCGTGCGCTTGTTGCGGAAGACGAAGTAGATCGTCTGGACGGCCACGCCGGCCCGGTCGGCGACCTCTTGCAGGCTCGTCGCCCCGTACCCCTGCGCCACGAACAGCTCCCGCGCCGCCGTGACGATCTTCTCGCGGGTGCGCCGCGAGCGTTCGGCCCGCTTGTCGGGCTGCTTGACATCGCTCATGCCACGAGATTATATCTAGAGTTCAACACTAGAGTTGATATCTAAATTCTTGGAGGGCCGATGAACGAGCCGAACGCCGCCGTGCGCCCGGGTGCGGGCGCCGGGGCCGACGCAGAACGCGACCAGGAGGAGGCCGTCCGCCGCGAACTGGAGTCCTACTACCGCTCCGGCACGCCGCCGTGGGACACCGGCACGCCGCCGCCCGAGCTGGTGGCCCTGGTGGACGGCCGCGGCGCGCTGCCGCCCGGACGGGTCCTCGAACTCGGCTGCGGCACCGGGACCAACGCGACCTACCTCGCCCGCCACGGGTGGGACGTCACGGCCGTCGACCTGGTCGACCGCGCCGTCCGGCAGGCGCGGGAGAAGGCCGCCGCAGCGGGGGTGACGGCACGGCTGCTGCACGGCGACGCCACCCGGCTCGACCAACTCGGCGTACCGGGCCCCTACGACCTGTTCTTCGACCTGAGCTGCTACTGCGGGATCCCGCAGCACCGCCGGGACGCCTACGCCGCCGGGCTCACCCGCCGCGCCGCCCCCGGCGCCCTGCTGCTGATGTTCGGGTACGGACCCGAGGCGTTCGACGACCCGGTCTCCGGGGTCACAGCCGCCGAACTGGACGCCAGGTTCGCCGGGTGGACCCTGGCCGACACCACCCCCGGCACCAACGACGTGCCCACCTTCTGGTTCACCCTGCGCCGCGACCGGACCGGGTGAGCCGGCGCGCCCCGGCGCGGCGGGCCGCCGCCGACCCGGCCGGTTCCGCCCCCGCCGCTCGCGCGGCACCCCCGGGACCGGCGCCGCGCGAGCGGCGGAAGGCCGCCCCGGGGGAGTGCGGGTGCGGCCGCGGGTCAGTGATCCGTTGCGGGGGCCATGGCGCTGTTCCAGAAGTCGGCGTAGCCGCTGTCGCCGCGCAGCAGCTCGTCGTGGCCGCCCTCCGCCGCGATCCGGCCGCCGTCGAGGAAGACGACGCGGTCGGCGCCGCGGACGGTCCGCGGCCTGTGCCCCACCACCACCACCGTCCGGCCGGCCATCAGGCGGTCGATCCCTTCGTGGACGGCCGCCTCGTTCACCGGGTCCAGCGCGGAGGTCACCTCGTCCAGCAGCACGATGGGCGCGTCCTTCAGCAGCGCCCGCGCGATCGCGACGCGCTGGCGCTCCCCGCCGGACAGCAGCGTGCCGCCCTCGCCCACGGTGGCCGCCCACCCGCCGGGCAGCCGCTCGACCACCTCGTCCAGGCGCGCAGCGGACGCCGCCGCCCGCACGGCGGCCGTGTCGGCGCCGGGGCGGCCCAGGCGCACGTTCTCCTCGATGGTGCCGTCGAAGAGGTAGACGTGCTGGAACACGATGGCGATCCGCGCCATCAGCGCCTCGGTACCGATGGCGCGCACGTCCGCACCGCCAACGCGCACCGCCCCCGCGTCCACGTCGTGGAACCGGGCGATCAGCCGCAGCAGGGTGCTCTTGCCCGCGCCGGAGGGGCCGACGACTGCGAGCCGCCGCCCCTCCGGCACGGACAGCGACACGTCGTCGAGCACCGTGCGGTCGCCGTGGCGGAAGGTGACGGACGCGAACTCCAGGCCGTGGCCCGCCGGGCGGACCGGATCGGGCGCCTCCGGCAGCGGCTCGGCGCGCAGCACCGCGTCGAGCCGCACCAGTTCGGAGCGTGCGCCGCGGATCTGGCTGCCGATGTCCGACAGCGACAGCAGCGGATCGGCGCAGCGGGCGGCCAGCACCAGGATCGTCAGGACCTCCGCCGCGCCGACGCCCCCGCCGAGCGCGAGGTAGGCGCCCAGGACCAGGACGGCGGTGAACACCGCCTGCACCGTGAGCGTCAGGCCCAGCACACCGGGCAGCGCCGACAGCACGGAGCGGCGGGACGCGCGCTGGAGGCCCCGCAGCGCGCCGTCGAGCAGCCGGAAGCGTTCGGCGGTCCGGCCGCCGGCGCGCAGCACCGGCTGGGCCTGGAGGTACTCGATGACCCGCGCGGTGGCCTCGTGGTCGCGTTCGGCGCGCTCCGCGTCGGCGGCCGCGGCCGCGCGTCCCGCCCGGACCTGGACGAGCGCGACGACCGGGACGGCGGCCAGCGCCGCCAGGCCCAGCTGCCAGTTGAACGCGAGCATCACGGCGATGATCGTCAGGGGGGTCACGCAGGCGGAGATGAACGGGCCCAGCAGGTGCGCGATCACGCCCATCGCCTGGAGGACGCCGCTCCCGGCCAGGACCGACACCTCCCCGACGCGGCCCGCGCCGTACCAGCCGACGGGCAGCCGGGCCAGATGGTCGCCGAGCCGGTGGTACATGCCGCGCAGCAGCGTGGTGCCGACGCGGAACCCGGACAGGTCGCTGAGGTAGCGCAGCACCGCGTAGACCGCGACCGCGCCGCAGAACGCGACCAGCCACGGCAGCGCGTCGCCGGGGGTGTCCCCGAACAGCGCCCGCAGCACGGGGACCAGCAGCGCGTAGGACAGCCCTTCGACAACGGCGGTCACCGCCATCAGGGCCACGGTGCGGCGCACCGGGCCGGCGTACTCCCGGCCCAGCACGCGCAGCAGCATTCGGATCATCGGGGCTCGCCTCCATGCGGCACGCCGCCGCGGGTGTCGGCCGTGTCGGCGGCCGCCGACCGGTGGGATCGCCAGAACGCGGCGAACGCCCCGTTCCGGGCCCGCAGCTCGGCGGGGCTGCCGCGTTCCACGATCGAGCCGTCCACCAGCATCACGACGGTGTCGGCGGCGGCGACCGTCTCCATGCGGTGGGCGATGACCAGGGTCGTCCGGCCGGCCGCCGGAGCCGCCAGCGCCCGGCGGACCGCAAGCTCGGTCTGCGGGTCGGCGAAGGCGGTCGCCTCGTCCAGCACGAGGACGGGGGTGTCGGCGAGGAGCGCGCGGGCGATCGAGATCCGCTGCGCCTCGCCGCCCGACAACTCGGCCTCCGCGCCGAGCACCGTCTCGTACCCGCGCGGCAGTTCGAGGATCCGGTCGTGGATGCGCGCCGCGCGGGCGGCGCGGACCACGTCCGCGCGCTCGGCGTGCGGGACGGCGAGCGCGATGTTGTCGGCGACCGTCGCGCGCAGCAGCCGGACGTCCTGGAAGACGCAGGACACCGTCCGGTGCAGCTCCTTGCTGGCGAGTTCGCGCAGGTCGACGCCTCCGATGGCGACCGAGCCGCTGTCCGGGTCGAAGAACCGCGGCAGCAACCGCACCAGGGTGGACTTTCCGCCGCCCGACGGCCCGACGACCGCTGTGACCGTCCCCGGTTCGAGGACCAGGTCGATCCCGCGCAGCACCTCACGTTCGGCGTCGTAGCCGAACCTGACCCCGCGGAGCTCCACCCGGTGGCCCTGCGGCGCGGCCGGGTGCGCGGGCTCCGGGAGGGGCCGCACGGCGAGGACGTCCCGGATCCGGCCGACCGCGCGCCGGGCGGCCTGCGTGTCGTCGAAGCCGTGGCCGAGGGCCGCCACCGGGGCGGTCAGACCCAATCCCAGCAGCAGGAACGGCAGCAGGTCCGCGGGTGCGAGGGAACCGGCGGTGATCAGCGCCGCCCCGCCGGCCAGCACGACCAGCAGCACGAACGGCGGCGACAGCGCCAGCTGCATCCCCGCTGCGACCACGGAGAGGGCGTGCACCATCCGGGAGAAGACGGCGGCGAAGTCGTCGGTGGCCGTGCGGAGCCTGCGGTGGGCGCGCTCGCCGCCGCCGAGCGCCTTGACCTCCGCGATCCCCTGGACGAACTCCACGGCCGAGGTCGAGATGCGCCCCATGGCCTCGTCGAACGCCGCCTGCTCGCGCTGCCGGGCCGGGGTCATCATGAACGGGACCAGCGCCACCGCCAGCACGACCGGGATCAGCGTGATCAGGGTGAGCCGCCAGTCGACGGTCGACAGGTAGACCAGCGGCACCACGAACGCGAAGGTGAGCTCGCCGGGGGTGTGGGCGATGAACGGGTGCACGGCGGCCACGTCCGCACCCACGACCTTCGCCAGCTCGCCGGTCCGGCGCCGGGACAGCCAGCCGATCGGCACGCGTCCCAACCGCGCCGCGAGCCGCCGGCGCAACGCCAGCTGCACCCGGTCGTCCAGGAGATGCCCCACCCCCGACGACGCGGCCGTGAACAGCAGCCGGACGAGCAGGCCGACCGCGCCCGCGATGACGGCCGCCCGGACATGGCCGGGGTCGGCCGGGCCGGGCGCCAGCAGGGCGCGGCCCAGCTCGGCGACCGCCAGCAGCGGCGCCAGGCCCGCGACCGCGCCGATGACCTGGAGGACGACGACGGCGGCGAATCCCCCCGCGTAGGGGCGGAGCAGCCCCGCCGGGCCCGCCGCTGCGCCGTCGTCCCGGGGCGGTGCGGGGCGCTCGTCCACGGACATCACCGCCTCACGCGGCCAGGGCGCGGCGCAGGACCGCTCCGAGTTCGGCGATCTGGCGCTGCGACACCGCGGCGGACAGGAGCGCCTGCGAGCCGTGGAACGTGCCGGCCCACTGGTGCAGCTCGACCGACACACCCGCCTGGAGCAGGCGCACGGCGTAGTCGATGTTCTCGTCGCGGTTGGGGCACAGCTCCGCCGCTGCGATGTAGGCGGGCGGCAGGCCGGACAGGTCCTTGGCGCGCGCCGGGGCGGCGTAGGGCGTGGCGGGCGCCGAACCCAGGTAGTGGCCCCAGGCCTGGGTGACCTTCGCGCGGGTCATCCAGGGGGAGTCGGTGAAGTGCCGCGCCGACCAGGTCTGCTGCCGGTCGTCGAGCCCGGGCTGGTTGAGGAGCTGGAAGCGGATCGGCGGCCCCTGCTCCTCGCGCGCCCGCAGCGCGGCAGCCGCCGCCATCCCCGCGCCTGCGCTGTGCCCGCCGATCGCGACCCGGTCGGGGTCGGCGCCGAGTTCGGCCGCGTGCTCGACCACCCAGGACAGCACGGCGTAGGAGTCGTCCAGGGCGGCGGGGAACGGGTTCTCGGGGGCCAGCCGGTAGTCGACCGAGACGACCACCGCGCCGGAGGCGTCGGCGAGGCGGGCGGCCCAGGGGTGCTCGGTGTCGAGGTTCCCCATGACCCAGCCTCCGCCGTGCAGCCAGACGATGGCGCCCTGCGCCTGGTCCGGGCGGTAGATGCGCACCGGCACGTCCGGATCGGCGGGCACCGTGCGGTCCTCGACCGCCATGCCCGCGGTGTCCGGCGGCGGCACGGCGGCGGCCATCGCGGCGAGGTTCCTGCGGTCGGTGACCGGGTCGGACAGGTCGCTCTTGGGGAGCAGCGGGAGGAATGCTTCCAGTTCAGGGTCCATATCGGCCATCCTCACGGCCGCGGCCCCTCGGGGGCATCCGCCATTCGTCGGCCATCCCGCCCCGTTCGCGCGCCGATCGGCGCCGCCGCTCTGCGACAGGGCTCCGCGACGGGGCTCCGCGGCCCACGGGACGCAGCAGTACTAGACTGGGGCCGCTCCCGTCACGGGGGTTCGGCGGTGGGGCCCGCCGACGCCGCCCTTCCGCAGCGGCGCAACCGCGCACGCGCCAACGGTCCCTACCTGGCTTCTCGTCATGCCGGTAGGAGGCAGCAGTGCCCGAGTCGATCCCGCCCGCCGACCCCGATTCCGACCCGCGGGCGCCCGCGCGGCGCAGCGGACTCCCCGAGTCGCCGTGGGCGGTCCTGGGGCTCGTCGCGGCGGGCGGCGCCCTGGGGGCGCTGGGCCGCCACGCGGTGGCGGTCGCCCTGCCGCACGCGCCCGGCGAGTTCGGCTGGGCCACGCTGGTGGTCAACCTCAGCGGGTGCGCGCTGATCGGCGTGCTCATGGAGCTGCTCGCGCACCGCCGGCCCGGCAGCCGCCTCATCCGCCCGTTCTTCGGCGCGGGGGTGCTGGGCGGCTACACCACCTTCTCCGCCGCCGTCCTCGACGTCACCGCCACCGCGTCCACCGACCCCCGGACCGCGCTGGCCTACCTCGCCGCGACCCTGGTCGGCTCCCTGATCGCGGTGTCGGTCGCGAGCACCGCCGCCGCTGCCGTCCTGGCGCGTCCCCGCCGCGAGAGGAGCGCGCCATGACGGTCGTCCTGGTCGCCCTGGGTGCGGCGGTGGGCGCCCCGTTGCGCTACCTGACCGACCGCGCCGTCCAGGCCCGCTGCGGGACCCTCTTCCCGTGGGGGACCTTCACCGTCAACGCCGCGGGCTGCCTCATCCTGGGCGCGCTGACGGCGCTGCCCCTTCCGCCGCACGCCATGGCGCTGCTGGGGACCGGCCTGTGCGGGGCGCTGACCACCTATTCCACCTTCGCCTACGAGACCCTGCGGCTGAGCCGCGACGGCGCGCGGCCCCTCGCCGTCCTCTACACCGCAGCCGGCCTCCTCGCGGGGATCGGCGCAGCGGTCACCGGATCCGTGCTCGCGCGCGCCGTGGCGGGCTGACGCGAGCCCGGTCCCGGCCGAGCGGGAGGGCAGGGGACGGTGCGGCGCCGCAGCTCATCCGGCGGCGATCAGGCCGATCGCCGCGGCGGCGCACACCAGGCCGAAGGACTGGTGGCGGTCGAGGCGCTCGCCCAGGGCCGCCACCCCCCACAGGACGGGCACGACCGGGTACATGGAGGTGAGCACGGCGGCGGTGGACAGGTCCTGCGCGCGGCCCGCGAGGGCGAAGGCGGTGATCGCGGCCGTGCTCAGCGCGCCCGAGCCCGCCGCGCCCGCGCCGATCAGGGCCGGGACGCGCAGCCGCGCGGGCCGCGGCAGCACCAGGGCGAACACCAGCACCGCCGACGCCGCACGGTTCGCGAGCAGCGGCCACAGCCCGGCCGCCGGGTCCGCCTGCGCCAGCGCGGTGTACTGGAGGGCGAACGCGGCACCGGCGAGCAGAGCGGGGAGCAGCCCGGCGACCGCACCGCCGTCGCCGGGTCCGCCGCGGCCGCCGGTCGACCGCGCGATCAGCCAGAGCGCCGGCACCGACGCGGCGATCCCGGCCCACGCCGCGACACCGGGGCGCTCGTCCAGCAGGGCGACCCCCGCCAGCACGGGCAGGGCCGCGCCCGCGACGACGCTCAAGGGCACCACGGTGCTGAACCGGCCGACGCTCATCGCGTGGAACAGGGCGGCCGCCCCCAGCCCGGTGCCCACACCGGAGAGCGCACCCCACCCGAGGTCGGCCGGGTGGACCTCCGGCGCGGCGGCGAACGGGACGACGGCCGCCATCAGAACGGTGCCGAACGCCTGTCCGTAGCACGCGACGGTGATGCTGTGCGCGCGGCGCGACAGCAGGCCGGCGGCGACGTCGGTGAGGCCGAAGCACAGCGCCGAGACCAGGGCGAGTGCCTCACCCATCGCTCCGGTCCCCGTGGGCGCGGCAGTCGCGGTCGGCCTGGCCGACGGGGCACACCGCGCCGCGGGCCTGGCAGGCGTCCCTGTCGCAGAGGCGGCACAGCCGCTCGGCGTCGCCCGGGGCGGTGTAGAGCCCGGTGAGCAGCTTGGCGAGCAGCGTGTCGAGCTGCTCCTGCTCGTGTTCGTCGAGGCGGCCGACCGCGGTGCGCAGCGCGCTGCCGCGCGAGGCGAGCAGGCTGTGCGCCGCCTGTGCGCCGAGGTCGGTGGGCCGTACGGCGACCCAGCGCCCCCAGGTGCGTTCGCGCCGGACGAGCCGCTGCTTCTCCAGGCTCTCGACCATGCGCGCCGCCGCGGGTTGGCTGAGTCCGACCCGGCGGCCCAGTTCGGTGACGCTCAGGCCGGGGTCCGCGGCCAGGACGACCAGGGCGGCGGCACCGCTGGCGCTGGTGCCGGCCGCCGCGGTCGCCCCGGCCAGGAGGAGGTCGCTGAGCGCCAGCGAGGCGGCGCCGAGCAAGTTCGCGGTCCTCAATTCATCATGCATGACTCATGCATAACACGTTTGACGTGCTTCATCAATGGTCTTATCTGGATTCGCCCACTCGGTCCCCGTTGCCGCCCGCACGCCCCCGGTGGGACCCCGGCGGTGCGGGCAGCCCGGCACTCACAGCGCGATGAGTGGTTCCGCCTGGTAGGCCCGGTGCAGCAGCGCCACGAAGGACGGCGCCGCGGGCAGGGGCACGGAGCCGATGCGGTGGACGGCGATGCCCGGCGTCCACGAGTTCATGACCACGCCCCCCGCCAGTTCCGGCAGGTCGGCACGGGTGACCTCCTGGACCCGCTGGGGGATTCCCAGGCGGTCGAGCTGCCGCCGCACGATCCCCATGGTGGTGCCGCCCAGCATCGCGGCCTTGGGCCACACCACCGCGGTGCCGTCCCAGAAGGCCAGGTTCCAGATCGACGCCTCGCTGAACCGCCCCCGGCGGTCGACGAAGGCGGCGTCGTCGAACCCCTCGGCGACGGCCTGGCGGAGGAAGTAGGTCTTGGCGACCTCGCCGACGTGCTTCACGGCGGGCAGGGCCCGTTCGTGCTCGACCGCCGCCAGCGCCAGCGGGCCCCGCGGGCCGGTCGCGGCCGGTCCGGTGCGGACGAGCACGTCGGGTGCTGCCTCGCCGACGGCCGCGGTGAACTCGCCCGCCGGTGCGTACACGGTGGCGGTCAGCGAGAGGTCGGCCGGGCCGTCCGCAAGCGCGGTCCGCAGGTAGGACCGCACCCGGTCCTCGGGCAGCGCCCGGCCGAACAGCTCCACCGAGGCGGAGCGCAGGCGCTCCAGGTGGAGGTCGAGGCCCCGGACCGCGCCGCCGCGCACCTGCATGGCGGTGAAGTGGGCGTACCCCGCGAAGGCGAGCGGCGCCAGCGCCTCGGCGGACGCCGCCCGACCGTTCAGCTCGGCGACGGTGCGCTGTGCCTCGGCAGTCGGCGCGGCATTGGCGGCAGCGGTGCTCATCGGAATTCTCCCCGGGTCGTGGCGGCGCCCCGCCGCCATCGTGGTCGGCGGGTCGGATTCGAGCCTGCCGGAGCGGGGCGGGGGCGGCCAGAGCCTGGTCCGCATAGGTCCGGCGGTCATAGGATCGGCGGCCGCCCGCGCGCAGAGCGAGGCGGGCGGCCGAGTCCGCCCGACACCTGCGGCGCACCGCTGGGAGCGGCCGCAGCCGACACCGACTCGCCGGCGTTCTACTCGGGTCGGGGGGTCTCCCGTGTCCGGGCCTGGTGCCGGCGTGCTTTGAGCCGGTTACCGCAGGTCTTCATGGAGCACCACCGCGCGGTGTTGGCGCGGCTGCGGTCCACCAGGAAGAGGCGGCATTCAGGGTTCTCGCACGGCCGCAACCGGCCCGGCATGCGCTCTTCGACGTCCGCCCACGCGAGCACGAGCTCCACGGCGAGCCTGCGCTCTGGCGGCACCTCCAAATGCCACTCGATGCCCGACACGCCGGGCCGCGGGACCTTGCGAACGCCTGCGAGGACGCGGCGCAGACGGGGCTCCGCCGGCGCGCCCGCCGCCACCGCCTGGAGGGCGTCCCGGGCGGTGCGCAGCCACCGGCGCTCCCCGTCGCCGCCGAGACCGCCGTGCTCCCGAGCCCACCTGTCCACCTCGCGGTCGTCGCGCCACAGGTCCCGGCTCCGGCCGTCCGCGACCGGGGTGCTGTTCAGCGCCTGCACCAGTGCGTGGTCGTCCAGCACGGACCGCACCTCCCAACTAACCTCATCAAGTCAATTGACAGGTTACTCCATCAGGGGTCTACTGGGCGATTGACGGATAACCATCAAATTTGATCGAAGGGGTTAGCCATGGTCGAAGTCCGCCACCGCTACGCGACCGTGGGGGGACATCGCGTCTTCTACCGCGAGGCGGGGCCCCGCGAGGCGCCCGCGCTCGTCCTCCTGCACGGATTCCCCTCCAGTTCGCGCATGTTCCGCCACCTCATTCCGGCGCTGGCCGACCGGTTCCACATCATCGCCCCCGACCACCTCGGCTTCGGCAACTCCGATGCCCCGCCCCCGGACGTGTTCACCTACACCTTCGACTCGCTCACCGACGTCACCGAAGCCCTGCTGGCCCAGCTCGGCATCGCCCGCTACGCCGTGTACGTCCAGGACTACGGCGCGCCCATCGGCTGGCGGCTGGCCCTGCGCGACCCGGCCGCGATCACCGCGGTGATCACGCAGAGCGGCAACGCCTACGAGGAGGGCTTCGTCCCGGACTTCTGGAAGCCCGTCTGGGCATATGCGGAGGACCCGGGGCCGCGAACCGAACCCGCCGTCCGCGACGCCCTCTCGCTCGACGCCATCCGCTGGCAGTACCTGCACGGAGTGAACCGACCCGAGCTGGTCGACCCCGACACCTGGGCCGCCGACCACCGCGAGGTCAACCGGCCGGGCAACGACCTCGTGCAGCTGGCCCTGTTCGGCGACTACGCCACCAACCCACCCCTCTACCCTCAGGTGCACGCCTACTTCCGGGAACACCAGGTCCCCCTTCTCGCGGTCTGGGGCGCTGGCGACGAGATCTTCGGCCCGGACGGGGCACGCGCGTTCACGCGGGACCTGCCGGACGCGGAGGTCCACCTCGTTCCCGGCGGCGGACACTTCCTCCTCGAAAGCCATCTGGACACCGTGGCCGGGTACATACGCGGGTTCCTGACCGCCATCGAACCGCCGGTGTGAGGCCCGCGAAGAGGTCCCGGGGCAGGTGACTGGGCTCGCACAGGCGGCCGACCGGCCCGCCCGCCACCGGACGGGCCGGAACGCGGCCCGACACGGCCGGTGACGGGCCCGGCGGCCGAACCCCCTGTTCACCCCGGCGCCGGGGCCTGCTTCTCCACGGGCAGCCACACGTGCCCCGAGCCGAGGTCGGGCTCCTCCTCGTCGTCGACGGCCACCAGTGCCGGGCCGGGGGCGGTGCGGTAGGCGGGGTGGGCCGGGAACCACTCGGTGTAGACCGCGCGCCACAGTTCCTGAAGCCCGTGGGGGAACGCCACCCGCTCGAACGGGAACACCGCCCAGGTGGCCGCGGGGACCTCCAAGCGCTCCATCCCGTCAGGGGTGGGGCCGGTGGTGGCCGCGGCGATCCAGTAGTCGATCTCATCGCCGAACTCCGCGCCGTCCTCCAGGGCCACCGTCGCCGACAGCGCACCGCTGGGCTCCCGGTCGCCGACGGAATCGAGCAGTTCCCACGTGGTGTCGTCGACGGCCTCGGTGAAGGCGGCCATGTCCGGATTGGGCCCGAAGGCGACGTTGCGGATCCGGTTGCTCAGTCCGACCAGGGCGAAGGCGTCCTTGTCGATGATGCGGTAGCGCATCGTGGTGCTCCCTTCGATGGTGAGGTGGAAGGCCAGGCGGGACTGGGAGACCAGCGCGGCCCCGGTGCGCCGGGCCTGGCCGGGGGTGACGCCGTGCATGGCGCGAAAGGCCCGGGTGAACGCCTCGGCCGAGGAGTATCCGTGGTCGACGGCGATAGCGAGCAGGGTCCGGCGGCCCTCCATGACCTCGGCGCCGGCCAGGGTGAGCCGGCGCCGGCGCACGTACTCCGCCAGCGGCATCCCCGCGAGCGCGGCGAACATCCGCCGCAGGTGGTGCTCGGAGGTCAGCGCGGTGCGCGCCATGGCCGCCACGTCCACCGGGGCGCCCGGGTCCTCCTCGATGTGCGCCAAGGCCTTGTTCAACCGGTCCAGCATGGCTTCCCCCTTCGTTCACCGGCGACGTTAGCGAGCGCGAACGTCGCGGCTCCCGCCATTTGCCGCGCGCCTCCGATCAAGCCGGGGCCGGCGTGATCGAGTCCGCCTTGGAGCGGTCGGGCCGCATCAGCGCCGGTGGTCCCGGCGCGGCCGGGAGGGATCCACCGGGGACGGCCGCGACGCGGTCGCACGGGGCCGCACGGCACGGAGGAGGGGCGATGCCCCGGTGGCCGGAACCCCGTGGACCGGAAGCCGGGGCGGCGTTACCGTTGGCCGTCCCAAGGGTCCGCCCAGGGCTGTGGCACGGCCCGGCGCGGCCGCCGCCGAAGCACACCGCGGAGTGACGCGATGATCACCTGGCGCATGCTCGTTCCCGCCGACTTCCCGCTGCTGGCGCAGTGGCTGTCGCACCCTCATGTCGCGCGGTGGTGGAACCACGAGACCTCGCCCGATGCCGTCGAGCGCGACTTCGGCCCGACGGCCCGGGGCGACGAACCGGCGGAGGACCTGCTCGCGCACCTCGACGGCGTCCCCTTCGGCCTGGTGCAGCGCTCGCGGCTGACCGACTACCCCGAGTACCTGGGGGAGTTCGCCAAGGTCGTCGACGTCCCCGAGGGCGCCGTGACCATCGACTACCTCATCGGCCCCGCCGACCACGTGGGCCGCGGGCTGGGGACCCGGATGATCCGGTCGATCCTCGCCCGCACCTGGCGGGAATGGCCCGACGCCACCGTGGTGCTGGTCGCGGTCGTCGCCGCGAACCCGGCGTCCTGGCGGGCCCTGGAGAAGGCCGGGCTGCACCGTATCGGCAGCGGCCCCATGACCCCCGACAATCCGGCCGACGACCCGCTGCACCACATCTACCGGATCGACCGCCCGACCGCGGCGCCGAGGCAGCCCGTCGAACCGGATTGACGACCGGGGCGGGGCCCTGCCCGCCTCGTCCGCGTCGACCGGGTCAGGACGGACCCCGGTCCTGATCCGGCTCGGGGCGGCGGACGATGTGCGGGATGCCGACCGGATTGCTGATCCAGTGGGCGTTCATGCCCGGGGGGAACGGCTCCAGTTCGTCCTGGACGGCGACGCCGTGCGCCGCCAGGTGCCGGGCCGCCTGGTCGACGTCATCGGTGAACAGCTCCAGCCACAGGTCGGCGCGCGCGTAGTTGTCGACGCGGTCGAACCACAGCGTCACCGGACCGAGTTGCACCGAGGCGCTCTGGGCCACGATGCCCGCGACGGCGGCGCCGCTCTCGTCGGTGACCGCCATGCCCAGGATGTCGCGGTAGAAGGCGATGGTGTGGTCGAACTGCGCCTTGGGCAGCTTCATGGCGATGTTGTGGCCGCCGCGGAAGGTCGGGGTCACGTGTCAGTCCTCCTGTGGGGGGTCGAGATGGTCGCGAAGGGCACTCAGGTGGCCGTCCCAGTCGCGCGCCAGTGCGGCGAGAAACGACTGGGCCACCGCCACGGGTCCGGTGTGCAGCCGGTAGCGGATCCGGCGCCGCTCGCCGGCCTCCGCCCGGACCAGCCCGGCATCGGACAGGAGTCCGAGGTGTTTGGCGATCGCCTGGCGCGAGATGGGGAGCCGGTCGGCCAGGTCGGTCGCCGTCGCGGGGCCGCGGGCAGCGAGTTCGGCGAGGATGCCGCGCCGCGTCGGGTCGGCCAACGCGGTGAAGACCGCCTGCGCGAGCGCCTCGGTATCGGTCCCGTGGGGGTCAGGCCGCGGCATCGAGGTACTCCGCCAGATCGGCCAGCTCCATGCGCCACCCGTTGACGTTGTCGTCGTAGGCGCCGGCCAGCGCGTCCGGCAGTTGGGCGAAGCCGGTCTCCCGCACGGTCACCCGCGTGCCCGATCCGGTCGGCTCCAGCGTGAACTCCACATAGGTCCGGCGCGGGTCGCTCGCAGCCAGCCCTTCGATCGCCCAGGTGTAGGCGAACCGGTGGGGCGGCTCGACGACCTGGATCAGGAGGGTGTGCTCGCCGTACTCGTCCCAGTGCACCCGCGCCTCGCCACCGGGGCGCAGGGCGTCGATCTCCGCGCGGGAGCCGAACCAGCCGCCGAGTCCTTCGGCGGTCGTCAACGCCGTCCACACCTTCTCCGGTGGGTGGGCGAGTTCGAGCGTGCGCTCGATGCGGTCGGGAACGGGCACGGCGACCTCCATTGCAACTGATCGGTTGCCATGAAAGCTATCACAACCATGGGGTTGCGATAAAGGCGCGGGCCTGCCGGTGGTGGGGGAGACCCGGCCGAACACGGACGCCGGTGCAGGAGTGGGACCCGAGTACTTCGCCGTCGGCCATCCCCAGACTGGGCTCCCGCCCTGCCGGGGGATCAGATGAGGCCGCGTTCCCAGCAGATGCGGACGGCGTGCGCGCGGTCGGCTGCTCCCAGTTTCGAATACGTGTGGAGGAGGTGGGTCTTTACGGTGGACTCGCTGATCCGCAACCGGGTCGCGATCGCCTTGTTGGTGAGACCGTCGGCGACGAGGCGCAGTACGTCGATTTCCCTGGTGCTGAGCTCGGTCTCCGATTCGTGTCCGAGGAGGATCGCGAGCGCTGCGGGTGCCAGCACCGGACGGCCGGCGGCCAGGTCGCGCACTGCGCGGACCAGTTCGGTGCGCGATGCGTCCTTGAGCAGGTATCCGTCTGCGCCGGCGTTGAGGGCGCTGCGGATCTCACGATCGGTGTCGTAGGTCGTGAGGACCAGCGCTCGTGGCCGGCCGCGAGTTCTGTGCCGGACGAGTTCCCGAATCGCGGGGACACCGTCGCCGTCGGGCATGCGCAGGTCCATGAGGACGACGTCCGGTTCGGTGTCGGCGATGACGGCCAGGCTTCGGGGGCCGCTGTCCGCCTCGCCGACCACGTCGATGCCGGGCTCGTCGGCGAATACTCCGGTCAGGCCGTGCCTGACGATCGGATGGTCGTCGACGACGACGATTCGGACGGCGCTCACCGTGGCACCTGAGCCGCGATCGTGGTGCCGTGGTCGGGTTCGGATTCGACGATCAGTTGGCCGCCGACTTCGACGAGTCGCTCCCTCATTCCCGCGAGTCCTCTCCCTCGAACCATGGCGTTGGGGTCGAATCCGATGCCGTCGTCCGCGACGTCCAGCAGAAGGGTGTCGGGGAGCCAACTCAGCGTCACGGTGACCGACGAGGCCCGGGCATGGCGTGCGACATTGGCCAACGACTCCTGCGTGACCCGCAGCACCACGTCGTCACCGTCGCCGGCAGCCGGGGTGCCGACGACGACGAGTTCGGCCGGCGTCGCCTGAGAGGCGGTCCAGTGTTCGACGAGGCCGCGGAGCGCGCTGGTGAGATCGTCCTCGGCCAGTTGGTGGGGGGCCAGGGCGCGCACGGCTCTGCGCGCCTCGGAGAGGCAGTCCCGTGCTGCGTGCTCCGCTCGTTCGATCCCCGGCCGTGCATTCTCTCCGAGAGCGCCGGGGAGCGCCTCGAGCTGGCGGATCACCCCCACGAGGCCCTGGGCCACCGTGTCGTGGATCTCGCGCGACAGCCGGGCGCGTTCCTGGGCGACGCCAGCGGAGCGGGCCTGTTCGAGCAGTTGCTCGTGAAGGGCGAGGTTCTCCCGGTGGGCTTCGGCGAGTTCGGCCGCGACGCGCTCCCGTTCGTCCGCGTGTTCTTCTCGCAACCACGCGAACCACGTCATCGCACCGGCGAGGCCGACGTTGACCAGGAGCAGGGCGATGAAGACGAGCGGGCTGGTCGTGACGCCCGCGACAGCGCCCGCCTGGCCGAAGGCGCACAGCAGAGCCGCGCCGATGATGCCTCCGGCGACGACACGTCGGGGCAGGAAACGCTCGACGTCGAGGAAGCCGAGAAAGGCGTAGATGCACAGAAACGGGTTGAGGGCGACCCCCGCCAGCAGGGTGAGGCCGTGCACGAGATAGAGGGCCGTCGCCAGGCGACCGCCCCCGTGCGCCCTCTGGTACACCAGCTCCATACAGACGCGGAGCACGAGCAGCACGACGATCGGCGCCACGACCCACAGCGGATCCGGCGCCGCTCGACCATTGCGAAGAGGAGGGTGGTCTCCGCCGATTCCCAGGCTGATCGCGAGCACGAGGGAGAGCGCGGCGACCGACAATCCGATCCACAACACGGAGGCCCCTGCCGGGCCGACGGACGTCGGCGCCTGGCCTCGCCCCGATCCGCTTTGTCCTGGCACGACTCGATTGTCGCCGCCCCGAACGACGGTCCGCCAGTGTCTCCGCTCCACCGATCGGTGGATGCCCGGCCGACCCGATGGTCGATGTGCCGGCACGGCGCGGTCCCTAGCGTCACTGACATGACGACCCCGTCCACGGAACCGACCCCTGCCCGCACGACGGAGCCCGCTGGTCGCCCGCAACGGATCCACGGACTGGATGCGCTTCGCTGCGGCGCCCTGCTGCTGGGCATCGTGTTGCACGCATTCGTGCCGTTCATCGCGGCCCAGCCCTGGTTCTTCCACGATCGATACGGGTCGGTGGGACTCGCCGAGACGAACTTCGTCATCCATTCGTTCAGGATGATGCTGTTCATGACGCTGGCCGGCTACTTCGGGGCGCTGATGCTCGACCGGCGTGGCGCACAGCGGTACGTGCGTGATCGAGCCAAGCGCGTCCTGCTGCCCATGATCGCGTTCTGGCCGGTCGCGGTGTTTCCGCTCGGCCTGCTGGCGCTCATGTTCGCGAGCACCCATCCCGGCGCGTCGCAGCCCGAGGTGACCGACCCGCTGGTCATGTTCGGCCCCGGTCAGCTCTGGTTCCTCCTCGTGCTCATGGAATGCATCGTGATCACCGTGGCGGTGCGCGCTCTGCTCATCCGGTTCATCGGGAGGGAACGGACGTCGGCGTTCTCCGAGCGGATGGCGACGCTGTTCTCGTCGCGCGCCGGCGTCCTCGTGGCATCCGTGCCCTACATCGTCGCCGTGGTGATCCAGGGGAAGCCGATGTCGGGCATCATCGAGCCCGCGACGATCATTCCCGAGGCCGCCCCACTCGCCGGATACCTCGGCGCCTTCTCGGTCGGCTGGGCGCTGCGTCGCGGCTCCGGCGCGCTGGCCGGAATCGGCAAGGACTGGGCCGCGTATCTCGTCGTGGGGGCGATCAGCCTGTCGATCATGCTCATCGCCCAAGGGCAGGTTCCGCTGCCCATCGGTGCAGCGTTGGTCGCCCTCGGCGGGTGGTGCGTGACCTACGGTCTGGTCGGCGTGTGCATGCGCTTTCTCACCCGCCCCCGCCCGGCGATCCGGTACCTGGCCGACGCCTCCTACTGGATGTACCTGATGCACCTGCCGATCGTGGTCGCCATCGGGATGAGCCTTGCGGACCTGGCACTCCCGGTCGCGGTCAAGCTGTTGATCACCCTGGTCGCGTCCAGCGCGACGCTGCTCCTCACGTACCAGCTGCTCGTTCGCCGCACACCGATCGGCGCCTGGCTGAACGGGCGCGAACACCGGTGGAGGAACGCCGAACGAAGGGTGCCGTGACGAACGCGAGAAACCCCTCGCGTGCGGCAGTGGAGGTCCTCACGATCGCACGCGAGGACGCGGCGTGAGCGTCTGCTCCGACCGGTCAGTGGGCGGTGCGGTGCGGGGGGAAGGCGTGGCGGCCGCCGGCGGCGACGGTCGCCAGTGCGGCGGCGACCAGCAGGAGGGCGGTCCTGACCGGCTCGGACGGCATCCACCTCCCGTTGGAGTGCCTGACAGCGGAGACGTCGGCGCTGCTGCGGCGCGAGTCCGCCCGGCTCGGCCAGCGCATCGACTGCCTGAGCCGCAACCGCGACGCCATCGACGCCTACCTCGCGGCCGTCGAGGCGGACACCCGGTTCCCGCCCGGCGGGGCCGCCGGGCAGGAGTGACCGGGCGCGCTCAGGTGTGCGGCACCGGTGTCGATGCCGGCGGGCGGCCGATGGCGGCCGACCGCCCGTCGACGTGTGTGACCTGCTCGGGGGCGGTGTCCTCCGCGGTTATCGGGCGGCGCGGTTCGGCCGGCTCGACGGGCTGCTCGGCGGACGGCTCGTCCGACCGCTCCGCCGACTGTTCCGCGGCGGCGGGCGCGCCGCCGGTCTCGGCCGGGGTGGCGCGTTCGAGGAAGCGCAGGAGCTCGACCGGGAACGGCAGGACGAGGGTGGAGTTCTTCTCCGAGGCGACCTCGACAACGGTCTGCAAGAGGCGGAGTTGCAGCGCCGCCGGGTGCTCGGCCATGGTCTCGGCGGCAGTGGCGAGCTTCTCGGACGCCTGGAGCTCGCCGTCGGCCGTGATGATGCGGGAGCGCCGCTCGCGCTCCGCCTCGGCCTGGCGCGACATCGACCGCTTCATCGACTCGGGCAGCGCGACGTCCTTGATGTCGACCCGCTCGATGTGCACGCCCCAGCCCAGCGCCGGGCTGTCGATCATCAGCTCCAGCCCCTGGTTGAGGCGCTCGCGGTTGGACAGCAGGTCGTCGAGTTCGCTCTTGCCGATGATGGACCGCAGCGAGGTCTGCGCCGCCTGGCCGATCGCGGCGATGTAGTCCTGGATGTCGACCGCCACCCGCACCGGGTCGACGACGCTGAAGTAGACGACGGCGTCGACGCGGACCGTCACGTTGTCGCGGGTGATGCCGTCCTGGGCGGGCACCGGCATGGTGACGATCTGCATGTTGATCTTGTGCATCTGGTCGACAAAGGGGATGAGGAACACGAGCCCGGGGCGCCGGGTATCGGGCAGCACGCGCCCGAACCGGAAGACGACACCGCGCTCGTACTGCTTGACGATGCGGACGCCCGCCCCGACGCCGATGGCGCCGACGACCAGGGCCGCGATGAGTAGGAAGATGATGACCGACATGGCGTCCTCCATTACCGGCCCGCTCGCGTTCGCACCGGCCCGCGCCCGGTGGAGCACCGGCGAGTCGTCGTCGACTCGACTGGGGTGGGACTGGGGCGGCTAGCGCGACGGCGGGCGGAGCCGGTCGAGCAGGCCGGATTCGAGCCAGCCGCCGGGCGCCGGCCACGGGGCGGGCGGCGGCCAGCAGCCGCCGGAGTCGGCGTCGGGCTCGCCGCTGGTGGGGCGCGCGATGGGCGCGCCGAGGACGGGGCGCCGCCGTCGGGGGGCAGCGGGGTCGCGTGGGGACTGGTGTGCACCGGGCATGACCGCACCTCCTGGGAGGGTGCCGGCGCCGCAGCCGGAAGGCGGTGGCCGCCGAAAGGTTAATATCGTATCACGATACAATCGGCTTCGGCAGGATCACGTCGGCGGCCGGCCACCGACGTGGTTACATGAGTCCATGCCTAGGGAGGACGGGCGCATGGACGACGGGCGCACCGAGTCCGCTCCGCTGACCAAGCAGGACTTCGAGGCGCTGGCGCGCTTCCGCTTCGGGATCCGGCGCTACCTGCGGTTCAGCGAGGAAGCGGTCCGCAGCCACGGGCTCACCCCGCAGCACTACCAGCTACTGCTCGCGCTCAAGGGCTTCCCCGGCCGCGAATGGGCGACCATGCGCGAACTCGCCGACCGCCTCCAGTTGCGCCACCACAGCGTCGTGGAGCTGGTCGACCGCGCGCAGAAGCAGGGGCTGGTCGACCGCGCCCCGCACCCGCCCGACGCGCGCGCGATCCGGGTGCAGCTCACGGCGGCCGGCCAGCGCGACCTCGCCCGGCTCAGCGCACTGCACCGCGACGAACTGCGGCGCATGAGCGCCGTCCTGGCGCTGCCCACCTGGGAGGGCCCCGAAGGCGCGGCAGGCTGACGGCGGCCCCGCGTCCGGCCCCGTCCGTCGTGCCCGCCGCACTACCGCGGGCGCCGTGTCCGCCGGACTGTCGCAGGCGCACGCTAGCGTTCGGGGCCGACCACTGCTCGACCAACGGAGGACCGGCGTGCTCATCGTGTCCGGACGGCTCTACGTCGACCCCCAGGCCCGCGGCGACTACCTCGCCGGGTGCCGCGCGATCATCGAAGCGGCCCGCGCCGCACCCGGCTGCCTGGACTTCGTCCTCGCCGCCGACCCCCTCGACCCCGCCCGGATCAACGTCTACGAGCGGTGGGAGTCCGACGCCGACCTCGACCGGTTCCGCGGCGCCGGACCCGACCCCGGGCAGCAGGCCGACATCCGCGACGCTTCAGTGGCGAAGTACCGCATCTCCGCCACCGAGGCCCCGTAGCGGCCGGACGCCCTGGCCGGGCAACGGGGCCGCGTTGCTGCGCGGGCCGCGCCGTAGGGTTCGGCTATGAAGATCATCGACATCGGGCCGGGCGACGACCGGCTCGGCTCCGAGGTCCTGCCGGTCCTGCTGGAGCTCCGCCCGCACCTGACCGAGACGCTGCTGCACGAGGTGTACGACGAGGGGCACCGGCAGGGGCTGCGCTTCAGCGCCGCCTACACCGATGGCGCGTGCGCCGGGGTCGCGGGCTGGCGGGTCATGGTCGGCACGAGCGCGCTGCGCAAGCTCTACGTCGATGACCTGGTGACCGCCGAGCGCGGCCGCTCCGCGGGGGTCGGCCGCGCGCTCCTCGGCTACCTGGAGCAGCGCGCCCGCGACCTCGGCTGCCACCGCCTCGACCTCGACTCCGGTGTGCAGCGCCACGACGCCCACCGGTTCTACTTCCGCGAACGCATGGACATCGCCGCGTTCCACTTCGACAAGCGGCTCGGCTGAGCGTCACCCGCCCGAGGCGCGCGTCACCCGCGCGCCCAGGCCGCGCAGGAACTCGGCGAGCTCCGGCGGCTCGTGCACCTCGAACTCGCAGCCGATCATCATCAGCCGGAACGCCAGCCACTCCAGGGTGTCGGTGTGGCCGTGCAGCCGGCAGCTGTGCTCGTCGAGCGGTTCCAGGTCGCCCGGGCCGTCCCCGAGGCGGCCCACGACCTCGGCGAAGGGGGCGTGCAGGGTCGCCACGGCCCGGTAGGTGGGCTCAAGGGAGTGGAGCCGCTCGGTGACGAACGCCGCGGCGTCCTCTGCGGGGAGCGCCCGCGGCGCCGCGCGCGCACCGGTGGCGCGCGCCTCGGTGATCCGGTCGACCCGGAAGATCCGCCAGTCGGCGCGGTCGTTGTCGTAGCCGACGAAGTACCAGCGCCGCCACGCGGTGACGAGGCGGTGGGGTTCGACCAGGCGCCGGGTCTCCGCGCCGTTCCACGACCGGTAGCCGAAGCGCACCTTCTCGGTGTTGGCGGCCGCGGCCGCGAGGACGGTCAGGACCTCCGGGTCGACGTTCGGGCCGGCGCTGTCGCGCACCGGCACGGTCGCGGCGCCCAGCGTCGACACCCGGTGCCGCAGCCGGGACGGCAGGACCTGTTCGAGCTTGGTGAGGGCGCGCACCGACGCCTCCTCGATGCCGTCCACGGCGGACCCCGCCGCCGCGCGCAGGCCCACCGCGATGGCGACCGCCTCCTCGTCGTCCAGCAGCAGCGGCGGCATGGCCGCCCCCGCCATGAGGCGGTAGCCGCCCACCGAGCCCATGGTCGCCTGGACGGGGTAGCCCAGGTCGCGCAGGCGGTCGACGTCGCGGCGGATCGTCCGGGGACTGACGCGCAGGCGCTCGGCGAGTTCGCTGCCGGGCCATTCCCGCGGGGTCTGGAGGAGGGACAGCAGTGTCAGCAGCCGCGCCGGTGTGTCGCTCATACCCCGCAGCATGCCAGCAATCTGGGACAAGGACCGTCCTAGTTCCCGCCTAGTGTCGGCACCGGCGGCCGAACAGCGGCCGGACCCTGAGGAGACCTCCCCGATGACGACCCCCGCACCCGCCGTGCAGCGCCTGTCCTGGGCCGGTGTCCGCGCCCGCCGGCTGGACCGCAACGCGCTGTCCGTCCCCGTCGACACCGCCGCCACCGGGCCCGCCGATGTCGTCGCCGCGATGTGCGGCGCACACGCCCAGGTGATGTCGGCGGCGGAACTGTCCATCGGGCTGCGGCTCGCCGGCGCGACCCGCACCGACGTCCGACGCGGCCTGTGGGAGGAGCGCGCCCTCGTCAAGACGCATGGCCCCCGCGGAACGGTGCACCTCCTCCCGGCGCGCGACCTGCCGATGTGGACGGGGGCGCTGGCCGCGGTCCCGGCAACGTCGATGCAGGCCAAGGCCATCCGGCTGGACCCTGGACAGATCGAGGAGGTCGTCGCGGCGATCGCCGCCGCGGTGGCGGACGCCGAGCTGACCATCGACGAACTCGACGCCGCCGTCACCGCCGCCACCGGGCCGTGGGCCGCCGACCCGGTCATGCCCGCCTTCCAGGGGATGTGGCCGCGGTGGCGGCAGGCGCTGCACACGGCCGCCCTCCGCGGCGCGCTGTGCTTCGGACCCGACCGCGGCCGCAAGGTCACCTACACGAGCCCGCGCCGGTGGCTGCCCGGGTTCCGCCCGATGGAGGCGCGCGCCGCCGTCACCGAGGTCGTCCGCCGCTACCTGTACGCCTACGGGCCCGCCACGCCCCGGCACTTCGCGCGGTGGCTGGCCGCGCCGCCCGGGTGGGCAGCGGAGCTGTTCGCGTCCATGGCGGGGGAGTTGCAGCAGGTCGAGGTCGAGGGGGCGGCGGCCTGGGTGCTCGCGGGCGACACCGAGGTGCCGGACGAGCCCGCCCGCAGCGTCCGGCTGCTGCCGTACTTCGACGCGTTCGGAATCGCCTGCCAACCGCGCGACCTGGTCTTCCCCGGCCGCGCGGCCGAACGCGCCCTGGCGCGCGGGCAGGCGGGCAACTACCCGCTGCTGCTGATCGACGGCACCGTCGCGGGCGTGTGGCACCAGCGCCGGTCCGGCCGGTGGATCGACATCACCGTGGAACCGCTCGACGCGCTCGACACCCGGCAGGCCCGCGGCCTGGACGAGCAGATCCAGCGCGTGGGCGCCATCATGGAAGCCGCCCCGCGCGTGCGCATCGGCGCCGTCACCGTCGGCCCGCACGCCTGAGGCGTCTTGAAACCGCAAGTGATCGGTCGACGGGCCCTATGCTCGCTTCCGGTCGTGCCCGTGCCACAGATGTCAGAGGGCTCAGGCAGGATGAGGGTCGGAACGAGGAGTTGCGGGGGCATATGAGCAGCGAACTGCGATCGACGGACGATCGCGTGACCGAGATTCAGCGCGTCGATTTGCTGGAACGCGCAGAGGTCCGTCGCGCCGCTGCTCTCGCTCGGCTGGATCCCACCGAACGGGCGGCGCGCGGCCAGTACCTAACCCCGCAGTCGGCCGCCCGCATCATCGCGGGCCTCCCGCGTGTCCCGCGGGGCGAGAGCATTAGGATCCTCGACCCCGGCGCCGGGAGCGGGATCCTTACGGCGGCTCTTGTAGAGCGCCTGTACGCCGCCCGTCCTGATCTGCGCGTACACGTCACCACCGTTGAGAACGACACCGTGCTCCACCCCGTGCTGAGCGAGACACTCGCCGACATCGAGGCCGCCACCGGGGCTACTTCAGACCTTGTCGATGCCGACTTCCTCTCTTGGGCCTTGGGCACTGCCGAGCGCTACGACCTCGTGATCCAGAATCCGCCCTATGCGAAGCTCCGTACCGGATGCGCTGCTCAGGTCCTGCTCCGCTCCGCCGGCATCAACGTGCCGAACGTCTACGCGGCATTCCTCGCCGTCGGACTGCGGATCCTCGGAGAGGGCGGGCAGCAGGTTGCCATCACCCCGCGCTCGTGGATGAACGGCACGTACTACTCGGCGTTCCGGCGTGAGTTCGTACGGCTCGCCGGCATCGACGCGATGCACACCTTCGAGAGCCGTTCCAAGGTCTTCGGCGACGCCGGGGTGCTCCAGGAGTCGATCGTCGTCTCGGCGACCGTCGGGCGGACGCCTGACGAGGTCGTCGTCCATACGTCCCGCGACCACAGCACCGTGCCTTCCACAAGGACCGTCGCGTACCAGGACATCGTCACCCCCGACTTCATTCACGTGCCCGCGGCCGAGAAGGACGCACAGGCCGTCGCCTGGATGACGACCCACGTCACACATACCCTCCAGAACCTCGGCCTCTCGGTCTCGACGGGCAGGGTCGTCGACTTCCGTGCGCGCGACCTGCTCCACCAGGATCAAGTCGAAGGGGCAGTGCCGATGGTCAACGCGACCCATCTGCGCGGCGGGGTGTCCCGTCACCCTGTCGGGGCGAAGAAGCCGGAGTGGTTCCATGCGGGTCCCGCCACCGCCTCCAGACTGCTTGTGCCGGGAGGCACCTACGTACTTATCAAGCGCTTCTCCGCCAAGGAAGAGCGCCGCCGCGTCGTCGCAGCGGTGTGGCAGTCGAGCGAGGACGTGGCCTTCGACAACAAGCTCAACTACATCCATGAGGATGGGCACGGCCTGGACGAGCAGGTGGCCCGAGGTCTCGTGGTCTTCTTGAATTCGACGCAGCTCGACAGCTACTTCCGCGTCTTCTCCGGTCACACGCAGGTGAACGCCACTGACCTCCGGCAGATGCGGTTCCCGTCATTCGATCAGCTCCGGGAATTGGGGGAGGTCGACCCGGGCGATCAGTTGAGCATCGACGCGACCACAGAGTCCGTGCTCGCGTCTGTCGCGGTGACCGCATGACGCGTCTCGACGAGGCTCGTGAGATCCTCAATGCCTTCGGCTTCGACAAAGCCCGATCCAACGAGCGGAGCGGTCGCACACTGCTCGCCCTCGCCCATCTGGACGAGGGCAGCGAGTGGGCCGACGCCACGAACCCGATGCTCGGTGTCCGGGCGATCCTGGACTGGATCCGCGACCGGCTCGGGCACGAAATCGCGGAGAACACCCGCGAGACCTATCGCCGACAGACGCTGCACCAGTTCCGTGACGCAGGCTTCATCATCTACAACGACGACGATCCCAGCAGGGCCACGAATTCGAAGGACAACAACTACCGCCTCAACCCGGAGGCCGTAGGGGTCATCCGCAAGTACGGCACACCCGAGTTCGTTGACGCGATCGCCGAGTATCTCGCTGCGGCTCCTGGCCTGCTCTCGATGTACCAGGCTGCACGCACGATGACGCGGATCCCCGTCACGCTTCCCGGAGGGGTGGACCTCACACTCGGCGGCGGTGGCCAGAACGTGCTCATCAAGCAGATGATCGACGACTTCTGCGGCTTCTTCATCCCCGGCGGCGAGGTGCTCTACATCGGCGACGCGGACGAAAAGCTCATGCACTTCGACGAGCAGAAGCTCGCGTCCCTCGGCGTCACCGTCGACACGCACGGCAAGCTGCCCGATCTCGTCGTGTACCAGCATGAGAAGGACTGGCTATTCCTGATGGAAGCCGCCTCGTCGCATGGTCCGGTGGACGCAAAGCGCCACGGCGAGCTCCAGGCGTTGTTCGCCGGGTCGACTGCCGGACTCGTCTACGTCTCGTGCTTCCCGGACCGGACCACGATGCGCAAGTTCCTTGCCGACCTCGCCTGGGAGACCGAGGCGTGGTGTGCCTCCGACCCGACGCACATGATTCACCTCAATGGTGAGAGGTTCCTCGGGCCGTACACGTAGACGGGTCCGGCCATCAGCGCAGCGACATCACTTGACGAGTCCCGAACACCGGATCGGCGCCGAAGATCGTGGGGCGGATTAGCGCCGTCACCGTCGGCCCGCACGCGTGAGGTGCGGGGGCGGTCAGTCGGCGGGGGCGACGACCGCGCCGTCCGCGGGGGCGCCGTGCGCGGTCAGGTGGCCGGTGATCCGCGCGTGGGCCTCGGCGTAGTCGTCGCGGAGGCGGCGGGGGGTGCGCGGGTCGCGCAGCGCCGTCGCGAGGTCCACCAGCCGCACCTTCGGCTCGATGTCCACCCGGGTCGGCAGCATCTCCAGCCCCTCGGCGCGCCACCGTCCCGACGCGGTCTCGGTGAACGTCACGCGCGCCATGGCGCCTTCGCGGTTGGCGTCGACGGGCGCGGCGTGGCGGGCGAGCTGGTTGCCCATCCCGTAGACGACCCATGTGCCGCGGACCTTCTCGACGGGCTGCACGACGTGGGCGTGGTGGCCGAGGATCACGTCGATGTCGGGGGAGCCGGTCAGCGCGGCCGCCAGCTCCCGCTGCCGGTCGTCCACGCCGTGGTCGTACTCGGTGCCCCAGTGCATGGACAGCACCACGATCTCGGCGCCCGCGTCCTTGGCGGCGCGGGCCTCGGCGCGGATCGCCTCGGGGTCGGCGAGGTTCGCGAGCCACTTCTTGCCGGGCGGGCGCTCCATGCCGTTGAAGGTCACGGTCGAGGACAGGTGCGCCACCTCAACGGGGGCGCCTCGGTCGGGCCGCACCCGGTACACCTGCGGCGCGGCGGCCTCGGCCGCGCTGCGCGCGCTTCCGGCGGCGCCGAGCCCGGCCCGGTCGAACGCGGCGAGGGTGCGCCGCACGCCCTTCTCGCCGTAGTCGAGGACGTGGTTGGACGCGGTGGAGCAGCCGTCGTACCCGGCGCGCTCGACTCCGTCGAGCAGCTGCGGCGGCGCCTTGAACGCCGGCCAGCCGGAGAACGGGCCCTTCTTCCCGGCCAGCGGCACCTCCAGGTGGCACAGGGCGAGGTCGGCCCCTGCGACGGCGGGGGCGATCCCGTCGAACATCGGCCGGAAGTCGAACTCCCCGCCGCCGTCGGCGCGCGCCTGCTTCCACACCGGCGGGTGGATCAACAGGTCGCCGCCGCCGAGGACGGTGACGCTGCGGCCGCCCTCCGCACCGGCGCGGCCGACCGCGGCATCAGGACCACCACCCGTGGTCATCGGCCCGCAGCCGGCAACGAGGGCACCGGCCATGCACGCCGCCGCGAGGGCCATCGGGCGAGGACGCCGACACGGTCCGCGCTGGGCAGATGCTCTGTCACACATCCGACAATGCTACGCATTGTGACCAATGGATCCGGTATTTCCGTGATTCAATCACTCTGCGTGTCGCGCCGGAGTGGAGGTATCGGTGCCTGCCGGGACCGAACGGGCGGATCGGCACTATAAAGGGAGTGGTCGCGCAGCGGGCCCGGGATCCGCCGAGTCCGCGGTGGACACCGACCTGTCCAGTGCAGCGGCCCAGTTCGGGTCCGCAGGGACGATGCGGCCGCAAAGGAGACCCGGGTGCGAAAGCTCAGCTACTACATCGGCACCACCATCGACGGCTACATCGCGTCGCCCGATGACGCCATCGACTTCTTCCCGGTGGGCGAGGACCTCCTGGCCCACATCATCGAGGAGTACCCCGAGACCCTGCCGACGCACGTCCGGGAGCAGTTGGGGGTCGCGGGCGCGCCGAACAAGCACTTCGACACCATGGTGCAGGGCCGCAAGACGTACGACCCCGCGTTGAAGATCGGGATCACCAGCCCGTACCGGCACTTCCGGCAGTACGTGGTGTCGCGCAGCATCGCCGAGTCGCCCGACCCGGAGATCGAGATCGTGGCCGACCCCGTCGCCAAGGTCCGCGAACTCAAGGCCGAGGACGGGATGGGCATCTACCTGGGCGGCGGTGGCGAACTCGCCTCGGCCCTGCTGCCGGAGATCGACGAGCTGATCGTGAAGGTCTACCCGGTCGTGGCGGGCACCGGGGTACGCATGTTCAGCGGAGCCTTCACCCCCACCCCGTTCACCCTGACCGAAACGAAGACCTTCGACAGCGGAGTACTCATCCAGAAGTACACCCGCGGCAAATAGCCGACGCCGCCCCGAGCAAGAGCGGACCGTATGGCCCAGCGTGCTCGGAGCGGCGTCGTTCCACGCGGTTCAGTCGAAGAGCTCGTCAGCAGACTGAGCGGTGGCCGCGCGCTTGATCCACTTCTCGGCCTCGTCGCGGTCGGTGCAGGCGAGGATCCGCTCACGCACTTCCTCGGAAACCTCGATGCCGCGGGAATCCAACACCAGAAGGACCGACTCGGCCTGCCCCTTGGTGACCTCTTCGGCGATCTGACGCTTGAAGAAATCGCTCTGAAATTCGTAGGTTCCAGTTGCCAACATGTCCTCCAGTTGCTTCCGAGCAGGTTCCAAGAGCGTCGCAAGCGCGTAGTCAGTGTATAGCGTGCCGGTTTCCTTATCGAGGTGCATCAGGGCTGCGTACAGCGCATAGACCACCCCGTTCTCCTCGCCGTGGGCCCGTGCGGAAAGCACCGCAAGCTCCGGTGAGCGGATGGCTTCCTCGGGGTCGGTGATGGCGGGGACGGATTCAAGACTGACGACCAAGGGGGCCATCGTCATCCCCGGGTGGCCTATCGGGATGGGCTCCGCACACCACTGAGCCGTACGGTTCGTGGGGCAGACGACCAGGAGAACCGTCGGGCACTGTCGCCGAGCACGCAACGTGGTGACATAGTGAGTCAGGGAGATCCGTGGCCTGCGCGTGGGAAACCGGGTGATTGCGGGTCGTCCCAATCGGACCCGGGCGTACGCGGTGGGGCATCGCGGGCCTGTTCAGTGCCCTTTCCGTGTAATTCGAGCGGGCAGGGACACGGCAGAACAGGGCCATCCGGAAGGAGCCCGTGGTTGTCTATCGGACGAGGGTCTTGACTGCTGCGGTGAGGTCGGCCAATGCGGTTTTGGCGTCGGCGAAGTACATGCGGGTCTTCGGGTCGGTGTACAGGGGGTTGTCGAGGCCCGCGTAGCCGTGGCCCATTGAGCGTTTGACCACCAGGACGCCCCCTGCCTGGTCGACGTCGAGGATGGGCATGCCGGAGATGGCGTTGCCGGGGACGCGCGCCGCCGGGTTGGTGACGTCGTTGGCGCCGATGACCAGGGCGACGTCGGTGCGCGCCAACTCCCGGTTCGCCTCCTCCATCTCCTTCATGTGCTCGTAGGGCACCTTGGCCTCGGCGAGGAGGACGTTCATGTGCCCGGGCATGCGCCCGGCGACCGGGTGGATGGCGTACCCCACCACCACCCCGCGGGAGGCGAGCAGTTCGGCGAGCTCGTTGACCTCGTGCTGGGCCTGGGCCGCGGCGAGGCCGTAGCCCGGCACGATCATCACGCGGCTCGCGTAGGCGAGCTGGATCGCCGCGTCGTCGGCGGTGGTGGAGCGGACCTGGGCGTCGCCGGGGCCGCCGGTGACACCGGGGGTGTCGCCCGTGCCGTACCCCCCGGCGAGGATGCCGGTCACCGGGCGGTTCATGGCGTCTGCCATGAGCTTGGTGAGGATGCCGCCGGAGGCGCCCACCAGGCCGCCCGCGATGATCAGCATGGAGTTGCCGATGACGAAGCCCGCCATGGCCACGGCGATCCCGGTGCAGGCGTTCAGCAGGGAGACGACGACGGGCATGTCTGCGCCGCCCACCGGCAGGGTCGCCAGCACGCCCAGGGCGAGGGCCGCGGCGACCACGGCGGTCAGCACCCATGTCCCGCCCGAGCCGACGAGCAGGAACCACGCGCCGAGGACGATCACTAGGAGCAGCAGCGCGTTGACCGCGCCGCGCGCCGGCGGCAGGATCGGCCGCCCCGGGATCCAGCCCTGGAACTTGCCGCAGGCGACCAGGGACCCGGAGAACGCGATGGCGCCGATGAACACGTCGAGGACGACGGCGACGGCGATGGCCGCCGGGGCGCCGTCGGGTGTCGCGGCGAACCGGGTGAAGTCGTGGATGCCGACCAGCGCCGCCGCGCCGCCGCCGACCGCGTTGAACAGGCTGACCAGCTGCGGCATGGCGGTCATCGGCACCCTGCGCGCCGACAGCAGGCCCGCTCCGGCGCCGACGGCGATCCCCGCGGCGAGGACCAGCCACCCCAGCCACGTGACGGTGCCCGAGGCGATCGCCAGGACGAGGGTCGCCGCGATGGCGGCGGCCATGCCCACAGCGGAGACGAGGTTGCCGCGCTTGGCGGTGACCGGGGAGTTCATCAGGTGCAGGCCCACCACGAAGCAGGTGGCGGCGGCCAGGTAGACGAGCCGCACGGCGATGTCGAAGGCGCTCACGGGCGCGGCTCCTCACTGGTGTCGGTCCTGCCGGGGGTCGTGCTGTCGGCCTTGGTCTCGGTTTTGCCAGGGGTCGAGCTGTCGGTCCTGCCAGGGATCGAGCTGCTGTCGGACGTGGTGACGGCCGTGGCGTCGGCAGTGGGATCGTTACGGCGCCGAGGGTCGCGGAACATGTGCAGCATCCGGTCGGTGACGACGTACCCGCCGACGACGTTCATGGCGGCGAACGCGGCGGCGACGAACCCCAGCAGGTACCCGGCCGGGGTGTCGATGGACACCGCGATGAGCATCGCCCCGACCAGGATCACGCCGTGGACGGCGTTCGCAGCGGACATCAGCGGGGTGTGCAGGGTGGCGGGCACCTTGCTGATGACCTCGAAGCCCACGAGCAGGCTGAGGACGAACACGGTGAGGTCGGTGAGGAGTTCCTGGCTCATGGCCGCCCGCTTTCGGCGTGGTCGAGGGCTTCGACGGCGTCGTGCGCTGCCGGGTGGGTCACCGCGCCGCCATGGGTGATGACGACCCCGGCCTGGACGTCGTCGTCGAGGTCGACGGCGAGGGCGCCATCGCGCACCAGCAGGGTGATGAGGGCGTGCATGGTGCGCGCGTAGGCGTCGGAGGCGGCGCGGGGGACGGCCGCCGCGAGGTTGCCCGCGCCGATGACCTTGACGCCCGCCTCGGTTACCACCGTTTCACCGGGCACCGACGATTCCACGTTGCCGCCGAGCGGCCCGGCGGCCATGTCCACGACGACGGCGCCCGGCGCGAGCTTGGCCAGCGACTCGGCGGTGATCAGGACGGGCGGCCGCCGCCCGGGGACCTGCGCCGTGGTGATGACGACGTCGAATCCCGGCAGCCGGCGGGCGAGTTCGTCGCGCTGCTCCCGCTGGCGTTCGGGGGTGAGTTCGCGGGCGTAGCCGCCGTCGCCCGCCTCGGCGTCGGAGGGTCCGGTGTCGAGTTCGAGGAACCGGGCGCCCAGCGATCTGACCTCCTCGGCGGCCTGCGGGCGCACGTCGTACCCGGTGACGACGGCGCCGAGGCGGCGCGCGGTGGCGATGGCCTGGAGCCCGGCGATCCCGGCCCCCAGGACCAGGACCTCGGCGGGCGGGGCGGTCCCGGCGGCGGTCATGAGCAGTGGGAAGTAGCGGTCGTAGGCGTTGGCGGCGACGAGGACGGCCTTGTACCCGGCGACGCTCGCCTGCGAGCTGAGGGCGTCCATGGGCTGGGCGCGGCTGAGGGTGCGCGGCAGGCAGTCGAGGCTGATGACGGTGACCCCGGCGGCGGCGAGGTCGCGGATCAGCGGGGGGTCGCTCAAGGCGTTGAGGAGCCCGGCGACGGCCCGCCCGCCGCCGAGTTCGCGCAGCAGGTCGGGCGGGAGGCGGCCGACCGACACCAGGAGGTCGGCGCGGGCGGTGAGCTCGTCGCGGGCGACCACGGCGGCACCGGCCGCGCGGTAGTCGCCGTCAGAGTAACGGGCCCCGTCTCCGGCGCCCGTTTCCACCAGCAGCTCCAGCCCGCTCTGTGTCAGGCGGGCGACCATCTCGGGGTTGAGCGCGACCCGCAGCTCATCCGCCCCGACCTCGTTGACGACGCCGACGTTCAGTGGCCGTTCGCTCATGCGGTACCTCGTTGTTCTCGCCTCGCGCCGTGGCCGTGCGGGGATGCGGCTGTGCTGGGAATGTGGCTTTCACGGGTTCTTTACCCCTTCCCGGGCGGGGCACGCCGACCGACTGCGGCACGGGAGCGGGCCCGCTTCCGGGGTGCTTCCGGGGGTGCTTCCGTGCCACGTCGGCCGGTTGCCGCGCGGTGCGGGGGCAGCAGGAGCGGGTTCGGGCGGCCGGGTTCGGCCCTGAGCGGGGCGGACGCCGGGGGGTGTCTTCGGGGAGCGGACGCGCTACCGTGGACGGGTCGCACATCTCCTCTGATGGCTCCGGGCGTGCCGCCGAAACGCCCCCACGATGCGAGATCCTGTCGGGGAGGCCGCCTCCCCTCGCCGGTGAGCGCCCCGCGGCTGCGGCCGCGCAAGGAACTGCGGTCCCAGCGCCGCCGACGCTCCCACACCTGCTGGGACCATCTCTACGCCGCGCCGCTGTGGCCTATGCACGGGGTGAACCTCGGCACCCTGCTGCGCACCTGCGACGCCGTCGGCGCGTGCATGGCCGTGCCGCGGCTGCCATGGGTGCCCGAGGCGCTGAACCGCGGCAACACGCTGCGCCGCCCGGCGTGCGTCCATTGGAGCGGCGATCAGGTCGCGTGGCTCGCGGCCATGCGCGAGCGCGGTGCGCGCATCGTCGCCGTGGAACTGACGGACGAGTCGTCCCGCCTCGCCGACCTGCCCGCCGCGCGGGTCCCCACGGTCGCCGTCCTCGGCCATGAGCGCGACGGTGTCCCGCCCGAGGCGCTGGACCTGGTGGACGACGCGGTGGAGATCCCCATGGTCGGCGGCGGGCACAGCCTCAACGTCGCGGTCGCCGGGTCGCTGGTGCTGTACAAGCTGGCGGGGCTGCTGTGAGGCTCGCTGCCGGAACCGCCACTCAGCGGTGCGGCACACCGCCGGAACCGCCGGTCGGCGGTATGCCGCGGCAGCGGGCCGTCTCGGTCAGGCGGCGCAGGGAGGCGTGGGCGGGCGGGCCCCAGGTCGGCTTGCCGCCGGGGCGGCCGTGGTCGCCGGCGTCGCCGACGTGGATGCCGGCGAAGGCGCGCAGTACCGCGATGCCGCGGGCGCGGCGCAGGGTCGCGGCGTCTGGGCGGTAGGCGTCGTGGAAGCGGTCGGCGGCACCGTCCGGCAGCAGGATCCACGCGGCGGCGAGGTCCCAGGCCGGGTCGCCCGCGAAGAGGTCGCCGAAGTCGATCACGCCGCTGAAGGTGCCGTCCGAGGTGAGGACGTTGGCCGGGTGCAGGTCGCCGTGCAGCCACACGGCCGGGCCGTCCCAGTCGGGCGCCGCCGCGGCGTCGTCCCAGACGGCACGCACGGCGTCCGGGTCGGGGACCAGCCCCAGTTCGGTGGTCGCGGCGAGCCACTCGGCGAAGTACCCGGCGTGGTCGGCCGGCGGCCCCCCGCGGCCGCGCCCGGCGGGTGCCCCGTCGGGCGCCGGTTGGTGGAGGGCCGTCAGGAAGGCGGCCAGGGTGTCGGCGGCCTCCGCGCCGCGTGTGGCGGGGGCGTGGTCGGCGGGCGTGCCCGGTACCCAGGTGGTGACGATCCAGGGGTGCGGGAACCGCTCGGAGGGCTCGCCGAGGCGCTGCGGGACGGGGACGGGCAGGGGGAGGCGCGGGGCAAGGGCGGGCAGCCAGGCGTGCTCCTTGCGCAGCAGCGCGTCCGCGGACTGCGTCGCCCAGGGCAGCCGGACGGCGAGGTCGTCGCCGAGCCGCCACAGCTGGTTGTCCCAGCCGCGCGCGCCGAGTGTGACCGGGTGGTCGGCGAGGTCGGGGTGTTGATCGCGGAGCAGGTCCCGGACCAGCTCGGCGCTGATCTCGATCTCGGTGTGGGTCATGCGGAGCAGCCGTAGCCGGACGGCCGAGAGGACGACGGTGGGGGTCTCAGGTGTGCGCGGCGAGGCGGGCGAGGGTTTCGGCGGTCGCGCGGTCGGCCGGGTAGAACGACTCGATGACCAGTTCGGCGAGGGTGATGTCGAGCGGGGTGCCGAACGTGGCGACGGTGCTGACGAAGGTGAGCTCGTCCCCTTCGTGGCGCAGCCGCAGCGGCACCGCGATCACCCCCGGGCCGGGCACCTCGACCGCCGGATCGTCCTGGTCGCAGGGGTAGTCGAGGAGTTCGGTGTGCAGCGCGGCCAGCTCCGGGTCGCCGGTGTGCTCGACCTGGCGGCGCAGCCGCGCCAGCAGGTGCGCGCGCCATTCGCCGAAGTTCTCGATGTACGGCGCCATCCCGTCGGGGTGCAGGGCGATCCGCAGGACGTTGGCCGGCGGCTCCAGCAGGGCGGGGGAGACCCCCGCGACGAGCACCCCGATGGCGGCGTTGGCGTCCAGGAGGTTCCACGTCCGGTCGACCACCACGGCCGGGTTGGGACTGTGCCCGTCGAGGACCTGGCGCAGCGCCGCCCGCACCGGCGCCATGGCCGCGGAGTCCAGTGGCTCCTGCGGGTAGGCCGGTGCGAACCCGGCGGCGACGAGCAGGTGGTTGCGGTCGCGCAGCGGCACGTCGAGCGATTCGCTCAACCGCAGGACCATGGCGCGGCTCGGCCGGGCCCGGCCCGTCTCCACGAAGCTCAGGTGCCGCGTGGAGACGCCGGTCTGGGACGACAGTTCGAGCTGGCTGATGCGGCGGCGTTCGCGCCACCGCCGCACCAGCGCACCGACCGGGCGCGCCGTGTCCTGGACGGTCGTCATCGGGGCTTCCTTGCCGTGGTCGACTGAGTGGACTCGGTGTGCGCGGCGTGCTCAGCGGCGGACGGCCGTGCTGCGCCGCAGGAGCACCGCCTCCTCGACGGCCAGGGCGGCGACCGCCGCGGCCTGCACGAGGACGAACGATATCCCCCAGGCAGTGGGGGCGAAGAGTCCGGCGGGCACCACCAGTGCCGCGCTCGCCAGCACCCACGCGGCGTTGACGGCGACGATGGCCCGCACCGCGGCCGCGCTCAGCGTCGCCCGCCCGGCGGTGAACCACAGCAGCGCACCGAAGACCAGCAGGAACGCACCGGCCGGCCACAGCAGCGCCGTGGGCAGGCCGAGGACCGGGGATAGGAGGGCGCCACCGGCGGCGAGGAGCACCCCGGACGCCAGGCAGGCCGCCGCGTCGACGCGGAGGACCAGGCGCAACGGGGCGTCGGCGGTGCGGGCGGCGGAGGGCTGGTAGGTCGTCATGGGAATCCTCCCGGGTACGGAGCGTCGATCGGGTACGGGTCCGATGCTCGCGTGCGGGAGGTCATGGAGTCGATTACCTGCCGGGTAATGACCGCTCGATGGCTGTTCAGGGGGCGAGGAGGGGCACCACCGGACGGAACGGCGGGGCCGGCCGCGGGTCCGCACGGCCCCGGCTGCCCCACTCGGGGGTGCCGCCGGGACCGTCCCGCATGGCCGAGGCGGCGGGACGGCTCGGTCCGGCTCAGGCCGGCTTGCGCCAGACGGAGACGTGCTGGGTGGACTCGTCGGTGAACGGCGCCCCGTCCCAGTCGGCGACGCGCCGCTCCAGCTCCAGTCCTGCGATCCGCGCCATCAGGTCGAGTTCGGCCGGCCAGGCGTAGCGGTGCCGGGAGCTGCCGCGCCGGTACCGGCCGTCGTCGCCGTCGCGGGTGAAGTGGTGGGAGACGAGGATCTGCTCGGCCAGGTCGAAGGTGTCGAATCCGAGGTGCTGTGCGGAGACGTCGAAGGGCACGGCGGTCTGGCCGGGCGGCAGGAACCGGAGCGGCGGCACGCCCAGCTCGATGACGAACCGGCCGCCGGGCGCCAGGTGGCGTGCGGCGTTGCGGAAGCACTCGACCTGCTCGTCCTGGGTGAGGAGGTTCGAGATGGTGTTGTAGACGAGGTAGACCAGGGTGAATTCACCGGGGACGGTGGTGGTGGCCATGTCGCCGATGGTGACCGGGAGCCGGTCGGCCCCGATCTTGCGCCGCAGCACCGACGCCATGGGCTCCGACAGTTCGATGCCTTCGACCGGCACGCCGCGTTCGCGCAGCGGGACGCCCACGCGCCCGGTTCCGATGGCGAACTCCAGCGCCCTACCGGTCCCGGCGAGGTCGGCGAGGAAGGCGAGGGTGGGTTCGAGGAAGGCGGCCGAGGATCTGTCGGTCTCCTCGTCGTCGTAGCGGTCGGCGGTCGCGCGGGTCCAGAGTTCGCTGCTTGTCACAGACGGACACTCTGCCGAACGCGCGGAACGGCGTCCACGCATTTTCCGGCGCCCCGGGGCTCCGTGAGTGGACTCCGCGAACCGTCCTGAACCGCTGATCGGCCGTCGACCGGTCAGGCCGCGCTGTAGCCGCCGTCAATGGGCAGGACCACGCCGGTGACGTAACGGGCGCCTCCCCGTCGACGATGACCACGCATTGGCGGATCCTGCGTGAGAGCGGCGTGGTCTGCCAGCGCGTCGACGGCCGACGGCACTACATGTCGCTGCGCCGCGCCGACCTCGACGCTTTCTGCCCCGGCCTGCTCGACGCCGTGCTCACGGCCATCGGACCCACCGCGGCCCCACCGGACCCCCCTGGCGAGCGGCCGTAGCCACGGCGCAGGCGGGACCGCCTCCCGTGTTCGGAGCGTCGATCAGCTACGTGCCGGTACTCGTCCGCAGGAGGTCATGGCTGCGCCACACTGCCGCGACCCCCTCACCCGCCGGTCACCGTTGGCCGTGCCCGGAGGCGGGTGCTGCTCGGACGGCGTCCAGGGCGGAGCGGATTCATGGGCGCGTGACACACGAAAAACTGTTGTCGTCGGAGTAGACATGCGCCGAAGTGGATGCTAATTTTCTTGTCGTGGCCGAGAGAACAGGTCACGGAAGGCCGCCGGTAAGTAGTGGCGGAGCAGGTCGGCCCGACCGGCGCGCACGTGCAACAAGGCGCCGGGGGCCGGTAGTACAGCAGTACGCAGTTGATGCAGGACCGCAGGAGGCTTCCCGCCGTCACGGGGGGAGTAGCAGTAGAAGCAGTACGTATGAGGGCGTCCCGGCGTCGGATCAGGTTGTGTGAACGCGTCCGGAGGCCGCCTGGCAGGACCCCGCAGGTGGAATGAGGAAGTGCAAGCGTAGGACCGGTGTCCCGCCGTCACGGGGGAGGCCGCAGCAGGAAAGCAGGTCGGCCCGACCGGCGCGCACGTGCAACAAGGCGCCGGGGGCCGGTAGTAGCACAGGATCGAGTAGTTGCAGTAGCAGGACCGCAGTAGCAGGACAGCAGTAGTACATGCAGTTGTAGGTAGTGAGGACGAGAGGAGTAGATGCCATCAGGATCGCCCGGGCGAGGAACGTTGCCGCTCGGGTACCGCAGGACCCTGGCTCGGAAAGAAGGTGGTCCCCGGTCACACAACCGCGATCCCCGCATTCCCGTCGCAGTAGGTTCTCGGGAATCGGCAGACCGGCCTCCAGGCCGGTAGGTAGATGGTGTTGAACTCTCGGGCCCCGGCGCCGCAATGGCGCCGGGGCCCTCGACGTGCTCCCGGAGATGATGACGAGGTGCTGTGACGGGTTCCGATGCCGCAGGGCGGCTGGACGACGACGATTTTCCCGCGTACACCATGGGCCGGGCGGCGGAGCTGATCGGCACCACGCCGGCGTTCCTGCGGGCGCTGGGCGAGGCCCGGCTGATCGAACCGCTGCGCTCGGTGGGCGGGCACCGGCGCTACTCCCGGTACCAGTTGCGTATCGCCGCCCGGGCCCGGGACCTGGTCGATGAGGGCATGGCGATCGAGGCGGCCTGCAAGATCGTGATCTTGCAGGACCAGCTGGCGGAGGCCCAGCGGATCAACGAGGAGATGCGCGGCACCGCCTCGCAGGAATCAGACCTTCCTCCGGGCTGAATCAGGCTCCGATGCAAGAACCTCTCGCCGTGCTCGATGCAGGGCCGTGGCGTCCCCGCGCGAAAGGCTCCCTTCGCGGGATCCGGTGCGGGAGCGGGCACGCATCCGGTCGCCCGGCCGCGTCGTGCTGGGCGACCGGGCGACCCTGAGCTGCCCCTGCGTGTGAGGGGCCGGAGGGCTCCAACGCGGTGTTCCCGATCGGGGAGTCCGGGGTCTTCGGGCCCCGGTGCCGTGCTGCCTGGTGGCCGGGAACTGGCGGGACCGGCGCGGGCTCCTTGGGGTCCGCGCCGTCGCGGTGGCGGCGCGGCGGGTTCGGGGCCGCGCCGGTGCGCTTAGGAGTTCTCGCGCATGAACCAGGCGAACTCCTCCAGGGAGATACGGCCGTCGCCGTCGGAGTCGGCGGCGCTGACGGCCTCGTCGGCGCGCTCGGCGGAGATTTCGTTGCCGAGTGCGCTCATGAGTTCGCGCAGCTCCGCGGCCGAGATGCGGCCGTCGTCATCGGAGTCCACCAGGTCGAAGGTGGCAGCGTAGTCGTTGACATCAGCCAAGGTGTCGCGCCTTTCATGATCGAGGGGTCGGCGCCGCAATGCGGCGCTAGGTACCGTACCGCGCGCCCGTCCAGAGACAGGGACCCGGCGTCCGGGCGGCCTCTCGCGGGGAGGGCGGCAGACGACCGGACGACGACCCCTCGCCATGGCACGCCGCGGGCCGACCGCTCGGTGGGCCGCGCGGCCTGCGTCCCCGGGATCAGCCGCCCAGGATGGCGTCGACGGCGGCGAACAGGGCCGCGTTCTCGGAGACGAGGACCGATTCCGCGCTCGGCAGCGCCCTTTCCAGAGTGAGGCCGTTGACGACGGTGAGCAGGAACTTCGCGCGTTGGGCGTTGTCGCCGTGGGGGAGTGCCCCCTCGTCGGCGAGGACGGCCAGCCAATGCTCGACGCGGTGCTGCATCGTCCGCTCCAGGGCGAGGTACCCCTGCCGCGTTTCCTCGGTCGGCTCGGTGGCGATCAGCGTCTCGTAGGTCTGGCGCAGGGCCGCTCTCGCCTGCCGTCCGGTCCCGGTGGGCGCGAGTATCTGCCGGAGGCAGCCGACCAGCCGGTCCCGTGCGGGCGTGTCGGTGTCGTGGATGGGGTCGTCCGGGGCGACCAGGTCGTAGATGCCCGCGAGCACCGCGTCCTCCAGAACGCGCTGTGTCGGGAAGTGGTGCCGGAGCGATCCCGTACTCACCCCCGCTCTGGCGGCGACGGACCGCACGCTCAGTCGCGCGGCCGGATTCTCGCCGAGCATCGTCGCGGCCGCCACGAGGATCCTGTGCCGGGAACCCGGCTTTGAACTGGCTGATTCAGTCATGTGCGCCTCCATCCCCCACCTTACTAGTACACCGTAATAGCACACCGTGTTAGTCTCTTACTGTTACTAGCACAGTGTGTTGGTAGTGGTCGTGCAGGCACCTGAACCCCCACCGAGAGGACGACATGACCACCCGAAACCCCGATCGCGCGCCGCCCCGGCCGGGCGGCGGCCCGGTGCGCTCGACTCCGCTGTCGGACCGGTCCCTGGCACCCGACCTGGCGCGGGGCGTGATGCTGCTGCTGATCGCCCTGGCGCACACCCCGTTCTTCCTGTACGCCGCGCACGTGGGCTCGGTGGGGATGCACCCGGTGGAAGGGGGCGTGGCCGACCGGGTCGCCCAGGCGTTCACGCTGATCGTGGTGGATGCCCGGGTCTACTCGATGTTCGGGTTCCTCTTCGCCTACGGCATCGGGCAGATGTACGCGCGGCAGACGGCCAAGGGAGCCACCGCCGTCCAGGTGCGGCGGCTGCTGCGCCGGCGCCACCTGTGGATGATCGTGTTCGGGGCGGTGCACGCGCTGCTGCTGTGGCAGGGCGACATCATCGGCCTGTACGGGCTGATGGGTCTGATCATGGTGCCGCCGTTCTTCGGCCGTTCGGACCGGACGCTGAAGGTCTGGATCGGGGTCCTGCTGGGTTTGGCCGCGCTCGTCGCCCTGGCGAACGCGCTGGCCGCCGCGGATGTCGGCGCTACGTTGGCGGCCGACACGCAGCGGGCGAGCATCGCGGAACCGTCCTATGCGGCCTCGGCGGCGGCGCGGTTCCCGGCGTGGCTGATGGTGTTCAGCGGGCTCGCGCAGCTGGCGCTGCCTGCGGTGTTCCTGATGGGGGTGCTCGCGGCGCGGCACCGGCTGCTGGACGAGCCGGGCCGGCACCTGGTGCTGCTGCGGCGGCTCGCGTTCTGGGGGATCGCCGCGGGGTGGACCACCGGTGCGGTTCTGGCCCTCCAGCACACCACGTCCGTCGAGGTCGGCCCGGTGCCGGTGCTCACGGGGGTGCACTTCTTCGCCGGGACCTTCACCGGGGTCGGGTACGCGGCGCTGTTCGGGCTGCTCGCGCACTGGCTGAGCGGACGCGCGGCGGCCGCGGCGCGGCCGGTGCGGTGGCTGGGGGCGCTGGGGCGGCGGTCGATGAGCGGGTACATGGCGCAGTCGCTGGTGTGGGGGCCGGTCCTGGCGGCCTGGGGGCTGGGGTTGGGCGCGCACCTGTCGAGCTGGTCGGCGTCGGCGGTGGCGGTGGCCACCTGGGCGATGACGGTGGCCGGCGCGGCGGCGCTGGAACGGGCAGGACTGCGGGGCCCGGCGGAGGTGCTGCTGCGGAAGCTGACCTACCGCGCGGCGCGGTCCGCCTGAGCAGGGGAGGTGCGGCCACCGGGCACGTTCGGACGGGTGGGGGTCGAGGATTACTACAGGACCTGGCGGTAGGCCCTCACCGGTCGGTCCCGAAGCGGGGCGGCCGAGTCCCAGGTCGGTGGCGGCCGGCCGGTGAACGTGGTGAGTTCGCCCGCCAAGTCCTGGGGGAGGTCGAGGGTGCGGCGGGGCCGCCCGGTCCGTGTTTTTCCGGAAGTACTTCTCCGGATCGGGTGTTCGGAACCGCTCACGGCCGTGTGGGGCCGGTGCGGCCCAGGAGGATCATGGCGCGGTACAGGACCGTGGGCGCAGGGGCCTGGGGCAGCGGGGGAAGCGGGGCGTGGGGGGTGGCGTAGGCGCGCAGCATCTGCGCGACCAGGCGCCGCCAGGTGTCGGGGGCGGCGTCGCCGGTGGCGTTGACCACACCCGCGTTGGCCATGAGCAGGATGACCACGTCCTGGTGGGTGAAGTCCTCGCGCAGGCGCCCGCTGCCCTTGGCGCCCTCGATGAGGGTTAGGAGGCCGTCGTATGCCTGGGCGCGGCGTGCCTCCAGGGCCTTGGCGGCGGGGAAGGTCATGGTCAGCACGTCGGCGAAGCCGCGGTCGGCGGCCTGCATGGCACAGATGTCGTGGATGTAGCGGGTGAAGCCGTGCCAGGGGTCGGGTTCGGCCAGGGCGGTGGTGACGGCGGCGGCGTAGGCGTCCATGCGGTCGGCGAAGACCGCGTTGATGAGCTCCTCCCGGGTGGCGAAGCGGCGCGACAGCGTGGCCTTGCCGACCCCGGCCTCGCGGGCGACGGCGGCCATGGGCACGCCGAGGCCGGCGGTGGCGTAGAGGCGGCGGGCGGCGGCCAGGATGCGGTCGCGGTTGCGTGCGGCGTCCGCGCGCAGGTCCGCGTCCGGCGTCTGGTCCGAGTTTTCTCCGGAGTCCGGGGAGGTCATGCCTCCACTGTACCCAAGTGGAACAGGCGGGCCACTTATGTTGTTACCCTGGCCGACGGTGGAATCGGGAAGGCCGTTCCACTTAATCGGAAGGTGTTGTCATGCGTGCTCTGGCACTGAGCGAGGTCCCCTCGGCCCCGGCCGTGACCGATGTGGAGACCCCCCGGCCGCAGGCCGGTGAGCTGCTGGTGAAGGTGGCCGCTTCGTCGGTGAACGGCTTTGACGCGGCCACGGCGGCCGGCTACCTGGACGGGATGATGGAGCACCGGTTCCCGCTGGTGGTCGGCAAGGACTTCGCGGGCACCGTGGAGGCGCTCGGTGAGGGTGCGGAGGGCTTCGCGGTCGGTGACGCGGTCTTCGGTGTGGTGATGAAGCCGTTCCTGGGCACTGGATCACTGGCCCAGTACGTCACCGTGGCCGCCGGCTACGGGGTCGCACGCATCCCCGAGGGCTTGGCGGTGCGGGACACCGGTGCTCTGGGGCTGGCCGGGACCGCCGCGCTCGACAGCGTGAACGCCGTGTCCCCGGCCGAGGGCGAGACGGTACTGATCTCTGGTGCCACCGGCGGTGTGGGAGCCCTGGCCGTGCAGCTCGCCGCGGCCCGGGGCGCCCGGGTGATCGCCACCGCACGCCCCGGCGCCGAGGCCGAATTCGTCACCGGCCTGACCGACGCCGAGATCCACCTCGTCGACTACACCGGCGCCGTGGAGGACCAGGTCCGGGCCTTGGCCCCCGAGGGGGTGCACGCGGTACTGCACCTGGCGGGCGATGGGACGGCCCTGGCCGCCCTGCTGCGCTCCGGCGGGCGGATCGCCTCCACCCTCGGCCTGACCGCCGAAGCCCTCGACGGCGCCGACGTCACCGTCCACCCGATCATGGCCGACGCCAACGCCCAGACTCTGGCCGCGCTGGCCGCGCAGGCCGCCTCGGGCGCGCTTACCGTCCCGGTCACCGCGACGTTCCCGCTGGAGCAGGCGCCGCAGGCGTTCGACGCCTTCGGTGCCGGGGCCCTGGGCAAGATCGCCGTCGACTGCTCCTGACCTGCCCGTATCCGACCAACCGCCACGGAGGAGATCCGATCATGCCCACCATCGCCATCGTCGGCGCAGGCCCCGGCATGGGCCTGGCCATCGCCCGCACCTTCGGCCGCAACGGCTTCGACGTCGCCCTCATCGCCCGCACCCAGGAGAAGCTGGACACTCTGGCCGGGCGACTCGGGGACGAGGGCATCACCGCCGAGGCATTCACCGCCGACATCATGGACCGGCCCTCCCTGAACGCCGCCTTGGAGGCGGCCAAGGAGCGCTTCGGCGGCATCGATGTGCTGGAGTACTCACCCGCCCCGCACTCCCCGGTGCCCGGCTTCACCATGGCTGCTCCTTCGGAGGCCACGGTGGAGAACCTGCAACCGCAGATCGAGTACACGCTCTACGGGGCGGTCGCCGCCGCCCGTGCGGTGCTGCCCGCGATGCGCGCGGCCGGGGCGGGAACGCTGCTGTTCACCACCGGAGGCGGTTCGGTGGACCCGGTCCCCATGATGGGCAACGTCAACGCCGCGGGCGGGGCCCTGCGCAACTGGGTGCTCAACCTGGGCAAGGAGCTGGCGGGAAGCGGGGTGCACGCCGCGCACGTGGCGATCAACGTCTGGATCGGCGAGGGCGGGCCCGAGGGCATCCCCACCGCCACTCCCGAGCAGATCGCACCCCTGTATTGGGAGCTGCACCGGGAGCGCGGCCGCTCCGAGGCCGTCTTCAACGCCTGACACCCGGTCCGGTGAGGGGCCCGGCCTCTCACCGGGGACCCTCCATCTCCTATGTGAGGAAGTCCTGCTGCTGGCCGCGTTCGTGGCCTGGGGCCGCTTCGGCCCCTACGCCCTGTGAACCTGCCCGTCCCTCCCCGCCCGAACCACCGCAACGCAGATCGGAGCACCACCGTGTCCGAGCCCACCCGCTTCAACACCGAGGTCGCCGTCCACCCCCGGTTGCAGCACATCGGCATGACCACCGGCAACCTCGAACCCCTGCTGGCCTGGTACGAGACCGTGCTGGGTATGCGCCCCATGCACACCTCGGAGGACCCCACCGGGATGCGGAGCCAGGGCCTGGAGGTCAAGGCCGTCTGGCTGAGCAACGACGAGCAGAACCACCGCATGGCCGTCATCGAGATCCCCGGGCTGACCCTGGACACCCAGCGCGCCGGCCACCACCGGCTCCAGCATCTGGCCTTCGAGTACAGCACCCTGGACGAACTGCTGGGCACCTACGTGCGGCTCAAGCGCGAGGACATCCTGCCCGTTCTGGCCGTGGACGAGGGGTTGCAGACCGCGTTCTACTACGCCGACCCCGACCAGAACATCATCGAGATCAATATCAACAACTACAACGACCCCTTCACCGCCATCGAGCACATGCGCAGCTCCACCGACTTCGCCCGCAAACCACTCGGCGTCGATGTCGATCCCGAACTGCTGGTCGCCGCGCGCGAGGCCGGAGCGTCCGCTTGGCAGGTGCACAAGCGCGCCTGGGACCACGAGTTCGCTCCCGCCCAGCCCTGGGACCCCACCGTCCTGCTCTGAAACCACCGCCTCCGGGCCGGCAGGGATGCTCCCTGCCGGGCCCGCACACCCGGCGGCCGCCCCGGTTACAGCCCAGGCCGTCCGCGACGCTCGACCGCGCGGGGCGCTGAGATTGATCCACTACCTCCAAGACGGAAGGTGCTCGACCGTGGAGCGAACCTCCTCACCGCTGGTGCAGGCAATCGACACGGTCACAGAGCGTGCCCTCCGGCGACCTGTAGGACCTGTCCGGTGACCCACCGTGCTTGATGGGAGGCCAGATACACCACCGCGTCAGCGATGTCCTCCGGCTCACCGACCCTGCCCATCGGCACGATCTCCTCCACCTGAGCCAGGAGGTCTTCGTCTATCCAGCCGGTCTGGACGGGGCCCGGGGCGACGGCGTTCACGCGTATGCCGCGCGCCGCCAGGTCCAGGGCGGTGGACCTGGTGAGCGCTTCCAGCGCCCCCTTGGATGTTCCGTAGCCGGTCTGGCCGGGGAAGGCCCGTGCGGCGTCGGTGGTGATGTTGATGATGCACAACGGGTCGTCTCCACGGTGTAGCCGTACCGCCTCGGCGGTGAGGAGCGCGGGAGCGATGGCGTTGACCTGGTAGTGACGGTTCAACGACGCGTGGGTCAGGGTGTCGATGGTGTCCGGTGTCTCGCAGTGGGCGGCGTTGTTGACCAGGACGTTGATCGCGCCGACCCGGGCTGCGACGTCACGCACCAGTCGGGATGCCGCCTCCGGTTCGGAAAGGTCGGCGCTGACGGCGAAGGAGCCGTCGCCGAGTTCCCGCGCGAGCTTGTCTCCCTCCTCTGCGGCGGGAGTGATATGCGCCCATTCGGCGTTCGTTGCAGCAGGGAGATCCTGAGCGAGGTAATGGATCGCAACACATGCCCCCTGGGCTGCGAATGCCCGGCTGATCGCCGCGCCGACGTTGCCGGAACCACCAGTTACCAGGACATTCTGGCCATCAAGGCGAGTATCGATCACCGTGCCTCCTCGGTAGTGGTTATGTCATCCGAATGCGTGGACGACGACTATGAACACTCGTCCTGCGGGCGGAGGCCCACGGGCAAGAGGAGGAGACGCACACCACGGACGAGACGACAAAGACCGCGCGCGAGAAATGCGGAGGCAGAAAACAAACAAAAGCGCCCTGATCCGAGACAGGATTCACCCCACGGGGCTGCACGCCGCGCACGTGGGGACCGACACTCTCAGGAACGCATGCGGGCATGATACACAAGCCGCCCCTGCGCGACCGATACCGCCGGTGGTCGCGATGCTCCCGCCGGCGGTCCGGGACAGTGGGCCGGCTCAGCGGGGGCTCGCCGCAAGGACGCCCGCCTGAAGCCCCTCGGTCGTCATGCGCACACGGTTCATCCGGGCGTCCTCGTCGTAGCCGAGCCGGTCGACGCAGACCGACCGCCGGTGGCTGCCGCCGCCCGGCAGGACGCCGTTGTGGTAGAAGAAGTACCACTCCCCGGCGAACTCGACGATCGCCGGGCGGTTGGTCGCGCAGTTGCCGGGGACCTCGTTCACGAGCCCCTCGAAGGTCCACGGCCCGTCGAGGCTGCGGCTCCTCGCGTAGGCGACCCGCTGCGGGTATCCGAACCCGTAGGAGAGGTAGAACCACCCGTCCCGTTCGTGGACGTGTGCGCCCTCCTTGAACCCGGGGAGGTCGATCTCCGTGATCGGCCCGGCGAGCGCGGTCATCGAGTCGTCGAGCCGCGCCGAGAAGCACCGTTCCTTGCCCCAGAACAGGTGGGCCTGCCCGTCGTGGACGATGGCGGACGGGTCGATCGTGTGGTCGTCACCTGTGTCGAACGGCAGGTCGTTGGTCACCAGCGCGGCGCCGAGCGCATCGCGGAACGGCCCGGTGGGGCTGTCGGCGACGGCCACGCCGATGGCGCCGCCGTCGATGGTCCCGTGGTTGACCGCGGCGTACCAGAAGAACTTCCCGTCGCGCTCGACCACCGCGGGGGCCTTCGCCCCGTCCCGCGCCCACGCGAACCGGCCGACGTGCAGCAGGGGACCGTGCGGCCGCCAGGTGAGCAGGTCGGTCGATGAGAAGCAGAGCCAGTCGCGCATGACGTAGTCCTCGACACCGGGCGGCGCCTCGTCGTGACCCGTGTAGAGGTAAGCGGTGCCCTCGTGGACGAGCACGGCGGGGTCTGACGTGTAGGTGTCGGTGACGATGGGGTTGCCGGCCCGCACGAGGCCGCCGAGATCGGCGCCGAAGCCGTCGGGAGCGCTCGGGACGGTCGAATGCTCGTTCGTGCTCACTGCGGATTCCTCCTCCTCGGCTTCGTCGGCGTCGCGGCCGCCAATGCCGAACGACAGGTGAAAAACGTCGTCACACCCATGACGATATTAGAGAGGAAGTAAGGATCGCAAACACGGTTAGGCGATTACACTCGTGTCCATGGGTTCACGCGGGTTGAGCCCGGCCGCCGCGCATGAGGACGCCGCCACCGGGCGGCTGCCCGGCAAGACCGTCCTGCTCGCTCGCTGATCACACGCAACCGGGCAGCCAGTAGCGGCAGAGTCGGCAGAGATGCGTCAGCCCCGGACGCGCGGTGCGCGTCCGGGGCCGGGGGAGTGGCGTTGCGGGACCTACGGGGTGGTGGTGCGGACCTGGTGCAGGAACGCCGCCCACTCGCCGGGGTGGAAACTGAGGTGTCCGGCCTGCCTGTTCTGGGTGTCGCGAACGTCGGCCGTAGAGGGACCCTCTCGGACCTCGACGCACTCGTTGTTGCCCCCGGAGTAGGACGACTTGTGCCAGTCATTCGTGTTCATGATCCAACTTTCTCAGTTCGTCGCGGATCTCACAAAGCGTGACTTCCGGTGTGAACGCGGCACTTTGGAGCGCAGTGAACCAGAGTCGGTACCGATCGACGTCGGCCGCAGCAGTGATGATCTGGCCCTCGTGCGCGCTCTCCACGTAGACGACGTCCGGACTTCCGTAGGTGGCGACCACTCGGAATGGGCCACTTGTCCCTGGGTGACGATGCGCGTCCGCCGGGATCATCTGGACCATGAGCCGACCACGTTCGATCAAACCCGCCACGTACGACAGTTGCTCCCGGACAGTATCGGATGACCCGTATCGACGCGCTAGCACGGTCTGGTCGACGATAAGCCAGAGTTGTGGAGAAATGGCCTTCGCCATATCGCGAGCCCGGCTGACTCTAACCTTGACACGTTCCGTTACCTCCGCCGGAGTGAGCCACGGAACTCCGTGTCGCACAAGCGCCCGCGAGTACGCCTCTGTCTGGAGGTACGCGGGGAACACCAAGGTCTGATACTCGAAGATGACGCTGGCCTCGTGAGTCAGCGTTGTGATCTCATCCAGCCACGCCTGCCGCCCTGTTCCGGTCAACTCATCCCAAAGACGGACGAAATAGTCGTCCGTCTCCAACGCCTTGTCGAGTTCGGGGAGCAACGACAATGCCGGGTCGCGTCGTCCGCGTTCAAGGTTGGACACGTGCGATGGGCTGACGCCCAGGGCGCGCGCGAGAGCAGCTTGTAACATTCCTGCTCGTTTGCGTGCTCTGGACAATTCACGCCCGAACCGGCCTGCAACTCTGCTGTCTGCCATGACAGCATTCCACCACGGAAGATATTCAGAATCTATAGCTGATTTTCAGGTGTGCACAGAACATTTCAGCTACTGCGCACATGAAGTCTGGCCTTACGCATGCACCTCTTCGATGCGCACGATAGATCTATGAACGAGTCCGAACCTATAGAGGCGGCCGTCCGTCGAGTCGAGACCGATACCCCCGGTTGGCGTTGCGTCTGGCTCCCACGCCATCAGCATTTCTTGGCCTACATGGACGTTGGAATGCCTAACGGAGAGCGCCCTCCGGCCGTCGTCGCTCAGACAGTTACCGGCTTGCTCGGTGAGATCGGCACGCATGCGGAGTTGCGGCGGCTGGTGCGGGAGTACTTGAAGCTCCAGGGGGCGGCGTGATGTCCGTCGTGATCCCCAAGCGGGTTCCGGATGCGCGGCATCCGTTCCCTGATCTGCGGGCGGCCTTCGGCCAGGGCGGATGGTCGTTCTTCCGCACCAGGGACGCACGCGACGGCATCACCGCGCACGCGGTGTTCTGCGCATCGCTGCCCGTGCCGTGCGTCAAAGCCCACGGCTTCACTGAACACCTCTGGGGACCGCCCGATGAGATGCGGGCCCGAATGCCCATTGCCGCCCTGGTGTTGCAGCACCACTCCCGCGCGTGCCCACCGTGCGCACACGCGCTGAGTACGGCATCCCGCCATTCCGTCCAGCAGTGAAAGGAACCGCTGTGGACGACCTTGAGCGAATCACCCCGCAATCACCGGAAGACCAGGCCGACATCCTCTTCGACCTCGTCTCGGATGCACTCCGCGAGCACCGCGAGAGCCGGGCGACAAAAGCCGACCTCAGGGCCGCGCTGATTCGCGCTGACGACACCTTCCAAAAGCTTCATGACTGGATCACAGAGGGCAAGCCCCTGCCGGATCCGTGGCGGCGCAAGTTCACGCCCGTTGAGAAATAGCGCCATTGCATACCGGGTGTTCATAGTGCGCCCATTAACGACCGAATCCGGGCAACTCCCAACAAAGCGCCATCGGCTGCCGAGAATCCAATCCCGCGTCGCGCCCCCGAAGGCGTCTCCCGCTCCCGTTGGGCCCACCGCACCCCTCCCCGCGAGGCCCTGGGGGCGGGAGACCCCGCCCCGAACCCCCGCCGAGGAACAACCATGCCTCAAACCGCCCTGGACGCCCCACAGTCCGACCCCTCTGCGTGCGCCGAGGACCAGCCGCTGCGGCACGGCTTCACCGCCCGCGCCCTCGCCCGCCTGGCCAACTACGCCGCCACCCAGTACCGCTACCCCACCCCGGTGCCCTGGGATGAGCGCCGCGACGTCGCGTGGTCGGCGATGGCCGAGCACCTTTATACGTCGGCCGAACCCCCGGCCTACTGGGATCTGATCCGGGCCGGGTGGAACGTCATCACCGTCCATACCCGCAAGCACCGCTCCACCCACGGCCAGACCCCCCACGGGTCCGCACCCCAGTTCCACCGCTATTGGAAGCTGGCCGCCGCCCCCACTCACAGCCCCGAGGAACGCGTGGTCGAGCGCCTGGCCCTGGACCAGATCTGGGCCGCCCTGACCCCCCGCAACCAGGAACTCATCCGCGCCCTCTACGACCACGGCGACTACACCGCGGCGGCGGAATCCCTCGGCCTGCCGGTGTCCAGCTTCTACTCGCTGATCTCGCGGGCACGGCGCGCCTTCACCGCGCTGTGGCTGGAAGGCGAAACCCCCACGAGGGCGTGGGGCAACGACGTCCGCACCGGGCGCGACCGGCCCAAGCACGTCACCACCACCGCCCGCCAACGCACCCGCAAACGCACCCACCGCGATCAGGGATCCGACAGCGGGACCCCCGCCACCCCGAACCC
>NZ_PYGA01000015.1 GCF_003014485.1 Murinocardiopsis flavida | reverse complement strand
ACCACCCCCCGGATCATGGGTGACAGGGGGCACAAAGTCATGCCGGGCCCGGAGGCCGGGAGCCCCATTGCGGGACTGCTCCAGAAGGTAATGGGGCGATGCCGAGTGCGGCGACGTTGGGCGGTCAGGGCGCCGGCCACTCTCGCGCACTCCGGCGCGAACCACCGGCGGCTGCGCGCTGTGAGCCCATCCAGGGGCGGCCCGGTTGTCTCACTTGTCTCGCCGCTCCTGCACCGAAGCCCTGGGAACGCGGAATCCGAGGTTTATCTCACCCGAAAATCGGACACCGTGGATTCAAATTGGGCGAAATTGATGATACAAACGACGCTTGTCTCACGGCGTTGTCTCATTACCCACAGTGCGAGACTGGTCGCCGGTTCAAGAGTGCGACTACGGCGCGCCATTCTGCGTCCACGATGACGAGCAGGTCGCCTTGCTCAGCCAGACCATTGTCGCATGGTGACCTTGCGACAGGTAGCGCGACCTTGCAGTGCTCAGCACAGTCTTGGGGAGTGATGCTGCGGGCAGAAGAAGTCTCGGAGGCATAGCAACAGCCGCACGTCGTGACTCCTAGTTCCAGTTAGAATACCAAACGTGTCCCGAGTGCTTCGAGATGGTCTCGCACCAGGAGCTGCACGTTTGAAGGATTGCAGGTTTTCTTCAACATGTCAGAAAATTTTGTAAGATCATAACTACTGAGCAGGCACGGTTAGGCCGAACTACCCTTCCATTCAGTGACAACTTGCGTCATGATGAGCATTCCTGGAGGGGGACGTCCATGGGGTTCTATCTCCGCAGAAGCGTGAAAGCCGGGCCGTTCAGATTCAACTTGAGCAAATCGGGCCTTGGAGTCAGCTCCGGGTTTCCCGGGTTCCGAGTTGGCACTGGCCCACGCGGAAACTACGTGACCATCGGCAGGAACGGCGTCTACTACCGAGCGACATCGCCAGGTTCCACAGCTCGGATTTCCCCTCCACCGACGATGCCCTCGTTGGCGGACGAACCTAGCGAGATCGTCATGGAGGACGTTACGGGAGTGTCATCGATGGCACTCATGCCGACCGGAGGCGGCGACGTCGTCGAGCAGCTCAATGTCGCGGCCACGCGAATCAGCTTGGGGTGGCCTGCAACGATTGCGGCCTTCGTCATCGGCTTGTTGATCATGCCGTTCGGGCTGATCCTCTGGGCACTCGCCGCCCCGCTCTGTTGGTGGCTCTTCCTCCGTGATCAGGCACGCCGAACGGTCGTTCTCTTCTACGATGTCAGCGATGCGCCCGCAGCGTGGTTCGACCACCTTGTCACAAACTGGAACTGGCTCATTCAGTCACAAATGACTTGGCGAATCCTGCAATCAGGAAAAGTGCAAACTACTTACCAGCACAAAACCAACGCTGGGGCCTACAACCTCGTCAATCGCGTGTTGGCTTCCGCAGGAACAACCGGACCAAGACACCTATCGACGAACGTAGCCGTTCCGTCCATTGCAGCCGGAAAGACAAGCCTTTATTTTCTTCCTGACCGCATACTTGTCCGAGACGACAAGCACTACAGCGATATCAGTTATGAGAATCTCGTAGCCCGGGGGTCAAAGAACCAATTCATTGAAACCACAGGCCCCCCTCCACATGATTCCGTTCAAGTTGGCCAGACATGGAAATATGTGAACGTTAAGGGTGGCCCTGACCGCCGTTACTCCAACAACCCAGTACTTCCGGTCATGCTCTACGGGACAATCGAAATCACTAGCCCACAGGGCCTCACGTGGTTAATCCAGACATCTCGCGCCGAAAGTGCAGAGGCTATTTCCCGCGCACTGGTACGTTAGCCATAGAGAACGGTTTCTGTACCAGCCCAGAAATCGTCGGCTTAGGAGGACCCGGATCCTCAACCGGCTGCGCGGCCAGGGGCTGGTGGAGAGGATCCACCGCCCGGGAGGAGGCTCCTCCGCGTGGTTCACCACCGACACCGGAGCCCAACTGGTGGAGGGCCGCGGCGGCGTCACCGCGCGCCGCTACCGGATGACACCGGTGCGGGCCGCCGGACCACTGCGGGACCACACCCTCGCCACGGTCGAGGCCGGCCTGGCGTTCCTGGAGCACGCCCGCCGACGCGGCGACCGCCTCCACCCGCTGGGGTGGACGCCCGAGGTCGCGCACCGCCACCGCGACGGCAGCCGGGGCGCGTTCTCCTCCCGGCACGTCATCAGCGACGCGGTCATGTCCTACGTCCTGCGCACCGAGGCGGCGGAGTACCCGCTGTGGTGCTTCCTGGAGGTCGACCGCGCCACCATGCCCGTGCACCGCGTGGCCGCCAAGATCAGGGCCTACGAGCGCTACCGGGACTACGTGCCCCAACTGCGCGGGCGCGCACCGCGCACGATCGGCGAACTGGAGGCCCACGCGTGGAAGCAGCGCTACGGCCCGGTCTTCCCCGCCCTGCTGATCGTCCTCGACGGCGCCGGAGAGCGGCTTCTGCGCACCCGGATGCGCGACCTGGCGGCCGCGGTCCGGCGCACGGAACCCTCCTACAGCCAGCGGTGGAAGCTGCGGATCGGGGTCACCCTGCTGCCGTGGCTGAAGGACGCGGGACCGGCCGCCGGCGTCTTCCTGCCCCTGCATTCCAACGACGACGCACTGGTGGACCTGCGGCTGGCCTCGGATGGAATCTCCGCCTCCGAGGTCCGGACGCTGGAGAGGCCGCGATGAACGCTCCGCAGGACGCATACCCTCGCCGAGAGGAGCAGTCGGTGCCGGCGCCCCTGACCATCCCGGAGCTGTACGCCCTGCCCGCCGCCGTCGACCTGATGACCGCGGCGCGGGCCCTGAAGATGGGCCGCACGACGGCCTACGAACTCGCCAAGCGCGGAGAGTTCCCCTGCGGGCTCCTGCGCTACGGCGACACCTACCGGGTTCCGGCCGCGGAGATCCTCCGCCCGCTGAACGTGCCCGTCCCCGAGCACCAGAGAGAGTCACCGAGAGTGAGGGACTACCCGTGACGACCGCCACCGCGGACCCGCGCGAAGGCGTCCGCCCGACACCACCAGGCACCGCCTCAGTCCGCCGTCCGACGGGAGATGCCGCACCGTCCGCACGGACAAACGACGGACAAATGATCAAGAGCCCGGCTCTCAGGAGAGAAAACCAGGCTCTGAAGTGGGAAAACGTGTGGGCGTACCAGGACTTGAACCTGGGGCCTCATCCTTATCAGGGATGCGCTCTAACCGACTGAGCTATACGCCCTTGTTCAGGTGGGACTCTATCGCATCCGAATCGTCGCGGCGAACGGGTTCGGGGTGGGTGCGACTGGGGAGAACGGCGTGGATCCGTGCTGTTCTCGCCGCCTATTCTAGCGTGCCCCCGGACGTGATCGGACCCCCGCTGCGGGTGGCGGCGGGGGTCCGTGGCTGGTGGCGGGGGAGGGGTTACTCGGTCTCGCTCAGGGTGACGTCGATGCCGCCCACCAGGTCGGCCGCGAGGTTGTAGAGCATCGCGCCGACCGTCGCCAGTGCGGTGATCAGGACGATGTTCATGGCGCCGATCAGGCCGGTGTAGCCGAGCACCTTCGCCGGGGAGAACCAACTCTCGGGGTTCAGCGCGAGTTCGTCGCCTTCGCCGCCGTCGGTGAGGGAGCTGACCAGGTCGGTCACCGCGTCGAAGACGCCGAGGCCCGACAGGACCGCGTAGATGACGGCGATCGCCACGAACAGGATGATGAAGCACACGAGGGAGATGACGAAGCTGAACTTCATCACCGACCACGGCTCCACCCTGCTCACGGTGAGGTGCGCCTTCCGGGAATCCTTCACCGGTTTCGAGGGCCCGCTGGGCGGCGCTGCCGCCGGCGCGGTCATGGGGCGACCGCCGGACGAGGATGCCTGGGCGCCGCCTCGCGACGGGGGGACGCTGCCACTGTAGGGGCCGCCTTCTGCTCGCGCCGGGCCGGCAGCGGCCTCGGCGGATTCGGTTGCGCCGCGCTCGGTCTTCGCCCCGCTGCCGGAACCGCTGAGACCGCCTCCAGAGCCACCGGAGCCGCCCGTGCCACTGGCGGCCGCGCTCGGCCCCGAGGACGCGCCGGAGGACCCGCCTGAAGCCCCCGAGGACCCGCCGGACGGACTCGGACTCGAAGCGCCGCTCGACGCTCCCGAAGCCCCGCCGGAGGAAGCGGAGAGCCCGCCGGACGAGCCCGAAGCCCCGCCGGAGGAACCCGACGTCCCGGCGGACGGCTCCGAGGACTCACCGGACGAGCCCGCGGGGTCGCCGGACGCCTCGGAGGATCCGTTGGACGGCCCTTGGGGGGCGTCCTCGGTGCTGTCGTCGTCCGTGCCGTGCTGGTCCGTGTCGACCGACTCCACGGCAGCAGAATCCCGCTGCGCATTCTCAGACTTAGCCACGTTACCGCCGGACTTTCGTTGCAGACGCTTGTACGGTCCCGGGGGTCTGCGGGACCGGTGCGGACTCCACAGGACGATGGTCGTTCACGACCAGTGATCACTCTATTGAGAGCGGCCGGACTGCCGCCAGCAAGCGCGCGGGGGGCCACCGGATGGGGCCGCCCCGCGCTCGGCATCTCGTGCCCGCTCGGGGTCGCAGCAGGAGGCTACCCGTCATTGCCGGGTTCGGCATCACCGGTGGCGCCGGGGGACCCCCCGGTGTCCGCGCCCTCGGCGGACTCCGCCGGCGCAGCGTCGTCCGCCGCGTCGTCCGTCACCGCCTCGGCGCCGGCCGGTGCGGGCCCGGCCCCCGGGGTCGCCGCGGCCGCCGCGCCGTCGCCGTCCTCGTCGACGACCTCGGCCTCGTCGGCTTCGGCGTTGCGGGCGATGGCGACGATCTGGTTCTTGTCGCCGAGGTTCATCAGCCGCACGCCCATGGTCGCCCGCCCCGACTGCTTGATCTGCCCGCAGTGGGTGCGGATGACGCCGCCGAGGGACGTGATGGCGAACACCTCGTCGTCCTCGGGCGACACCATCAGCGCGCCGACGAGCCTGCCGCGCGTCTCGACGATCTTCGCGGTCAGGACGCCCTTGCCGCCCCGGTTCTGCACCGGGTACTGGTCGGACGGGGTGCGCTTGGCGTAGCCGCCCTCGGTGGCGACGAACACGTCGGCCGGGCCGTCGCCCTCGCGGATGACGTCCATGCTGAGCAGGAAGTCGCCGTCGAGGAACCGCATGCCGATGACACCGCTGGTGGCGCGGCCCATGGGCCGCAGCGATTCGTCGGCGGCGCTGAACCGGATGGCCTGGGCGTTGCTGCTGATGAGCAGCAGGTCGTCGGTCGGGAACACCAGCCGGGCGGCGATGAGCTCGTCGTCGTCGCGCAGGTTGATGGCGATGATCCCGGCGGCCCGCGAGGAGTCGAAGTCGCTCAGCCGCGACTTCTTCACCAGCCCCTGCTTGGTGGCGAGCACCAGGTACGGCGCGGCGTTGTAGTCGCGCAGGTACATGACCTGGGCGATCTGCTCGTCGGGTTGGAACGCCAGCAGGTTCGCCACGTGCTGCCCGCGTGCGTCGCGCGCCGCCTCGGGCAGCTCGTACGCCTTGGTGCGGTACACCCGGCCCTGGTTGGTGAAGAACAGGATCCAGTTGTGCGTGGTGGTCACGAAGAAGTGCTGGACGATGTCGTCCTGCTTCAGCTGGGCCCCGCGCACCCCCTTGCCGCCGCGCTTCTGCGCCCGGTAGCTGTCGAGCCGGGTGCGCTTCGCGTAGCCGCCGCGGGTGATGGTGACGACGACGTCCTCTTCGGCGATGAAGTCCTCCATACGCATGTCACCCTCGAACGGGATGATGTGCGTACGGCGGTCGTCGCCGTACTTCGCGACGATCTCGGCCAGCTCGGTGCGGACGATCTCGCGCTGCCGCTCCGGCCGGGCCAGGATGTCGTTGTAGTCGTTGATCATCGTCATGAGCTCGTCGTACTCGGACGTGAGCTGGCGGCGCTCCAGCGCGGCGAGCTTGCGGAGCTGCATGTCGAGGATCGCGCGCGCCTGGATGTCGTCGATCTCCAGGAGCTCCATGAGCCCGGCCTTCGCCTCGTCGGCCGAGGCGCTGGCGCGGATCAGCGCGATCACGGCGTCGATCTCGTCGATGGCCTTGAGCAGCGCGCGCAGGATGTGGGCGCGCTCCTCGGCCTTGCGCAGCAGGTACTGCGTGCGCCGGACGATGACCTCGATCTGGTGGGTGACCCACAGCCGGATGAACTGGTCGAGCCGCAGGGTGCGCGGCACCCCGTCGACCAGGGCGAGCATGTTCGCGCCGAAGGTGTCCTGGAGCTGGGTGTGCTTGTACAGGTTGTTCAGCACGACCTTGGCCACGGCGTCGCGCTTGAGCACGATGACGAGCCGCCGGCCGGTGCGCCCGCTGCTTTCGTCGCGGACGTCGGCGATGCCGGTGATCTTGCCGTCCTTGACGAGGTCGGCGATCTTCAGCGCGAGGTTGTCGGGATTGACCTGGTAGGGCAGCTCGGTGACGACGAGGCACTGGCGGCCCCGACTGTCCTCCTCGACCTCGACCACGGCGCGCATGGTGATGGAGCCGCGGCCGGTGCGGTAGGCGTCCTCGATGCCGCGGCGGCCCACGATCAGGCCGTTGGTCGGGAAGTCGGGGCCCTTGATGCGTTCGATGAGGGCTTCGAGCAGCTCCTCGTCGGGGACCTCGGGGTTTTCCAGGAACCAGTTGACGCCGTCGGCGACCTCACGCAGGTTGTGCGGCGGGATGGACGTCGCCATGCCCACCGCGATGCCTGCGGAGCCGTTCACCAGCAGATTCGGGAACCGCGCCGGCAGCACGACGGGCTCGGCGGAGCGGCCGTCGTAGTTGGGCCGGAAGTCGACGGTCTCCTTGTCGATGTCGCGCAGCATCTCCATGGCCAGCGGCGCGAGCTTGCACTCGGTGTAGCGCATGGCCGCCGCGGGGTCGTTGCCCGGCGACCCGAAGTTGCCGTTGCCGTCGACCAGCGGCATCCGCATGGCCCAGGTCTGCGCGAGGCGCACCAGGGTGTCGTAGATGGCGGAGTCGCCGTGCGGGTGGTAATTGCCCATGACGTCGCCGACGACGCGGGCGCACTTGAAGTAGCCGCGGTCGGGCCGGTAGCCGCCGTCGTACATCGCGTACAGGACGCGCTGGTGGACGGGCTTGAGGCCGTCGCGGACGTCGGGCAGGGCCCGGCCGACGATGACGGACATCGCGTAGTCGAGGTAGCTGCGCTGCATCTCGACCTGGATGTCGACCGGTTCGACGCGGGCCTGCGGGGTGTTGTCTTCCTCGGGGGCTTCCGGGATGTTCGCATCCGCCACTGAAGGTCGATCCTTTTCGCTTGGTTCGTTCGCTGCCGCGCTGAGCCCCCGCGGGGGCCCGTTGTCAGATGTCGAGGAAGCGGACGTCGCGGGCGTTGCGCTGGATGAAGTTGCGCCGGGCTTCGACGTCCTCGCCCATGAGCACGCTGAACATCTCGTCGGCCTGGGCGGCGTCGTCGAGGGAGATCTGCGCCAGCATGCGGTTGTCGGGGTTCATGGTGGTCTCCCACAGCTCCGGCGCGTTCATCTCGCCGAGGCCCTTGAACCGCTGGACGCCGTCGCGGGGGCGGGGGTCGCGCTTGCCGGCGGCCATGCCGCGCTCGATGGCTTCGTCGCGCTCGCGGTCGGAGAACACGTAGTCGACGTCGTTGCCGCGCTGGTCCCACTTGATCTTGTACAGCGGGGGCTGGGCCAGATAGACGTAGCCGGCCTCGACCAGCGGCTTCATGAACCGGAACAGCAGGGTCAGGAGCAGCGTGCGGATGTGCTGGCCGTCGACGTCGGCGTCGGCCATCAAGATGATCTTGTGGTACCGGAGCCGCTCGATGTCGAAGTCGTCGTGCACGCCCGTGCCGAGGGCCGTGATGATGGCCTGAACCTCGTTGTTCTGGAGGATCCGGTCGATGCGCGCCTTCTCGACGTTCAGGATCTTGCCGCGGATGGGCAGGATGGCCTGGTACTGGGGGTCGCGCCCGCCCTTGGCCGAACCGCCGGCGGAGTCGCCCTCGACGATGTAGACCTCGCACTTCTCGGGCTCGGTCGACTGGCAGTCGGACAGCTTGCCGGGGAGTGAGGTGGACTCCAGCAGGGTCTTGCGCCGGGTGAGGTCGCGGGCCTGGCGGGCCGCCATGCGGGCGCGCGCCGCCTGGTTGGCCTTGGTGATGATCTCCTTGGCCTCGCCCGGGTTGCGGTCGAACCAGTCGCGCAGGTGCTCGTTGCAGACCCGCTGCACGAAGGACTTCGCCTCGGTGTTGCCGAGCTTCGCCTTCGTCTGCCCCTCGAACTGGGGGTCGGTGAGCTTCACCGAGATGATGGCCGTGAGGCCCTCGCGGACGTCGTCGCCGGTGAGGTTGTCGTCCTTGTCGCGCAGCAGCTTCTGGTCGCGCGCGTAGCGGTTGACGATGGAGGTCAGCGCCGAGCGGAAGCCCTCCTCGTGGGTGCCGCCCTCGGCGGTGTTGATCGTGTTGGCGAAGGTGTGCACCGACGAGGTGTAGGAGTGGTTCCACTGCATCGCGACCTCGACCGCGATGCCGTCGCCCTCCTCCTCGAAGTCGATGACGGTGTCGTGCGCGGCGTCCTTCGTGGCGTTGATGTAGCGGACGAAGTCCGACAGGCCGCCTTCGTAGTGGTAGGTCTTGACGACCGGGTCGTCCTCGATGTACTCGGGGCGTTCGTCGCGCAGGGTGATGGACAGCCCCTTGTTGAGGAACGCCATCTCCTGCATGCGCCGCGCGAGGGTCTCGAACGAGTAGGTGGTGGTCTCGAAGATGGTGCCGTCGGCCCAGAACGTGATGTCGGTGCCGGTTTCGTCGGTGGCCTCGCCCTTGGCGAGGGGGGCGACGGGCTGGGTCAGCTCGTAGCGCTGCCGCCAGACGTGGCCGTCGGTGCGGATCTCGACGTCGAGCCGGGTGGAGAGCGCGTTGACGACCGCGGCGCCCACACCGTGCAGCCCGCCGGACACCGCGTAGGACTGGCTGTCGAACTTGCCGCCGGCGTGCAGCGTGGTCAGGACCAGTTCGACCGCGGGACGCTGCTCGACCGGGTGGATCCCGACGGGGATGCCGCGGCCGTTGTCGGTGACGCGCACGCCGCCGTCGGCCAGCAGCACGACCTCGATCGCGTCGGCGTACCCGGCGAGGGCTTCGTCGACGGAGTTGTCGACGATTTCGGTGACGAGGTGGTGGAGGCCGCGCTCGCCTGTGGAGCCGATGTACATGCCGGGCCGCATGCGGACCGCTTCAAGCCCTTCAAGGACCGTGATTGATTCAGCGTCGTAGGCCAAGTGTGCACACCCTCCAGCAAGGGACGCTTTACCCGCCGCGGCGCGTTGAAGGAGGTCACGCGGCCATTCCGGGCGGCATCCGAATCGTCGGACATCCCGCCGGGGATCGCGTGATCGCCCCTTGTCCCGCGCCCCGCGCTTGGAGCGGGTTTAACCGGCGGAAGCGTCCATAGAACCTCCTCAATGATACCGCGCGTAGAGGCTGAAGATGCCATCAACGGCGCTGTGGTACACGAGGACGAACGAACAGAGCGGGAGCCGAATCCCTACACGCGGATGGGGGGATCCGCAATCCCCCGCGCCGTTCAGTGCCCGCAACGGGCCTGTGAAGCGAATGTGCGCCTGGTGCGGGTGAGTGAGCAGGGGGATCCAGAGGGTTCCTGTCCGGTTCCGGACGGCGGCCCGCGCGGATCAGCGCACCTTCCACCGCCCCTTGCTCTGCCCCCGGGCCGGCCCCTGCACCTTGATGCTGTGCACCGTGCCGTGCCCCAGCTCCTCGTTGAGGCGCCGCAGCAGTTCGCGCTTCATCGTGCGCGCCTGCGTGGCCATGGTGGCGGAATCGGCGGCGACGACCAGCTCGCCCTCCTCGTAGGAGACCGGCTGGAGGTGCTGGGCGTTGAAGTCGCCGACGATCTCGTTCCACCGGCCGAACACCCCGCCGATGGCGACCTGCTCCTGCCAGCCGTGCTCGGCCAGCCAGGAGCGGACGGCGTCGCCGAACAGCTGCGGCTCGCGGCGCGACCGCAGCGGCCCGCGGCGCACCCGCCGCGGCTGCGCGCCCGGTTGGCCGCCGCGCTCCTTGGCCGCCGCGCGCGCCTGCGCCAGCGCCTGGCGCGCCATCTCGATGCCCGAGGCGGGGGGGTCCTGCCCGGCCGGGCCGTCCGGGGCGGGACCGCCGTCGGCCGGTCCGGGCCCGCCTGCGCCGCCCGCGCCGCCTGCGCCGCTAGACACGGGCGACCTCGCCTTCGTGGACGTGGAACCGGGTCCCCTGGAGCTCCTCGGGGATGTCGCCCGGCACCGCGGCGCTCACCAGGACCTGCTCCGCGGTGCGCACGTGCTCGGCGAGCCTGCGGCGGCGCTCGGAGTCGAGTTCGGCGAAGACGTCGTCGAGGATCAGCACGGGATCGTCGCCGTCGGCGCGCAGCAGCTCGAACCCCGCGAGCCGCAGGGACAGCGCGAACGACCAGGACTCGCCCTGGCTCGCGTAGCCCTTGGCCGGCAGGTCGTCCAGGTGCAGCCGGAGGTCGTCGCGGTGCGGGCCGACCAGGCTCACGCCGCGCTGGAGTTCGCGGGTCCGGGACTCCGCCATGGTCTCGCGCAGGGCGGCGGCGAGGCCCGGGCGGTCGGTCGGGAGGGGGGAGTCCTCGGGGACCGCGGTGCTGCGGTAGTGGAGGGTCGGCGGCCCGCCCGAGGTGGTGAGCTCACCGTAGGACTTGGCGACGAGCGGCTGGAGTTCGGCCACCAGCCCGAGCCGGGCGGCGAGCAGCTCCGCACCGGCCTCGGCCAGGTGCTCGTTCCAGACCTCCAGTGTGGAGAGGTCGGGTTCGCTGCGCTGCTTGAAATACCGCGCGGAGGCCGACTTCAGCAGGGCGTTGCGCTGCTTGAGGACCCGCTCGTAATCGGCGCGGACCCCCGCGAGCCGGGGGGTACGGGCGACCAGCAGGTCGTCCAGGAACCGCCGCCGCTCGCCGGGGTCGCCCTTGACCAGGGCGAGGTCCTCGGGCGCGAAGAGCACGGTGCGGAGCAGGCCGAGGATCTCGCGCGGACGGGTCGCCGGGGCGCGGTTCAGCCGGGCCCGGTTCGCCCGGCCGGGGTTGATCTCCAACTCGATGACCGCGCGGCGGTCGTCCTTGACGACCGCCGCGCGGATGATGGCGCGCTCGGCCCCTTTGCGGACCAGCGGCGCATCGGTGCCCACACGGTGGCTGCCGAGTGTGGCGACATAGCCGATGGCCTCGACGAGGTTGGTCTTGCCCTGGCCGTTGGGGCCGACGAACGTGCTGATGCCGGGGGCGAGTTCCAGCTGCGCCGACTCATAGGAGCGGTAGTCGGCCAGTTGCAGATGGGAGACGTACATCTGGCCTCCTTTGCCGATGCGTGCGGACCTGCCGGTTTCACGTGAAACCGGGCGGTCTACTCGGGGACGGCGGGATCGCCCTCGGCCTTGGTGACCGCGTGGCCGCCGAACTGGTTGCGCAACGCGGCGACGACCTTCATCGCGGGGCTGTCGTCCTGCCGCGACGCGAACCGCGCGAACAGGGCCGCGGTGATGGCGGGCGCGGGGACCGCGTGGTCGATGGCGGCCTGGACGGTCCACCGGCCCTCGCCGGAGTCCTGGGCGTACCCGCGCAGCCCGGCGAGCTCGGGGTCGTCCCGCAACGCGTTCACCAGCAGGTCGAGCAGCCAGGAGCGGACGACGGTGCCCTCGCGCCAGCTGTCGAAGGTGCCCGGGACGTCGTCGACGATGTCGGACGCCGCCATGATCTCGTAGCCCTCGGCGAACGCCTGCATCATGCCGTACTCGATGCCGTTGTGGACCATCTTCACGAAGTGCCCGGCGCCGACCGACCCGGCGTGGACGAACCCGCCGCCTTCGTCGGGCGTGAGGGCGTCGAAGACCGGCCGCGCCCGCTCGACGTCCTCGGCGGCGCCGCCCACCATGATCCCGTAGCCGTTCTGGCGGCCCCACACACCGCCGCTCACGCCGGCGTCGATGTAGTGGACACCCCGCTCGGCGAGCTCCTCGGCATGCGCGCGGTCGTCGACGTAGTGCGAGTTGCCGCCGTCGACCACGATGTCGCCGGGGGACAGCAGCGAGCCGAGCTCCCGGACGGTCTCGGCCGTGGGCCCGCCGGCGGGCACCATGACCCACACGAGTCGCGGCGCGGCCAGGCGATCGACGAGGTCGGCGATGCTGCCGACGTCGCGCACCGCGGGATCGCGGTCGAACCCGACGACCTCGTGCCCCTTCTCCCGCAGGCGGGCCGCCATGTTGCCGCCCATCTTGCCCAGCCCGATCAGCCCAAGCTGCATACCCGTATCCCCCCAGCGACCTGTGGACATGTGGACGAACTGCTATGTCGACACCGACGCACGAGCCTACCGGCCGGGCAACGCCGCACCAAGAAGGCCTAGCCGGAAAGGCGGACCGGCATGATGAGGTACCGGTAGCCGACGGTGGCGCCTTCCTCGGCCGGCTTGCCCGTGATGATGGCCGGCTTGGTCGAGGTCGTGAACTGGAGCCGGGCGATGTCGGAGTCGATGGCGGAGAGGCCGTCGACCAGGAACCCGGAGTTGAACGCGATCTCGATGTCGTCGCCCTCGAAGTTCGCCTCGAGCACCTCGACGGCCTGCGCTTCGTCGCCGGTGCCCGCTTCGAGGACGAGTTGGCCCTCGCTGAAGGCCAGCCGGAGCGGGGTGTTGCGCTCGGCGACCAGCGAGACCCGCTTGACGGCCTCGATGATCTCGGACTTCTGCACCTCGGCGACGGCGTTGAAGGAGTCGGGCAGCAGGGCGCGGTACTTCGGGAAGTCGCCGTCGAGGAGCCGCGAGGTGGTCCGGCGGCCGCCGCCCTCGAACCCGATCATGCCCTCGCCGCCCTCGGCCGCGGCCAGCGCGACGCTGATCTCGGCACCCGAGGTGAGCGACTTGGCGGTGTCGGCGAGGGTCTTGGCGGGGATGAGCGCCACAGCGGACAGCTCGGGGTTCTCCGGCGACCAGGTCAGCTCGCGCACCGCCAGCCGGTAGCGGTCGGTGGACGCGAGGGTGACGGTGTCGCCCTCGATCTCGACCCGCACACCGGTGAGCATGGGCAGGGTGTCGTCGCGGCCTGCGGCGACCGCCACCTGGCTCACCGCAGCGGCGAAGACGTCGCTGCCGATGGACCCGGTGGTGCCGGGCATGTCGGGCAGCGTGGGGTAGTCCTCCACAGGCAGGGTCAGCAGGGTGAACTTCGCGCTGCCGCAGGACACCACGACCTTGGCGCCGTCGGTGCTGATCTCTACAGTCTGTGGAGGGAGGTTGCGGGTGATCTCGGCGAGGAGGCGGCCGGAGACCAGTGTGGTGCCCGGCTCTTCGACGTCGATGTCGACGGAGACCTGCGCGGACACCTCGTAGTCGAAGCTGGAGAGCTTCAGGCGCGCCCTGCCGTCGACCTCACCGGCGTCGAGCAGCATGCCCGCGAGAACGGGCACCGACGGCCTGGTGGGCAGGGTGCGGGCCGTCCAGGCGACGGCGTCGGCGAGTACGTCGCGTTCGACCCGGAACTTCACGATCCGAACTCTCCTTCTTCGACAAGAGCTGTGCGCCCCCGCTGAGCTGCGCGGCAGTGGCCGCCGCCCGCGGCAGGGCCGGTGACGAGCGGAGACCGGTCGTCGTTGTGCACACCCTGGGGACGTGTCGGGGGGCGGGTTCACACCGTACCCGGATTCGGTGCGGTCCGCTGCACGACGCGACAGTGGACCGGTCTCGTTTCGGGGTCGTCGCCGAGTGCTCTGTTCGCCGCTGCGCCGAAGGCGTCGGAGGGGGCCGAACCGCGAAGAGGCGGGTTGTCCACAGAATCGGGCCGACCCTGGTTTTCACGCCTCAATTGCTCTCTAGGTGGCGTAGTAGTAATAGGTCCTGTGGATACTGTGGATAACCACTGTTCGTGCAGTTCATCCCGTGAATTTTTGTCCACCGACCCTGTGGGCGACGGGTGTGGAGAACCGGCGGTGCTGTGGACGCGGAAATGCCGTCCACACCCCGATGCGAGTTTTTCCACCGGTTATCCACGGGTTATCCACCGGTTTCCCACAGGACCGGCGGCCCCCGCCGATGCGGGCCGCGCGGCAATGCACAGGACGTCCACAGCTTTCCCACAGGATCAGGCCGGTTATCCGCAGGGTTATCCACCGGTTTTCCACAGAAATGCCGCCCGTCCTGGGGAGAACCCGGACGCATCGGGCGGCGGCGCCGCCTTCAGATGGTCGACGACTGCTGCTTGATGCGGTTCGTCAACTCGGTCACCTGGTTGTAGATCGAGCGGCGCTCCGCCATGAGCGACCGGATCTTGCGGTCGGCGTGCATGACCGTCGTGTGGTCGCGCCCGCCGAACTGCTGGCCGATCTTGGGCAGGGAGAGCTCCGTGAGCTCGCGGCACAGGTACATGGCGATCTGCCGGGCGGTCACCAGGACCCGCGAACGGGACGTGCCGCACAGGTCGTCGGTACTCAGCCCGAAGTAGGACGCGGTCTGCGCCATGATCGCCGACGCGGTGATCTCGGGGCCCTCGTCGCTGGGCACCAGGTCCTTCAGCACGATCCCGGTCAGGTGCAGGTCGACCGACTGGCGGTTCAGGCTGGCGAACGCGGTCACCCGGATCAGCGCGCCTTCGAGTTCCCGGATGTTCGTGGAGATCTTGCTGGCGATGAACTCCAGGACCTCGGGCGGCGCCGCCAGCCGCTCCTGGGCGGCCTTCTTGCGCAGGATCGCGATCCGGGTCTCCAGCTCCGGCGGCTGGACGTCGGTGATGAGCCCCCACTCGAAGCGGTTGCGCAACCGGTCCTCCAGCGTCATCAGCTGCTTGGGCGGCCGGTCGCTGGAGATGACGATCTGCTTGTTGGAGTTGTGGAGCGTGTTGAACGTGTGGAAGAACTCCTCCTGCGTCTGCTCCTTGTTCTCCAGGAACTGGATGTCGTCCACCAGCAGCACGTCGATGTCGCGGTAGCGCCGGCGGAAGCCGTCGGCCTTGCCGTCGCGGATCGAGTTGATGAACTCGTTCGTGAACTCCTCGGAGCTGACGTACCTGACCCGCGACCCCTCGTACAGGCGCTGCGAGTAGTGCCCGATGGCGTGCAGCAGGTGGGTCTTGCCCAGCCCCGAACCGCCGTAGATGAACAGCGGGTTGTACGCCTTGGCCGGCGCCTCGGCGACGGCGACGGCCGCCGCGTGCGCGAACCGGTTGCTGGACCCGATGACGAAGGTGTCGAAGGTGTACTTCGGGTTCAGCCGGGCCGGTTCGGCCGAGGTGTGCGGCTGGTTCCCGCCGGAGGTGTCGGGCCGGACCGGCGCCGGCGGCGGGACGGGGCCGGGGAACGTGTCGCCCGGACCCTCGGGGCCCTGCGGGCCGGGCGCGTCGTCCTGCCGGTCGACGGGCCGGGCGTCCCAGCGCGGGGTCTCCCAGCGGTTGGGGGCGTCCCAGTGCCGCTGCTGCTCCCATTGCCGGGGGTCGTGCGGTGTGGCCGGGCCGGCCGCGCGGGGGTCGTGCGGCTCGGGCGGGCGGCCGCCCTCGGGCTGTGCGCCGGGGCCGGGAGGGCCGGAGTACGGGGCGTACCCGGCGCCGCCGTTGTCGGGGCCGTGCTGGTGGGCGGGGGGCTCGGCGGGTGCGAGCAGGTCGTCGCCGCGTCCGTGCTCGGGGCCCCCGTGGCGCTGCGGATAGCCGTGCTGGGGCTGCCCGGCGTACCCGTGGTCGTACTGCGGCTGGTCGTACTGCGGCGGCTGGTGGTCGCCGCGATCGGCGGCGCCGGGCCCCGCCATGCCGCGCGCCCGCGGGTCGCGCCCGCCGAAGTCACCGGGGGAGGGGTGGCCGAACTGGCCGTCGGGCAGGGTCTCGGCGTACGCCGGGGCACCGGGCAGGTCCTCGGCGCCGCTGGCGGGCTGGCGCCACTGCTCCTCGGGACGGTGCCCGCCGAGGTCGGGGCGGGGGTCCCAGTGCTGCGGGGCGGGGGCGGGGTGCTGCCGCGGGGCGGGGTCGGGGGCCTGCGGGGGGCGCGCCGGCTGCTGCTCGTACTGCTCGTACTGCGGCGGCTGGGCCGCGGGCGGCGCGGGCATGCTGGGCGGCGGCGCCTGGACGGAGGTCGGGTCGACGGTGACGACGGCCACCTGGATGTCGCGTCCGAGTTCGCCGGAGAGGGCCTTGCTGATGGCGGGGCGCAGGCGGGTGTCGAGGATGTCCTTGACGAACTGGTTGGGCGCCGCCAGCACCACGGTGTTCTCGACCAGGCCGAGCGGCCGGGTCTGCGGCAGCCAGGCGCGCTGCTGGGGCGGCAGCGCGCTGTTGTCGAGGCTGTCGAGGACGCTCATCCACACCATTGCCAGGTTGACGTTCGCCTCAGACACGGTGACCTGCCATGATCCGTCCCCTTTCGGCGGTTCGCCGCTGTGCCTTCCGGTGTGCCGGGCCCGCGCCGCCGGCCGTCGGCCGCGGCCGCGCGCACGACCTCCCCATTCTCCAGGGTCGGCCCGGTACCCGGCGCGGTGCGCCGCGCACCGGCCCGCGGGGCGCGTCGGCGCGCGGGCGCCCGGCCGCCTGTGGGTAACCACCCGGAAGGTGTGGAGATGCTGTGTACAACGTGCTGTGCGGGCATGCGGTCGGGCGGATGCCGGTTACCTCCGTGCTTCCACAGGTTTCGGGGGTCGTCCACAGGTTGTGCACCGGGTTGTACACAGCTTCTCAGATCCGGGCGTGCTCGCACGACTTATCCACAAGCGGCAGGTGAGACGGGTTGTTCACAGCCTGTGGACACGTGCTCGCACGCCTCGGACCGCGGTGCTTGGGGATAAGTCGGCCGCGCGTGCAATCCACAGCCTAGGCCGCGCCCCACTGGGCGCACAGTCTGTGGATAAGCTGTTCTCCACAGGTGTGCACAACACCGCCCCGCGGCCCTGCCGGGTACCGCGCGACCGCCCGTTTCGGCGGTGTTCCCCCAGGTCCACCGCTGCGGCGGACGTGCGCCGATTTGACCGGTACCGGCGATGCCCGTATGTTCTTTATGCTTGAGTCGATATCCGTCTGTGCACGCTGACGGCGCCCGAACCCGCATCCGGCCGCACGGCCGACCGGCTCGGAACCCGCGCACAGCGTCAACCCCGGCGCGACCTCTCGGCTTCACCGCGCTGCGATCTCCGGTCCGACCGCGCAGCACCGTGTCGAGCACGAACACCGGGCCCCGCTCCAGCGGGGCCAGCCGTAGAAGTCCCTGAACGCCCTGGAGCCCAGCAGTGAGCAAGCGTACGTACCAGCCGAACAACCGGCGTCGCGCCAAGACCCACGGTTTCCGGTTGCGCATGCGCACCCGCGCCGGGCGCGCGATCATCGCGGCGCGCCGGAGCAAGGGGCGCACGCGGCTGACCGTCAGCCAGTAGCCTTTCGAGTCGCCTCGCGATCTATTGTCACGACGGACCGGCCTGCCCGTTTCGGCAGCCGGTCCGATTCTTGTGTGCCAGGACGTTCCAGGACGGTCCCCGATGTTGCCCCGTGAGAACCGCATGCGCAGCGGAGCCGAGTTCTCGCACGTCATGCGCGCGGGGCGCCGCGCCGGCCGCGAATCGCTGGCCGTGAGCCACGTGCCCGGCCCGGACGGCACCGCCGCCGGCTCCGCCGCCCCGCCGAGGGTCGGGTTCATCGTGAGCAAGGCGGTGGGGGGCGCCGTGGTCCGCAAGCGGGTCCAGCGGCGGCTGCGCCATCTGATGCGCGATCGGACCTCTCTCCTGGCGCCGGGTAGCCTGCTGGTAGTACGAGCGAAGCCATCAGCGGCCACCCAGGCATCCGACCTGCTGGGTGCGCAGTTGGACGGGGCACTGCGGTCCGTCCTGCGCCCGAACGCGACACGCCGTCGCAAGGGGCGCGACGACCACGCCCCGCGAACCGCGCACGCCGGCACCGACTTGGCGAAGTAGATGACCGACGACAGACCCAATTTCGCGGCGCGGGTCCTCATCGTGCCCATCCGGGGATACCAGCGGTTCATCAGCCCAATGTTCCCCCCCGTCTGTCGTTTCTACCCCTCGTGCAGCGCCTACGCCGTTGAGGCGCTCCGCGTCCACGGCGCGCTGCGGGGCCTGTGGCTGAGCGTGCGGAGAATCTCCCGGTGCCATCCGTTCACCGCAGGGGGGCTCGACCCGGTGCCACCGCGTCGTGGGAATACCGCCACCGATCCGACCGACCCGAGGCCGGGGGCGACGGCGACGTCGTACCCGGCCAATCGGGCCTGTAGCTGGACTGAAGTAGAGGGAGTTGGCCGGTGCTGGACTGGCTTTACAACATTGTCGGCTGGGTGCTGATCCAGATCCACTCGGGCCTGACGGCTATCGGCATCGATCCCGACAGCGGGTGGGCGTGGGGCCTGTCCATTGTGCTGCTCACCGTGCTCATGCGGATCATCATGATGCCGCTGTTCGTGAAGCAGATGCACACGCAGCGCAAGATGCAGGACATCCAGCCGCAACTGACGAAGATGCGCGAGCGCTACAAGAACGACAAGCAGCGCCAGCAGCAGGAGCAGATGAAGCTGTTCAAGGAGACGGGCACCAACCCGCTCATGGGCTGTCTTCCGCTGCTCCTCCAGATGCCGGTGTTCTTCGCACTGTTCAGCGTCCTCCGCAGCGTCGCGCAGGGGCAGGCGCAGTACGGCTTCACCCAGGAGCTGGTCGAGAGCGCGCGCGGCGCGCTGGTCTTCCACGCACCGATCGCGGCCCAGTTCATGAGTTCCGAGGCGGAGCTTGAGAAGTACGGTGCCGACCCCATCATGGCGAAGGTCGTCATCGTCATCGCCTGCATCATCATGGGCGGGACCACGTTCCTCACCATGCGCCAGAGCATGCAGCGCAACGCCGCGCAGATGGCGGCGATGCCCGACAACCCCATGGCGCAGACCCAGAAGATCATGATGTACATGGCGCCCGCGTTCGGCCTCTTCGGTCTCGGGATGCCCATCGGCGTGTTGATCTACTGGGTCAGCAACAACACCTGGACCATGGGGCAGCAGCACTTCCTGTACAAGAAGCACCCCACGCCCTCGGCCGACGACGACGCGAAGACCGGCGGGTCGACCAAGTCCGGCGGGTCGGCGAACGGATCGGCCAACGGCGCTGCCAACGGTTCGGCGAAGGGCTTGTTCGGCAAGCGCAAGGAGACGCCGTCGGAGCCGGTCGAACAGCCTAAGATCGAGCGTAAGCAGCCGAAGAAGCAGTCGCGCTCAAAGCGCGGCGGTGGTGGTTCGCAGAATCGGCGATAGCAGGGTTCTGACCGGGTTCGAGGCCGAACGGCAACGCACCCGATCGAGTAAACACCGTTCACGTGAGTGCCGGTCGTTCGCGTAGGCGTCAGCCCCTGGAACGCGGATCCGGAGCAATCGCGACCTAAGGAGACAGCTCGCTGTGAGCAACGGCAACACCGACGCGGAGGAGATCCGCGCCAACGTCGCAGTAGTGGATGCCCCCGAGCCGACTGAATCCGACGACACGGCCGAGGCGGCCGAGACCGTCGAAGTCGAAGACTTGGAGAACGAGGGCGATATCGCCGCCGACTACATCGAGGGCCTGCTCGACATCGCCGACTACGACGGCGATATCGACATGGATGTCGAAGGCGACCGTGCGTTGGTGTCCGTCGTGGGCAGCAGCGAACTCGATGAGCTGATCGGGGAGAAGGGCGAGGTCCTGGAGGCGCTTCAGGAGCTCACCCGGCTGGCGGTGCACCGCACGACCGGCAGCCGCAGCCGCCTGATGCTCGACATCGGCGGATACCGCGAGGCGCGCCGCAAGACCCTGTCCCGGATCGGGGCCGAGGCCGCCGATGAGGTGAAGCAGAGCGGTGAGATCAAGCCGCTCGCGCCGATGACCCCCTTCGAGCGCAAGGTCGTCCACGACGCCATCGCGGCGGCCGGTCTCCGCAGCGAGTCGGAGGGCGAGGAGCCCAACCGCTTCGTCGTGGTCCACCCGGCAAGCTAGGTTTCACGTGAAACCTAGGGCCGCATAGCTGGAAGGAACGGGCGCCTCTCACGCATAAGATCGTGAGGGGCGCCCGTTCATGTGTGCGGAATGCCGCGGTGCACGCGCGCCCCGCGCCCGCCTCGACTGAGGAGTACGGGTCGACGCGGACGCTGACGCACGCTCCCGCGGTGCGCGAACCGCGTGTGGACGGGGTGCGGCAACCGCATACCGACTCATCGAGTTGTCGACCTACTGATTTGTAGATGTTGAGATCAAGGTGGTGGCTGATGACGCCTGCCCAGGGTGCCGAACCGAGCCAGGAGCCGGGCATGGAACTGTCGGCACCCGACGGAGCCCGGACACTCTTCGGGGAGCGATTCGCGACCGCAGCGCGGTACACCGAGCTACTCGCCGTCGCAGGAGTCGAGCGCGGGCTTATCGGCCCCCGCGAAGTGCCCCGGCTGTGGGACCGCCACGTGATGAACTGCGCCGTGGTGGAGGAGGCGATCCCCGCCGGCGTGGACGTGGTCGACATCGGTTCGGGTGCCGGCCTGCCCGGCGTGGTGCTGGGCATTCTGCGACCTGATCTGTCGATCACCCTTGTCGAGCCGCTCCTGCGGCGAACCGTCTTCCTGCGCGAGTGCGTCGCGGAGTTGGGTCTCGACAATGTCGTCGTGCACCGGGGCCGCGCCGAGGACGCCCGCGGCGAGATAACGGCCGACATCGCGACCGCCCGTGCGGTCGCTCCGCTCACGCGGCTTGCGGGGTGGGCGCTGCCACTGCTCCGGAAGGACGGTAGCCTCCTCGCGCTGAAGGGTGAGCAGGCGGCGGCAGAATTGGCGGCCGCGCGCAAAGATTTGTCCAAGCAACGCCCATGCGTTGCAGAGGTGATCCGAGTCGGCCACGGTAAGGTCGATCCGGCTACCACGGTCGTCCGCGTAACCGTCACGACCGGGAGCGCACAGGCCGCCCCGACCAAGTCCCAGCGCACGCCGGGCGGCAGAGCTAAGCGCGGACGGAAGAGGTGAACTCATTCGTGCCCCAGAATCACACCGACGGTGCACACGTTTCACGTGAAACCAGTGCGGTCGCACACTCGGAGTTCTCGTTGAACCCGGTCTCGGAGACCAATGTTTCACGTGGAACATCGCACTGGGAGGGAAGTCTCTCTGTCGACATAGCGCCTGATGTGGATATCGACAGGGTGACCGACTCCGGCGAAGGCCCCGGTGCGGGCTTGGATACGCCCATCGCCCGTGCTGCGCGGGCCGCGATGTCCGTCCGAGGTCGGAACGACGGCCAATGGCCGCGGCCCAAAGAGTGCCGGATCATGAGCGTCGCCAACCAGAAGGGCGGGGTCGGCAAGACGACCACCACCGTCAATATCGCCGCCTCACTGGCGATGCACGGCCAGCGCGTCCTCGTTGTCGACCTCGACCCCCAGGGGAACGCCTCGACAGCACTGGGCATGGAGCGGGGCTCCGACACCCAGTCCATCTACCACTGCCTGGTCGAGGACCAGTCGGTGGCCGAGGTGACGCGGCCGGTCGAGGGGATTCCGGGACTCAGCTGTGTCCCCGCGACCATCGACCTCGCCGGTGCCGAGATCGAACTCGTCTCGCTCGTCGCCCGCGAGGCGCGGCTGAAGCGCGCTCTCTCGGCCTATGACACCAGCGAGGTCGACTACATCCTCATCGACTGCCCGCCGTCTCTCGGTCTCCTGACGGTCAACGCGATGGTCGCCTGTGACGAGGTGCTCATCCCGATCCAGTGCGAGTACTACGCGCTCGAAGGGCTCGGACAGCTGCTCCGCAACGTCGATCTGGTGAAGTCGCACCTGAATCCGACCCTGGCGATCAGCACCATCGTGCTCACCATGTACGACGCCAGGACGCGGCTGGCATCCCAGGTGGCCGACGAGGTGCGGTCGCACTTCGGCGGCCTGGTGCTCGACTCCGTCGTCCCGCGCAGTGTCCGGGTCTCGGAGGCGCCCAGTTATGGGCAGTCCGTCATGACCTATGATCCGTCGTCCACAGGCGCTGTGGCCTACATGGAAGCTTCTCGGGAGATCGCCTACCGTGCCGATACAGGGCAGTGACGAACTGACACGAAGGGAGACGCCGGTGAGCCAGCAGCGGCGCGGTCTGGGTAAGGGACTGGGGGCGCTCATTCCTCAGGGGCCGGTGGTGCCGGCGGTCCCCGCCGAGAACGGGTCGTCCCGTTCCGACCCCGCCCCGGTCGACGGCGCCTACCTCGAAGAGGTGCCGGTCCTCCGCATCACGCCGAACCCGCGGCAGCCCCGCACCCACTTCGACGAGGACGCCCTCGCCGAGCTGAAGGCCTCCATCACCGAGGTGGGGCTGCTCCAGCCGGTCGTGGTGCGCCGGATCGAGGACGGCGCCGAGCCGAAGTACGAACTGATCATGGGGGAGCGGCGCTGGCGGGCGAGCAAAGAGGCGGGGCTCGACCGCATCCCCGCCATTGTGCGCGAGACCGGCGACGACGACCTGCTGCGCGACGCCCTCCTGGAGAACCTGCACCGCCAGCAGCTCAACCCGCTCGAAGAGGCGGCGGCATACCAGCAGCTCCTCGACGACTTCGGCGCCACCCACGAGGAGCTCGCCGGGCGGGTGGGGCGCTCGCGCCCGCACATCACCAACACGCTGCGGCTGCTGAACCTGTCGCCGGCCGTTCAGCGCAGGGTCGCCGCGGGCATCATCAGTGCGGGGCACGCCAGGGCGCTGCTGTCCGTCGAGGACTCCGAGACCCAGGACCACCTCGCGCGCCGCATCAACGAAGAGGGACTCTCGGTGCGGGCGCTGGAGGAGATCATCACCCTGCGCGAGACCAGTCCCGCGCCCGCGAAGCGCAGCGTTCCGGCCCGGCAGGAGACTTCGCCGCAAATCGAGGAATTGGCAAGTCGACTTTCCGACCGCTTCGACACCCGGGTGAAGGTCAACATGGGGCGCAATAAGGGGAAGATCGTGGTCGAGTTCGCCACCATGGAGGACCTGGAGCGCATCATCGCCAACATGGCACCGGCGAGCGCCGAATAAGAGCCGCCGCTGTCCGGCCGGTCCATGTCGATGTGTCGCCGTGTCGATTGGTCGATCGCCGCACCGTTCGCGCCGAGTCGCCGGCGGTCCGATCGAGGAGTGCGGCCCGGCGCGTGCGGCGCCCAGGAGGGCGCTGCGGCGTTCGGGGTGGCTGCGGCGGTGCCGGCGCGGACCGCGCGCCTGTCGCTCCGCTACGGCCGTCCTGGCGCCCGCGCGGCGGGTGCACCGCTCGGATCAGCCGCGTGTTTCACGTGAAACACGCGGCTTCCCTACGGGGATCTCCCCGGCACGAACGAACGACGACCCCCGGCGAACACGCCGGGGGTCGTTCTGTTTCACGTGAAACACGGCCTACATGAACTCTTCGAGGTCCTTCAGCAACTTCGACTTCGGCTTGGCGCCGCTGATCTGCTTGACGACCTCGCCGTCCTTGTACAGGTTCATCGTCGGCAGCCGCATCACGCCGTACTCGCGCGGGACGTTGGGCTGCTCGTCGACGTTCAGCTTGACGATGGAGATCTTCTCGGGGTTCTCCGCCTGGATCTCCTCCAGGATCGGGCTGAGCAGGCGGCAGGGTGCGCACCAGTCGGCCCAGAAGTCGACCAGCACCGGCTTGTCGCTCTTCAGGACGTCAACGTCGAAGCTGTCGTCGGTGACCTCTTTGAGCTTGCCCACGGTGGATACTCCTCGGGGTGTGTCGGTTGGCGCGGTGCGTGTTCAGGCGTCGGCGAGATGTGCGAGGTAGCGCTCTGCGTCGAGCGCCGCCGAGCAGCCGGTGCCGGCGGCCGTGATGGCCTGGCGGTAGCTGTGGTCGACAACGTCGCCGCACCCGAAGACACCCGGGATGTTGGTCGCCGTGGTCGGTGCGGCGACGGCGAGGTAGCCGTCGTCGTCGAGGTCGAGCTGGCCCTTGAAGAGCTCGACGCGGGGGTCGTGGCCGACGGCGATGAACAGGCCGGTGATGTCGAGGACACCTTCCTCACCGGTGATGCGGTTGCGCAGTCGCGCACCGGTCATACGCTTGTCGCCGAGGACCTCCACGACCTCGCTGTTCCACACGAAGCTGATCTTCTCGTCGTTGAGGGCGCGGTCCTGCATGATCTTGCTGGCGCGCAGCTCCTCGCGGCGGTGGATGATCGTGACCGAGCGCGCGAAGCGGGTGAGGAACGTGGCCTCCTCCATGGCGGTGTCGCCCCCGCCGACAACGGCGATGTCCTTGTCGCGGAAGAAGAAGCCGTCGCAGGTGGCGCACCAGGACGTGCCGCGGCCGGAGAACTCGTCCTCACCGGGGATGCCGATCTTGCGGTGCTGGGACCCGGTGGCGATGATGACCGTGTGCGCGTAGTAGGTGGAGTCGCCCACCTTCACGACCTTGGGGGTGGCCTCAAGGTCGACCTCGGTGACGTCGTCGGTGACGAGTTCGGCACCGAACCGCTCGGCCTGCTTGCGCATGTTGTCCATGAGGTCGGGCCCGAGGATGCCGTCGGTGAACCCGGGGAAGTTCTCGACCTCGGTGGTGTTCATGAGCGCCCCACCGGCGGTGATGGCGCCTTCGAAGATCAGCGGCTTGAGCTCCGCGCGGGCGGCGTAGACCGCAGCGGTATAGCCGGCGGGCCCCGATCCGATGATGATCACGTTACGGACGTCGCTCACGCTCGTGGGCTCCTTGAACACTCAGCACGGCCACTGGGGCGGCCGCCGCGGTCGGGAAGGTCGTTCAGTACCAACAGATGGTAGGCGTCGCCAATTCCCTGCGGGCGCGACGCCGCGAAATGCGCATCGTATCGCGGCGCCGTACAACATCTGAGCTGCGCGGATGCCCTACTGGGCGGGGTCAGTCGCCGGGGCCGACCTGGGACGGCGCGACGGTGGCGTCGCCGGCCTCGGTGCATTCGGGCGTGACGACGCGGACGTCGTACCCGGACCCGCCCTTCGCCTCGTAGACGAGCACCCAGGCGTCCTCGCCCTTCGCCGCGCCGTCGCCGGGGGCGAAACTGGCGATGTCGATGAGCACCGGGCGGCGGGAGTCATCGCCAGAGAGCTTGTGGATGCACGAGGAGACGCCTGTGGGGGTCTCGGGTGGTGCGGACAGGGCCGAGTTCTCCGAGCCCTCAGCGTTGCTCTCAGGGCCCTTGCTGGCGGAGAGGGGTTCGGACTCGGCGATGAGGTCGGCGGCCTGCCCGCTGAGGCCGTCGGCGGTGTACTCGGTGCCGCTCGCGACGACCGACGGCTGGTAGGGGAGGGCGGCGTCGGGGCCGCCGGTGGCGCCCTTCGGCGACGAGCCGGCCTGTTCCGGCGGGGCGGAGGCGGTGAGTCCCTGGACGACGGCAGCGCCGCCGCCGATGACGAACACCCCTGCCGCCGCTGCGACGAGGTAGGGCATCCACTTCGACGGGCCGCGCCGCCGCTGGATGGGGATCGCCGCGCCGGCGGAGTCGGCCGCGCCGGTGTCGGCGGGATCGCCGGGGTCGGACGCCGCCGCCTGGCGCTCGCGCTCGGCGCGGAGGGCGTCGTCGATGCGGCCGGCGAGGCCGTCGGGGATGGGCGGGGCGGGCACCTCCGCCAGCACACGGGTCACATCACTGAGCGCAACGAGTTGGTCACTGCATTGCGCGCACTCGGACACGTGAGCCTGTACGGAGCGCTCCTCGCCGTCTTCCAGCAGTCCTTCGGCCAGTAGTGCGAGGGTCTCCGTGTCGACATGAGACGTCACGACCTCTTGCCACCTCCTCTCGGAGATGTGACGTCCTGCGGCGGCTCAGGGTTCCTGAGATGGGAAAGATATGGGAGAAGTCTCGACCTGCCGCGTGCGCAGCGGCTCTTCACCGTTCCGGCGGCGACTTCGAGGATCTGCGCGGCCTCTTCGACCCGGTAGCCGAGCATGTCGACCAGGACCAGGGCGAGGCGCTGCTCGGCGGGCAGCCGGTCGAGCGCAGCGTGGACGTCCATCGCGGCGTCGCTCTTGCCGGTTGGGTCGGGGACGGTGCCCTTGTGGCTCTGCTGGGCGAGGAGGTCGAGGTTGACGTCGTCGGTGGGCACCGCGGGGCGGACCATCTTGCGGCGCATGCGGTCGTGGCAGGCGTTGATGACGATGCGGTGCAGCCATGTGCTGACCATGGCCTCGCCTCGAAAGCGGTGGGCGCCCCGGAACGCCGAGAGGAACGCGTCCTGGAGGGCGTCGGAGGCCTCTTCGGGATCGCCGAGGACACGGATGGCGACAGCCCACATGCGCTCTCGGTGGCGCCGTACCAGCTCGCCGAAAGCCTGCTCATCGCCCTGTGTATGCCTGGCCAGCACTTCCTTGTCGGGAAGCTCCTGGACAGGGTCAGTCACCGTGTTCACGTAGTCCCGCGCAGCTCGACCTCGTTGACCTCGCCCCGATACTTGCCGCCGTCCGGAGGGATCTCAGTGAACCACACCAGGGCATAGCGGCCCTTAACGGGGGACGACAGCTTAACGGGGACTTCGCCGCCGCTCCCACTCCCTTCTCCGACAGACTCCAGTGCGGACAGATCGGGGGAGTCGCCCACCCTGAGCTCGAACGTGGACTGCCCGGACCCGCCGAGGGCGACCGTGGCCTCGTGGATCTCGGTCTCGGCGCCCATGTCGATGAGGAGCCCGACACCGGGCTCGCCGCTCTTCAGATTCCCGAAGTCGGCGCTGTTGTACCCCTCGGTCCGCCATGAGGTCGAGGGGTCGCCGTCGATGGCGAGCTTGGCCTTGCCGTCGTGCTCGCTGCCGTCGCCGCCGGGGTCGAAGCCCTTCGCTCCCTGCGGTTCGAGGACGGTGAGTTCGGGCTTGCCCTTCGCGGGGTCGTCCTTGCCGCCCTCCTGGGCGGTCGGCGCGCCCTCGCCCATGCCGCCGAGGGTCCACGCGCCGAGGACGACGACAGCGAGGACCAGCAGCGCGACGGCCCCCACGAGTGCCTTGGTCAGCGGCGACCCGGAACCGCCGCCGGACTGCCTGCGGTGCGGGTGCGGCGCGCGGGGCGGCGCCGCTGCGCCGCCCGATGCCGCTGCGTTGGTGACGGCCCGCTGCCGCGCCGGGGGCGGGGCGTAGGTGGAGCCGACCGGGATGGGGACCATCCGCGGGATGTCGCTGAGCTCCTGCGCGAACTCCTTGGCGCTGCGCAGCGGCGCGCCGCGGCCGGGCCGCTGGAACGCGGAGCGGCACACGACGTCGTTGAACCGCTCGGGGATGCCGGCGCGGATCTGGCCGGGTTCGCTGGGCCGGTCGGAGAACATCGGCGCCGGCGGCAGCGTGCTGTGCTCGCCGCCGGGCCAGTGGCCGGTGAGGGCCGCGTACAGCAGCCGGCCGAGTCCTTGGGCGTCGGCGGCGAAGGGGTCCTCGGTGCTGATGCCGCGCAGGGCGGCGTCGACGCCGATGCCGGTGACCTTCACCGCACCGCCGGCGCTCCACATGAGCTTGCCGGGGGTGAGGCTCAGGTGGTGGATGCCGGTGGCGTTGGCCGCGGCGAGCGCCTCGGCGGCCTCGGCGACGAGGCCGGCGGCGCGCTGGGGTTCGAGGGGGCCCTTGGCGAGCAGTTCGGTGAGCGACTGCCCCACGACGAACTCCTCGACGACGTAGGCGGTCGGCCCGGAGTCGTCGGCGTCGAAGACCTGGGTGACGCGGGAGTCGGCGACGCGTGCCGCGGCGCGGGCGGCGCGCACGACCTCGCTCGTGCGCGCGAAGCCGTCGGTGAAGGTCCAGACGCCGACCACGCGGGCAAGCGTTTCGTCGGTGGCCTTCCACAGCGAGGCGCCGCTGTTCTCGCTCACCGACTCGTCGAGTCGGTAGCGGCCGGCGAGCCGGGCACCTGGTTCGATCATGAAGGTGCTCATACCGGGAGTGACGGGCGCGGCGACCGGGCATCGGCGGAAGCGCCCGTGCTCGGCGCGGGCGCACTGATGCGTTCGGCCACGTCGCCGGTCCCTGGCCTCCCTTCGTGCAGCTCAGGAGTTGACGGGCGATAGGGGGCGGCAGTGCCGTTCCATGCTAGGACGCTTGACCGGTGCTCTTGGTGGACAGCCGATCGGGACTCGGCGCGCATACGTGCCCTTCTGTTGGCTACCCGCCGTTGTCCGGTCCTGGTGATCAGCGACGGAGTAGCCGGGTTCGCACCATTTCAAGGAATGTTGTGACTTCCGTCACGCCTAGCAGTCGAGCGAACATGATGAACAGGACCACTCCGACCGTGCCTCCCACGGCCATGGCACCGATCGACGGTAGGAGGCTACCGGGGAGTTGGGCGAAAGCGAATGTCATGGCGACGGCGAAGACGACGCTGGGGATCGCCGCGATGTGCAGCATGAGCAGGGTACGCACCATCCGGCGGCCGTCGAGCCCGTTGAGCTGCTTGCGCAGCAGCCACCACGCGAGGATCGAACCGACGATGTAGTACAGGCCGTATGCGGCCGGCAGCCCCACCACGATGCGCTCCGGCGGCACGAGGTACAGCAGCGACACCGCCACGGTGGCGTGCGTGAGCTCGGCGGGGATCGCGATGAGCGACGGGGTCTTGGTGTCGCCCAGCGCGTAGAACACCCGGAGCAGCAGCTGGAACAGGGTGAACGGGATGAGCATGACCGAGAACACCATCAGGATCAGCCCGATGCCCTGGGCGTCCTCGACCGATGTGCTGCCCCGCGCGTAGACGAGCACGCAGAACGGGATGGCGAAGACCAGCAGCGCCAGCGAGATCGGCACGATCAGCACCGCGGAGAGGCGGAAGCCGCGGGAGAAGTCCGTGCGCACCAGGTCCCGGCGGCCCTCGGCGACGTGCGCGCTGAGGCGCGGCAGCAGCGCGGTGATGACCGACACCGCGATGATGGCGTAGGGCAGCTGGAAGAGCTGCGAGGCGTACTGGTAGGCGGTGATCCCGGCGCCGCCGACCGACTCGCCGGCCTCGGCCGCCCGCACACCGGCCCGTGTGGCGACGTTCGTGGTGACCAGCAGGCCGGCCTGCGCCACGCCGATGTAGAGCAGCATCCACGACGCGGTGCGCATGGCCTCGCCGAGCCCGGCGCCGCGCAGGTCCAGCCGCGGCCGCCAGCGGAACCCGGCGGCGAACAGCGCCCAGATCAGCACCACGCACTGGAGGACCTGGCCGACCGTGGTGCCCAGGCCCAGCAGGGTGAGGTCGGAGGCCGTCACGGACTCGGGGGTGCTGCCCGGCCCGGCGACGGCGAGGAACAGCAGGCCCACCGCGATGATGGCGATGTTGTTCAGCACCGGCGCCCACATGGGCGCGCCGAAGTGGTTGCGGCTGTTCAGCATGGCGCTGGCGATGCCGCTGGCGCCGATGAAGAAGATCTGGCCGAGCAGGAACCGGGCCAGGATCACCGCCACCTCGTGCTGCGCGGTGGTGAACTCACCGGCGTAGATGCGGATCAGCCACTCGGACGCGAGGATGCCGAGGATGGTGATCGCGAACAGGACGAGCAGTGTGACCGTGAACAGGCGCTGCTCGGTCGCCGTGCCGCCGTCGGCGTCGAGCTTCTTGCGCTTGACCAGGAACGGCACGAAGACGCTGGCCAGCAGGCCGCCGATGAGGAGGTCGTAGACCGCGAACGGCACCATGTTCGCGGTCTGGTAGGCGTCGCCGAGCAGCAGCGTGCCCAGGGCCGCGGCGAGCACGATGGTGCGGACGAAGCCGGTGGCGCGGGAGAAGACGGTGCCGACCGCCATGATCGCGCTGGAGCGCATGAGGTTCGCGGGCGCCGCGTGCGCGGCGCCGCCGATCTCGTTGCCCTCCTCACCGGGGCGGTCGGCCGTGCCGAGGTCGCCGACCTCGGCGGGGTCGCGCCGGGTGACCAGGCCGGGCTCCGGAGCCGTTGGCGGCTCGGAGCGCTCGACCGCCTCCAGCACCTCTTCCGGCATGGGGATGCGCTGGCGCAGCCGCTCGGCGTTGGCAGCGCTGGCGGCTCTGATGGTGCGGCGGGGGCGCTGCTGTTTCGGCACCGTTGTGCACTCTTCCTGGTGGGGGCTCCGCACCGCGCTTCCCGGGGGCAGGGGGCGCGGCGGCGCAGTAGAGCCGGAAAACGCTCTCGATCGTCGTGCGGTGTGCCCGGCGCGTCAGCGGCGGCCGAGGCGGGCACGCACCAGGCCGGCCACCGCGCTCAGCTCCCGGATCCGCAGCAGCTTGGCGAACAGCAGGAAGAGCAGGGCACCGACGAGGCAGCCCACGGCAGGGGCGCCGAGGTTGGTGACCAGGCCGTCGCCGAAGGCGTCCGCTGAGTACCGCAGGACCGCGTAACCGGCGAGGATGCTGGGCACCGTTGCCAGGTGCAGCCGCAACAATGTGCCAAGAACGCGCCGCCCGTCAAGTCCGCCCAACCGCCTGCTGAGGATCGTCCCGGCGATGACCAGGCCGGTCACAAAGGAGAACATGAACGCTGCGGCGACACCGGCGATGACCTTGTCGGGCGGCAGGACCAGGTAGGCGGTCACCGCGAGCACGCAGTGCACCGCGGTGTTGGCGATGCTGATGAGAGCGGGGGTCCGGGTGTCGCTCATGGCGTAGAACACCCGCAGCATCAGCTGGAACACGGTGAACGGCACCAGCCCCAGCGCCATCACCGCCAGAACGGTGCCGATGTTCGCGGCGTCGGCCGTCGAGGTGTTGCCGCGCGCGAAGACCACGATGGAGAGCTGCACGGCGTACAGCGCCAGCGCCAGCCCGAGCGGGACGAGGATCAGCGCCGAGACGCGCAGGGTGCGGGAGAAGCCCTCGCGCACCTGGTCCCAGCGCTCGTCGGCGGCGAACCCGCTCATCTGCGGGAGCAGGACCGTGATGAGGGACACCGCGATGATGGCGTAGGGGAGCTGGAAGAGCTGGAACGCGTAGTTGTACGCGGTGATGCCGGCCCCGGCGTCGGCGCCGCTCTCGGCGGCCGCCGTACCGGAGCGGACCGCGATGTTCGTGGTGACCAGGAAGCTGACCTGGGTCATGGCGGTGTAGAGCATCATCCAGCCGGTGGAGCGGAGCGCCTCGCCCAGCCCGGAGCCGCGCAGGTCGAGCCGGGGCCGCCAGCGGAACCCGGAGCGCCACAGCGACCCCAGCAGCACGACGGTCTGCACCGCCATGCCGCCGACCGTGCCGACCCCCAGCAGGGTCAGCTCGGCGTCGGTGATGGTCTCGGGCGACCGGCCCGGCCCGGCGATCCACAGGAAGACCGCGACCACGCCGATGACGACGAGGTTGTTCAGCACGGGCGCCCATACCGGGGCGCCGAACTTGTTGCGGGTGTTCAGCATGCCGCTGATCAGGCCGCTCAGCCCGACGAAGAAGATCTGGCCGAGCAGGAACCGCGCGAGGTACACGGAGATGTCGGCCTGGGCGGGGGTGAACCCGCTGGCGTAGGCGCGGATGAGCAGTTCGGCGCCGAGGATGGCGATGGCGGTGATCGCGGCCAGCGCCAGGACGGCGCTCGTGAACAGCCGCTCCTCGGTGGCGCGGCCGCCGTCGGCGTCGCGCTTCCTGCGCTTGACCAGGTAGGGGATGATCACGCTGGCGATGAGGCCGCCGATGAGCAGGTCGTTGATGATGAACGGGATCGTGTTGGCGGTGTTGTAGGCGTCGCCGAGCAGCTGGGTGCCCAGCGCCGCCGCGAGCGCGATCGCCTTGACGAACCCGGTCAGCCGCGACACCAGGGTGCCCGCCGCCATGACCATGCTGGAGCGCATGGCGCCGCCGCCCGACCCGGTGGCGGCGTCGGCGCCGTTGGGGTCGGATCCGCCGGTGCCGCCGTCGGCCCGGGTCTCGGTGCTGGGACGGCTGCTGCCGCGGTCGTCCCCGCCGTTGGCGGTGTCGGTGGGCACGGGGGTGGGGTCCCTTCGGATTCGGTGTCGGCCCGGTGGGCGCTCGCTGCCGGGATCAGGGGAGTTCAAGACGTGGTTCCGTTTCTGCGGTGCACGGCGGCCCGTACCGGGGACGGGGCAGGGGGGCGGGTACCGGTTTCCGGGCTAGCCGCGTGCGGTCGGCTCGGGCCCTTCGCCGTCGCCGTCGCTTTCGTCGGCCGCTTCGGCGCTCCCGCTGCCATTCTGCTGCACGGCGGTGTCGTCCGGGGCGGCCGGCGGCGGGTCGGCGGGCGACGCGGAGCCGTTCCCGGCCGGATCGGGCCCGTCGGCGGTTCCGTGCGCCGAACCGGGCTCCGCGGCGGGCGCCGCGGCCGCGGCATCGCCGTGGCCGGAATCGGCCGCGTCGTCGTCGAGGCTGCCCGTGGGCGGCGTGCCCGGCGGGACGACGGAGGCGCGCGGGCCGCCCTTGAACCGCAGCCGCCGCCACTTGCGCAGCACCCGGGGCAGCAGTGCGATCAGCAGCACACCGGCGGCGGCGTAGGTGATGTACAGGGCGGTCGTGCCGGTGCCGGACGTCGTGACGGGCGTGGTGACCTCGTGCACGTTGAGGGGTTCGCCCTCTTGGTTCTGCACCTGGGCGTGCAGCACGGTGCGGCCGTTCACGTGCGACTCGATGGGCACGTAGACGGTGGTCTTCCGCGTCGGCGCGATGTCCATCTCCGCCGTGCCGAGGTCGCCGACCTCCAGTCGGGCGGCGTTCTCGGAGCGGATGGACAGCCGCACCCGGACGGGATGCTCGGTGAGGTCGTTGGCGACGACGATCGGCAGTTTCCCGCTCTCGCCGAGCAGCTGGTAGGGCTCGCCGGGCATGATCCGGACCTTGCCCTTGGCGCCGGACACCGCGTCGGCGACGATCGTGCGCACCTGCTCGGCCTTCGGGGTGTCGCCGCGCCAGGCGGCGGACTCCATGCGCAGGACCGAGCGGCGGAACGGGTCGCTGTGGTCGGTGAGCACGCTGTTGAACAGGCGGATGTCGCCTCGCACGTCCTTGACCTGGTCGAGGTAGCCGCCGCCGAGTTCGGAGCGCGCGGTCTTCTCCGGGTAGGTGAGGCTGCGGCGCTGGTCGCCGCCCTTCCCCGCGCCCTTGATGTCGTCGAGCGCGACGGGTTCGATCCAGGGCAGGCTCTCGGTGGCCTTGAGCAGTTCGTCGGCCAGTTCGGGGCTGGGGTCCCAGTCGCGGGGCGGGGCGAGCACGATCGTGCGCTCCTCGCCCGGCCGCTCGGCCGTGATCATCATGGTCTCGGCGGCGAACCGCTGCTTGGCGAGGGCGGCCTCGCCGGGGCCCCAGCTGCTCTGCCCCAGGATGGACGTCAGCCCGCTGTCGGCGACCACGGCGGAGGACGCCGCGGACTCGTCGCTCTCGGGGATCGGCGCCTGCGCCGTGGGGGTGTGGCCCAGCCACCGCTCCGGCGGCATCGCCGCGTCGCTCAGCAGATACCGCTCGGCGCCGTTGTCGTGCAGGAACTCGTGGGTGGCGTCGTTCATCACGCCGCCGGACGGCCAGGCGACCGTGGGGTCGGCGGTGCGGCCCAGCGTCTCCTCGACGGCCTGGCGGCCCAGTTCGATGGATGCCTCGGCGTCGTCCTCGAGCCCTTCGCGCAGGAGCGCGGCGAGGTCGGGGTCGGCGTAGGGGGTGGCGATGAGCGGTTCGTCGCCGATGATGCCCTTGGCCTGCCGCAGCCACATGCGGGCGTTGCTGCTCGCCGCGTACTTCTTGGTGGCCGGCGCGGTGGACTCGGCGCCGGAGTCGGCGACCGCGCGGTAGCCGCTGTCGGAGATGCGCTCGATGTCCTCCAGCAGGGCGGGGTCGACCGCCCAGGTGACGGGGACCCGGTCCTCCTCGGGGGGTTCGACGCTGGACTTCGCGGTGGGGTCGCCGTCGTCGTCGGACGCGTCGGCGGACTTCTGCGGCGACTCCGAAGGGCTGGGGGAGGCGGGGGAGGCGGGGGTCTCGTCCGGCGGCGACGGTTCGGGGGTCTGCAAAGACAGGTGGCCCGTCTGCCCGCCGATGCTCAGCAGCCGGCCCAGCCGGCCTTCGGGGCCGACCTCCTCGTCGAGCTCGTTGCCGAGGAAGGTGTCGTCGTCGGCGCGCTGGGGCTGGTCCATGAGGGGCCACACCCAGGAGACCTTGACGGGGTCGGCCTTGCCGCCCCCCTTGTACGGCAGGAAGGAGTCCTGCGAGCCGAGCGCCTTGCCCGAAGGGCGGTCGGCCTCGATGGTCATGGGGTAGACGCCGTAGGTGTCGAACCCGAGGTCCTTGGCGTCGGCCTTCAGCTCGTACTCGGCGGACTCGCCCGGCTCGATGGGCCCGGCGACGGTGGTGTCGGGCCCGGTGGCCGGCGGGGTGTTGCGGTCGCCGGCCGCGTGCGCCCGCACCTGCGCGCGGCCCGCGAGGGGCGCCGCGGAGTAGCGCATGCGGACCGTGATGTCCTTGACGGCCTTGTCGGTGGTGTTGGTGATGCGGCCGGTGACCCGCACCGTGCTCTTGGAGTCCACGGACTCGGGCGTGATGTCGTCGATGACGAGCGGATCGCCGGCGTCCTTGGGGGCCTCGATGGCGGGGGCAGCGAGCGGCGCACCGGCAGTGCCGTGGGCAGGAAGGGACCCGGCCAGTACCGGAGCCAGCGCGGCGGCCATGGCCACGACCGCGCCTACATGAGCAATTCGACGCACGCCTCTGGGTTTTCCGGATCGGGTTGACGGTGCGGTGCCGGGATTCGCGTTCGAGGAGCCGGCCGGCATGGCTGCCCCTCGCGGTGTCGCGGTCGCGCCGCGGTCGCACCGGTGACGATAAGCGCACCGCTGTAAGGCCGTCGTGAACATCGGGCTGATCGTGCCGACCTGAACCGACGATACCGCCTTACCGGAACGGAGCCGAAGCAACGACGGCAACGGAATGTCCCCGCAAGCCGCACGAATCGGGGTGCGCGCGGCCGATGGCCACGCCATCCGATACGCACGGACGCCGAACGCCGTCGATACGTCGCCATGTCGACAATGGCGCCGCCCCGCGCCGCGGCTCCCGCGCCGAACGGGCGCACGGGCCGCCGGCACCGGCGATTCGCACGGGCATCCCGGGCCGCTTACCCTCGGGGACTGTGCCGAACACTGTATTTCCAGGCGACGACCCCGAGACCGGTCCCGACCGCACGCGCGGCGGCGCCGAGCCGCCACCTCCGGAGCTGTCCGGTGCGCAGCGGGCCGCGATCTCCGGCCTGCTGCGCTCCATCGACACCATCGCCGAGGAGCTGGGCGGCCGGTTCGCCACCGCGGGGCACGAGCTGGCGATCGTCGGCGGCCCGGTGCGCGACGCACTGCTCGGCCGCGAGGTCCACGACCTCGACCTCACCACCGACGCGGTGCCGCAGCGCATCCTCGAACTGGTCGACGGCTGGGCCGACGCCGTGTGGACGGTGGGTATCGACTTCGGCACGGTCGGCCTGCGCAAGGGCGGCCTCCAGGTGGAGATCACCACCTACCGCAGCGAGGCGTACCAGCCGAAGTCGCGCAAGCCCGAGGTGAGCTACGGCGACTCCCTGTACGGCGACCTCGCCCGGCGCGACTTCACCGTGAACGCCATGGCGGCGCGGCTGCCCGAGCAGGGGATCGTCGACCCGTTCGGCGGGCTCGCCGACCTCGCCGCCGGGGTGCTGCGGACACCGGGACGACCCGAGGACTCCTTCAGCGACGACCCCCTGCGCATCATGCGCGCGGTGCGCTTCGCCGCGCAGCTCGGGTTCACGCTCGCGCCCGAGGTGAAGGAGGCGGCGGCCGGCATGGCCGACCGCCTCGCCATCGTCTCCGCCGAGCGGGTCCGGGACGAGCTGGTCAAGCTGATGCTCAGCCCCGACCCCCGCACGGGCATCGAGCTCATGGTCGAACTCGGCATCGCGGCGCACGTGCTCCCCGAGATCCCGCGGATGCGGTTGGAGATCGACGAGCACCACCGCCACAAGGACGTCTACGAGCACTCCCTGACGGTGCTCGACCAGGCCATCGACCTGGAGCGGCAGCGGGGCATGGAGCCCGACCTCGTGCTGCGCCTCGCCGCGCTGCTGCACGACGTCGGCAAGCCGAAGACCCGCGCGTTCGAGGACGGCGGCCGGGTGACCTTCCACCACCACGAGGTGGTCGGGGCGTCCATGAGCAAGAGTCGGCTCGGCGCGCTGCGGTTCCCCAAGGACGTCGTCGCGGACGTCGGCACGCTGGTGTCACTGCACCTGCGGTTCCACGGGTACGGCAAGGGCGAGTGGACCGACTCGGCGGTGCGCCGGTACGCGCGCGACGCCGGGCACCTCCTCCAGCGCCTGCACGTCCTCACCCGCGCCGACTGCACCACCCGCAACCGGCGCAAGGCCGCGGCACTGGCCCGCTCCTACGACGACATCGAGCGGCGGATCGACACGCTCGCCGAGGAGGAGGAGCTCAACAAGATCCGCCCCGACCTCGACGGCAACGAGATCCAGCGGATCCTCGGCATCGGCCCCGGCCCGCTGGTGGGCAAGGCGTACCGGTTCCTGCTGGAGCTCCGCCTGGAGAACGGTCCCATGGAGAAGGAGGCGGTGGCCGCGGAGCTGCGCCTCTGGGCGGCCGAGCACACGCCCTGACCGGGTAGCCCGGCCCGCCGCCGGGTGCGCACCCGCCGGGCGGCGCGGTGTCGCCAAGGCGAGTTGTCGACAAGGCGCCGAGTCGTCACGCCCGGCGGCCGGTCAGCGCGAGGTGCGCGCCCAGGCCGATCATCAGCACCCCCGAGACGGCCCCGGTGACCTCCAGTCGGCGGCGGCCCCGCAGGAACCACTGCCGGGCTGCCCCGGCGGCCAGGGCGTACACGGAGTCCGACGCCACGCCGATGGCGACGAACACCGTGCCGAGGACGAGTATCTGGCCGGGCATGTTCCCCAGCCCTGTGTCGGTGAACTGCGGGAGCACCGCCAGGAAGAAGACCAGCGTCTTGGGGTTGGTGGCGCCCACGACGAACCCGTCCCACACGGCGCGCGCGCCGCCGCGGCCCTCGGGGGGCGCGTCCAGCGAGGCCGCGAACGCACGCCGGGAGCGGATGGCGCGGATCCCCAGGTAGATCAGGTAGGCCGCGCCCAGCATCTTCAGTGTGGTGAACAGCACGGCGTACTGCACGATCACGGCGCCCACGCCGATGGCGACGGCGGCCACGAGTACCAGCGCGCCGAGTGCGTTGCCGAAGGCGGAGCGGAGGGCGGTGCCGCGGCCCTGGGACAGGGCGCGGCCCAGCACGAACAGCACACTGGGGCCGGGGATGATGATCAGCGCGAACGACGCCAGGGAGAAGGCGAGCAGGGTCGTGGCTGTCGGCATGGCGGCTCTCCTGGAGGTTCCGGGGCGCGGTGCGGCGTCCGGCATGGCGCCGCCCGGCGCTTGGCAGCCTACGGTCGCGCCCGCACGGCCCGCCAGCAGGCTGCACGCGCGCGGTCAGGCCCCGGGGGCGTGCGCCGCGCCGCGGTCGGCCCTGCGGTGGGCGAGGAGCCAGCAGGCGCCCATCGCGGCGTATGCGGCGGCCATGGCCGCCACCACGGGCGCCGAGACCCCCGACGGCGGGACGGCGACCGCGGCGGCCCCCGCCGCGGCGACGAAGGCCGCGTTGAAGAGCATGTCGTAGACGGAGAACACGCGCCCCCGGTAGGCGTCGTCGACATGTCGCTGTACCAACGTGTCGACAGAGACCTTGACCCCCTGCGACACCACGCCCAGGCAGAACGCGGCGATGGGGAAGAGGGGAGGGGAAAACGGCAGGCCGAACAGCAGGAGCGCCGCGCAGCCCCCGCCGAGCAGGGCCGCGATCCACAGCCCGGTGGACATCCGGGCGGTGGCCCACGGGGTCGCCACCGCGCCGACGAGGAAGCCGGCGCCCGATGCGCCGAGCGCGACGGAGAACCCCGCGAGGCCCGCGACCCCGCCCGCGCTGAAGGTGTTGTTGTACAGCAGGAGTGTCAGCAGGGTGGAGATCCCGAACACGAACCGGTGCCCGGCGATGGTCGCGAGGCCGTCGCGTGCCGGTGTGCGGTGCCAGATGTGCCGCGCCCCGTCGGCGAGACCCGTGAACACGCCGCGCACGGCGGCGCGCACCGCGGGTGCCTCGTCGTCGAGGTCGGGGCCGAGTTCGCGGCGTCGCAGCATCAGGGCCGTGCCGCCGGCCGCCGCGAAGCCGACCCCCGCGCCGAGCAGGATCAGTGCCGTGCCGCCGAGCCCGTCGCCGCCGAGGAGCCGCAGCCCGGCGGCGGTACCCGCGCCGAGGAAGCTGGCGACCGTGCCGCAGGTCGGGGTGACGGCGTTGGCCATCATCAGCTTCTCCCGCGCGACCACGTGCGGCAGTGCCGCGGACAGGGCCGCGAGGAAGAAGCGGTTCACGCTGAGCAGGCAGAGCGCCGCGGCGAAGAACAGCGCTCCGTCGGACCCGGCGGCGGCCATCCCGGCGGCCGCGACCGCGAGGGCGGCCTTGGCCAGTGCGGAGACGAAGAGGACTTGTCGACGTGACCATCTGTCGATAAAGACACCGGCGAACGGTCCTACGACCGAGAAGGGCAGCAACAGCACCGCGAACGCCGCCGCGACCGCGCCGGCGGACGTGTGCTGCTCCGGGTTGAAGAAGACGTATCCGGCCAGCCCGGCCTGGAACGCACCGTCGGAGAACTGGGAGACGACGCGGGTCGCGAACAGGCGGCGGAACCGCGCCCCCCGGAGGACGTCGCGCAGATCACCGTGGAAGGACACTCGGTCAGCGTAGGGCCGGGACCGCGGTGCGCCGACCGGGCGGCGGGGGAGGAACGGCGGATGTTTCACGGGAAACCGGGAGACGCGGCAGGGCCCCGCCGCACCTGGCAATGAGGTGCGGCGGGGCCCTGTGACCGCGCTTAGTCGAGTGAGCCCTCGGCCGTGGTGGTGCCGTCGGTGCCCTTCGAGTTGATCTCGATCTCCATGCCGCCGTCGTCGGTGATGGTGACCGTTCCGGGGTCCTGGCAGATGCCGCCGGAGTCGCCGTAGTCGCTGTAGGCGTAGTCCATGTTCATCTCGGTGTCGGAGGCGCTGGTCATGGTCAGGTCCCAGGCGCACTCGTTGCCGTCGACGGTCGCGGCGATCGCACCGGTGTCGGTGCCCTCGGTCATGCTGATGCCGATGATCCACTCTTCCTCGGTGCCATCGGGCCTTGTGGCGGTGAGGGTGCCGCTGTGCGTTCCCGCGAAGTTGTCCGGAATGGTGCCGCCGGAACTACCGGAACCACCGGAGTCGTCGGACGGATCGTCGATGGGGTCGTCGACGGGTGCGTCCGAGGACTCGGAGGGGGTCGGGTCGGAGGAGGCGGACGAGGAGTCGCCGCCGGACAGCAGGAACCAGCCGGCGATGCCGCCACCGCCGAGGACGACCACCACCAGGATGATCACCAGCGCGATGACGCCGCCGTTGCCCTTGTTCGGCGGCGGCCCCGGCGGCATGCCGGAGCCGTACGGGCCGGGGTAGCCGGGTCCGCCGGGCGGCACATCGTAGGGGCCGCCCGGCGCGCCGCCGGGCGGTGGTCCGTACGGACCGTTGGGCGCCCCGCCCGGTGCGCCGTAAGGGCCGCTGGGCGGCCCGGGAGGCTGGCCCGGCTGGCCTCCGGTCGGGCCCCACGGCCCCTGCTGCCAAGGACCGGGGCCCTGCCCCTGCGGGTCTGGTGGCGGATAGCCGGGGTTCGGGGGGTGGCTCATTGGCTGGGCCTCGCTTACGTCGCCGCATAGTGCGGTTTCGGGTTCTTTGAGATACTACGGCCCGATCCGTGTCTACGGACAGCGGCGAACGGTACCGGACAATCCGAGCAGGCTACATGTCACCGGCGAACCTGCTGAAAGCCACCGTCCGAACGCGCGGTGTCAGCGTTCGGTCGTGCCGGCGATGAACGCCTCCACCGCCGCGTGCGCCTCGCTGTCGCTGTACTGCTCCGGCGGGGACTTCATGAAATAGGACGACGCCGCGAGGAGCGGACCGGCCACACCGCGGTCCTTGGCGATCTTGGCCGCGCGCACGGCGTCGATGATGATCCCGGCGGAGTTGGGAGAATCCCACACTTCCAGCTTGTACTCCAGGTTGAGCGGGACGTCGCCGAAGGCGCGCCCCTCCAGCCGCACATAGGCCCACTTGCGGTCGTCGAGCCACGGCACATGGTCCGAGGGCCCGATGTGCACCGAATCGGCGTTCAGTTCGTGCGGGATCTGGGACGTCACCGACTGCGTCTTGGAGACCTTCTTCGACTCCAGCCGCTCCCGTTCCAACATGTTCTTGAAGTCCATGTTGCCGCCGAAGTTCAACTGGTACGTGCGGTCGACCACAACGCCGCGGTCCTCGAACAGCTTCGCGAGCACCCGGTGCGTGATCGTGGCGCCCACCTGCGACTTGATGTCGTCGCCCACAATGGGCAGCCCCGCCCGGGTGAACCGCGCCGCCCACTCCGGGTCGGAGGCGATGAACACGGGCAGCGCGTTGACGAACGCCGCCCCGGCGTCGATGGCGCACTGCGCGTAGAACCGGGCGGCCTCCTCCGAACCGACCGGCAGGTAGCAGACCAGGACATCGGCGCGCGCGGCCTTCAGCATGGCCACCACGTCGACCGCGTCGTCGGCGGACTCCGCCACGGTCTGCCGGTAGTACCGGCCCAGCCCGTCGTAGGTGGGACCCCGCTGTACGGTGATCCCCGTCGGCGGCACCTCGCTGATCGTGATGGTGTTGTTCTCGCTCGCGGTGATCGCCGAGGCGAGGTCGTGGCCGACCTTCTTCGCGTCGACGTCGAACGCCGCCACGAACTCCACATCGCGGACGTGGTAACCGCCGAACTCGACGTGCATCAGCCCGGGGACCCGGGCGTGCGGATCGGCGTCGGCGTAGTAGTGGACGCCTTGGACGAGTGACGCCGCGCAGTTGCCGACTCCCGCGATGGCGACGCGTACCGAACCCATGTGACCTGCGCTCCTTCGACCATGCCCGGCGCGGCGCGCGGCGGCGGACGTGCGGCCGCCCCGTGGTGCCGTGCCGACCCTCCGGGCAGCGTCCGAGTTGTCTGTTTTGTGGTTGTTAACGGTATCGGGTCGATATATTGGCGACCCGGGAGGGATCACGGTGGTCCGCATCGCTCCCGGCACTGCGCCATGCCCCTGGCGGGTAAAAAACCTCGCGCTGCTGAGCTGCGATAACCCGACTGAATGGGAAGATCCGCCATTCCGGCTCCCACTCTGCCCCCGGCAGGTCGTACGCTGACACCGCTGAGGAACGAGTAGCGGATCGTTACCGAGGCAGGGCCGTAGAGCAGTACGCTCGCGCCCGGGTTGTGCTATATGACCGCATCGCCCTAACGTAACGATCGCCCCTTTGTGGGCCGGCGTCGACAATCCGGCGCCGCGCATGCCAGGGTCCACCGCGTACCGCTTGGTCACGAGCGGTGCGATGCGCCGTTCACCGTGAGCGGTCAGGAAGGAGCGACGGCACGTCCGCGCCGGGAGCAGTCGTACCCCGGCCCGGTACCCCCCACACGTTCCCCTGTGCCTCGGGCGAGGTCCGTCCCGAGCACGGAGCGTGCGGCAGTAGTCGAGTGCCGTGCTCTGGAATTTCCGCCCCGATAGGCCAGCGACAGGAGGAAGCAGCGACCAACGTCTTCGGCACGCCGGAGAGGACCACCCGCACGCACCCGGAGTCCACCCCTTTACCAACGGACACCACTGCGACCGCGGCCGGTTCAACTCTCCCCCCAGGCGAGTCGGACCCGTTATCCCCGGGGGATCCCGCTGCCCCCTTCCGTTCCCGTTCCCCGAGCGGGCCGGCCTGACGAAAGCAGACGATGACGCGTGAGTAGCGAAAGACGACGGAGCGCCGGTGGCCGGCGCCGGGCCGGCGGCCCGGCGCCCGAATCGCGCGGCAACGGCGGCAGGCGTGCCTCCCGCGGCTACGACGACGAGCGCCCCGCCCCGCGCCGCCAACCCGCAGAGCAGGAGTCCGGCGGTTTCTGGGACGACGACGAGCGCGGCGGCCGCGACCGCAGGTCCCGGCGCGACAGCCCGCCGCCCCGCCGCGCGGCGGCGGCCTCGGGCGGCGCCCGCGACGGCGGGCGCCGCCGCGGCGACGACCGCGAGGGCCGCGACGGCCGCCGCAGGCCGCCGTCCAGCGGCTCCCGGTCCGAGGGCTCCCGGCGGGCGTCCGGCGGTGGGCGGCGCCGCCCACCGGGGCGCGACGACGAGCACGACGACCGCGGCCCGTTCAAGCGGTTCATGGCCAAGGCGTGGAAGCCGGCGCTGATCGTCTGCGCTGTGGGGTTCGTGGGGGTCGTGGCGGTGTTCGGCATCGCCTACGCGACGACACCGGACTTCAACGAACTCAAGACTCAGGCCACCTCCCAGAACGCGGCGACGTCGATCCGGTTCGAGGACGGCGGCATGGCGACCACCTCGGGCGAGGTGAAGCGGTTCCCGATCGGCGCGAACGAGATCCCGAAGCCCGTCAAGAACGGAGTCCTGGCGGCCGAGCAGCGCTCGTTCTACGACGACCCCGCCGTGTCGCCCGTCGGCATGCTCCGCGCGGCGGCCGGCTTCGGGCAGGCCGGCGGCGGTTCGACCATCACCCAGCAGATGGCGCGCAACTACTATGACGGCCTCTCGCAAGAGGTCAGCTACACCCGCAAGTTCAACGAGATCATCATCGCGCTCAAGGTCGAGCAGTCGCTGAACAAGGACCAGGTGCTCGCGCAGTACCTGAACACGATCTTCTTCGGCCGCAGCGCCTACGGCATCCAGGCGGCGTCGCAGGCGTACTTCGGCAAGGACATCGACAAGCTCGACAACGCCGAAGGTGCGCTGCTCGGCACGATCATCCAGCAGCCCGGCAACTTCCAGGACGTCTCCAAGGACCCCAAGATGGAGGCCGTCCTCAAGGAGCGGTGGCAGTACACCGTCGACGGCATGGTCGCCATGAACGGCGACGACCCGAAGCTCGGGATCAGCCAGGCAGAGGCCGACAAGCTCGAATTCCCGAAGATCATCAAGCCGCAGGCCGACAAGGACAGCACGGGCTACCGCGGCTACATCAAGACCGCGGTGACCAAGGAGCTGACGTCTCGGTACTCGCTCAAGGAAGCCGACATCGCCGGCGGCGGCTACGAGGTCAAGACCTCGCTCGACAAGAAGTACATGGAGTACGCCGAGAAGGCCGTCAAGGAGGAGATCCCCGAGAACACCCCCGAGGAGACCAACATCGGTCTCGCGTCGGTCGAACCCCAGACCGGTGAGGTCAAGGCGTTCTACGGCGGCACCGACTTCCTCGAGGACGCCAACAACTCCATCGACCAGACCGGCCAGGCGGGTTCGGCGTTCAAGCCCTACGTGCTCGCCACCGGCCTGTCCCAGGGCATCAGCCTGAAGAGCGAGTTCAACGGCGACTCCCCGCAGAACTTCGAGGGCCTCGGCGAGCCGGTCCGCAACGACAGCAACAAGTCGTGGGGGACGGTCGACCTGGTCGACTCCACCGCCAACTCGGTCAACACCAGCTTCGTCGAACTGGCGATCCAGGTGCAGCCGCAGAACGCGGCCGACACGGCGAAGAAGGCGGGCATCCCCGACGCCCGGTTCAAGACGGCCGACCTCGGGCCGAACATCGCTCTCGGTACGTACCAGGTCAGCGCGCTCGACCAGGCCGCGGGGTTCTCCACCTTCGCCAACAAGGGCAAGCACATGCCCCAGCACATGGTCACCGAGGTCAAGAACCGCGACGGCAAGGTCATCGAGCCGAACGACGCGGACAAGCTCGACAGCGGCACGGCGGCGTTCGATGCCGACGTCGCCGCCGACGCCACCTATGCCATGGAGCAGGTCGTCAAGAACGGCGGCGCCAAGACCGCGGCGCTGCCCGACGGCCGCCCGGTGGCCGGCAAGACCGGTACCTCCAACAGCGCGAAGTCGGCCTGGTTCGTCGGCTTCACCCCGCAGCTGTCCACGGCGGTCGGCCTGCACCGCAGCGACCAGAAGCCGGTGACCATCCCCGGTGTCGGCGCGCTGTACGGGTCGAAGACCCCTGCTGCGGTCTGGAAGAACTTCATGACCAGGGCCATGAAGGGCAAGGAGATCCAGAAGTTCCCGCCGCCGGCCAACGTCGGCCAGGCGAAGAACTACGGACCCACGCCGACACCGACCCCCACACCGCGGGAGACCGAGGAGCCGGACCCGACCCCGACACCGACACCGTCGGACTCCCCGTCGCCGACGGCGCCGGAGACCACGCCGCCGCCCGACGACTGCCGATGGGGCGACCCCCGGCCGGAATGCCAGGATCAGCCCGACCCGCCTGATCCGACCGACGATCCCGAAGAGACCGACGGGCCCGGAATCCCGTGGTGACACCCTGACCCGCCGTGTTGGCCAGCACCGGCGAACCCGTCTATAAAAGGGTGGCGTGATCACCACGTCTGATACCCCGGGCCATCCAGGTGCCGGTGACGCCGACAGCGTCACCGGCACCTCGCGCAGGTCGGCCGCCGCGGCGTTCCCGTGGCTCTGGCTGACCGCCATCGGGCTGGCCGGCGCCGTGCTCGGCTACCTCGTGAAGCTCTCCTGCCGCACCGGGGGGTGGTGGGACGGCACCCAGAACCACTTGGGCTGCTACAGCGACATCTACCCGCTGTACTTCCGCGACGGCCTCGACACCGGGACCGTCCCCTACCTCGACAAGGCCGTCGAGTACCCCGTCCTCATCGGGGCCTTCATGCACCTCGCGGCGCGGGCGGTGGCGTGGCTGCCCGACGAGGGGGCGCGGGCGCTCGGCTACTTCGACCTCAGCGCGGCCGTCCTCGGCGGGTTCCTCGTCGCCGCGGTGCTGAGCGTCGGCTTCCTCGTGGGGCGCGGCGGCGTCGCCGGGGCCGGGCGCCCGTTCGACCGCACGGCCGCGCTCGTCGCCGGGGCGTTCACCGCGCTGGTCCCCGCCGCCTTCATGACCGCCTACATCAACTGGGACCTCATGGCGGTCGCGCTGCTCTGCGGCGGCATTGCGGTCTACGCGCGGGGGCGCCAATGGAGCGGAGGGGTGCTCATCGGCCTCGCCGTCGCCGCGAAGTTCTACCCGTTCCTGGTGTTCGGCCCGCTGTTCGTGCTGCTGGCGCGGCACCTGCTGCGCCGGTGGCGCGGGCTCCCCGACGAGGCGGGCGCGACCTCCGTGGGCGACTTCCTGCGCCCGCTGGGGGGCGCCGCCGCGGCGTGGGCCGCGGTGAACGTCCCGGTGCTGGTGGCGGCGCCCGCCGCGTGGGCGACGTTCTTCACGTTCAGCCGGGAGCGGCCGGCCGACTGGGGCTCGGTGTACTTCGCGCTGGGCGAGCTGGGCCTGTTCGACACCGGCGACCTGGACCGGATCAACTTCCTCGGCACCGCGCAGCTCGTGGTCGTGTGCGCCGGGGTGGCGCTGCTCGCGGTGCTGGCGCGGCGCAGGCCGTCCTGGGAGCAGCTCATCCTGCTGGTGGTGGCGGGGTTCCTGATCACCAACAAGGTGTGGTCGCCGCAGTTCGTGCTGTGGCTGCTGCCGCTGGCGGTGCTGGCCTGGCCGCGCAGCACGATGCGGCCCTGGGTCTGGGCCGCCGTGCTCGGGGTGTGGCAGCTCGCGGAGTACGTCTACATCAACGCGATCTGGGCGCTGCTGGCGCACTTCACCGACATGGAGGCCGGCAGTGCGGCGCCGTCGGCGGGCTTCCCGGCGTTCGCCGCGCAGGCCTTCGGCTTCGGCGACACAGCGGCGACCATCGACGGCCCGACCTACGCCATCGCCCAGTTGGTCCGGATGTTCTCGCTGGTCATCGTGTGTGCCTTCATCGTTGTGGATTGCCTGAGAAACGGCGATTCCAAGGCTTGACAACTGGTAACCTTGGCATTCGTCCGGCTCCGAGCCGCCCCCTCCGCATTCCGCGCACCGGTGGCGGCTCGTGCCCTCCTGCCACGGGCAACAGCCCGTGGCCGCACCAGTCCAGAGGAGGTACGCACGCATATGCGTCGTTATGAAGTCATGGTCATCCTCGACCCCAACCTCGACGAGCGCACGGTCTCGCCGTCGCTGGAGCAGTTCCTTGCCGTCGTCCGCAACGACGGCGGGTCCGTCGAGAAGGTCGACGTGTGGGGCAAGCGCCGGCTGTCCTACGACATCAACAAGGTGTCCGAGGGCATCTACGCCGTCATCGACCTCACCGCGACCCCCGACACCGTGAAGGAGCTCGACCGCCAGCTCGGGCTCACCGAGGCGGTCCTGCGCACCAAGGTCCTGCGCCCCGAGGTCCACTAGGCGCTTCCGCGCCATCCCCGCACACGCCGTCCGACTCAGACCGAACCGGAGTTGACCAATGGCAGGCGAAACACAGATCACGCTCGTCGGCAACCTCGTCGACGACCCTGAGCTGCGCTTCACGCCCAGCGGGGCCGCGGTGGCGAACTTCCGCGTGGCCTCGACCCCCCGTATCTTCGACAAGCAGGCCGGTGACTGGAAGGACGGCGAATCGCTGTTCCTCACCTGCACCGTTTGGCGGCAGTACGCGGAGAACGTGGCCGAGAGCCTTCAGCGGGGCATGCGCGTCATCGTGCAGGGCCGGCTGAAGCAGCGGTCGTTCGAGACCAAAGAGGGCGAGAAGCGCACCGTCTTCGAGATCGACGTCGACGAGGTCGGCCCCGTGCTGCGCAGCGCCACCGCGAAGGTGACGAAGACCCAGCGGCAGGGCGGCGGCCAAGGCGGCTTCGGCGGCGGTCAGGGCGGCGGTTTCGGTGGCGGCCAGGGCGGCGGCAACCAGGGCGGTTACGGCAACCAGGGCGGCGGCTTCGGCGGCGGCCAGGGTGGCCGTTCCGGCCCGCCCGCCGACGACCCGTGGGCCACCGGCGGCGGCAACCAGGGCGGCGGTTTCGGCGGCGGGGGCGGGTTCTCCGACGAACCCCCGTTCTGATCGGCGCGGCAACACAGCACATCTGTCCGAATTGACCATCCCCGGATAGCACCGGGGCTCTTGCAAAAGGAGCACCACGATGGCGAAGCCGGCAGCACGCAAGCCCAAGAAGAAGGTTTGCCTGTTCTGTCAGGAAAAGCTGTCCTACATCGACTACAAGGACACGACCCTGCTGCGGAAGTTCATTTCCGACCGCGGCAAGATCCGTGCCCGTCGAGTGTCGGGCAACTGCACGCAGCACCAGCGCGACGTCGCCACGGCGATCAAGTCCGCGCGTGAGATGGCGCTGCTCCCCTACACCAGCACCGCTCGCTAACGACGCCGAGGGAGGTTCATCGTGAAGCTGATTCTGACCCACGAGGTCATTGGCCTCGGCGACCCCGGTGACGTGGTCGAGGTGAAGGACGGCTACGGCCGCAACTACCTGCTGCCCCGCGGGTTCGCCATCAGGTGGACGCGTGGCGGCCAGCGGCAGATCGACTCGATCCGCCGTGCGCGCGCCGCGCGCGACATCCGCAGCCTGGACGAAGCCAAGCAGATCGCGGGCCGCCTCGGCTCGCTGAAGGTGCGGCTGACCCAGCGCGCGGGCAACGGCGGCCGGCTGTTCGGTTCGGTCACCCCGTCCGACATCGCCGACGCCGTGAAGAACTCGGGCGGCCCGGCGGTCGACAAGCGCCGGGTGCAGATCGGCAACCCGATCAAGTCGATCGGCGACCACAACGTGCAGGTTCGCCTGCACCCCGAGGTCACGGCCACTGTCGCGGTCGAGGTCGTCGGGGCTTAGGCTCCGACCGCAGCACGGCCCCGTCCCCGCAAGGGGGCGGGGCCTTTTGCTGTGGCCGATTCCGGACGGTCTCAATCGGCGCGTGACCCTTTGAACACATTCGGTCGCGTGTGGTTTCCTTTGTGACTTGCCATAAAGGCGCGAATGGAGAGGATTGGGTTCAATGTCCGATGTAGATCCCCATCAGCCGTACCAAGGTCCGAGCCGCAGAAACGTCTTCCGAGGGGCCGCGCTCACCTCGGGGACGGTGCTCTTCGGCGGCGCGTTCACCATCGGCACCGCGACCACCGCCGCCGCGGCGCCCGAGCCGCAGCTGCACACCCGCGCCGATTGGGGCGCGCGCCCGCCGTCGTCCCCGGTGCAGGTGCTCGACACCCCGCCCGACACGATCATCGTGCACCACACCGCGGGCGGGAACAGCGACGACACCTCGGTCGAGCACGCGTACAAGATCTCCCGCGACATCCAGAACCTGCACATGGACAGCAACGGCTGGATCGACGCCGGCCAGCAGCTGACGATCAGCAGGGGCGGGCACGTCGTCGAGGGCCGCGACAAGGCGCTCACCGCCATCCGCGACGGCAAGCACTGCTACGGCACGCACGTGGCCGACCACAACGGCCACTGCATCGGCATCGAGAACGAAGGCATCTACGTCACCGACACCCCGCCGAAGGCGCTGGTCGACTCCCTGGTGGCGACCCTCGCCTGGCTGTGCACCGCCTACTCCCTCGACCCGCAGGCCGCGATCCTCGGGCACCGCGACTTCAACGCCACCCAGTGCCCGGGCGACGTCCTGTACGGGATGCTCCCCGATATCCGCAACGCCGTCGCCGACTCCCTTGCGGCCTCCGGTGTGCGGACTACACCAGGTGCGCGCCGCGGCCTGCCCGCCGACCACCGTCCCGGCTATCCCGCTGTCCCGAAGCAGGAGCCCAAGCGCGAGCTGTACCACGGCCCGGCGCGCGGGCCCGACGACATCAGCCGCTGACCGGTACCGATCGCTCCCCGCTCGCGCAGGGGTACGGCGCTCCCGAGAACGCCGCGCCCCTGCGGTAGGCCGGTCCCGGTATATCGTGTGCGGCGACACGCCGACACACCTAGAGTGATTCAATAACTACTATTAGTCACATATCGTTTTCGATGGGTCCGTTACTCCATCGAAAGGGATGAGTGCCGCATGTCCATTCACCAGCACCGCCTTCGGTCGCAGGAGGGCATGTCACGCAGGAACGCATTACGCGGCGCCGCTTTTGTGGCGGGCGGTGTTCTGCTCGGTGGGGCCGCCGATCTCGGCGGCCCCACCAGTGCCATGGCCGCAACACTGTCGGGGACCGTCTACAAGCGCGGCGACTGGAAGGCCAGGAAGCCGAAACAGGCCGCACAGGTGCTCGGCAAGGGCCCGGATCACATCATCATCCACCACACGGCCACCGCCAACAGCGGCGACCGGTCCAAGAACCACGCCTTCGCGCTGTCGCGCTCGATTCAGCGCTACCACATGGACAGCAACAAGTGGGATGACACCGGCCAGCAGCTCACCATCAGCCGCGGCGGCCACGTCATGGAGGGGCGCAACGGCTCCCTCGCGGCCATCCGCGGCGGCAGGCACGTCGTCGGCGCGCACGTGGCGAACCACAACGCGCACACCATCGGCATCGAGAGCGAGGGCACCTACACCTCCGCCGGGCCGCCCACGGCACTGCTGAGCGCCCTCGTCGAGACGTGCGCCTGGCTGTGCGCCGCGTACGGGCTCAACCCCGCCAAGGCGATCGTCGGGCACCGCGACTACAACAAGACCAGCTGCCCCGGCGACAAGCTCTACTCGCTGCTGCCGAAGCTGCGGTCCGATGTCGGCGCGCGGATGGCCCGCCTGGAGGTCCGCCTGGAGCAGCTCGGCTACGACGAGGTGCCGAAGGAGCACCTGCCGACCTACCCCGAGGTGCCGATGGACGAGCGCACGACGGACTACTACCACGGCCCCGCCTTCGGCGACGCCGACCCTTCGCTGTAGCGGCACGCCGCCGAGCGTGCGCGAACGGGCCCCTCGACTCGGTCGAGGGGCCCGTTCGCGCACGCTCGCCGCAAGGGCGTGCGGCAGGACCACCGGCGTGGAGCCCGACGGAGCCCGGCGGGATCAGTCGGAGCGCTGACGCTCGCGGTCGCCCGGGCCGGCGGCCCCCGTGACCAGCCACGCGCCGCCCCGGGCGCGCAGGGCGAGGGTGATGCCGCGGGCGGCGATCCACACCCCGTACGCCAGCCACAGGGCCGGCAGTCCGTACGGGGAACCCTGCGGGGTGGCCCACAGCACCAGCAGGGCGCACGGCAGGAACGCGAGCATCGTCCACACCCCGGCCCAGGCGAGGTAGCGCTGGTCGCCGGCGCCCATGAGGATGCCGTCGAGCACCATGACCACCCCGCTGAGCGGCTGGAGCAGCGCGACGATGATCAGCACGGCGAAGATCAGCGCGCCGACCTCGGGATCGGTGGTGAACGGCAGCGCGGCGAACGGGCGCACCGCGAGCACCAGCAGCAGGAAGGCGACGCCACTCAGGACGCCCCACTCGACCATGCGGCGGGTGATCGCGCGGGCGCCCGGTGCGTCGCCGGCCCCCAGGTAGCGGCCGATGATGGACTGCCCGGCGATGGCGATGGCGTCCATGGCGAACACGAGGAGGGTCCAGAGCTGGAAGGCCACATGGTGCGCCGCGACCTCGGTGTCGCCGAGCCGCGCCGCGACGGCGGTGGTGACGATCAGCACGATCCGCATCGAGACGGTGCGCACGAACAGCGCGAACCCGGCGCTCGCCGTGGCCCGGAGCCCGGCGGAACTGGGGGCGATGGCGACCCCGTTGCGCCGGGCGGCGCGGCCGACCACCACGATGTAGACGGCCGCCCCGGCGGTCTGCGCCGCTACGGTGGACCATGCCGACCCGGCGATGCCCCAGCCGAACCCGAACACGAAGGTGACGCACAGCACGATGTTGGCGAGGTTGGCGCCGAGCGCGACCAGCAGCGGGGAGCGGGCGTCCTGGAGGCCGCGCAGGACACCGGTGCCGGCCATGGTGATGAGGAGCGCGGGGGTGCTGAGCAGGCTGATGCGCAGGTAGGTGAGGGCGTGCGGTGCCGCTGTGTCGGAGGCGCCGAGCGATTGGATCAGCCAGGGTGCCAGCGGCAGGAAGACCGCGATGACCCCGATGCCGATGAGCAGGGCGAGCCAGAGGCCGTCGACGCCGTGGCGGATGCCGGCGGGGATGTCGCCGGCGCCGAACCGGCGGGCCACGGCGGAGGTCGTGCCGTAGGCGAGGAAGATGCACAGGCTGGCGAAGGTCAGCAGGACCTGGCTGGCCACCCCGAGGCCGGCGAGTTCCGCGGTGCCGAGCCGACCCACCACCGCAGAGTCGGTGAGCAGGAACAACGGCTCGGAGATGAGTGCGAAGAAGGTCGGGACGGCGAGCCGGAAGATCTCGGCGTCGCGGACATGGCGGAACGGCGGGGCGGACAGAAGTTTGCGCATGACCTTGCCACATTAGCGTACGGATGTTCGACTGAAAGCAGTAGGGTTATCCACCGACGGCAGGCGATCCTGTGGATAACTTGTGGAAACCCGGGTGAGAACTTTCTTTCCCACACAGGTCGTGGACAGAGTTTTTGCAGGTCAAATCGGTTGCAAGGGGATAGGTCGAAAGTTATCCACAGGTGTTGTGCACAAGTTGTCCGCAGAAACGCCCGAGTCGTCCACAGGATCTCCCCAAGTCTGTCCACAGGACGCTTTGCGCACCGCGCGGGGAGTGACGAGAATCCAAGTCCGGGTCATCTGGCGGCCCGCAGGGGGGAGTACCAGTGAGCGTGGGCGAACCGCCGCCCGGGGAGGGCGGCTTCGAACGCGCACTGCCGAGCGACATCATGGCCGAGCAGTGCGTCCTCGGCGGCATGCTGCTCTCCAAGGAGGCCATCACCCAGGTCGTCGAGATCGTCAGGTCCGCCGACTTCCACCGGCCGGCGCACCAGACCGTCTACGACACCGTCGTCGACCTGTTCTCCCGCGGCGAACCCGTCGACGCGGTCTCGGTGAACGCCGAGCTCACCAAGCGCGGCGAGATCACCCGCATCGGCGGCGCACCGTACCTGCACACCCTCACCGAGGCCGTGCCCACCGCCGCCAACGCCGGATATTACGCGCGCATCGTCGCCGACCGCGCCGTGCTGCGCCGCCTGGTGGAGGTCGGCACCCGCATCGCCCAGATCGGCTACGCCGGCGACGGCGAGGTCGACGACCTCGTCGACCGCGCCCAGGCCGAGGTCTACCGGGTCGCCGAGAAGCGCACCGGCGAGGACTACCTCCCGCTCAGCGAGATCATGCCGGGCGCCCTCGACGAGATCGAGGCCATCTCCGCGCACGACGGCTCCATGACCGGTGTCCCCACCGGCTTCACCGACTTCGACGCCCTCTCCAACGGCCTCCACCCCGGCCAAATGGTCATCATCGCCGCGAGACCCGCTGTGGGCAAGGCGCTGGCCCTCGACACCCCTCTTCCGACCCCGGGCGGGTGGACCACCATGGGAGAGGTCCGGACCGGCGACACGCTCCTCTCCGCCGACGGGACGCCCACCCGCGTCGTCGCATCGACCGCCGTTATGGCCGACCGCGACTGCTTCGAGGTGACGTTCGACGACGGCAGCACGATCGTCGCCGACGGCGAGCACCAATGGCGCACCGACACCCGTGCCTCGCGGCGCGCCGCCCAGGAGGTGCGGGCTCGCCGATCCGACCGGCCCAGGGCGGTTGCCGAGGTGCGGACCACCCGCCAGATCGCCGAGACCCTTCGCTGCGCGACAGCCGACCGGCGGCTGAACCATTCGGTGCGCAACGCGGCACCGCTCGACCTTCCAGAGCAGGACCTGCCCCTTTCGCCGTATCTGCTGGGGGCGTGGCTGGGCGATGGGCACTCGGCGGGTGCGCGGATCACCACCGCCGACCCCGAGATCGTCATGTACCTGGAGGCGGAGGGGTTCGTCGTCCGACCGGTCGGCAATGCGACGATCTCCTACGGGGTCTGCTTCCCTGCCGGAAGCGGTCCCGTCGAACGCCCCTGCGTCGTCTGCGGCCGGTCCTTCGTCCCGAAACTCCCGCACGTGCGGACGTGCGGGCAGTCCTGCGGCGGTAAGGCGCGCTTCGTCTCCGCGCCGGTCGCGCACGCCACCTGCGTCGATTGCGGCAAGCGCTGCTTCGGGCAAAGCCGTTGCCGCGAATGCATCACCGACCACGGAACCGTGACCGCGGTCCTGCGCAAGATCGGTGTCCTCGGTGACAAGCACATCCCTGAGGAGTACCTGCGCGGCTCCTTGCGGCAACGCCGTGCGCTCCTCGCCGGGCTGCTCGACACCGACGGGACGGTCACCCGAACGGGCGCTGTCCAGTTCGCTGTTACGAGCAAGGCGCTCGCCGAGGGTTTTCGCGAGTTGGTCCACAGCCTCGGTTATCGGTGCGGTACCTCGCTCAAGCGGGTCAACGGCCGGTCAGAGGCATCGTCCACCTGCTACGTCGTCACATTCAGCACCCCCGATGAGGTCTTCCGCCTCGAACGCAAGAAGTCGGCTCACAAGGAGCGGGGGGACAGGAACTATCCCCGTGTCGGGGCGCGCTTCATCACCGACGTGCGTCCGGTGCGGAGTGTCCCGGTTCGGTGCGTCCAAGTCGACCATCCGGATCACCTCTACCTCGCCGGCCGGTCGATGATCCCCACGCACAATTCGACCCTCGCCCTGGATTTTGCGCGGGCCGCGTCGATCAAGCATCAGCTGACCAGCGTTTTCTTCAGCCTGGAGATGGGGCGCAACGAGATCGTCATGCGGTTGCTCTCCGCCGAGGCGCGGGTGCCGCTGCACACCATGCGGTCCGGGCTCATGACCGACGACGACTGGACCCGGTTGGCGCGACGCATGGGCGAGGTCGCCAGCGCGCCGCTGTTCATCGACGACTCCCCGAACATGTCGATGATGGAGATCCGGGCGAAGTGCCGCCGCCTCAAGCAGCAGCACGACCTCAAGCTCGTGGTGGTCGACTACCTCCAGCTGATGTCGTCGGGCAGCCGGGTCGAGAGCCGCCAGCAGGAGGTGTCGGAGTTCTCGCGGTCGCTCAAGCTCCTCGCGAAGGAGCTTGAGGTCCCGGTCATCGCGTTGTCCCAGCTCAACCGTGGTCCGGAGCAGAGAACGGACAAAAAGCCCCAAGTTAGCGATCTACGCGAATCGGGCAGCATCGAGCAAGATGCCGACATGGTCATCCTGCTGTACCGCGAGGACGTCCATGAGAAGGAGTCGCCGCGGGCGGGCGAGGCCGACCTCATCGTCGCCAAGCACCGCAACGGTCCCACCGCCACTGTGACCGTGGCGTTCCAGGGCCACTACAGCCGATTTGTCGACATGGCGCCCGGATAGTGAAGCGCCGGGATGCCCATCTCCGATTCGGAGATGGGCATCCGTTCCGGTCGGCGATCGCCGTCGCGATGGCGGGGCGGTCGAGGATCTCCCGGAGAGGCCGCGGGGCCGGGGCCGCAGGCGCTCGGCCCCGCGGGGTCACTCGTCAGTGCGCCCGATAGTGCTCATTGGGGCGCCCGCTATGCGCGGGCCTCGTCGACCTGGGTGCGGAGCGTGAGGAGGGTGAGTAGGGCGTCGGCGGCGGGGCCGGAGGAGGCGGGGCTCTGGCCGGTGATGAGGAGTCCGTCGACGACGACGTAGGGCTGCCAGTCATCGGTCTTGGAGTAGTCGGCGCCGAGCCGCTTGAGTTCGTCCTCGACGAGGAAGGGGACGATGCCGGTCAGGCCGACGGCGGCCTCTTCCCCGTTGGTGAAGCCGGTGACCTTCCGGCCCCGGACGAGGGGTGTGCCGTCGGAGTTGGTGGCGTGGCGCAGGGTGCCGGGGGCGTGGCAGACCAGGGCGAGGGGCTTGCCCGCGCGCTGGACGGTCTCGATGAGCCGGACGGAGGCGGGGTCTTCGGCCAGGTCCCACAGGGGGCCGTGGCCGCCGGGGTAGAAGACGGTGTCGAAGTCGTCGGCGGAGACGGAGTCGAGGCGGACGGTGTGGGCGAGGGCGGCCATGGCCTCGGGGTCGGCCTCGAAGCGGTGGGTCTCGTCGGTCTGGAAGGTGGGCTCGTTGCTCTTGGGGTCCAGGGGCGGCCTGCCGCCCTTGGGGGAGGCGAGGACGACTTCGGCGCCGGCGTCCTTGAAGCGGTAGTAGGGGGCGGCGAGTTCCTCCAGCCAGAAGCCGGTCTTGCGGCCGGTGGTGCCGAGTTCGCCGTGCGAGGTGAGAACGATGAGGATCTTCATGGTGTGACTCGAATTCTAGTAGACCGGTCGACTCTGTCATGGCAGGTGACCGGTGTTCGGGCGGGTCTTCGGGGTGCGGCCGGGCTCTACAGGTGCAGGAGTTGACGGGTGACCGTGGTCGTGGTGTCCAACGGGCTGATGTCGCGGTGGATCTTGACCATGACGCTCGCTCCGAGCCACATGTCGTACAGGGCCTGCGCGGTGTCGCGCGGGGTGCCGTCGAGGGCGATCGATCCGTCCTCCAGGCCGGCCGTGATCGTCCGTTCCAGGCGGTCGATGATTCCGGTGGTGCCTTCCTTCAGGGCGAGCCGCATCGTCTCCGACAGGTCGGCGACCTCCGCGCCGAGCTTGACGGCCAGGCACTTGCCCTGGCATTCGTCGAGGGCCTGTGTCTCGCGCCAGTTCCGCCAGTAGTTCATCAGCCGTTCCGCCGCGGTCAGGCCCGGCTCGGCGAGGACGCGGTCCATGTCCGCCAGGTAGTCGGTGAAGTAGGCCCGCATCATGGCCTCGCCGAAGGCGTCCTTGGAGCCGAAGAAGTGATAGAACGACCCCTTCGGCACCCCGGCCGCGGAGAGGACTTCGTTGATGCCCACCGCTGAGAACCCCTTGCGGGACATGATCTGCTGGGCGGCGTCGAGGATGTTGCGGCGGGTGTCGCCCTGAACGGCTGGCATGCTCCCCATCCTACCTCCCATTAGACCAGTCGTCTAAGTCGTGCCGTGCGCCGGCCGCACCGCCCGGCGGGTCATCCGCCGAGGAAGTCCAGCAGGATCTCGTTGACCTCGGCGGTGTGGGTGGTGAGCAGCCCGTGCGGCGCGCCGTCGATCTCGACGTACTTGGCGGCGGGTAGAGCCTTGGCGAAGCGGCGCCCGGTGGCGTCGATCGGCAGGGTGCGGTCGCCCGTGCCGTGCACGATCAGGGCGGGGACGTCGATCCGGGGGATGTCGGCCCGGAAGTCGGTGGGCCAGGTCAGCGGGGCGGCGGCCGAGGCGATCGGGCCCGCTCCGGCTGCGACGTTCCAGGCGTTGCGCACGGCCTCCTCGCTCACCCGGGTGCCCAGGTTCTCGTCGAGGTTGAAGAAGTCCGTGTAGAACCCGGTGAAGAAGGCGTAGCGGTCCTTTTTCACCGCCTCGGAGACGCCTTCGAAGAAGGAGGGCGGGGCGGCGCCGTCGGGGTTGTCGTCGGTGATCGCCAGATACGGTTCCAGTGACGCGAGGAACACCGCCTTGGCGACCCGGTCGGAGCCGTAGACGGACAGGTAGCGCGCGACCTCGCCGGTGCCCATCGAGAAGCCGACCAGGACCGCGTCGCGCAGGTCGAGGGTCTCCATGACGGTGTTCAGGTCGGCGGCGAAGGTGTCGTAGTCGTAGCCGGTGGCGGGCTGGCTGGATTTGCCGAAGCCGCGCCGGTCGTAGGTGACGACCCGGTGGCCTGCCGCCAGAAGGGCCGGGGTCTGGCCCTCCCAGGAGTTGCCGTCGAGCGGGTAGCCGTGGATCAGGACGACGGGCTGCCCGCTCCCCTTGTCCTCGTAGTGCAGTTCGATGTCGGTGCTGTTCTCCGTGCCGACCTTGATGCGTCCCATGATGCCTTCCCCTTCCGGGAATTCGGTGCCTTGCGTGTTCCGACACTGGAACTATACGACCGGTCTACTCTGAGCGCAAGCCCCTCCGTCGCCGATGTCGGACGAAGGGCCGCCGCATGAGCCGGCGGCGTCCGTGGCCCGCCGCATTCCAGGGCCGACCGGGTCGCCTCGGCCCGGCCGGGTCCCCGGTGCGAGCGAAGGACTATGCGGGCCAGGCCCGGATCGCGAAACGCGCCGCGTCCAGGAGCCGGTTCCGGTCGGCACCGTCGCGGGCCAGGGCGGCCATGCCGGACAGCACGGTGTCGACGAACGCGGCGACGCCGTCGGCCTCGGCGGCCGACGCGAGTTCCCCCTCGGCGGCGGCCCGGCGCAGGCGTGCCCGGATCATGTCGCGTGTCCTGTCGCGCCGTTCGGTGAGCCGCGGCTCGCCCATGACGAGGCAGCCGGGGGGCTGCCCGGGCGCGGTGAAGTGCTCGGCCGCGGACCGCAGCAGGCGTTCGATCGCAGCACGTGCCGCGGGTGCCGAGAGGTCGCGCTCCAGGTCCTCGTCCAGGTGCTCGGTGTAGAGCGCGCACGCCTGCTCGAACAGCGCTTCCTTGTCGCCGAAGGCCGCGTACAGACTCGGCGCGGCGATGCCCGCCTCCGCGCACACCTGCGCGACGCTCACCCCGTCGTATCCCCGCTCCCAGAACGCGCGCATCGCCATCCGGAGCACCGCGTCCTTGTCGAACGTCCTCGGTCTGCCTGTCATGAGCCTTACTTTAGCGCACGTTAAAGAATGTGCTACGTTCCTTCTGTAACGACCAATAAACAACGTCGGGCGGCCGTGCCGTACCCGACCGGAGGAGCGAAGCGATGAGCTACAGCGGTTACAAGGCCCTGGTGGTCCGCGCGGAGGACCGGATCGCCCGGGTGACCATCGACAACCCGCCGGTGAACACCGTCGACGCCACACTGGCCGGAGACCTCAAGGCGTTCGCGGAGGAGGTGGCGACCGACGAGGACGTCGCCGTGATCGTCTTCCAGTCGGCCAGCCCCGAGTTCTTCTCCGCCCACGCGGACTTCGAGTGGTCCTTCGATCCGAGCACCCTCATGGCCCTGGCCGACCCCGACGCCGACCCGGCTCTCAATCCGCTCCAGCAGCTCAACGAGCGGCTGCGCACCCTGCCGCAGGTGACGATCGCGAAACTGCGCGGTTACGCCCGCGCGGGCGGCGTCGAATTGGCGATGGCGGCGGACATGCGGTTCGCCGCAGCGGACCGGACCTGGCTCTCCCAGCCGGAGTCGCTGATGGGCATCTTCCCCGGCGGGGGCGGCACCCAGTACCTCAACCGGCTGGTCGGCCGGGCCCGCGCCCTGGAGATCGTACTGGGCGCCGAACTGTTCGACACCTCTGTCGCCGAGCGCTACGGGTGGATCAACCGCGCGGTCCCGGACGAACACCTCGACGCGTTCGTCGACGCCCTCGCCCGCCGCATCGCCGTGCTGCCCCAGGGCGTCGCCGCCGCCGCGAAGGAGGCGCTGGACGCGGCCGAGGCGAGCGGCCCTGTGCCGAACCTGGCGGAGGAGGCCGCCGCCCACGCCAAGGTCTACCCCTCCCCGGACGACGTCGTCCACCGGCTCCGCGTACTGATGGACCACGGCGGGCAGACACGCGACGGCGAACTCCGACTGGAGCGCCTGCTCGAATCCATCCCCTGGGCCCACCGCTCCTGACCGGCCGCCGGCCATGCCCGCCGGACACCGCACGGTCGCGGTTCCGGTGTCTCCGGTACCCGCGACGTGTGCGGCCCCTCAGAATTCACCCAGGACTCGGGGCACCGAGAGAACCCGCTCGCGCCTCTCCGCGGAGGGCTGCCCGCTGTATGTAAAGGAGATTCGGCCATGCCCACTCTGTTCTCACGCATCATCGCGGGTGAGCTGCCCGGACGCTTTGTCTGGCAGGATCCCGTCGTCACCGCGTTCCTCACCAACGCGCCCTTGAGCCCCGGCCACACCCTCGTTGTCCCTCGGCGCGAGATCGACCGGTGGACGGATGCCGACGGCGCGCTTCTGGGGCGGTGCATGGAGGTCGCCCGGGCCGTCGGGCAAGGGGTGCAGCGGGCTTGGGACGCTCCGCGAGCGGGCCTCGTCATCGCGGGTTTCGAGGTGCCGCACCTGCATATACATGTCGCTCCCGTCTGGGACATGTCCGACTTCGATTTCGGCAGGGCCGAGCCGGAGGACGAGTCCGCTCTGGACGACGCCGCGGAGAAACTGCGTGCCGCTCTGCTCGAACTCGGTTATGACCAGGCCCGGGACACCGACCGCGGCTGACAGTCCAAGGAGACGCTGAGCATGAGGAGACACCCCGGACATGCCGATACCGCGGCGACCACGACGTCGCATCGGCTCGCACTCGCCGACCACCTGGACGACGGCGCCACGTTCGACTACATCGTGTGCGGCGCGGGTCCGTCCGGTTCCGTTCTCGCCGGCCGGCTCGCGGCCGATCCGGCCGTCACGGTACTGCTCGTCGAGAGCGGCGGCGACGACGATGACGAGCGTGTCCGCGACCCGGACCTGTGGCCGGCCAACCTCGGCAGCGAGCGGACCTGGGACCACGTCACGGAGCCGAACCGGCATCTGAACGGGCGCCGGCTCGCTTATGCCACGGGCCGCGGGCTGGGCGGGGGAAGCGCCGTCAACGCGGGTGTGTGGAGCCGTGGCCACCGCAGCGACTGGGACTCCTACGCCGAGGCCGCGGGCGATTCCATGTGGGGCTACGCACACGTGCTGGAGCACTACCGCGGCATCGAGGACTGGCAGGGCGCGCCCGACCCCGAGCGCCGGGGTACCGGCGGGCCGATGCGGATACGGCCGTCGCAGGACGTGCATCCGCTCTTCACCGCGTTCCTCGACGGCGCCGAGACCACAGGACTCTCCCGGTTCGACAGCGCCAACGGCGCCCTGATGGAGGCGGACTCCGGTTGCGCCGTGCGGGACGAGAACATCCACAACGGCGTGCGGCAGACCCCCTTCCGCCGATACGTCGCCGACCGGGTGGGGCAGCCGAACCTCACGGTGCTCCCGCACACGACGGTCTCCCGCGTCCTGCTCTCCGCGGGCCGGGCCCACGGCGTCGAGCTCGTGCGCGACGGCACGCCGCTGCGCGCCCACGCGTCGCACGAGGTGGTGTTGTCGCTGGGTGCGATCGGCACCCCGGCCGTGCTCATGCGGTCCGGGATCGGGGACGAGGGCGAGCTGCGGAACTTCGGCATCCCGGTGGTCCAGCACCTGCCCGGCGTCGGCCGCAACCTCGACGACCACATACGCCTGCCCTGCATGTGGGAGGCGACGGACGTGCCGCTGCCGGTGCCCACACGCAGCCAGGCCGTCTGTTTCTGGGCAGACGGAACACGGCCGGGCGCACCGGAGTTCGTCATGTACGTCTCGCCGGCGCCGTCCGTCTCCCCCGAGAGCGCGGCGCAGTATCCGCCGCCGGAGCGGTGCTTCACCCTGATGCCCGCCATGCGCCTGCGCGGCGGCAGCCGCGGCCGGGTCCGCCTGGCGAGCACGGACCCGATGGCAGGACCGCGCATCGAGACGAACTTCCTCGCCGACCCCGACGACGTGCGCTCGGCTCTGTCCGCCGTCGCCATGGCCCGGGAGATCGGCAACTCGGCGGCACTCCGCCCGTTCGTCGAGCGGGAGGTGTCCCCGGCGTCCGCTGTGACGGACACGGTGGAGATGTTCGTGCGGAACGCCGTGGAGACCTACTGGCACCAGAGCGGTACGTCCCGGATGGGTCGGGACGAGGGGGCCGTGGTGGACGCGAGGCTCAAGGTGCACGGCATCGAGGGCCTCCGCGTCGCCGACGCCTCGGTGCTGCCCCATGTGACGGTCGCCAACACCCTGGCCCCTTCCATGGTGGTCGGCGAGCGGGCAGCCGGGATCCTCGCGGCCGAGCAGGGCTGAGATGACGAGCAGGGCCGGGATTCGCCGCACTGCCACGGGACGCCTCACCGACCCCGGGGGCCTCGCCGCGATGCTGCTCAAGATCCCGTGACGGAAGGGCCGTGACGCGGCGGGTGGTACCGCCGGCGATGGACCGGGGCGGCCGCCCTTGCGATGCGCACCGCAAGGGCGGACTCCGGACGGGCGCCGCCGCCCGCGCCGCTCCCTGGCGCGGGCGGCGGGGGTCAGACCGCCACGTCGGCGGTGTCGGCGTCGTCGAACTGGGTGCGGTAGAGCTGTTCGTAGCGTCCGCCTGCGGCGAGCAGGTCGGTGTGGGTGCCCCGCTCCACCACGCGGCCCTCTTCGAGCACCAGGATGAGGTCGGCGGCGCGGACGGTCGAGAGGCGGTGCGCGATGACCACCGCTGTGCGTCCGTCGAGCGCCTCGGCCAGCGCCTCCTGCACGGCGGCCTCGGAGGTGGAGTCGAGGTGGGCGGTCGCTTCGTCGAGGATGACGACGCGCTGCTGTGCGAGCAGCAGCCGGGCGATGGTCAGCCGCTGGCGCTCGCCGCCGGACAACCGGTACCCGCGCTCGCCGACGATGGTGTCGAGGCCGTCGGGCAGTGAGGCGATGAGGTCGGCGAGCCGGGCGCGGGTGAGGGCGTCCCACACCTGGGTTTCGGTCGCGTTGGGCGCGGCCATGAGCAGGTTCGCCCGGATGGACTCGTGGAACAGGTGGCCGTCCTGGGTGACCATGCCCAGGGTGTCGCGGATGGACTGGGCGGAGAGGTCGCGGACGTCGATGCCGGCGAGCCGCACCGCGCCGCTGTCGGCGTCGTAGAGGCGCGGGGCGAGCTGGGCGATGGTGGACTTGCCGGCGCCGGAGGATCCGACGAGCGCCACCATCTGGCCGGGCTCGGCGCGGAACGAGATGTCGTGCAGGACGTCGACGCCGCCGCGGGTGTCGAGGGTGGCGACCTCCTCCAGTGAGGCGAGGGAGACCTTGTCGGCTGAGGGGTAGGCGAACCGCACGGAGTCGAACTCGACCGACACCGGGCCGTCGGGGACGTCCTCGGCGTCGGGCTTTTCGCGGATGAGCGGCTTGAGGTCGAGGACCTCGAAGACCCGCTCGAAGCTCACCATGGCGCTCATGACCTCGACGCGCGCGCTGGCGAGTTCGGTCAGCGGGGAGTAGAGGCGGGTGAGGAGCATGGCCAGGGAGACCACGGCGCCGGGTTCGATGGCGTTGGTCAGGGCGAGGTACCCGCCGAGCCCGTAGACGAGTGCGAGTGCGAGCGCCGAGACGAGGGTCAGCGCTGTGACGAACACGGTCTGGAGCATGGCGGTGCGCACGCCGATGTCGCGGACGCGGCTCGCGCGGGCGGCGAACTCGGCCGACTCGTGGGCGGGGCGGCCGAACAGTTTGACGAGGGTGGCGCCGGGAGCGGAGAACCGCTCGGTCATCTGGGTGCCCATGACGGCGTCGTGGTTCGCGGCCTCGCGCTCCAGGTGGGCGAGGCGGGTGCCCATGCGGCGCGCGGGGAGGACGAACAGCGGGAGCAGCAGGAGTGTGAGCAGGGTGATCTGCCAGGACAGGCCGATCATCACGATCAGGGTCAGCAGCAGCATGACGAAGTTGCTGACGACGCCGGACAGAGTGTCGCTGAACGCCCGCTGCGCGCCGATGACGTCGTTGTTGAGCCTGCTGACCAGGGCGCCGGTGCGGGTGCGGGTGAAGAACGCGACCGGCATGCGCTGGACGTGGTCGAACACCGAGGTGCGGAGGTCGAGGATGAGCCCTTCGCCGATGTTCGCGGAGAGCCACCGGGTGAACAGGCCGAGGGCGGCCTCGGCGATGGCGATGACGGCGATGAGTGCGGCGATCCCGCCCACGATGGTCATCGGTTCGCGCTGGATGATGGCGTCGATGACGCGTCCGGCGAGTACCGGTGTGGCGACGGCGAGGATCGCGGTCAGGACGCTGAGGACCAGGAACTTGGCGATCCGCCGCCGGTGCGGCCGGGCGAACCGGCCGATGCGCCGCAGTGTGGCCATGGAGAACGGGCGTTTGTCCTGCTGCGCGTGCATCGCGTTGTACAGCGAGTTCCACGCCGTGACTTCCATGCTCATCGGTACCACCGGATCGTCGGAGCGGCTGTTGCAACCCCCAGACTGATACCTCAACTAAGGTTGAAGTCAAGCCGGCCAGTGTGGGGGACGCCGGATCAGTGGTGCGTGGGTCTGTCGTCCAAACGCTACGCAGGACCGCCGACAATCCGGAGGCGTGCGGCGGCTACCAGGCGCGACGCCCGACGGAGGCGAGGAACGCGGTCTGCCGTCCGGAGCCGGGCGGCGGGACGAGAGCGGGACCGCACACCCCGTCGCTGTGCAACATGTCACCGAACGACGCGGCCTTCTCCGCCGCCCAGTCGATGTCGGCGGGGTCGAGTCGGAGCTCCAGGCCGGCCGCCTGTGCGAGGTCCCAGCGGTGCACGATCAGGTCGAAGTTGACGAAGCGGTCGAGTGCCACGTCGAACCTGCTGCGGCCGAAGAAGCCGTCGAAGGTCGCCGCCGCGCGCTCGGGGTCGGCCAGTTCGGCTTGGACCACCGCTGCCGCCGCCCGCCAGGAGCCGACCGGGTCGTCGGCCGCGGACGGGATGTCGCCGAGGCCGCGGTGCACGAACCCGAGGAACATGACCTGGTTCTCCACGAGGTGGCCCACAACCCCGCGGGCCGTCCACTCGGGGCAGGGCGACGGGCTGTCCCACCGCTCGGGCGGCACCGCCTCCGCCGTTGCGGCGAAGTCGGCTGCCAACCTCGTGAACCGTGCTGCGATCTCGCTCATATTCGGCCATCCGTTCGTTGCGACAGGAGTTCGATTATGGCTCCCTGCGGTGCTCGGCGGATTGAACAAAAGCGACATCGGCGGATTACGATGGGCGGGTGATCCGACCAGTGCGGGAGGACGCCCGCGGCATCATCGACGCGGAGGCCGGCCTCCGGCGCTTCCGCCTCGACCGCTTCCCTCCGTCGTCCCCAGCGGCGCGGTTCGTCGATCGCTACTGGGTGTCGACGTGGGACCTCGCGGCGCCCTACGTGCAGCGCGTCTTCTCGCACCCCGTGGTGAACGTGGTGTTCGAGCCCGGCGGCACCGTCCACGGGCCCACCACCCGGGTCTCGAACCAGGTCCTCGAAGGGGCCGGGCGGGTCCTCGGCGTCATGTTCCGGCCGGCGGGGTTCCGGCCGTTCCTCGGCGCGGCGATGTCGGGCATTGTCGACGGCACGCTCGACCTGTCCGCTGTGTTCGACGGCGCCGCCGACCTGGCGGACGAGATCGCGGCCGCCGCCGACCCCGCCGCCATGGCCGCCGCAGCCGACCGCTTCCTGTGCGAGCGGGTGCCGCCGCACCCCTGCCCCTCGGAGCCGACGAGCGCCCTCGTCGAGCGCATCGCCGCCGACCCCGCCATGGTCAGGGTCGAGGACCTCGCCGCGGGCGAGGGCATCGGCGTGCGCCAGTTGCAGCGCCGCTTCACCGACCATGTGGGCATCAGCCCCAAGGCGGTGATCCGCAGGTACCGCCTGTACGAGGCGGCGGAGCGGGCGCGCAAGGGCGCCGACGTCCCATGGGCGGCGCTGGCCGTGGAGCTCGGCTACAGCGACCAGTCGCACCTGACCCGCGAGTTCACGGCGGTCATCGGCACCCCGCCCGACCGCTACGCGCGCACGGGGTCGGCCTGAGCGTCCGCACCCACCCGCCCGCGTTGCGGTCACGGGCGCAGGGCCAGCGGACGGTGGGGCGGCGGGGCGGCGGGGGTAGGGCGGGGCGAGTCAGCGGAGCGGTGGGACGGTGGTGCCGGGCACTTCGTGACCAGGGAAGGTTCCCCTTGGCGGGGCCGGTTCCCCTTGGCGGGGGCGGTGGTGCCGGGCACGCCGCGACCAGGGAAGGTTCCCCTTGGCGGGGCGGGGCCTCACGGGCGGAGCCGGGTGAACGCTGCGATGCGCCGCCGGTGGTAGTCGAGGTCCCCGGCGTCCTGCCCGGCCTCATTGCCGCGAGCGCGTTCGACGTAGGCAGCCTCACTGCGCAGCCGGTGCCGGATCAGCTGGACGGTAGTCTGCTCGTCCATGTCGCCGGCGGTGCCGCCTGCCTGCTGGTACGCGGTGATGAACCGGCGGCGCGCCTCGGCGGGGCCGTCGAACCCGCCGGACCACTCCATCGCGGCCGAGGCGACCTCCAACTCTGGCGGGCCCGTCATGGCCTCGTCCCAGTCGAACAGCGCCACCAGGCGGCCTCCTTGTGTCAGTGTGTTCCCGGAGTAGAAGTCGCCGTGCAGCGGATGGGACACCGGGGCGCGCCGGTGGAAGTCGGCCAGCCACTGGTCGAGCGCGGGATCAGGGGGCGTCGGCGCATCGCCGGTCGGCCGCCCGTCGAGCCCGGCCTCTAGGAGGGTTCGCGTCGGCCGCGGAGCCGGGCGCAGCGAGGCCAGTGCCCGGTGCAGCCGGGCGAGCAGGCCCGCGGCCTGCTCGGCGGTGTCGGCCTGGGCGGGGTCGGGCCGCTCCCCGTCGACAAAGCGCCATAGCGACAGCGGTCTGCCCTCCGCGCGCACGACGGTGCCGCCGTCGCGGGTGCGCAGGGGGGCCACGGCCTCGGGCAGGCGCTGAGCCGCGTGGGCGGCGATGGAGTGGCACCATTCCATCTCGGCGTTGCCGCGGCCGAGCGGGCCGACGCGCACGACCAGGGCACCGGTGCGGTAGGCGGCGGACTCCTCCCCTCCGAACAGGCGCACGGCCCGGTCGTCCACGGTGTGCCCCCAGGCGTGTGCGATGGCGCGGCGCATGGCGGCGGTGAGCGGTGTCGCGGCAAAGGACATGACGCTCATCATGCACACCGGTCCAGGTGTGGGCATACCGAGGACGACCGGCCATGGCGCGGCGAAGGGGGCGGTGCCACGGGACCGCGCCGGTCGCCGCGCAGGCATCCGATACGTCCGATACAGGACGGACGGTGCTGCCCGCGCCCCGAAGACGCCGCCCCTCCATCGCGCGGTGCGGCGCGGACACCACCAGCGGCGTGATGCGAACGCCAGCGGTGCAACCCGGCGGAAGCGGACCGACGAGGGTCCGTGGACTATCGGCTCCTTAAGGCGTCGGGTCTGCTGGGCGGTCTTGTCGCAGGTCACCATGCGGGTGCGCGGTGGTGAAAAGCGGCAGCAACGGCGGCACAGGGTCGGGCTCGGTTGTTCCGGCTGGGGTATGCGGGGGTCGGGGCGGGAGACGGGGCAGCGACGGCCGGTGGTGGGCCGGGGTAGGTGGTCGTCTCCGCAGCGTTGTGGGGGCGGTCCGTCTGTTGGGCGGCCTTCTCGCTGGGCCGCGTGCGGGTGGTCTGTGGTGAGAAGCAGCGCCGAAGGCGGGAGGGGGTCGGGGTTCGGCTGCATCGGCTGGGGTGGGCGGGGGTCGGGGTGGGTGCCGGGGGCGTCCGTGTCCGCGGCGGGCTTGGGCGGGGGTGTCGGGGTGTGGGGCGTTGGCTCGGGGTGTGGGTTGTGGCGTCGGCTTCGTGCCGGGGGTGGGTGCCGAGAGCGTCCTTGCCCCCAGCGGACCTGGGCTGGGCTGCCGGGGAGCCTGCGCAGCAGCGACGGCCGAAGCAGACGTCGGGGTTCGAGGCATAAGGCTCGCCACGTACTGAGCGCGCGACCGGGGTGCTGTGTTGGGGCGCCCGGGTGTGGTTGCGGTGGGTTCCGTGCGGCGTCGGGCCCGGCGGTCGCAGTGCGGGATGTGTGTCGGCCGTCGCTGCTGCGCAGGCTTTCCGGCAGCCTGGCTCCTGTTCCCTTGGGGTCACGGACGCCCTTGCTCGCGGGCGCCTTGCTTCGGGGGCGGTCTCGCCTCCGGGTGCCCGTGGCCGTTTCCGTGCGGTGCCGCGTAGCGGCAGTCCTTCTGGCGCCCGGGTCGGTGGGTGCGTGAGCATGCCGTCGTTGCCGTTGGGTCGACGGCGTTGGGTGGGCGGGCGCATCGTCCTGCGCAGAAGGGCAGGTCAGCGGATCGGGGGCGGCGCCCCACCATCCCGGGCGTCTCGTATCGTGAGAACTCGATGAGAGGGTCAACCCAGACAGCACCCGTATGACGTCTGGATGAGCACCCCGCCGCTCGCCGGGCCCGCACCACCCGTAAAAACCGGACACCATACCGCAATCCGGGCGCGTGGCGGCGGTCTCGGCCGATCACTCGTCCGCATGATGGACATGATCTTGGCGCGGGGACCGAATCGGCGCCTCTTCGCCGCGAACCACGCGACCAAAAGGGACATTCACCGCCAATCGCCCTTTGCGGGTGGGGCTCTGCGCAGGTAGCCGTGCTTTTCGCTGCGGGGGGACGCGGGGAGGCGCTGACGACCCCGAGAGACCCCGGCCTCGACCGCCCACTCCGGCCCATCCCCGGCCATCGCCGCCCCGTCGCCCACCCTGGCCCCCGCACGCCCGATCGAGGCAACCCGAACTCGGCCCCTCGCCGCCGTTGGTGCTGCTGTTCCCCACTGCGCACCCGGCTCGACTCCGCCGGGGTCCGGAGCCCGCCCGCCGTTGGCGCTGCATGTAACCACTGACCGCCCGCGCGCGGACCGGTGAGAAGGCCGCCCCTCGAACGGACCGCCGCCCGCGCACCCCGACGGAGGCAACCGGGCCCCGGCCCCTCGCCGCGTCAGGTGCTGCTTTCCCACCGCGCACCCGTCTCGATCCCGCCGGGGCCCGGAGCCCGCCCGTCGTCGTCGCTGCCTTTCCCCGAAGGCCACCCGTGCGCGGCCCGGAGACAAGGCCGCCCAGCAGACGGACCGACCGCAGGTGCCGGATCGATGCCGCCAATGAGCGAAGTCCGCCTGCCGTCGTTGCTGCTGTTCGCCACCGCGCACCCGTCTCGATCCCGCCGGGGCCCGGGCTCTCGCCGCCGTCGTTGCTGCTTTGACCGAAGGTCACCCGCGTGCGGCTCGGCGGCAAGGCCGCTCTGTGAACGGACCGACCCCACAACGCTGCGGAGGCGACCACTCACCCCGGCCTGCCGCCAGCCTTCGTTGCCCTGTCGCCCGCCCCGACCCTTGCGCGCCCCGACCGAAACAAGCGAGCCCGGTTCCCTCGTCGCCTTGGGTGCTGGATTTGACCACTGACTACCCGCGTGCGGCCTGGTGGCAAGGCCGCGCCGCGGACGGGCCGTCCCCGGGAAAGCCGGAACTCCGCCGGTGCGGGAGAGGTGGACAAGGTCATCGGACGAACCAGGAGGGGCTGGTTGCCTCGGTGCGCGGGGCGATCAGGTGTCGCTGATCGCGACGCCCATCGACCTGGCGGTGCCCGCGATGGTCCGCATGGCGGCGTCGATGTCGGTGACGTTGAGGTCGGGTAGTTTGCGTTCGGCGATCGCGCGCAGGTCGGCCCGGGTGAGCGTGCCCGCGGTGGTCCGGCCCGGTTCGGCCGACCCCGTTGTGCCGATCGCGCCGCGGATGAGGTGGGCCGTCGGCGGGGTCTTGAGCCGCAGCGCGAACGTGCGGTTCTCGTACACGGTGATGTGCGCGGGGATCGTCTCGCCGCGGTGGGCGGCCGTCGACGCGTCGTAGGCGCGCTTGACCTCGATCAGGTTGATGCCCGTTGCGCCGAGCGTCTTCCCCAGGTCGGCGACTGCCGCGTCGCCGGCGTTCAGGTTCAGCGTGGTCTCGAAGACCACTCGTTGTGCGGTGGCCATGGTCGTCCCCCGGATCTCGTGGATGGTTCGCCGAGGACGCTAAAGACTCCAGTGGGTGGAGGGTCAAGGCGATTAACACGGACCGCCGATCCCGCGCAGTGAGGAGCGGGATCGGCGGTCCGCACGGCGCGGGGAGCGGGGGCGGCGGACCTCACCGCGCGGGGAGCGGGGGCGGCGGACCTCACCGCGCGGGGATTGGGGGCGACGGTCCCGATTCGCGGCCGCCCTGTTCGCCCTGCCCGCTCTGGCCGGGCCGCCCTCCTCAGCCGACCCGCTCCGCCCCGGCCGGTCTGCCCTGGTCGGACCGACCGCGGCGAACGTGTGCCCGCCGTTGGCGGGCGCGGTCCTCACCCCGCGGTGGTGAGCACTCCGTCGCACATGTGGATCCGGGTCGCGGCGGTGCGCTCACGCAGCCTTCGGTCGTGGGAGACCACGACCAGGGCGCCGCGGTACGCGCTGAGGGCCTCCTCCAACTCCTCGACCAGAACGGGCGAGAAGTGGTTGGTCGGCTCGTCCAGGAGCAGCAGGTCGATCCGGCCGGTAACCAGGCGGGCGAGTTCGATGCGCCGCTGCTGGCCCACCGACAGGTCGCCGACCGCGACCCCCAGGTCCGCCGCCCGGAACAGGCCGAGCGCCAGGAGCGCGGAGCGGTGGTCCGCCGGTGGTCCCGGTCTCCCCGCGGCGAACGCCTCCAGGACGGTGCGCTGCGGGTGCGCCACAGTGTGCTCCTGGTGCAGGAGGCCCACCCTGCTGGGCCGCCGCCCCGTTCCACGGTCGGGGGTGAGCTCTCCGGCGAGGACGTGCAGCAGGGTGCTCTTGCCCGCCCCGTTGGGTCCGGTGACCAGGACGCGTTCGCCGCGGGCGATGCGCAGCCGGTCCACGCTGAGCCGGTGGCCGACGGCGACGTCGCGCAGTTCGACCAACGGTGGCACCGCTGGTGGCACCGCCGGTTCCGCCGCGGGGAGGACGCCGCCAGTGCCACAGGTGGGTCCGGTGCCACCGGAACCGGCAGAGCCGCCCCTGCCGCCGGATCCACCAGAGTCGCCGGTGCCGTCGCTGCTACCGGATCCGCCAGTGCCACCGGATCCACCGGGTTCACCGCTGCGACCAGATCCACCGGTGCGACCAGGGCCACCGCTGCCGCCAGGGTCACCCGTGCCGCCGTTGTCCGTCGTCGCCGGGTCGGCGTGGAAGCGCAGCGGCTCGGGCGGCACCGGGACGGGGTCGGCCCTGAGCCGGCGCAGCCGTTCGCGCGCGGCGCGCACCTTGTTGGACGTGGAGTGCGAGGACGACCGCGACCGGTGCGCCCCGTTGCCGCTGAACCAGGCCGGACCCTTGCGCGAGATGCCGCCGAGCCACGCTCCGGCGGACTCGGCGATGCGCTCCTGCCGGTCGATCTCCGCGAGCCAGTCGCGGTACTCCTGCGCCCAGCGCTGCCGGGCCGCCGCCTTGGCGGCGAGGTAGCCGCGGTACCCATTGCCGTACGCGGTCACGGCGCGGGTGTCGCGGTCGACCTCCAGGATCGTGGTCGTGACGCGGTCGAGGAACACCCGGTCGTGGGTGATGGCGACGACCGTGCCCCGGTGCCTGCGCAACCGGTCCTCCAGCCATGCGGTCGCGACGTCGTCGAGGTGGTTGGTCGGCTCGTCGAGCAGCAGCAGTTCGGGGTCTGCCGCGAGTGTCGCCGCGAGTGCGAGGCGCGAGCACTCGCCCCCGGAAAGGGTGCGCAGCGTGCGGTCGCGGGGGAGTCGGGGGAGCCCGAGTCCGTGCAGCGCGGCGTCCACGCGGGCGTCGGCCTGGTAGCCGCCGCGCGCCTCGAACTCCGCGAGGAGTTCGCCGTAGGCGTCGAGCTGCTTGGGTTCCGCGGTGCCCAGTGCGGACTCGGCCGCCCGGATCCGCGCTTCGATGCTCCGCAGGTGGGCCAGTGCGGCGTCGATGATGTCGCCGACGGTCGGCTCGTTCAGGTCGGCGCCGAGCAGGGACGGTGTCGGCGTCTGGGCGAGGTAGCCGATGCCGCCGGGTGCGGAGACGGCGGCATCGCCGCCGTCGGGGGCCTCGCGCCCGCTGAGGAGTCGGAGCAGGGTGGACTTGCCGGAGCCGTTGTCCCCGATGATGCCGACCCGTTCGCCGGGTTTGACGGAGAGGGACACGCAGTCGAGTACGGTTCGTTCGCCGTAGCGCTTGGTGGCGTCGGTCAGGGTGAGCCGGCTTGCGGCGAGGGTTGGCGCGGTGGTCATGAGCGACCTCCTGGAGTCCGGGCCGCGCGCGGGGGCGTCGCGGCGGGTGGGGTGCGGCCCGCGCCGGGCTCCCGCCCCGTGGGGGCGCGCGAAAGGCGCGGCCGTGCACGGAGGTGCTGGTGGGGCGGGAACCCGGCTGCGGGCGGGACGCGACGGCCTGCGGTGGGCGCGGCGAAGCGCGCTCAGGACACCGCGGCGGCGGAACTCGCGTCCCTGGACCGGTGGACTACAGGAAGTGGATCAGCGTACCCATGCGTGGATCATAGGCGGCGGTCGTGGCCGATGTCACGGGGTTTTCGTGCGATACGAGTCACAACGTATCGTCTCGTTGAACGCTGACACCCGGAGGCAACACCGCCGGGTTGCGGAGCGCGGTCCGCCTGGCGGGGACATGGCGACATGGCGGTGCGGTGCTCGCTGCGGCTCACGGTTCGCGCGGCGGCGCAGCACGGGTGAGCGGTGCTTCAACCACTTGGGGCGGGTCCACACCCAGCAGCCCGGGCCCCAGCGGTACGTGCCGCTGGGACCACTGAGACCACTAAGACCAGAGGGCTTCGGGACGGGTGACGCCGTCGGGCGCCGTGACCAGGTGCCAGCGCAGGATCGGGCGCACGGGGTCAGCGGATGCGGCGGCGCTCGACGGCGGGACGGCGAGGGCGGGTTCGTGCGGGGCCGGCTGCTGCGGCACCGCGGCGGGGGGCACTGCCGTGCCGTGGGTGCCGCGGCGTGCGGGGAGGCGACGGCGGCGCGCGGTAGCGGACCGTGCGCCCGGCGAGGGGTCGCTGACCTTTCGCGCCATGGGTTCCTCCTGGGAGTTTTAATGAACGAGGCTTTCAGTTAACCTTGTGTTCACCTGGAAGTCAATTTGATTCCACCGTGTCGCGCCCCTTTCGTGACACCGGTGTCACCGGCGGTAACCGGTGTTGGTCATGGGTCCGCAAACGCGTCGAGGCGCCCACCGGCGGGGGGCGCCTCGTGCGTTCGGGTTCGGTCGGTCCGGGCTGAGCCGGGCCCGGCGGATCAGTCCTTACCGGGGAAGATCAGCCCCACGACCTCCAGGTACAACTGCTCGGGGTACGGCACGTAGTTGATCCTGCTGAGCGCCTGGTCCTGACCGGCGGACTCCATGACGAACGTGCCGTAGCCGATGAGCCGGCCCACGAGCGAGCGTTCGAACCGCATGTCGGTGACCTTGCCGAGCGGCATCATGTTGACCTGCCGGGTGATCAGGCCGGTGGTGAGCAGCAGCCGTGCCGAGGTGATGACGAAGTAGTCGACCGACCACTCCGCCACCCTCCAGACGAACCAGACCAGTACCAGCAGCCAGATCCACCAGATGACCGCGAGCGTGGTGGCGCTCGCCGCCATGCCGGTGTTGCTCAGGATGCCTGCTCCGATGAGGCTGACCAGCACGATTCCGACCGGACCCATGAGGATTGCCGGATGCCGCCGCATGGTGATGACCTGCTGCTCATGCGGCAGCAGGTAGCGGTTGACGGAGGCGGGTGCCGCATCGCCTGGAGTGACGAGCTTCATGCTGACCGGGCCCTCAGACCGACAGCGCGTTCACGAACCGCGACAGCGACTCGGCGGCGCCCATGAGGCCGCCCAGGCCGGTCTGGATGACGTCGGCGGAGGCTTCAGGCTGGCTGATCAGGTAGAAGATCAGGAATGCGATGAGTCCGTATTTCAGCCATTGTTTCACCTTGGCCATGCGCTACTCCCCAAGAATGCAACTGACCCACTAACCCGAATTGATTGTTACACCCAAGATCGACCCCGTAAAGCCGGTTAGCACCCTTCGGCGTGGCGCTCGCGCCCGGGCGGCTTGTGCTGTGCCGAGGGGCGTGCTAGTGCCGTTCGGCGAACGCGAGCACGAGCACCTGGAGGTGTTGCCGTGCGATGCGTTCGACGAGGTCGGGCGTTGCTCTTCCGGTGACGTCCTGTGCACCGTGGCGAGCGGCGTCGACGCATCTCGACACGGTGCTCTGCTGGTGTACCCCGGCGAACTCGGTCCGCAACCGGTCGACGACGGGTGAGAACTCGCGCGGGACGGTGCCGGCGTTGTTCGTCATGTCACTCCTTGAGGGGAAAGGGTGATCAATTGCGCTCCGTACTCGTCTACCAGCAGTGGGTAACCGATGCAAGGGTCGCAACGCCCTGTTCAGGCGAGATCCGTGTGCACTCGGGATGTCGGGTGGCGAAGTAGAGGTGGGGTCAGTGCGTCCACGGGGAGGTGGGCGCGGCCGGGGCGGGGTCGGTGCGAGTCGCCGTCCGGGTCCCGGTCCGGATAACTCTACTGGGTCACGGGTTCATCTCAGGTGCAATTCGGTTGGGGTGTAATGCGAAATCCGGAGATTTTTGGACAGTGATCAGCGGGTGTGCGGACGAACCTTCCCCTTTGGTGCGAGTTCACACCCGCTGTCACCGATTCGACACGGAACGGACGCCCCAGGGCACCCCGGACGCGGCGCGGCACCGCGCCCGGAGTCCCGCCTCACCCCTCGCCGCACCCTCGCCGAGGCAGTGCCGCGGCGACCGGCGGAGTCGGACCGGCCCGGCCCGGTCGGACAAGCGCCGGTTGGACCAGCCAGGTCGGTCCGGCCCGGTCAGACCAGCCCGTAGAGGCGGTCTCCCGCGTCGCCCAGACCGGGCACGATGAACCCCTGCTCGTTGAGCCGGTCGTCGAGCGCCGCTGTGACGATGCGCAGCGACGCGCCGTGCTTCTCGCCCAGCGCCGCCGACAGCCGGTCGCGCACGGCCTCGATCCCCTCCGGGGCGGCGAGCAGGCAGATCGCGGTCACGTGCTCGGCGCCCCTGTCCACGAGCAGTTGGAGCGCCGCCGCCAGGGTCCCCCCTGTCGCGAGCATCGGGTCGAGGACGTAGCACTGCCGCCCCGAGAGGTCCTGCGGCAGGCGGTCGGCGTAGGTGGCGGGCTGGAGGGTCGTCTCGTCGCGCGCCATGCCGAGGAAGCCCACCTCGGCCGTCGGCAGCAGCCGGGTCATGCCGTCGAGCATCCCCAGGCCGGCGCGGAGGATCGGCACCACCAGCGGGGTGGGGCGGGTCAGCTGCACGCCGGGCGCCGGGGCGAGCGGCGAATCCACGGTGACCTCGGACACCCAGACGTCCCGGGTGGCCTCGTAGGCGAGCAGGGTGACCAGTTCGTCGGTCAGCCGCCGGAAGGTCGGCGAGTCGGTGCGGACGTCGCGCAGCGTCGTGAGCTTGTGGGCCACGAGCGGGTGGTCGACCACGTGGGTTTCCATGAGATGAATACTCCGGTGAGCTGGGAGGACGTGATGTCGGGGTGCTGCGGGAAGTCTAACTTCGCCCGCCAGGCACCGGAGGTCGCCGTGGGCGCCCGCGCGGCCGGGTGGAGCGTGCCGCCGCGGGTGCGCCCGCTGCGGCCGATCCGCTTCGGCTCACTTGGATAACGAACCGGGAACCGCGGCGCGGGCCGGGTGCGCCGCGCGCCGCCGGGAGGCGCCGCGAATCAGCATCCCACCTGGACGTTCGCTGATCACAGCGTGCAGTGGGGAGGGCAGCGCGGGGTAACGAAACCGTCCGCTCGCCCCCGCGGGGTTCTGCCGGGCGTGCCGAGTCCGTTCTAATAGGAGCCGTGAGCGCTGACTTCTATCACGGGGACGCCTCCCCCACCGGGGACCGTGGCACGGGCGAGAGCAGCCGTTACGATGACGCACCACCGGAGGATCTGCGATCCTGGCCGGACCAAGGCCATCCGGTTGGGGTGTCGATGACGGAACTCGATCAGGGCGACGACGGTTCGGGCGACTTTGTCGCGGTCGCCTACAGGGAAGAGGACTACTGGGATGTCGACCTGCTCCCGGTGGCCCTGACCCAGGACCTCAAGGGCCTGCTCCACGCGCTTCGCCAGCAGCCCAGTATCAGCGGCGCGATCGGCCTGGTCTCCGTCGGCGACGACTTCTTCGTGATCGTGCGCGTGTACGGGCGCGACGACGTCAGCATCTTCCTGTCCGACGTGACCGCCTCCGTCGACTGGGAGGTGGCGCGCGAGGTCCTGGCCTACCTCGACATCGACATCCCCGAGGACGAGGACCTCGACCAGGTGCTGCCGGCCGGCGACCTGTCGATCATCGCCGACCTCGGCCTGGACGAGATGGAGCTGGGCGCCCTCGCCGGCGACCTCGACCTGTATCCCGACGAAGTGCTCGCGAGCATCTCCGAACGACTCGGATTTCAGCAGGCGTTCCAGCGTGCGCTCGACGGGATGGGGTAGGCACTCCAGACGAATGAGCGCGCGGGAACCTGTGCCCGCGGCGTCCCTGCGTTGTCGCCCGGCCGGTGGTGCGCACTCCGGTCGGGCTAGGGAGGACGAGACGCACGGTGTCGATCTTCTCAGCGGTCTTCGGCCGCTCGAATGGCACCTGGGCGGGCGGCGAGGTCGATCTGTCCGAGGCCGAGTCCATTGACGACATCACCGACCTGATGCGCGATGTTGCGGGCGCCGAGGACCCCGACGCCGCCGAAGGCACCATGGTGCTGCTCATGGAGGCCGACGACGAGTGGTTCGGCGTGGTCCGCGTCGACGACCGCGCCGATCCCCGGGTCTTCCTCTCCGACGCGCGCGCCGTGCACTCCAACGCGGTCGCCGCGCTGCTGCTCGACAGCGGGACCATCCACGAGCCCGAGATGGTCGAGGGCACCGGGCAGAAGCCCTACCCCGACCCGGGCGGCGACACCGGGTTGCTGGCCGACCTGGGCACCGCCCCGGCCGACCTCATCGCCCTGACCCTCGGCGAAGGGCTGCTGCCCGCCGACGCGCTCGCCGTCCTGGCCGAACGCGCCGGGTTCGCCGACTCCCTCGACGCACTGCGCGTATGAGCGGCCCCGAACGAGGCGCCGCGGGCGCGGGTGCCGCGCAACGGCGTGCCGCGGGCATGGGCGGTCCGGAACGAGGCGGGCGGGCGTGAGCGGCACCGGACCGGCGCCGGGCCCGCGGGCCGGGTTCGACGCCGCGCTCGAGGCGGCCCTCGCCGAAGCCGCGCGCACCGGCGAGAGCGGCGACGTCCCCGTCGGCGCGGTGGTGCTCGACCCCGCCGGCGCCGTCATCGGTACCGGGCACAACGAGCGCGAGGCGACCGGCGACCCCACGGCGCACGCCGAGGTGCTGGCGCTGCGCGGCGCGGCCGAGCACCTGGGCGGGTGGCGGCTCACCGGCTGCACGCTGGCGGTGACCCTGGAGCCGTGCACCATGTGCGCGGGGGCGGCCGTGCTGGCGCGGGTCGCCCGGGTGGTCTACGGGGCGCGCGACCCGAAGGCGGGCGCGGCGGGGTCGCTGTGGGACGTCATGCGCGACCGCCGCCTCAACCACCGCCCCGAGGTGATCCCGCCCGACCTTGTGAGCGAGGCGGTCGCCGACCGCTGCGGGGCGGTCCTCAAATCGTTCTTCGCACACCGCCGATTCCGGTAGGGTTGATCCCGGTGGAGTCGCATAGTGGCCGAGTGCGCGCGCCTCGAAAGCGCGTGAAGGGAGACCTTCCGAGGGTTCAAATCCCTCCTCCACCGCCGCAACGGAAGCCGTCCGGATCATCCGGGCGGCTTCCGTCGTTTCCGCCGTCGTTGCCGCCCTGCTCAGCGCGCCTTGGCGACCAGTTCGACCGCGCGGTCGACGTCCTCGGCCGTGGTGTAGAGGTGGAACGAGCAGCGCAGTCGGCCGCCGCGTACGGCGGCGACCAGTCCCGCCTCGGCGAGGCGGGCGGCGGCGTCGTCGCCCACCTCGACGGAGACGATCGCGGAGTCCTGCGGGGCGAGGCCCAGCCCGGCGCGGAACCGGGCCGCGAGCGCCCGGTCGTGCGCGCCGATGGCGGCCTCGCCGAGGTCGGCGAGCAGTTCCAGCGCCGGTGCGTGGCCCACCCAGGACGCCCACGCGGGTGACAGGTCGAACCGCCGCGCGTTCTCGGCCAGGCGCAGCGGGGCGCCGTAGATGGACGACCAGACGTCGGCGCCCGCGTACCACCCGGCGGCGAGCGGGGTGAGGGTCGCGAGCGCCTCCTCGGTGCCGCCGAGGAAGCCGGTCCCGCGCGGGCCGAGGAGCCACTTGTACCCGCCGCACACCAGGAAGTCGACGCGGTCGGCGGGGATGGGCAGCCAGCCGGCCGACTGGGTGGTGTCGATGAGCACCCGCGCCGAATGGCCGCGCGCCGCGGTGAGCAGGTCGTCGAGCGGGGCGACCCTGCCGTCCGCCGACTGCACCATCGAGACGGCGACGAGGGCGGTGTCGGGCCGCACCTCGGCCGCGATGCGCTCCAGTGGGACGGAGCGCACGCGCACACCCCGCTGCTCGGCGACCAGGAACGGGAACAGCAGCGAGGTGAAGTCGCCCTCGGCGAGCAGCACCTCGGCACCGGCGGGCACGCTCGCCGCGACGAGCCCGACGAGCTGCGACACCTGCGCACCCACGGCGATCCGCTCGGCGGGCAGGCCGACGATCCGCGCGAACGCGGCCCTGCTGCGCGCCACCGCGTCGTCGCATTCGGCCGCCAGCGAGTGCCCGCCCGCCCGTTTGCGCTCGAACGCGTGCACCGCCTCGCTCGCCACGCGGGGCGCGAGTCCATAGGTGGCGGTGTTCAGGTACAGCGTCTCGGGGGCGAACTCGTCGCGCACGTGCGCGGGAAGCAATGGGGTCTCGGTCGTCATGTCCTGGATTTTCCCGCCGCCGCGATGCGGCCGATCATCCGGGCCCGCCTCTATCGGTACCCGGCCGCCGGGTCGGCGAAGGCCCACTGAACGCCGCCGCCCTGGAATCCGGCGGGCAGACGCGCCATGGAACGCGGTCGACCAGGGAGGACAGGCGCGGCATGGGGCGGCGGGGACGCTTTCGGCCGCGGGTGTCCGCGGGTGTCCTCAGGTGCGCGCGGCGCGGCGCATGAACCAGTTGGGTACCCCGATCACCTCGGCCTCCGCGGTCACCGTGTAGCCGAAGCGCTCGTAGAACGCGACGTTGGCGGCCTTGTCGGTCTCCAGGTAGCCGGATTCTCCCGCGGCGTCGAGGCGGCGGCAGTGCTCGCGCATGATGCGGGATCCGATGCCCCGCCCTTGCAGGGCGGCGTCCACGGCGAGCGGGCCCAGATGGACGTGCGGCTCATTGGGGTCGTGCTTCGACCAGGTGCCCGTCCAGGAGAGCACCTTGGCGACGGCCGACGGCCCCAGCGCGGCGAGCGCCGGCAGCAGGCGCACCTTCTGCCCGGTGGACAACCGGCAGGTGTCCACCGGCGCGACGCCGGTCAACCCGACGACGGCGCCGTTGCGGATGGCGCAGATGTGCCGCATCGCGGGGGAGACGCCGAACATCCCGCCGACCAACCGCCCATGGCAGCGCAGCCGCCGGTCCGGGTCCGGGCCGTACGCGGCGACGTGCAGCGGGTTGTCGCGCATCCCGCGGGCGATGACGGCGACGGCTTGCGGGATCTCGTCCGCGCGCAGGTCGCGTACTTCGATCGGGTCGGAATCGGTGCCGTTCGGGCCGCTGGTGTCTGTCATGGTCGGCTCCGTGGGTGATGGGGGGCGCCCGCTCCTCTGCCGCCTGGATCCCAGGGGTCTCGGCCGCCGGGGGCGGTCGGGGGTTCGGTGTCAGTGGTGTCAGTGTCAGTGGTGGTCGTGGTCCCCGCCGCCCCCGCCGCCGTTCCCGCCGGGGAGGCGTCGGGGGGCCTGGTCCTCGGTGCCCGGTTCGACGATGGTGAACTGCCCCATCATCCCCTGGTCCTCGTGCTCCAGCATGTGGCAGTGGAACATGTACGGGGTGTCCGGGTCGGTGTGCGGGCCGAACTGGACCGCGAGCCGGGCGGTGGCGCTCGGCGGCAGGTAGACGGTGTCCTTGCGGCCGCGCATGGCGGGGGGCGGCGGTTCCCCGTTGATGTCGAGCACGCGGAACGCGACCTCGTGGATGTGGAAGCTGTGCGGGTTGCCCGGGTTGCGCACCGTCCAGATCTCGGTGGCGCCGGCCGGGACGACCTCGTCGATGCGGCGCATGTCCATCGTGTCCCCGTTGATCTTGGAGGTGCCGCTGAGCTCGAAGTCGCGCTCGACCGCGTCCTTGCCGGGGGTGATCTCCGGGGTGTCCGCCAGCCTCTCCGGCAGGGGCTTCGCCTCCGTGAGCCGGTCCTTGGCGCGGATCTCCACGAGGTCGAACTCGTCGTCGGCGCCCGCGAGCCGGTCCTGGGGGAAGCCGCCGCCCTCCTTGGGCGCGAAGCTGCGCAGGACGACCTCCTCGCCCGGGGTCAAGTCGGCGACGATCTCGGCGCGCTCGCCGGCCGACAGCCGCACCCGGTTCATTCTCACCGGCTTCGGCAGCAGCCCACTGTCGGTGCCGATCAGCGAGAACGAGCGGTCGTCGGCGAACCCGAAGTTGAACGACCGGGCATTGGAGCCGTTCAGCAGGCGGAACCGAACCCGCTCGGCCCCCACCTCCAGGTACGGGTCGCGGGTGCCATTGACGAGGATCTGGTCCCCGAGCAGCCCGTAGGTCGACTGGAGGCCGAGGGGCCCGGGGGCGTCCAGGTCGAGCCGGCCGTCCTCGGTGAACTTCTTGTCCTGCACCACAAGGGGGATGTCGTCGACGCCGTACTCGCTGGGGAGGTCCTTCGGCACGGTGTCGTCGTCCACGATGAGCATGCCGGTGACCCCGCGGTAGACGTGCTTGGCGGTCTCGCCGTGCAGGTGCGGATGGTACCAGAGACTCGCCGCCGGCTGGTCGACCGTCCAATACGGCGACCAGGTCTTTCCGGCGCCGATGGTCTGGTGCGGGCCGCCGTCCATCTTCGCCGGCAGGCGCATCCCGTGCCAGTGGACGGTGGTGGTGTCGGGCAGCTCGTTGCGGACGTCCATCGCGACCTTGTCGCCCCGCGACACCCGAATCGTCGGCCCGAGGTAGGCGCCGTTGACCCCCCACGTGTCGGTCTGCCTGCCGGGGAGGAACTCGCTGCGCCCCTGCTGGAGGGTGAGGTCGAACCGCTTGCGGCCGTCGCCGTCCACCTCCGGTTCGAGCAGCGGCGGGATCCGCACCCTGTTCTCGAACGCGAGGTCGCCGGCGTTCGTCTGGTACGCGGCGAAGTACACCCAGGTGGACACGCCCAGCCCGGCCGCGAGCAGGACGGCGACGACGGCAGCCGTCCACTTCAGGAAACGGCGGACGGGTCCGCGGGACCGGGCCATGATCCTCCTTGCAGAAATGCAGGGACGTGCGCCGGTGCGCCCCGTCGAGCCGCGAGCCTAGGAGGCGGGCCGGGGCGCGGGCATCGGCGTTTCGGCGCGACCGTGTACCGCATCCGCGGTATGCGGCGGCACTCGTGCGGCCGCCCGTTTCGTCCTAGGATCCCGATGTGCGGCGCTTACGGTTCGGACCCGGCTGCGATCTCGCCGGAGCCGTGTTCGTCATAGGCGTGATGCTGGCCGCGACGAGGATCTCCAGCGACCCGCCCGCGCCGTTTCCCGACGCGGTCGTGGTCGTCGCGGTGTGCGTCATCGGCGCCTGGGCGGCCGCGGCGCGCCACGCCCCGCGCGTCGCCCTCGTCGGCGCCTTCACCTGCTACTTCATCGCCATCGCGATCGGGGTGCCCGCATTCGAGCCCGCGTCGGCGATCGGCCTCCAGCTCTTCACCGCTGCGGCGGCGGGGCACCTGCGGTGGGCGGTCGGCGCGCTCTCGCTGGCCACGGCCGGTGAGGTGCCGTACCGGATCCTCGGCGCGGACGCCGAACCCGCGCTCCAGGTGCTGTACGAAACGGCGGTGAGCGCGATCCTGCTGGTCGTCCTCGTGCTGCTCGGGGAGGCGCTGCGCAGCCGCCGCGCGCTGGACGAGGAGGCCGAACTCCGGCTGTGCCTCGCCGAACAGGAGTTCCTTCAGCGGACCACCGCCGAACGGCTGCGCGCGGCACGGGACCTGCACGACGTGCTCGCGCACACGGTGACGGTGGTCGGCATCCAGGCGAGCGTCGCCGCCGAGAGCATCGACGGCCACCCGGAACGCGCCAAGGCCGCCATCGCGTCGGTCCGCGCGGCGAACGAGGACGCGATGCGGGACCTGCGCAGCACGATCGCCGTGCTGCGGGAGCGCCGGGGCGGCGGCGCCGACGTCCCGCTCGGTGTCGGCCAGCTCCACGACCTGCTCGACGCGGTCCGCGCGACGGGGATGAGCGCCGTTCTCACGCTCAGCGGCGACATGGCCGCCCTGCGCCCCGCCGTGGAGCTCACCGTGTACAGGGTCGTCCAGGAGTCGCTGACCAACGCGCTGCGGCATTCCGGTGCCGCCTCGGTCGGGGTGGACGTCGCGGTCGGCGACGCCGCCGTCCGCGTCACCGTCCGCGACGACGGCCCGGACCCGCGCGTGCCCGACCGGCCGGCGCACCGCGCCGGGTCGGGCCTGAGCGGGATGGCGGAACGGGTCGGGGTCCTGGGCGGCGAACTCCGCTACGGAGCGGCCGACGACGCCGGGCCGGGCTGGTCGGTCCGGGCCGACATCCCGTTGAAGGGCGCGTCATGACGATCCGGGTGGTACTGGCGGACGACCAGGTCATGGTGCGCACCGGACTGAGGGTGCTGTGCGAGCGGGACGGCGACATCGCCGTCGTCGCCGAGGCGGCGGACGGCGCCGCGGCCGTCGACCTGGCCGCCGAGCACCGGCCCGATGTGGTCCTGATGGACATCCGCATGCCGGTGCTCGACGGGCTCTCGGCGGCCCGGCGCATCCTCGACGGCCGGCGCGCGGTCAGGGTGCTGATGCTGACGACCTACGAGATCGACGAGTACGTCATCGACGCGGTACGCGCCGGTGCGAGCGGGTTCATCTCCAAGGACATCGGCCCTGAGGGGCTGCGCGACGCCGTGCGCACCGTTGTCGCCGGCCAGACCCTGTTCAGCCCGAACGCCGCGCGGACGCTGTCCGAGGCGTTCGCCGCCGCCCCCGGTCCGCCCCCCGACACCGACCGGTTGAGCCCACTGACCGCGCGGGAGTCCGAGGTGCTCGCACTGGTCGCGCGGGGGATGTCCAACAAGGAGATCGGGCGGGTGCTGTCGTTGAGCCCCGCGACGGTGAAGACGCACGTGAACCGGTCGATGACCAAGCTCGACGCGCGCGACCGCGCCCAACTCGTCGTGCTCGCCTACGAGTCCGGCCTGGTGCGGGCCGGGGCCACGAGGCGGCCCGGCGCGTAGTCTCCGCCCCCGCGTCGGGCCGTCAGGCGCCCCCGCGTCGGGCGGTCAGGCGCCCCCGCACCGGGCGGTCACGCGTCGCGGACCTGGTCGGGGCGGTGGACGACGGGCGGCAGGACCGACCACGGGAAGTTGATCCACTGATCGGTGCGCTTCCACACGTACTCGCACTTCACGAGGGACTGCGACTTCTCGTAGACGACCGCGCTGCGGACCTCGGCGACGTGCGCGGCGCAGAAGTCGTGCACGAGCTTCAGGGTCTTGCCGGTGTCGGCGACGTCGTCGGCGACGAGCACCTTCTTGCGGCTGAGGTCGACCGCGTTGGGCACGGGCGGCAGCATGACCGGCATGTCCAGGGTCTCGCCGACCCCGGTGTAGAACTCGACGTTCATGACGTGCAGGTTCTTCACATCCAGCGCGTACCCCAGGCCGCCTGCGACGAAGAGCCCGCCGCGGGCGATCGAGAGGATGATGTCGGGCTCGTAGCCGTCGTCGGCGATGGTCTGCGCCAGTTCGCGCATCGCTGTCCCGAACAACGCGTAGGTGAGGTCCTCGCGCTCGTCGCCCATTCCTGCTCCCCCTGTCGAGGTCGTGCCCCATCGGCCGGTCGGCCCCGGTACGGATCCAACCAGACCCGTTCCCCGAGGCGGACCACCCCCGCCACGCCGCGCGCGGTGGGGGTGCGCCGGAGGGTTCGTTCTCAGCTCCCCTGGCCGTACAGGGTCGGCAGATCGACCAGCAGGATGTCAGAGGAGGCATCGGCAGCGGAGCGTGCCTTGTCGTTGAAGCCTGCTCCACTGAAGCAGATGAGCCGAGTGCGGCCGGTGTCGTATTTCCCCGCGCGGGCGATGAGTTCACGGATGTGCTGGAGGCGCTCGATGTGGGCGATGCCCATGGTGTCGTTCCACTTGGCCTCTCCGATCGCCAGCAGCGGGGGTTTGGCGCCGTCGGCGACTCCGATGACAGCAGCGTCGACCTCGTGGCCGGTGCGGGCACTGGGGTCGTGGACGACACCGTGTCCGACGCGGGCGGGCAGGCCGCCGAGGAGTTCGGGGTCCGCGTGGTGCAGCGCCCATTCGCGGCAGACCTGCTCGAAGTGGGGGCCGAGGACGTTGTTGGTAAAGCGTCGGCGGCTGGCCTGCCAGACGCGTGCGGCGCTTCCGGGGCGTTCCAGCTGGTCCCAGACCGGGCGCATGATGGCGTGGTAGAAGCCGACCAGCGGCTCTGCGATGCGGTAGGTGGGGCGGTTGTTGCGAAAGGCGTCTGAGTCTCGTTGCAGCAGTCCGGCGTCTTCGAGGACGTTGATGGGGTGCGCGACGTCGGTCGCCTTGCGTTCCAGGTAGCCGGCGATTCCACCGCGGGTGGCGTTGCCGTCGGCGACCGCTGCCAAGACCGAAAGGTACAGAGCCGTGTCGCGCAGGTCGGGTTCCTCGGCAAGGAGGTACCGGGCCTCACGGAACAGGGGTGTCTCGGGATTGAGGACGGTGCGGATGACCCAGGCGTCGAAGTCCTCGGGACCGGTCGGGCTGTCGCCTCGGGCGAACTCGCGCCGATAGGCGGGAGTGCCGCCGACGATCGCGTTGACCTTCAATGCCAGGCGGGGGTCCGCGATGTTCCAGAATTCGGCGGCGAGGCGGTGGTCCAGCGGCCTGACCACCAGTTCCAGCCCGGCCCGGCCACGCAGCGGGGCATTGCCGGAGAGAAGCCTGCCCATGAAGGACAGGGCCGAGCCGCACAGCAGCAGTCGGCTGCGGGAACCCGTGCGCTGCTCGCGCTGCGGCCGGAACGCCTCCTGGATGAGGGACGGCAGCTCCGGATTGGCTCTGGCGAGGTAGGGGAACTCGTCGATCACCACGGGCACAGGCCGTTCGGCACCGAGAGCGAGGAGGGCGTCGACGGCTTCCGCCCAGTCGGCGAAATGGTACGGGCTGGCGGGCCGGACGTGTTCGGTGAGCGCGGTGCTGACCCTGCGCAGGGACTCGGCGTCGGTTGCCTCGGTCGCGCCGAAGTAGAAGCCTCCCGCGACGCGGCAGGCGGCGTCGAGCAGGTAGGTCTTGCCTTGGCGGCGCCGACCGGAGACGACTCCGAGAGTGGCGCCCGGCTGCGGGTCATTGATGAACCGGTCCAAGGCGGCCCATTCGTAGCCGCGGTCGAACATCTCGACGGGCTTGTCCACAGGGTCGTCTCCTTGTATAGAAGTACGTTTCTATAAATTGTACTTCTATGTTCGAGCGAGTGTGTTCCGCGTGGTCGCCTGCTCTCATCGGCGCAGGCGAACCGGACGCGAACTCCGGGCCGGGGCATGGCCGGCATGTCCGGCCGGGTGGGGAAGCTCCTATAGATGTCAAGCGGCTTGCAGGAGCTGTTCTTCGGTCAGATGCTGGCGCGGTAGATGCTGGTAGGTCTCACGGGCCACGTAGCGTTTGAGGCATCGGATGACGTCCTTCTTGGACATTCCCTCGGCGGTGCGCCGGGCGACGTAGGCACGGGTACGGGCGTCATAACGCATCCGCACCAGCACGATCGTGTGCAAGGCCTTGTTGGCCTGGCGGTCACCGCCGCGGTTGAGCCGGTGCCGGTGCGTGCGCCCCGAGGACGCCGGGACCGGAGCCGCCGCGCACAGATGCGCGAACGAGGACTCACCACGCAGCCGTTCGGGGTTGTCCCCGGCGCTGACCAGCAGCTGCCCGGCGGTCTCGGGCCCTACTCCCTTCAGGACGACCAGATCCGGAGCCGTCCGGCACACCAGGTCGGCCAGATCGGTGTCGGCCTCGGCGATCTCGGTGCTCAGCGCTTGATGGCGGCGGGCCGGACGGCGCAGCGCGACCAGAGCCGCCGGGGCGGGACGGGCCAGATCCCCGCTCGGACGAGACCGGGCCAGCGTGCTGATCAGCCCGCTGGCAGGCAGGCCGCGCACCTTCTCACGCACCGCTTCGGGGGCGGTGACGATCAGGGTGCGGATCTGGTTGATGGCCTGAGTACGGGCCTTGATCGCCGAGGAGCGCGCCACCCGCAGGGCACGGATGGCCTCCACAACACCGTCACGGGTCTTGGGCGTGCCACTGGCCCGCCCCGAGAGCACCGCGGTAGCGGCGGCGTAGGCGTCCACCGGGTGGACTCTTGTCCCGCAGGGACCGTTCGGCAAAACTGTGACGGCATGAAGGACGATCCTGCGGATGGTGTCCACAACGAGATCACGGGCGACGCCCACTCCGTGGTCCAGGCGCGCGACATCCACGGCGATGTCGTATTCCACGCGGCGGCCCCGCGTGAAGGCGCCGACCCGCGCCCGCTGGTCCTGGCGGGGGCCGTGCACACTAACCCCGTTGAACTGGCCGCGACCGTCCGTGCCAACTGGAGCACAGCCCGGCGGCGGTTCGTTGCGAACATGGGCACATCGGGGGCGCCCTCCGAAGGATGGCGGGACCTCGCCACATGGCTGCGGAGCTTCGACGATCCCGAGGCCGACGATATCGAGGGCCGGATCGAACTGATCGACCGCCGGTTGACCGGAGGCACGCTCCCCCCGGACGTGAAACTGCTCTACCTGCTCCGCTGGCTCGACCCGAACGGTGAGGCGGTGTACCGAGGGCATTCCGTGACCGTCGAGCGGCTGGCCGAGGTGGCGCTGCGCCGCCGCCTCGCCCCCGATGGGGCTGACGCGCGCCTCTACGAGGACCTGCACAAGCACCGGCTGCTCGACGTCTTCGCCGGGTTCGCGCGGCTGCGCGGACTGAAAGGCAAACAGCGGGACTGGGACGACGCTCGCAAGCGCTGGCACATCATCCTTGAGCAGTGCAGCCACATGCCGCGCGACGTGCGGCGTACGGCAGACAGGGACGCCCGTCGCCCGCTGCTCGCCACCGTACTGCCCCCGCCCGCGAAGAGCTTGCGGCCCGCCGATGTGTTGGCACAACCCTCGGCTGGTTCCGTCGCGTGGTTCGACGAACTGATCTCCAAGGCCGGCGGGGCTCGGAGCCCGTTCGGCATGGTGGCGCAGTTCGTCACCGGCGAGCTTGCCTCGGCGTACGCGAGTCGGCAGCGGGCCGACGGCGAACGCGCGCGGCAGGACCGTGAGGCCGACCGGCAGCGGCGCGAGGCCGGCGAGGAGCGCGCTCGGCTCCAGCGGGAATGGGCCGATTACGAGTCCGGCCTGCACACGCCTGCTGCCCGTTTGCTCTCAATCGGCCGTGCCGCGGTGTGGGTCTCCCTGTGGAGCTGCCTTGCGTTCGCGGCCGTATCCCTCCTATGGGTCGCGATGTGGGATTGGACGTGGCAGTGGGGTTCGGGGACGGCGTCCGCGCTGTGGCTGGCGGGTACGCACATCGCCCTTGCCGCGGTGCCCGCGGTGTGCTTCCGCGCCATTGCGGCGTCCGCGCTCGGCGGTACCTACCGTCCTCCGATCCTGCGGCCGGCGCAGTGGCTTCCCACCCGGCGCCCGGATGCCGTGCGGCTGGTGGTCCGACTCGCCCTTTTCCTCGGAATGGCCTACCTCGCCGGGGCGCTGACGCACGACTTCCTGGCCGCGATCGAGAAGTCCGGCCTGCCCAGAGGCCAAATGGGCGCCGTTGCGTTCACCGACATCTCCCCGTTCGGCAACGTGATCAGCCTCCGCGACGTCGGCTCGCAGATGGCCCTCGGCGAAGGGCTGTCGGCCCTGTGCTTCGTCCTGGTCTCGGTGGCCGTGTTCGTCCTGGCGCCCCTGTGGGCGGGACGAGCCCGTCGGTGGGACGAGGCGCACCAGCAGCGGGTACGCGAGTACCAGGCGGGCCGATGAGCCGCCGATCCTCCGCATGGGCCATTCCGGCGGCGGATGGGGTGATCAGGAAAGGAACCGTCTGACGGCGAACGAACCGATCAATCGGTGGCCTGGTCGGTATCGGCGTTCGCGCCGGGGACCTCGCGGGAGGCTTTTCCGGGGGTGTCGGGGACGACGGCGAAGCTGACGATGTGGCGGGTGCGTCCGTCGTCCGGGGTGCTCGCGGCGCGCGTGGTGACCGCCCTCTCGAACTCTTCGACCAGTTCGGCGAACTCCTCGCTGGTCAGCCATGCGGCGCCCTGGCGGTAGACCAGGCCGTCGGCCGCGGGGTCGGCGTCGTCGCGGGCGAGGTAGCGGCCGAAGTCCGCGAGCAGCGTTCCCGAGAACGCGGTGACCGCTTGCCGGTGGTCGTCGCGCGTCATCGTCGTCCGGTCGTCCTCGCCGACCAGCGCCCTTTCCTGGCGTACCTGGTAGCTGCGCTCGATCGTGCCGCGGACGCGCTTCTCGCCCACCACCTCCAGCACCTCCGCGTCGGCGAGCACGGCGATGTGCCGGTACATCGTCGCCGGGGCGATGTCGGGGAGGCGCTCGCGGAGCTGCGCGGTGGTCAGCGGCTCGGCGCCGAGCAGCGTCTGCATGATGCGCATCCGGACGGGGTGCAGAAGGAGATTTGCGGTTGCCATGACTCTATGGTCTCATATTTGAGAACGTTCTCGATATTGAGAACAATGGGAAGGCGGAGCTTGTGCGGCACATCGACATGCCGGTCGGCGCGGACGACGCGGTGACCCTGGCCGGAACGCTGACCCTCCCCGAGGGCCCCGGCCCGCATCCGGCGGTCCTCCTGCTGCACGGGTCCGGACCGATGGACCGCGACGGCAACGCCGCCGGGCTCCGCATGGACCTGGGCGCGCCGGTCGCCGCCGCCATGGCGGCCGAAGGGATCGCCGTACTGCGCTACGACCGGCGCGGGGCGGGCGACACCCCCGGCGACTGGCGGGCCGCCGGATTCACCGGCAACCGCCGCGACGCCGCGGCCGCGGTCCGCGCCCTCGCGGCACACCCCGGCATCCGGGCGGACGCCGTCGGCGTGGTCGGCCACAGCGAGGGCGCCCTCCACGCCATGGCCCTCGGCGCGCAGCCGGGCGTCAAGGCACTGGTGCTGCTGGCCGGGTTCGCCCGCGTCGGGGAGGACGCCTTCCGCCGGCAGGCCCGGTCGATCTCCCGCGGCCTCCCCGCTCCCGTGCGGATCCTGCTGCCGGTCCTGCGCCCCCTTGCCGAACGGCTGCTCACCCGCGTCAAGAACACCACCACGGACGTGGCGCGCGTCGCCGGGCTGCCGGTGAACGCCCGGTGGATGCGGGAGATGCTCCGCCACGACACCCGTGCGGACCTGACCGCCGTCGAGGTACCCGTGCTTGCCGTCACCGGCGCCAAGGACATCCAGGTCGACCCCGCCGACCTGGACGAGATCCGCCGCCTGGTGCCCGGCGGGGCCGAGGTCCACCGGGTCCCCGACCTCACCCACGTGCTGCGCCTCGACCCCCGGCCGCACTCGGTGCGGTCCTACCGCCGGCTGCTGCGCGACCCCGTCGACCCCGACCTGCTGGCGCTGGTCGCCGGGTGGCTCGGCCCCCGCCTCCGGGACGCGCCGCGCGAGCCGGGCGCCGCGGAGCACCCGGCGTCGCCCTGAGGGCGGGCGGAGGCCCCGCCGCCCCCGCCGCCCCGCGGCGGCGCCCGCACCGCCTCCGGCCCACCGCGCGGCCCCGGCCGCACGACGACCACCACTGATCACCCCCTGTGGCGGGAACACCGCGTTCCGCCACGCGAACCCCGCAAAGGACACACACCATGCCTACGACGACCCCCGCGCGCCGACCGAGCGGCCTCGTCCTCTTCTTCGCAGTCACCTTCGGCACGAGTTGGGCGTCCTGGCTCCTCGCGATCTGGCTCGGCGGGCCCGCGATGTCCGCCCCCGTGGCCATCCCCTATGTGTTCGGCGCATTCGGCCCGATGGTCGGCGCGCTCGCGGTCCGGGTGCGCCGCGGCCGCCGCGGCGAGCCGGCCCCGGACCACGTCGTCCGGCTTCGCCCGAAGATCCTGCTCTGGGCGCCGCTGCTGATGGCGCTGGCGTCGGCGAGCGTCGTGGGCGGCGCGCTGATCGGGCACGAGCTGGGCGCGCCCGCCGTCACCACGGCGAACGCACAGGAGCTGTTCCGGATGGCCGGCGGCCCGGTGCCGTTCCTCATCAGCATGCTGCTCATCGGCCCGCTGTCCGAGGAGGCCGGGTGGCGCGGCACCGCGTACCCGCGCATGCGGGCGACCGCGGGCCGTGTGCGCGCCGGCCTGGTGCTGGGCGCCGTCTGGGGGGTGTGGCACCTGCCGCTGTTCTTCATCAACGGGACCGTGCAGGCCGATCTGGGTATCGACAGCCTGAGCGGCCTGCTGTTCGCACTCAGCTTCATCCCGATGACACTGCTGATCAACCACGCCTACGACCGCGCGGGGACGTTCGCCGCCGTCGCGGTGCACTTCGCCGTCAACACGACCATGGTGCTGGTGGGCGTCCAGGCGCCCGTGGCGATGGCCTACGTCTTCACCCTCGAGATCGTCCTCGTGCTCGCCCTGCTGGCCGCGCACCGCCCGGCCAGCATCCCGGCCGCGCGGCACGTCGACCACGCCGCCGTCTGACCGGCCGCGATCGGGATCGCCCCGGCGGCCGACTGAGACCAAAACTGAGACCACGCACGACGAAGGCCCCGGCCGGTTTCCCGGTCGGGGCCTTCGAACAGCCCGGTGAAGGCTGGCGGAGGATACGAGATTCGAACTCGTGAGGGGTTGCCCCCAACACGCTTTCCAAGCGTGCGCCCTAGGCCACTAGGCGAATCCTCCGCCGACAACTCTACAGGGAGGGCGGCAGTGGTCCGTACGGGTTTTCCTGCCGGTCGACCGGTGGACGCCGGGCGCGGTGGCGCAGTGGGGGCCGGAAGCGTATAGACTCAGGGGCAGACCCCTCGTGTGGCGTCACCTTATGAACCTCCCCAGGGCCGGAAGGCAGCAAGGATAAGTAAGCTCTGGCGGGTGCGCGGGGGGTCCTTTTTGCGTCCTCGCACCTCATTCGCTGCCGCAGCCGCCCCGGCTCTGCCGCGTTGCGGTGCGGACTGTCGCCGGTACGCGGTTCAATAGGGTGCGTTGACGCCAACCAGTGGGCTGATCGCGTCGTGTGCCCGAGCAGGGCCGGTCCGCGGAGGGAGCAGTGAGCGCACCGTGAGCATCGCGCTGTATCGCAAGTACCGGCCGGCGACCTTCGGCGAGGTCCGGGGCCAGGAGCACGTCACCGACCCGCTCCGGCAGGCGCTGCGCAACGGCCGCATCAACCACGCCTATTTGTTCAGTGGGCCGCGCGGGTGCGGCAAGACCTCCAGCGCCCGCATCCTGGCGCGCTCCCTCAACTGCGAGCAGGGCCCCACGCCCGACCCGTGCGGGCAGTGCGACTCCTGCGTGGCGCTCGCGCCCGACGGCGGGGGCAGTATCGACGTCATCGAGATCGACGCCGCGTCGCACGGCGGTGTCGACGACGCCCGCGACCTCCGCGAGCGCGCGTTCTTCTCGCCCGTCGGCTCGCGCTACAAGGTCTACATCATCGACGAGGCGCACATGGTGACCCGCGAAGGGTTCAACGCGCTGCTGAAACTCGTCGAGGAGCCGCCGCCGCACCTCAAGTTCGTCTTCGCCACCACCGAGCCCGAGAAGGTCATCGGGACCATCCGGTCGCGCACCCACCACTACCCGTTCCGGCTCATCCCGCCGAGCACCCTGCGGGAGCTCATGGAGCAGGTCCTCACCGACGAAGGGGTGACGTTCGACCCCGCTGCGCTGCCGCTGGTGGTGCGCGCCGGTGCGGGGTCCGCGCGCGACTCCCTGTCGATCCTCGACCAGTTGCTCGCGGGCTCCGGCGACGACGGCATCACCCGCGAGGGCGCCGTGGCGCTGCTCGGCTACACCGATTCCGGGCTGCTCGGCGCGATGGTCGACGCCCTCGGCGCGCGCGACGGCGCGGCGGCCTTCGAGCTGATCGACCGCATGGTCGAGGGCGGCCACGACCCCCGCAGGTTCACCGCCGACCTCCTGGAGCGCACGCGCGACCTCGTCGTGCTCGCCGCGGTGCCCGACGCCTTGCAGAAAGGGCTCATCAACGTCCCGCCCGACGACGTCGAGACCATGCGCGAGCAGGCCGCGCGGCTCGGCCCGGCCGCGCTCACCCGCGCGGCCGAGGTGCTCAACACCGGCCTCACCGAGATGCGCGGCGCCACCTCGCCGCGGCTCCTGCTGGAGCTGCTGTGCGCGCGGGTCCTGCTGCCGGGCGCGGAGTCCGGCGGCGACACCTCGGCCCTGCTCACCCGATTGGAGCAGGTCGAGCACCGGGTCGCGAGCGGAGCGGTCGCGGCCCCGCAACCCACGGCAGCCCCGCCACCCGCAGCGGTGCCGCCCGCGCCCCAGCGGCGCGCATCGGAGCAGCCCGCTCCGCAGGCCGCCTCGCAACCCGTCCCGCAGCCCGAGCCCGATGCGCCCCAGCCGAGCCGGGCCGATGTTTCCCGTGAAACCCCTGCTGATGCCGCCCCGCGGCCGTCGGGTGTCGCGCAGGACGACCGCCCGCAGCAGCCGCAGCGCCCGGAATCCTCGGGGCCGCAGCGCCCGTCCGCCGATGATTGGGACGCGCCGTCCGCTTCGGGCGGCGGGCAGGCCGCCCCGCGGCAGGCCGCCACGGGCGGCGGTGCGCTCAACCTCGGCACCGTCCAGAGCGCGTGGGGCCGCATCATGGAAGCCGTCAAGCAGGGGCGGCGGTTCACCTGGATGATCCTCACCGCCAACAACGTCACCGTCATGGGTGTCGAGGGCAACCAGGTCCAACTCGGCTTCGAGCGTCCCAACGACGCCCGGGGCTTCTCCAACAGCGGCAGCGACAAGGTGGTCGCCGAGGCCATCAGGCAGGTCCTCGGTGCCGAGGTCCGGGTGACCGCGGCGGCCGCGTCCGGTCCCATGCCGCCGCCTCCCGCGCAGCGCCCGGCCTCCCCGCCGCCTGCCGAGGAGCCCGTCCGGTGGGACGCGGAGCCGCGGCAGCCCGAACCCCAGCAGTCCCGGCGTCCCGATCAGTCCGCGAACACCGGGCACGAGCAGCGGCCGCCCGCGCCCGAGCGCCCGCCGGACATCGAGCCGCCCGACGATTTCGGGCCGCCGCCCGAGGACTTCGGCCCGCCCGACGACCTCCCGCCCGACCGCGGCACCGCCGCCCCGAGCGGCTCCGCGCCGCCCGCCGCGCCCAACGCCGAGGAGGAAGCGCCGGGGATGTCGGGCATCGCCCTGCTCCAGAGCGAACTGGGCGGCACGGTCATCGAGGAGATCGACCACCAGGCGTGATCCCCGCCAAGGGCCGGCCGACCCGGTCCCGGTGTCAGGTGAGCCCGACCACCTGGCGGTGGTGGTCGGGACCCGGGGGCTATGGTTCCGCGGGTTCGGCGGCCGGTTCGGGGGCGGGTTCGGTGTTCGGCGCGGATGCGGCGGGGCGGCGGGCGCGGCGGTACAGGTGCAGGGCCGCGAAGGCCGCGACCACCAGGACCGCCGCGGCGATGTTGACCCCGTTGGCGAACAGCTGCTGCGCCTGGGCGCCGAGGACGTAGCCGCCGGTGGTCAGGGTCGCGGCCCACACGACCGCCGAAGGCGTGTTCGCGAGGCTGAACGCCGGGTAGCCGACGCCGGACCAGCCGGCCAGCCGCGGTGTCAGCGCCCGCGCGGCGAACAGCCACTGCCCGGCGGCGACGGCGGGGACCCCGTGGCGTTCCACGAAGCCCCCCGCCCGCGCCCACCCCGCCGCGATGATCGGGGGGATGACCGGGGGAGCGGAGCGGCGCCGCCACCGCCGTCCGTTGCCGTAGCCGAATTGCGCGCCGACGACCGCACCGAGGATCGCCGCGGTGAGCGCCGCGGCGAGCGTCACGAACCCCGACTGCGCGAAGAACCCCAGGGCGAGCAGCACCGCTGTGCCGGGGATGAGCATCCCCGGGAGCAGGGTGCCCGCCTCCAAGACAAGGAGCAGCGCCGCGACCGGGAGCAGGAGGCCGGGCGGCAGCGCCTCCAGGAGGTCCTTCACCGGGCCGGGCTGGTGCGGCAGACGTAGGTTCGCGCCGGGGGCATGTTGCGCCAGACGGTGCGGGTGAGGAGGACTTCGTCGAAGACCCGCTCCAACCGGCGGCGGAACAGCCGTCCCTGGAGGGTGGAGATGCCGTGGTTGTACACGATGGTGGTGAACGGCGCGCCGGGGCGGAGGGCCCGCGCGACCTCGGCGAGGACCCGGCTCTGCTGCTCGCCGGTCATGAGCGTCCACGGCAGCGCGCTGACCACGGCGTCGAGTTCGCCGACATCGTGCTCGGCGAGGAGGGCGCGCAGGTCGGCGGCGTCGCCGTGCACGACGTCGAGCCACGGCTTCGCCTCGCGCAGGTGCCGCACCATGTCGGCGTCGAGCTCGATGGCGATGTGGGTGGATCCCGGTGCGAGCCGTTGGTGCACGACGTCGCTGACGGATCCCGTTCCCGGGCCGAGCTCCACGACGGTCGCCGGGCGGGACGCCGGGACCACCTGGGCGAGCGCCCGGCCGCCCCACGCGGAGGTGGGGAGGACGGCGCCGACGCGGCGCGGCCGCCCGGCCGCGACGCGGACGAAGGCGGCGTACTCGCCCGCGAGCGAGGCCAGCCGGTCGCGCAGCGGTGCCCCGGACGCGGGGCGTTCACGGCCGGGCTGCTCAGGCATGCGTGCGCTCTCGTCTCGTCGGCGGTGCTGATGCGATACCCGGCGGTCGCGGATACCGTCCCAAGTTACCCGAGGCCGGTTCGCCGGGGTGAGAGGCCCACGGCGGTTCGAGCGAAGCCACTGCCGCCGGCGCAGGGCGCGCGGCGCCATGGCATGCCATGGCCGCCAGGGCCCGGCGGGCGCAAGGCCGCCGCCCGCGGTGGCCCGGGTCTGGCGGGAACACCGCGGCGTGGTGCTTCGTGCCGCCGGGTGCTTTGCATGCCCCTACTGCGCCCGCTTCGCGGATTGTCGCGCAGCGGGGACCCGCGACGGCAGCCGACCCCCGTTGTCGCAGGGTTCCTCGGGGCCGCGTTGACCACCGCTGTTGTAGCGGTACTAGTCGGCGGGGGCGGCGAAGAGGGGGACGATGACCTCGTCGACGATCCCGACGATCACGTGGTCGGGGACCGGTGCTCCGTTGAAGAGGAAGTGGTAGCGGAGCAGGGCCGACCCGGTCTCCAGGCGGCGCGGGGTGGCCGACCCCGGCGCGCACTCGCCGCGCTCGACCGCCCGGCGCACCAGGACGCCCATGACGTTCGCCCCGTTGCCGCGGACCCGTTCGCGGACCTCGGCCGCGCGCTCCTTGTCGGTGAGGACGTCGGTGAGCAGCCCGCGCATCGCCTCGCCCGCAGGCCCGTCGAGCAGGGCGCCCGTCTCGCGCAGGACGCTGAGCGCGTCCTCGCGGAAGCTGCCGGTGTCGGGCAGCGTGTCGGGGTCGGGCAGGTTCTCGTAGATGGCGTCCATGATCAGGTCGATCCGCTGGGGCCAGCGCCGGTACAGCGACGCCTTGCTCGCCTTGGCGCGCACGGCGACGGCGTCCATGGTGAACCGGGCGTACCCCACCTCGGCGAGTTCGGCGAGCGCCGCCGAGCGGATGGCGGCGTGCAGCTCCTCACCGCGCCGCCGGGGCCCCTTGCGGTGGTCGGTGGGCGGTGGTCGGCGCCCTGCGATCCCAGGGTTCGTCACAGCGGAAGGGCCTCACGGGATTGGCGGCGGGTCGGGTCGATTCTACGGAGCACCGGTGGCACCGGTTCCGGTATCGGCGGCGGTCACGGTGCCGCGGTCGCCGTCGACGGTGACGAGCAGGCCGTCGGCGAGCGCGGCGGTGCCTTCGCGGGTGCCCATGACGGCGGGGATGCCGTACTCGCGGGCGACGATCGCCGCGTGCGAGGCGAGCCCCCCGGTGTCGACGACGACGGCGGCGGCCCGCTGGAACAAGGGCGTCCACGCGGGGTTGTTGTAGGGACAGACCAGGACCTCGCCGCTGCGCAGCGTGCCGAAGTCGGCCGCGCGGGCGATGACGCGGACCCTGCCGGTCGCGGTGCCCCCGCTCGCGGGGGTGCCGTTGGCCAGCGTGTCCGCCGAGTCGCCGGAGGCGGGGAACACGGCGGTGAGGTCGATCAGCCGGACCCCGGCGAGTTCGGCGCGCTTCGCCGACCGGGCGAGGACGGTGCGGCGCAGCCGCTCGGCGTCGGCGGCGGGCAGCCGCCCGGCGTCGCCGATGGCCTCCAGTTCGGCGAGCCGCAGGTGGAAGACGTCCTGCGGGGTGTCGAGCACGCCGGCCCCGTGCAGGCGGCGCCCCATCTCCAGGAGGCTGCGGCGGATGGCGGGCAGCAGCCTGGTGCCGTGGAAGTGGGTGTCCTCGCGGATGGCGACGAAGCTCTGCGCGGCGCGGACGGTGCGCAGCGCGCGGGAACGGCGCGCCGCCGAGCGCAGGGAGGGGTGGTCGAGCAGCCGTTCCTCGGCGGCGCCGTTGCGGCCGTCGGCCGCCTCGGCGACCCGCTCCTCGGCGAGGACCTTGACCAGGCCGATCACCACCTCGGGCGCCTCGACCCAGGTGGGTGCGGAGATGAGCAGCGGGCTCGCGGTCTCGCGGTGCCCGTACTCGGCGAGGAAGTCCGTCAGGCGGTCGGCGAAGCCGCGGAACCGCGCGTCGGTGCGCACCGACGCGAGGACGTCGGCGGCCTCGGCCCCGGTGAACGCCGCGAGCAGGGCGGGGTCGTCGCGGACCGACCGCGCGAGTTCGGCCAGAGCGCTGTTGGCGTCGCGGGTCCGGGTCGGGGCGCCCGCCATCAGGTCGGCCATCAGGTCGCGCCTGCGGAGGCGGACGAGCAGCAGCCGGAGCCGCAGCAGGGAGAGCGCGCCCCGGGGGAAGTAGTCGATGCGCAGGGCGGAGATCGCGTCCATCAGCTCCAGGTCCGCGCGGGGGTACCGGCGCAGCTCCGACCAGGGGGTCTCGTGGAGGTCGCGGGCCGTCCGCTCCTCGGCGACGCGCTGGAACGCGGCGAAGCGCGGGTCCGCCGTCCACCGGGCGGGGGAGAACCGCCACGCCCGGTAGCCGAGCAGGGCAGGCGCCGCGAGCAGCTTCACCGTGGGACGCGGGGCCGGCGGGACGAATCCGGCCACCACGCCGTCCTCCTCGGGGAAGATCCGGTCGAGCCGGGGGAAGCGGACGCCCACGCTGGCCATCATGCGCCGGACCATCTCCAGCGGGCCGTGCTCCATCCAGCTGGTGCGGTCCAGCGGGTAGGGGCGGGTCGGGAGCATCTCGACGAGGAACGGGGCGACCCTGCGCTGGATCGGGTTGAGCCGCAGCGGGGGCGGCGGCAGCGCCGTCATCGGGCGGGCCTGGAGCAGGTGGACGGCGCCGCGGGCAGCGGCGGCCGTTCCGGGTGCCGCGGTGTCGGGGGCGGCGTCGGGCGCGTACGCCCATTCGATGTCCTGCGGCCGCCCGAAGTGCTCGGCGGCGGCGACCGCGAGCCGCACCAGTTCGCGCAGCACGGGGTCTGGCAGCCGCCGCGCCGTGCCGTCGCCCGCCACCTCCTCCGTGCCGCCGCCCGCGGCGCCGCGCACGACGACCTCGCCGCCGCCGGGCCGGTAGTCGCGGACCCGCCCGTCGCGGCCGAGTACGTAGTGGTCGGGGGTGACGAGTCCGGACACCACCGCCTCGCCCAGGCCGACCCCGGCGTCGACGACGACATCGCCGCGTGCGCCCGTGACGGGGTTGGCGGTGAAGAGCACCCCCGCCGCCGCGGCGGGCACCATGCGTTGGACGACGACGGCGATGCGGACGTCGTCCGACGGGATGCCCCTGGCGCGGCGGTAGGCGATGGCGCGGTCGGTCCACAGCGACGCCCAGCAGCGGGCGACGGCGTCGAGTACGGGGCCGTCGCCCTCGACGTTGAGGAAGGTGTCCTGCTGGCCTGCGAACGCCGCCCCGGGCAGGTCCTCCGCTGTTGCGCTGGAGCGCACGGCCACCGGCCCGCCGCCGAGGTCCCGGTACCCGCTGAGGACGGCGGCGCGCAGGTCGGCGGGGATCTCCGCCGCGGCGAACGCGGCGCGGATGGCGGCGCCGCCGGGGTCCGCGCCGCCATCCGCGCCGGCACCGCCCGCCGTGCCGGCACCGGCGAGCGCCGCGGCGATGGGCGCGGCGAGACCGGCGCGTTCGACCAGCGCGGTGTAGGCGGCGGTCGTGACGACGAAGCCGGCGGGGACGGGGAAGCCGCGGCGCACCAGCTCGCCGAGGTTCGCGCCCTTGCCGCCCGCAGTGGCGAGGTCGTGCGCGCCGACGTCGCGCAGCGGTGCGGTGAGGCGGTCGGCCGCCGCGGGCTGGGGCCGGGTGGAGGTACCGGTGTCGGGTCCGATCATGGCGGCGCTCCTATGCGTCTCTGGTCGTGGCGGGGTCGGGGGCGTGCTCGGGTTCAGGGGCGGCGATGTCGACGTGCGCCTCGGTGCGCAGCGGCCGGGCGGGGAGCAGGACGGCGAGCAGGAACGCGAGTGCCAGCAGCGGCACCGCGTACCCGAACACCGGGGGGAGCGCCGCTCCGAACGCGTCGCCGACCGATGTGCGCAGCCCCGCGGGCAGGGTGCGCACGAACCCGGGTGTGAGGCGGTCGAGGTCGCCACCGAGCCGGTCGATGACTGTCGCGGGCACCCGTTCGGCGAACCGGTCGGTGATCAGCGCGCCCATGACGGCGACGCCGACCGAGCTGCCGATCTGGCGGAGGAAGGTCACGGTGGAGGTGGCGGTGCCGAGGTCGCGGTGGGCGACGCTGTTCTGCACCGCGAGCATCGTGACCTGCATGACCAGGCCGATTCCCGCGCCGAGGAGCAGCATGATCGCTGCGGCGGCGGCGGGGCTGCTGCGGGCGTCCAGTGTGGCGAGCAGCGCCATGCCCACGGCGGCGGTCGCGGTGCCGATGACGGGGAACGGCTTGTAGCGGCCGGTGCGTGTGATGAGCCACCCCGAGAGCGCCGTGGTGCTGAGGATGCCGACCATCAGCGCGATGAGCAGCCCGCCGGATCCCGTTGCAGAGGTGCCCATGGCGATCTGGAAGAAGGCCGGCAGGTAGCTGAGCGCGGTGAACATCGCGAACCCGATGAGGAAGCCGATGGCGCCGGGGATGGCGAAGGCCGGGTCGCGGAACAGGCCGAGGGGCAGCACCGGGTCGCGTGCGAACCGCGCCGTGCACAGCCACCCGGCACCGGAGAGGACCAGCGCCGCGACAAGGGCGGGGGTCGCCCACGGCGGCCAGGGGCCGGCGGTGCCCGCGCCCGAGGTGAGCAGCACCAGGCAGACAACGGTGGCACCGAGGGCCAGGGCGCCGCCGTAGTCGACGGGCCGCCGCTCCGGCGGCGCGGGCAGGCGCAGGGTGGCGGTGAGAACGGCGAACGCCAGCACGCCCAGGGGCAGGTAGAGGTAGAAGATCCAGCGCCACGAGAGGTGGTCGATCAGGACGCCGCCGAGCAGCGGCCCGGCGACCGCGGCGAGGATGTAGGCGCCGCCGATCAGGCCGAGGTAGCGGCCGCGCTCGCGCGGGCTGACCACCTCGCCGATGATCGCCTGGGCGCCGATCATGAGCCCGCCGCCCCCGGCGCCCTGCACCGCGCGGAACACCACCAGCTCCGTCATCGTGTCGGCCTGTGCGCAGAGCGCGGCGCCGAGCAGGAACACCAGGATCGCGGCCTGCATGACCCGCTTGCGGCCGAACGCGTCGCCGAGCTTGCCGTACAGCGGCATGGCGACCGTCGCGGCCACGAGGTAGGCGGTGACCACCGTGGAGAGCAGCCCCAGCCCGCCGAGTTCCCCGGCGATCGTGGGGAGGGCCGGCGCCATGATGGTCTGGTCGAGCGCCGCGAGCAGCATGGCCAGCAGGACTCCGGGGAGGATGGCGCCGACGCCGCGCGGGCGGCGCGCCCGGCGATCCGCTGCGGTGCTGGACGGCATGCGGCCTCCTCCTGGCAGGGGAGCGCGCGCCTGCACGCCCATTAGAGTACGTTGAGTTCTCTAATTGCGAGAGTAAGCGACACCGGTAGAAAACGCAACGTTCTCTAACTGTTCAATTCCCGGAAAAGCGGCGTCGTCCGGCCGGCTGCCGGCGCGGGGTACCGGACCACGGCGCGCGGGTGCCCCTCCCCGAGTGGGGCCGGCGACAGGTGGGAACGGGCCGGTTGTGTTTCGGCCGTCGCTGCTGCGCAGGCTCACCGGCAGCCTTGCCTCTGTCGGCTGTGGTGAGCGAAATCTGGCAGTTGAACGTGTGGAGGGCGGGTGGCCTTGCGCGCGCGGGTCCCGCTGCTCGTGTGGGCGCTGCGGGGACCGCGGTGCATTGGAGCGATGTGAAACGTCGCGGTTCGTGGTTGTGCACCAGGCCCAGGGCGGCGCGGAACCCTGACCGGAGGGTGCGGGCCGAGATCGCCGGTCCCACTGGAGTCGGGGGCGAGGCTGCCGGAAAGCCTGCGCAGCAGCGACGGCCGAAGTGCATCGTGATCTCTGAGCGCCTGGCCCGGGCCCGAGCGGCGCACCGTTGACCTGCTCGGCCACTGAAGGCGGGCGCCGCTTCGGCGCCGGAGCGGTCCACCGCTCCGGCGCCGTGCGGGCGGGGATCAGGCGTCGAGGGAGTCCAGCCAGGCGCGGACCTTCTTGTTGTGCTCGCCGAGTCCGGGCGGGGGGAGGTGGCCCGCCTGCTGCGCGGCTCCCGACCCGGCAGCGGCGGTCCCCGGCGTGCCGTCCGCGGGCGCGGCGTCCCCGGCGGGCCGGGGCGGGTCGAAGCGGAGCGCCGAGCCGGGGAGTTCGATGGAGCCGAGTACCGGGTGGTCGACGTCGATGACCAGGCCCTGGGAGCGCGCCTGCGGCCACTCGTAGACCTGGTCGATGCTGCGGATGGCGCCGCACGGGATCCCGATGGCGCCGATGCGCTCCAGCCACTCGTCGCGGCCGCCCGTTGCCAGGACGGCCTCGATCTGCGCGGTCAGCTCCGGCCGGTTGGTGACGCGGTCGGCGTTGCGGGCGAACCGGGGGTCGCCGGTGTCGAGACCGAGGAGTTCGGCGAACCGCGCCCACTGCACCTCGCTGGCGACGGCGACCTGGAGTTGGCCGTCCGCGCAGGCGAACGCGCCGTAGGGCGCGATCGAGGGGTGCTGGTTGCCGATGGGGCCCGGCACCTCGCCCGCGACCGTCCACCGGGTGCCCTGGAAGGCGTGGACGCCGACGATGGACGACAGCAGGGAGGTGCGCACCACGCGACCGGCGCCGGTCTTCTCCCGCTCGTACAGTGCGGCGAGGACGCCCTGTGCGGCGTTCATCCCCGCCAGCAGGTCGCCGATCGGGACGCCGACCTTGGTGGGCTCGTCGGGGCCGGGGCCGGTCAGGCCCATGAGCCCCGCCTCGCCCTGGGCGATCTGGTCGTAGCCGGCCCTGCCGCCCTCGGGGCCGTCGTGGCCGAACCCGGTGATGGAGCAGACGACCAGGCGCGGGTTGAGCTCGTGCAGCCGGTCCACGTCGAAGCCGAGCCGGTCGAGCACGCCCGGGCGGAAGTTCTCGACGAGGACGTCGGCCGCGCGCACGAGTTGCGTGAGCCGGCTGCGCCCGTCGTCGGACTTCAGGTCCAGCTCGATGGACTCCTTGTTGCGGTTGCAGGAGAGGAAGTAGGTGCTGACCGGGTCCTCGTCGGGGCCGACGAACGGCGGCCCCCACCCGCGGGTGTCGTCGCCGGTGCCGGGCTGCTCCACCTTGATGACCCGCGCGCCCAGGTCGCCCAGCAGCATCGCCGCGTGCGGTCCCGCCAACGCTCGGGACAGGTCCACCACAACGGTCTCTGCCAGTGGTCCGTCGAGTCGCGCCATGCTGGTGCTCTCCTCTCGATACATCCCGGTCGGCTCCATCCTTCCGGCTGGGTGTGCGCGGCGCGTCGGCGGGGCCGCCGACGTCCGCCGGGCGCCTACTGGGGGAGTCCGAGGCGGCGGTAGCGCGCCCACCGCGCCCGGGTCCTGGCGGCGGGGTCGGCGCCGATCAGGCCCGCGAGTTCCGTGTGCACGGCCGCGCCGAGCCGCAGGCAGAACGCCTCGGGTTCGTCGGCGGCGTCGTCGTGTTCGGCGACGATCCGGTCCACGACCCCGTTGGCGCGCAGGTCCACCGACCGCACGCCTTGGGCCGCGGCGAGCTCCGGTGCGCGGTCGACCGTGCGGTGCACGATCGCGCTCGCGCCTTCGGGCGGCAGCGGGGACAGCCAGGCGTGCTGGGCGGCGATCACCCGGTCGGCCGGTGCGAGTGCGAGCGCGCCGCCGCCGGTGCCCTGGCCCAGCAGCACGGCGACCGTGGGCGCCTCCAGGGTCACCAGCTCCGCGAGGCAGCGGGCGATCTGCCCGGCCATGCCGCGCTCCTCGGCGTCCTTGGACAGCGCCGCGCCGGGGGTGTCGATGACGGTGACCAGCGGCAGGCGCAGTTCGCGGGCGATGCGCATGCCGCGCCGCGCCTCGCGCAGCGCGGCCGGGCCGAGCGGGCGCTCCACGGACTGGCGGTCGCGGTCCTGGCCCAGGACGACGCAGGGGGCGTCGCCGAACCGGGCGAGGGCGAGCAGCAGCCCCGGGTCGGACTCGCCGTCGCCGGTGCCGTTGAGCGGGACGACGTCCGTCGCGGCGTGCCGCAGCACCCTGCGCACGCCGGGCCGGTCGATGCGGCGGGAGCGGGTGATGGAGTCCCAGGCGGGGATGTCGGGGACCGCCTCGTCCGCTGCCTCCTCCGCCGGTGCCCCGCTTGGGGCGGACGGCCGCGCGAGCAGGACGTTGAGGGCGCGGTCGGCGATGGCCGGGACGTCGCCGGGCTGCATGACCGCGTCGATCAGGCCGCTGCGGTACAGGTTCTCCGCGGTCTGGACCCCTTCGGGGAAGGGCCGGTCGTACAGCGCCTCGTAGACGCGCGGGCCGAGGAAGCCGATCAGCGCGCCCGGTTCGGCGACGGTGAGGTGCCCTTGGGAGCCCCATGAGGCGAGGACCCCGCCCGTCGTGGGGTGGCGGAGGTAGACGAGGTAGGGGAGTCCGGCGCTCTTGTGCGCGGCGATCGCGGCCGAGATCTTCACCATGGACAGGAACGCGAGGGTGCCCTCCTGCATACGGGTGCCGCCGGAGGCGGGCGCGGCGAGGAGGGGCAGCCGCTCCGCTGTGGCGTGCTCGACGGCCTCGACCAGGCGCTCGGCCGCCGCGATGCCGATCGACCCGGCGAGGAAGCGGAACTCGCAGGCGACGACGGCGACCCTGCGGCCGCGGAGGAGCCCCTCGCCGGTGATCACGGCCTCGTCGCAGCCGCTGCGTTCGCGGGCGGCGGCGAGTTCGGCTGCGTACTCGGGGCCGGGGTGCACGTCGATCGGCTCGGTGTCCCAGGAGCGGAAGGTGCCGGGGTCGAGTGTCGCGGTGAGGAGTTCGTGGGCGCCCAGACGGCGGGGACGCTCGCTCGGACGCGCCATGGCGGTCTCCTCCCGGAGGCTCGATCGGATTACTGGACTAGCCAATAATCCAATTTGGTCAAAGTCAAGCCCGCGCCGGCGCCGCGGGGCGCGCACCCCTGCGGCGCCGGCACGGGCGCCGGTTCACAGCCAGCCGGGCACGACCAGGACGCCCCACGCGATCAGCGGTCCGACCAGCACAACGATGGCGCTGTAGATCAGGATCTGCCGGTAGAACCGGTCCGGGTCGACACCGGACGCGTTCGCCAGGACCAGCGCGCCGTTGGTGGAGAACGGGCTGACGTCGACGATGGTCGAGGACACCGCGAGCGCCGTGATCAGGCCGACCACGCCGATCTCACCCTGGAGCAGGAACGGCACCGCCAGCGGGATGGTCGCGCCGAGGATCGCCGTGGACGAGGCGAACGCGGACACGATCGCGCCGATGTAGCAGAGCAGCAGGGCGACGAGCATCGGCGCGCCCAGGCTCGCCGCGCCGTTGCCGACGTACTCGATCGTGCCCGCCTCCTCCATCACGCCGACGAAGGTGAGCATCCCGGTGATCAGCAGCACCGTCGACCAGCTGATCTGGTTGATCGCGCCCTTCTGCGCCCTGGGGGACAGCAGCGCCAGGACCACGGTCACCGTGATGGCGACGAAGCCGACGTCGATGCCGAACCCGAGGGCGAGCACGCCGAGCGCGATGATGCCGACGATGGTCGCGGCCTGGTCCCACCGGAACCCGGCCGCCGGCGCGTCCCCGGCGGCGGTCCCGTCGGGAGGGCCGTCGCCGTTCGCCGTCCCGCCGCCGGCGCCGACGGCCGCCGTCTCGAACTCCCTGGCGTGGACACCGATGAGGCGGTGCCCGCCCAGCGCGAAGAACAGCACGAGCGAGATCGCGATGTTGAACAGCAGGCTGCCGAAGAACAGGGTGAGCGGGGCGAGGGTGAGGTCGCTCTGCGCGACGATGCCGTTCACGGTCACGCCGTAGACGCTCGCCGGAGAGAACCCGCCGCCCTGCGCGCCGTGGACCACCATCATGCCCATGAGCAGGGGGTGGATCCTGTACTTCGCGGCGAACCCGAGGGCGATGGGGGCGATGATGGCGACCGCAGCGGGGCTGAGCGCACCCACCGCCGTGAGCAGGGCGGTGATGGCGAACATGATCCACGGGATGGCGATGACGTACCCGCCGACGAGCCGCACCGCCCCGCGTACCAGCAGGTCCACCGTGCCGTTGTTCTTCGCGATCGCGAACAGGTAGGTGACGCCGACGAGGGTGAGGAACAGGTCGGCGGGGAACCCGCCGAGGATGGTCTCGGCGTCCATGGCGAGCGCGAGCGTGCCCACGAGGAACGCGGCGACGAACGCCAGGGCGCCGATGTTGACGGGGAGGGCGGTGGCGATCACGAACATCGCCACGAGGACGACGATGGTGAGGAGTTGTGGAGACATGGTGGACCGATCAAGGGGGCAAATGGTGATGTAGGTGAGCTGTGATGCAGCTCATTTGGATCAGTGGCCTAGCCAATATGCCGGATATCATCCTGTCAAGTCCTCCCCCACGAGGTCCCTCCCCCGAGTCCGGGGAATTCCCGAAGGAACCCATGACCGCCAAGCCGACGCCGCGCCCACGCCCCCTCGCCCGTCCCCGCCTGTACGAACAGCTCGTGGAGCGGCTGTGCGAGTACATCCGCGAAGCCGGACTGGGCCCCGGCGACCGACTCCCCTCCGAGCGCGAGTTCGCCGCCGCGCTCGGCGTCAGCCGGGTCTCGCTCGGTCAGGCACTGGTCGCCCTGGAGGTCCAGGGCATCATCGACGTTCGGCACGGCGACGGCGCCGTCGTCCGCTTCACCCCCACCGAGGAGCAGGTCCTCCGGGTGCTCCGCGACCGCGACAACCGCCGCGCCGAGATCATCGAGGCCCGCCAGGCGCTGGAGGTGAAACTCGCCGAACTCGCCGCTCGGCGCCGCAGCAAGGCCGACATCGCCGAGATCGACGACGCCATCGCCGCCATGGGCGCGGAGGTCGAGTCCGGCGAGCGCGGCGTCACCGGCGACGAGCGCTTCCACCTCGCCATCACCCGGGCCGCGCGGTCCGGCCTGCTGGCGCGGATGATGGAGGAGATCTCGCCGATGATCCTGCAAACCCGGGTCGAGTCGCTGTCCCAGCCCGAGCGGCCCGCCGCCTCGCTGGCGGGGCACCGCCGCATCGCCGACGCCATCCGCGCCGGCGACCCCAAGGAGGCGGCCGAGGCCATGCGCGAACACCTGCACATGGTCTCCGACGTCCCCTCGCTGCCGGAGTGAGCGCCGCAGGGGCGGCGGGCACCGCGCGCCGGGACCGCGCCGGCGGCCGCTTCCCGCGCTGAGTCGGACGGGGCGTCGGCCCTGGTCCCACTCCCGTTCGCGCATGAGCGGCCCCGGTCAGCCCTTGGCGCCGGACCAGGCCGGGAGCGTCCACCCGGGGCCGTCCGGGCTGTCGAGCCAGGCGCGGTGCACCCCGTCGGGCGCCACGGTGAGGCCGTAGCGGTCGGCGCCGGGACGCCCCTGGTCGCGCCACTGCTCCAGCGCCGCGCGCAGTTCGTCCCAGAGCCGCCGCGGGCCGGCCTGCTCGATCGTCCACCCGGTCTCCTCCGGGATGATGCGCGCCCACGACCCGTCGCCGCCGGTGGCGGTCAGCCAGGCCGCCGGGCCGTGCTCGGTGCGCCGCAGCCCGCCCCGCCACGAGCGCACCATGAACGACAGCGGGAAGGTGGCGTCCCAGTCGCTCAACCACGGGATGGGGTCGACGGTGGTCCGCGACCGGTGCTCGGGCGGCCCCATGAGCCCGCCGGGGTCGACCGGCGGGGGGCGCTGGCCGCGCAGCCAGATGAACCCCAGCCGGCCCAGCAGCGGACCCGCGGCCGAGCCGTCGGCGGCCTTCGTGAGCCGGGCCAGCGCGCCGCCGAACCCGTCGACCGTCGACCACGGGGTGACGACGAGGCCGCCCGTCGCGGTCTGCTCGATCCACGGGAGCGGCACCCGCGCCGCGTTGCACGTGGCGATCACCCGGTCGTAGGGGGCGTTCGGCGGGTACCCGGCCTCGCCGTCGCGGTGCAGGACGGTCGGCGACCGGCCGAGGCGCGCGAGGGCGGCCCGCGCCGCGGCGACCGCGTCGGGATCGATGTCGACCGAGGTCACCGCGTCGTCGCCGAGGAGCACCGCGAGCAGGGCGGCGTTCCAGCCGGTGCCCGCCCCGATCTCCAGGACCCGGTGCCCCTCGCGCAGGTCGGCGGTGCTCAGCATGCGGGCCACGATGGTCGGCGCCGAACTGGACGACGTCGCGGCGAGGCCCGGATGGGCGGGCGTGCCGCCGGCGCCGAGCCGGGTGATCACGACTTCGTCGGAGTACACCGCCGACAGCCAGCCCTCGGCGTCGGCCCCGGCGTCGAGCGCCGCGCCGTCGAGGCTGTGGGCGCCGGTCGCCGGGATGAACAGGTGGCGGGGCGTGACGCGGAACGCTGCGGCGAGGCGGTCGTCGGCGAGTTCCCCGCTGCGGACCAGCGCGTCGGCCAGCGCCGCGTGCCGTTGGGCAGCGGATTGCGCGAACGCCTGCGAACCGTGGTCCGTCACGCTGCCAAAGTACGGCGCGCGGCCGCGATCCGGAAGACGCGGCGAGCGGCCCGGGTTCGCACGCCCGGCCGGTGCCGTTCAGGCCGCCGCGGACACCGGCGTCCCCGCCGGCAGCGACGCGGGGTGGGCCGGGTAGTCGGTGTACCCGGCCGGGCCGCTGTCGTAGTGCGAACTCGACCGGAGCGGGGCCCACGGCGCGTCGGCGGCGATGCGTTCGACCAGGTCGGGGTTTGCCATGTAGGGGCGGCCGATGGAGACCAGGTCGGCGCGGCGCGCGCGCAGCAGGCGCGCCGCGGAGTCCCGGGTGGTCTCCTCGTGTTCCCCGGTGTTGCCGACGAGCGTTCCGCTCCAGAACGGACGCAGGTCGGCCAGCGCCGGGTACACGGGGTCGTCGGTGAGGTGCAGGTAGGCCAGGCCGAGCGGGTCGAGCGCGGCGAGGAGCCGCCGGTAGACGGGGGCGGGATCGGCCTCTGCCATCTCGTTCTCGGGGTTGCCCGGCGACAGGCGCAGCCCGACCCGCCCGGCCCCGACGGCGTCGGCGACCGCCTCCGTCAGTTCGACGGCGAACCGGATCCTGTTGGCGGTCGAACCGCCGTAGCGGTCGGTGCGCAGGTTGGTGTTGTCGGCGAGGAACTGGTGGACGAGGTAGCTGTTGGCGCCGTGGATCTCGACGCCGTCGAACCCGGCGCGCACCGCGTTGCGGGCGGCCCGCGCGTGCTCCGCGACCGTGGTGCGGATCCCCGCGCGGGTCATCGCCAGCGGCACGACCGGGGCGACCTTGGAGTCAACGGTGTGCAGGGGGGCGGTGAGCGCGACCGCCGACGGCGCCTCGGGCCGGCCGCCGTCCAGCCGGTTCAGCGGGTGCCCGTTCCGCCCGGAGTGCATGAGCTGGGCGAAGATGCGCCCGCCCGCGGCGTGCACGGCGTCGGTCACCCGCCGCCACGCGGCGACCTGCTCCTCGGTGAACAGGCCCGGCTCGTTCAGGTACTGCTGGCCGCGCACGCTCGGCGCGATGCCTTCGGAGACGATGAGCCCGGCGCCCGCGCGCTGGGCGTAGTAGGTCGCCATGAGCTCGCTCGGGACCCCCTCCAGGTCGGCGCGCAAGCGGGTCATCGGGGCCATGACCACGCGGTTCGGCAGCGCGGTCATGGGGAGGGAATAGGTGGACAGCAAGGGGTCGGAACCGCGGCTTTCGATGCTCATGGGGCAACGGTAGAATCTGACATCCATGGCAGGTTCAACCCTTTGTGGTGGAGGTCACCATGCGGATCGGCGAGCTGGCCCGGCGCACCGGGGTGAGTGAGCGGTCGCTCCGCTACTACGAGCAGCAGGGGCTGCTGAGCGCCCGGCGCACCCCCGGCGGGCACCGCGAGTACGCCGACGACGCCGTGGCCGCGGTCGACCGCATCCAGTGCCTGTACTCCGCCGGCCTGTGCAGCGCCAAGATCGTCGAGCTGCTCCCGTGCATGCGCGACTCCGACCGCGGCCTGCCGACCCCCGAACTGGTCGGCGACCTCCAGGTGGAACGGGCGCGCATCGACGGGATGATCGACCGCCTGCTGGCGTCCCGCGACATCCTCGACGGCGTCATCGTCTCGGCCGTCGAATCCGCGCCCGGCGGCGCGGCCTGACCCTGCCGGGCGTCGCAGCGCGGGCGGCCGAACGAACGGATACGCTCGCAGGCACGGATGACGCGTGCAAGGAGAGATCCAGTGAACCCTGGCGGCGGTATGGACATGCAGGCGCTGCTCCAGCAGGCCCAGCAGATGCAGCAGCAGTTGATGTCGGCTCAGGAGGAGCTCGACGACGCGAAGGTCGAGGGCACCTCCGGCGGCGGTCTGGTGACCGTGACCGTGAGCGGGCGCGGTCAGATCGAGGACATCAAGATCGACCCCTCGGCGATCGACCCCGAGGACACCGCCGAGACCGCCCAGACGATCGCCGACCTGGTCCTCGCCGCGGTCCGCGACGCCGAGACCGCGGTCGAGGAGCTCCAGCAGGAGAAGATGGGCCCCCTCGCCGAGGGCATGCCCGGCGGCGGCATGCCGGGCGGCGGAATGCCCGGCCTCCCCGGCTTCTAGCCGGGAACCCCACCCCGGCGCGGCCCCGGCCGCGTACGGGCGGCCGCTGCCGGTCGGGTGCGGCGGGTCGCCACCCCGGCGGCTCAGCGCATCGGCAGCTCTCGGCCGGGCGTCGGCCGGACCGAGATGTCGCCGAGCCGCGCGTGCTCGTCGAACTCCAGTGCGACCGTGCAGTCCGGGCGCTCGGCGGCGATCCCGCCCGTTTCCGTGGCGGCGATCCGGAACCCGTGCCGGTCGAGGTAGCCGGTCGCCATCGCGCGGTGGTCGTGCGGGAAGACCTCCAATGCCTGCACGAGCATGCGCGGCAGGGCGATCGCGTCGAATGCCGCCACGGGGACCGCCGGATCGTTGATGACCATGTAGAAGCGCGCGCCCGTGCCGGCGGTCACGCCGCCGTAGCCGCGGGCGCCGAGCGCCCCCATGGCGGCGAGCGAGAGCCGTTCGGCGGCCCTCCGCGGGTCGGCGAACTCCGCCAGTTCGAGTCGCGGGGTCACCAGTTCCGGGATCCCGTCCCGGTCGCCCAGGTCGCGCAGTGCGAGCACCGGGGCGAGGCGCGGCGACCCCGGCGGGTGCATGTGCTCGTTCGCCCAGGCCCACAGCCAGCTGCCGTCCGTACCGAAGGTGCCCAGCGGCGCCATCGACACCGTGACATCGCCCTGGCGGAAGGTGGACGCGTTCACGTCGACGTGCCAGTCGCCCATGGGCTGGTGCTCGTTGAACACGGGGACCTGTTCGAGCACGACCGCCGCATAGGCGGCTCCCAGCCTTTCCAGGCCGGGGCCGAACCACTCGCGCGTCCCCGATCCTCCGCTCGATTCGTTCATCCGCGCCGCTTCCTCCTGTCGATGGTGGTGTGTTCCGCTCCGCCGCACCGGTGCCGGTCGCGCGGGGCGGTCCGCTGTTGTGGCACGAGCCCGCGTCCGCCTCGACTACCGTTGGGGCAACGCGAGAACGCTAGTGGGTGGCGATGTACGAGGGTGCGGTCCAGGGGCTGATCGACGAGTTGGGGCGGTTGCCCGGCGTCGGTCCGAAGAGCGCGCAGCGCATCGCCTTCCACCTGCTCGCCGCCGAGCACGCCGACGTCAAACGCCTGGTGAACGCCCTCGTCGAGGTCAAGGAGCGGGTCAGGTTCTGCGAGATCTGCGGCAACGTCGCCGAGGAGACGCAGTGCCGCATCTGCCGCGACACCCGCCGCGACGCCGCCGTCATCTGCGTGGTCGAGGAGTCCAAGGACGTCGTCGCCATCGAGCGCACCCGCGAGTTCCGCGGCCGGTACCACGTCCTCGGCGGCGCGATCAGCCCCATCGAGGGTGTCGGCCCCGACGACCTGCGCATCCGTGAACTCATGACCCGGCTGTCCGACGGCCAGATCACCGAGCTGATCCTCGCCACCGACCCCAACCTCGAAGGCGAGGCCACCGCCACCTACCTCGCCCGGCTCGTCAAACCCATGGGGTTGAAGGTCACCCGGCTGGCGAGCGGGCTGCCGGTGGGCGGCGACCTCGAATACGCCGACGAGGTCACCCTCGGCCGGGCGTTCGAAGGGCGCCGGAGCCTGGAGTTCTAGCGTCCCGGCCCCGACCCGAACCGAACCCATCCCGGCCCCGACCGGCCCCGGCCCGGTTCCCGGTCGGCGCCGCGCGGGCCGCGACCGGTGCGCGGGACACCGACGCAGGTCGGCGGGGTGGCGCTCCGGACGAATCGGTAGACTTCTCAACTGGTTACCTTGATCCCAACTCCTCAGGAGCGCCGATCGTGGCTTTGATCGTGCAGAAGTACGGTGGCTCTTCCGTGTCCGACGCGGAAGCCATCAAGCGAGTGGCCCAGCGGATCGTCGCCCAGAAGAAAGCGGGATACGACGTCGTTGTCGTGGTCTCGGCCATGGGCGACACCACCGACGAGCTCCTCGACCTCGCGAAGAAGGTCAGCCCGCTGCCGCCGGGCCGAGAGCTCGACATGCTCATGACCGCGGGCGAGCGCATGTCCATGGCGCTCGTGGCCATGGCCATCGGCAACCTCGGGTACGAGGCGCGGTCGTTCACCGGGTCGCAGGCCGGGGTCATCACCACGTCCCTGCACGGCAACGCCAAGATCATCGACGTCACGCCGGGGCGCATCCAGGAGGCGCTGGACGAAGGGTCCATCTGCATCGTCGCCGGGTTCCAGGGCGTCTCGCAGGACAGCAAGGACATCACCACGCTGGGGCGGGGCGGCTCCGACACCACGGCGGTGGCGCTCGCCGCCGCGCTCAACGCCGACGCCTGCGAGATCTACTCCGACGTCGACGGCGTGTTCACCGCCGACCCCCGCATCGTGCCCACCGCGCGGCGCATCCCGGTCATCTCCTACGAGGAGATGCTGGAGATGGCCGCCTGCGGCACCAAGATCCTGCACCTGCGCTGCGTCGAGTACGCCCGCCGCTACGGCATCCCGCTGCACGTCCGCTCGTCCTTCAGTCAGAAGCCCGGCACATGGGTCGTCTCGGAAGTTGAGGAAACCGAAGGCATGGAACAGCCGATCATCTCCGGTGTCGCACACGACCGCAGCGAAGCCAAGATCACGGTCGTGGGGGTGCCCGACCGGGTCGGCGAGGCGGCGACGATCTTCAAGGTCCTCGCCGACGCCGAGATCAACGTCGACATGATCGTGCAGAACGTGTCGGCGGCCTCCACCGCCCGTACCGACATCTCGTTCACGCTGCCGGCCGACTCCGGGCAGACCGCCCTGACCGCGCTGAAGAAGGTGCAGGAGAAGGTCGGGTTCGAGTCGCTGCGCTACGACGACCAGATCGGCAAGGTGTCGCTCATCGGCGCCGGCATGCGTTCGTACCCCGGGGTCACGGCCCGGTTCTTCGACTCCATCGCCGGGGCCGGGGTCAACATCGAGATGATCTCCACCTCCGAGATCCGCATCTCGGTGATCGTCGCGCTGGACGACGTCGACACCGCCGTGGGCGCCGCGCACTCCGAGTTCGCGCTCGACGCCGAGCAGGTCGAGGCCGTCGTCTACGGCGGCAGCGGGCGCTGACACTGGGGCGGCGCCCGGTGCGCCGAGCGCCGTCCGAGGGCGCTTCGTCCCGAAAAATCGGTCGGGTCGGGGCGCCTCTTCTGTGCGACCATCGACCGCATGGACGGCACGCCCCCTGATCTCCCGCTGTCGGTCGACGAGCTGCGCGCAGCGGCCGCCCGCGATACGCGGTTCAAATACCTGTACTTCTGGGGGCACCGCCCCAACCGCGACGGCAGTATCGGCGCGGGCTGCCTGAGCCAGTGGTGGCCGTCGCCGTTCACGGTCGACGGCGTCGCCTACGCCACGGCCGAGCACTGGATGATGGCGGAGAAGGCGCGGCTGTTCGAGGACGCCGACGCGGCCGAAGCGATCACCGCCGCAGCGAGCCCCGGCGCGGCCAAGCACCTCGGCCGCAGGGTGCGCGGGTTCGACGCCGCGGTGTGGGAGGAGCGGCGGTCCGACATCGTCGTGCGGGGGTCGGTGCACGAGTTCGGGCACCACCCCGACCTGCGCGCCTATCTGCTCGGCACGGCGAACCGGGTGCTGGTCGAGGCGAGCCCGCACGACCGGGTCTGGGGCATCGGCCTGGTGGCGGACGACGAGCGGGCCCGGAACCCGGCGCGGTGGAAGGGCCTGAACCTCCTCGGCTTCGCCCTCATGCGCGCCCGCACCGAACTCACCTGAGCGTCCGTGCGACCCGCGGTGACTATTTCGGTCGGGCGCGGCGGCTTTGGCCGGATCGGGTCACATAGCGGGCGCGGAGGGCTGGGGCGTTGGCGATCAGCAGGGTGCGGAGTTCCGGGGGGACGAGGTCGACCGCGGCGAGCGATTCGGCGTCGAGGGGGATCAGGTCGACCTCGTGCAGCCCGTTGCCGGGGTGGAACTCGGGGCCGTAGCGCTCCTCGGGCCGCATGCGCAGCAGGCGGCAGCCGAAGATGTAGTGCCGGTTCAGCCGCTCGTCCGGCCCGTGCACGCGGTCGACCGCGGTGAGCAGCACGAACCGGTCGGCGGTGGCGCGCAGCTCCTCGTCGAGTTCGCGCGCGAGCGCCTGGAGCAGTGTCTCGCCGTCCTCGACCTTGCCGCCGGGGGTCGTCCAGTACAGGTCGCGGCCCGGCACGGTGCGGCGGAACAGGACCACGGCGCCGTCCGGGGTGACGAGGACCGCGCGCACCCGCTCGCGGTCGGGCGCGCCGCCGGTCAGGTAGTGCCCCTCCCACAGGGGTGCGGGACGGCGGGACGGGTCCGGCGCGGTCATGCCGGGACCCCGCTCGCGTTGTACAGCGACCCGATGAACTCGGTCAGGAAGCGTTCCTTGAGTGCGGCCGGGGCGGCGTCGAGCAGGGCGAGGACGGGTGCCATGCGCTTCGGTGCCGCGCCGCCGGCGCCCAGCCCCGCCGAGGCCATGACCCGGGCGATGTCGGCTCCGGTCAGCGTCTCGGGCGCGAGCGCGGCGACCGCCTCCACGAGGCCGGGATCGGGTTCGGGCGACGGCAGCAGTGCGGCCGCGCGCACCGACGCGGCGAGGTCGGCGAGCATGGCCGCGGCCTGCGGTCCGGTGGCGGGCGTGATGGTGAGGTGCAGGTTCCTGGGGATGCCGTCGTAGCCGAGCTGGGCTTGCAGGAACCAGCCGCGGGCGCGCATCTCGTCGGCGACGTGCAGCGGGTCGGCGGCGTCCACGGCGATGCAGACGAGGGTGGCGCCGGGGGAGCCGAGGACGCGTACCCCGTCGATGGCGCCGATCCCGGCGACGACGTCGTCGGTGGCGCGCAGCGCGGCGGCCGCCAGCTCGGCGTAGCCGTCGTCGCCGACCCGGCGCAGCACCGCCCATGCCGCCGCGAGCAGCCCGGCCGACCTGCTGCCCTGCATCGTGGGATTCACCACGGGGTAGCCCGGCCAGTCGGCCGAGGCGAAGTACTGGCGGCGGCGCAGTTCCGCGTCGCGGTACAGCACCACCGAGGCGCCCTTGTCGGTGTACCCGTACTTGTGCAGGTCGACGGAGAGCGAGGAGACGCCGGGCACGGAGAGGTCGAACGGCTCGGCCGCGCGCCCGATGCGGCGCAGGTAGGGCAGCACCATCCCGCCGACGCAGGCGTCCACATGGCACCAGACGCCCCGTTCGCGGGCGCGGGCCGCGATCCGCGGAACGGGGTCCACGACGCCGTGGGCGTAGGACGGTGCCGAGGCGACCACCATCGCGGTGCGGTCGGTGAGTGCGGCGGCGACGGCGTCGGGGTCGGGGACGAGCGTGCGGGGGTCGACCGGGACCGTGACGACGCCCAGCCCCAGGTAGCGTGCCGCCTTGCGGAACGCGACGTGCGCCGTCACCGGCAGCACCAGTTCCGGATCCGCGATCCCCCGGACCTCGCGCGCGTAGTCGCGGGCCGACTTGACGGCCAGCAGGATGGATTCCGTCCCGCCGCTGGTGAACGAGCCGCGGGTGTCCGGCCCGCCGCCGAGGAGGCGGGCGGCGAAGCCGACCACGTCGTTCTCCAGCCGCAGCACGCTCGGGAATACCGTCATGTCGAGGCCGTTGACGGTCGCGCAGCGCGCGTAGGCGTCGGCGGCCAATGCGTCCAGGCCGGGGATTCCGGCTTCGTAGACGTAGGCGAAGGTGTGTCCGCCGCGGGTCGGCATGTCGTCCGCGCGGAGGGCGTCGAGTTCGGCGAGGATGCCGCTGTTGCGGTCGGAATCAGGCACGTTCAGGCACTCCGGTTGTTCCACGTGAAACTTTCGGGGTCGGCGAGCATTGCATCGAGCCGCGCCTCCGTCACGTCGTAGCGCCGGACGAAGACGAAGCTGAGCGCGATGAGCAGAGCGGGGAGGACGCTCATTCCCGCGACGATCCCCCAGAGGGCGCCGGCGGGCTGCGCGACGTCACTGGTGGCATCCGAGGGGATGAACCCGCTGAATTCGAGAACAAGCGCATAGGCCCCGGCCCCTGCCGCCATCGCCAGCGTCTCACCTGCTGTCCACAGGCCGGTGAAGATTCCGGCACGGCGCTTGCCGGAGACCGCGGCGTCCAATGCGATGACGTCGGTGAGCATGGCGAACGGGAGCATCTGCGTCCCTGCGTATCCGACACCGACCACCGCCACGCACGCGAAGGAGTACGGCGCCGCGAGCGTCGGGGGCAGCAGCGGCACCGCCACCAGGGCCAGGGCGCCCGCGAGGAAGAGGGCGGCGGCCGCGAGCAGGCACGACCGCTTGCCGTACCGCCGCGCCGCCCGCAGCCACAGCGGCATGGTCAGCACGAGCGGGCCGACCAGGCAGACGAAGAGGGGCGTGACCGCGGCGGGGGACCCCAGCAGGTAGCCGGCCAGGTAAGGCGCCCCGGCCAGCATGATCCCGGCGGGGACCGCCTGGAGCACGAACGCCCCGAAGAGCAGCAGGAACGGCCGGTTGGTCCGGGCCACCGCGATCTGGGCGCGCAGCGACCCCTCGGCGTCGGTCCGGACGGCGCGCGGGGCCCGCCGGGTCCCGAGGAACGCGGCGAGCGTGCCCACGAGCAGCAGCCCGGCGACGGCCAGCCCCATCAGTCGGTACCCGGTGGCGGCGTCGTCCTGGCCCTGCGCGATGGCGGGGGCGAGCCCGCCCGAGAGCAGGATCGCCACGCCCAGGAAAGCGATCCGCCACGACATCAGCAGTGACCGTTCGGCGGTGTCGCCGGTCATCTCCGCCGGCATCGCCACGTAGGGCACCTGGAACACGGCGAAGGCGGTCGCCGCGAGCAGGAAGGCGACGGCGACGTAGAGGGCGGCGGCCGTCCCGCTGAGGGACGGCGCCATGAAGATCGCCGCGAAGGTCACCGGCAGCGTGAGGGCGCCGGCGAGCAGCCAGGGTCGGCGCGGCCCCATGGCCGACCGGGTCCGGTCGGACAGGCTGCCGATCCAGGGGTTGAGGAGGACGTCCCACGCCTTGGGCAGGAACACCACCAGGGCGGCGATCCCCGCCGACACGCTGAGGACGTCGGTGAGGTAGTACAGCAGGATCAGCCCGGGCACCGTGCCGAAGGTCCCGGTGGCGATCGACCCCAGGCCGTACCCCACCTGCACCGCGCGGGGCAGGGCGGCGGTCGGCGGTGGGGGAGGTCCGGCCATGCTGAATTAGAACATGAACATCATTCGGGTCTCCAGCGGTGGCGGCGATCAACGGGCGGGGTCGGCGCCCGGCACGCGGCCGTCCCGCGGCATGCCGACGGCCCCCGCCGTGCGGCGGGGGCCGTTGTCGAGTGGCCGGTCGGCCGTACTGCGCGAACTACGCGGTGGCGGGCTTGATGAGGCGCTTGGTGGAGCGACGGAAGGCCCAGATCACAGGCAGTGCCGCGACGGCGGTGAGCGGGAAGCCGGTCACGGTGTCGGCGATGGCCAGGCCGGTGGTGGAGTCGGCCAGGTAGAGCCACTGCTGCACGCCGTACCGAGCGGCGAACATGAGCGTCACCGCAGTGGTCGCGATGTCGTGGGCGAGCAGCGTGGGTCGGTCCTCGCGCCAGGCGTACTTGCCGCCGTGCACGGCGTTCCAGATCATTCCGGTCACCGGGCGGCGCGCGATCTGCGAGATGAGGCTGCCGACGAAGGCGAGCCCGGCGGCCACGATGCCGATGAGGAAGAAGTCGGCCGCTTCACCGGTCACCGCGGAGACGCCGCCGGCGGCGGCGACGCCGAACACGCCGCCCATCGCGGCCATGAACTTCTCACCGCGCCACATCCGGAACACCGCCAGCGCAAGGGCGACGGCGATGGAGCCGCCGATCGCGACGGGGAGCGAGGCGAAGGGCACGGCCGCCGCGAAGAGCACGACGGGGATGGTGGAGTACACCATGCCCATGGGGCCGCCCACCTGGTCGAGCACCGTCTGCTGCACGTCCACGGGCTGCGCTGCCCGGGCGGTCTCGCCGTTGCGGTCGTTCGCTGTCTCTTCGAGCGGTGCCATGTCGTTCTCCTCGTTCTGCCGCGGGGGGTGGGCCGAAGGTCCCGGCCCGCCTGCTCATGTCCCTCATTCCATCGGGAGCAGCGCCTGTGCGGCAGTGGGACCGCGTCACCGGTCCGGCATGACGTCCTTTGCGGTCGAGGCATGACGTGGTGTCACTGGCGGCACCGCGGAGCCGGCGCAACGCCAGGTGTGCGGGCGGTCCCGGGGGCGCGCCGCCGCGGCAGGGCGCACGCGTCCGCGCGGGCGCCGCACCGGCCCGCTGCGGCTCACACCTGGGGCGCGCGGAGCATGGACCAGGTAGTGGGGGCCGCGCCGGGGAGGGCGTCCTCGACCGCCGTGACCTCGAAGCCGAAGCGGCGGTACAGCTCGACGTTCGCCTCCTCGGAGGTCTCCAGGAAGCACGGGTGCCCGGAGGCGTCGGCGGCGCGCAGGCCCGGTTCGATGACGGCGCGGCCCAGCCCGCGGCCCTGCGAGTGCGGGCGGACGCCGACCGTCGCGAGGAACCAGGCGGGCTCCGCGGGCCGGTGCTCGGCGAGGACGGCGTCGGCGGCGAGCATCGGCTCCAGGCGGTCGCCGTAGGCGCGCGCCAGTTCGGGCCCCGCGAAGAGTTCGGGCGGCACCGCTGTGTCGGGCCGGGTCCACACCGCAACGGCGGCGGCGTCGTCCGACGTCCAGACGCTGCCGTAGGGCAGGCCGATCCGTTCGGTGAAGTACAGCTGCATGGCGCGCAGCCGTTCGAGGTGCCGTTCCTGCGGGAGGCACCACCGCGTCCACCGGTAGTCGGCGAACGCCGCCGCCAGGGTGTCGGCGATCGCGGGGAGGTCGGCCGCTGTGGCGGGCCGGACGCCGCCGGCCGCGGTGCGGGCAGATGACATGCGCCGCCTTTCGGGAAGTCGGTGATGGTTCAGCGGGGCCGGGTCGACGGCCCGGCCCTGCGCTGACAACGGACGACGGGCCGCGCGTGGTTCCGCGGCCCGCCGCCGGTGCTCCCCGCGTCCCGGCTCAGCTCCGGTGGCGGCGGGCGCGCCGCCGCAGGTACAGGGCGGTGCCCGCCGCCCCGAGCAGCAGCGCCACCGCTACCGGGGTGCCGACCAGGCTCATGAACCCGGCGCCGATGTTGGCGCCGATCGTCGGTGCGGTGTAGACCGCCCAGGTGAAGCCGGTGATCAGCCCCGCGGCGGCGGCCAGGCCCACGACGATCCACCAGGCGGCGTCGAGCCGGTTCCGCGCGGTCGCACGGGCGAGCACGACGACGCCGACGCAGAACAGGACGACGGCCGCGACGCCGATGACGTTCTCGACCAAGGGGGAGAAGGGGACGCGGTACAGGTAGTCGGGGTCGTCGAGGTTCGTGACGCTCTTCGGGGGGACCAGGTAGAGGCCGCGGGCCCAGAAGAGCGCGAATGACCCGCCGAGGACGACCGCCGCCCCCGCCGCCCACAGCCCCAGTGCGGGCATGGGGGAGCTGTCGTGGTCTCGGACTGCTGTGCCGTGGTTCTCGCTCATGCACCGATACTCCCCGGGGCACCCGGGGGTACGCCACGGTCCGGGTACTCAGTTCCGGCCTGAGTACCCGCGCGGCCCCGCCGCTGCGGGCCCGGCGGCGGGCGGGGCACCGGCCCGGGTCTCGAGGGGGTCCGCCGCCCGCGGCCGGGGATCAGGCGGCCGGGCCGTAGACGGCCCTGCGCAGAACCGCTTCAGCGGGGCCCTTGCGGTGGGCCCGCTCCAGTGCGTAGGCGCCGATGGCGACGACCAGCCACACGCCGATGGCGAACAGCGCCATGCTCGCGCTGCCGAAGTGCGCGCCCAGGCCGAGGCCCCACGCTGCGAGCAGCGGCGCGAACAGCAGCGAGTGGGCGAGGTAGCAGGACAGCGAGCGCTTGCCGACCGCGGCGACGACGGTCGCCGCTGTGCCGCGGAGCGCGCGCTCGGACAGGTGGTGCGCCAGCAGGCCGAAGAGGGCGGCGTAGCCCAGTCCGGCGGGCAGCCCGGTGGCCATCTGCACCATGAACCACGGACCCTGGTCGCCCAGGTGGTTCGGCGCGATGTCGAGCACGCCGACCTGGGCGAGCGCCACGGGGAGCCCGCCGAGCAAGCCGATCGGGATGCCGATGGCGGCGGTCGCCCTGAGGAGCCCGAGGTGCGCGCCGGGGCGCTCCAAGACGCGCCGCCGGGCGGCCCAGAACCCGAGGAGCATCGCCGCGTGGAAGGTGAACCCCAGGAACCCGCCGACAAGGGTCGTGCTGAACAGCCAGGTCGTCAGCCGGGTGACGGCGGCGGCGCCCCAGTCGGCGGTGCCCGCGGCGTAGTACACGGTGGAGGGGGTGGTCGCGGCCGTGGCGGCTCCGGAGACGGCGTCGAGGACCGTCAGGGCGGTCAGGAGCAGCAGCAGGGAGACGGCGGCCCCGGCGGCGATCAGCAGCGTCCGGTTGGTGCGGCGGATGAAAAGCCAGCTCAGGGCCAGGCCGACCAGCCCGTAGAGGCCCACGATGTCGCCGGCCATGAGCAGCCCGGCGTGCAGTGCGCCGATGGCGATGAGGCACAGGTGCCGCTTGCTGAGCAGGACGAGGGCGGACCGCTCGGTGCGGCCTGCCGCGACCTGGCGGCGGAAGAGCTGCATCATCCCGTAGCCGAACAGGAAGGCGAACATCGGATACACGCGCAGGTCGAGCGCTGTGATCATGGCGAACTGGACGGCGCCGTCGATCGCGGAGCCGTCGACCGGGTGCCATCCGGTGGGGCCGTGCTCGGCCGCCCACAGGTAGAAGCCGGTGTTGGACAGGACGATCAGCAACAGCATCACGCCCCGTGCGAGGTCGGGGGCCGGTGACCGTTCCAGTGGGGTCGCCGGGCCGCGGCGGGTCGGCGGACGGGAGATCGCGGACATTCCGGTGGCTCCATTCCAAAAACTACGAACAATGTTCGGATTACTCCGAACACTATTCGCTGTTCTAGGATGATCGCAATCATGGATACGGAAGAACCCGCCAAGTCCGAGCCCGATCCAACGCGTGCGCTGGAACTACTCTGGTCCGGGCGGCTGCCCAAGCCGGCCCGCGGCCCCGATCGCGGGCTGACCCTCGTCCAGATCACCACGGCGGCGGCCGCGACCGCCGAGGCCGACGGGCTCGACGCGCTGTCGATGCGCAAGGTCGCCGCCCGCCTCGGCGTCGGCGTCGCCTCGCTCTACACCTACGTGCCCGGACGTTCGGCGCTGCTCGCGCTCATGCTCGACACCTTCATCGCCGACGCGCCCCTGCCGCACACCGTCCCGGGCACGTGGCGCGCGCAGATCGAGGTGTGGGCCAGGGCCGACTGGGCGTCGTTCCGCTCCCGGCCGTGGCTGCTGCGCCTGGCGACGGTCCGCCCGCTTCTGGGGCCCAACCTGCTGCGGTGGTACGAGTCGGCGCTGCGCGTCCTCGCCCGCACCCCCCTCACCACCGCCGAGCGGGTCGCGGCCGTGGAGACCATCGACGGCTACGTCCACGGCAGCGCCCGCGCCGCCGTCGACTCCGCCGGGGCCGACGCCGCATGGGAGGCCGCCCACGTGCGCTTCGTGAACAGCGTCGTCGATTTCGACCAGTACCCCTTGTGGGCCGAGGCGGCGGTGGGCGGCCACCTCGGCGACCACGAGGCGCACTTCGAGTTCGGCCTGCGCCGCATCCTCGACGGCATCGAGGCGCACATCGAACGGAGCGCCGGCCCCGCCGGCCCTGACGCCGCCGCCGACCCCGCCGGCTGAGACCGGGCCGGCGCACGCGAACGGGCCGCCCGGGCTGTTGCCCCGGCGGCCCGTTCACGTGCGTGCGCCGCTGTGCGCGTGCCGTCCTCAGACGAGGATGCGCAGCGGCTCCTCCAGGGTCTCGGCGAGGTCCTTGAGGAACGCGGCGCCCACGGCGCCGTCGACGGCCCTGTGGTCGACCGACAGCTCCAGCGCGATCGTGTTGCGGACGGCGACCTCGCCGTCGCGCACGACCGCCTCCTGCCGCATGGCGCCGATCGCCAGGATCGCGGCCTCGGGTGGGTTGATGACGGCGGAGAAGCTGTCGACGCCGAACATCCCCAGGTTGGAGATGCTGAACGTGCCGCCGCTCATCTCCTGCGGCTTCAGCTTGCCGTCGCGTGCCCGCCCGGCGAGCTCGCGGGTGTTCGCGGCGATCTCGGACAGCGTGGTCTTGTCGGTGTCGTGCAGCACCGGGACGAGCAGGCCCTCGTCCACGGCGACGGCGACGCCGACGTTGATGCGGCCGTGCTGGAGGAGCTTGTCGTCCACCCAGGAGGAGTTGACCTTCGGGTGCCGCTTCAGCGTGGTGGCCACGGCCTTGACGATCAGGTCGTTGAAGCTGATCTTGACGCCGTCCTCGGCGAGCCGGGCGTTGATGTCGGTGCGGAACGCCTTCAGCGCCTCGGCGTCGATGGCGCGGCGCAGGTAGAAGTGCGGGACCTCCTGCTTGCTCTGCGTCAGCCGGCGCGCGATGACCTTGCGCATCTGGGAGAGCGGGACCTCCTCGGACGCGCGGCCGTCGTCGTAGGCGTCCTGCGGGCCGCCCTTCGCCGGTGCCGCGGCGGCCGGCTGCCGCGCGGCGGGCGCCTGGGGGGCCTGCGCCTGCGCCGTGCCGTTGCCGCGTGCGGCCTCGATGTCGGCGCGCACCACGCGGCCCTTGGGCCCCGAGCCGTCGATCTCCTCGATGTTCAGCCCGTACTCGCGCGCGAGCCGCCGCGCCAGCGGGGAGCTGCGCGGGCGCGGGCCGTCGGACGATCCGCCCGGCGCGGCCGGCGGGGCTTCGGCGCCGCCGCCGCTCTGCGCGGACTCCTGCGCCGGTGCCGCGGCCTCGGGCGCCGCGGTCTCGGGGGCGGGCGCCGCCGAACCGCCGCCCGACTCCTCGGGCGAGGAGTCGGCGCTCTCGCCGAGCACGCCGATCACCGAGCCGATGGGGACGGTGTCGCCCTCGCTCACCGACTGCTTGACGAGGTAACCCTCCTCGTACGCCTCGTACTCCATGACGGCCTTGTCGGTCTCGATCTCGACCAGGACGTCGCCGGGCGCCACCTTCTCGCCGACCTGCTTGACCCAGGAGCTGATGACGCCTTCCTCCATGGTGTCGGAGAGGCGCGGCATGTAGATCTCAGTCATGGTCGTTCCCCTGTTTAACCGACCCGCCGGCCGACAGCGGCCAGGGTCTCGTGGATCGCGGTGGTGATCGAGTCGACCGACGGAAGGGCCGCCGTCTCCAGCGGCTTCGCGTACGGCATCGGGACCTCGGCCATGGCCACCCGGCGCACGGGGGCGTCGAGGAAGTCGAACGCGCCCTCCTGGATGGAGGCGGCGATCTCGGCGCCGATGCCGTAGGTCAGCCAGTCGTCTTCGGCGACGACCGCGCAGCCCGTCTTGCGGACCGACGCGACGATCGTCTCACGGTCGAGCGGGCGCAGGCTCCGCAGGTCGACGACCTCGACGCTGATCCCGTCCTCGGCGAGCGACTCGGCGACCCTGGTGGCGACGGTGGCCATCCGGGAGTAGCCGATGAGGGTGATGTCGGACCCTTCGCGGGTGACGGCGGCCCGGCCGATCTCGGCGACGGTGTCGTCCTCCTCGGGGACCTCGCCCTTGGAGTTGTACAGGCCGAGGTTCTCCAGGAACAGCACGGGGTCGTCGTCGCGGATCGCCGCGCGCATCATCGACGCCGCCTCGGCGGGGGTGCTCGGCGCGAGGACCTTCAGGCCGGGGATGAAGGAGTAGAACAGCTCGATGTTCTGCGAGTGGGTCGCGCCGAGCTGCTGGCCGCCGCCGCCCGGTGTGCGGATGACCATCGGCACGCTGTTCTGGCCGCCGAACATGCCGTAGATCTTGGCGGCGTGGTTGATGATCTGGTCGATGGCGATCAGCGAGAAGTTGATCGTCATGAGCTCGACGACCGGGCGCAGGCCCAGCATCGCGGCGCCGACCGCGGCGCCGACGAAGCCCTCTTCGGCAATGGGGGTGTCGCGCACCCTGCGCTCGCCGAACTCCTTCAGCAGGCCCTCGGTGATCTTGTAGGACCCTTCGAAGACGCCGATCTCCTCGCCGATGAGGAAGACGTTCTCGTCGCGGTGCATCTCGGCGCGGATGGTCTCGCGCAGCGCCTGGCGGTAAGTGATGACGGACATGACCCGCTCCTAATCTCTACTCGGCGAACACCGGGTCGGCGGGCATGCGAGTCGATTCGTTCGCCACGGGGGTGGCGTAGGTGTAGTCGAACAGCGTGGAGACGTCGGGGTGCGGGCTGTTCTCGGCGAAGTCGGCCGCGTCGGCGACCTCGTCCTTGACGGAGTCCGCGATCTCCTTCTTCGTGGCGTCGTCGAGGACGCCGGCCTCGGTGAGCTGCCGCTCGAACGCCGCGAGCGGGTCGTTGCCCTTGGCCTCCTCGGCCTGCTCCTCGGTGCGGTACTTGGCGGGGTCGACCACGGAGTGGCCCTTCATGCGGTGGCTCATGGTCTCGAGCAGGAAGGGGCGCTGCTCCGCGCGGGCGCGCTCGACGAGGTCGGTCGCCGCGTCGCGGACCGCCAGGACGTCCTGGCCGTCGACGCGCTCGCCCTCGATCCGGAACGCCGAGCCGCGCTTGTACAGCTCGGGCTCCGCGGAGGACCGCTCCACCGTCGTCCCCATGCCGGTGTAGTTGTTGACCACGACGTAGACGACGGGGAGGTTCCACAGCGCCGCGATGTTCAGCGACTCGTGCCAGGCGCCGATGTTGGTCGTCCCGTCGCCCATCTGGCACATGACGACCTCGTCGCCGCCCTTGTAGGTGACGGCGAGCGCCGCGCCGGTGGCGAGGGGGAGCTGGCCGCCGACGATGCCGTAGCCGCCCAGCAGGCGCACCTGGGTGTCGAACATGTGCATGGAGCCGCCCCAGCCCTTGGACACGCCGTCGGTGCGCCCGTAGAGCTCGGCCATGACCCGGCGGCTGCTGATGCCCTTGCCGAGGGCGTAGCCGTGTTCGCGGTAGTTCGTGAACAGGTAGTCGCGTTCCTGGAGTGCGGTCATCAGGCCGACGACCGTGGCCTCCTCACCCAGGTTGAGGTGGCAGTACCCGCCGATGCGGGCCTGGGTGTACGCCTGCGCGGTCCGCTCCTCGAAGCGCCGGATCAGCAGCATCTGCCGGTAGTAGTCCAGCAGGTCCTTGGGCGGCTCGGCGCCGATACCCGAAGGGGAGTCCTTCCGGCCGCGTTTGCGGCCGCCGGAGGTCTTGGCGCCGCCGCCTTTCGACTTGGCCGTTTCAGCCATCGTGATGCCTTTCTTCGTGCTGAGGCGGCCTCGGACCGTGCGGGTGGCCGGGCGAGACCTGCTGCCATGATCCCGCGCTGTCGAGCACGGTCATGACGGGCGCGCCCGGTGCCGTGCGGGGCGGTGGGCGCGCTGAGAGTGGCTGTAGATACATTTGTGTGAAGTTCGTCGCGCACACTCTACGTACTGATCGATGATCGATCAATAAGACTTTACGGGATATCTCGGACTTTTTCGCTCGGGGTCCCGGTCGGGGCCGACCGCGCTCACGGGCGGTCGGCGCGGAGGTCCGAACCTGTCAGCCGACGATGTTCCGCGACTTCAGCGCCGCGTCGACGTAGTTCAGCACATGGTCGCTGAGCAGCCGGCCCACGCTGGGGTCGCGCGCGGCGAACGCCTCGATGATCTGGGCGTGGTCGGCGGCCTTGGCGTGCAGTTCCATGTCGAGCCAGCGCACCGACAGCGCGGTCCAGACCTCGACCCCCAGCGACTCCCAGGTGTGCAGCAGGACGCTGTTGCGCGCCTGGCGCACGATCACCCGGTGGAACTCGACACTGTGCCGGATCTGGCCGTCGACGTCGCCGGTGGCGGTCGCCCGCTTCAGCGCCTCGACCTCGGCGTGCAGCGGACCGAGGTCGGCGGCGAGGCGTTCGGCGGCGAGTTCGGCCGCGACGAGTTCAAGACCGGCCCGAACGGGATAGATCTCAGCCATGTCCGCGACACCGAAATCGCGCACCCTGGCCCCCTTGTTCGGAACCGACTCGATCAGCCGCAGCGCCTCGAGTTCGCGCAGCGCCTCGCGCACGGGCGCCTGGCTCACGTTGAACTCCGCGGCGATGCGCCGCTCCACGATCCGCTCCCCCGGTTGCCAACGACCGGACAGCAGACCGTCGACCAGCATGCGGCGGATCTGCTCCCGGAGCGGGTTGCGTGCCAGGCGCGACGTGTCGCCGGGCGGCGCGGGGAGTTCGGTCATCGACATCCCTTCCGATGGGTCGCGAGCGGAGGCAGAGGCACATTGAAGGGTGCCACACCCCTGCGGCCGGACACGTGCCCGCACCGGCGGGCCCCGGCCGCGCGGACGCTCCACGGCGTTGCGCCGGGCATGGCGCGGTCGGCATTTGCTAACGAATGGCTCACGTTCCCGTGTCACTCCGGTGGACGGCGCGAGCGCGATGCGTTACTGGACGGGATGGGGCGATATCGGACGATCGTAGTCAAAGGCGTGCAACAGTGTGTGACCAAACCGGGCGCTATGCTGTCCAGTCGGACACCTTGTGCATACCCCGTCGTCACCCAGGGGTCAGGTGTACTCCTCCCGCACAGGGGAGGATCCCCACTGCGGGCACCGCCCCGAGAGCGCAAGCCCCCTTGTACCGGGGCAGCGGCGGACGAATCCGCCGCGTTCACACTTTCCGACCATCCACTTGGCAACCGATCCGGCGGCAAGAACGTCTCATCCATACGCACGACCGTGCCGCAGGCCAGCCCACGATCCGTGAGACAGCACTGAGCACATGAACCACACGATGCGGCCCCGGCGCAGGCCTAACGCAGGCGCCGAGAGCCCGTTCCCCGCTTTCTACAGACCCAGAGCCCTCCGAATCGACCCTTCCCGGCTGCGCCAGGCCCTTCCCGGCCGACGGCGCAACAACGAGGATCCCACCGTCGTGTGGCCGAGTTGGGGCGAGATCGCCTGGGGCATGGCATCGGACAAGAGCGCCATCTTCATGCTGGTGGCGCTCATCGTGATGACCGTACTGTCGGCGGGGCCGCTGCACATCGTCGACAACTGGGTGAACACCGCGCCGCGCCCCTTCTACGACGAGATCAGGATGTTCCTCATCCTGTGGCCCGACACCATCGCCTCGCGTGGTGTCGCCGGCCCGGTGCTCGGTGTGGTGGCGCTGCACTTCGCCTATCAGTACCAGTCGTGGCGCCCCATCATCCTCAGCGGTGCCGGACTGGTGGGCATGATCGGCCTCGTGGGCACCATGAAGTTCCTGCTCACCCGGGGCCACCCGCGCACCTTCAACCCCGCGTTCTTCTCCGACGGCGGCGGGGTGTCCTTCCCGTCGGGCCACGGCGCCAACGCCATCCTCATCTACGGCATCGCGCTGTTCTTGATCATCCGCTACAAGGCGGTGCGCCCGCACATCGTGCACCGACTCGCCTGGACCATCGTCGTCATCGCGATCCTCCAGTCGATGATCTCGACCTACCTGCACTTCCACTGGTTCTCCGACCTCGCCACGGGCATGGTCGCCGGCGGGTTCGCGCTCCGCCTCGTCATCCGCCTCGACCAGATGATCCCCGAGGGCTACACAACGCACTGGTGGTGGCCGTGGCGCGGCCGCCGGCTCTGGAGCGGCGAGCACCGCGCGGCGGCCGACACCGCGTCCGCCTGATCGGTCCCGGAACGCCGGATCCGCGGCTAGATTGGGGCCTCCGGTCGACCGGCGCCGCTGCGCGGGACGGCCCCGTGACGAACATGCATCCGAGGAGAACGGTGTCGATCCTTCAGCCGGACATGAAACGCATCAAGCTGGCCGTCCCCGCAAGCCGGGAGTTCGCCGCGATCAGCGACCTCGACGGCACGTTCACCGAGGTCGCCGACCCCAAGGGCCAGTACCGCTTCAAGCGGGGCGGCCGGTCGTTCGAGTTCGAGGCCACCGGCGAGTCCGTCGAGCACGACGGCGCGACCGTCCAGGTCTTCGCGGCGGTCGCCGTCAACGACTGAGCCCGCGGCGCGCACCGGGTTCCGGCGCCGGTTCCTTGACGGCCCCGGCTTGAACGGGTGATCCTGGTCACCGCTCGTTGATGATACGTATCATCGCCGGACGAGGACCACGCACCGTGACCAGACCCCGCAGGCGCGTCACCCAGAAGGACATCGCCCGCATGACCGGCGTCAGCCAGGCGGTGGTCTCGCTGGTGCTCAACAACCGCACCGACACCGGGGTCCGCATCGCCCCCGAGACCCGGGCGCGGGTGCTCCGCGCCATCCGCGATACCGGCTACGTCGCCGACCCGGCGGCGCGCAGCCTGGTCGCGCGCCGCAACCGCATCCTGGCCGTGTTCACCGCCGAGGGGGCCTTTCCCCACCACGACCGGTACCGCCAGTTGCTCGCGGGTGTCGAGGCCGGCGCCGAACGCACCGGCTCCGACCTGCTGCTGCTGAGCAGCGCACCGGTGTCCGACGGGCGGCGCCGGATCTTCCGGGGCGACGAGCGGTTCCGGCTCGCCGACGGACTCCTGGTGCTCGGCGGCGAGGTCGACCGCTCCGAGCTGGTCCGGCTGGCCGACGAGGAGCACCCGTGCGTGTCGGTCGGACCCGGCGGCGACCCCGGCGGGCCCGTGCCGAGTATCGGGGCCGACTACCCCGCGGCGGCCGCGGCACTGGTCCGCCGGGCCGTGCGGCTCGGCCACACCCGGCTCGCCTACATCGGCCCCGGCGGCCCGGCGGCGGCCGGTACCGGCCAGGGCCCGGAGGCCCGTACCGGTCTGCTGCGCGGGTTCCGCGCGGCGGTCGCGGCGGCGGGCGCGGACGGCGCTCTGATCCCCGCCGCGGCGCCGGGCGCCCTGCTCGACGCGCTCGCCGGGAGCAGGCGCACGGTCGCCTTCGTCGACGAGCCGGCCGACGCGGCGGCCCTGGCGGCGATCGCAGCGGAGAGGGGGGTGGGCATCCCCGGCGACCTGTCCGTCGTCGTCCCCGGCCTGCCGCCGGACACCGGCCAGGGAGCGGGCGGGGTCGCGTTCAGCGGGTCGGCCGACCCGCGCGCGGCGATGGGCCGGGCGGCGGTCGGGCTGCTGAGCGCCATCCTCGACGGCGCGGACGCCCCCGGGCCGCGGCTGCTCGACTGCGCGCCGGTCGAGGGCCGCACCATGGCCCCGCCCCGGCGGACCGGGCCGTAGCCGGGAGGCTCCCGCGGCCCCGAACGGGGGCGGCCCCTCCCCGGATCGGGGCCGCCGCTACCAGGCGTGCCAGCGCACCAGCGGATCGCCGGCGCGCAGCGAGGCGACCCTGCGGCGGAACTCCGCGCGGGCGCCGGGCGAGGCGGGCGCGTGCTGGGCGACCCAGGCGGCACTGGCGGTCTCCCTGGCGCCGCGCAGGGCGGCGCAGCCCGGCCACTCGGCGACGTCCCACCCGTAGGCGCCGGTGAACCCCTGGTACTCGCGCTCGGGCATGCCGTAGCGGTCGCGTGCCAGCGCCATCACCACGAGGTCGTGCTCGCGGAGGTCATGGGAGACGTACTCGAGGTCGGTGAGGACGGGGCCGTCGGGGCCCACGACGACGTTGCGGAGCAGCGCGTCGCCATGAATGGGGCCGGGCGGCAGGCGCGGGCGCAGCGCGGCGATCTGCGCGGCGCACGTCTCGGCGCGCTCGCGCAGGTAGGCGGCATCGGCGGGGTCGATGCCACCCTCGGCGGCGCGGAGCCACCGATCAACACCCGCGAGGAGGGAGCGGGCCGGGAGCGGGAACGGGGCCGGGCCCAGCGCGTGCAGGCGGCGCAGCAGCGACCCCAGGTCGGCCCCCGACGGCGGGCGCTCCGCGGGCGGCAGCCGCTCCCAGAAGGTGACCGGGCGGCCGAGGGCGGCCACCGGCCCGGCGAGGGGGCGCACGGCGGGGACACCGCGTTCGAGCAGCCACCGGGCCGCCCGCACCTCGCGCGCGGCCCGGGCGGTGGACGCGGCGGAGCGGCCGACCTTGGCGACCGCCTGCCCGCCCGGCAGGGCGAACACGGTGTTCTCGCCGGACGACACCGGTTCGGCCCCGGCGGAGTCGAACCCGCAGCGGGCGGCCGCGGCGGTGAGCGCCTCCCGCGCGGGGTGCGGATCGGGCGGGGTCAGCGTCCTCCCGCCTTCCGGGCCGTGGGCGGCGCCGGTGCGGCACGGGACGCGGCGGGAGCGGGAGCGGCGCGGGTGCCCAAGGGGCCGCGGGCGCCGGCCAGCTCGGTGGGCAGGCCGAACTTCGGGAACAGGGTGACGTCGAAGAACGTGGTGACGTGCGTGACCTCGGCCGGGGTGGCGGTGAGCACCTGGAGCTGGAACGCGCGGAAGACGTGGTCGTCGGAGCGCAGGTAGACGGCGAACGCCGGCTGGCCGTTGGCGGTGAGGGGGATCATGCGGAGATCGCCGGGGCCAGCGGGGCACTGGGTCGAGATGAGCCGGGCGATGTCGCCGCGGCCGACGAACCACTGCGGAAACGGCGGCATCTCCCACCCGGCCTCCTCGGCCAGCAGCAGCATGAGGGCCGGGATGTCGGAGGTCTCGAACGCAGCGGCGTAGCGGTCGAGGAGCGAGCGCAGCCTGGGGTCGGCGGGCTCGACGAGCTGGTCCTCGGCCGGCGCGGCGGCGTCCAACTGGGCGCGGGCGCGCTGGAGCGCGCTGTTGACGGCAGCGGTCGTGGTGTCGAGCAGGGCGGCGACCTCGGCGGCCCGCCAGCGCAGGACGTCGCGCAGGATCAGGACGGCGCGCTGGCGGGGCGGCAGGTGCTGGAGGGCGGCGATGAGCGCCAAGCGGGTGCTCTGCCGGGCGGCGACGATCTCGGCGGGGTCGTCGGGCAGCGGTTCGAGCCAGGACACCTCGGGGCCCGACGCGACCACGGGGACCTCGGGGGAGTCGCTGGGCGCACCGAGACCCGACGGGAGGGGGCGCCTGCCCCGGGACTCCAAGGCGGTCAGGCAGGTGCGGGTGGCGATGCGGTACAGCCAGGTGCGCAGTGACGCGCGGCCCTCGAACCCGCCGAACCCGCGCCACGCGCGGAGGTAGACGTCCTGGACGAGGTCCTCGGCGTCGTGCATCGAGCCGACCATGCGGTAGCAGTGCACGAGCAGTTCGCGCCGGTACGGATCGGTGAGCCGGGCGAAGTCGTGGGCCGCCGGCGGCGTGGCGATCGCCGTGCCTTCGGGCATCGGTCGCTGCCTTTCGATCGATGGATCGAGCCGGTCGCGGCCACTGCGCGCGATCGGTCCCTGGAGCTCCACGGTAGGCGGCGGGTACGACATCCGCCGGGAGCGCGGCCGGGCCGCGCCGCCGCGGCCGCGCCGGATCGCCGCCGTCCGCGGGGATCCGGTGGACTCGGCACGAATTCGCGGAATGTGTGGAGCCGAAACCGCGAACCGTGCTACGGTCACGTTCCGTTGGCGGGTTGGCGCTGTTCGTGACCCATGCGTGTCCGTGCGCCCCGCCCGCGATCCGCCGTCTCCGCACCGCCGAGCAGGGGAGCCTCCTCCGTGATCCGTACCGACCGCAGTGCGCGCGCCCGTCGCGCCGCCGCGGTGGTGCGCGCACTGGGCGGCCCCCTGCGCAGGGCACTGCTGCTCGGCGGGCTCGCCGCGGCGGCGTGGCTGCTCGGCACCGCGGTGGCGAGCGCCGACACCTTGGGCGTCCCCGACGATCCGGCGCAGTCCGCTGTGCGCGGCGCGGCGGAGCAGGGCGACGCCCCCGCGGCGAAGGCCCGCGGCGCCGCCGACCCGGCCGCGCCCGCCGAAGCCCCCGCCGCGGTGCCCGACGCGGCGAAGGCCGCGCCCGAGCCCGACGTCCCCGAACCTGACATGCCCGCTGTCGACCCGGCGCCGGAACCCCCGGGGCCCTCGGCGAGCGACGTTGTCGCCGACGCGGCCGATGACGCCGGCGGGCAGGTCCGCGAGGCGATCGACCGGTCCGCCGACCCCCTTCCCGGCGGCGACCCCGCCGGGCACGGGCGCAACCCGGCGCCGGAACCCGAGCAGCACCGCCCCGAACCCGCCGACGATGCCGCGGACGCCGAGCCGGCGCCCCGCTCCGACGCCGGCACCCCGGACGTCCGCACCGGTCCGACCGACCGCTACGACGCCGCGGCGCAGCACGGCCCGGACGTCTCCGCGCACGACCCCGGCGCCCGCTCCGATTCCGACGGCGCGCCGTCGTCCGGTTCCGCGGCGCTCCCGGCCCAGGCGCAGGGCGGCGGCCCGCTGACCCTGGTCGCCGACCTCACCCGTTTCACCGGCCCGCGCCGCTCCGGCGGCGCGGCCCAGGCGCGGCACATCGAGTCGGCCGTTGTGCCGCAGGTGCCGGTCGCCGACCGCTCGTTCTCCCCCGACTAACACAGGGGACCTCTGCGCCCGCGCGTCGTCGCGGGCCGCTCCGCAGGCCGGCCCGGCACCTCCGCCGCCAGGCCCAGGCGACACCGCACCGCCCGTCCCAGCACCACGCGTACTGGGGGCTGACGTGAGCCCCGCGCCCCCGAACCACGGGGTTCACGTCAGTCGGCGGTCCGCCAGACCCCACGACTGAATCCGGCACCGCGCCGCAGCGCCCGCCACGCGCACGGCCGGGACCGCCGGATCCCGAGAACGACGCGGACGCGTCCCCGGCCAGGACGAACCGCGGAATCGGGCGACCAGCGTCGCCCGATGCGACCAGCACAGACGTTCACGCTCCGAAAGGACCATCAATGTTCGCGTTCGCTCGCACCGGCGTTAAGACCCTCCTGCTCGCGGCCGGAACCGCCGGGTTCCTCGCCCTGGGCGCCGGGATCGCCGCCGCCGACGAGGCGCCCTCGGGCTCCCTCGGCCTGAGCGGCCCGTCGACCGACGCCGGCCACGTCGTCCCGCTCGTGGCCGGCGCGCCCGACCAGGTCATCGGCATGGTGCCGACGCAGCTCCAGTGGGAGGACGCCAACGGCGCCCTCCAGTCCGTCTCGGTCCCGCGGACCGAGCCGCTGCTGAGCGACGCCGGCGGCCGCGTCCTCGGCGCCGCCTCGAAGACCGAAGGGCTCCTGGGCGCGGTGCCGCAGACCGCCCCCGTGACCGACAAGGTGCGCCGCACCGGCGGGACGGCGAAGGACACGGTCGGCTCGACCGGCGGAACCGCGAAGAAGACCGTCGGCGCGGCCGGCGGAGAGGCGCGCGGCCTCGCCGGCGCGGCCGAGAAGCCGGGTGACGCCGTCCAGCCCCTGCGCGACAAGGTCGAGGGCGCCGTGCCCGCCGGTGCCGCCGACGGGGTCACCTCGGAGCTGCGGCAGCACAAGACCCCGCCGCAGCACAAGACCCTGCCGCAGCGCGCCGCACTGCCCGAGGCGCCGGCCGGCGGGGTCGACGGCGGCCTCGCCGCGGTGCGCGGCGCCACCGAGGGCGGCACCGCCGAGAGCGTCGTCCGCGACGCCACCGGCGGCGACGTCCACCACCAGTCCGGCGAGGTCGCCGACATCGACGTGGCCCCCGACACCCAGGAGACCGTCCGCAACGTTGCCGACGGCGTGCGCACGGCCGACATCTCCGTGGGCGACTGACACACCCCCAGACGGATCCCGCGGGTTGAGGGGCTCTCGGGATCCACGGGGCTTGGGCGGACAGCGGAGTCCCGGAGAGCGGGGCGTCCCGCCGTCCGGGGAGGGGTCGGGGCGGACCCCGGGACCGCCGCCGCGCCGCCCAAGCCCCCCTTTGCCGGATGGGAGCCCACGGCTCGCCGGGCGGCCGCTCGGCAAGCCGTGGGCTCCACCGGAGTCGGCCCGGCTGCCGGGGTATCCACCGGAGCCGGCCCGGCTTTCGGGGCAAGCGTCGGAGCCGGACCGGTTGTCGGGGTATCCACCGGAGCCGGTCCGGCCGTCGGCCGACGCGCATCCCGTCGCGCACAAGGCGCGCGCCGGACCGGCGTCCCCGGCCCTTGGCGCGCGGCGCTCTCAGCCGGTCGGCGCGCCCCCGGTGAAGGCCCGGTCGGGGGCGGCTGGGGCGGCGAGCATCGTCGTGATCAGCGCGGCGAAACCCTCGGCGTCGACCTCCTCGACGACCTCGGCGTTGGGTTCGAGCCCGTGGACGCCCCACGACATCGCCGCATAGCCGGTGGTGAGCGTGCCCGCCGTTTCGACGTCCACGTGGTAGCCGGAGCTGCGGACCAGCAGTTCGGGGTGCAGCAGCAGCGCGACGGTCAGCGAGTCGGGGTGCGTCGTCCCCGCGATCCCCACACTCTCGTCGAACTCCAGGGTCGCGGCGCACACGCGGTCGAAGAAGCCCGCCAAGGGCGTGCCGATCGCGGCGATCTCCGCCAGCCGCTCCCGCCCGAACACGGCGTGGCGCAACGTCACCGGGTCCCATGGGACGACGACGATGTCGAACCCCGCTGCGAAGACGGCCTTCGCCGCCTCGGGGTCCACGAAGAAGTTGAACTCGGCGGCGGCGGTGATGTTGCCGCGCCCGTTGTTGGAGCCGCCCATGACGTACAGCTTCTTGACGTTGTTGGCGAACTCCGGGTCCTTCAGCGCCGCTGTGGCGATGTTGGTCAGCGGGCCGATCGCGACGACGGAGATCTCACCGGGGCGCTCGGCCGCGAGCCGGACCAGGGCGTCGACCGCGTGCTCCGCCTCGGGTTCGCAGCCGGTCATGTCCATGTCGAGCCCGCCGACACCGTCGCCGTGCACCTCCTCGGCGCCCACCCACGGGCGGACCATGGGCCGGCGGCAGCCGAGGTGGACCGGCACCGTGCCGAGACGACCGGCGGCGTTGAGCGTGAGGAAGGCGTTGCGGACCTGGTAGTCGAAGCCGACGTTCCCGGCGACCATGGTCACGGCGCGCAGGTCGGCCTCTGCGTCGAGCAGGCCGACGAGCAGCGCGACGCAGTCGTCCTGGGCGGTGTCGGTGTCGATGATGAGCGGTACGGGCATCGGTGCTCCAGTGAGGGGTGGGGTGGGGCGGGGACCAATGGGCGTTCCCGCCCCATGCTGCCGTCACACCGGAGCCGCCACCACCGTCACACGGGAGCGCGCGCAGCCGGGGGAGCGGCGGTGGCGGTGCCAGGGGCACGCCGGTAGGCGGCGACGGTGACCGCTGTGAACGCGAAGGCGCCGATGGCGGTGATGACGGTCTCGGGCCACGGGGCGCTGTGCATGAGCGTCGCGGTGAGACCGAGCACGGTGAAGACCGCACCGATCGTGAGGGCGCCGAGCAGCACGGGGCGGGGGATCCCGCGGGCGGCGGGCAGGATGGCGGCGAGCGCGAGCCCGGCCGCCGCGAGGCCGAGCGCGGCGTTGCCGAGCTGTGCGAGCGCGGGGTCGGCGATGTCGGCGTACGCCTCGGGCGGCGCGGGCCGCCCCGGCATCCCGATCTCGCCGCGGGACGCCATGTAGACCTTCCCCACGGTGTAGACCAGCCAGTACCCGGCCGCGGTCCACCCGGCGGCGCGGACAAGTGCACGTGTGATGTCCATACCGCGACCTTCCCCCACCACCCCGCCCCCGGTGATCGCCCCCAAGGGGGACCCCCTTCCCCCACCCGGGGGAATTCGGGCGTGAGGGCGGCGCCGAAGCGCGTGCGCCGTGCTCGCACGCGAGCGTGCCAAGCGCATGATGCCTGCCCCGCGCGGGAACCCGTTCCTTGAACGTACGGAGACCCCCCAATGGACCGAATCTGCGGCGACTCGGTAAGACGGCTGCGGAACTCGACAAGAGCAGAATCAACGATGACTTTGGAGATCTGGGAGTTGGACAACGGGGACGTGGCCGTTGGCGTCCGGGCCGATGACCGGGGGCGGGGTGGGCCGTGTCCGGTCGGGTCAGGGGGTGGGGCCCGGGGTGGTGGTCTGGGTGAGGATTTCGGCGGCGATGTCGCGGAGTTTGGTGTTGCGGTTCTGGGAGGTGCGGCTCAGGACGGCGAAGGCGTCGTCGGCGGAGCACCGGCGCCGGGCCATGATGATGCCGATGGCCTGGTCGATGGTCGCCCGCGAGTTCAGGGCCGCGTGCAGGTTCGCTTCCTTGCTCTCGCGGAGTTCGCGTTCCAGCCGGACGGTGCGCATCGCGGCCAACCGCTGGTCGAGGTTGTCCATGACGATCGCGGCCAGGTCCCGCAGGGTGGCGCGTTCTCCTTCGGTGGCCTCGCGGGGGACGGTGCCTATGGCGTTGACGGTGCCGAGGCGGTGGCCGTCGGCCGTGGTGATGGGTGCCGCGGCGTAGAAGCGCAGGCCGAGTTCGCCGCGGACCAGGGGGTTGGCGAGGGCCCGTGAGTCGCGCAGGGCGTCGGTGACCACGTAGGTCGCGTCCTGGAGGATCGCGGAGGCGCAGAGCCCCGGGTCGCGGCCGATCTCGACGACCCCCTCGGGCAGCCCCTGCGCGGCCTTGAACCAGATCCGGTCCTCGTCCACGATCGTGACCGTCGCGATGGGCACCTGGAAGGTCCGCGCCACCAGTGCGGCGACCCGGTCGTAGGACCCGTCCGGCGGGGTGTCGAGGATGTCGTAGCGGCGCACCGCCGCCATGCGTTCGGCCTCGCCCGACGAGCCGCCGTCCTTGTGCTCGGAGTCGCGCATCGGGTCCTCCGCGTCCGCTGGATATGCCGTCAATAGCACCACACGGTCGGCGGGACGGGTGGGAAAAGGCCGTATTCGGCATAGCGGCACGCTGATCGAGCGGCACTCTGATCGGCGAATCGGCTCTGCCGGAGTGGGCCGGGAGGGCGGATCGGAATGGGGGGTGGGTCCGAGCGTGCATGTGGGCCGGGGGCCGGGTGCGCGACCGGGCGGCCGTGCATGCGGGCCGGGGGACCGGGCGGGGTCACTCGGTGAACGGGGCGCTGGTGAAGGCGGACTTGTCGTTGCGGCCGTCGGTCACCCACCACTGGACCGGGGACTCGTGGGTGACGCTCGGGTCGTAGGCGAGGACCAGTTCCTCGGTGCCGTCGCCGTCGTAGTCCCCGGCGGCGAACGCGCGCGCCAGCCGGTGCTCCTTGTTCACCTTGCCTTCGGGGCCCTTGGCGGGGCCGGTCCGCTTCAACGGCGTGGAGTCCGCGCTCCGCCGCAGCCCGTCCTCCGTCCCCGTCAGGACTTCGACGCCGCGGGCGTCCCTGCCGACGGCGAGCTCGTCGCCCTTGGCGCCGTCGAAGTCGCCCGCGACCATGGTGCGCAGCCCGTAGCTCGCCGAGTCGCTCGAACCGGGGAGGGTGGACGCCTCCGGCTTCTCCTCGATCCCGTCCTCTGTGCCGTAGTAGACGTTGAGCTTGCGGTGGACCTCCGGCGCCTCGGTCTCGTAGCCGGGCTCGTTGTTGCGGGTGCCGTCGTCGCCCACGGCGATGTCGCGCGTCCCGTCGCCGTCGAAGTCGCCGAAAGCGGCCATGTTGCCCGCCGCGAGGGTCGCGGCGGGCCGCCCGCTGAGCCCGTCCGGGCCGCCGGTGTACAGGGTCGACTCGGCCTGTTCACCGTCGCTTATGTGCTGGACGAGCAGGTTCGTCGCGCGGTCCCCGTCGATCTCGTCGGCGAGGAGGGAACCGGGCTCCACGTCCTCCGGCAGCCCGATGGAGGCGGTGTCCGCAGGGGTGCCGTCGCGGTCGAACGGTCCGCGAAGGACCCGCAGCGACGACGCGGTACCGGTGCTGTCGGTACCGGTGACCGCCAGGTCCGCTGCGCCGTCGCCGTCGAAGTCCCCCACAGCGGGGGCCTGGTCGACCGGTTGGCCCTCGCCCGTTGCGATCGGGGTCGGTTCGGCGTCGGGTTCGGGGCCGCGGGGCCCGCCCCAGATGACGGCGGCCTCAGGCGGGTCGGCTTCGGCCGCGCCGAACCCGTTGTCCGATTCGAGGGCGGGGATGTCGGCGAAGCCGTCGCCGTCGAGGTCGGCGGCCGCGGGACGCAGGCGCTCGCTGTCGCCCGCCGGGCCGAATCCGAGCCCGGTGGCGGGGAGCACGGTGCGGGTGGCCGGGTCGAGCCCGTTCTTGGCGCCGTAGACGACGGCGAGGTGGCCGGCCGGCTCCATCTCCTGCCCGGCCTCGGCACTGTAGTCGCTGGTGAACACGAGGTCGGGGTATCCGTCGCCGTTGACGTCGTCGGCGCGATCGCCGCCGTTGCCCTCGGGGATGGGGGCGGCCTCGCCCGGCGGGGTCGCGACCGGCGAGGTGCGGGCGGCTGGGCGGTCGCCGGGGTCCTCTGCGCCGCATGCGCTGAGGAGCAGCGTGCCGGTACACGCGGCGGCGGTGAGTGTGCTGATGCGCATCGGTCCTCCAGAGACGGTGGTCGCCCCCCGTTGGGACTCAGGCCGCACCGGCAGGGTTCTCCCTAGGGCGTCACATCACGGTAAAAACGGACGTCTGGCGCGAAGCGCAGCGTCCGCACGTCCGTCACCCCGCGCCTCCGTCCACGACCTCTGTGTCGATCTCGGTGCCGCTGATCTCGCGCCTGAGCCGGTTGAGGCGCTGGTGGGCGGCGACGGAGCCGCTGCGGTCGCGGGCCGCGAGTTCCATGGCCAGGGCGTGGGCGACCAGCCAGCCCGCGAAGTTCCCGCTCGCTGCGCCGGAGGTGGACGGCGGTGTGCTCAGGACGGCGGCGACGCGGTCGCGTACGGCTGACTCGATGGCCTCGGTGACGACGACGACGGGGGCGCCGATCTCGGCCGCGCGCGACAGCACGGCGTCGATCTCGCGGAAGAGCCGCAGCGGGGCGAAGACCACGACGGCGTCGTCGTCGCCCATGCCGAGGAGGTCGTCGGCGAGGCGGAAGCCGGTCGCCTCCAGGGGTGTGCACCGGCGGCCCATCCGGCCGAGTTCCAAGGCGAAGTAGCGGGCGGTCGCTGACGCGGGGCCGATGCCGTAGGCGACGGTCCGACCGGCGTCCTCGACCAGCCGGACGGCCGTGTCGAACTCCTGGGGGTCGAGGACGGCGGGCAGTCGGTGCAGCAGGTCGACGCTGTCGGCGAGGACCTGGTCGAATACGCGCGTCCCGCCGAGGCGTTCGAGCCGCTGGTCGAGGACGACGGCGGGGTCGCGGCGCGCCGTGAGCATGGCGAGGACGGAGCGCTTGAGTTCGCGGAGCCCGCTGTAGCCGAGTGAGCGGGCCGTGCGGACGACGGTGGCGTCACTGGTCCCGGTGAGCGAAGCGAGTTCGGCCGCCGAGGCCGTGACGGCCTCGGCGGGGCGGTTGAGCAGGAAGTCGGTGACGGCGCGCTCGCGCGGGGACAGGGTGTCGATCCGCGCCGTCACCCGGTCGCGGAAACCGCCGCTCTCCGGTTGTGAAGCTTTCATTTCGTTATTGACCTATTCATGTAGTGAATACTACTGTCCCCTGTGAGGCCGACCACACAGCAAGGACCAGTTCGAATGAAGCACCAGTTCGTGATTATCGGCGGTGGCATCAACGGATGCGCCGCCGCGTGGCTGCTCGCCGCAGCGGGGGAGGACGTCCTCCTCCTCGAAGCCGGCGAGATCGCCTCAGGGGCCTCCGGCGGCTTCGGCCGGCGCGGCGTCCGCGGCAACCGGCGCGACCTGCGTGAAATGCCCCTGATGCGGGCGGCGTACCGCATCTGGCCGACGCTCGCCGACCAGTTGGGCGCCGAGACCGGATACGAGCGAACCGGCGGCATGTCCCTCATCGAGCAGGAGACCACCGGCACCAAAGGCGGGCTCGTCGCCGCCGACGCCCAAGCGGCGGTGCAACGGGGCCTCGGCGTGCCGACCGAGGTCCTGGGGCGCGACAGGGTCCTCGCCCTCGAACCCGGCGTCGGCCCGGAGGTACGCGCAGCGCTGTACTGCCCGCTCGACGGAAGCGCCGACCACACCGCCACCACCAGGGCGTACGCTGCCGCCGCCGAGGCGCGGGGCGCCACCGTCAAAGAGCACAGCGCCGTCACCGCCGTCGAGCGCTCCGAGGGCAGGGCCACCGCCGTCCGCACGGCGCAGGGGCAGCGCTACGAGATCGGGCAGGCGCTGCTGGTGCTGAACAACACCGGAGCGGTCGACCTGCTCCGCGACCAGTTCGACGTGCACCTGCCGGTCTGGCGCATCCTGCCGCAGGCGCTGCGGGTGACCCCCAAGGCCGCGCCGCCCATGTCACATCTCATCGGGCACGACCACCGCTCGCTGTCATTGAAGGCCCTTCCCGACGGCGGCGTCATGGTGAGCGGCGGATGGCGCGGCCGCTGGAACGCCGACCTCGGACGGGGGGAGCCCATCGAGGCGAACGTGCAGGGCAACCTGCGCGCCGCGGCCGAGGTGTACGCCGGGCTCGCCGACGCCCGACTCGACATCGCCGAGACCTCCCAGCCGGAGTCGTGCAGCGCCGACGAGATCCCGATCATCGACCGCATCCCCGGCACCGAGAACGCCCTGGTGGGCACCGGGTGGACCGGACACGGCTTCGCCATCGCGCCCGCGGTCGCCGAAGCCCTCACGTTCTGGGCGCGCACCGGCGCGCGCCCGGACAGCCTCGCCCCGTTCTCATTCGACAGGTTCTGACCGGCCGCCCCGCGGTCCGGCCGAGCGGAACAGCGTGCGGAACCCCATGGGGATCCGCCGCACCCGCACCGGTCCTTGCTCACAAGGAGCAGCATGTTCCCGACAGACGAAGTCAGCGGCGATGCCGTCAACACCCTCCTCTTCGCCTGCACCGTCCTCGGCCTCCTCGTGCTCGCGGGGGTCGTACTGCGGCTGCTGATCGCCCCGCTGCGGAGGCTCTTCATCCCGGCCGCTCTCATCGGCGGGGTCCTCGGCGCGGCCCTCGGGCCGTACGGGGCCGGACTGTTCCCCGAGAGCATGATCACCACATGGGCCGGGCTGCCGGGGGTGCTGATCACCATCGTGTTCGCTCCGATGCTCATCGGGATGCGCATCCCCAACCCGCGCACCAGTTACCACCTGATCGCGCCGCAGCTCCTGTTCGGCTACATGAGCGACTTCCTGATGATCGGGGTCCCCATGCTGGTCTGCGCGGCGCTGCTGATGCCGTTCTGGGACGTCGGCGCGATGTTCGGCACCATCATCGAGGTGGGCTGGCCGGGCGGGCACGGCACCGCCGCCGGCATGGGACCGGTCTACACCGAGCTGGGTTGGGCCGACGGCGGCGCGCTCGCCCTTGCCAGTGCAACGGCCGGGCTGATCTTCGGGATCGTGGTGGGGATGGTGCTGATCAACGTCGCCGCCCGCCGCGGCGACCTCAGCACCCCGACCGGTGGCGGCGACGGTGGCGGCTATGCCCCCGAGGTGCTGCCCGCGGGGTCCCGGCCCGTACTCGGGAACGTCACGCTGAACAAGGACCTGGTGGACGGGTTGGCGTTCCACGGGGCGCTGATCGCCGCGGCGGTCCTCATCGGCTGGGTGTTCCAGTACCTCCTCGGCCTGGTCGTGCCGGGCATGCCGCTGTTCCCCATGGCGATGATCGGCGGCGCCATCGTGCAGGCGGCCATCGCGCGGACCCGGCTGGGGGACGCGGTCGACCCCGGCAGCCTGCGCGCCATCCAGGGTGTCGCCCTCGACCTGCTCGTCGTCTCCGCGGTCGCCTCGATCACGGTCCCGGTGGTGGTGGACAACATCGTCCCGCTCGCGATCCTCGTCGCCGTCGCCGCGGTGATCGCGGTCGGCTTCTTCTACTGGGCGGGGCCGCGATTGTTCCGCGACGCGTGGTTCGAGCACTCCATCGTCAGTTTCGGGTCGCAGACGGCCGTGGCCTCCGTCGGACTGATGCTGCTGCGGTCGGCGGACCCCGACCTCAAGACCGACGCGGCCCGCTCCTACGCGCTGCGCGCGCCCTTCTTCAGCCCGATCGTCGGCGGCGGCCTGCTCACAGCGATGCTGCCGCTGATCGCCGTGAACTACGGGCCGTGGGCCCTGGGAGTCGGCGGGGTCGTCGCCGCCGCGCTGGTCTACCTCCTGGCGCGGATCCTCAAGATCTGGCAGCGCCCCGCAGCACGGGCGCGCACCGGCACCTGACCCATGGCACCCCCGCCGCCGGTCAGCGGGGGCCGGGGGAACGCAGGGCGGGGACCACGGCGAGGGCCGTGCCCGCGAGCGCGGCGGCGGCGTTGGCGGCGGTGATGCCCGCCGAACCGGGGCCCAGCGCGAACGGGACGAGGACCAGGGCCGTTCCCGCCAACGGGCCGACCGCGCCGATCGCCGCCGCCCACCGGCCCAGGCGCGTGCGGGCCGAGAGCAGCGCGATCCCCGCCCAGGCTGCCGCCGCGGCGATCAGGCCCGTCCCCACGACCCCCGCGACCGTCGCGGTGTCCGCGGCACCGCTGTCCGCCCCGGTCCGGTAGAGCCCCGCCAGCAGCGCCCCCGACAGGAGGGCGCCCGCAAGGGCGGCGAGGATTCCGCCCGTGGCAACGGCGAGCGCCCACAGCCAGGTCCTCATGCGTGCTCCTCTTCGGCGGCGCGGTGGGCCGCGCCCCGGTGCGTGCGCGGTCCGGCGGGGGTCATCCGGGCTCCGCCAGGCAGGCGGGGAACTCCTCGAACCGGCGGCGGCCGTCGTCCCCGGGCGCCCCGAGGTACTCGGACTCGACCGTGCGCGCCTCGGAGGACCCGGTGTAGACCTTCATGCCGAGCCCGGCGCCGAGGGCGATCCTGCCGCCGAAGGTGTCCTGGCTGGAGGTCTTGTCCTGGACGATGCTCGAGACCCACGCCTTCTCGTACATGAGCTTCTCGAACTCGCCCGCGCCCGGCGGCGGCTCGGTGAGGAGCGCGTCCCCCTCGTCCATGACCTGGTTGAACGCCAGAGCGGGCATCCCCAGCAGGCCCTGTTCGTCGATGTACTCCTCGGCGATGCGGCGCTCCTCCGGGGTCTTCAGCTCGATGACCGTGCGCGACTCCTGGAGCGAGCTCTCGCCGTCCTTGCCCTTGTAGCCGCCCTTGGCGCCATCCCCCTTGCCGCCGACCCGGTTCTTGCCGACGAGCGACTCCTCGACCGAGGTCAGGTACATGATCTCGACGGGCTCGCCCTGCTTGTTGCGGGTGATGCGCACGGCCCCGGTCCACTCGCCGGCGTTCTCCAGCCCGTCGCCGGCGACCTCGCTCCCCGCTCCGAGCTGGCCGTCGAGCTGGTAGGTGGTGGCGGTGAGGGGGTACGAGGGGTCGTCGGGCCTGCGGTTGTCGGTGCGGACGGCGACCTGGCCGCCCACCTTCGCCCTGCCGTTGATCCCCGTGCCGATGTCGAAGTATTTCTCGGCCTTGGAGTCCTTCGCGCTGAGGCCCAGTTCGGCGTTGCCCCCGGCTTCGAGCCGGGTGGTGGCCGTCGTCATCTGCGGGTCGGGGATCTCGGGCGGCGGGTTGATCGCGTAGTAGAGGCCCGCTCCGGGGTTGCGCGACATGGCGTCCATCGCGGCCTGGTTCTCGAAGATGTCGTCGCGGAAGGAATCGGCCTCGGCCTTGTCCTTGAACACCCAGGTGTCGCCGACCGACCCCTTGAGGTACGCGCCGATCTTGGCCTCGCCGCCCAGCTGGAAGTTCGACCCGCCTTCACCTTTCAGTTGGAAGAGTTTTCCCTCTACGCCGATTTCGGCATTGTGCGGGATGAGGGTCATCCGGTAGGTCCCATCGGCCATCTGCTGTTCCATGAACGCGAATTCGTCCCCGAACTTGAAGATTCCGATGTAGGTCGAGTACCCTGCCTTTTCCTGTTTCTGGTAGACCTCGCAGCGCTTGGGCAGATAGGCGGCGTCGGGGTCGCCCTTCGGCGGCGGTTCGCAACTCGTCCCGAACAGGCGGCAGATCGCCGCTTGGACACTGCTGGTGACGTCGGTTGGCACCCCGGCCACCAACAGCGCGCTCATCAGGGCCGACGCCAACACGATCACCGCCGCGTACTCCGCCGTCGATGCGCCCGGATCGGCACGGGCGCGGCGCTGCGCACGGAACAACGGATCCCCCGGATCTAGTACGGAGAAGGGGCGCGCCGGAAATCGCGAGCCGTCCAGACGATAAGGGTTCTCCGCCCTGCTCCGCAGGCCGTGAATTCGCGCGGTTTCCGGACCCGGATTCGGGCGCGCTGCCGTTCCGCGGCCGTTATAAAAAATCGTAGCCGCAGGTCAATAAGGACCTCGGGTCTTCAGTCGGTGATTCCGCGGAACAATGCTTCCCCGGAGGTCAACCGGCTCGAAACCCGTGGTTTTCGCAGTATTGGTGGAATGTTGTGCGATTCCGCGGCGGATGGGAGTGCTCCCAGTCAGGGGAGCGCTCCCGGCCCGGGTGCAGTGCGCCGAGCGTCACACCGTTCGCCCGGCGCGCAGGCGGCGGCCGCGCGCTCCGGGGAGGGCGAGATGGCCCTTGGTGATCAGGTGGAACCTCTCCAGGCCGGGGCACTGCACCTGGACGACCGTGGTCCCATGGGGGAGCTTCGTGAGGGTGTACGCTCCCACGCGGTGGCCGGCGGCGGCGAACCGCGCCACCACCGCGGCGCGCTGCGCGGGGACGCCGGTCCCGCGCGGGACGGTCTCGGCGGGCATGCCCGTGAGCGGCGCCTCGCCGATCCGGTCGGCGAAGTCCAGGTGGGCGCAGGCGAGCAACCGCGGGTGTGCGGCGAGCCGATCGCGCACCGCAGAGGCGGTGTCGTGCTCGGCGACGACCCGGTCGAACGTGGGACGCTCGGCGGGCCGTCCGTCGGCCGCTGACGCCGTGTCGTGCTCGGCGACGACTCTGGCGAGCAGTTCCCCTTGGACGAACTCGGTCACCGCACGGTCCACTGCGGTCTCGCCCGACAACGACGCGCCGAGAGCGTAGTAGCGCGCCGATCCGCCCGCGAGCCCCGGAGCGACGGCCATGACCACCGGAACCCGCAGGTCGGTGGTCAGGTCCAGCAGGACGACGCGGCTGCCGACGAGTGCCGACGCGCGGTCCAGCCGCGCATGCAGGAACCCGGGCAGCGCGGTGTCGGGGACGCGGGCGGGCATGGGGCCGCGGTCGTACACGCTGCGCAGGAGGAACAGGGAGAACGCGTCGCGCTCCGCCCACTCGTTCAGAGCGTGCAGGAGGGCTTCCTCACGGGTGGCGCCGATGGCGCACCCCGTGTTGACCGTGTAGGAGAGCAGGGTGCGGTAGTCGGCGGTGTCGCCGACACGGGACCGGTAGTCCGCCATGCCGTCGGTGGGGATGGGGAACCACGGTGCCCAGAGGGACAGGGGAGCGGGGAAGGAGGGGCCGCCGTCGAGAGCCGCGTACGGCAGGCACGCCACCCGCGCGTCCGGCTGGTGGGCGAGATCATGGACGGCGCGGTCGGCGCCCACCGGCCCGGTGAGGAGTTCGCGGGGCTCATGGAGCTCGACGGCCAGGGACTCCCGGATCAAGGGGCCGCTGAACGCGTGCTCCAGCGCCTCGAACATCGCGCCGACGTGGGCCGGCGCATGCGCCCCCTTGCCGCTGCCGAGGCCGTAGGGGACCTCGGTCCCGTCCTGGTGCCAGAGTTCGCACTGGGTCGCCGTGGGGTCGGCGCGGTCGAGCACCCGCGAACGGGCCCGCCAGCCGAGGGCGTCGATGTCGGACCGGACCCGGCGCTCCGCGGCGTCGAGCGGCAGCTCGCGCTCGCCGCCGCCCGGCCAGTCGCCGGTCCCCCCGCCGACCGGGCGGCCGAAGCCGTCGGTCGCCCGGTCGGCGGGGTCGAACCACTCAGACCGCGGCAACGGGCTCCCGCACGGTCTCCTCGTCGAGCTCCTCGACATCGAGTTCGACGGCGTCGACGTGGTCGAGCGACACGGTCAGGTCATATCCGGCACAGGCCATGCTTCACTCCTCGATCGGTCCCAATAGGCGTCGTGCTCGGTCCTCCAAATTTCTAACGCACCGCGCCCGATATGTCACGGGTCGAAGTGCCGCCCATTTCCGCGGTGGTGCGCGCCTGGTGTCCGGACTGGCACACTCACGCCATGGCGACATCGGAACCGCGGCTGGCGGCCCGCGTCGACGCGCTGATGACCGACGCATGGGTGCTCGCCGCGTTCGCGTCCGCGGTCAACGGCGAACCGCTTTCCGAGGAGCACGGCGCCGTCCTCGGCGCCGCGGGTCTCGCCGAACGGGTTTCCGAGGGATGGCGGTTGCGGCCGGACCACCGTGCGGAACTCGCGGGGCGGCCGGATGCGGACGCCTTCCCGGGACGCATCGGACGGATACTGCGCCAGGCCGCCGACGCGGCCGAGGGCGTCCCGGCCCGCCCCGACGGAGACGACGACGCCGTCTTCACCGCGGAGGGCAGGAACTCCGGCGCGCAATTCGGTGAATACCTGGACCTGCTGGCCGCGCGGCTCCCCGGCGTCGGCGGCCTGCTCCGCTCCGAAGGACTCCGGTTCCTCGATGTCGGGACCGGCATCGGCGCCATAGCCGCCGAGGTCGCGGCCCGGGTCCCCGGCGCACGCGCGGTGGGGATCGACGTGCAGCCGCGCGCCCTCCGGCTGGCAGCGGCCCACCTCGCCGAGCGGCGGCTGGACGACCGCGTCGAACTGCGGCTGGAGGACGTCGCGGCACTCACGGACGCCGGCGCCTACGATCTCGCGTGGCTCCCGTTGTCGGTGATCGGGACGGCCGCCGCCGCCGAAGCCCTGCCGCGCATCCGCGGTGCGCTGCGGCCCGGCGGCCTGCTGATCAGCGCCACCGCCCTGCGCGGCGCTCCCGAGGAAAGGGGGACCAGGCGCGAAGCGGTCCTCAGGTGGCGGGTCGACCGCATGGGGAGCACACCGTGGGACGCGGGGGAGCTGGCGGCACGCCTGGTCATGGCGGGGTACGTCGACGTGCAGGAGGTGCGGACCCCGCCGCACGCCATGGCCCTCGTCGTCGCCCGCGCCCCGCACTGACCTCGGAGGCGACGGGCAGGCCGGCGGCGGCGCCCGGTCGCTCGCACCACTGGACCACGCGGTGGGCGGCCGCGCGGACGGTAAGGTGCGCCTGTGGTGAATCCCCAGGACCCGTACGGGCACGGCGCCCCGCCCCCGCCCCCGAATCCGCAGCAGCCCGGGCCCGGCCCCCGGCAGTACGAGGGCGGTCCGGGTCCGGCGATGGCTCCCCCCGAAGGGCAGCAGCCCCCGCCGCCCGGCCCCTACCCCCCGGGCGCGTACCCGCCCGGCCAGTACCCGTATCCGGGCGGCCCCCCGCCCGGCCGGGAGCAGCAGCACCCGGGTGGCGCCCCGCCCGGTCCGCCGCAGCCGCCCCACTGGCCCCCGGGCGCCCATCCGCAGGGGCCACCGCCCAAGCGGGGGAGCGCGGCGCCGTGGATCGTCGTCGGTGTCGTGGTGGCGCTGTTCGTCCTCATCGGCGGCGGCGCCGTGGGCGCCTACATGTTCCTGGGCGATTCCACCGAACCCGGCCCCACGCAGCCGGGCGGGCACGTCGCCGACTCCGACCTCGACGGCGTCGTGAGCTTCGACGACCTTTCCCCCGAGCACACCGACTCGCCGGTGGACTACCCGCAGCACCCGCCCGTGGGCGGCGAGCACCGCCAGGAGTGGCTCAACTGCGGCGTCTACGACGAGGAGGTCCCCGCCGAGAACGCCGTGCACTCGCTGGAGCACGGCGCGGTGTGGATCAGCCACGACCCGGACCTGCCCGCCGAGGACGTGGAGTCACTGCGCGGCCGGTACTCCACCGGCGACTACCTGGTCGTCAGCCCGATCGAGGACCTTCCGGGGCCGGTCGTGCTGTCGGCGTGGGGCAAGCAGCTCATCCTGGAGTCCGCCGATGACGACCGCGTCGACGCGTTCATCCGCGAGTACCAGCAGGGGCCGCAGACCCCCGAGCCCGGCGCGCCCTGCTCCGGCATGGTCGGCGAACCGATCGAGTGACCCGCCGCCGGTACGCCCTGCGCCCACCGCGATTCTGCTGCGAGCAGTAGGCGCTTCCGGTGGCGCCCCGATACCGGGAGAGTGGGCGCCATGAGACTCCTGATATTGGGCGGGACGGAGTTCGTCGGGCGCGCGGCCGCCGACGAGGCGCTGTCCCGCGGCTGGGACGTGACCCTGTTCAACCGGGGGAACCACGCCCCGCCGCAGGGCGCGACCGTACTGGCGGGCGACCGCACGGGCACCGGCGGTCTCGCTGCCCTCGGGAGCGGCGAATGGGACGTCGTCGTCGACACCTGGTCCGGCGCGCCCTCGGCCGTGCGCGCGACCGCGCGCCTGCTCGCCGACCGCGCCGGGAGCTACGCCTACGTGTCGAGCCGCTCGGTGTACGCGTCCCCCGCTGCGGCGGGCATGGCCGAGGACGGCCCCGTTGTGGACGCGGAGCCCGGCGACGGCGGCGGCGTCGAGTACGCGCGGGCGAAGCGGGGTGGGGAGCTCGCCGCCGCCGAGAGCTTCGGCGACCGCGCCCTGCTCGCCCGCCCCGGGCTGATCATCGGGCCGCGGGAGAACATCGGCCGGCTGCCGTGGTGGCTGCTGCGGATCGCCCGCGGCGGACCCGTGCTGGCCCCCGGACCGTCCGACCTCGACCTCCAGTACATCGACGCGCGCGACTTCGCCGCGTGGACCATCGACGCCGCGGCCCGCGGTCTCGGGGGCGCCTACAACGTCGTCAGCCCGCCCGGGCACACCACCATGGGCGAACTGCTGGCGGAGTGCGTGCGCGCCACCGGGTCGGCCGCCGATCTGCGGTGGAGCGGGCCCGATCGCATCCTCGCCGCGGGCATCCGGCCGTGGCTGGACCTCCCCATCTGGCTCGCCCCCGGCGACGACTACGACCTGCTGCACCAGGGCGACACCGCCAAGGCGCACGCCGACGGCCTGCGCTGCCGCCCCGTCGCCGAGACGGTCGCCGACACCTGGGCCTGGCTCCAGGGCCTGGACGGGGCACCGCCGCAGCGCGCGGACCGGCCCGTCGTCGGCCTGGACCCGGACGTGGAGGCGCGGTTCCTGCGGGCGTGAACCCGGCGCCGGGTACCCGGCCGCGGTTGAGTAGCAGCGCGCCCGGACACCCGTCGCCGCACTCATGCCGCCGGGCGCCGCGCCGCGCACGCTGGAGCCATGAACCACGCAACCGCGATCACCGCGGCACCTCTCCAGACCACAGCCACCGCGACCGCCGGGCCCGTCACGAAGGCGAAATGGGCGCTGACGCGCCTGGCACTGCGCACCATCGGCACGCTGAGCGACGGCGTCCGGATCGGCTACCGGCACGGCTTCGACAGCGGCACCATGCTCGACTACGTCTACCGGAACGAGCCCGGCGGCCGGTGGGGCGTCGGCCGGCTCATCGACCGGGTGTACCTGAACGCCGTCGGGTGGCGCGCGATCCGGGCGCGCCGCGCGCTCCTCACCGACGTCCTGCGCACCGAGATCGAGCGGCGGGAGGACGTCGTCCGGATCCTGGACGTCGCCGCCGGCCCCGGCCGCTACCTCCAGGACCTGGCGGCGGACCAACCGCACCGGGCCCGGATCCTCTGCCGCGACCTCGCCGACCACGGCCTGCGGCGCGGCGCCGCGCAGGCCGCCGAACGCGGCCTGGACAACATCCGCTACGAGCAGGGCGACGCCTTCGACCCGGCGCCCGCCCCGTTCCTCGACGGGCCGCCCGACGTGATCGTGGTGTCGGGCCTCTACGAGCTGATCCTGAGCGAGCACCGCATCCAAGCGTCGATGCGGCGGCTGCGCGCCCTGCTGGCGCCCGGCGGCGTCCTCGTGTTCACCACCCAGGAGCACCACCCGCAGTTGGACTTCATCGCCAACGTGCTGCCCAACCGCGACGGCGACCCGTGGGTGATGGAGTGCCGCCCCGCGCGCACGACCGAGCAGTGGGCCAGGGACGCCGGGTTCACGGGCACCGCCAGCACCAGGGAGGAGGTCGGCCTGTTCGCCGTGACGCGGGCCGAGGGCTGACCGGCCGTCCGCGGGCGCCGGGGCTCGGCCGGCGGATTCCCGGCCCGCCACGACCACTCCGGCCCTGATGCGCGCGCTCATCGCACGCCACCTGGACGGACTCGCCGCCGCGGACCCGCAGCCCGGCACGCCGGACACCGGATAGATGGCGGAAACCTGCCGCGGCGGCTCTGACCCGGCGCGCATCCGAGCGGACCACGGAACACCTTCGGCGTGCCGGTCCACCGGACCGGCGGCCCGGGTCAGGCCGGTTCGGCGGGTTCGGTGTCGTCGCACAGAGGGAGCGTGACGGTGACGGTCATGCCGCCGCCTTCGCGCGGGCGCGCCGCGGCGTCGCCGCCGTGGGCGCGCGCCACCGACCGCACGATGGACAGGCCGAGCCCGGCGCCCTTGGTGGTGGCCACCCGGTCGTCGCCGAGGCGCCGGAACGGCTCGAACAGCGCCGCCACCTCGTAGGGCGGCACGACCGGCCCGGTGTTGCCGACCTCCACCACGGCCTTGCCCGCGCGGACCCCGCTGGTGACGCCCACCCAGCCGCCGTCGCCGGTGTTGTGCCGGATGCCGTTCTCCACCAGGTTGTACACCAGGCGCTCCAGCAGCAGCGCGTCGCCGCCGGTGAGCGCCTCGTCGGCGGTGCCGTGCACGGTGACGCCCGCCTGCTCGGCCTCGGGGGCGGTCTGGACGATCACGTGGTCGACCACGTCGGCCATGTCGACCGGCAGCCGCTCGGTGACCTCCCGCTCCGACCCGGCCAGCATCAGCAGTCCGCCGATCAGCCGCTCATGGCGGATGTTGATCTCCAGCAGGTCCGTGCCGAGCCGCTTGACGTCGTCGGACGCCGTCGGGCGGTGCATGGCCAGCTCGACCAGCGCGCGGCCCAGCGTCAGTGGTGTGCGCAGTTCGTGTGAGGCGTTGGCGACGAACCGGCGCTGCCCGTCGAAGGACCTGTCGAGCCGTTCGAGCATCGTGTCGAAGGTGTCGGCGAGGTCCTTCACCTCGTCGTCGGGCCCTGTCAGCGCGATGCGCTCGTGCAGGCCGCGGTCGGCGGCCGGGGCGCCGGCGATCCGGCGCGCCGTGTCGGTGACGCGGTGCAGGGGCGCCAGCACGCGGCCGGCCACCAGCCAGCCGAACGCGGTGGCGGCCCCGCCGACCACGAGGAGCGCGATACCGCCCTGGGTGACCAGGGACGTGGTCGCGGCGTCGCGCAGCTGTTCCTGCTGCTCCGCCATCCACTTCTCGGCCTCGGTGGCGTCGGGCGGCGGCGACGCGTCGGGGGACTGCCCCAGGATCTTCCCTTTGACCTGCGGCTCGTCGCCCGACAGGGGCGGTTTCTCGTCCTTGTCGCCCTTCTGGGCGGTGAAGATCCGGGTGCCGGTCCCGCCGATCTGCTGGTCGAACAGGGTGTAGGTGACGCCGAGCAGCAGGACGCCGGCCACGAGGAACGTGCCGCCGTAGATGAGGGCGAGCCGGGTGCGCAGGGTGATGCGCCGCCGCAGCAGCGCGCGCGGCGGCCGGAGCGAGCGGGGTGCGAGCAGGATGCGCGATCTCACGGGATGCGGTACCCCACTCCGGTGACGGTCTCGACGACGGCGGGCGGGCCCAGCTTGCGGCGCAGCTTGAGGACGGCGATGCGGACCGCGCCGGTGAACGGGTCGGCGTACTCGTCCCACGCCTTCTCCAGCAGCGACTCGGCGGACACCGGCGCACCCTCCGCCCGCAGCAGTTCGGTGAGGACCGCGAACTCCTTCTTCGACAGCGCGACGTAGCGGCCGTCCCGGAACACCTCGCGGCGCGCCGGGTCGAGGGTGATCCCGGCGCGGCGCAGCACCGGCGGCGCACCGGGACGGGAGCGCCGCCCCAGCGCGAGCACGCGCGCCGCGAGCTCGGGGAACGCGAACGGCTTGGTGAGGTAGTCGTCCGCGCCGAGGGAGAGCCCCGCCACCCGCGCGGTGACCTCGGCGGCCGCGGTGAGCATCAGGACCCGGACGGTGGACTCGGACGCGACCAGTTCGCGGCACACCTCGTCGCCGTGCACAGCGGGCAGGTCCCGGTCGAGGACGACGACGTCGTAGTCGTTGACGCCGGTGCGCTCCAGCGCCTCGGCGCCGTCGGCGGCGATGTCGACGGCGTGCGTGTCGCCGCGCAGCCACTCGGCGATCGCCTCGGCGAGCTTCGGTTCGTCCTCGACCACCAGCACCCGCATCGGACGCCACCTCCCCAATCCGCGGGACGCCGCGCCACGTGCGGGCCTCCTGCCCTGGGGGCAATGGTCGCCGACCCCCTGTTTCCGCGTCGTAAGCGCCCCCCGGCCCGCGCGAGCGGACACGCAAACGCCACGGAAACGCGGCGTCGCGTTGCATCGCCACTCGAACGGCCGGAACGCCTCCGGCCGCGATCGAGGAGGACGCGACGTGAAGCGAGACCTGATGCGCAGCCTGCTGGTGGCGGCGCCCCTGGTGCTGGGGCTGGCCCTCACCGGCTGCGGTTCCGAGAGCGGCGGCGCGAGCGGCGACGCGGCCGGCATGAGCGCCCACGAGAAGGGCGTGAAGTTCGCCGAGTGCATGCGCGAGAACGGGGTCGACATGGAGGACCCGGAACCCGGCAAGGGGGTCATGGTCAAGGGCAAGAAGGGCGGCGAGGAGGGCATGGACAAGGCGATGGAGGCGTGCGAGGAGTACGCCCCCACCGGCGAGCGCGGCAAGAAGGACCCGGAGATGGCGAAGAAGCAGCAGGAGTTCGCCGAGTGCATGCGGGAGAACGACGTCGACTTCCCCGATCCCGAGCCCGGCCAGATGGGGATCAGGATGGACAAGAAGACCGCGGAGGACCCGGACTTCGACGCGGCCATGAAGGAGTGCCAGCCCATCATGGGCGACGCCATGAAGGGCGGCCCCGGCGGCGCCGCCGGAGGCGAGTGATGGGGGAGGCGACCGTCGAGGACCGGGCCGATCCGGTGCCGGCCGACGAGGAGAGGACCCCCCGCCGCCCGCGGCGCCGGGGCCGCGTACTGGCCGTCGTCGCCGTCGCCGTGGTGGCCTCCGCTGCCGCCGCCGCGGGACTCGGGCTGCGCGGCGGTTCCGACTCCGGGGGCGCGGCCGCGGCCCTGCCCCCGGAGACCGCCGAGGTCGAGTCGGGGACCCTGCGGGACAGCGAGAGCTTCGACGGCGAACTCGCCTTCGGCACGGCGGCCACGGCGACCTCCCGCCGCTCGGGGACGCTCACCTGGCTGCCCGAGTCCGGTGCGACGGTCGGGCGCGGCGAGACGCTGTTCGAGGTCGACGCCGACCCGGTGACGCTGATGTACGGCGGGAAGCCCGCGTACCGGGACCTCGTACCGGGCACCTCCGGCACGGACGTCCGCCAGCTGGAGGAGAACCTGGCGAAGCTCGGCTACGACGGGTTCACCGCCGACGACGAGTACACCGGCGGCACCGCGGCGGCGGTCCTGGAATGGCAGGGCGACCGCAAGCTCGACGAGACCGGAACGGTCGACCTCGGCAGCGTGGTGTTCGCCGCCGGATCCGTCCGCGTCGACGGCCTCCAGGCCGGCGAGGGCGACGACGCCCGGCCGGGCGGGAAGATCCTCGACTACACCGCGACCGACAAGGCCGTCACGGTGCAGTTGGAGACCGCCGACCAGCGGCTCGCCGACAAGGGCGGCGAGGTCGACGTCACCCTGCCCGACGGTGACACCGTCAAGGGCGAGATCGACGAGGTCGACACCGTGATCGAGGAGGGCGGCGACGGCGAGGAGCCGAAGACCATGATCGAGGTCGTCGTCCGGTTGACGGGCGAGAAGGCGCAGCAGGCGGCCGAGGACTACGCCCTGGCGTCGGTGGAGGTCGCCTTCACCGCCGAGACGCGCGAGGACGTGCTGACCGTGCCCGTCGCCGCGCTGCTCGCGCTGGAGCAGGGGGGATTCGGCGTCGAGGTGGTGGCCGGCGGGTCGACCTCCTACGTCCCCGTCGAGACCGGGTTGTTCGCCGACGGCCGCGTGGAGGTCAGCGGCGACGGGATCGCCGAGGGCACGACCGTGGGGATGCCGAAGTGATCGCACTGACGGAGGTCACCAAGAGCTACCCCGGGGGTGTCACCGCGCTCGACGGCGTCTCGATGTCGATCGCGCGCGGCGAGCTCGTCGCCATCGTCGGGCCCTCGGGGTCGGGCAAGTCCACGATGCTGCACATGCTCGGCACCCTCGACCGGCCCAGTTCGGGCTCCGTGCGGGTCGACGGCTTCGACGCGGGCTCCCTGCCCGACGCGGCCCTCTCGGCGCTGCGGGCGAGCCGCATCGGGTTCGTCTTCCAGCAGTTCCATCTGGCCGCCGGGACCCCGGCACTGGACAACGTCGCCGACGGGCTCCTGTACTCCGGTACTCCGGGCTGCGGCCGGCCGAACGGCGCCGCAGGGCGGCGGCCGCGCTGGAACGGGTCGGGCTGGGGCACCGGATGGACCACCGGCCGCACGAGCTGTCGGGCGGTGAGCGGCAGCGCGTCGCCATCGCGCGGGCCGTTGCGGGCGAACCGCCGCTGCTGCTCGCCGACGAGCCGACCGGTGCGCTCGACTCCGTCTCGGGCGCCGGGGTGCTGCGGCTGCTGATGGAGCTGAACGAGGCCGGGACCACCGTCGTCATCATCACGCACGACATGGAGATCGCCGAGTCGCTGCCGCGCCGGGCCCGGCTGCACGACGGCCGGCTGGTCCACGACACGGCGCACCCCGAGACCGCGGGGGTGCGCTGATGGCGCACAACGCGCTCCGGCCGGCCCGGATGCCGGCCGGCGACGTCGTGAAGGTCGGCGCGGTCGGCCTGCGCACCCGCCCGCTGCGGGCCTTCCTGTCGGCACTCGGGATAGCCATCGGCATCGCGGCGATGGTCGGCGTCGTCGGCATCTCGGCGTCGGGCAGCGCGGAGCTGGACCGCACGCTCGCCGCGCTGGGAACCAACCTGCTCACGGCGAGTCCGGGGCAGACGTTCGCCGGTGAGGAGGCCGAGTTCCCCGACACGGCGGAGTCGATGGTGGAGCGGATCGGGCCCGTCGACACCGTGTCGGCGATCGGCCAGGTGGAGGACGCGAAGGTCTACCGCTCGGACCGGATCCCGGAGTCGGAGACCAACGGCATCGCGACCTACGCCGCGCGGACCGACCTCCTCGGCACCACCGGGGCGGAGATCGCCGACGGCGCCTGGCTCAACGCCGCCACCGACGGATACCCCGCGGTGGTGCTCGGCGCCGACGCGGCCGCGAACCTCGGGATCGGCCATGCCGGGCCCGGCATCAAGATCCTCGTCGGCGGGCAGTGGTTCACCGTCGTCGGGATCCTCGAACGGGCTCCGCTCGCCCCAGAGCTGGACACCGCCGCGCTGGTCGGCTGGCCCGTCGCCGAGGCCGAGATCGGCTTCGACGGCAAGGCGACCACCGTCTACACCCGTTCGGCCGACGAGGCGGTGGAGACCGTCCGCTCGCTGCTCGGGTCGACGGTGAACCCCGAATTCGCCAACGAGGTCGACGTGTCGACACCCTCCGACGCGCTCGCGGCGAAGCAGGCCGCCGATGAGGCGTTCACCGGGCTGCTCCTCGGCCTCGGCGGGGTGGCGCTGCTCGTCGGCGGCGTCGGGATCGCCAATACCATGGTGATCTCGGTGCTGGAACGGCGCGCCGAGATCGGCCTGCGCCGATCGCTCGGCGCCACCCGCGGCCAGATCCGGACCCAGTTCCTCGCCGAGTCGCTGCTGCTCTCCGCGCTCGGCGGGGCGGGCGGCGCGCTGCTCGGCACGGGGGTCACGGCGGGTTACGCCGTTTCCGTCGGCTGGCCGGCGGTGGTCCCGCTGTGGGCGGTGTTCGGCGGCATCGCCGCCACCCTGGTGATCGGCGGGTTGGCGGGGCTCTACCCCGCGATCCGCGCGTCGCGCCTCTCGCCGACGGAGGCGCTGGCGAGCCCGTGAGGGGGTGGGCGGAGCCGCCGGGACCACGGCGGCGCCGCCACCCCCTTTCCGCCTACCGCGTGTAGGGCGCCAGGACGGTCAGGATGTGCCGCGCCGCGTCGGTCAGCGGGTCCGTGGACTGGTAGGCGCGGCACAGCACCAGGGACCCCTCCAGGCTGGTCAGGATGAACAGGGCGATGCTGCGCGCCTCGGTGCCGGGCACCCCGTAGTGCGCGAGCGCGCGGGTGAGCGAACCGGCCCAGGTCTCGTAGGCCGCCCGGCACGCGTCGGTCAGCGCCGCGGAGCCGGGCACGGAGTCGAGGGTGATGGTGGTGATGGGGCAGCCGTCGCGGTACCCGGTCCCGTCGAGGGACTCCGTGAAGTGCCGCGCCATCGCGCCGATCCACTCGGGAAGGCTGTCGGTCGCGTCGAAGGCGGTCCCGATCAGGTGGTCGAACTCGACGGCCGAGGCGGCGACGGCCTCGACGGCGATCTGCTCCTTCCCGCCGGGGAACAGGTAGTACACCGACCCCCGCGGCGCGCCGCTGGCGTCGATGATCTGGCTGAGCCCGGTCCCTTGGTAACCCTGGCGGCGCAGCAGCACCTGGGCGCTGGCGACGATCCGCTGTCGTGACTGCGAGCGGGGCCGTGGCATGGGGGCTCCTCGTTGGTCAGCCGCGCAGCTCGGCGAGCCCGTCGGCGTGGGTCCGCAGCGGCGCGTAGCCGAGCTGCGTGCGGGCCTTCGTCGTGTCGATGGTGCACTCCTGGCTGGACAGCCAGAGGCTCATGTAGTCGAGCGGCGGCGCGCCGGGCAGGCGGAGACCGCGCCAGATCGCCTCGCCGGCGCCGGTCGCGGCGCGCGCGGCCCAGGCCGGCAGCGACCGGCCGGGCGGGGTGATGCCCTGTGTCGCGAGCAGTTCGGTGGCGAAGTCGCGAAAGACCACGGGCGCACCATCGGTGACAAAGTACACCTCGCCGCCGGTGCCGTGCTGCGCGGCGAGCACCAGGCCCTCGACCACGTTGTCGACGTGGGTGGTGTCGGTCAGGTGCCGGCCGCCGCCGATCCAGGCGAACCGGCCCGACCGCACCGCATCGGCGAGTTCGGGGAGGACCGTGGTGTCGCCCGGTCCCCAGACGAAGCGGGGGCGCACGACCAAGGTCGCCATGTCGGCGCCGTTGGAGTCGAGTACGAGCTGCTCGGCGGCCGCCTTGCTGGCGGGGTACAGCGCGGGCGAGTCCGGGCGCAGTTCCGCCGTCTCGTCGACGCCCACCAGCGGTTGGCCGACCATCAGGGCGGCCTCGGTGCCCACGTGGACCACCCGCCGCACCTCGGAGGCGCGCGCGGCGTGCAGGACGTTCGCGGTGCCCTCGACGTTGTCGGCCCAGAACCGGGCCCGCCCGCCGCCCCGGGCCGCGCGGGCCGCCGCGTGGTAGACCAGCCCGCACCCCGCCATAGCCCTGGCCAGGGCGGCGGCGTCGCCGAGGTCGCCGCGGACCGCGGCGGCACCGAGTCCGGTCACCCGCCGGGCGCCGGAGTCGGAGCGCGCGAGGGCGCGCACGGTGTGCCCCTCGTCGACCAGCCGCTCGACCAGCCGGCCGCCGATGAATCCCGTGCCGCCGGTTACGAAGATCTCGCTCATCACATCCACTTTCTAAGTATGTCGATCGACATAGCAACGGAGGCGCGACGGCGCACGGGCCGGAGCGGGTTCCGCGGCGCGGGCCGCTGCGGCCGACAAATCCGTACTTACACTCAAAGCTGCCGCGTACACCGCGGCCACGGTGAGAGGAGCCCCCATGGCGGCGAGAGCCGGCGCCCCACGCCCCGCCGAACATCCGGCCGACCGCTTCAGGCTGGACCGCATCTCCGGCGTCCTGCTCGGCGCCGCCTGCGGCGACGCCCTCGGCGTGCCCTACGAGTTCGCCCGCCGCCTCACCGCGCACGAGACGCCCCACATGCTCGGGGGCGGACTGGGCCCCTACGCGCCGGGCGAATACTCCGACGACACGCAGATGGCGGTGTGCCTCGCCCAGGTCACGGCGGGCGTGCCGGACCTCCTCTCCACCGCGGCGCTGAACGGTGTCGCCGAGAACTTCCTGACGTGGCGGCGCGAGGGCGCCACCGACATCGGCGACCAGACCCGCGCGATCCTGGACGAGGCGCTGCCCTCCGGCGGCACCCCCGAGGTGGCGGCGCGGATGCTCGCCGCCGCGGCGGCCCGCTACGCGTCAGGGGCGCCCGGCGCCGGGAACGGCTCGCTGATGCGCACGGCCCCCATCGCGCTGGCCTACCCGCACGACCCCCGGGCCACCGCCGAACTCGCGGCGCTCTACGGCAGGCTCACCCACGCCGACCCGCTCGCCGAGGACGCCTGTGTGCTCTGGTGCGAGGGCATCAGGCAGGCGGTCGACAACGGGGGGTTCGAGGGGGTCCGCAACGGGCTCGCGCTGCTGCCCGAGGAACGGCGCGCGCAGTGGGCGGCGCGGCTGGACCAGGCCGAGACGCGGCCCCCGCACGCGTTCTCCCCGAACGGCTTCGTCGTGTCGGCGCTCCAGGCCGCGTACTCGGCCATCATGACGACGCCGGTGCCGGAGTCGCGCCCGGCCGAGGGGGTGTTCGCCGCCGACCACTTCCGCCTCGCACTGGAGAACGCGGTGCGCGCCGGCGACGACACCGACACCGTCGCCGCGATCGCCGGGGCGCTGCTCGGCGCGCGGTGGGGCGTGTCCGCCGTCCCGTGGCAGTGGCAGCGGGCCGTGCACGGCTGGCCCGGAATCCACTCGCGCGACCTCATCAGCCTGGCCGTGCGCACAGCGACCAACGACCGCCCCAACGCGTACGGCTGGCCGCACTGCCGGCGCCACCCGCACTACGCCGACGTCACGGCGCCGTTCTCGGTGGCGCACCCCCACGACCCCGGTGTGGTGCTGGGAAACCTGCGGCTCGCCCAGCCGTGGGCGGGCCGGGTCGACGCGGTGGTGTCCCTGTGCGCGACCGGGTCCGAGGACTTCGCGGAGGTGCCGCGCGCCGACCACATCCAGATCTGGCTGGTGGACCTGCCCGGCGAGAACGCCCACGACCACTTCGCGGTCGAGCAGGCGGCCCGCGCGGTCGCCGGGCTGCGCGACGAGGGCAGGACCGTCCTGCTGCACTGCGCCGCCGGGCGCAGCCGCACGCCCGCTGTCGCCGCGCGCTACGCCGCCATCCGCGGCGTCGACACCGCCCGCGCGCTCGCCGAGGTGATGGCGGCGCTGGCGCCGAACGCCCCCCGGCTCAACAGCGAGCTGCGCCGCTTCGTCTTCGAGCTCGCCGGCCGGACCGACCCGGACCCGGGAGCCGACCACCCGCGCACCATGCTCATGGGGCCGCGCTAGCGCGGCCCGAACCGGCCGCCGTGGCGCACGGCTCTGGCCGGTGCGGGGGATCTCGCCTAATGTTTCCGCCATCATCACTGCGACCCCGCGGGGGACCAATGGCCGACGCCGAACTGCGCCCGGACATCCGGGCGGCGAAGGACCGGATGAGCCGCCGCCGCGGCGCCCGCCGCGAGATCAGGAACCTCGCCGAACACCTGTGGGAGGGCGAGCGGGTCAGCCACCTGGTGGGCGGGATGTACGGGCCGGGGACCGGCCTCGTTGCGCTGACCGACCGGCGGCTGATGTTCCTCAGGGACGGATGGGCGTCGCAGACCACCGAGAACTTCCCCTTCGAGAAGATCTCCTCGGTCCAGTGGTCGAGCGGCATGCTGGTCGGGAAGATCATCGTCTTCACCCCCGGCAACAAGACCGCCATCACCCAGGTGCGCCGGCCCGACGGCAAGGCCGTGGTCGACGCGCTGAACAACATCATGACGCGCGGCCCGGCCCGGCCGCAGCCCCGCCACGTCCGCCCGCCGGTCCCCGATCCCCTCCCGCGCGCCGAGCCGCTGCCGCCCGTTGAGCACCCGGGCGAGGCCGCGGGGACGTCGCTGGCGATGTTGCGCACGCTGCGCGACCGCGGGGTCCTCAGGCCGCCGGAGTTCGCGGAGTTCGTCCAGCGCCTTTGAATGGATCCGTGCGCTGCGCCGATGCGGAGGGCCGGAAATATTCGGACGGCCGCCGAACGCCGGATCAATTCCGGAAGTATACTGATAATCCTGCTTTCCAGGCCCGCCGTATTCGTCTGGTGCAGGCCGCAGCCCTTCGGGAATCCTCAGCCGAATCAGGGATCACAGTGTTGCAATCCGTGTGCACCAACCCCCATTGCATTCCGGATCACCGCCCGGCCGCAGGCGCATGCCGGGCGAATTCGATCAGCACCCGCCGACCATTGCGGTCCCGCGATTCCGGCGGCACGGCGAGCGGCCGCCCCGCCATCGGCGCCGCATCGGGACGGGCGTAAGTGCCGCGCAGGTGGGCCGATCGGCGCCGATCGGCCGGCCCGTCGACGCCGGTCGACAATCCCAGCGAGGCGCAGCAGCAGTATCTCGGGTTCATCCAGGCGACGATCACCCGGCACAACTCGAATTCCTTCCTCATCAAAGGATGGACGCTCACCGTTGTCGGTGCGCTCGTCGCACTCGCGATCACCCAGGACAACTGGGCGGTCGGGGGGAGTGCCGCGGTGGCGACCCTTGGATTCTGGTGGCTCGACTCCTTCTACCTGCGCCAAGAACGGCTCTTCAGAGAGCTTTACAACGAAGCCAGGGCCGTTCCCGCGACGGTCGATCTGTACGACATGAACGCGGAGGTCTACAAGACCCGCACGAAGACGAAATGGCGCCTGAGCATTTTCACGCCGACACATGTGGTCTTCTACGGCACTTTCTGCTGCTTGAGCCTTGCGCTGACCGGCGTCCTCGTCCTGTACTCCAGTTCGCGCTGAATACTCCGCTGCACCCTGCGCTGCGCCAGGTCGTCGATCGCGCCGCCTTGGGGCCAGAAGTTCCGCATGCGGTCGCTCTCCCACCGGGGGACGAGGTGGTAGTGCAGGTGGAAGATGCTCTGGGTGGCGGCCGTCCCCGCTGACGTGATCAGGTTCATCCCCTCGGGCTCCAATGTGCCCAGGATGGCGTGGGCCACCAGGTGGCAGTCATAGGCGAGGTCCTGCACCAGGTGCGGCGGCGCCGACAGGAAGTCCGCGAAATGGTCGACGGGGACCACCAGGGTGTGTCCGGGGGTCGCGGGATTCAGCGGCAGGAAGGCGACGGCCGACTCGGATCGATAGACGATCCGCGCTTCGGCGGTGTTCTGGACGATCTTGCAGAAGACGCATTTCTGCACCTGGAGCCTCCCGTATCAGCTGGTTCCCCATTGCCGTCCCCCGCGCGTGACGCGCCACGCGGGGGACGCCGCGTAGGGCCGCGCCGCGTCAGGCGCCGCACTGTGCGAGCCGGCACCGCAGCGGGCGAGCCAGAGCGCGAACACCACCTCCGCCACTCCCAGCAGGATGAGCCCGACGACGTTCTCTGCGGAAACGAAGCCCTGGAAGACCATGATGCCGATCTCGGACGAGGTCACAACCGCAGACGGCCCCGGCCACCGGTCGGGCGGCCGCCGAGGCGGCGCCGGACGACCGTGTCCGGCACCCGGGTGCCGGGGCAGCGGACCTCTCCCGTCCGCTGCCCCTGGATCAGGCTCTTCTCCACAGAGGACGGCGGCCGGCCCGGCCGCCGCCGCTCCCGCCGGCGTATGCACTTGGGCATAGGTCGGCGCCGACGAAGCACCGATGTGCCGGGCACCCGCTGCTCCCTACCGTCGGCGGAGACCCCGGCTCCAGGAGGATGCGACCAGTGCTCACAGTGCGCGAACTGACCAAGCGGTACGGCGCGACCACCGCGGTCGACGCCCTCACCTTCGACGTCCGGCCCGGCCGGGTGACCGGCTTCCTCGGCCCCAACGGGGCCGGTAAATCCACCACCATGCGGGTGCTGCTGGGGCTGGACCGGCCCACATCCGGCGCGGCACTGGTGAACGGTCGGCGCTACGCCGACATCGCCGAGCCCGCCAGGGAGGTCGGCGCGCTGCTCGACGCCGCAGCCGTGCACCCGGGCCGCAGCGCGCACGCCCACCTGCTCGCCCTCGCGCGCGGCAGCGGCATCCCGCGCGGGCGCGCCGCCGAGGTGCTCGACACGGTCGGGCTCGCGGGCGCCGCCGGCCGCAGGGTAGGCGGGTTCTCGCTGGGCATGCGGCAGCGGCTCGGGATCGCCGCGGCACTGCTCGGCGACCCCGGCATCCTCGTCTTCGACGAGCCCATCAACGGGCTCGACCTCGACGGCGTGCTGTGGGTGCGCGGGCTGGTGCGCACGCTCGCCGACGAGGGGCGGACCGTCCTCGTCTCCAGCCACCTCATGAGCGAGATGCAGCTCGTCGCCGACCGGCTCGTTGTGGTGGGCGGCGGCCGACTCATCGCCGAGGCGGCCATGCCGGACCTGATCGCGGCGTGGTCGCGGACGCACGTGGCGGTGCGCACCCCCGACCCCGGGCGGCTCGCGGCGCACCTGCGCGAGCGGTCCGGACCGGGCGGCCGGGTCACCGTCGACCAGAGTGCCGACGGCGGGCTGGCGGTGTACGGGCTGGCGCCCGAGGACGTCGGCGACGCCGCGCACGCCGCAGGCGTCCGCGTCCACGCCCTGTACCGCGAAGAGGCGTCGTTGGAGCAGGCCTACCTGGAACTCACCGAGGCCGACGTGCAGTACACGGCGGGCGGCGGCGCGGCGGCGGTCCTCGCCGCGGCGGACGCCCCCACGACCGAACAGGAGGAGTCCCGGTGACCGTACAGACAGCCACGACCGCCGCCCCGTCGACCGCCCGCGTGCTCGCGCGCGCCGCCGCCATGGAGTGGACCAAACTGTCCTCGGTCCGCACCACCTGGTGGTGCATCGGGCTGGGCGCGTTCGCGATGGGCGCGTTCGCCCTCCTCATGGGGCTCTCGGCGGTCGACCGGATCGAGGAGGACCCCGACGCCGCCAGCGGGTTCTCCTACGTCCAGCTCACCTCGCAGGGCGTCTTCTACCTGGTGCAGTTCGTCGTGCTCACGCTCGCAGCGCTCGCGGCGACGAACGAGTACGCCAACCGCGCCATCACCGCCACACTGCTGGCCGTCCCGCGCCGCGGGGTGGTCCTCGCGGCGCGCACCATCGTCACGGCCGGGGTGGCGTTCGCCGCGGGGGCGGCGATCACCGCGCTGGGGATCGGGGTGCTGTGGCTGGTGATCGGTTCGTACACCCCGCTGGACCTCGCGTACGCCATGCGCACGGTCCTGGGCGCCGGGGTGTGCATGGCGGTGTTCGCCGTGCTGTTCGTCGGGCTCGGCACGGCCATGCGCGGTATCGCGGGGACGATCGGTGTCGGCTTCCTGCTGCTCCTCGGGATCCCGCTGGTGTTGCAGCTCAGCGGGTCCGAGCCGCTGAACGACCTCGCCGCGCTGCTGCCCGGGTTCGCCGGTGTCGAGTTCTACGCCTCGGGCGACGCCGGGTTCTACACCGCGCCGCACGACGGCGCCGTCAACCTGGTGTCGGTCCTCGGCTGGGCGGCGGCCGCGCAGCTCGCCGGGTACGCGGAGCTGCGCGCACGGGACGTCTGAGCGCCGCTGCGCACACGGCCGCGGCCCCCGGGTGGGACTCTCCCGGGGGCCGCGGCCGTCAGCGGTCTCCGCAGCGGGTCATTCGATGAACGCGGCATCGGGGTGCTCGGGGGACGGGCCGTCCAGCAGCGGCCGCGGCTCGCCGCGCACGTACGCGTCGAAGAACGCGGTGATGTAGGCGCGCTGCGCGGCGACGCTCCGTTCGGGGTCGACGGTGCCGATCGAGGCGTCGACCCCCCGTTCCCACGCCGGGCCGCCGGGCCGCAACCGGGCCTCGATCTGCGGCATCACCCACTGGGTGTCGATGAAGCCCATGTGCTCGCCCTCCTCGAAGTACACCTCCAGCGAGGCGCCGGTGGAGGCGGCGCGGAACATCCGCCAGTCCGGTGAGTGCTCGCTCGTGTGCGGCATGTGCCGCTTCCCGGAGGTGCGGCCGCCGCCCATGATCAAAAACGGCCGGTCGGCGCCGCGCTCGGTGGACGCGGCCCACTTCCCGTCGCCGACGTGGTAGCCGATGCTGCCGTCGAGGTTGGCGCCCGCGTCGATGCGTTCGTCCGCGAGCATCGCCTCGGCCGCTGTGAGCCCGCCGGCCGAGTGGCCGAACATGCCGACGGCCGACAGGTCCAGTGCCGCGCCGAGGCCGCGGGGCAGGCGGCGCCCGCCGACCTCGGCGCCGTCGGCGGCGGCTTCCAGGGTGTCCAGCACGAAACGGGTGTCGGCCACCCGCACGGCGACCCCCTCCTCGATGGCCTTCGCCGAGTCCCCGCCGGGGATCGTGTCGCGGACCACCCGCCCGTCGGGGAACGCCACGGCCGAGGTCTCGTAGGGGTGGTCCATCGCCACGACCGCGTAGCCCCGGCTCGCCAACTCCTCCAGCTGCGCGGTCGCCTGGTGGCGGGACTGGTTGAACCCGTGCGAGTACAGCAGGACGGGGAGCCGGCCCGCGCCGGAGGCGACGTCGGCGCCGACGGTGGCGTTGCCGCGGGTCCCGGCGAAGTCGACCGCGTCGCGGGACAGCCCCAGCTGCTCCAGCTCGCCGTCGAGGACGCCCTCCACGGCGTCAGAGGTGTAGCGCGCCGGTTCGCCGCCGCCTCCCGCGGCCGGGTACCACAGTGTCGCCATGAGATCCCGCTGATCGGCACTCTGCACCCAGGGGTGGCCGCGGCTCGTGTCCGTCAGGGCGAGTTCCACCTGTCCGACGCCGTAGGGCCCGGTGGGCTTGGGCGCGGACAGCCGCATGGGGTCGGGATCGCTGATCGCGGCGACCGCCGACGGGACCGTGCAGGAGACCGCCAGCACGGCGGCCGCGGTCCCGTAGGAGAGGGCGCGGTGGCGGCGGGGTGAGAACGCTCGGTTGCTTGCCATGCCACGGATCATCACCGGTCGGCCGGTACGCGCGCATGGACCGAACGTCGGCGGCGCACTACCCCGATGGGCATAGGCGTCGCGCGGGTGTCAGCCCTCGGCGGCGGGCGTGCCGGTGGCGACCAGGCCCGCCTCATAGGCCAAGATCGCGGCCTGGACCCTGTTGCGCACGTCGAGCCGGGTGAGGATCGATCCGACGTGCACCTTGACCGTGCCCGGTGTGATGCCGAGGCGGTCGGCGATCGCGTCGTTGGACAGGCCCTCCCCGATGAGGGCCAGCACCTCGCGTTCGCGGTGCGACACCTTCCCGATCCGGTCGCGGGCGGCGGCGCCGCGCGACATCCGCCCCTTCGTGCCGGTGGCGCCGAGTTCGGCGATGACCCGCTGCGCCACCTCCGGCGAAAGGTAGGCCCCGCCGTCGGCCACGGCGTGCAGGCCCGAGATCAGCTCGCGCGGGTCGCCCGTCTTGAGCACGAAGCCGCTGGCGCCGCCGCTCAGCGCCCGCGCGATGTAGGCGTCCTCGCGGAAGGTGGTCAGGATGACCACGGCGGTGCCGGGGAACTCGGCCGTGATCGCGGTGGTGGCGGTCAGGCCGTCGGTGCCGGGCATCTGGACGTCGAGCAGGGCGATGTCGGGGCGGTGCGCGCGGACCAGCGCGAGGGCTTCGGCGCCGTCGGCGGCCTCGCCCACGACCTCGATGCCGGGGTCGGCGGACAGGATCGCGCGCATGCCCGCGCGGAGCATCCGCTCGTCGTCGGCCAGCACGACGCGGATCACCGCCGTCGCACCGTTCGCCGCGCCGCTGGTCCAGCCACCGGCACAGCCTATCGGCCGGTCCCGGCCGGCTGCCGCGCGATCTCGTCCTTCGCGGCCAGTCGCCCGTCCGCGAAGCACAACCGGTACACCGGGTGCCGCCCTTGTGAGTCCGTGACCAGGTAGTACTCGCATTCGGAGCCGTGCGGGGCCGGGGGCTCCCCGGGGATGGGGCCGGGCCGGTAGTCGAACACCGGCAGCACCCGCCGCACCGCGTCCCGGTCGTCGCCGACGCTCAGCCGCGCGTAGTCCGCGCGCGGCAGCACCGTCAGCGCGGCGACGGACCAGAGCAGCAGGAAGATCAGCGCGGTGATGGCACCGGCGAGCCCGAGCGGCAGCACGACCGCCGCCGCGAGCCGGCGCCGCGAGCGGGTGCGCACCCGCCGCCAGCTGCGCGCCGTCTCGGTCGTGTCGGTCGTGTCGGCGGGCGGCCCGTGCGGTGCCGCGGGTTCGCCGTCCGCCGCGGTGCCGGCGCCGCCGGGGAGCACCGCCCGCACGGTGAACCCGCCGCCGTCGGGCCCGGCGCGGAACGTGCCGCCCATGCCTTCGACCAGCGTGCGCAGCCCGGCCAGGCCGGAGCCGTTCCCGGTGCCGTCGCGCCGGGCGGCGGCGACCGGCCCGGTGTCGCGGACGTCGACGGCCGTCGTGCCGTCCTCGGTGACGAGCCGGACGGCGACCCGGGTGCCGGGAGCGTGCCGGGCGGCGTTGGTCAGCGCCTCCTGGACGACGCGGTGCGCGGCGCGGCCCGCGGGGCTGCCGGGGGCGGGGTCGGGGCCTTCGCGCACCAGGCGCACCGGCATCCCCGCGCCCACGGCCCGGTCGACAACGGCGGCGACGTCCTCGGCGGGCGGCTCGGCGGCGTGTTCGCCGGAGTCCGCGCGCAGGACGCCGATGATCTCGCGCAGCCGCAGGTTCGCCTGGTGCGCCGACGTCCGGAGTTCGGCCGCCGCCGGGCGCGGATCCTGCCCGTCGGCCGCCATTTCCAGTGCCGCGGCGCGGACGGCGATCAGGGCGAGGTCGTGGCCGAGGGAATCGTGCATCTCGGTGGCGATGCGGGACCGCTCGCGCAGCCGGGCGTGCGCGGCGTCGGCGTCGCGGGCGCGCTCCATCCGGTCGGCGATCTCCCAACCGCCGGTGCGCATTTCGGCGTACAGCCGCCAGTAGCGGCCCAGCAGCCACGGCGCCACGACGACGGCGACCAGCGTGAGCACCCCGCCGGCCCAGTCGGTGAGCCCGGTCAGGGCCTCGCGCGGGTTGCCGAGGCCGACCCACTGGACGGCGCTCACCAACAGCAGGGTCAGCGCCGCCGTGGTGGTCAGGACGACGGCAGGCGCGGTGCGCTCGGAACGGCGGCCGGCGAGGAACGCCAGCACGGCGCAGGGCAGCACCGCGGACAGGGCGAGCGTGTCGGCCGCGCCGAGGATCGCCGCTGCTGTGTGCAGCACACCGGCGGCGAGGGCCAGTCCGAGCGCGGTGAACGGCCGCGCCCGCCCGATGCCGAACGCGACAGCGAGGAGCAGCCCCATGCCGACCGCCTCCGCGGCGGGTGCGGCGCGCAGCCCGGCGAGCTCGACGGCGATGACGCCGGTGAGCACCGCCCACGCCGCGAGGTCCGCTGCCCGGGGGCGGGACTCCGGGGCCGGTCGGCGCAGGCGGGCGCCCACCGGCTCAGGCATCCGTTCGGGGGGCACCGGCGGTGGCGCGGGGCGGGGGAGCGGTCTCGGCGACGAGGTCGCCGAGGAGGCGCTTCAGGTCGGCGAGCGCGGGGCGGCCGGACCGTTCGGCGAAGGCGTCCTCGATCGCCGCGATCGCGGCGGCGGCGGAGTCGAGCACGGCGCGCCCTTCGGGCGTGCAGACCACGAGCCGGGCGCGGCGGTCGCGCGGGTCGGTCCGCCGCTCGACGAGGCCCTGCCGCTGGAGGTGGGTGACGAGTTCCCCCATCGACTGCTGGGTCATCCCGGCGGCCTCGGCGAGGTCGGTGATCCGGGAGCCGTCGGCGGCGAGGTGCCGGAACACGGTGAGGTGGGCCGGCCGGACCGTCGCGGAGAGGCCGGGGGGCAGCTCGGCGAGCAGGCGGAGTTCGACCGCGTGCGCGGCTTGGACGAGGAGCTTGAGCAGGGATGCGGGGTGGTCGGCTGTTGACTCTGGCACGGTGCCAAGGCTACCTTCATTAATGAACAGGTTACCTTTGCATTGGAGGCGGGTCGTGGAGGTACCGGAGGCGCCCGAGACGGGCCGATCGCTGCGCTATCGCGACGGGCGCACCGTGACCTTCGTCGCCGAGGGGACCGACGAGCACGGGCCCTACCTCGTGATCGAGCACCGGGTCCCCCGCCCGGCGCTCCTCGCGGGGCCGCACTGGCACCCGGTGCTCACCGAGGCGTTCACCGTCCGCGCGGGCCGGGCGCGGTTCGTGTGCGACGGCGCCGAGCACGTCCTCACCGCGGGCGACCGCATCGAGATCCCGCCCCGGCAGGTCCACATGTTCCGCAGCGAGGGCGCCGACCTCGTGCTCGACCACGTCGTCCGCCCCCCGCTGCGGCACCGCGAGATGTTCGACCTGTGGCACCGGCTCGACGCCGCGGGCCGCACCACGGCCACCGGCGTCCCGCGCAACCCGCTGGCCCTCGCGCTCATGTGGGAGCGCCAGGACGGCTACGTCGCCGGAGTGCCGGCGTGGACGCAGCGGGCGCTGTTCGGCGCGCTCGCCGCGGTCGCGCGGGTCACCGGGTACGAGGCGCGGTGGGCCGGCCCGCGCCGGCCCGGCTGAGCAGGTCCGCCTGAGCAGGTCCGCCTGAGCAGGGGCGGCCGTACCGCGAACACGTCGAAAGTATGACGCGCGCGTACGTTGTTCGTAGCGCGTTTCCGCCCTGATTCCACGCCTTTCGGCGGTCGCCGCCCGCGTCCCCGATCCCTAGCATTTCCGATGTGCAGAGAATCCGGAAATCCTTCGGAATCATCGGAAACGACAAAAGCGGGGGAATTCGGCGATGAGTCTTGAGCAGGTACGCGACGACTGGACGCGCCTCGGCACCGAGGCCCCGCTCTGGGCCGTCCTCACCGGTTTCGGCGACCGCGGCGCGGAATGGCCGATCGACGAATTCATGGCGACCGGGGTCGCGCAGATCGGCGGCGACCTGAAATGGGCCGAGTCCCTCGCGGGCCCGGTCGGGCGGCGGCGGGCGCTCGACTTCGGCTGCGGGGTCGGCCGGCTCAGCAACGCCCTCGCCGAGGATTTCGCCGAGGTCGTCGGCGTCGACATCGCCGAGCCGATGCTCGCCGAGGCGCGCCGGCTGGACCGCAGCGGCGGCCGGATCCGCTACGTGCACAACGCAGAACCGGATCTGCGGATCCTCCCCACCGGCACATTCGACTTCGTCTACACCGACCTCGTCCTCCAGCACGTGCCCGCCCGCCTGCAACCCCGCTACCTGGACGAACTCCTCCGGGTCACCCGCCCCGGCGGCTGCCTGGTGATCGGCGTCCCCGAGCGGGGCCACCCGGTCCTGGGGCCGCTGCTGAAGGCCGTTCCCCGCTGGCTCGACCGCGCCGTCCAGCGCAGGCTGCTCGGCTTCCCGGCGCCGATGGCGATGAACCCGATCCCCGGGCGGCGCGTCAGCGAGGCCGCGGCGCGCGGCGGCGGCACGGTCCGCGACACCCGGCGACTGTGGGACGACCCCCTGTGGCGCCAGGTCCGCTACGTGATCGCGAAGTCGCCCGTCGGCGCGCGGGCCCCGCTGCCCGCGCACCCGTTGACCGCTGCCGCGCGGTGACGCGGGGCCCGGATCCGCGCGGGGCAGGGTCCGGGTGCCGGTCGCGGTGCGTGATAACGGGTCGCTGCATGCAACTATTCGGTGAAGATGCGTCCGATTATGGCGCGAATGGGGTGTTCTACCGCTGCGATCGGGTGAGAATCTGCACGCCACCACCGCGCGTGCCCGCCCACCGCAGAGGACGAGGAGTCACCCCCGCATGGAATCGCTCGCCGAGGGCATCGGCGCGTTCAACGACGAACGCTTCTGGCCCGTCGTCATCGTCGTGCTGGTCATCGCCAGCCTGTACTTCAGCATCCGGCTCGGACTGGTCCAGTTCCGCCTGCTCCCGGACATGTTCCGGGCCCTGCGCGGCTCGACCGCCGCCGACGACGGGGACACGCGGCAGTCCATCTCCTCCTTCCAGGCGTTCGCCGTGTCGGCCGCCGCCCGGGTCGGCACCGGCAACGTCGCGGGCGTGGCGACCGCGATCTCGGTGGGAGGGCCGGGCGCCGTCATGTGGATGTGGATCATGGCGCTGGTGGTGGGCGCCGCCAGCTTCGTGGAGTCCACGCTCGCCCAGCTCTACAAGGTGCCCTACCGCACCGGTTTCCGCGGCGGCCCGGCCTACTACATGCAGTACGGGCTGGGGCGGCGCTGGATGGGCGTCCTCTTCGCGATCACCATCACGGTGACCTTCGGCTTCGTCTTCAACGCCGTGCAGTCCAACACCATCTCCGCCACCCTCGTCGGTTCGGCCGACGCGCTCGGCGCCGACGGGCTCACCTGGCTGCCCGCCGCCATCGGCATCGGCCTCGTGCTGCTCACGGCCGCCGTCATCTTCGGCGGGATCAAGCGCATCGCGAACGTCTCCCAGGCGCTGGTGCCGCTGATGGCGCTGCTGTACCTGCTGCTCGGCATCGCTGTGGTGGCGCTGAACATCGACAGGGTCCCCGGCGTCATCGCGCTGATCTTCACGCACGCGTTCGGGATCAGGGAGGTGGCGTCGGCCGCGCTGGGCACCGCGATCATCCAGGGTGTGCGGCGCGGCATGTTCTCCAACGAGGGCGGCCTCGGGTCGGCGCCCAACGCCGGTGCGACCGCGTCGGTGAGCCACCCCGTGAAGCAGGGCCTCGTGCAGACCCTCGGCGTCTACTTCGACACCCTCATCGTCTGCTCCATCACGGCGTTCATCGTGCTGGTGTCGAACCCCACCTACGGCGAGGACCTCGGCGCCACCATGACCCAGGACGCGCTGGGCGCGAGCCTGGGCGGGTGGGCGGTGCACATGCTCACCGTCATCCTCTTCCTGCTGGCGTTCACCTCGGTGCTCGGCAACTACTACTACGGCGAGTCCAACATCGGGTTCCTCAACTCCAGCGACACGCTGCTGACCGCCTACAAGTACGTGTTCCTCGTGGCGACCTTCCTCGGCGCGGTCGGCTCCAACGACCTCGTGTGGAAGCTGGCCGACACCACCATGGGCTTCATGGCCCTGGTGAACCTGGCCGCGATCGTCCCGCTCGCCGGTATCGCCCACAAACTGCTCAAGGACTACACCGATCAGCGCAGGCAGGGCCTCGACCCGGTCTTCACCGTCGATCGCGTGCCGGACCTGCGCAACGTCCACTGCTGGGGACCGCAGCCGGCCCGGCACGACACAGCGGACGTCTGAGCGGCGGCCGCGCGGCGGCGCCTACCCGGCGCTGCCGCGCGGCTCCCTCTGGTAGCGGCGGCTGCGCACGGTGAGGACGGCCGCGGCCAGGACGCTCGCGATCAGCGACGCGAGCAGCACCCCCGCTTTGGCGTTGGCGAGGGTCTCGGGCGTGTCGGGGAAGGACAGCTCGGTGATCAGCAGCGACACCGTGAACCCGATCCCGGCGAGCTGCGACATCCCGGCGATGTCCCACCAGCTCAGCGACGGGTTCAGGGTGGCGGAGGTGACCTTGGTCGTGAGCCACGCCCCACCGAGGATGCCCAGCAGCTTGCCGCCGACCAGGCCGGCCACGATCCCCAGCCCGGCCCGGTCGGTGAGCACCGCGCCGAGGCCCTCGAACGCCACGCCCGCGGCGAAGAAGGCGAACACGGGCAGCGCCAGCCCGGCCGACCACGGCCGCAGCAGGTGTTCGACGCGGTGGCTCGGCGACTCCGCCTCGCCGGGTCGCGCCGCGGTGCGCATGAGCAGGCCGATGGCGACGCCCGCGATGGTGGCGTGGACGCCGCTCTCGTGCATGAGCGTCCAGACGACCGCGGCGAGCGGCACGTACACCGCCCACGCGGGGACGCGGGCGGCGCCGAGCAGCGCCGCGGGGCGGCGGCCCTGCTGGAGGTACCCGAACAGGGCGAGACCCGCCGCGGCGCCCAGCAGCGGCCCGAAGCTGATGTGCTCGGTGTAGAAGACGGCGATCACGGTGACCGCGCCGAGGTCGTCCACGATCGCGAGCGTGAGCAGGAAGGTCCGCAGCGCGGGCGGCAGCCCCTTCCCGACCACGGCGAGGACCGCGAGGGCGAAGGCGATGTCGGTCGCCATGGGGATGCCCCAGCCGCCGGCCGACGCAGGGTCGCCCAGGGTGATCGCCGCGTAGACGAGGGCGGGGACGGCCATGCCGCACACCGCGGCGACGATGGGCAGCATGGCCCGCCGGGGGTCGCGCAGCTCGCCGTGCACGAACTCCTGCTTCAGCTCGTTGCCGACGATGAAGAAGAAGACGGCGAGCAGGCCGTCGGCGGCCCAGGTCTGGAGGTCGAGGTCGAGGTGCAGGGCAGCGGGGCCGACGGTGAACCCGCGCAGTGCCTCGTACGAGGCGGCGAACGGCGAGTTCGCCCAGATGATGGCGGCGGCGGCGGCTGCGATCAGCAGGAGGCCGCCGACGGAGTCGCTGCGCAGGGAATCGGCGGTACGGCCGAGGATGGTGGCGGGTGGGGACACGGGACACTCCGGGACGGGTCGGCTGGGACATCGCCGACCAGACTTCCCGGCACACCAGGCGCACGCGCCCTACCACCATTCTCGCTGATCCGGGGCCCGACAGCAAAATCGGGCCGCAGCGAGGGACCCCGTTCCGCGGCCGGGTGACCGGCCGCGGAACAGGCCCGCTACCGCTCGCGCGGCTCGGACCGCGCGGCGAGTGCGACCCCGAGGGCGGCGACCAGGACGCCCCCCAGTGCGAGGGCGAACGCGAGCCGGAACCCCTGCGCGGCGTCGCCCGCCGCGACGGCGGCCCCCACCAGGACGCTGAGGCCCACGGCGCCGCCGAGCTGGTCCACCGACCGCTGCACGCCCGCCGCGGTACCTGCGTCGGTGTCGGTGACCCCTTCGAGCGCGGCGTTCTGCAACGCGATCAGGCCGACGGCCATGCCGACCGCGATCGCGATCATGGCGGGGATGACGTCGATCCACAGGTCCCCGTCAGCGGGCAGCCGGGCCAGCCAGGCGAGCCCCGCCGCGGTGCACAGCAGCCCGGCGATCGCGGTGTGCTTCATGCCCAGCAGCCGGATGAGCCGCGCGACCTGCGTCACGGCGAGGAGGAGCGCGGCGCAGAACGGCAGGAACGCCAGCCCGGCCCGCAGCGGCGTGAGGTCGATGACCTGTTGCAGGTAGAGGCTGACGAGGAAGAACGTCGTCGACAACGCCGCGCTGAGCAGGATCGTCGCGGCGTTCGCGACCAGCCGTGTGCGGTGCGCGAAGAACCCGAGCGGTACCAGGGGCGCCGCGGAGCGGGCCTCGACGGCGACGAACGCCGCGAACGCGGCCGCGGCGAACAGCAGCGGGCCGAAGACGGTCGGGTCGCCCCACGGCGCGTGCGCCGCACGGACGACACCGAAGACGAGAGCCAGCGGCGCAAGGGTCAGCAGCAGCGCGCCGGGCACGTCCAGCGGGACGCGCGCGGCGGCCGTGTCGCGCGGGAGCAGCAGCGGCGTCGCGACGAGGACGAGGAGTACCAGCGGCGGGTTGATCAGGAAGATCCAGCGCCAGTCGAGGAGCTCGGTGATCACACCGGAGAGCACGACCCCCACGGCGAGGCCGCTGCTGGAGATCGCCCCCCACACGCCGAGCGCCTTGGCGCGCTCATCGGGCCTGGGGAACATCAGCGCGATGAGCGACATCGCCGCGGGTGACGCCAGCGCCTCCCCGGCGCCTTGGGCGAAACGGGCGGCCACCAGGGTGGGGAGGTCCGTTGCGAGCCCGGCGAGCAGTGAGGCGCCGCCGAACACGGCCGCGCCGAGCAGGAACATGCGGCGGCGGCCCAGCAGGTCGCAGAGGCGGCCGCCGAGCAGCAGCAGGCCGCCCCCGACCACCGTGTACCCGGTGACCACCCAGGTCAGGGCGCCGGCGTCGGCGCCGAACGCGGTCCCGATCGAGGGGAGGGCGACGTTGACCACGGTCACATCGACGGCGATCAGCAGTTGCAGCAGCGACAGGAAAGCCAGGACGAGCCACCGGGTCGCGGGCCGGTCGGCAATGGCTGAGGTGCTGGCATGGCGGTGCCGGCGGAATTGCAGGTTCACGGAAGAAGGGACTCCAGGATTGCGCACCGAGCCGGGAAGGCGATCGAGGTGCGGGCGACGTGGGCGCTCTGCTCGCCGCAGGGGTCGCCGACGGCGGTCGGCGCGAAACCGACCGGGCCGACCCGTGCCGGGCGGCGAACCTGGAGTTACTTGATGAAAACGGCCACGTCAGGAACGTAGCAGCAGGCAGGTCGGCGGACAACCGGATTGATCGCCGGCACCGCGTCCGGCGGCCGCAGACGGCGCGGGGGCGGGACCCGCGCCGTGGGGATGGGCGCTCAGGACGTGCCGAGCTTCTCCTCCAGGTCGTCCAGGACGAGCATCGCCCCGGTGGGGCCGAGGCCGAGGAACCACACCTCGTCGTCGACGGCGACCGCCTTGTCGTCCTGGACGGCGTCGAGGGATTTCCACAGGCCGCCCTTTGTCACGGCGGCTTCGTCGGTGGAGTCGCGCGGGCCGTAGCTGGAGTAGAAGATCCAGTCGGCGTCGCCCTTGTCGATGTCCTCCTGCGAGACCTCGACGGCGAGTTCCTCGACGTCCTGCACCTTCGGCCGACGCAGCCCTGCGTCGTCCAGGATGACGCCGATGAACGACAGGTCGGCGTACAGGCGGATCTTGCCGGGCAGGAACCGCACGAGGGAGATCTCGGGGTCGCCGGACACCGACTCCCGCACCTCGTCGGCGCGCTCCTGGTAGGTGTTGAGCACGTCCAGGGCCTTCTTCTCCGCGCCGAGGGCGTCGCCGACCAGCAGGAAGTTCTCCTTCCACGGGAAGCCGGGCCGGATGCTGAAGACCGTCGGCGCGATCTCGCTGAGCGTGTCGTAGAGGCGGGCGGCCCGCAGTTCGCTGCCGACGATGAGGTCGGGCTTCAGTGCGGCGATGGCCTCGACGTTGAGGTCGTTGATGCCGCCCACGACCTCGACGTCGGACAGCCGGTCGGCGAGGTAGGGCGGCGCGCCCTCGGGGCTGTCGCTCTCGGCCATGCCCACCGGGGTGACCCCCAGCGAGAGGACGTCGTCGAGTTCGCCGGTGTCGAGGACGACCACGCGGGACGGCTTCTCGGTGATCTCGGTGCTGCCGCTCGCGTGCTCGACGGTACGGGGGAACGCCCCGGGCTCGGCGTCGCTGCCCAGCCGGGCGGTCTCCTTGTCGGAGGTGGAGAATCGGGCGCCGTCCTCGGCGACCGCCGGATCGCCCGCCTTGGACCCGCCGGCGTCGTCATCGGGCACCCCGCACCCGGTCAGCGCGGCGGCGACCAGCGCGGACAGTACTGCGGCGGCCCATGGGCGGTGCTGCGTCGCCTGCGGTGCGGCGATCGGTCCTTTGCGCATCCGGTTAGGTTAGCCTCGCCAACAATTCTCCGCGTGGCCGCCCCTCCACTTCGGCCGCCCCCACGTCGCCCGCGCAGTAGTCCGGCCCCCGCGCGGCGCGGGCGGGGGCCGGACTACGGCGCGGGCGGGCGCGGGGCCGGTGCTTCGGCCGGCGCCACGACCCGTTCGACGGCCGCCGTCACCAGCTCCGCGCGCTCGGCCGCCGAGAACACGTCGGGGAGGGTGAGCTGTTCGACAATGAGCCAGTTGAGCGCCAGGTAGAGCAGCCGGACCGCCGTGGCGTCGCCGGGGAGGGCCGCGGCCTCGCGGGACGCGGTGTTGGCGTCGATGTCGGCGCGCACGCGCCGGGTCAGCACCGCGCGCAGCTCCGGGCGCCGGGTCGCTTCGAGGCGCAGTTCGAGCAGCGCCAGGTAGCCGGAGCGGAAGGCGCTGATGCGGTCGACCATCTCGTGCATGAGCGCCGCGTAGCCCGCCCGGTCGGGCGCGCCGGCCCGCTGCCGCGCGATGACCGCGTCGTCGGGCCGGAGCCGTTCGTACACCCGGGCGCCCGCCTGGGTGAGCAGGTCGTCCCGGGTGGCGAAGTAGTTGGACGCGGTCCCGGCGGGCACGGCGGCGCGGGCGTCCACCGCGCGGAAGGTCAGCCCTCGGGCGCCTTCGTCGGCGAGCACCTCGATGGCGGCGTCGACAAGGGCCGTCCGGCGCTCGGTGTTCCTACGCCCCACTCACACCACTCCATGTGTAGTACTCTGAGTGAACCACTACAATCATAGTACTTCACTGGGAGTTCTGTTCGGATGCGAAAACTCGTCTACTACATCGGCGCCTCGACCGACGGATACATCGCCGGACCAGGCGGCGAGGTCGACTTCTTCCCCGTGGGCGGTGCGCAGGAGGCCGCCGCCTACGCGGCGTGGGTCAACGAGCGATACCCCGAGACCGTCCCCACCCCCATGCGCGAAGGCGCCGGGCTCGTCGGCACCCCCAACCGGCGCTTCGACACCGTCGTGATGGGCGGCGGCACCTACCGCGTGGTGTACGAGCACGGCCTGTCGAGCCCGTACGCCCACCTGCGCCAGTACGTGGTGTCGGGCGGCTTCGCGACGGCCCCCGACCCGGCGGTCACCGCGGTCGGCGGCGACCCGCTCGCGCTCGTCCGCGACCTCAAGAAGGAGGCGGGCGGCGACATCTGGCTGTGCGGGGGCGGCGGCCTCGCCGGATCGCTGCTGCCCGAGATCGACGAACTGATCCTCAAGACCTACCCCGTGGTCGCCGGGGCGGGGATCCCGGTGTTCGCCGGGGGATTCGACCCCACACCCTTCACGGTGACGGCCCGCGAGCCGTTCCCCAACGGCGTTCTGATCACCTGGCTCGCCCGCCGCTGACGCGGCGGCACCGCGCCCGGCGCGTCCGGAGGTGGCCGGATGCGGCACGTCCGCCGACAGCGCCGCCGATCAGTGGCAGGGTGGACGGCGCCGAGGGAGTGCCGGTGCCGCAACGGTGCGTGCACTCCGCGGGCCCGTCCTCATCCCCCACCTGTCAGGACGCGTTATGGCCGACGCCCATGCCTTCTTTCTGCCCCATGACCCCTCCGCGGCGCAGCCCTCGCCCAACGGCCGGGTGCTCCCGCCCTACCCGAACGGGTTCCCGCCGCCCATCGGGCCGCCCGCGGGGCTGGGGGCCCGCTTCCTCAGCTTCTTCCTGGACAACGGGGTCGTCTCGATCCTGGCCGTCGGGATCGTCCTGGCGGCCGAGGCGGCGGGCGCCGGCGACCAGGATTGGGTCTTCGGCCTCGTCGTCTGCGCCGTCTCGGTGTACTGGACGGTGCCGGTCGCGCTCTGGGGGCGCACGCTCGGCAGGCTGGCGGCGGGCACCCGAGTGGTCGACGCCCAGACCGGATACCCGCCCGAACTGGTGCAGGCCGTTGTGCGGGCCATGGTCTTCGCGCCGTGTGCGCTCTTCCCCCTCCTCGCCGTGTTCCTCGCGCTGTGGTCGCGGTGGGACCCGCGCTTCCGCACCCTCTGGGACCGGGCCGGCGGGACCTGCGTCGTGCGCGTCAGAACCTGACCTCCCGGTGCGGTGAACCGCGCCCGCCCCGCTGCGGCGGGGCGGGCGGGCCGGCGCCGGTTCAGCCGGGCGCGAGGTCCCGGCGGCGCAGGCCGAGGAAGCCCGCGGCGACCAGCGCTGCGGCGGCGACCGTCAGGACCGCCAAGGGAACGGGGGTGAACGCGCCGCCCGGGAGCTTGGGCAGGTGCTCGAACACCGACAGATTGCGGATCCACAGGTCCGGTGCGAGTTCGCCGCTGATCCAGCCGAAGAACAGGCTGACCAGCGCCACCGCGTAGGTGGCCGCCGCCCACCGCGGCAGCCACCCGAGCAGCCCGAAGGCGAGCCCCGTGAACAGCCAGGCCGCGGGCAGTTGCACCAGTGCTGCGGCCAGGACGCGGGGGACCTGGGAGGGGTCGCCGGTGGCGGCACCGAGCCCGAGGCCCATCGCCGTTCCCGCGCCCACGACCACCACCGCCCCGCTGAGCAGCGCGAAAGCCAGGTGCCCCGCTGCCCAGCGCAACCGGTCGACAGGGCCGGCGAGCAGGAGTTCCGCGCGGCCGTCGCGTTCCTCCACGCGCATGCGCAGCAGCGTGTGGACGGCGAACGCGCAGGACAGGACCCCGAGCAGCATCATCATGCCCGCGAGGTACTGGTCGATGACGGTGCCGGGCCCGCCGAGCCGCTCCAGCAGCTCGCGTCCTGCGGCGGCCCTCGTCATCAGGGCGCCGATGCTCACGGCGATCCCGCCGACCGCGCCGCCCACGATGACCGCACCGATCGCCTGGCCGATCAGGCCGCCGCGCTGGAGGCGCCACGCCAGGGCCACCGGAGAGCGCAGCCTGGGGCCCGCCTCCGCCGGCCCGGGACGCGGGTGCAGCACGCCACCGCCGAGGTCGCGCCGCGCCGACAGGGCGACCGCCGCCGCGATCAGCAGGGCGATCACGACGACGAAGACGGCAACGGGCCACCAGCGCTCACCGCTGAACGGCCGCGGCAGGGCGGCCCAGGAGATCGGCGACACCCACGACAGCCACCCCAGCGACCCACCGGTCTGGGCGCTGACGTCGCCGACGCCGCGCGCGAGGAAGGCGAGGCCGATGACCACCACACCGAGCACGCGGGCGCTCCCGGTCTCGGTGGTCACCTGCGCGACGAGAGCGCCGATGGCGGCGAATGTCCAGGTCACGGCCGTGATTCCGAGTCCATAGGCCCAGGACCCCGTTGTCGGGAGGCCGCTCGCCATCAGCCCGAGCGCGCACAGCGCGCCCAGAACGGCGCCCGCCGAGCAGACCACGACCAGTGCGGCCGCCATCGCCGCGTTGCGCCCGACGGCGGTGGCGGCGACCAGTTCCCTGCGTCCGGCCTCCTCCTCCACCCGGGTGTGGCGCAGCATCACCAGCAGGCTGATCAGCGCCAGCACCACGGGGAGGAACCCGGCCCGCCAGGTCACGAGTTCGCCGAGGCCGGGCCCTTGGAGCGCGCCGTAGGTGACGGTGAAGGCCGCGTTGTGCAGGCTGGTCTCGGCGTACTCGACACGCGATTCCGCGGTGGGGAAGGCGCCGTTGAACGCGCCGACGAAGACCAGCAGGACGAACGCCGGGAAGACCGTCCACAGCGGCAGGAACCAGCGGTCGCGGCGCAGGACCAGCCGGGCGAGGGTCGCGGTGCCCGCCATGGCGCTCACCGTGCCTCCTGCGCTGCCGCCGCGGCGGCAGCGGAATCCGCTGCCGCGCCCTGGTAATGGCGCAGGAAGAGCTGCTCCAGTGTCGGCGGGTGGCTGACGAGGCCGCGCACCCCGGCGTCGGCGAGCACCCCGAGGGCGGCGCCGAGCGCGTCGGGGTCGGCGTCGAACCGGACCCGGCCGTCCTCGACCACGAGTTGGTGCACCCCGCTCAGGCCGGTCAGCCCGTCGGCGCTGTCCGCCACCTCGGCCTGGACGGAGGTGCGGGTCAGGTGCCGCAGTTCGGTGAGCGTGCCGGACTCCACCGAGCGGCCGTCGCGGATGATCGTGACCCGGTCGCAGAGGGCCTCGACCTCGGAGAGGATGTGGCTGGACAGCAGCACCGTCCGGTCGCGGCGCCGCTGCTCCTCGGCGATGACGTCGCGGAACACCGCCTCCATGAGCGGGTCGAGGCCCGAGGTCGGTTCGTCCAGGATCAGCAGTTCCACGTCGGCGGAGAGCGCGGCGACCAGGGCCACCTTCTGCCGGTTGCCCTTGGAGTAGGTCCTGCTGCGCTTGCGGGGGTCGAGCTCGAAGCGCGCGATCAGCTCGTCGCGGCGCTTTCGGTCCTGCCCGCCATGCAGCCTGCCGAGGAGGTCGATGACCTCGCCCCCGGTGAGGTTCGGCCACAGCGCCACATCGCCGGGGACGTAGGCCAGCCGGCGGTGCAGCTCGGTCGCAGCCGCCCACGGGTCGCCGCCGAGCAGCCGTACCGTGCCGGAGTCCGCGCGCACCATGCCGAGCAGGATCCGGATCGTCGTGCTCTTCCCGGCGCCGTTGGGCCCGAGGAAGCCGTGGACCTCGCCGGTCCGCACCCTGAGGTCGAAGCCGTCGAGGGCCTTGGCGGCCCCGAACGCCTTGGTCAGTCCGGACACGTCGATGGCGTCATTCATCGTCGTCGCTCCTTGCGTCGGCAGGGGCCGGCCCCGTGCCTGGTCGCGGGGGGTGCGGAGGTGTCCCGTCGAGTGCGGCCCTGATCTCCGCGGCCTCGTCGGTGCCGAGGATCGGGTGGGAGTAGATGTCGACCAGGGCGCGCAGCAGCAGCCGCTCGCCCTCGGGCTCGGTGGTGTCGACGCCGAGTCCCCGGGAGATGTGCGAGCGCAGGACGGGGATCGCCAGGGCCATGGCGGTGCCGATCGTCGCCCGCACCCGGGGATCGGTCTCGGGTGGGACGGACTGTGCGGCGTCGGCCTCGACCTGCCAGCTCTCGCTCAGGGTCACCATGTCGTCGAACACCGCGCAGGCGGCCCCCTCGGTCAGCGCCCGGGCCAGGTACCGCTCGTAGGGCCGCATCGCGGTTGAGGGTGCTCTGGGGCCGACGGCGGGGAAGGAGCGCGCATCGGCGTTGAGCGCCCGGATGAGCTTGGTCAGGTGGGCGTCGCACGCCTCGCGCAGAGCCTGCTTCGATCCGAAGTGGTGCCGCACCAGCCCCGACGACACGCCGGCCGCCTCGGCGATGCCGCGGATCGTGGCGCGTGCGAATCCGTGTTCACCGAACTGCTGCATCGCCGCGTCCCTGATGCGGGCGCGGGCGGTGAGGTCCTCGGGGTCGGGCGCTGCCATCGGTCTCCTATCCGTGTGTGCAAATTACTATACTCATCGATTGTTTGCTGCACATGTGTGTAGCGATGTGGCCAGAGTACCCCCACCGTGCCGCCCGGCGCCATGGGGGTCGGGGACCGCCCGTTGGTCCCGCGTGGCAGGCTCTGCTCGACGGTCCTGAACGACACCTGAGGGAGACCTGGTGGGAGCTCGACCCCCTGCACCGCCCGAACCGGCGCACGTCCTCGCGGAACTGCGCGCGGCCGAGGAGGCCGCCGACGGCGCGATGGAGCTCCTGCCGGGAGTGGACGACCCCGCCATGGACGCGTGGGAGGTTCCCGTTCCCGAATCCGTCCGGCGGATCCTGCGCGAGACCGGCGGGCTGCGGACGCTGAAGGCGAGCGGCCGGACCGACGAGGAGTTCACCGTCGGGCACGGCGCCAACGACGACCCCGGCGGCCCGTTCTACACCCGGTGCGGCGACCCCGGGACCTTTCGCATCCTGCACACGAACGGCGTGGCCGAGACCTACTACGTCGACGTCGACCCCGCCGCGGGCGAGTGGAACGGGGTCTTGTCCCTTTGGGACGGCCTCGACGCCCGCTTCGAGGCGCCCAGCCTCGGGCACTGGCTGCTGCTGCTCGCTGGCGCCGTCCGCAGCGCGGCGCGCGCCGTGCGCGACGGCGGATTCGACCACTTCGGCTCCGCGTTCCGCGCGCTGCTCTGGGGCGACTTCACGGCGGTCGCGGGCACTGCCGGAGACCCGGAGCACGACTGGAGCGCCTGGCGGAACCCGCCGGAGGCCGCGGTCATCGACGCCACGACGGCGCGCGCCTCGACCGATCCCGTTCTGGCGCAGGCCGGTGCGCTGCTCCCGGACTCCGCGACGCTCGCCGACCTCCGCGGGGCGACCCGGCGCACCTACGTCCCCGTCATCCGCCACCCCGCCATGGACCTCGACGCCGCCTTCCACCGCTTCCACGGCGGAGGCGTCCTCGCCGCCGTCCCCTGGGACGAGTGACCGGCCCGGTGCGCGGGGCCTGCGCGCGGCCCCGCGCCGCCGCGGACCCGGCGCGCGTCGCGGAGAGCGGCGCCCCGGGCCGCCTCGTTGCGACCGCGAAAACGCGGATATTGTGACAAATAAGGCACACTCGGTAACTTTTCGATATGGCTTGCCGCCGTCGTGCACCGGCGTCCGGCCGCGGCCGCCGTGACCCTCCGTCGCAGCGGCCCGAGAAGTCCCAGTTGGGAGTGTGCGACCCCGCGGGCCGCCGGGCCGCGCCGCGGGGCGCATTGGCCCACCGCGGCCCATGAGCCCGTCATTGCGACGGGGTAACATCCGATGGCCGAGTTGGCCGTACTGGTGGAAAACCCCTGCTTCGTGATCGGCGCGCCCCTCCCGGACCTCCCGACACGGCAGCAGGCCGAGGGCCAAGCCCGCCGCCGCGCAGCAGACCCGTCCCCCCGGCTCATTCGGTCGGCGCCCCGGTTCGTACCGGCGCTTTTCGCATTCGGGGGAGGAGAGCAGTGCAGGCAGCGAAGCAACGGCGCGAGATCAGCATCAAGTCCCGGCTCCGCAGGCTCGTCCTGGTGCCGACCGCCGCCCTCGTGGCGATGTGGCTCGGCATCAGCGGTTCCCTCGGCTACAACGCCGTCATGGAGTACGCACTCGCCAGCATCACCGAGGACCTCCTCACGCCCTCGGCGGTGTCGCTGACCGACATCATGGACGAACGGTCGGCCACGATCGCCTACCTGGAAGAACCCGGCGAGCAGCGGGACAGCGTCGCCAGGGCGCGCGACTCCGCCGACACCAGCATGCAGACGTTCCTCGGCGAGTTCGAGTCGCTCGCACCCTACGCACCGGACAACGTCGCGAAACGCCTCGCGGACTTCCGGCAGCGGTTCGAGGGCATCGCCGAGATCCGCGCGGACGTCGACTCCGGCGACGCCGGGCGCGCCGACGTCCTCGCCTACTACAACGGCCTCATCGGATCGGGCACGAAGCTCTTCGACGAGCAGGGCCAGTCGGTCACCGACACCAGCGTGATGGAACCCGGCATGCGCGCCGTCACCATGTTCCGCGCCGTCGACCTGCTGGCGCGGGCCGACGCCCAGCTCGCCCGCGGCCTGGCGGCAGGGGAGCTGACGAGCGCCGACCACGACGAGTTCACCCGCCTCGTCGGCGCCTACCAGTCCGCGCTGTCGTCGGTGCGCGGCACCCTGGCACCCGCGCAGGACCGCCGCCTCGAAGCGCTGCTCACCGGCGACCGCTACGCCGGCCTCACCGACCTGGAGGAGCGGGTCATCGAGGACGGTGCCGGTACCGAGCGCGACCCCGCCACCGGCGAGACCACCGAAACCCGGTCGATGCCGGCCGAACCGCGCGAGTGGCGTGCGGCGTTCGCCCCCGTCAAGGACGAGCTGACCGAGATCGGCGCGGCCCAGGCGCTGCACTCCGGCGCGGAACAGCGGGTGGTCGCCAACCAGGCCATCATGATGGCCGCCGCCGGGAGCATCGGCGTCGCGCTGGTGTCGGCCCTGGCGTTCATGTTCGCGCTGCGCTCCTCCCGCTCCCTGGTCGAGCGCCTCCACACGCTGCGCGACGAGACCCAGGAGCTCGCCGACCACCGGCTGCCCGACATCGTCGAGCGGCTCGGCCGCAGCGAGCACGTCGACGTCGCCGCCGAGGTCCCCGAGGTCACCCAGGGCTCCGACGAGATCGGCGAGGTCGCGCGGTCGTTCAACGCCGCGCAGCGCACCGCGGTCGCCGCGGCGGTCCGCCAGGCGGAGCTGCGCGACGGCGTCAACAAGGTGTTCCTCAACATCGCCCACCGGAGCCACACCCTGGTCCACCGGCAGCTCAGCCTGCTCGACAAGCTGGAGAAGGAGCAGGAGAAGCCGGAGCAGCTCACCGAGCTGTTCAAGCTCGACCACCTCGCCACCAGGTCCCGGCGCAACGCCGAGAACCTGCTGATCCTCGGCGGCGAGACCCCGGGGCGCACCTGGCACCGGCCCATGCCGCTGGTCGACGTGCTCCGCGGCGCCATCTCCGAGTCGGGCGACTACACCCGGGTCAAGCGGCAGCAGATGGCGCAGGTCTCCCTCAGGGGGTCGGCGGTCGCCGACGTCATCCACCTCGTCGCCGAACTGGTCGACAACGCCACCATGTTCTCCCCGCCGCACACCCAGGTCCACCTGCGCAGCGAGCAGGTCCCCAACGGTGTGTCCGTCGAGATCGAGGACCGCGGCCTCGGCATGACCGAGGCGGACTTCGAGGCGGCGAACGCGCTCCTCGCGAACCCGCCCGAGTTCGACGTCATGCGGTTGCACCAGAAGATGCGGCTCGGCCTGTTCGTGGTCTCCCGGCTGGCGCAGCGCCTCGACATCAAGGTGCGGCTGCGCTCCTCGCCCTACGGCGGCGTGCAGGCCATCGCGCTGCTGCCGCTGACCCTCATCGACGCCGGGTCGCCGCCGCCCGCGCCGCAGGGCGACGCGGACACCGGCGGCGACGAGGCGGCGGCCGATGACCCCCGCCCCCGCTTCGGCGGCGAGGACGGCACCGGCCCCGCCGTCCCGTCGGCGGTCGGCCCGGCCGTCGGCGACATGCTCGCCGCCGACGCCGAACCGGCGGGTCAGGACCTGAACGGCGACGATCAGGGGGACGCGGCGCCGCGGCCGCCGGCGCCGCCCGAGCCCGCCCCCGCCGATCCGCCCGACGCCGCCGACGGGCCACCGCCGCGGCCCGAGGCCGACACTCTGCCCGACGGGCGGCCGAAACTCCCCAAGCGCACCCCGCAGAGCCACCTCGCGCCGCAGCTGTTCGAGGACGGGGCGGCGGCCGCGGTGGCGGCGCCGCTGGAGGGCACCGACCGGTCGCAGCGGCTGCGCCGGAACATGTCGGCGTTCCAGGAGGGCACGCAGATGGGACGCCGCGACGGCCGCAAGCGCCTCGGTCGGCCGGGCGCCGACCTCGGAGCGACGGAACCGACTGGGAGGGAAGGATGAGCGTGACGAACAACGCCGCGAGGGACCTGGACTGGCTGCTCGACGGACTCGTCGAACGGGCCGTCGGGACCAGGTTCGCGATCCTGCTGTCAGCCGACGGCCTGCTCATCGGCAGGTCCAAGGACCTCGCGAAGGAGGACGCCGACCACCTCTCCGCGCTCGCGTCGGCGTTCCAGAGCCTGGCGCGCGGTACCGGGCGCCAGTTCGGCGGCGGGCCCGTCCTCCAGACCGTCGTGGAGATGCAGCACGCGCACCTGTTCGTCACCGGGGCGGGCAACGGCGCCTGCCTCGCCGTGATCTCCGGCGAGGAGTCCGACATCGGCCTCATCGCCTACGAGATGAACGTCCTCATCGAGCAGGTCGGCCAGTTCCTCGACGCCACACCCCTCGCCGACCTGGCCCCGCCCGAGGGGTCGGGGCCCGAGAACACGGCGCGGTAGCCGCGTGGGCACCCCGGAAGGCCACCAGGGCGGCCCCGGCGACGCCGGCCCCCTGGTGCGGCCCTACGTCATGACCTGGGGGCGCGAGCGCTCCGACACGGTCCAACTGGACATGATCAGCGTGGTCATCGCGGTCCGCGAGGACGTCGACGAGATCGCGCTCGAACCCGAGCAGCTCCAGATCCTGCGGATCTGCCGGCGGGCGCAGTCGGTCGCCGAGGTCGCGGCGCACATGGACGTCCCCGTCGCCGTGATCAAGGTGCTGCTCGGCGACCTCATCGCGCGGGGCCACCTCCTCGCCCGCGCCCCCTTCAAGTCGAAGAGCCCGGTGAGCCGGGACATATTGCAGGCGGTACTCGATGGCATCCAACGACTCTGACCCCGACCTCGACCGGGCCGAGGAACGCATCCCCGCGGCCCTGAAGATCCTCGTCGCCGGCGGTTTCGGGGCGGGCAAGACGACCCTCGTGGGCGCCGTCAGCGAGATCCCGCCGCTGACCACAGAGGAGCTGATGACCGAGGCCAGCCTCGGCGTCGACGACACCTCGGGCGTGGAGCAGAAGACCACCACGACCGTCGCGCTGGACTTCGGCCGCATCACGATCAACGCCGACCTCGTGCTGTACCTGTTCGGCACGCCGGGCCAGCAGCGGTTCTGGTTCATGTGGGACGAGCTGGCCCTCGGCTCCCTCGGCGCGGTCGTCCTCGCCGACACGCGCCGCCTGGACACCTCCTTCCCCGCGGTGGACTTCTTCGAGCGCCGCGAGATCCCGTTCGTCGTCGCGGTGAACCGCTTCGACGGGGCGCACCACTACGACGCCGCGGAAGTGCGCGAGGCGATGAGCCTGCCGCCGGGCATCCCCGTGGTCATGTGCGACGCGCGGAGCCGCGCGTCGGGCAAGGAGGTCCTTTCGGCACTCGTGCGGCACATCACGGAGTCGACCGCCGTCCCCGTATAAGCTGGGGTCCGACCACGGTCCGCGATCAGCGGTTCCCTCTCCGCCTACCTCCCCCTGTTCACCGCGGCGACGATGAGAGCCCTCCGATGAAGCGATTCGACTGGTACGACACGATCCACGGGCTCGACGCCGAGGCCGACTGCCTGCGCATCGTCCAGATCCTCGGCGCGCACGAGTTCCCGTGGGACCTCGAGCAGGCGCTCGGGCTGGCCCTCTACCGCACCTACGCGGTGCCGAGCATCGGCGAGCTGCTGGGGCGGACCCGCGAGTTCACCGACCGCCCCCAGCACCGCTACGACGACACCGCGCTCATCCTCAGCGAGATGGTCGAGCACGGGTTCGAGACCGGCCGGGGCCGCGACGCGCTGCGCCGGATGAACCAGATGCACCGCTCCTACACCATCAGCAATGGCGACTACCTGTACGTCCTGAGCACCTTCGTGGTGATGCCGGTGCGCTGGCTCAACGACCTCGGGTTCGGCTGGCGCCGGCTCAGCGACCACGAGATCGCGGCGTCGACCAACTACTACCGCGGCCTCGGCAGGCACATGGGGATCAAGGACATCCCCGCCGACTACGCCGGGTTCCGCGCGTACTTCGAGTCCTACGAGGCCGAGCACTTCGCCTACAGCGAGGGCGGCCGCCGCACCTCCGACGCCACGCTCGACATCATGGTGGGCTTCTATCCGCGCTGGCAGCGGCCCCTCATCCGCCCGTTCACGATGGGCCTGCTCGACGACCGGCTCGTCGAGGCGTTCCGCTACGACCGGCCGTCGCGGTTCTGGCGCGCGGCCTCGCCGGGCGCCGTGCGGCTGCGCGCGCGGATCGTGCGGTTCATGCCGCCGCGCGAGAAGCCCCGGTGGGCCCGGATGAATCCGAACATCCGCAGCTACCCCGACGGCTTCCACCCGAGCCGGATCGGGACCTTCCCGCAGGGCTGCCCGGTGCCGCACGACCTCGCCACCGTCGACGCCCCCGCCGAGGGCGCCCGCGTGCCCGCACCGGGCCAGGCCGCCGACGCGGCGTCCGGCGGCCCGGCGTCCGGCGGCCCGGACCGGTGACCTCCGCGCCCGGGGGCGCGTCCGCCGCGCGGCCCGGGCCACCGGGCCGCCCCGGGATCACCCCCGGTGCGGGGGGCGCGGCGCGGGGCGGTCGGGCGATGTTGTGCTGATCGCTCCGGAGGGGCAGAGGAAGGACGCCCGCCGGGCCGCGCCCTGAAGGCCGTCCGGCGGTTCGGCGTCGAGCAGCAGCACCCTGCCGTCCTCGGCGTCCTGGTCGAACACCTCGGGTGCGGTCAGGACGCACATGCCCGCGCCGATGCATCGGTCGCGGTCGGTGCCGATCCGCATCGCCCTACACCCCGTCCCAGGTGACGGGGAGCCCGCGCACACCGTAGATGTTCGCCGCGGAGCGCAAGGGCACCTCCTCGGGCGGGACGGCGAGGCGCAGCGTCGGGAAGCGGGCGAAGAGCGCGGGGAAGGCGACGCGCATCTCGACCCGGGCCAGCTGCTGCCCCAGGCACTGGTGGACGCCGTGGCCGAAGCCCAGGTGCCCGGTGGCGTTGCGGCGCAGGTCGAGCGTGTCGGGGTCGGGGAAGCGCTCGGGGTCGCGGTTGGCGGCCAGGAGGGAGAGCACCACCGTCTCGCCCGCCTTGATCAGCTGCCCGTCCAGTTCGACGTCCTCCAGCGCCGCCCGGGCGCCCGTCTCCGCGATGGCCAGGTAGCGCATCAGCTCTTCGACGGCCCTGTCGATGCCGTCGCCGTCGCCGGTGCGCAGGGCGGCGAGCTGGTCCGGGTCGCGCAGCAGGGCGAAGGTGCCGAGCGCCAGCATGCTGGCGGTGGTGTCCAGCCCGGCGCCGAGCAGGAAGCCGCCGACGCCGGCGAGCTCCGCGTCGGTGAGGTCGGTGTCGGTGAGGTCGCTGAGCAGGTCGTCGGTGGGGTTCGCACGCTTGGCCAGGACGAGTTCGCCCAGGTACTCGTGGATGGCGGCGAGGGCGGCCTCCTGTTCGGCCCCTGGTGCGCTCTGCGAGATGAGCGTTTCGGTGTGGCGCCGGAAGAACGCGTGGTCGGCGTAGGGCGCGCCCAGCAGCTCGCAGATCATCATCGTGGGGATGGGCTGCGCGTACATCGTCAGCAGGTCGACCGGCGGACCGTGCTCCGCCATGGCGTCCAGGCACTCGGCGGTGATCTGTTCGACCCGCTCGGTCAGCAGGCGCATCCGGCGGACGGTGAACTTCCCGGCGAGCGGTTTGCGCAGGCGGGTGTGCTCGGGCGGGTCGATCCCGGTGAGGTCGCCGATCGGCGCGGGGGGCAGGCCCTCGGCGGGCATGCCGGGGAAGGGGAGGCGCAGCAGCTCGTAGCGTCCGCTGAAGCGGGGGTCGGCCAGTACCGCGCGGACGACGGCGTGGCCGGTGGCCAGCCACCCCGGGGGGCCGTCGGGGTAGGCCAGCCGGACCAGTGGCCGCTCGGCGCGGATGTGCGCCAGCTCGGTGGGCGGGTCGAAGGGGCAGCCCTTGGGGCGGTCCCTGGGGAAGGGGACCGGTTCGGAGCGGCCCGGCCCGGGTTCGGTGGGCCGCTCGGCCGCGTGTTCCGGTGTTCGGTGCTGCAAGGTGTCCTCCTTGGACGTCGTGCCGGCGGGCCGCGGGGTGCGGCTCGGGAGAGGGAGGGGCGGAGCGTGGTCGGAGATCCGCTTCGGATCCGCCGACCGGAAGGCCGTGCATCCTCGAGCGGGTCCGCCCCCGGTACGCGTTCTCGCCCCGAGGCCGGTTCGTTCCGGAGGTGGCCGGCGTGCGATCGATGACGCCACTATGACACAATTCTGACGTCATTTCGAGTGAAATTGACGTCAATCTGACGCAGTGATGCCGCCACGCCGACGGGCCGGGGATTGCGGCGCGGGCCGCTCCCTCGCGCGTCGCCGGGCGCAGGCCGCCGCCGGCGTCCCGCGGAGAATCCCGCCCGATCGGTGGAAATACAGGTGCGCGGCCGCCATCGGGGATGCGACGATCCTCGCTCCGCCACCCGAGGGAGCGTCGAAATGGCAGGTCCGGAGTCGAGCGGGTGCCTGATCCTCTCGGGGGTGCCGGGAGCGGGGAAGTCCACGGTGGCGCCGCTGGTCGCCGCCCGGTACCCGCGCGCGGCCCACATCAGCGGGGACGTGCTCTCCTACACGGTCGTCCAGGGGCGGGTCGGCTTCAACGGGGAACCCGCCGAGGAGTCGCTGCGCCAGCTGCGGCTGTGCGCCCGCAACATGTGCACACTGGCGAACAACTTCGCCGACAGCGGCATCGTCCCGGTCGTCGAGTACACCATCGTCGACCGATGGCTGCTCGACCTGATGCTGGGCATGCTGCGGCCCGCACCGGTCATGTTCGTCGCGCTGGCCCCGCCCTTGTCGGTGTGCCGCCGCCGCAACGCCGCACGTCCCGCCGAACAGGGCGTCGACTTCGACTTCGCGCCGTCCTACCGGCTGATGCGCGAACAACTGGGCGGCGTCGGCTGGTGGCTCGACACCGAGGCCCTCACACCCGAGGAGACCGCCGACACGATCGCCGCCCACGCCCGCGACAGGGCCGTCGTCTGAGATCCGCGGGCGGCCGCGGCATGCGGTCGCCGGGCGCGGCGCGGATCTCCGGGGCGGCTCCGGCCCGCGCTCCTGCTCAGCTCACGGGCGCCACGGTCAGGTCGTCGCCCAGGGCCGCCGCGATCGCCGCGGCGCGGGAGTGGTCGTCCAGGCGGCGGGTCAGGTAGGCGCAGGCGTGGCCGTTGGCGATCGACCACCATGCGGCCGAGCCGCCGACCCCGCCCTTGGCGATCTTGGCGTCGTCGCGCAGGAACCCCAGTGTCCAGGTGAGCCGGGTACCGAAGACCTCGTCGTGGCCCGTGACCTGCGGGGCGAGGTACTCCTCGTGCAGCCGGGGTCCCAGCAGCGCGCGGACGGGCCCGTCCTCGCTGGTGAGTTCGGCGAGGAACGCCGCCACGGTGCTCGCGCTCGCGTGCAGGTTCACCCCGCCGAAGACGCCTTGGCGCCACGCGCTGGAGTTCGACAGCCCTGCGTCCAGGACCCCGGAGGGGGTCGCCAGCCACGGTGCGGAGGGGAGCCGCCGCGCCCAGCCGGGATCGGCATGCTCCAGGTCGGCGACGCGGTGCAGCGCGTGGTCGGGCACCCCGAACCAGGCGTCCAACCCCAATGCGGGCCGCACCACGTCGTTGAACACCTCTCCCAGCGAGGTGCCTGCACTCGCGCGCAGGATGCCGTCGATCAGGTGGCCGTAGGTCAGGGCGTGTTCCCCCAGCGACGTACCCGGGGCGTACTCCGGCGCCGCGGCGGCGAGGCTGTCGCGCAGCCCGGCGCCGTCCAGCGGATCCAGTGCCGCTGCCGCCGCCGGGAACCGGGGCTGGCCCGCCTGATGGGTGAGGACGTGGCGCAGCGTGGTGCGCTCCTTGCCGCGGCGCCCGTACCCGCGCCAGTGGTCGGAGACCGGATCGTCCAGGTCCAGTGCGCCGTCGCGGACCGCGACCAGGGCTGCGAGCGAGGCGAACGGCTTCGACACGGAGTAGGGCTGGACCAGTGTGTCGCGGGTCCACGGGCGGCGCCGCTCGGAATCGGCCCATCCGCCGCTCAGTCGGACGACCTCGCTGCCGCCGCGCCAGACCGACAGCCCGGCCCCGGTCTCCGCGCCGTTGTCGACGAGTTCCCGGAAGACCTCGCGCACCGCGTCGAATCCGTCCGCGACATGTCCTTCGACGGCCATCGGGCCCGCCTCTCTCCGTCGGTGATCGGGTACAGCAAGCAGGCACGCAATATACCCCAATAGGGTATATTGCGACAAGCGGCGATGCGGTGGGCGCAACGGGGCGGCCCCGCGGTGGCGGCATCCGGTCGGGACCGATGAGTTCTCGCGGGCCGCGCGGTCACCACTGGGCCGGGGCGGCAGGCGCCTCGGCGCCGAGGAAAGGGTGGGCACCGTGAAGCTGATACTCCAGGAGTTCCTGTCGCTCGACGGCGTGGCGCAGGGCCCCGGGTCCCCGCAGGAGGACACCAGCGACGGGTTCACCCGGGGCGGCTGGCTCGTCCCGCACCTGGACGACGCGTTCCTGCGGATCGTCACGGGCTGGCTCGACGAGGCCGACGCGTTCCTGTTCGGGCGCCGCACCTATGTGAACTTCGCGCGCGACTGGCCCACCTCGGACGACCCGGACGACCCCATCGCGGCCAAGCTCAACGGCCTGCCGAAATACGTGGCCTCGAACAGCCTCGCCGAGGGCGGCTGGGAGCCGACCACGGTCCTCGCCGGCGATGTGCCGGCCCAGGTCGCCGAGTTGAAGCGGCGGCCGGGGCGCGAACTGCACATCCACGGCAGCGCCCGCCTCGGTGCGTCGCTCCTGGCGGCCGGGCTGGTCGACGAGCTGCGGCTGATGGTCGCGCCGGTGGTCGTGGGGAGCGGTCGGCGGCTGTTCCCTGCGGACGGCGTCCCCACCGGACTGCGGATGCTGAGCAGCGAGACGACACCGAGCGGAGTCGCCGCCCAGGTGTACGCGCCGACCGGAGCGCCGGAGTACGGGGTCCGCGAGGTCCGCCAGGAGCCGTGACCGCCGGGGAGTGATCGACGCCTGCACGAGGACGCCCGGGCCGTGCGCACGCGGCCGTGGCCGCGGGCTGTCAACGCTCACCGGTCGACTGCGTGGCGCGGACCGGTGGGGTGCCTGTGCGGGTGCCGAGGATGACGACGCTTGCCGCAACGGCGAAGGACGCGTAGGCGAGCGCCCCGATGACCAGTGCCGTCTCGGCTCCGGGACCGTAGACGGCCGACGCCGAGGCGCCGGGGGCGCCGCGGGCGCCGGAGTGGATGGCGAGGACCCCGAGAGCGGCGACACCGGTGCCGGCGCCCAGCGCGAAGGCGCTTTCCTGGACGGCGCCGGCGTCCGCCGCGCGGTTCTCGGGTGCCGTGCTCATGACGGCGTTGGCACCGATGGCCATGATGATCCCGGCCCCGAGCCCGAGAAGGGTCATCCCCGCGAGCTCGCCGCCGCCCCTGGCAGTGGCCACCAGTACGAACCCGGCCGCGGTCAGTGCCAGACCCCCGGCGATGATGTGCTGCTGGGTCGACCGGCGTTGCAGGGCGGGGCCGAGGAGCCCGCCGACCGCGCTGGCCGCGGCCAGCGGCAGCAGCGCGATCCCGGCCTGGACCGCCGACAGCCCATCGACGACCTGGTAGCGCTGCATCAGCAGGTACAGGGTCCCGTTGAACGCGCCGTTGGTCACCGCGATCACCGCCGCCGCGCTCGCCAGCAAGCCGTTGGTGAAGAGGCCGACGTCGAGGAACGGCCGTGGCAGGCGCAGTTGTCTGACCACGAACAGCACCGCGGCGACGGCGGCGATCGCGATCGCCGCCAGGCTGAGCCACGGGGCGATGTCGGCCCGGGACGGTCCCTTCAGCCCGGCGACGAGCGCACCCACGGCTATGGCCGAAAGGACCGCGCTGAGCGCATCGAGACTCGGCGGGTCGGGGTTCCTCGATTCCCGCAGCACCACCAGGGCACCGATGAAGCAGATCAGCAGTACCGGCACGTTGATCCAGAACACCCACCGCCAATGGGCCAGCTCGACGATGCCTCCCCCGAGCAGTGGACCCAAGGCCGATCCGGCGCTGAAGCCGGCCGTCCACACCCCGTAGGCCACGGCGCGCAACCGCAGCCCGGGAAACGTCACGCGGATGATCGCGACCGTCCCGGCGATCAGGAGCGCCGCACCGACCCCTTGGCCGACGCGCGCGGCGATCAGCACCTCCGCGGTGGGCGCGAGAGCCGCCGCAGCCGCGCTGATGGCGGCGATGAGCACGCCGAGCAGGTAGCCGCGCTTGCGGCCGAACCTGTCCGCCGCCACCGCGCTGGGAACCAGCACCACGCCTGCGGCCAGCGGGTAGATGTCGGCGACCCACAAGGACTGCACCGAGTCCACGTTCAGGTCGCCACTGAGGGCGGGCAGCGCGACGGCCACCTTGGTCATGTCGGTTCCGCCGATGAGCATCACCGTGCCGAAGAGCGCCAGGATTCCATACAGGTGCGGGTTCAGCCGGTGCGGACTCCGCTCGGTCATCGGTGCCGCCGTCCAGTGGTCGGGTCGTGGTTGGCACCTCCGTTCTATGGCGGCCGATCACTGCGGTCCAGGTTCGGTTTTTCATCGAAACCGTGCACCATGAGTGCATGATCGATGCCCGGTTGCAGCTGCTGATCGCCGTGTGCGAGTACGGCACCGTGACGGCAGCGGCCGAAGCGCTGTACCGCAGCCCCTCCGGGGTTTCCAAACAGCTCAAGGAGCTCGCCGCGGAGTTGGACGTCGACCTCCTCGAACGGCACGGCCGCCGGGTCAGGCTCACACCGGCCGGCCGGCGCCTGGTCGCCCACGCGCGCAAGCTCAACGCGCAGTGGGAAACGGCATTGGGCGACGTCACCGCCGCCGCCGGCCGACTCTGCGGGTCGGTCGCCCTCGGGGGCTTCCCCACGGCGATCTCGTCGATCATCGCGCCCGCCGTCCTGCGGATGAGAGCGCGGCACGCCCTGTTGACCCCGGTCGTCAAGGAGATCCACTCCACCGAGATCCTCGCCAAGCTGGAATCCGGCGCCATCGACCTGGGGCTCTTCGTCGCCGACGAGTCCACCAGTCACGTGGCCGACAGCCACGTGGCGGTCATGGACCTCTTGGACGACCCCATCGACCTGCTCGTGCCCGAAGGCCATAGGTTCGCCACCCACGACCGGATCCGCCTGGAGGACGCCGCCCAGGAGGAGTGGATCACCGGCCACCCCCACCAGGACGCCTATATCGAGCTCTTGGCCGCCACCCGCGCGGTCGGATACGCCCCCCGCGTGGCCCACTACGCGCAGGAACTCACCGCCACCACCGCTCTGGTCGCCGCCGGCCTGGGCATCGCGGCCGTCCCGCGGATCGCGATGACCGTCCCCCACCCGGACGTGGTGCAGGTGTCCCTGGCAGGCGCCCAGGTGCCGCGGCGCAGGATCCTGCTCGCCCTGCGGCGCGGCTCCCACGACAACCCCCGAATCGCGGCGGCGATCACCGCCCTGAAGGACCACCCAAGAGACCCCGGCCCAAGAGACCCCGACCCAGGATGAACCCGGCCCTCTGCGCGGTCGCGACGGCTTTCCGGCGCCCGGTGCGGGAGGCCGCGTCCCCATGTCCCCCACCAGAGCTACCCGGGCTGTTCTCCGCAGGGTGACGCTCCCGGGCGCCGTCTCCTTCTAGCGTTTCCCGCATCGAGAACGAGGACCGAGGCGACAGCAGAGGAAGACCATGCCCCTGAAGAGCACGCAGAGACTGAAAGGGCTGTTCTCCCAGGGGCCGGTCGAGCAGCGGCGCCGCGTGCGGTCGGCCTGGGTGCGCCTGCCGGCCATGGCCGCGCTGATCCTCGGGGTCATCATCGTCGCGGCCGGCGTGCGGACCGTGGCGGGGGACAACCCTTTCCTGTCGCTGTCCGCGGGTGCCGTGGTCGCGGTCGGCGCCCTCATCGCCTACGCGGCGGTCGTCCGGGCCATGGAACAGCGCGCCGTCGTGGAACTGGACCCCGCCGCCGCGTACTCCGGGACGGCCAATGGATTCCTGCTCGGGCTCGCCCTCTTCACCGCGACGATCGCACTGATCTCGATGTTCGGCGGCTACGGCACGAAGGGCGGTGGTTCCGTCGGCGGGATGCTGGCCGTGCTCGGGCTGATGACGGGCGTCGCGGTCACCGAGGAACTGCTGTTCCGGGGCGTGGTCTTCCGCCTGCTCGAAGAACTCGGCGGTACCCGCATCGCGCTCACCGCCTCGGCGGTGCTCTTCGGCGCCATCCACCTGGTCAACCCCGGTGCCACAGTGTGGGGCGCCGTGGCCATCGGGGTGGAGGCGGGACTGATGCTCGGTGCCGCCTACGTCGCCACGCGCAACCTGTGGGTGCCGATCGGTATCCACCTGGCCTGGAACTTCGCCGGGCGGGGGATCTACGGCGCCACCATCTCCGGCGACGAGGTGACGCCGTCGGGCCTGGTCCACGGGGTCTTCTCCGGGCCCACCGCGGTCACCGGCGGCGGCTTCGGCCCCGAGGCCAGCATCTTCGCCATCCTCGTCTGCTCCGTGCCCACCATCCTGTTCCTGCGGGCCGCGAAGCGCCGGGGGCGCCTGTACAGCCGCCGCCGGCCTGCGGACACCGCAAGCTCCGCCGCCGCCCTGTGACCGATGGGCGTCCCCGGGCGGATCCCGTGCCGGACCCGGGCGGACGCCGGGCCGTCCCCTCCCCACTCAGTCGGGGACGACGACCAGCCCGACACGATGGGCGTACACCACCGCCTGGACGCGGTCGCGCAGGTCCAGCTTGATGAGGATCCGCGACACATAGGTCTTGACGGTCTCGCGGCCGATCACCATCCGGTCGGCGATCTCCGCGTTCGTCAGCCCCTCGGCGATGAGTGTCAGGACCTCTGTCTCACGAGGCGCCAACTGGGACAGCCCCGTGGCAACGGCGTCCTTCCGGGGTCGGCGGATCCGCTCGGCGAACCTGCCGACGAGCTGCCGGGTGACGGCGGGCGACAGCAGGGATTCGCCTGCGGCGACCGTACGTACGCCGTTGATCAGCTCGTGCGGAGGCGAGTCCTTGAGGAGGAAGCCGCTCGCACCGGCCCGCAGAGCGTAGTACACGTACTCGTCCAGGTTGAAGGTGGTGACCACCAGGACCTTGACCGGCTCGGCGACGTCGGGGCCGGCCAGCAGGCGGGTCGCCTCGATGCCGTCCAGCAGCGGCATGCGGATGTCCATCACCACCACGTCCGGGCGCAACCGCCGCGCGGCCGCCACCGCCGCGTGTCCGTCCCCGGCCTCTCCCACCACTTCGAGATCCGGTTGCGTGCCGAAGACCGTGACGTAACCGGCGCGCACCAGCTCCTGGTCCTCGCACACCAGGACGCGGATCGGCACCCCGGAGTCGGCGCCGGTCATACCGGCTCGCCGTACGGTATGCGGGCACGGACGCTGAAACCGCCGGCCGGCCGGGGGCCGGCCGACAACTCTCCACCGGACACGTTGACCCGCTCGCGCAGCCCCACGAGTCCGAACCCGCCGCCCCGCCCCTGCGGCGCAGTGCTCGCGGCGGCCGGTTGGCCGGGCGCCTGCTCGGTGGTCACCTCGATGTCCAGCTCATCGGAGCGGTAGTGCACATGGACGAGCGTCCGATCCCCTGGGGCGTACTTGAGCGCGTTGGTCAACGATTCCTGCGCCACGCGGTAGACCGTCAACTTTACGGCCGATGCCAGCCGGCGCGGCCTCTTGCCCCGCTCCGTCAGCTCCACCGGCTGTCCTGCGGTCCGGCTCTGCTCGACCAGGTCCGACAGCCGGTCCAGGTGCGGCGCGGGGTTCGGCTCGCCGAGCCTCCGTGCCGCTCCGCCTGTGGGGGTATCGGACGGGTCCGCGGGGGCCTTGAGCACGCCCAGAAGGTGGTGCAGGTCGGTCAGAGCGTGGCGGCCGGATCCGCTGATCGTCGCGAGCCCCGTCGCCGCCCGATCCGGTGCGTCGGCGAGCAGCAACCCGGCCGCGTCCGCTTGGACGACCATGGCGGTGACGTGGTGGGTCACGACATCATGCAGTTCCCGGGCGATATGCGCCCGCTCCTCGGCTATCGCCGCCGCCACGTGGAGGCGGCGCCGCTCGGCGTCGGCGTCGCGCCACGCCCGTATTGCCCTGCCCACCGCCCAGCACCCCACCAGAACCAGGTAGATCAGGACGTAGTCGGACACCTCCTGCGGGGATCCCCTGTCGTTCAGCCCTACCGCGAACAGCACATACAGCAGGGACAGGGCGGCCGCTACGAGGCGCGTGCCAGCGATGCGCCCGATGCGCCCGCCATGGGCGCCGACGCTGTACAGCGCGATGTACAGGCCGAAACTCGCGCAGGTCTGCGGGTAGCCGATCAGCTCGTAGCCCGCGAACGCCACCGCCACCAGGGAGAGGCACATGCCCGGCCACCGCTGCCGCACCACCAGCGGCAGCCACAGCGCCGCCGACAGCAGCACGCCCCACACGTCGAGTGGACGATGGGCGAGGTCCCCGAACTGGGCGCCGAGGGGAGCCGTCGCCGGTGCGAACACCACCGGCGCCAGCAACACGGTCAGCACAGCGTCCTGGCGCACACCTCCCAGCGTCCTCCAACGGGACGTAAGGAAACGCATGACCTGCCGGATCCGTGCACCCCGTATCGACGACACGTGGGCATCCTAAGCCGTGCCCCATGAGAGCGGTCCGCCTCCGGCTCGTACCGGTCGGTGCAGGGGGTGGGCGGATGCTAGTCGCCGCCGCGCTTCGAGAGACGGGAGCGCCCCGCGCGCAGCAGCAGGTAGGCCGGTACGAGCAGGAGCACACTCATCACCGTGACCTCGCCCCTGGTCCAGGCCCACACGATCATCAGGACGGCCGATCCCGCGATCAGCGCCCCGGCGATGCCGTACAGCCATCCGGTCGCCCGTCTGCCCATCCGGGCAGTGTAGCCACGCGCGGGAAGACATCCGGACCGTCCCGCTGCGGCGTACCGACCCGGGCCGCACGGCCCGGCATGAGCCGTGCCCGCGCGGAGGCGGGTCCCTCGTGCGGCGAGCGTCGTTCGAGACGGACCAATCGGCCCCTGGTGCCAGAATTACGGCGAATTTCGGTGTTCTGCGCGATGGAGGAGGCTGTGGTGACGGAAGGTACGGCAGTGGCGAGGTGGACACGGTGAGCCGCCGGGTTCGCCTCGTGGCTGCGATCTGTGCCCTGGCGGCGATGGCGGCCACCGGTCCGGCTCAGGCGCTCGCCCCGTCCGGCGGTGCCCCTTCACGCTCGGCCTCTGACCAGGACATCACCTCGCGCGCGGTCACCTTCACGTCCGACGACGGCGAACGGCTCGGCGCTCGCCTGTTCCGGCCCGCCGGCTCAGCGGACGGCGAGAAACGGCCCGGGCTGGTGCTCGTCCACGGATCCGGCGCCGGGCTGGGCTGGGAGGTACTGAAAGCCGAGGCCGAGGCGTTCGCCCGCCAGGGCATCGTGGTCCTGGCACACCGACGTCCTGGTCTCGGGCTACGCCGAGACCGTGGGCCAGTGGGTGGACGCGGTGGCGACGGGCGAGGCACCCGCGGACTCGGCCGACGCCCCGCCCGCGCAGCCGCACCGATCCCTGGCCTCGGCGCCCGCGCCCTGGTGGCAGAGCTGTTGGCTGCACCTGGCGGCAATGGCGGCGATCCTGGGCGCCTGCACCGGATACGGCATCTCCGCCCTGGCCCGGCGCCGCCGCGCGGCCAAGGGACACCCTCCGATCACCCGGGCGGCCGGGCGTCCACTCAGCCGGGCGGTGGGGCGTCCGCTCAGCCGGGCGGCCGGGACCCTGGTGATCTCGGCGACGCTGAGCGTGGTGCTGTCGTCGGCCACGTTCATCTGGCTGATCCTCTCCTCCAACGCGATGGGCGTCAGCGCCGGGCCGCTGCTCCTGGGCCGCCCGATCGCCTGGCTGGCCGCTCAGCTCGGCGGGGTCGCGGCGGTGGGATCCACGATCGCGCTGCTGGCCGGCTGGTTCGCAGATCGATTTCCTATTCCATCCAATCCTGTATTCAGATGCCGAGGATGTGCGCTGACCTGCGCCTGTACAGATGCTCTCTCCTGAACTCCAGAAGGCTTCAGTGCGGAGACAGCGTGGAACGTGTATGGCGGTAGATGACCGAGGTCTTGAATCCGGTGACCTCCTTGCGCTTGCTGAGCCGGTCGATGAGGAAGGCATGCAGTCGGTCGAGGTCCTGCACCGCCACGTGCAGCAGGAAGTCGTCGCTTCCGGCCACCACGAAGACCGACAGCACCTCGGGCAGGGCGGCGACGAAATCCTGGAAGGAATCGATCACCTGCCGATGAAGTGGCCGCACCTGTACCGAGATCAATGCCTGCACGCTGCGGTCCAGCGCGGACAGCGAGACGTCCGCGTGGTACCCGCGGATCACCCCGCGCCGTTCGAGGGACCGGACGCGCTCCAGAGCCGTCGACGGGGCGACGCCCAACCGCCGGGCGAGTTCGCGGTTGGTCTGCCGTGCATCTTTCTGGAGCTCGCCCAGGATCGCCGAATCAAGTTCATCCATGGCCGGAAGATATCATCGAGTTCCGGCCATATGTTCGGAATCATGGTCATTCATGGGTCATATGACTAATATCAGGGTCCGTCATCCGGCCATACGGATGAGCAGTACCGGGAACAGAGGATCGCCTGTTCGGCATCGGTCCGGTTCCTCGTCCGCCGACCTTGGAAGGACCCCATGGACACGATCAGCGAACACCGCGTCCCAGAGCTCGAACACGAGGACGTGGTGGTGCGCCGCGGCCGGCGCAGCGGGGTCCCGATCATCGTGGCCGTCCACTCGACCGAACGCGGACAAGCCATCGGCGGGTGCCGATTCTGGCGCTACCGCCACTGGACCGATGGTCTTGCCGACGCCCTGCGCCTCTCGGCCGGAATGACCGACAAGTGCGCCGCCGCCGGAATGGACCACGGGGGCGGCAAGACGGTGGTCCCCCTCCCACCCGGCCACGTCCTCGACGCGGCAGGACGACGGGACCTCCTCCACGACGTCGGCGACGTCATCGACGGCCTCCACGGCCGCTATGCGACCGGGCCCGACGTCGGAACCACACCCGACGACATGGCCACCATCGGCGAGCGCACAACGAACGTGTTCTGTAGGCCCCGCGAACTGGGCGGCAGCGGGGACTCGTCCCCGCACACGGCCACGGGAGTCATGGTCGCGCTCCGCGCCCTGTGCGCCCACATCGACGGATCACCTGCGCTCGACGGCCGCCGCATCGGTCTCGTCGGCCTCGGCCACGTCGGCACCCTCCTGGCCCGCGAACTCGCCGCGGCCGGCGCGACACTGACCGTCTCCGACACCGACCCCGCACGGCGAGAGGTCGCCGAGCAGCTCGGCGCCGAGTGGACCAGCCCTGAGCAGGCACTCACAGCCGAACTCGACGTGCTCGTCCCCGCCGCCCTCGGCGGCCAGCTCACGGAAGACCTCGTGCCCCGGCTCCGGTGCGCGGCCATTGCCGGACCGGCCAACAACCAGCTCGCCCATGAAGGAATCGCCGAGCTCTTGCACGCGCGCGGAATCATCTGGGCACCGGACTACCTGGTCAGTGCGGGAGGGATCCTGTACGCGACCGCGACCGAGCGCGATCGGCTGGGCCACGATCAGGCCATCGAACGCGTCCACGGCATCGGCGCCAGCCTTACCACGATCCTCGACTCGGCCCAGGAAGAGCGCTGTAGCCAGCACCGCGCCACCCGCGCGCGAATCCGCGCCCGGCTGCACGACCGGGAGGAGACGACCAAGTGACCAGCACCGTCGACCGGCACTACCAGCAATTGCTCGCCGCGAACTACACCTGGATGCTCGGCGGTGACATCGAACAGACCGCTCGTGACCAACGCGTCCTGCTGGAATCCCTGCTCGATGGGCCCGCACACGCCAACGGTGGCTCCGCGGTCGATCTGGGGTGCGGCTCCGGCGGGCAGACCCTGGCCCTGGCGGACATGGGATACGGCCCCGTCTTCGCCGTGGACACCGACGAGTCGCTGCTCGCCGAACTACGCACCCACACCACCGAACGCACCACCGTGGAAACCGTTCACGACGACGCGGTCAACGCCCTCACCACGTTCGCCCCGCGGACACTCGACCTGGCCGTGTGCATGGGCGACACACTGCTGCACCTGCCCGGCCGGACCGCCGTCACAGCCCTGTTCGACCACACGGCGCGAGCGCTGCGGCCAGGAGGCCGACTCGTGCTGACCTACCGCGACCTGACCCGCCCCTTGCAGGGAACCGACCGCGTCATCCCGGTTCGCAGCACCGAAAGCAAGATCATGCTCTGCTTCCTCGACTTCTCCGCCGAAGACACGGTCGAGGTCCACGACATCATCTACACACGCGGTGACAACGGCTGGACCATCACCACGAGCAGCTATCCGAAACTCCGCATCGCACCGCAATGGGTCACCGACCAGCTCGCCGCGGCCGGCTTCATCGTCGACCACCACCAACAGGACGACTCCGGCCTATGGCACACCGTCGCTCAACGCGACACCTAGCCTGGAGGGCAGTCAAGGTCCCTCAACCCTCGGTCTGATGAGACCGAGAAATTGGAGTGTGCGACTGTGCGACCAGCTACTTGCAATTCTCGATAGAACTTCTCACTGGGCACGCTCCCAACTTGCCGCAAATATGCAGTTCAGAGGCTTGGTTGGTGATGGCGTTCCCACTCCCACGTCGCGAGGCCACTCGTGTGTCCGCGGTCACATGACTGAGGCCCTGACCTGTTTCCAGGTCAGGGCCTCGTTCTTGCTGTTCTGCACTGTGCACTCGGAGGGACTCGAACCCCCAACCTTCTGATCCGTAGTCAGATGCTCTATCCGTTGAGCTACGAGTGCTGGGTGCGGCGCGCGTGTTCGCCGACGTCACCGACTTTAACACAGGGGGACCTGCGGGCTGGACGGGTTTTCGGGCGGGGACGGCGTGGTGTGAGGGGGATTACGTCTGTTCGGGACGGTTGCGGCGCCATTGGCGGACGCGGAGCGGGGTGCTGAACTCCGCGTGGAGGAGGGCGAGGAACGACGGGAAGGTCGAGCGGCGGCCGTACGCCGTGGAACCGGTGCGCCGGACGTACTGGACCTCGTCCGTGTCGTCCGCGGTGTGGGACTCGGACGGTGGCCGGGAGTCGCCGCCTCCTGCCGGGAAGCGGCCGTCCGCAGCGCCGGTGGACAAGTGGGGACCGCTGTCGCCCGTGGACGAGCGGGGCGCGCTGCCGTCAGTCAGGGGGGTGCTGTCGCCTGCTGACGAGCCCGTGCCGCCGGTGGGCGGGGTGCTGCCGGGGGTGTGGGGGTCGGGCCACATGTGGGCGATCGTCAACGGGGCGAAGGGGGCTCGCGCCCAGCCGTAGCTGAGTAGTGCCGCACCGAGGGCGGCCGCCGCTGCGGCCGGCAATGGGGAGCCGGTGGCGAGCCAACCGGGTGACCCCAGGAGGAGGGCGATTCCGACACCCTTGCAGCCGGAGTACGGGGCCGGGGCCGCTTGCGGATACATTCCCCCAGGTTTAGCAGAGAGTGATGGCCCGGTGGGAAGAACTTTACCTTTCGGGGCTTTTTTTACCCTTCAGGTCATGCGGATGGCACCGGAGCGTGATCCCCGATGTGGTCCGCAGGAGGGCCTGCCGACGGGTGGGGTGGGGCCCGTTGGCGGATCTGCCGCCCCCCGAGGCAGGGGCACATAGCCGCCCCAGGGTGCGGGCACTGGGCGCCCCACTCGGGGGCGGGGGCTGTGGGCGCCCCCGCCCCCGGGCGGGTTATTGGGTGGTCGGTGTCAGCTCACGGTCTCAGTGTCAGCTCACGGCCTCGGTGACGGCGGCCGACCAGAGGTCGACGGCGGCGTCGATCTGCTCGGCGTTGACGATGAGCGGCGGGATCATCCGCACGACGTTGCCCTGCGGCCCGCAGGTCAGCAGCAGCAGGCCCTTCTCGGCCGCGATGCGGTGCGCCTTCGTCGCGGTCGCGGCGTCGGGGCTGCCGTCGGGGGCGGTGAACTCGTTGCCGAGCATCAGGCCCAGGCCGCGGACGTCACCGATGACCGGGTGGGCGTCGGCGACGCCGCGGAGCCCCTTGTGGAGGCGCTCGCCCATCTGTGCGGAGTTGTCGACCAGGCCCTCGTTCTGGATGACGTCCAGGGTGGCGAGGGCCGCGGCGCACGACACCGCGTTGCCGCCGTAGGTCCCGCCTTGGGAGCCGGGCCATGCGCGGTCCATGATCTCGCTCGGCGCGGCGATGGCGGAGAGCGGGAATCCGCTGGCGAGTCCCTTGGCGGTGATGACGATGTCGGGGCGGGTGCCGGAGTGGTCGTGCCCCCAGAACTTGCCGGTGCGGCCGAAGCCGGTCTGCACCTCGTCCATGACGAGCAGGATGCCGTGCCGGTCGGCGCGCTCGCGCAGCCCGCGCAGGAAGGAGTCGGGAACGGGCACGTAGCCGCCCTCGCCGAGCACCGGTTCGATGAAGATCGCGGCGGTGTCGCTGGGCGAGCTGACCGTCGTGAGGAGGTAGTCGAGCTCGCGCAGCGCGTATTCGCTCGCCTGCTCCTCGGTCATCCCGAGCCGGTAGGCGTAGGGGAACGGGGAGACGGCGACGCCGGGCATCAGCGGGCCGATGCCGGCCCGGATCTTCACCCCTGACGTGGTCAGGGACGCCGCCGCCATGGTGCGCCCGTGGAAGGAGCCCTGGAACACGATGGCGTTCTGGCGGCCGGTCGCCTGCCGTGCCAGGCGCAGTGCCGCTTCGACGGCCTCGCTGCCGGAGTTGACGTAGAACAGCCGGTCGATGCCGTCGGGGAGGACGGAGCCGAGCCGTTCGGTGAGCTCCAGCAGGGGGCGGTGCATGACGGTGGTGTACTGGCCGTGGATGAGGGTACCCACCTGGCGTTGCGCCGCCTCGACGACCTTGGGGTGGCAGTGCCCGGTGCTGGTGACACCGATGCCCGCGGTGAAGTCGAGGTAGCGGCGGTCGTCCTCGTCGAAGATGTAGACGCCCTCGCCTCTGGCGGCGAGTACGGGGGTCGCCTGCTTCAGGATCGGGGAGAGCGCGGCGGACTCGGACGCCTTCTCAGCCATTCTCTGGTCCTCGTTCCGTAGGATTGTTGACAATCGACACGGCTATGGAATCATCCCGCTTGGACGGTGTCCAGGTTCTGCACCACGGCGAATCCCGCCCGGCCGCTCCAACAGCGGATCAGGCAGGATGGGGAGCCGTATGGCGTGGAGCGGCGCGCGAGACGCGCCGGACCGGCATCACCCAGGGGACCCAGGCACGAGCCCGGAAGGGGACGCGAGAGACATGACCTCGGCAGAACGCGAGACGCAGGTCGTCGAGCAGGTGTCCAAGCAGTTGCTCATCGGCGGCCATTGGCGCGACGCCAAGAACGGAGCGACCTTCAAGGTCGAGGATCCGGCCACAGGGGCGGTGCTGTGCGAGGTCGCCGACGCCGGCACCGACGACGCGTTCGCCGCGCTGGACGCCGCAGCGGCGGCCCAGCCGTCCTGGGCGAAGTACGCGCCGCGTGAGCGGAGCGAGATCCTGCGCCGCGCCTACGACCTGCTCATGGCCCGCCAGGACGACCTTGCGCTGCTCATGACCTTGGAGATGGGCAAGCCGGTGGCCGAGGCGAAGGGGGAGATCGCCTACGCCGCGGAGTTCTTCCGGTGGTTCTCCGAGGAGGCCGTCCGCATCGACGGCGGGTTCTCGGTGGCGCCCAACGGCCAGTCCCGCTTCCTGGTGATGCGCCAGGCGGTCGGGCCCGCCATGTTCATCACGCCGTGGAACTTCCCGATGGCCATGGGCACCCGCAAGATCGGCCCCGCTGTGGCGGCGGGTTGCACGATGGTCGTGAAGCCGGCCCAGCAGACCCCGCTGAGCATGCTCGCCCTCGCCGACATCCTGCGCGAGGCCGGCCTGCCCGAAGGCGTTCTCAGCGTGCTGCCGACGACCGACGCCGGGGGCGTCACTGAGCCGCTGCTGCGCGACGGCCGGATCCGCAAGGTGTCCTTCACCGGGTCCACCGGCGTGGGCCGCAAGCTGCTGGAGCAGAGCGCCGAGCAGGTCCTGCGCACGTCCATGGAGCTGGGCGGCAACGCGCCGTTCCTGGTCTTCGACGACGCCGACCTCGACGCCGCTGTCGAGGGCGCCATGGCCGCGAAGATGCGCAACATGGGCGAGGCGTGCACGTCCGCCAACCGGATCTACGTGCAGTCCGGCGTTGCCGAGGAGTTCGCCCGCCGGATGAGCGAGCGCATGGGCGCGCTGAGCGTCGGCCGCGGCACCGAGGAGGTCAACGTCGGCCCGCTGATCGACGCCAAGGCGCGGGAGAAGGTGCAGAGCCTGGTCGACGATGCCACCCGCCGCGGCGCGAAGGTCCTCGTCGGCGGGGAGCCCGCGTCGGGCCAGGGGTACTTCTACCCGCCCACGGTGCTGGCCGAGGTGCCGAAGGACGCCGAGCTGTCCTCGACAGAGATCTTCGGTCCGGTGGCACCCATCATCACCTTCGAGACGGAGGACGAGGCGCTCGCCGCCGCGAACGACACCGAGTACGGCCTGGTCAGCTACGTCTTCACGCAGGACCTCGGGCGCGCGTTCCGGGTCTCCGAGGCGCTGGAGACCGGCATGGTCGGCCTCAACCAGGGGGTCGTGTCCAACCCGGCCGCTCCGTTCGGCGGGATGAAGCAGTCGGGCCTGGGCCGCGAAGGCGGCCGCGAGGGCATCGACGAGTTCCTGGAGACCAAGTACGTGGGGATCGGCGGCCTGTAGCGCGCCGATGGCGGGGCCGTGCGCCCCGCTCGCGTTGGTACGGCCGGTGCGCACCCTGGAGCGGCGCGCACCGGCCGTTCGTGTGCCGGACCCCGGCTCTTGGACGTGTGCCTGGGCGCCGCCCGACTCCTGGACGCGGCTCCGGACCCCGCCCGGCCCGGAACCGCCCCGCCCGGCCCGGATCCAGTCCTGCCCGGTGCCGGGACGGCGGTTCAGGCTCGGCCGGGACCGGGGTCGTTGCCGGTGTCGAGGTCGGCGAGTTCGGCGCCCAGTTCCGCGAGGAGCCGCCGGGCCCGCTGGAGCGCGCCCCCGGGGTCCCCGCCCCCGGGGTCCGCGCCGCCGCTCGGGGCGCGGCGTTCGGCGGGCCGGTGCGCGGGGGAGAGGACGACCTGCTCGGCGTCCTCCTCGGCGTCGATGTCGAACACGATCCGGTCGGACCGGTGCCAGCTCTCGAACCATTCGACGGGCGCGCCTCCGGGCTCGGCGCTGCTGCCCTCCAGCAGCAGCAGCGGGGCCGCCGGCGCGACGTCGAGGCAGGACGCGATGTGCTCGTCGGCGGGCACGGCGCGGACCTGGCGGCGGCCGCTGACCAGGCGCACGCCGAACCGGTCGCGCAGCAGCCGGTGCAGTGAGGCGTCGGTGAGGACGTCGGCGGTGAGGTCCTCGAACCGGTCGGCGGGCAGCCAGGTGCGCACGTAGGCGAGCGGTCCGTCGGCGGTGGAGCGCACGCGCTCGATCCGCAGGACCTCCGTTGCGCCGAGCCGTTCGGCGATGTGCCGGGGCGCCGTGGTGCGCCGCAGCGACAGGACCCGGGTGCCGAGGCTCAGCCCGGTGCTGTCGAACTGGTCGAAGAGCCCGGTGACGCGCTGGACGAGCCGCCGGTGCTCGCCGGTGCCGAGCGCCACCGCCGCGCGGCCGCGGACGCGCCGGACCGCGCCGTCGTCGGCGAGGGTCGCCAGCGCCTGCCGGATGACGCTGCGCGAGACGCCGAACCGCTCGCACAGTGCCGCCTCGCTCGGCAGGGCGTCGCCGGGCGGGATCGTGCGGTCCCTGATCTCCGCGTGCAGTGTGTCGGAGATCTGCGCGTGCAGAGGTGTGGGGCCGGAGCGGTCGACGGGCATAGCGGGAATTCTAGGTGTTCTCCTGCGGATCGTTCCTGGCACTGGACGGCACCGCACTGGACGGCACTGCATGGCGCCGGACGCGGCACCGGACGCGGGGCGTGGGCGCCCGGACGTGCGGCGCCGTCCGCGCACCCCCGTCCGCGCGCCCCCGCCCCGGTGCCGGGTTCAGGCGGAGCGGCGGGCCTGCCCGGTCTGCCAGACGTGGTCCCACCCGGGTGCGAGCTCTGCGGCGCGGCGCATCGCCAGCACCAGGCTGGCCTCCCTGGCGATGCCCTTCCCCGCGATGTCGAACGCCGTTCCGTGGTCGACCGACACCCGGACGACGGGCAGCCCCACGGTGATGTTGACCCCGTCGTCGCCGTAGACGGCCTTGAACGGGCCGTGCCCCTGGTCGTGGTAGCAGACCGTGATGAGCTTGTAGTCGCCGCGGACGGCGGCGGGGATGAGCGCGTCGGCGGGGAGCGGGCCGACGGCGTTGACACCCTCCTCGTTGAGCTTGCGCACGACGGGCGCGATGACGTCGGCGTCCTCGTCGCCGAAGAGCCGGTTCTCGCCCGCGTGCGGGTTCAGCCCGGCGACGCCGATCCGCTCATCGGGGGTGCCGAGCGCCGCGGCGAAGGAGCCGACCAGGCGCAGCACCGTCTCGACGCGCTCGGGCGTGAGCAGCCGGATGGCGTCCGAGAGGGACACGTGCGTGGTGATGTGGAAGAAGTACAGGTCGCCCGCTGACAGCACCAGGCTGAAGTCGGTGACCCCGAACTCGTGCGCGAGCAGTTCGGTGTGGCCGGGCCACTGGTGCCCGCCGAGGTGCATGGCGGCCTTGTTCAGCGGCGGGGTGACGATGCCGTCGACCTGCCCCTCGCGGGCGAGCGCGCAGGCCCGCTTCACGAAGCGGGCGGCGCCGTCGCCCGCGCGCGCGTCGAGCTGCCCGAAGGGCACGTCGGCGAGCGACGGGCCGGTCTGCACGACCTCGACGGTGCCGGGTTCGTTGGCGGCGTCGGCGGGGGAGTCGATCACGCGGACGGCCGCCGGGTCGGCGCCGATGGCCGCGACGGCGGAGCGCACGGAGTCGGCGTCGCCGATGACGACCGGGCGGCAGACGTCGCGCAGGTCGGGGTGGCCGATGAGGGACTTGGCGGTGATCTCCGGTCCGATACCGGCGACGTCCCCGAGTGTCACGGCGAGGGTCGGGATGGTCATGCGCGCTGCCTCCTGAGGCGGACCGCTGCCGCGGCGTCGATGAGTATGTCCGTGCCGCCGAACCCGCCGGCCTTGGTGACCAGGAAGCGTCCGTGCAGCGGGCCCCCGATGAGGGTGCCGATGGGCACCCCGGTGGCGACCTCGCCGGTCAGCGAGATCCCGGTCGCCGCCATGGCGTCGACAACGGCGCGGGCGCCGTCGCCGCCCGTCACGACGAACCCGGACACGGGGTGCTCGGCCGCGAGTCCCGCGGCGAGCGCGCCGAACCGCCGCGCGAGCAGCGCCGGGTCGAGGCCGGCGTGCCGGTCCTCGGGGGCGACGAGGACGAGCAGCTCGTCGGCCGCTGCGAGCCGGGCCGCAGCCGCTGCGCTCCAGTCGCGCCAGGCGGCGTCGTCGAGCAGGGTGGCGGGGTCCGGGCGCAGGACGGCGTCGGGGTGGCGCTGTTCGAGCGCCGCGACCTGCCCGCGGGTGGCCTGGTGCAGGGAGGTGACGACGACGAGCGCGGGGGAGGCGTCGTCGGCCGCCCAGGCGCCCGCCATCGCCGCGGCGAGCCCCGCGGAGCCCACCGGGATCGCGCGCCCGCCGAGGGCGGCGACCGCACGGGCGACGCGTTCGAGGTCGGCGTCCGTCTCGGCGTCGACGGTCACCACCGGCCCGGCGGCGGCGATCAGGGCGGCGTCGGCCGCCGCCCCCTCGCCGTCCAGCCGCACGTGCGCGGCGCCGAGGAGGGCCGGGACGCTGCTCTCGCTGACGGGGGTCACCGGGTCGCGGCCGATCGCGGTCTCGGCGACGGGGACGCCGTCGACGCGCAGGACGCCGTCGCGCACCGTCCGCCCGGCGGGCGGGAACGCGGGGCAGACCACCGCGACGGAGTCGGGCGCCCAGGCGCGGAGCGCGGCGTCGATCTCGGCGCGGATGGGGCCGCGCAGGGTGGAGTCGACCTTCTTGTACAGGCGGGCGGCCCCTGCGGCGCGCAGCAGCCCGGTCTGCTCGGCGACCGCCGATGCCGCCGTGTCGGCGGGCAGCGCGCGCGAGTCGGTGCTGAGCGCCACCACCTCGGCGGTCGTGCGGGTGCCGCCGGTGAGCCGCAGCTCGGTGGACCACCCGGCGCGCAGGAACTGGACGGCGGTGTCGCCGGCGCCGGTCAGGTCGTCGGCGATGAGGGCGATTTCAGGGCTCATGCGCGTGCCTCCGCGTCCTCGCTCTGGGCGATGGCCGCTGCGGCGCCGTTGCGCTTGAGCAGCCATGAGGCCATCAGTGGGGCGAGTAGGGCTGTGACCAGGACGCATGCCGCCACCTGCGAGGTGGCGGTCGCCGCGTACGCCTGGAAGGACGGGTCGGCGGCGGCGACGACCGCGGGGGTCGCGACCGCGTTGCCGGAGGTGGTGCCGGCGGCGAACCCGATGGGGCTCTCGTTGCCGCGGCGCAGCAGGAACCGGTAGCCGAGGTAGACCAGCCCGCCGGTGAGGGGGGTGATGAGCACGCCGAGGACGATGCCCGTGAGCCCGCCGGAGACGACCTCGCTCAGGTCGATCCCGGTGCCGAGGGCGAACGCGAAGAACGGGATGACGATGTTGGGGACCGGCTTGAGGGTCTCGCGCCACTGGGCGTCGATGTTGCCGACGACGACGCCGAGGATGAAGGGGATCAGCGCGGCGAGCATCGCGAGGAAGGGGATCTGCCCGAGGCCGGAGGCGCCGAGGAACAGGAGGGTGAAGAACGGTCCGTCGTTCACCGCCCCGGCGATGTAGGCGCCGCGGTCGCGGGCGCGGCCGTACTGCCCGGTCACAGCGAGCCACAGGCCCCCGTTGGAGTTGGTCACCGCGGAGAAGAGGGCGAGGATCGAGACGCCGAGGATGCCTTCCGGGCCGACGAACGCGCCGAGGGCGACGATCAGCAGGCCGGGAATGACGCTCTTGCCGAGCAGCACCACGCCCGTTGTCGCCAGGACCGGGCCGCCGGTGCGCATGGTCACCTGGGTGCCGGTGGCGAAGATCAGCAGGGCGATCAGCGGCAGCGCGCTGTCCTTGAACAGCGCGGTGGTGAAGCTCCCGATGTCCAGCGCCCCGGGGGCGAAGGTGCCGATGAGCGAGCCGAGGACGAGCGGGACGAGCATCAGCCCGCCGGGGATCCGGCTCATCGTCGTGAACAACGGGACTGTGGAGCGACCGGGGTCGGCCATGTCCACTCCTCTCCGGATGACGGGCGGTGTGCGTCCCGTCGTGTGCCGCCTTGGGAAGTCTAGTTGTACGTACTGTCTGTACGTACAAAAATGAACAAACGGTAGCCTACGTCACAACGGCACCACTCGTGACCTGGCCGCCCGCCCGGCGCCCCGGTCCGCCGCAGCAGCAGGCGATCCCGATGCCGCAGGCCGCCGGGTCCCGGCCGGTCCGGGTCGGGGTGCGGACCGCGTGCGGCCGAAACGGGCAACGATCCGGTCGGCGGCCTGGTTCGGGCAACGCAGCGGGATCTCGCGCCACGCCTTTCCCCGCTGCACGGCGCTCGGTGGAACCGGACCGGCGACGTTCAGGGGAGGCGACCGGCAAGGGCAGGTGCTGCCCTGTCGCTGTGTCCCCGTAGGGTTCCGGTCATGACGACAGATACGGCCGACGACCCGCGTCCGACCTTCGCCCGGGCACTTGACCAAGCCGGGCGGCAGGTCGCAGCGGTCGGTCCCGATGAACTGGGCAACCGAACGCCCTGTGCCGATTACGACGTTCGCGCGCTGCTCGGGCATGTCGTCGCGGTGCTGCACAAGCTCGCCCGCGTCGGCGTTGGAGAAGATGCGCGCGGCATCCCCGATGTGATCGGCGGCATCGCCGATGACGGCTGGGCGAGCGCGTTCACCCGGGCCCGCAGCGAGGTCGACCGGGTGTGGGCCGACGACGAGAGGCTCGACCGGATGGTCCAGCTACCGTGGGCCACGCTGCCCGGCCGTACGGCTCTCGACGTCTACACCCACGAGTTCACGGTTCATTCCTGGGATCTCGCACACGCCACCCGGCGACTCGCCGGACTCGACCCCGACCTTGCCGAGCAGGCCCTCGACGCATTCTCGAAGCTCGCACCGCCAGAGGACCGCAGCGAGCGGGGTCCGTTCAGCGCGGTCGTCACGGCGTCCGACGACGCCGACGTCTACACCCGGCTGGCCGCCTACCTCGGGCGCCGGCCCTAGATCGTTGATGGGTAATTGTTGGCTGGTCAGTGGTCGTAAGCGATCAGAGAACGCTTGACCGGTGCGCCGATGTGCCAGTTGTGCCAGA
>NZ_PYGA01000014.1 GCF_003014485.1 Murinocardiopsis flavida | reverse complement strand
CCGCTGCGACGTGCTGTTCGCGATGCTGCGCGACGGCTCCTTCTACCAACCAGCCACCACCCAAGCGGCTTGACAAAACCATAGAAGCACCCCCCTGACCACGCCCCGCACCCAGGGCCACCGGGGCGCGGGGGCAGGTCGGCGCTCTTGCGACGGGTGGGGATTCGTCGGGGTGGCCGGATACGGACAAGGGCCCGTTGGGGGGTTGGGGCGGGGTATGACCTTGGTGTAGTGCTCGCGCGGGACCGATCAGGTTCGCGCCGTCACGTCCTCCCCGAGGTGACCGCTTGTCCGAGCCCCTGACCCATCACCCCTCAGCTGTCCGCACCGCACCGGCGCCTGCCGGGGGCGCGGCCGTCCGGCGCCTCGACGGTCGCATGCTCATGCACGTCAAGAAGGACGAGGACGCCCCGCTGCTCGGCATCTCCGCACGGAGCTCGGGCGTCGTCTTCTCCGGGGCCAAGGCCGCGAGGCGGCGCGAGGACTTCCGCAGGGCGAGCGGGTTCGCGGGCCCCTGCCTGATCGACCCCGCCGCCTACGAGGAGGAAACCGCCACCGCCGAGGCGCCGTTCGCACTCAGCGACCTGGGCATGTTCGACGACGGGAGCGGGCTCGCGGGCGAGGTCGACTGGCTGCGCCGACAAGGGGCGTCGCCGGTCCTGACCCCGACCCGGTACTTCACCGCGACCGGCCGGGAACCCCTCCAGGAGGCGGCCCGGCTGGTCGACGCGCTGGGAGCCGACGACGTCGTGTTCGTCGTCCCCGTCGACGCCGCGTGGCTCGACGGCGGCCGCGCGGATCTGCTCGCCGAGCTGCTGCGGCGGGTGCGCACCCCCAAGGCCCTGGTGCTCGGCCACTCCCACGACCCGCTGGCCAAAGCGGGCCGGGCCGCCGCCCTGCGCAGGATCGTCACGTCGGTCCCCGACATCGCGGTCCTCCGCACCGACCTCGCCGGGTTCGACTCCGCGGTCTACGGCGCCCGCTACACCTCGATCGGCGACCGGGCGTCGGTCCGCCACACCCGACCGCCGAGCAAGGGGGGTGGCGGCGGGGCGCCCGCAAGCCCGAACCTGCTGGTGCCCGCCCTGATGTCGTACCGCTCCGGCGCCTTCATGGCGCGCACTCTCAGCCGGGTGGACCTGCCCTGCCCCTGCGGCCCCTGCTCCGCCGACACGGTCTTCGGCAACGGAGGGGTCCGGACGCGGCGGCTGACCGACTTCATCGCCACCGAGGACACCGCTGCCGCCCATGCGCACAACTGGGCGACACTGGCACGCTGGTGGTCCGAGCTCAGCGCGGCCGACTCGCCCCGCGAGCGCGCGATCCGGTGGGCCCGGATGTGCCACGCCGCAGTCGCGGAGAACGAGCGGTTCAACGAGCTGGCGGGGACCCCTGGGCGGCCATTCCATCCGTCGCTCGCGCTGAAGCACTGGGCCGGGAAACTCGACTGACGCCGACCGCGCCCAGCCGCCGCAGCGCAGCGTAGGCCGCCTCGGCGAACTCCCACTGCACCGGGCTCCGGTGCAGTGGAGAGTGCGCCGCCGGAGCCACATCCAGGACGACCGGGGCGGCACCGCGCCCAGCCGAGTCGGGACAGGTCGAGTGAGGGCGAGCCGAGTCGGGCCCATCCGGGGCACGCCCGGGCGAGCCAGGGCGAGCCGGGAGGGAGCCGGTCGGTACGGACCCCTCCAGGCCGCGTCCTGGCACCTCGGCCACCTTCGGGGCACACCCGGCCGAGTCCGCCCCCTCCGAGTCGAGTCCAGTGCTTGCAAGTCCGCCGGCGGCACACCCACCAGTGGTGAACCAACCGGGGGCACACGCGTCGGTGCCAGACGCGTCGGTGGCGGGCCCGGCCCACACGAGTCCGATGCCGTAGTACGCGGCCTCCATGCGCGCCGCCGCGGCGTCCTCGTCCCGGACCGGCGGCCGGTCGGCCAGGGCGACCCGGCGGCAGTAGGGGACGAACCGCCCGGCCCGCCGCACTGCCGAGCGCCACGTCGAGCCCCGGGCGACGACCAGGTCGGCGTGCAGCGGGAAGCGCGCATGGCGGACGACCGCGCCCCGGTCCGTCGAGGCGGCCCAGCGGGGCACCTTGCGCAGCAGCAGCCGTTCGCGGTCGGTCAACCCGCTCAACGCCACCGGCATCCCGACGGGCAGCCCCAGCAGGCAGTCGAGGTCGCCCAGCCGTACCAGCGCCTCGGCGCCGACCGAGCGCCGGTAGTCGTCCTGCTCGGCGTCGAGCCGGTAGAACAGGTCCACGTCGCACCCGAGCAGCCGCACCCGCGCATGCCGCACGGAGTCCACCTGCGTGCCGAGCAGCCCCCACCCCAGCGCGCCCGCGTCCCCGGTCACCGACTCCATCGGCACAGTCTGCCCCATGACCCCCACGAGCCGGGCAGAATCCGCCCGACCCGCCCGCCCCGGTTCCGCCTTCACCCCATGGCCGCGGCCCCGTCCCCCACGTCCTCGGCCACCCGCCCCGGGACGCCCCGGCCAGTCCGCGCCCGCCCGAGGCGCGGCCGCCGATTCCCTGCGGGCCGACCGCCCCCTCTTCGGCGACGACCGCACCGCCCGCCGCGCCGCCGTCAGCGTCCACCCGAGAGCGTTCACCGAGCGAGGTCGTCGAGCAGCAGGTCGAGGACTGTCTCCTCCTCCACCCGCACACCCGCCCGCTCCATCGCTGGACGCAGTCCGGCATCCCAGTCGGCGTCCGCCGGTGTGCCGGACAGCGCCGTTCCGCCATAAGCGGCGGCCGCGGTGTAGTCGGCCGCCGTGTACCGCCACGGGTCCCAGTCGACGTGTCGGCCGACCGCGGTGGCGATGCGCAGGCCGCCCCAGTCGAAGTCCCCGTGATAGTGAAGCCGCGCACCGGACGCCGCGCACAACCGCAGCAGCGCGAGCGCCCCGGCCCCCGGCTGCCCCTGCACGCACACGAGCGGTGAGCACGCGGGGCCCAGTCGCTCGGCGGCGGCGGAGAGCACGGTGGGGTTCTCGCAGACCCGCACCACCGTTCCGGCGGGCAGCGGGGCCGGTGGCGCGCCGACCAGTTGGCGCAGGGTCAGGACCGCGGGTTCACCCGCCTCTCGCAGCTCCCGCAGCACACGGCCCGTGACAGTGTGGTCGTCCCCGGGCAGGCCCAGTGCCGGCACGGTGCTCGACAGCTCGTCCCTGACCAGCCCCGCGGCGGCCCAGACGTCGCGCCGCCACTGCGCTCCGCTGCCCTCTGCGGCACCGGTCAGTGCGCGGACCGCGCCGAACACCAGCGACGCCAGGGGCCGCCCGTCGTCCAGTGCGTGGGCGTCACCGGCGACTCGGGCGCTGAACGCCGACAGCGCGAGGCCGTCGGCGGGCAGCTCGGCGAGGATCTTCGCCGCGGCCCGCAGCAGCGGAGCCGCTGCGGCGTCCTGCGGCACGGCGCGCCGCAGCGCCCCGGTCGCACCGGCCCGCTCGTACCACCGGGCCAGAGCCGGCCTGGCGGCGCAGACCCGTGCGAGTGGGGCGCAGGCCGCCTCCCATTCGCGGGCCGCAGCGGCATCGGCCGCGGCCCGCGACCGCACCGGCCCCCGCAGCGCCTCGACCGCGGCGGCCAGGCCGTCGGGGCTGACCTCGCTGTGCCGCAGTGCCGCGTCGACGGCGTCGAGCGAGACGTTGAGCGAACGGCCCGGCCGGGGCGCGCGGCCGAGCAGCCGCCCGATCGCGGCGCGCTCCTCGGGGCTCGCCGGGGTGCGGCTCACCGTCCCCGTCAGCGCGCGGTCGTTCGCCAGCCGCCGCCGCGCCCGGTCCACCAGCCACGCGGTCTCGGGCGTGCCCAGCAACCGCCGAAGCCGTTCGAGGTCGACCGGGTGTCCACCGCCGCTCAGCCCCACAGCACCTCCTGGTCCGCGCCCGCGCCGGAGCGCGCGGGGACCGCCGGCCCGGCGTCCGGCCCGACGTCCGGCTCGGTGCCCCTGGTCCTCTCGCGGCCGTCCCACTCCCAGCGGGTCACCAGCACGGCGGCGACGTCCTCGACCCGGGACAACTGCGCGATGGCCAAGCCGGGGACCTGCGGGTAGCAGCCCCACTCGCGCTCGCTGGTCATGACCACGTCGAGGTCGAACGCGTGCAGCAGGCCGAGGCACTTGGCGCGGGAGTCGTCGTCCACCCCGGCGAACGCCTCGTCGAGCGTGATGAGCCGGGGCGCGTTCCGGTTGGCGGCCGTCGCGTAGTGCGAGGACGCGGCGGCGAAGAGCGGGATGGAGACGGAGAGGACCCGCTCGCCGCCCGAGGCCGGGCCGGTCGCGCTGCGCCACTGCCCGTTCTGGTGGCGCTCCACCCCGAACACGTGCCAGGCCCGGTAGTCCAGCGCCCGGGTGAGCCGGTCGAGCCAGGAACCCGCCGGGTCCGCGGCCTTCGCGCGGGCGACCAGGTCCTGAAGGAACGCCCCGACCGCGGCGCGGTCCTCCGGCGACCAGGCATCGATGCTCTGCCGCAGCAGGCGCTCCCGCGCCGCGCCCAGCCCGTCGGGCGCGTCCTTGGACTGCCGCCACACCAGGCGCAGGCGCATACCGGTGCTGGTCGGCCGCTCCCCCAGTTCGGCGTTCATCCGGCCGACCTGGGCCTCGGCCGCCTCGATCAGCTCCTGCAACGTCCCGGCGACCTCGGTGAGGAGGTGGTTCTCCAGGATCTCGCGCTCGTGCGCCGAGAGCATGCGCCGCCGCTCGGCCACCTCCTCGCCCAAGGCCGCCGTCAGCGCGGGGACCTCCTGCTCACGGCCCTGAAAGGAGACCCGGACGACGACGCCGTCGTCCTGGGTCCAGTGCGTGGCGCTGTGGCCGTGGCGGGACAGGGCCTCCTGGAGGTTCTTCAGCTCCTCCGCGATCCTGCGCTGCACCCGCTCCCAGGCGCCGGTGGAATCGTCGACGTCGGCAAGCTCCCGCTCCACCGAACGCGCTAACAGCACAGCCGGGATCGGCGCCCATGGCCCCTCACCGGAGGGCGTCTCGACTCCGGGCAGCGCGACCGCGAGCAGGCCGGTGTCGGTGAAGCGCCGCAGCGCCTCAACGGTGTCGGCCCTGGACCGGACCTTCTCCTCGATGTCGGCTTCGAGCTGCTCGATCCGGCCCGACGCCTTCCCTTGGCGTACCAGGGCGTCGCTCCGGTCGCTTTCGGCCCGCTGCCGGGTGCCGTCGCAGGCGCGCAGTTCGCCGCCGACGCGCTCCAGCATCCGATTCAGTTCCGCGACAGCGGCGCCCACGGTGGCCTCAAGCGTGGTGTGGCGCTGGGTCGCCGTTGCCGCGGCAAGGCGCGCGTCCTCGGCGCGCTCGGCCAGGTCCGCCGCGTTGGCGCGGGCCTGCTCGGCGTCTTCGCGCTCGGAGCGCAGCGCCCCGGCCGCCGCGCTGTCCTCCCCGGCCGCCGGCCAGAGCGCCGCGAGCGCGACCCGGTACGCGCCGATGCCGTCGCGGACCTCGCGGAGCTCGTCCGCCCGGGACGGCAGCCCCAGCTCGGCGGCTGTGCGGTCGCGCTCCTCGGCGGCCGCGGTCGCGGCGGTCGCCGCCGTCGAGGCCGTGTCGGCCCGCTCGTCGCGGCGCACCCTGGTCCGCGCGAGCCCTTCGCCCGACTCGGCGAGCGCGGCATGGGCGGCGCGCAGCCGCGAGTCGTCCGGGAAGGCCGCAAGCTCCGCGCCGAGCACGGAGCGCCGGGAGCCCACGGCAGCGCGGCGCCCGTCCAGGGCCTCGACGGCGGCTCCCACCTCTTCGAGCTCGGCCGCGGCCGCCGCGATCCGGCCGCGGCGCGCCTCCTCCCGCGCCCCTTCGCCCACGTACTGGGCGGCGTCCTTGCGCCAGCTCCCGCGCAGCGCGCCGACCCGGTACCCGCCCGCGTCGTCCACCCAGGTCGGCGCCGAGGACGCCCCCAGGCCGATCGAGGCGAGCAACCGGGTCAGGGTCTCCGGGGCGATCTCGGCGGCCTGGGAATCGGCGCGGTCCACCGCCGGGCGCAGGGCCCGGCCGAGCGCGGGGCCGGCCACGGGGTCCGCAGCGGTGACGAGGACGTCGTGGGTGTCCGGGTCCGACGCGGCGCCGTCCGGGGAGATCCACGCGTCCAGCAGGCCGGACGCCTCCAACGCCGCCTCCAGTGGTGCCCTGCGGTGCGCAGGGAAGCCGTCGGCGAAGTCCACGACCCGCCACAGGGGCGCACCGGGCCGACCGGCGCGCGCGTCGGCGGCGCGGGTGTGCGGCGGGCGCGGGCCGCGCTGCCCCCCGGCCCTGAGTTCGGCCAGCTCCTCGGTGAGGGCGGTCCGGCGTTCTGCGAGGGCGTCGCCCTCCACGTCGAGCCGCGCCTCCTCGGCGGCGAGTGCGGACTCGACGCCGCGGGCCGTCCGCTCGGCCACCGAGCGGGCCGGGTTCGGACCGGCGAGTGTGCCGGTCCACGACTGGAGCCCGTCGAGCAGCCCTTCGGGGTCGTCGGGCCGCAGTTCCCCGCACCCGGCCAGATGGTCGCGGACCGCGGTCACGTGGTCGGCCGCGGCGCCCTCGGCGTCGTCCTGTGCCGCGGTGAGCCGCTCCGACAGCGCCCCGAGCTCGGCCTCGATGTCGGACAGCCGCTGCTCCGCGGCAACGCGGTCGGCCTCGGCCCGTTCCGCGGCGGCGCCGAGCACTTCGACGTGCTCGACCGCCCTGAGTCTGCGGTCGACCAGGTCGTCGGCTGCCCGCTGTGCACCAGCGGCCCCGGACCGCAGCGGGCCCTCGACCCGCTCGGCATGCCCCGCACCGACCGAGGCGCGGACGGCGGCGTCGCCGGCCTGCACGAGCGCGGACTCGAACCGGTCTGCCGCCGTGTCGCGCCGCGCGACCGCGTCGGCCAGGCGGCGTTCGGCGCGCACGGATTGGCCGCGCGCCCGGTCGGAGTCGGCGGCGGCGCGGCGCGAGCGCCGTTCGCCCTGCTCGGCGTCGACCCGTGCGCGGTCCAGTTCGGCGGCGCTGTCCATCTCCGGTGTGCGCCGCAGGGCCGCGTCCTCTGCCTGGAGGCGGGCCCGGCGCTCTGCTGCCTCCGCCAGCGCCGCATCGGCCGCCTCGACGGCGGACCGCGCGCCGTCCTGCTCCCCCTGCGCCTCGTTGAGGTCGGCGTTCAGCTTCTCGTAGCGGGAGTGCTCGGCGCGCAGCGGCGCGGCCTTGCGACGCGCCGCGACCCGGGCGTAGCGGCGGTAGTGCTGCAAGAACGACGACGCGGCCTGCTCCGCCTCGACCATGGAGTCGAGCTCGGCCTCCTCGTCGTCCAGGCTGCGGAACGCCTCGGCGACATCGGCGACGACGGCCTGCTCCATCGGCGGCAGCGCCTCGGTCAGGGCCTTGGACAGCGCCGCCTCGCTGGGGCGCTTGGACAACTGCGGCTGGCGGAGCTGGACGAGCAGGTCGACCAGCGCGGCGTAGCGCTGCTCACCGAGTCCGAACAGCGCCTCGTCCACCGCCCGCCGGTACGCCCCGGCCTGGTCGTAGACCATGCCCCCGCCGTCGAGCGCGTCGGCGAGCCGGTCGCGCGACAACGCGGTGCGGGTGGCGTCGAGCAGCCGGAGCCCGACACCGACGCGCTGCGGGGTGGTGAAGAACCAGTGCCGGGCGATGCCGCGCCCGGCCACCGCCTTGAGCCCGCAGCCGAGGGTGCGGTACTCGGCGGCGCCGTTCTCGGTGATGCGGCCGAACTCGATCCAGGTGTAGCCGAGCCGCTCGCTGTGCGGGTGCTCGCCGCCGAGCAGCAGGTTCCACTCCATCCGCTTCTTGGGATCGGCGTCCGGCTCGACCCGGTAGGCCGACAGCTCGCCGTCGAGCAGGAACGGCAGGGTGAGCGCGAGGACCTTGGACTTGCCGGTGCCGTTGTTGCCGCGCAGCAGCAGGCGGCCGTCGCGGAACCAGAACTCCTCGACGTCGTAGTAGAACAGGTCGATCAGGCCGACGCGGAGCGGCTGCCACCGGGTCCGGCCCGGCTCGGGCAGCGGCGCCGCCGCGCGGCCCGGCTCAGTGCCCGGCTCGGGCAGCGGCGCCGCCGCGCGGCCCGGCTCAGTGCCCGGCTCGGGCAGCGGCGCCGCCGCGCGGTCCGGCGCGGCGCTCGGCTCGGTCACGGGGTACTCCTCTCATCCGTCGGCGGCCGGGTCTCCCGCACGACCGGCGCCGCGACCGCGTAGCGGGCCAGCGCGGGCAGGGCGCACACGGCGCCGTCAGCGCCGACCCGGACGAGCAGCAGCGCGCGCAGCTTCGCCACCGCGCGGGCGACGAGGTCCGACTCGGCACCGGGCGCGCGGGCCGTCTTGGCCCAGAACGACGCGTGCTCTTCGCCCAACTCCCGCACGCGCCGCTCCAGCTCCGCGACCGGCACCGGTCCGGCGGCCGCGGCGAGGTGCTCGGCGAGCAGCAGGGTCACGTGGCCATGCGTCCCCTGTTCGGGCATCCGCACGTCGGTGAGGTCGTCCTCGGGGTCGACCATGGCGATGCCCTCGGCGCGGACCTCGGCGACCAGCCCGGTCAGCTCAGTGATCCGGCCGGTGACGGCGGCGCGCTGGCCGGTGAGATAGGCGCGCTCGGCATCGGTCAGCGTGGCGAAGTAGAGCACGGGGTCATCGAGGAGGCGCCGGGTGATCCGGTGCCGCATCGCCTGATTGCGCAGGTCGTCGCTGTCGAGGACCGCGGACGCGGGGTCGGCGGCGAGCGCGGCGACCCGCTCGGCGGCGCCGTCCTCGGTGATCGTCGACGGACCGCGCCGTCCGCTCAGCATCTCGGAGAGGACCCGGCGCCGCACGTCGTAGAGGACGTCCCCGGACGCCTTCAGGTAGGCGTCCTCATCGCCCGCCACCCGGTCGAGCACCCCGAGGCGCAGCAGCATGCGGACCACCGCGACCAGGTCGGCGCGCTCGTCGCGGTCCTGGAGGGTGAACGCGATGCCCGTGGCGGCGAGCCGGGGGTCGGCGGCCTCCAGGACGGTCTGCTCGGCCAGCCGGCCGAGGGCGATCTGCGCCTCCGAGCGCTCCAGCACCGCCAGTGCCAGGCAGAACAGGACGTAGCGGCGGCGGGTGAACGCCAGGTGCCCGCCGCGGGTCTCGCGCGCGGGATGCGTGGGGTCGCCGGTGTCGCCGGGGATCTTGCGCAAGCGGACCGTCTCGGCGTCGACGTGCAGCGGCCAGCCGGTGTTGCGGTCGAACCAGGTGCGCAGCTCCGCGGCGTACTGCCGGACCAGCCGGAAGTCGTCGGCGGTGCGGCCGTGCGCGCGCAGCAGCGGCTCGCGCAGCAGCGCCCGCGCCGCCTTGCGCCGCTCGGACTCCTGGCGGGCGCGGTTGCTCTCGTCCAGGGAGCCGCTCACCACTGCGGCTCCGGTGTCGTCAGGTCGACGATGCGCACAGTGTGGTCGGGGCCGCGGAACTCCCCGTCGGGGGTGGTGATCCGGGCGATGCCGCCGCCCTCGATCATCGTCATCCGGATCTCCATCGTCCCGTCGTTGCTGGTGGTGACGGTCTCGGTGCGGCCGTGCCGCCACGTGGCCAGCGCGTCGCCGAGCAGCTGCAAGAACAGGCCGAACGCGGCCGGGTCCAGTTCGCCCAGGTCGGACAGGCGCACCGTGCCGTCCGTGGCGAGCCGGGCGCGGGCCGCCGCCGTCTCCTCCGCCTGCTTGCGCGCGACCTCTGCGAGGTAGCGCCGCTCCTCACTGCGGTCGGTGACCCGGCGCGCCTTGCCGCGCCGCTCGTAGGAGCCGGTACGGCGCAGTTGCGGACTGATCCGCAGCGGCTCCGCCCCGACCCACGGGGTGGCGGGCGGCACAGAGGCCGCCTCGCGTGCGGCGAGGGTGTCGGCGTCGATGGTGAGATGCCGCGACGGGGACAGCCCGAACGCGGTGCGCCACAGCCGGTGCCGGGCGTCGTCGTCGGGTGCCTCGGCGAACCAGCGGGCCAGCGCGCGGAAGTCGGCGGAGCGGTCGGAGCGCCCCGAACGGCGCTCGTTCAGGGTGGCGACGACCGCGAGGAGCTGCGGGATGGCGCTGCGGGCGCTGGAACGCAGCAGCTTGGACTGGGCGGGGTGCCCAGGGGTCGACACGAACCAGCCGCGCAGGCCCGCCCAGCGGGCCCGCCAGTCGGCGAGCGCGTCGTCGAACGCCGCCGTGGCGGGCGCTCCGGTGTCGTCCGGCGCGGCATCGGCGGCCTCGCGGGCGGCGGCGATGCGCAGCAGCCGCTCAACGGGGGCGCCGGAACCGGGAGCGCCGGCGCCGGGAGCCCTGTCGGCGCGGTCCCCCGGGTCGAGCCCGACCAGCAGGCCCGCGATCTCGCCGCCCGTGGTGATGAGGTCGGTGATGAACCGCTCCAAGTAGTCGATCAGCCGGTCCTTGTACGCGAGGAACGCCTCGACCTCGGCGTCGTGCAGGTCGATCGTGCGCTGGAGCGAGCCCATGAACGCGCGTGCGTTGTCGGCGAGCCCGGTGAACCGCTCCACCAGCCCGCGCAGGGCGAGGTCCACAGCGGCGGGGTCGGGCTCGTCCTCCTCGGAGCGGGCCAGCAGCACCCGGAGCTGGGTGGCGATGTCCGCCAGCGCGACGGTCTGGAGCGCGCCCCTGCGGCCGAGCGCGGCGTCGTAGACGGCCAACGCCTCCTCGGCGGCCTCACCCGCGCGGGTGAGCTGGTATATGTAGCGGCGCCGGTAGAAGTCCTCGACCGCGGTCACCCGGCCGGTGTCGGGGTCGGGCCGGAGGTTGCCCCAAGCGGCGAGCCGGTCGAGCGCCTGCACAACGGGGTCGAGGCCGACCCCCGCGTACTCCTCGGGAAGCGCCTCCTGCACGTTCTCGGGGCGCAGGTGCACGGTGAACCGCGCCTTGGCGCGGGCGAACACCCCCATGACCGCCCGGTACAGGCCGGCGTTGGGCGCGGTGAGATGAGCGAACGGCTGGTGACCGGGGGACTCCGGATCGGAGCCGCCGGGCCCCGGCCCACCGGGCCCTTCGGCAGATGCGGCGCTATCGGACATCGCCCCAAGTATCACCGATCGAGACCGGTCCCACCCGCACTTCCAATGGAACGGGACCCCCGCGGCCGTGCGACGGCAGCCGTTGCCGGATCCGGCCACGGGCCCGGGGGACTACGGGGGCCCGTTGCCGAGCAAGATCAGTAGCATGACCGGAACGTAAGTGTGCCGCCACCCTTCGCCAAGAGGCCCCCGACTCGGCAGGAGCGCACGTGTTCGACCCCCAGAGCATCCCGGCGGTGCAGCGGCTCATCCGCGACGCCACCTCCAGCGACGCCCGGCTGCTCGACGGCGTCCTCGCCGACGTCGCCGGCATCAGCGGCGAAGTGCGCGTCATCCAGCCGCGGCAGGCCAGCGCCGTGTCCCTGGTCGCCTCCGACGGCGGCAACAACCAACTCCGCTTCAACCCGTTCACCATGCAGGTCGTCCGGGTCGTCGACAGCCACGGCGTCGAACTGTTCCTCGACGTGGTCTCGCCGACCACCGACACGGTCGAGCTCGGCCGCCGCCACCTCGACGACCCCGGCAGCCTCCTCGGGATCATGATGCGCGACCTCGGCGTCGCCTCGCTCGCGGAGCTGAGCCCGATGATCCCCGCCGAGCCCCGCTACGCCGCATGGCCCCTGGCGTACCGGGACCTCTGCGAGTGGGCCGTCCTGTACTGGCTGGTGTGCCACCGCGACTACGCGAGCAGCACCCTGCTGGTCCGCGACGGGCTGCTGCGCTCACGGATCTTCGCCCGGGACCTCTTTCACACCATGTACCGGCGGATGCGCGACGCCATCGAGACCGCACGGCGTAAGTGGCGGCGCGACGTCTTCCTCGTCGGAATCGCGAAGCGCTCCGAAGTGGTCGAGCGCTACCGGTTGGCGATGTCGCTCGCCGACCTGTTCCCCACCGGGCACCCCTACTTCGCCGCCGTCCCGATGGACCTGCAACGGCGCGTCTACCAGCGGGCCGACTACGTGCGGTCGCCCGAGGACGACGGTGAGGCGGCAGCACCCCACTACAACATGGGCGCCATGCACCTCGTGCGGTTCGGCCAAGAGTCCGGCGACCCCGTCTGGACCGTCGACCTCCTCCACGACCAGCGCGAACGCGCCCAGGAAGTGTTCGGCACCCTGCTCGGCGACGCCCAGTCCGGCTTCCCCGTCCCCTACTACCCGCTGTCCCTGCAAGAGGCCGACCAGCACGCCCAGGTCGCGGACTTCGACCTGGAGATCTTGCAGGACTCCCTCGTGGAGGCGGTACGCGAGCAGGTCCCCTCCGACCGGCGGCACGCGTTCGACGCCTTCGACAAGCTCCACGTGTCCGACGTCGCCGCGCGGAGGTACCGGTGAGCCTCTTCCGCGGCGCGACCGTCGTCGGCAGCTTCCTCGGCTTCTCCGAAGGGGGCATGGAGTTCCACGCGGACCTCGTCCTGCCCTACCGGAACGACTTCCAGTCCTCCCCCATGCACGGCCAGTTCGTCATGGTCGGGCTGGAACGCGACACCGAGGCCGTGCTCGGACGCGTCACCGCCCTGTCGGCGCACGGGCGGCTGGTCTCACCCACCGGGGAGGACTACGCCATCCGGCAGCAGCGCGAGGACCGCCCCATCCCGGAGAACCTGCGCGACCAGTACCTCAAATACCGCGTGGACATCCGGATCCTCGGCGTCCTGCGGCTCCAGGACCCCGACGGGGCGCCCGTGTTCGTGCCGTCCCACCGGCGACTGCCGCACGTCGGCGCGAAGGTGGCGTTCCTCTCCGACGAACTGCTGCGCCACGTCGCCGGCGCGACCGCAGCGCCGGAGTCGACCGCCGAACTCGGGTTCCTCGCGCTGGGCGAGTTCGTGTACGGCGCGGGCGACCCGCGCGCCAACGGCGACCACCGGCTGGAGGTCCGCGGCCCCGCCGTCGTCCCGCGCTTCGACATCGGGCAGCTCGTCAGCCGCCGGTCCTTCGTGTTCGCCCGCGCCGGGTTCGGCAAGTCCAACCTGGTGAAGCTGCTCTTCGCGAACCTGTACGGGCGGGCGAACCCGCCGACGGTCACCAAGCGCGGCGGGCGCGAGGTCCCCGTCGGCACGGTGGTCTTCGACCCCGACGGCGAGTACTTCTGGCCCGACGACAAGGGGCGCCCGGGGCTGTGCGACGTCCCCGAACTCGCCGACCAGGTCATGGTCTGCACCGACCAGGAACCGCCCAGCGACTTCTACGGCTCCTTCGTCGCCGTCGACACCGTGAAACTCGACATCCGCGAAGTGCAGCCGGGCCGGGTGGTCTCCCTCGTGATCCCGGCCGAACGCCAGGACCAGCAGAACGTCGTCAAACTCCGCCAGCTCAAACGCGGCGAACGGTGGACCCGGCTGGTCGACGCCGTCCACCGCGACGGCAACAGCACCGACCTGAAGACCATCGCCGAAGCGCTGCAACTCGACGGCGGCCAGGACTTCGAGGCCATCGCCGCCCGCGCCAACATGACCCGCGTCGTCACCACCCTGCACAACCCGGCGAGCACCCTCCTCCAGTCCCTGAAAACCGCACTGGGCGACGGCAAGCTGTGCGTCGTGGACATCTCCAAACTCCGCGGACCCGAAGGGCTCGCGCTGGCGGGGGTGCTCCTGGAAGAGGTGTTCGAGCACAACCAGCAGCAGTTCACCCGCAAGGACTCCCGCACCATCCCCACCATCGCGGTGGTGGAGGAGGCCCAGTCGATGCTCGCCGGTGCGGGCTCGGCCAACGAGGGCCCGTTCGTGTCATGGGTAAAGGAAGGCCGCAAGTACGACCTCGGCGCGATGCTCATCACCCAGCAGCCCGGCTCCATCAGCGGCGACATCCTCAGCCAGGGCGACAACTGGTTCGTGTTCCACCTCCTCGCCGAGAAGGACCTGCGGGCGCTCCGGCAGGCCAACTCGCACTTCTCGTCCGACCTCCTGTCCTCCCTCCTTAACGAGCCCATCCCGGGCCACGGCGTGTTCTGGTCCAGCGCCGGCGAACGCCCCTACCCCATCCCCCTGCGCGCGTTGTCCTTCGAGGCCGCCCACACCACCGCCGACCCCGACTACACCCGCGAGAGGGCCGACACCTACGCGTCCCGGTTGCGCGCCCGCAACACGGCGGACCTGCGCGCCTCCCTGCGCAAGGCGGGCGCCGAGCCCGGCACCGCCACGACGGCGCTCGGCCGGGGCGACGAAGACCCGGAAGCGCCGTCGGTCGACCCGGTGGAGGCGCACTGCAACGCAGCGATCGCCGGCCTCCGCCAGAACGCGGACTTCTGGAGCCAGGTCGGCTCCGCCGACGGACTCCGCTGGACCGACCACATCGACCTGCTGGTGCAGGAACTGCCGAAGTCCCTGAGCCCCGACCTCGGCACCTGGGTGAAGGAACACGGCCTGCACCGGCGCGCCCTCCTCGACCTGCTCGGAGAGGAGAACACGCACTGGCGCACCAGCCGCCACGGCCCCGCCGAAGACCGCCCAAAAGGCCAACTCCGCATCTACCGCACCGGCACCCCGCGCCCAGCCCAGCACGCAGCAGGGGCAACACCCGAGGAACACCGTCCAACCCAGCTACCGCCCCGGGACGGCACCGCCCGTCCCGCAGTCTCCGCCGACCCCGCCTACGACCCGCACGATCCATTCCGCGATCCCCCGTTCTAACCCCGGTACCGGTCGACCGCACTGCGGTTCGCAGCGGAAGCGAGCATCAATGGCACGCCAGGGCTTCGGGAGCCTCCTGACCGACACGCAATGGCAGGAGTTGGCCAGCGGAGGGAGCCCGCGTTCCTACCGCCCTGACGACTTGATCATGATCCAGGGCGACCCAGGGACGACCGTGCACCTCATCGTGCACGGAATCGCCAAAGTCCTCCTGATCCAGCCGGAGGGCACCGAGGTCCCGCTGGCGTTCCGCGCCGCCGGCGAACTACTGGGAGAACCGTCCATCTGGTCGCGGCAGCGACGCGCCGCGACGGTCGTCGCGGCGTCGGCGTGTACCACCCGCGTCTTCCGCAGCGACCGCTTCCGTCGGCGCATCCAGGCCGCCGGACTGGAATCCGCCGTATGGCAGACCATCCTGCGTCGGCAGCGGGAGAGTGACGAGCTCCGTGCCGAATGGTCCGTCCTCTCTGCCCGGCGGCGCCTCGCCGCGGCACTACTTCGCCTTTCCGACACCCTTGGCGAGCCAATCGGCGCGGCCGTCGGCAGTACCCCCGGCGCGGGTGAGATCGGGGTGCTGCTCAGGATCGCGCTCTCCCAGCAAGAGTTGGCCGACTACATCGGAGTCTCAAGGACCTCGGTCGCCTTGGAGTACGCGCGGTTGAAAGAGCTCGGGGTCATCCGGACCGGTCGGAGCTTCGTTGCCATTCACGATCGTCCGACGCTCGCCGCGCTCGCCCGCGGCGAACGGGAGTGATGGCGGGCACATCGTCCTGCTGTGTTCAGTTCTGAACACAGCAGGACGGCCATGCACCGGAACCTGGTGTCCCCGGGCCGCCCCGGCCCGGCCAAGTCTCCGGAGGCGTCATGAACCATTGCGGAACCGCCGACAGCACACGCATGCCCCTGCCGCCATACCGGGCTGTGCTCGCGGTGGACGCAGAGAACTTCAGTGGCAATTCCGACCGCGGATACCAGACTCTCGGCCAGGAGATTCCGAGAGTGCTCGAACAGTCGTTCCGCCGGAGCGGGCTCGACGCCGTGTGGAAGGATCCCCGATTCCCCCGGCACAGTGGAGACGGCTTCGTCATCGGAATGGAGCCGCAGTACCTGCCGAGCCTGATCCACCCCTTCCTCGAAACGCTTCAAGAGGAACTGCGCCGGCTGCAACCGCGCCTGGCTTCCCAAGATCGGGCGCTGCGGCTCCGCCTGCGCGCCAGCATCGATGTGGGACCGCTCCCCGACACGGGCGGGCGGAGTCACATAGACGCCATGGGCGAGGCGATGGTCCAGGTACACCGCCTGCTGGACGCAAGTGAGGTCCGCGCCGAACTCAAGGCGTCCGATCCCGACACCACTCTGCTCGCGGCGATCGTGTCGCGCCGTGTCTACGAGGACGCCGTACTCAGCGGCTTCTGCGGTGTGCATCCGAGTAGGTTCCGCCCGGTCCATGTGAGCATTCCCGCGAAGAACTTCGCGGCGGAGGGCTATCTCCACATCCCCACGCCATCGATCGTCGGCGCGGCCGCCGAACCGGCAGCGCCCGACCGGGAGCCGGACCCGCCGGCCTCCCGTTCGGAGGCGGCCCCGCCCAACGCTGCTGGGACGCCGAACCAGTTCACCAACCACGGCGGCGCCGAGAACATCGTCCAGGCCGGAACCGTCGACGGCGGCATCCGCTTCAGGAAGGACCACGGGCGATGAGCGAGGAATGGGCCACCACGGAGAGCCCGCGACCGTGGAGCTCTACCGGCAGCGAACCGGCTCCGGAAGCCGAGGGGCCCGCTCCGCACGCCGAGAGCGGTGACGAGAGGGCGACCACGTTCGACTCCGATGGCCCCGAGACGAACGCCCCGAGCGCCCCGGAGACCATCAACACCAACTACGGCGACGCCGAGAACGTCATCCAAGCCGGGGCGGTCTTCGGCGGAATCCACACCCGAACGCAGCACATCAACTACCTCTCCGCCGAGTGGTACGAGGCCGGCCGCCTCGACTCGCGCTATGTCGAATACGTACGGACCACCTTCGTCCCCGGCGACCGCGAACGCTACGAGCGCTTTACGAACGACCTTGCCGAGAGTGGCTTCGGCGTCATCACCGGTGCCGTCGGAACCGGGCGCCGAAGCGCGGCGATCACCGCGCTCGCCGGACTCGGCCTGCCGGTCCGCCCGGTCCAGGTCGAGGAGGACGAAGGATGGAGTCCGCACGCGCTGGTCTGCGATAAGGGGCACGGCTACCTGATCGACCTCTCCGACATCCAAAGGCTCGGAGCGGCGCTCGAACAGTCCCTGCACAGCTTCGCTGTCCGAGCGCGAGAGCGCGGCTCGGCTGTGGTGGTTTGCTTGCGCACCGGACAGCGCACGGACGGCGCGATCATCGGTGCTTCCGCTCTCCCTGTTACTGCGCCGAGCGGAATGGCGGTGCTCCGCAGCCACCTTTCGGTCATCCATCCCACCGTGGACGCAGACATCCTGGAGGCGCATCCCGGCATGGTCGACGCGCTCACCACCGCATCGCCCGCATCGGCGGCGCGGATGGCGGAGCTGGCGTACGAGGCACACCGGACCGGCCCTCCGGAGAACACCGATGCGTGGATCTCCATGACCCTCGCCGCCTACCAGAACTGGCACACCCAACTGGCGGCCTGGTTCGCCGAGCACCGGTCCGACGGCTCGATCTACGAGCGCGTGCTGCTCGCAGCGGTGGCAATGCTCGAAGGGGCGCCGGCCGACGAGGTCCTGATCGCCGCCTCCCGGCTCGCCGAACGGCTTGGCGTGGAACCCGCCGACCCGACCGGGATATCCGGCCTGGGCCTCGCGTCCAGCCTCGATGCCGTCAAAGCCAAGGTCGCCTCCGACCGCACTGTCATGTTCACCGACCTCGCTTACGCGCCCGCCGTACTCGACTACCTATGGCAGGAGCACCCCCTGGTGCGCGAGCCGCTCTTGGACTGGAGCATCCGGGTACCCAAGAGTCTCGCTCTGGCGTGGCCGCATCTCGTCTCCCGGCACTGGCTGGAACTCGCCGAACGGCACGACGACTTCACCTGGGTGACCCGCCTCTTCCTCGCGTGGGCGCGGTCGCCCTTGACCGCGCGGGTCGCCATCGCCATGGCGGGGCATGTCGCCGCGTTGCCCCGCGAGGGGCGGGACATGCGCAGCGCGTTGTACAGCATCGCCAAGGCCCCTCGGGATCGGGAGATCGCGCTCGCGGCGGTCCGGGTCTGCGGCGCCTACGGCGCCGTTGCGCCGGCGACGGCGCTGACCCGGCTCAAGTGGCTGGCCGACCAGGACGACGACCTGGTCCGGGACGAAGTCCGCCGGACTCTCGCCGCGTTAGCGGACTCGATGGAGATCCACCCGCAGATGCTTGGCGAACTGGTCGAATGGGCCGACGACCCGAAGCAGCGCGGACGCAGCGCCGTAGCCGTGGAGGCGATCTCCTACCTCCTCACCGTCCGCGGTCCGGACGGTACCCCGGCAATACTCGCCGACGTGCTGTCGACCGAGCACCGAACAGGGCTCCCACTCGCAGCGCATGCCTGGCGACGGCTGCTCGTCCCGGAGCACACCCGGTTGGCAGAGGCCGCTGCCGCGGCCTGGCTCGACCCACTGGCGGCAGGGCGCGCCGACTTCGGCACCGTGGCCGGAGTCCTGACTGCGGCGGTCCAGGGCAGCCTGCCGCGCGTCGTCCTGGCGAGCAAACTCGTCGACTACTGGCGGTCCGGCGCGACCGTGGACGGTGCTGTGAACACCGAGGTCATCCTGAGGCTGTACGAGCACATCCACGCCGCCGACCCGCTCGCCGCAGACGAGACGAACGGTGGACACGCAGGTGCGGAGCCGCGCCGATGAACTCCTGGACGCGGCGTCTGCGCCACTCGCTCCTCCTCCCCTCGACGGTCACGGCGGCCGGCTCCGTGGAGGAGATCTTCACCTGCCGCCTGCCGAGCAGGTTCGACCAGCTGCATTTCACCGCTCGGGTCACCATGGCGCTGCGGACGGGACTGGACGACCGTCCCCGTCGCACGACTCTGGCCGCGCAGGAGATCCGCGGTCTGGCGGAGAAGACCACTGCGAGCTGCTCCCCCGCCGACCCGGACGGAACCACCCTCGACGTCAACAGTGCGCTGCTCGGCCTTCCGGCCTACTCGGAAAACGGGGTCGCCTGGGCCCGATGCGAACTCGACGTCACCGAGGAGGACGTCAGCCGGGCTCGCGAACGTGAACTGGCCGAACACCAGTCCGCCCTGCTCCGGGCGGAGTACGCGGCCATCAGGGACCGGAGCAGTCTGCTTCGCTCCCACGTCTTCACCGACGGCGGCCAGGCCCGACTCTGGTGGCTCACCCGCTACCCCGACCAGGTCGAACGGATCACCTCGGTCGGCAGCGCATTGGACGAAGTCGTGACAGCGGTCTCCGCGAACACCGGATTCGCCGACAACGGCACGACCGTGATCGGCGAAACGGTGCGGCTCTGTGCCGAACTGCTGCGCGGACTCGACCCCGATGTCCGCGCCCAACTGGGGCAGAGGGCGGTCCACGAGATCGACCGCGTGTTCCGCGCCTGCGAACGCCCTGACCTCAGCGAACACCTCAACAACCTCTTCCCCGACCCCGACTCCCCCTAGCAGCCCTGTAATCACAGCCCAGCCGCCCGACACCAGCGGCCCTGCGATCCCGCCGCAGCCGCACCGGAGGCATCGCACGCGGATGTCAGTGGCCCATAGACAAGCGCGTCGGTGAGTTCAACCCCGCCCGTGCGCCCGGAACGTCGGCCGCAGTGCCATGGCGCCCGGGAGCGCCTTTGACTCCGGCCGCCCACTCGTCGGGACCGACCCCAAGGCGCAGCCGCAGGAATGCCCCTCCGCGCTACTGAGCAGGACCAGCGAACCCTCTACGTGCCACTCAAACGTATAGACAACACTCCAGCCAGTTAAGAGTGAAAGGATATATACAATCAATGAGAAGTCATCGAATATTTAAAATAATGGATCAAATAATATCATCCGAAATGAAAATCGACATTGATGTTGATGCACACCCAGCCCTTGAATCCAGCAGCTTGTCGATTATCGATGCACGGAACTATATATTGAACCCAGAAGGTGAACCTGCGGTTCGCGACGCCTTATGGTCACAAGTAATTATGCAAACGAAAGAAGACACCGGCGACCAGTGGAAGCTGATAGCAATATGGATGATAATGCCCGCACTGCGCAAAATATCTAGAATTACAAGCCGCACCAGAAGAATCGATCCAGATGAATCTGATGCAGAGATAATACTAACTTTCCTCGATGCACTTCACCACGTGGACCCCAACCGAACTGACATCGGATCCCATCTCTACTGGACAACGCGTCGCAACTATTTGAAATCGATGCAGCGATTTCATCAAGAATCTCCAGTGGAGGACATCGAACTGGTTGCCGGCCTATTGAAAATCGAATCCGAACCATTTTCCTCTCCTGTGGAAATGAGTTCAGGAAATGATCTGAATGACCACTCCGTCGAACCAAAGAGCCGCAGTCAGATCGAAGGAGAGCGACTGGGCTCCCTGGCGCAGAGGACAGGAACACCATACGACCCACCAACACGCTCGAATAACAATGAAGCTAGTCCCCACATGGGTGACTCGACTCGCGTGAAAAAACGAGAAAATCACGAAAAGTAGCGGAAAATATATTCCAATCATCAGTCGAAAATTGAACGGAACATTAAAAATGAAACATCATCAGCGGCGCAATAACACTGATGTGAATCAAATTCCAACCATGAACGGCAGCAAGAGCCGCCACCGCAAGAGGGCATCATTGACATTTCCCGAACTATTCGCGCTTCCGGTAGCGGTAGATCTCACCACCGCCGCCCATGCCGTTGGAATAAGCATCAATACTGCCTACAAGCTCGTGCGTCAAGGATTGTTTCCATGCAAAGTACTGAGGATCGGGTATCAGTACAGAGTCCCAACGTCGGGACTCATGGAATGCCTGGGTATTGAGAACATTCCGGTATCGATCAACGATGTAGACAGGGGTGCGGAATTCTCTTCCTGTCTTGCCTGAATCTGCAAGCAAAAACAAGACCTGCCTAAATTATCTTATCCGCAACCTTTAGCATTCGACGAATTATTCGAATCATAATGCTTTGCCAATATTTCCCGGCCCGAAAGTCGGTTTTCGTGTAATTCGAGGCCACACCGCGCATCCTGGTTGAGCCTTAGCCCTCCCCCGTCACCCGACGCCCGCCCCCTCTGCGACGAGATATGGCTCCGCCAGATCGCGACTCGGATCGCAGGAATCCCGGACACTTCGCCGAAGGCCGCCGCGATCCGCTCATCGCGGCGGTCACGGATCAGTGGTCGAACAAGCGGTGTCGGCGACAGCCTGGTATGAGCAGCCGAACCGCAAGGGCTGGAGGAGCCAGTCGAACACAATGCGGGGGCGCTGGCAGTCCAAGGGATGGTCCAGGTGGTAGCGCAGGCGGTAGGGCAGCAACGCCCGTAAATGGTCACAGCCATGATGGAAAGACCTGCACGTGGGCGCAGTCTCATTGTTGTCGTGCGGTCGCGTCACGGTCCGCCCGTCAGTCGACTCTCAGGGGGAGGAGGAATGGGCTTGGGGTGGCGTGGTGGGTGATGACGAGGGTGTCTCTGGCCCGGGTGGCGGCGACGAAGAGGAGGGAGCGGTCGCGCTGCCGCTGGCGCTCCATCTGCTTGGCGCTCCCCTGCACGTGCCGCGGCAGCAGGCCGTCGGCTATTCCCGTGACGCACATGTGCTGGAACTCCAGGCCCTTGCAGCGGTGCATGGTGCCCACACGCACAGCGTCGCGGGGTCCGCCCTCCCGGCCGATCTCCACCGCCGTGACACCCGCACGGCCGAGTGCGCCGAGGACGTCGGTGACCATGTCCTTCGTCGGGGCGCTGACCCCGATGGAGGACAGCGCCTCGCCGGCCTCGGACCACGCCCGGATCTGTGCTACGACGCCGTCCAGCTCCTCGTCCCAGGTGCGGAACGCCCCGAGCCGCGGCCGGGCCCCACTGAGGATGGAGCGGTACCCGTCGAGCGCCTCGGCGCCGCCGTCGAGGTCGTCGTACACCTCGCCTTTGAGCAGTCCGATTGCCGATCCCAGGATCTGCCGGGTGGTGCGGTAGCTGAGCGTCAGCCGCGCGGAGCGTCCGCGGATGTTGACGCCGAGGCTGCCCAGACTGATCTGGTTCTCGTAGATGCGCTGGTGGGTGTCGCCGACGAGGAACATGTCGTCGGGGCCGGGCGGGACCATCGCCCGGAGCAGCATCCAGTGCGCCGGGTTGAGGTCCTGTGCCTCGTCGACGACCACATGCCGGTAGCGGTGCCGCAGCAGGCCGCCCGACCCCGCCTCGAAATGCAGGTTGGGGGCGCCGCCGCGCTCGTCGCGCTGGGCGGCCTTGGCGCGGATGTCGATGTCGCGCCCCATCTCCAGCCGGGCGGCCCGTTCTGCCCGCTGGAGGAAGGTGGTGAGGCCCAGGTCGTCCAGCCGCTTGGTGAAGCGCTCGACCAGCTGCCAGATCGCGTCGCGGTCAGGCCGTCGCAGCTGGCCGCGGCCGGGGCGCCGCACCCGGAAGTAGGCGGCGCGGGAGTTCACCGCCTGGCCGAGGATGACCTCGGTCCACTCTTCGGCGAGGAACTCCGGTGTCCATCGCTCCTCCCCGAGTTCGGCGAGCATGGCGCGCCACTGCTCGACGACCTGCCGGTCGGCGATCGGCCGCGCGCCCCGGACTCCGTTCTCGTTGAGCACGGTGCTGACCACCGCGTCGACGTGCGCGACCTCGACGCGGTCCAGCAGTTCCTGGCCGCCGAGCTCGCGGAGCCGGTCCGACAGGTCCTTGGCGAGGTTCTTGGTGTAGGTGGTGAGCAGGATCGGCTTGCCGCCCGCCGGGGCGCGGGCCGCCAGGTGCCGGACGCGGTGCAGGGCGACGATGGTCTTGCCGGTCCCCGGCCCGCCGCTGACCCGCGCGGGGCCGTTGCGGGCGCGTTCGACCAGCTTGCGTTGCTCGGGATGCAGGAATACCTGCCACCGGGCGAACCCCTCCCCCAGCGCCCCCTGCACGGCCTCGTCTTCGCTGCTGACGATGGTGGCGGGGCGGTCCAGCGCGGCGCGGTAGTCCTCCGGGTCCACGTCGTCGGCCGTGGCCTGCGGGCGGGTGACGTACTCCAGGACCTCTTCGACCGGCCTCCCGCTGAAGAGCTCTATCAGTACTTCACTGGTGAGCTGGGGCGCGAACTCGATCAGCCCTTCGAGTTCGCCCTCGGTCGTGATCCGGCGGATCAGGGGGAGGAGTACGGGGCTGACACCCAGGTCGAGGAGTTGGGCGTCGCCGTACGCCGCGAACAGCGGGTAGGAGCGGGGGGCGGGCGCGACGGCGGGGCCCTGCTCGGCCGACGGGGCCGTGGTGTCGTTGACCCGCGATTCCACCGTGGACAGGTCGATGTACTCGATCCCGCCGGTGACCCGGTTGATGGTGTAGGAGACCCGGTCGAGGTTGGTGTAGACGTCGCGGCGGTGCTTGACCGAGACGAGCAGGTACTCCTCGTCCCCGAGGTGCAGCAGCAGCGCCCGGTAGTCGTCGGTGACGCGCCCGGAGTAGAGCCGCTCGCCGGTTCCCTTCCCACCGCCGTCCTTGAGCGCCTTGAACCGGAGTCCCGGAGCCGACGGGTCGATCCGGAACTTGTGCATGAAGTCCCAGACCGCGCCCCGCATGTTGCGCGGGAGCTTGGCGATCTCCGAGTCCGCGCGGTCCAGCAGCCGCAGGGTGACGCTCATTCCGCTCCGTCTCCGTTCTGGTCGTCTTCGGGGGGATCAGGCCGGATCCGGCTCAGGAGGTCCTCGGGTGCCCACTGCGCGGCCGGGCGGGCGTCCCACCCGGCGGCGGCGTAGGCGCGGTCGCGGTCCGCGGCCTCGATGTCCTCGGACTTGTGGGGGTCGTGGGCGAGCACCACGGCGATCCGGGCGTCGGGCCAGGCGAGTTCGGCCGGCCAGCCGTCGTCGCCCAGCTCGTAGCCGTCCTCGGGGACGGGGGCACCAATGCGGACCAGGTCGGCGGCCAGCTCGGCGAGGCCCGGCTCGTCGTCGGCGAGGTAGCGCAGCACCGCGCTCCAGCCGGGATCGGCCGGCGCCTCCGGCCGGATATCGGCCGCCTCCTCCCCCGTTGTGTGGGTGTACCCGGGGTCGACGACGATGTCGAGACCGTCCGCTGATGTGTCGACCGTGGCTCCGACGAGGATCTCGCCGGTCTCGGGGTCCGCCGGTACACGGCCGACCGCGGTGAACATCCCCTCCCCGCCCGCCGCGGCGAGCACCTCGGGCCGGAACGCCGCCAGGTCCGATGCCGCGAGCTGGAATCCCTCGCCGCCCGCGGCGCCGATGTACTGGAGCAGGTTGCCCCAGTAAAGCCAGGATGCCCAGCGGCGGCGGTGTGCGTCCTCGTCGGCCGCGATCACGGTGTCGGCGTCGTCGAGGAGCGCGATGGCACTCAGCTCAGGGCGACCGTCGACGGGGACGAGGACCAGGCAGAGCGTGCATCCGGCGGTATCGGCGCCGCGGAGGACGCTTATCGGGCCCTTCGGGGCACTCGGCGCGGGATCCCCGGCGAGCACGGCCCGGACGGCTCCCGGCACGCCCGCCGCTGCGACGTCGGCGACCTTGACCGCCTCGGTGAGGACGCCGGTCAGCGCGCCCGTGACCCGCTTGCTCCAGCGGTCGGGATCCGGGTCGCCGAGGTATGCCAGGAGCATGGCGACCGGGTTCGCCCATACCGTTCGATCAAGTTCCTTGGCGTCGCCGCCGTGGAACCGCGCGAAGAACCGGCGTGCCTCCGCCTGGGCGTTGCCCTTGTACGGCGGCCACACGCCGTTCTTCGGCTCCTCTTTCCGCCCGTCCCACGCGTCGACGTCGTCCCAGGTGAGCTGGAACACCAATGGTCCGTGCGCTCGGATGCGGGCGCGTTTGGCGGCGTCGGAGGCGATCCGGTTCTTGTCCCCGGGGGCGGCGTGGTAGCGGTACCCGTCGAGGAACACCGCGACCTCGGCGGGGTCCGAGTCCAGTCGGCGGAAGTGCACGTCGGGTCGGCTGCCTTCGATGGTGTGTTGCAGCGTGACCTGCCAGTGGCACACCCCGTGCGGGCCCGGGACGCGGAGGTCCAGGCTGCGGTGCCCGGCGACACGGGGTCCGGCCTCCACGGCGACCCCGTTCTGCGGGTCGCGCGCCCAGACGAGCAGGGCGTCGTGGAAGCGCGCCTCCAGTTCGCTCTCGACCTGGCTCTCCAGGCCGATCGCGTCGGTGGCGCCGATCGGCGCGGTCTCCCAGGCGCCGCTTCCCTCAGGGCCGAGCAGCAGGTTCAGGAGGTCAAGGGCGTCGGCCCGGCTGATCAGGGCGTACTCGGAGTCGTCGCGGACATGGCGCAGCAGGCACTTGTGGCAGGCGGGGCGACGTTCGCGCACGCAGTCGCAGCCTTCGACGGAGTCGCGGGCCGCGGCGAGGACGCTGCGGAACTCCTCCGGGGCGCGCAGCCGGTCGAGGTAGCCGGTTCCGCCGGGGAGCGTGTCGTGCAGGACGAGGAATTGGCGGCGCCGCCCGGTTCCGGGGTCGGGCATGGTCGCCTTGACCACGTCCAGGTGGTCGGGGCTGCCGCCGTACCTTGCGGCGATGCCCAGCCGGAGCGCGGCGGCGAAGGACGCCAGGCGCTCGGGGACGGCCGTGGTCGCCAGCGGCAGCAGGATGCGGACCGCCTCGGTGCGGAGCTCGTGCACGGTGATCAGGTCGATGTGGTCGGCGGGGCGCCCGGACCGCCGCTTGGGGCACCACAGGCGGTGGTGGTCGGGCCCGCGGCGGCCGCCGAGCGAGTCGAGGAGGCTCTGCTGCTCGTCGGCCTCGGTCCCCCGGCCGCGCAGGGCGACACCACCGCAGTGCGTGCACACCACGAACGGGTTCAGCGTGGCGTCCTCGCCCGCGAACCCCGGGCCGCCCCTGGTGTCGCGGGACGCGCCGAGGTTGAAACTGCGGACCATGACGTTGCGGGCGAACTCGACGCCGAAGGTCTGCCCGGTGTGCCGCCACGCGCTGGTGATCTGGGCCGGGTCGATGTCGACCGCCACTTGGACGGTGTAGTAGCGGCGCTGCCGGTTGTCGGTGTCGTCGGAGATGTGCGCGTCCTCGCGCTTGTCCCACGACATGACCTTGCGCGGGGCGAGGACGCGGTGCAGGTAGTCCCGGTCGGCGATGTCGGTGCCGCAGCGGTCGCACGCCGACGTGTCGTCCCGCGCGGCGCCGGTGCGGACGAACCCGCACTCCGGGCAGACGCGCCACCACTCCCACGCAGGACGCTGCGGCGTGCCGATGTCGAGGCCCTTGACGCTGTGGCGGTAGGAGTTGACGTAGAAGAAGTTCCCGGGCGCGAGCTCTGTCAGCGCGGCGCGGGCCGACCGCTGGTAGTCGACGACCGCGTTGCTGTAATCGCGCACGACGCTGCCGTCGGCGGTCTCGCGCTCCTCGGTGCGGGTGAGCGTCGCCTCCAACGTCACCGCCGCGTCGATCAGGCTGTAGTTCGGCAGCATCCCGAACTCGACCAGGGTGCCGTGCGCGGAGGCGTGCACGAGGTCGGACATGTGGCGGAGGACGGCGCGGAGTTCGGCACGCAGCTGGCGGCTCTCGCGCCCCTGCTCCGGGTCGGTGTCGGCCAGTTTCAGCGGTTCGATCGCCGCGTCGATGGCGGACCGGCGGTCGTTCAGGTCGGCCATCGCGTCGTCCCAGCGCTGCTGGGCCGCGCCCGCCAACGGCGTGATTCCGGACACGGCGAAGGCGCGGAGTTCGGCAGCGGCCTCCGCGCCGACGTCATCGGCCTGGTCCGAACCGAAAAGGCCGAGGAAGCGCTCGACCAGGACCGCGCCGTCGCGTTCGGCGGCTTCGGCGAACAGCGGCAGCCATCCCGTCTCGCCGAACAGGGCGGACGCCAGACGCGGCAGCGGCAGGACATCGGGCAGCGCGCCGCGGGCGACCAGGTCGAGCAGGTGCGCCAGGTACTGGCGGCGCAGCAGCTCGACGGCTGAGAGGTACGCACCCGGCGGGGTGATCCGGCCGGCGATCATCTGCGTCGGGTCGGTGAGGTAGTACAGCGAGCGCGGGTCGCGGTCGACCAGGGTGACGAGGAAGGCGTTTCCGGTGCTGCGGCCCGCGCGGCCGACGCGCTGCACGTAGTTGGCGGGGCCGGGCGGGAGCGAGGCCAGCACGACCGCGGAGAGGTCGCCGATGTCGATGCCGAGTTCGAGGGTGGGCGTGCAGGACAGCACGTTCGGATCGGTGTAGCGGGTCGGGGTGGCGAACCCCTTCTCCACGCTCTCGCGCTGCTCGCGGGTGAGCATGCCGGTGTGCTCGGCGGTGACGACCCGGAACACCCCGGCTTCGCGGTACAGGCGGCGGTAGTAGTCGGCGCGGTAGTCGCGCCCTGCTCGGTCGGCCACGGGACCGCCGTCGCCGCCGACCGCCGCGCGGAGTCTCCCCCCGCACCGGTAGGAGGGGCACGGCGCGCCCGCCCAGTCGCCGATCAGCCCGTGCGGCACCGTCTGCAACCAGGAACAGGAGTCGCAGGAGACTCCGGCCAGGTTGGCGTCGGCGTCGTCGAGCAGGTGGATGCGGATGTGCCCGGGCAGGAGCCCGTAGACCCGCCCTGAGCCGTCGCCGACCGGCCGGGACGCGAGGACGCCCTCGTGCGCCAAGAGGGGCAGCAGCCGGGCCAGGAACTCGCCCGCGTCGTCGCGCCCGATGCCGAGGCAGCGGGTGGTCCAGTCCTGCTGCCAACTGTCCTTGCGGGTGGCCACGTCGAAATCGGTCCGCGACTTCGCCTTGTCGAGGACGAACTTGGGCGCCGAAAGTCCTTCGGGGAAGGCCGGCATGCCGACGGGTCGGCCGCCCCACACCAGCCAGCGGCGCGCACCGCCGTCCTTGAGGTACCCGGACAGCCAGTCGTGCTTGATGCCGCCGCGCAGCCGGATCCGTTCGAGCAGGCCCCGGATGTAGGCGCGGTAGCGCGCCCGGTCGGGCCCCGGGCCGTCGGGGAGATCGTGGACGGTGCGGCGGTGCAGGTCGGCCACGAGGTCCGCGGCACGGTCCGGGTCCTCCAGTACTGCTTCGGCGGCGGCGGTGCGGGTGAGTTCGAGGGTCCGGCCCAGCCGGGACCGGAGGCCGAACTCCATGACGGCGGAGAACGCCAGGCGCTCTCCGACCAGGGTCCAGGCGCGTTTGCGCCCGCCGATGCGCCCCGACAGCAGGTCGTCGACGCCTTCGATGCCGTGCAGGTCGGGCGGGACGACGGCGGCGAGGTTCCGTTCGCGGCCGGCCTCCTGGACGACGTCGGCGATGAGGTCGTTGAGCAGAACCGGGCCGCCATCGGCGGCCCGCGCGCGGAGGCGCTCGGTGATCAGGGCGCGCACCGAGAACGTGTAGGAGCGGTCGGCGACGAACCCGGCCCGGTGCGCGGCGTCCTGCACCGAGTCGCTGAACAGCAAGGTCTTGGACTGGTCGTCGGCGAGCTCGTCGCCCGTGATGAGCTGGGTGACGGTCACCGCGGCGAGCGCCGCCAGCCCCGAGCCGAGGAAGCGGATCCCCTGCTCCATGCCGCAGGCGGGGCACACGTCGTTCTCCGCCGCACGGTCGTCGGTGAGCGAGCCGAGGACCAGCACCCGTCCCGCGGCGGGCGCGCGGTCGGCGTCGAGGTCCTCGGCAGGGGACAGCGGTCGGACGTGGCCACCGTCGGCGCTCAGGACCAGGACGGCGGGGCCGGACCCTGTCGGCGCGGCCGCCTCGGCGGGCAAGGCCGCGATGAACGCCCGGACCCGGTCCTTGTCGGGCCCCACGGCGGTGCGGTAGATGCGCAGTGGATCGGTGTCCAACGCTTGCGGATCGGACTCCGGTGAGATGGCGGCCCACCCGGACCGGCCGCAGTGCCGGCAGTAGATGGACGGGAGGCGCCCGGCGCGGGCGTCGTGCGGCTCGGCGGCCTCGGCGTGGGCGGGGCCCGCAGGGTCGTCGTGGTCGGCGGCGAGGTCGCTGTGCCAGGCGAAGTCGGGGGCAGTGGAGACGACCCGCAGCAGCCGGGAGACCGTCCGCACCCACAGGTGGTTCTCGATGTGCAGCAGCGGACGGCTCGGGTCGCCGGGGTCGCGGGCGATGGAGAGCAGCGCGACGAAGCGGGACAGCGCCTCGGCCGCGCCTGCCGGGTCGCGGGTCAGCGCGCGGCCCCATGCGGCGCCGGCGCCGTTGGCGGGAAGCTCCTGGATGACCGCCGCGGCGTCGGCGACCTGGCCGCCCAGCGCGCGCAGCACCGCGGAGGTGAGCAGGTGCCGGCGCACTTGCGCGCCGAGCTCGGCCGGGGTGAGGCCGCGCCGCTTGACCACGGCCTCCATGACGTCGTCGATGGCCTCGGGGTGCGCGGTGGGGTCGGGGAGGGCGGCGAGCTCCTCGGGGGTGACGTCGAGCTCGTAGTCGAGCTCGTCGGCCAGGAACTCCTTGACGTCCTGGCGGTCCTCTCCGACGACCGCGTCGGCGTCGAACGGCATGCCGAACACCTGGCGCGCGACCTCCAGCATCCGCTCGGTGCTCTGGGCGTCGTCGCCGCCCTGCCCGAGGGTCGCCGAGGTGGCGACCGGACAGATCCCGTTGAGCGGGCGCCCGGGTTCGGGCCGTCCGGCGACCGAGGCCAGGCGGCGCAGCAGCATGGCGACGTCGGTGCCCTGGGCGCCGTCGTAGGTGTGGAACTCGTCGATCACCACATAGCGCAGGTCGGCGCCCTCCCAGAGGGCGGCGTCCTCGGGGCGCTGGAGCAGCAGGTCGAGCATCTTGTAGTTGGTGATGAGGATGTCGGGCCGCTCGGCCCGGATCCGCGCACGCTGGGTGATGATGCCGTCGAACTTGGTACCGGGCGCCCCTCCGATGTACAGGCCGGCACTGACCTGGCCGAGGGCCGGGTCGCGGGTGAGGTGGCCGTCGAGGCGCTTCGCCTGGTCGGTGGCCAACGCGTTCATCGGGTACAGCAGAACGGCCTTGACGCCGCTGCGGCCCGCGTTGCGTTCGCGGCGGCAGTGGTCCAGCACAGGGAGGAGGAACGACTCGGTCTTGCCGGACCCGGTACCGGTGGTGACCAGGGTGGGGCGCGGCTCGCCGTGCAGGGACGACAGGCGGGCGAACGCCGCCGCCTGGTGCTTGTAGGGCGTGAACCCGTCGGGCGCCCATTGCAGGTGGCGGCGCCAGTCACCCTTCTCGGTGCGGAAGGGGGCGCGGATCCGCAGGTAGGGGCCGCGGAAGATACCGCGGCCGGAGTCGTTGAGGAACTCCTCAAGCTTCGCCCGGGTGTCCTCGTCGGCGAGGGCGAAGGTGGTGGTGAGGTACTGGGTGAGGTTGCGCCGCAGCTCCTCGGCGGCGAGCGTCGGCCTCACCGGGCACCCTCGGGAGCGGACCGCCACTGCGTCCCGGCCGGAAGCGCTCTCGCCAAGGTCGTCCTCCCACTCGCTGCTGATCTCGCCCACTGTAACGACGGATCGGAGGGAAGGACCATGCTCCGGCGGCTGTGCGGCCGGCGATCGGGTCCGATGGCCGGTCCCGGCCGCTCCGCGGATACGTCCGCAACCGTGCGCAGGCCAGGTCACCGATATGGCACGGTTCGGGCCGGTGCCCGCGGCAGCCCGCTACGGCCCGTGCGCCGGGGACCCCTGGTTGCGCGGCATCACCTGGAGCGCCTCACTGAGCGCAGCGCCGCCGTCACCGCGGACGCGCCGATGGCGACACCCGCGACACCACCCAGCAGCGCGGCAAGGAGCACGCCGCGACCGTTTCCCGGACGGTCGGCGGAGTGGGGCGACCGGTATCCAGGCGGCCCTGGCTCAGCCGGTTCATCGGCGGCGCGGTACGCCTCGTCGAGGATCTGACTGAACCGGGACTGCTTGTCGTTGCCGACGCGGTACATGCGTTTGGGTCCGGCGCGATCCCAGAACGCGCGTCCGGGCGCCCCGCTGAACATCTCTTCGGCGATCGCGCGCAGCCGCTCCTCGGGCATCGCCCCGGTCTCGAATGCGACCTGCCATTGCGAGACGATCATGTTGAGGTAGAGCTGCTGTTTGCGGTGCCGGGGATCGCCGGGCTCCGGGACGGGCCCCCAGCACACGTCCAGGTCGGGATCATCCATCGCCATGCGCAGTAGGTCGTTCATGGCCTGACGGCGCGACTCCAGTACCGCCCGCCGGTTCTCGCGCGCCTGGAGCACCAGGGTCGCGGCGATTCCGGCGAGCGCGAACACTGCGATCAGCGCCGAAACCGCACCGTAGGTCTGCCCGATGAGGCTCATCCGCTCCCACTCGCCGCTATCGCCGTCGACCAGACCGAGGGCGAGCGGTGACAGCGCGACGGAGGCTGCGGCGACGAACACGAGCGCCAGTATCGCAGCCGAGCGCGGTACCTGACGGTGAAGCGCTGTCATGCGCGCCGTCGCGTCGGGTATTCGGGCGGGCCGAGCGGCGCGATCTCCCGGGCGAAGTAGTCCAGTAGAGGTTCGGCACGCTCATAGAGCCGTTCGATCTCGGCGGCGGCGGCTCGGGCGACCTCGGCGTCATCGATGCGTTTGGCCCCGATCGGCGTCATATCGGCCTCGTAGTGGACCTGGTAGGCCACGCGATCACCCAGGACGTGGACCTCGGGCAGTGGGCCGACCGACTCCAGGTCGGCGAGTTCCTTTGCCGCGATCACCCTGATGGGCCGACCGGATTCCGCGAACACCTTGTGGCTGTGCATCTCCCAGCGGAGATAGGCGCTGGGTGGATCTTCCACGACGCGCAGGCGGCGGAACTCGAACCCGCGGTCGGTCTCCTCCCGAACCCGCGCCGTCACGCTCTCGCGCTCGGACTCGAAGATCTCCAGAACCCGCCCCCAGTCGCCGGCCTTGAAGGCGTCCCACGCCGTGTCGCCCTGCTCATTGAAGAATTGGGCGCGTTCCAGCTTCCAGAGGACACCTACGAGGGAGTCGGACTCACGTGCTCTGTCGGCGTGATAAGCGGGCCGGTCCATAACGCGGCCCGGAACCGAGTCGATGAGTTCAAGCATCGGCGATGTCCGGCTTGGCCGCACGCAGCATGTTCCCAGGGATGACGACAAGACGCTCATCGGGCCCTATCCGCACACCATCCGGCAGCCGGTTCCGGTAGTCCTCGGAGTGGTTCCTTCCGATCACCGCGATGTCCCCATTGTCGAGTTCCCAAATGTCCGGACAGTCGTCCTCGTCGCGACTGTCGCCCAGCTCAGCGGCGGTTTTTCCAATCCGACGACGGAATCCTACCGATGGGTCGGCCTCCCATAGGCGATCCATGCGCACTCCCTCACCGCTCCTTGGCGTGGATCGATCATTATGCCCCCGTCACGGCGCAACGACACCCGAAGGCCGAAACCAGTCAAGTTGAACGAAATGGAACATCGGGTGGCCAACCGCGACCGACAACTCGAAGGCACTCGATCAGCAATTCCGGCGAAACTTCGCAAGAATATCAAGTTCCGCTAGAACACCACGCGCACCTCGGGGAACACACCTCCCATCAATACCTAAACCGACCTGCCATCTAGCACATATTGACTTATCGCTGCAAATGAAGTCCTCTTGGTAGTGCGATGGATCGCCTTCGACCCCGGGAACGCGATGAACGCACCGCCGCATGGACCAAAGGATTCAACTGATATCCGTGGCAGCGTTCCCCGACAGCGCAAAGCAGTCGGACAGCTGCTCTCCGAGTTCGGCGCGTCCGTCAGCGACTCCTTGGGCCGCGGCGGGCAGGAGGAGGACCAGCTGCGCCGCCCTCTGCAATCCATTCTCGAAAGCATGGGCGCAATCCTGGGAATACCTGTAAAGGTCTACGGAGAAGTGCAGCTTCCGGCGTTGAAGGCACGTCCGGATTTCGGGGTGGACGCCGCCGGCGTGTCCGCAGGTCCGCACAACCGGATCGGCTATGTGGAGCTCAAGAAGCCATCGAAGGCGATCCCGCCCAGCGAATTCCTCGACCAGCGCGACCGCGAGCAATGGAAGAAATTCCAAAGCCTGCCAAATATCCTTTACAGCAACGGGACACAATGGGCTGTCTTCCGCTATGGAAAACAGCAGGGAACAACAGTAGAGACTCCGAGGATCACCCGTGAACACCGGAATTCGACGATCTCTACTTTGGAGTTCGAGAAGCTCATATGGGAGTTCCTGGCATGGGAACCCAACCCGGATTATACGCTCGACCAGCTCATCACCCGCGTCGCCGGGCTGTGCCGCCGACTCAGGGAGGAGGTCGCACAGTTCATCGCCGAAGAACAATGGAGCAGCGGACGAAAGCCGTTCACCCGACTCGCCGAGGAATGGCGGAACCTTCTCTTCCCGCAGCTCAAGGCCGGGCCGGAATTCGCCGACTCCTATGCCCAGACAATCACTTTCGCGCTGATTCTGGCACGTGAATCCGGCGCCGACTTCAGCGGCCGGAGCGTGCACGACATCGGGGAGCTTCTCGCCAAACGTCACCCGTTCCTCGGCAACGCGTTGGACGTCCTGACCGATCCGAGGTACGTCCAGCAGCTCACCGTGCTGCCAACCCTGATCCGCATCCTGGAGCCGATCGACTGGCAGAGGCTCATGCGCAATGAGCGCAACGCCTACGTCGACTTGTACGAGACATTCCTGTCGCGCTACGACCCCGAACTTCGGAAGCAGACCGGCTCCTACTACACACCCGAGCCGGTCACGCGCTACATGGTCGAATTCGTCGACGAGGTGCTCAAGACGCGGATGGCCCGCCCGCGCGGTCTTGCCGATGAGGCGGTGACCACGCTCGACCCCGCGATGGGCACAGGAACGTTCCTCTCGTCCGTCATCGACTCGGTCGCCCGCACGCTGACCGACCAATACGGAGAGGTCCATGCACGCACCCATCTGAAGGAGTTGTATCGGGAGCGGCTGGTCGGTTTCGAGCGCAATGCCGGCCCCTTCGCCGTCGCCGAACTGCGGCTGCACCAGCAGATGCGGGATCGGTATCGGGTAGAGGTGCCCGACCAGCATCAGCGGTACTTGGTCAACACTCTCGACAACCCATACCACCCCTACCCATCCTTCGGGCTCCGCTACGAGGAGATCGAATACCTCCGCGATGAAGCCAACCGGGTCAAGAGAACGACACCGGTGATGGTGGTCGTCGGCAACCCGCCGTACATCGAGCGGGCGCGGCAGCGTGATCCGGCGCCGTGGCTGGAGGACCGCCGAACCGATCCGGACAGGGATCCGATGACGGCCCGACCGTCGCTGGACGAATTCCGGGAACCGGGCAACGGAAGATTGGAGTACAAGCTTTCAGCGGTCGGCACCTATTTCTGGCGCTGGGCAATGTGGAAGGTGTTCGACGCCCAGCCCGAGCAACCCAGCGGCATCGTGGCCTTCGTCAGCACATCGGCGTATCTGACACAGCGGGCCTTCGTCGGCATGCGCCGGTATCTCCGGGCCACCGCGGACGAAGGCTGGGTCATCGACTTATCGCCCGAGGGCCACCAACCACCGGTCTCCACCCGCATCTTCGGTGGCGTCCAACAGCCGATCTGCATCAGCATCTTCGCCCGTTACGGACGGCCGAACCCAGATGAGCCCGCGCGGATCTGGCGTACTCGGCTCGACGGAGACAGGGAAGCGAAATTCGCTACGCTGGCGAACGACCTGGGACTGCGGTTGGACGGTGCCAGGTGGGAGGAGTGCGCGTCGGACTGGACCGCCCCACTCAGCACCGAGAAAGCGGAATGGCACACGTATCCGGCGCTCGGTGATTTGCTGCCGTGGCGGCATTCGGGTGTAAAAGCGAACCGTAGATGGGTGATCGCCCCCGACGAATCAACCCTGCACCACAGATTTAACCGGCTTGCGTCTGCCGCCCCCCAGGATAAGGATCGACTGTTCAAAGCAACGAGAGATCGAGACGTCACCAGAGGTTTTCCGGGGCGGCGCACAATCACGGAGGAGAATAAATCTCCAGGTCAGGATCGTCTTCTCCATCGTTCCTTCGACCGACAACGCTTCATCAGTGACACGCGATTCGTTGATTTCATCCGGCCACCGCTCTGGAACGCACATGGCGACAAGCAGGTATTCGTCATTGAACAGCACGCACACCCGCTGACGTCTGGACCAGGACTGCACTTCAGCTCACTGGTGCCTGATATGCATTGCTTCAACGGACGCGGGGGCCGCACTCTACCCCTTTACCGCGATAGAGAGACGACCTCTCCCAATCTTGCTCTTGGACTACTCGTTACCATTTCCGAGCGCGTCGGCCGCCGCGTTTCCGCTGAGGACCTGATAGCCTATCTAGCTGCCATCGTGGCCCACCCTGGGTACACCGCGCAGTTCAAGGACGACTTGGTGGTCCCGGGTATCCGTGTCCCGCTGACCTCCGATGCGGATACCTGGTCCGAGGCCGTCGCTCTAGGGCGCGAAGTTGTTTGGTTGCACACCTACGGCGAGCGGTTCTGCGATGCGGCGGCAGGCCGACCTCAGAGGACGCCCCGTCTGCCGAGGGATCGGAAGCCTGAGGTAGTGGCGGAAGTCCCAGGGTCACCTGCGCCTCTGCCCGACATCATCCGCCATGACAGCGACTCCGCAGTTCCGGGGGATCGGCTGTACATCGGCGAAGGAGTCATCAAACAGGTTCCTCGCGAGGTGTGGCGCTATGACGTCGGCGGGATGCCCATCGTCCGCAAATGGTTCTCTGCGCGCCAACTTAACCCTAGGCACCAGCGGCGTGGGGCGCCGTTGGATTACATCCGACCGGAGCATTGGACTCCGCAGTTCACCGACGAGCTGTTGGAACTGCTCACCGTCCTCACCCGGCTGGTCGACCTCGAACCGCGCCAGGATGAACTGTTGGACCGCGTTCTCTCCGGCCCAATTGTCACCACGCAGGACTTGATGGTGGCCGATGTCCTTCCGGTGAAGCCGGGACTGCGCAAACCGCCCCGGCTGCACGGACAGACCGAACTGCCACTTGATTAGGGAACGCCATCCGCAGCCCCGGCCTCCAAGACCCGGCGATCCGACCGTCTGACCTCGTCTGAATACCCCCGCAGCACCGGCTACGGCCGTCCGCAGCACTTCTTGTACTTGCGGTCGGATGCGCACCAGCAGGGCTGGTTGCGTTCGGGCGGCCACATTGGGAAGTCCCCGCCGCGCGAGTGTTTGGCCGCGGCCGCCGCGGACCGGATGTTCTCCGTGGGCGTGGTGACCCCCTGTTCGTCGGCGAACGCCCGGATCTCGGCCATGGACAGCGGGATGTCCCGCCCCCGGGAGAACTCCGTCTCCCGCCGCATCTGCCGGCGGTTCAGCTCGACCTCGCGGAAGTAGGTGTCCGGGGTGAGCGCCTCGGTGTCGCCGAAGCCGGTGAGCAGCCCGGCGGCGTGCGCGTCGGCGACATCGGCACGGACGATGTGCGACAGGAGCACCTCGTCCGTCTCCTCGCGGTAGGCGGCCGAGGGGGCGGAGTCCACAACGCCCAGTGCGGCGAGTCCCTGGCGCCCAGGATCCTCGGTGGGCCGCAGGGCACCGAGCTCCATCGCAGGATCCCGCCGCTGCGCCGCCCGGTCGAGCGCATCCGGGGCGAACCCCATGCGCCTGCGCAACGCGGCCCGCCACTGGGCGTGGACCAGGTCGCCCAGGTTCTCGATTTCTTCAGGGTCGACGTCCGGCCGCAGCAGTCCGGCGAAAGCCCGGTCGGACCATTGCAGCGCCCGAAGAGGGTCCCCGTGACTGTCCAGCAGTTCGGCGACCAGTTCGGCCGCGAGCAGCGCCTCCTCGTCGAGTTCCCACAGCTCGGCCAGCGCCTCTTCGGCGTCGCCATCGCGGCCGAGCTTCCACAGCGTCTCGATCCGGTGCATCCGGGCGAATGCCGAGTCCATGCCGGGGAAGTCGGCGATGACCCGACCACACAGTTCAAGGGCGTCCTCGAACCAACCGTTGCGCTGGAGTTCATCGACCGTCTCCACCATGATCTCGCCAGCGGACTCGGGGTAGCGCGCGACCTCATGTTCCATCGCCCGGAGCAGGGCGGCCGCCTGGTCAGTACCGGTGCTCTTGCTGCTATCGAACGCATCCACCCCAGCAGGCTAACGACCCCAGCCCCGGAAACGCCCCAGAACCGTCCGATCGGATCCGCTGTCGGATCGGGGTCGTTCACGGCCACGTGTGGGAGTCTGGCTTCTGCTCAGTCGCAGTGACTGTTGAGGTCCTCAAGGTCGGCGCATATTCGTCGTGTAGATGTCCCAGTAGGGCGGGACGATGCCGGGGATCGGTCCCTTGCGGCCTACCTTGTGCCAGCCGGTTGCCCGGTAGAAGGCGTGGGCGGCCTCGGCTGCCGGTTGGACGGAGAGTACGGCCCGTTCCTCTCCCCGGGAGTCCAGCAGGGCTGCGAGAAGGCGGCGGGCAACGCCCGACCGGCGGTACCGGGAGTCCACGGCAAGATCCTCGATGGTGAGGGTCCTTCCCGGCCATTCCCGGGTGAACGCGCGGGGCAGCGGGGTGGGGAACCCGTCCCACCACTGGTGGTCGACGGGCAGCGGGAAGCCGTAGGCGAAGCCCACCGGCTCCCCGCGAAGCACGGCCACGGCGATGCCGAACCCGCGGATTGCGCGGAGCCGCGCGAGCCCGGCCTCGTGCTCGGCCCGGGCCCCTTCGGTGTACGCGAACGGCGGCCGGAGGAACGCCTCGTCGTAGAGCCGCCTGATTCCGTTGTGGTGGACGACGGCCAGCTCTGCCGCGCCGATGTGGACGCTGATGCTGTCCGTTGCGTCGGCCTTGGGCGTTTCCGCCACCAGTGGCCCTCCTCCCGTCCGGTCCCCGGTTCCCGGTCCCCGTCGCGGCCTACTCGGCTTCGGCCGACAGCGCCTCGATCCGGTCCCCGTCGCGGCCTACTCGGCTTCGGCCGACAGCGCCTCGATCCGGGCTGCGAGGTCCGCCACCTCGTCGTCGCCCAGTTCCTCGGCGATTTCCATCGCGGCGCCCAGGTGCCTCCGTGCATCGTCCGTCCACCCGGCGGCGGTGCACGCCTCCCCCATTCCGACGAGGGCACGCAGTTCGTTGCGGCGGTCCCCGAACGCGCGGAAGGTGGCGAACGCCTCCTCGTAGGCGGAGAGCGACTCGGCCCACCGTCCCGGCCCTGCCAGTGCCCGGCCGAGCGCGCAGCGGCCCCACGCGACGCTCCAGGTGTCGCCGATCCGCTGGAACAGGGCGACCGCCTCTTCGCAATACCGGACGGCCTCCCCGGTATGTCCGAGACCGCGGTGGCAATCGCCCAGCGTGAGCAGGGCCATACCGTTCCCGCGTCGCTCGTCGGTGGACTCGAAGACCGCCCGCGCCTCTTCGACGCGTTCGATCGCCTCGGCGAAGCGCTCCTGCTCCTGGAGCAGGACGCCGATCTGACGAAGTGCGAAGCCCTCCACCCAGCCGTCCCCGGCCCGGCGCCCTTCATCAACCGCCCGCCGGTAGCAGTCGAACGCCTCGGGGATCCGCTGGAGGAACCAGTTGGCGTCGCCGAGACCGAGGTGGTTGCAGGCACGGCCGTGGTCGTCGTCGGCGGCGTCCGCGGCTTCCAGGCCGAGGAGGTGGATGTCGCGCCACTGCGACCAGTAGCCCCTCAGCTCGAAGAATCCGTACATGACGGCGGGAAGGCGCCACCCGAGATCGTGCAGGCCGCCTGCCGTGCCGATCCGGACCGCGTCGACCAGGTTCGAGCGCTCGGTCTCGAACCACCGCATGGCGTCGTCGACGGAGTCGAAGGCCGGCGGATCGGCCGAGCCTTCAGGGGGCGGAAGCGGCAGCTCGCGGAAGGCCGGGAGGATGACCCGGTGCCCGTTGTAGACGCTGCGGAGGTACCAGTCCAGCATCCGGCGCAGCACCGTGGTGCGCTCCGTTGGCGTCTCGTCCTCGGCGGCGCGTTCGGCGGCGTAGAGGCGCAGCAGGTCGTGGGAGCGGTAGCGGTCGGTCCCCGTCTCGCTGACCAGGTGGACCCGCGCAAGCCGGTCGAGCAGCCGCCGGGCCGCCGACGTGCTGATGTCCGCCATGGCGGCGCATGCGTGGACGCCGAACTCGTTGCCGGGGTGCAACCCGGTCAGGCGGAACAGCCGTGCCGCGTCGGGGTCGAGGTTGTTGTAGGACGCCGCGAAGGCGGCGCGCACGTCGCTCAACTCGTCGTCCTCGAATCCGAGTGCATCCAGTCGCTCCTTCTCGTCGGAAAGTTCGGCGACGAAGTCGGACAGTGCCGCGCGCGGCCTGGAGTTGACGCGCTCCGCGGTGATGCGCAGCGCCAGCGGCAAGTGGACGCACAGTTGCGCGAGCCGGCGTGCGGCGGCCGGCTCGGAGTCGACGCGCTCCGCGCCGACGATCTGCCGCAGCAGTGTCAGCGACTCGTCGGGGGTGAGTATGTCGAGCACCATTCGCGACGCTCCTTCGCGTGCCACGAGTCCGGGAAGTGTGCTCCGGCTGGTCACGAGCACCAACGACTCCGGCGACCCGGGCAGTAGAGGACGGACCTGATCGGCGCTGGCCGCGTTGTCGATGAGGACCAGCACCCGCTTGCCGCTGAGGAGTGACCGGAACAGCGCAGCGCGCCCGTCGAGGTCGACCGGTATGCGGTCGGGGGTGACGTCCAGCGCACGTAAGAGGGTGTCGAGAGCCTGGACCGCCTCGACCCTCGGGCCGGGGCCATAGCCGCGCATGTCGACGTAGAGATCGCCGTCGGAGAAATCGGACCGGACCCGGTGCGCCCAGTGCACCGCCAGCGCTGTCTTCCCGATACCGGGTGCCCCCGCGATGGTGGAGACGACCATGGGCGCGGTCCAGCCGGGCGGTTGGTGGCTTGCCGCGGCGACCACGAGCGCGTCGAGCGTCGCGAGGTCGCCGCGGCGGTTGACGAAGCCGTTGACGTTCAGTGGAAGCTGATGCGGGGTGGTCTGCGTCTGCCGACCGCTTGCGGAGATGTGGACATCGCCGTGGACCGCACCGGCCTGAACGACTGCGCCCGAGGCGTCGGTGATCTCGTTGTCCGCCATCGGGGTTGTCTCTCCCATGTCGTCTCGCCACGCGGCTGGGTAAGCGGTACACCGCTCCTCATCGCCGACGCATCAGATCGTCGAAATCCGCTGCGAAGTCGCCGAAAGGCACCGAGAGGTACACCGCCCTGTCGCGCTGGACGTTCGCGGCCACGACCTGCTCGGGGTCGTCGACCACCTCGGCCGCGATGAAGGTGCCGTCGTCGGCGTAGTCCATCCGCACCAGGCGGGCGGAGTCGAACAGCCAGTAGTCGGCCTGCGGTAGCCCTTCGGGCCACTGGCCTTCGGCGACCGCGAGCATGCGTACCTCCTCGCCGGCAGCCACGGTGTGGCGATAGCACCAGGCGCATTCGAAACGCACATAATCGGACAGGGGTTCGATAACAACATGCACGCGGTGGAACCGTCGCCCTTCCCGAGTGCGTCTGGCGACACGCTCCGCCCATTCGGCGATCCCCGGAAATTCCCCGCGAGCCTCGCCGGAACGAAACCTTTCAAACTCCGCGAGTTCGTATGGAACCCCGTAGACCTGCAAGGACTCCAGCCGATAGGCGCTGTATTCGAAATCGTCGAACAGGCCTTGGAATCCAGGGTCGTCAAGCGATTCGAACCTCGTGCCCAATGCGTTTCCCCTCCTCAATCAAGCCCCGGACTGGTACCGCTCCACGGCTCCAAGGATCACCTCGGGCGCTATGCGCACCGCTGTCTCGCCGGGGAGCGGGTTCTCAAGCGCCGCAAGGCTTTCGGCATCGAGCTGGATGCCCTGGACGACGAACTCGCCACTGTCTGCGAGGTACACGCTCGGGCATCCGCCGCCGCCGGAGCCCTGGTCCTTGTAGAGCATCGTGAGCTTCATTTGTCCTCATTTCGCGCGCCGCGGATACGGGACCGAAGCCCTTCCCGGACCTAACGGAGGTTAACAGCCGGCGAGGATCGGGAAACGAGGTATCCGGCTTCTGAACGGGCGGTGTACGAACACCAAGTACCGCAACCGCGACGACCAGGACAAACCATCGGATCCGAATTATCGATTCGGGCGCCACACAGCGGGATTGTCCACTGGTGGCCGTTGGTATCCATCGGCATGAGTGAATAATTGACGACGCTTATTGCACAGTCAGCGTGTCCGTATTGGCTGCCTTATGTTGACCGGACGCCACGGGCAGACGTCAGTGGTCCGGCCTGGTGTGCTCACTCCGCTGTGCGGATGCGGCTCCACCCGTGCTCACCGCTCCTTCGTCTTGCCGGCCCGCTGGATCGCCTCGACCAGCAGCCACGCGTTGGTCGAGGGGTTATTGCCGCGGGAGCAGGTCGCGGTGTGGTCGGCGGCGGCACGCAAGGCGCGCTTCTTCGCCAGGTCGTGGCGGTCGTAGGGGAAATCCAAGGGAAGGTGCTTGTCGTATCCCCTGATGTAGTTCCGAAGCTTCTCGCACAGCACGGCACGGTGCAATGTGCTTTGTAGATCCTGGTAGTGGTAGAGCAGCCACAGTTCAAAGCACGGATTGGAGACAACGGCCTTGACCCCCGCTCTCCGCGCGCGGGCAAGGGCTTCGGGGATGCGCACGTGCTCATCGACGTCGACCAGGCACCACGTCTGGTCGAAGTTGAGGTTTCCGTCGTTGGCCCGCTCGGCCCGATCCTCCGCTTCGGCTTGCTTCGCTAAGGCGAGGTCGACCACCTGTTCGGGGGTCCCGCCCTTACCGACCGGCACCACATCGACGGGCAGGGCGCTGAACAGCTGTTTGAGGCCGTTCAGGTACTGGACCTCGGTGACCTCCCCCTCGCAGACCACGAGGATCCGCTCTTTCGACTCACGGACCAGCGATGACCGGCGCAGGCTCTTCTTCAACCGTTTCGGCCGATTCATCGGCGACACCGTGAATCGCTCGAAAAAGCGAGCGGATCTCGGAGAAATCCACAAAGGGAACTGCGCCGTAGCGGCCTTGCAGGTAGCCGCGCTCGGCGTTCTCGGTACCCCGAGGACGGAACTCGGCCAGCGAGAACAGTGAGGTCGCACCGTGGGCGTCTTTCTCCGTGAACCAAACTTCGTCCCGATCCAGCAGCTTGTTTTCGAGCATGGTACCGAGAAGCGTGGTGTCGTGGGAGGCGAAGATCAGTTGGGCACCCCGTGGGTTGATGTCAGGGTCCTTGAACATCTTGATCATGGTGGAGGAGATCATCGGGTGCAGGCTGGAGTCGATCTCATCGACGAGGAACACATCGCCTTGACGCAGCACTTGAATGAGCGGGCCGACAAGAGAAATCCACGATCGGGTGCCGTCGCTCTCTTCGTCGATCGACAGTTCACCCGGCTGTCCGGCACACGCGTGCGTGAATATGAGTGTCGTGCTGAGATCGTCCCGCATGGTTTGAAAGAACTCCTTGGGAAACCCTTCGGGTTCGAAGGAGCGAGTCAATCGGGCCAGGAGTTCCTCATCGACCGGCTTCTTCTCCATACGGACTCTGCTGATACCGAGGTCAGCGATCCGGACTAGGCGATTGACCTGGTCGGCGGTCTCCTCCTCAGCCAGGAGCGAGGTTGTGAACCTCGTGCGGGACTGTTCCTCCACGGAGTTCTGCGTCGCCGCCTTGAGGTGCTGGGTCATGGCGCGGTACAGACGGGATAGGCGCTTGTGGTTGTTCGACGCCGCTGTGGACAGGAAGAGCGCGTTGGGCCGGGTCAGCCGGCGGATCTGCTGAAGCTCCCCCGTCAGCGACCGACCGAACCTGTAGTCCTCCTCCTGCTCATGTTTGCTCCGCTCGAACATCCGCTGCGGGCGTCCTTTGGGGAAGGCGAAAAGCCATTCGCCCATCACCTCCTGGTCGGTGACCTCGAACCCGTAGGAATACCGGACTCCGCGGTCGACCAGGTCGGCCTCGTAGAAGGACGGGGCTTTCCTGGACTCCTCGTCCAGGGTGAAACATGTCCTCGGCACGCCGCCGTCGGGCGACCAACTCGTGAAGGAGCCCCGAAGCGCCCACTGCATCCAGCGCAGGGCATCGAGGACATTGGACTTTCCTGAGGCATTCGCCCCGTAGATGCCGGCCACCCGCACAGTCCGCGGGATCTCGGACGCCTTTGGCTTGGCTTCACCCTGCCTGGGGACGGCGACCAGGGACAGTTCCTGTTCTTCACGTATCGACCGGTGGTTCGCAACTCGGAACCTCAGCAGCATGCCCCAGCCTCCTTACTACGCGTCACCATGACGCCGACCGGGGCCATCGTATGCAGTTTGGACGCCATCCAGGAAGGTTTTCGTCACAATCGGGCACTAAACAGCAAGTAAAATACAGCCTCATGGCTCACGGATGCGTGGATGCCCGAGTCCGATTCCCTCACGCGCCATGAGTCGGCGGCTTGGTGTGTCGTGTCTGATCTACGTCCGGACGAGACCGGCGACGAACGCCGCCCACTCGGTGGAGGGGAAGGGGAGCACGGCGTCCTGCGGATGGCGGGAGTCGCGGACGGCGGAGGATCCGGGGAGGTCGGAGACCTCGACGCAGTTCGCGTTAGTGCCACTGTAGGAGCTAGTGCGCCACGACGCTAGCGACACCTCTACGCAGTTGCCGTTCACTCCGCTGTAGCTGCTCTTACGCCATGCTCGCTCGTCAGCCAACCGACTCACTCTTCCAACGACTTAATGATGTCCTCGATACTTGACAATGATTGTTCTTCATCAAGAGCCACCGCTCTTACTGCTCGAAACGCGGCGTTAAACTGTTCAAGTTCACGCTCTTCTTCCATATAGAGACTTGACGAAGATGTCTCTACGTAGGCAATGCTCGAATCTCGCGGATCGGCGAAATCCATGATAACGAAACTTCCTTCAGTCGCCTGATGCGCTCCGGCTGAGAACGGAAGCACGTGGATATGAACGTTATGACGTGCAGACATGTGGGTCAGATGTCTTAGTTGAGCACGCATGACGTGTGCCGATCCGACCATCCTGCGCAGTGCCGCCTCATCGAGAACCGCTGAGTACGTGGGCGGATCTACCCTATTAAGGATTTCCTGACGCTTTAGGCGAGCCGCCACTCGTTTAGCGATCTCTTCAGCATCTCGAGTCTTGTCAGCGTTGATGACAGCTTCAGAATAATCCGCCACTTGCAGCAGACCAGGAATTACCTGAGCCTCAAAGGTTCGAAACTCAGACGCCTCTACCTCGAAGTCGGCCAAGTTAGTCGGAAGCATACCGCTGTACTTGGCCCACCAGCCCCTCTCTCCGGCGAGTCGAGCCAACTCATGCATACTCTCGCGGACGTCACCGTCTGTTACGCCGTAGAGGTTCAACAGCTTGTCCAGCGTCGCGGCTGGGACAGTCTTGGACTCGGCTGACTCGATCTTGCTCAGATTGGACTTGCCCAAGCCGACCCTTTTCGCTGCTTCCACCAAGGTCAGAGCCTTAGCACCCCGGAGTCGACGCAGCTCACTTGAGAGCCGACGACGGCGAACGCTGGGGCTGTGGGGAGCTGGCATGAAAGCGAGTCTAGGGCAGCAACGCCAAGATTCACCGTGTGGATTCCACGATTCTACTTGATAGATGGTGGATTCCACTGCATCATTGAGTGTGTTCGATGGTCACGACAGCCCTCAAGGAGTAAGGCATGGTCTACTTTGCCGCCGATTCGACCGCCCGGCTGGCTGTACGCCAACTACCTAGGCGTGGGCACCCTTGCGCGAGGCCCACGTGATGAGCGGCGTCGGCACGGGCCGACTCGTCGCCGTCTCCGAGTTCTGGCGCTGTCCCGGCGATCCCACGCAGTGCCCTGGCCTGCGTCACCGCACTCGAACGGCCCTTCACGCGTTCGCCCACGTCGTGGACGACGCCGAACTCGTCATCTCCGAACTGTTCGGCAACGCCTGCCGGCACACCCGCAGCGGGCAAGGCGGCACGGTCGCCGTCAGCATCTCCGCCCTGCGCACCGGGTTCGTCGTCCTCACGGTGACCGACGACGGGCCGCTGACCGATCCTGCGACCGGCCGCCCGCGTGTGCCCAGGCTCGCCGACCCCGCTCCCCTCGCCATCGGCCACCGCGGGCTCCGACTCGTCGCGGACGTCTGCGACCTGTGGGGCTGCTCCCGCACCGATGAAGGCGGCCACGCGGTCTGGGCCGCCTTCGAGTCGCCCCTCTACAGACCCTTCGCGGCGCTCTCCGCCTGACCAGCTCCTCCGTTCGGGCACCGAACCCACCGCCCGGCATCGGAAGGGCGAGCCTCCACGCCGCGTACCGCGCGTAAGCCGTCCCCCGCTCGCCCCTCCCCCGGCACGGTCCCAGGCGCTTCCGCCGAATCCCCGTGCCCTCCATCGAACACGTCCCGGGCATTCCTATGCCCGACCGCACTCCAACGGAGCGTTCACCGCCATGCCCGCGACCGACCGTGCCCACGACGCCCACCACGAGCCCCTCCGGCACGGGTTCAGCCGCGCCGACATCGATGACATCGCGCGCCTCGCCGCATCCACCATCCGGTGGCCGGGTGGACTGGACTGGGGCACACGGGCGGAAGTGGCGTGGTCGGCGATCGCCGAACACCTCTACTCCTGCTCGGCCCCGCCCTCCCGCGGCGAGCTGGTCACCGCCGGGTGGAGCGCGATCACCGACCATGTACAGCGGTACAACTCCTTCCGGGGCCGCGCGTGGGGGTACGAGAGCCGCACCCTCGCCGGGTTCGAGCGATTTTGGGCACTGTCGGCGAACCCGGTCCCCGGCCCGGAAGCCCGGATCGTGGACCGCACCGCCCTCGCCCAGATCTGGGCGGTGCTGCCCGAACAGCACCGCCGCGTGCTCCTCGCTCTTGCGGATCATGAGAGCTACGCCGACGCCGCCGAGTCCCTCGGCGTCACCAAGGGCAGTTACTACGCGCTGATCTCGCGCGCCCGCAAGGCGTTCTTCGCCCTGTGGCACGAGGGCGAGACGCCGTCCCGCCCATGGGGCAACGACGTGCGGGGCAAGAAACCGCGCACCAAGAACGTCACGGTCATCGCCGTCCGGCAGCGCGAACGCCTGCGTGCGCGCCGCGGCACCGTCCCCGTCGTGGGGCGCGTGGCCCGCGACATCGGCGTAAGCGGCCCCGAACTCGCCGACCGCTACCGCGCCGGGGAGACCTTCACCGCCATAGGCAAAAGCGTCGGCCTAAGCCTCAACGCAGTACGCGAACGAATCCGGCCCCACCTGTGAAATGCACAGGTCGCGCGATGCCGCCGCCTCAATAGGAACGAGGTCATTTCACGACTCCGATGACCCAACCGACGGCGGGCTCTGCAACCCCGAAATGACGGTGCGCTGCCGCGACGCGGCACTGCGCGGACCGGGCGCAGGCATCCGCGAGCGAGCGCGTCCGCGGGCGCTGACGTCCGATGACGAGCGCGTCCACGAGCCCCGACGTCCGAGGACGAGCGCGTCCGGGAATACTGAGGTCCGGGGGCGAGAGCGTCCGGGAATACTGAGGTCCGGGGGCGAGAGCGTCCTTGACCCAAGGAGCCGGTGCCCAGGCTGCCGGGGTGCCTGCGCAGCAGCGACGGCCGAATCGCACCTTGAACGACGACTGCCGGGCCTGGCACCGCACGGAATCCACCGCAACCATGCCCGGGGAGCCCCGCCCGCGCCAGCACCACGGTTCCGCCTCCGCGCGATCAGTGCGTGGCGGGGCCCGGGCGTCGAAACCCAGGGTCTGCTTCGGCCGTCGCTGCTGCGCAGGCTTCCCGGCAGCCTTGCCCAGGTTTGCTGCGGGCCAAGGACGCTCTCGGCACCCACCCCCGGCATGAAGCCGAGGCCACACCCCCAGCCTTGCCCAGGTTTACCGCGGGCCAAGGACGCTCTCGGCACCCAAGCGGATTCGCTTCGCAGACTCGTTCCCAACCATGAGGCCGCGTTCCAGGTATTGACCGGCAGCGCGGTACGCATGAACGACTTCTTCCGCTGGCCGCTGCTCAGGCTCGCCGAGGACTTCCTCCGCCAGTTCCAGTTCCGCAATACCGAAGAGGAGATGGACTTCGGCCTGCAACGTGTCGCCCTCCCCGAGTATTCGGAGATCGCCTTCCGGGAAGCCCTGGCCAACACTTTCATCCACCGCGACTACTCACGACGAGGCGCGGTCCATGTGCAGTGGCACGACGAGGACTTGGAGATCAGCAGTCCAGGCGGCTTTCCTGAAGGCGTCCGCCTGGACAACATCCTCGTGACGCCCCCGCACCCACGGAACCCGGTGCTCGCCGATGCGTTCAAACGCGCAAGGCTCGTGGAACGGACCGGTCGAGGAATCAACCGCATGTTCGAGCAGCAACTGCGGTTCGGCCGGTCGGCTCCCGAATATGGCCGAACCACCGAAACCGCCGTGGTCGCCGTGCTTCCCGGCGAACCCGCGAACCTTGCCGTGACACGGTTCGTCCTAGAACAGGATCGCGCCGACCAATCACTGAAGCTTCCCGATCTGCAACTTCTCAACGAACTGACGCGCGAGAGGGAGGTCAGCACGTCAGAGGCGGCCGGACTCATCCAGATGTCCGAAGATCAGGCCAAACGGGTCCTTCGGCGCATGACCGAGCGCGGATGGATCGAGGCACGCGGCGCCACTCAGAACCGCGTCTACCACCTCTCAGGCACCGTGTACCGCCAACTCGGGGACAGCGCCGGCTACGTACGGCTGAAGGGGTTCGAGCCCATCCGACAAGAGCAGATGGTCCTCCAACTTCTCCAGGCCAACGATGAAGTGTCGAGTTCCGACGTCGCCCAACTGTGCCAGCTCAACCCGTGGCAGGCACGCACCCTACTCACGCGACTGATCAAGGAAGGCAAGGTTACGCGCCACGGCGAAGGCCGGTGGACGCGATATCGGTTGGCGCCCCGACCGCACAGTCGCTGAACCTGTGTGTACCTCATCTTCTAACTCACTTCTAGCTCAATGGTGAGCTAGACATCGCTTCTTCTAGCTCACCATTGAGCTAGAACGTCACTGTCGTGACCGAGCCGACGATCAGGACGATGACCCGGCCGAAGCTGCGAGACCTCCGATCGGAGCTTCCGACCACTACTCCTAGGCACTGGGATTCGCCCGCTCCAGTCGTTCGGAGAAGACGTGGTGGGCCTCGCGCATCTCGCGGATGCGGTCGGCCTTGTACATGGGGCCGGTGAAGCCCTCCGGGACATTGGCCTGGGGGCTGTCCGGGTCGTAGAAGTCGGGATGGGAGGAGAGCTGGGCCCAGACCTCCTTGGCCTGGCCTGTGGCGAACTGCTTCTCACCGAACGCGTTGTGGCTCTTGGCGATCTTGTGGCCGTCCGCGTCGAACCAGGTCTCGGACTCGTAGCCCTCAAGGACGGGGAAGCGGGCGCGGTACATGGCTTCGAGCGCGTCGGCACTGATGCCGAGCCAGACGGAGACGAGGGCGTCGATCTCGACCAGGGCGGCCCGGCGCGCCCGGTCGGTGCGCAGGGGTGTGGAGCGTTCCCACTCGGGACCAACGACGCTCAGGGGCGGAAGACCGGGCCAGCCGATGGCCCACTCCTCGAACCGCCATTCGCTCTCGAACAGCTCAGCCCAGAGCGGGGCGTATGCGTTGGTCAGTGCGTTAAGCCGCAGCGTGCGCAGCAGCAGCGCGGAGGCGAGCGGGTGATCAGGGAGCCCGGCGGGCATGATCTTCGCATCGGCGACTTGGAGGTCACTTCGGCCGACCGCGCGCAGGTAGTAGTCGAGCGGCAGGGCACTCCAGAATCCTGCCGTCAGCACGGTTTCTCGATGGCTCGGCAGCGCCAGACTGTGGACAAGATGGATGTGTACCGGCCCTGGTGGGATGAGAGCCGCGTAGAGTGCCCGCTCGGTGTTTGGAGCGATCATTCGTCGCCATGCGAGGCGGTAGAAGGTGCTGTAGGGACGGCGAGCACGCTCGGCGAGTACCTTCTCGATCTGCTCGTCCGTCACCTCGCCCTGGAGGACCCCCGCGCGTTCTGCATGTATCCTTCGCGCCTCGTCGCGCTGCTCGGGATCGGCGCACAATTCAGTCCAGGTTCGATGGTCGAGCCAGCGGTCCTGCGCGTCCTCATAGGAACGCCAGTCCACCTGTCGCAGGTACTCACTGTCCGGCACCCCGCCATCGGCGAGAGCGTTCAAGTCCGTTGCGCGCGATGTCTTCCCCTCTTCTGTCGGACTCTTGTAGAACGGTGTTGCCAGTCCGATATGCGGCCCACGCAATACGACCTCGGACCAGTCACTCGAAGAGTGCCAGCCGTAATCGATCAACCCGTCCTTCTTCGCACCAAGTTCGTGGAACCCTCCGGAAATTTGCGGCTGCAACCGTTCAAGGCGAGCAGGGGCCTGCGCCAACGCTTCGAGCGCCTCCGCCTCGTCAGTACTCACAGGCGAGAGAAGCCTGGCATGCTCGACTGGGCGGTCATCCTCGCCTGTCACCTTCTGCCAGAGAGCAAGCGTCTCCCGGTCAACACGAATAATCCGAGCCCTGTGCGGACGCTCGTCCCAATGCCCCTGGAACTTAACACCAGGAGTGGTCCCGGTGCCGTCATTATCGAAGGAGTTCCTCAACGCTTCCGTAGACCAGAGCCAAGAAAGATGGTCAAACTCGATCTCTTTGGAGACCCCATAGACATGCACCCCGAAATGACTTGGGTGTCCAACCGGTGGCGGGAAAAATCGGTTTCCACCATTGTGGAAGTCTGCGTGCATTCTCAGGTGAGAATAGGATTGAGCGCGTAGCTCGGATTCTCGGACTCCACTGAAATGGGTGTCGGGGTGTACCAGACCAACAGCACCTGCGGTGGACATTCCCGACCAGGTTGTACACATGAAGGCCCGATACAAGTCTGGCTGTGTACCACCCAATGGGGGATACATCTGTGGTGACGACAGAAAATCGCGCGTGGCCGCCGTACTTGCTCGCTCGTGGGTCACGTACTCCAACGCCCCGGGAGCACCGAGCACCTGTTCCCGCCGCTCCACCTTCTCCGAATTCGCGGCCTTCTCCGTGAGCTGGAACCACGGTTCGAACTCCGCCAGGTGCGCCGACTCGTCCCAGTCCGGCCGGACCCACGGTGGGTTCCCCACCTGGAGGTCGAAGCCTCCCGCCTCACTCCCGAAGACCTGGGCGAACTCCACCTCCCAGTGGAAGAAGCCCTGCTGATTCGCGATCTCCTGCACGACCGTCAGCCAGGGGAACCGCTCTTCCAGCCGTGAATAGCTGTCCATGAGCATCCAGACGGTGAGCTGGTCTTCGTGCTCGGCAAGAGCGTCGAGGTCGGTGAACTGCGGGGCCAGCGTTTCCGCTGCCAGGTCGCCGGCTCCGAGGGTCGCCTCGGTGAAGTCGATCCAGTCATCGAGCTCCTTCAATGCGATGACTCGACGGCGGCGGCCCTTCTGCTGGGCGACTACCGCCGCTTTCGTCTTGTCCGGTTCTTGATATGCGGCTGCCTTCCCATTGAGCAGGTCGACCTTGTCAAGCGGCCAGAACCACAGCGCGCACCAGGCGTCCATCACCAGCTTCAGCCGCCAGTACGGGGTTCCCGGCGCGCGGAACTCCTCCAGCAGTTGTTCGCGCTGCTGCTGCGTCATTCCCTCGGGCGGGGCCGCGAGGTCGTCCGCTCCCCATACGTCCACGCGCCGCCCGGTCGCCGCCTCGGTGAGCTCCAGGCGCTTCTGGACCAGGGTCCACAGGTACTCCGCCCGGCGGGCCACCCCCTGGAGGCGCTGCACCTGGGTGAGCTTCTGCCCCTGCTTGCGCTTGGCCGCCGGGGGTTTCTGGATGTCCTTGCGCCAGTTCTTCAGCGCCGCGTTCTGCACCGGGGCGAGTTCCTTGGCCTCCTTCTCCCCCGCCACGGCCGCCCACCCCTGGGCGGGGAGCAGGAAGTGGTGGACGGCGCCCTCGGGCAATGCGCCGTCACGGAACGGGAGATCCGTCGGTACCAGGGTGTCCTTGGTCTTCAACCACCGCCCCTTCGCCAACTCGGCGCCCGCGTAGACGCTGCGCTTCGCGCCGATCAGCGAGTTTCCGCGGCGCAGGTGCAGCCCGAACCACGGTGCCTGCAATCCCGGGTGCATCACGTTCAGCCACAACGACACCTCGGCCAACTCGGCGGCCGTGCTGTTGAGGTCGACGCCGAAGCTGTTGTGCAGGGCAATGTAGGCCTTGGCCTTCTGCAACTCCGTGGGGAACTCGTCGGGCGGGATGACCGTCCCCAGCTCCCCCTGGCGGCGGCGCAGGTACTCGGCCGCCACCTGGTTGATGGCCTCGTTGAGGAACGCCCCCGACCCGAGCGCCGGCTCGCAGATCTTCCACCTCAACAGGTCCGCAGCGGGGACCTCCGGCACGCCCTCCTCCGGCTTGCCCTTGTCGTACAGCCGGTAGCGCAGCGCCTGCTCGACGGTGACCTTGGTCAGCGACTCCGGTGTGTAGTAGGAGGCGCTGGTCTGCCGGTCGCGCCCTGCCAGGCGGTAGACGAAGGTCCCCGCCGGGTAGCGGCGCGCGGTCCTGGCGCCGGTCTCCTCGTCGGTGTGCTGGACGAGGTACCGCTCGTACTCCCCCGCCTTGGACGCGGGCACCATCCACGACCCGTCCTTGGGGTCGCGGCCCTTGGCGACCTCGTACAGCTCCTCTGCGGCGATGAACCCGGTGTAGGACATCAGCCCCTCGTACACCGCCCCCAGCTGGTTGATGCCGAGCTGGGCGTAGGAGATGAACCCGCCGCGCTCGCCCCGCTTGCTCCCCTTGGCGAGCATGAGGTTGCGCAGCACCCGGTGCAGGGCGACGTTGCGCAGCCGGGTGTCGATGGTGCGCGGCTGCTCGACGCCCTCGGCGGCGTTGCGCTCGTAGCTGGGGTTGGGCACCGCCGCGCCGATGAGGCGGATGCTGCTCGGGCGGAACAGCTCCGACTCCAGCGGTTCGAAGCGCAGCCCTTCGTCCTCACTGGCGTCCTCGGCGACGGCCGCGCCGCCGCGCGGCCGGTGCCCCTCGTTGACCATGCGGAACAGCAGGTCCAGCGACTCGTACAGGTACAGGCTCTCCCGCGACCGGTCGCCTAGCAGGTTCGGGCCGGCGAGGTCCACCAGGTCGCCGAGCCCCGCGAGGCCGTAGCCCTCGGCGTACTCGGGGGCGTCGGCGGGCAGGATGCCGAGATCCGGGCGGGCCTCGGCGTAGAGCAGGAACAGGACCCGGTACAGGTAGCGCAGCGACTCCCGGGCGAGGTCGCGGCCCAGTTCGTCGGGGCGGTCGATGTCCTCGGGACGCACGCCCTGCGCGCGCATCCGGTCCAGGACCTCGTTGGCGATGACCTCCACGCTGCGGCGCAGGCCGTCGCGCAGCGTGTCGGAGACGCCCACGGCGTGCTGGTTGGACTTCGCCACCAGGTCGGCCAGCGGCGCGGCGCCGCCTTCCGCGGGCGGGCGCAGCGAGGCCGCGCCGAACAGGGCGGCGACGAGCTCCATCTCCCCGCCGGGGGCGGTGTCGTTGCGGTCGAACGCGGTGTTCAGGCTCACCGCGAGGTAGCGCCCCTCACCCCACAGCGTCCGATCGGCCAGGACGACGACGCCGCCCGCGAGCAGCAGGACGTAGCGCGGCGGATCCTCCGCACCGAACAGGAATGTGGCGAGAGAGGCGCCGTCCTTGACGTCCTTGGCGCTGTCGAGGTGGACGCGGTCGAGCAGGCGGCCCGCGTCCAGCGTGTCGAACGCCTCGTCCACGGTCGACGCCCACCCGCACTCGACCGCAACGACCCCCGCTCCGCCCGCCGTCTCGGCGAACGCGACCGGCACCGCGTGCTCGGCCCCGGCCTGGGCCACGGTCAGCTCGACGGGGTCGACCGGCGGCTCAGCGTCCTCGTCGAACGCCGTGAAGCCCAGCGCGGCCAGCAGGTGCCGGTGGTGCAACCGCAGCGCGCGTACCCACGTCTCGCGCTCGGTGTCGGGGCCGACGCCGTCGTCGGCGTTGTACTTGGCGGCGCCCTCGGCGAGCTGGGGCCGGGCGGCGAAGAAGCGCTGCCGGAACGCGGTCAGGCCGGCGCGCGGGTCCGGTACGGGCCTGCCCTCGGCGCGGGCCTTGTCACGCTCCTTCTTCTGCGCCTTGAGGTCGCGCGGCATGACCTCGGCGAGGTAGTGCGGGGAGAAGTAGTCGCCGCGGTTGACGAGGGATTCAAAGCTCACGGTCGGGCCTTCCAGGGTGGGCGGCCGGGGCTCGGGCCGGTCCGCCGGGGGATGCGGGTTCAGGCGGGGTGTCAGCGGTCCTGCGGGGCGAGGACGGCGAGGACCCGCAGCAGCGGCGCGCCGGTCGTCTGCAACGACGCCACCAGCCGCTGCTGCTCGGCGGCTGTCGCGCTCACCTTCTCCTTGCGGGCCGCGGTGGTGCCGGTGAGGTCCAGCGCGGTCTGCTCCCAGACCCGCAGGCGCTTGAGGTGCGCCTCCAACGGGGCGGCCACCTCGTCGTCCCAGACCTGGCGCTGCTCCTCCAGGTGGCCGCGGGCGGCCGCGACGGCGGCGGGCACCAGGGCTTGCAGCGGCGCGAGACCGGGTTCGCGGCCGTCGTTGCTCAAGGACGGGCCGACACCGGCTTCGCCGAGTACCTCGACCATGTCGTGGCGGACGCGCGGCGCACCGTCCTCCAACCCGGTGACCGCCATCCAGGCGACCACGGTCGGACGGCCGCCCGCGTTGGAGTACATGCCCTGCACCAGGAAGACGGGCTCGGCGACCGGGGCCGTGAGCACCGGGGCCTGCTGCTTGCCGAAGCGCACGAGGAGCTTGTCGACCAGCCACTCCACGAACGGGTGGATGTCGCTCACGTAGGAAATGTGCGGCCACAGCGTCGTCCCGGAGTCGCGGGCCTTGTCGAGACTCCTCTGCGCGAGCGGCTTGTCGAAGGTCAGCCGGAGCTTCTGCGCGACCGCCTGCTCCTTGAGGTAGGACGGCGGCAGCGCCGAAAGCCGCTGGAGCAGGTCGCGGGGCGGCTCGAACGCCACCAGTGTGCCGTGGTCGGTGTCCTCGCGGCGCAGCCCGATCCTGGTCTCCGCGTCGGGGTAGAGCTCGGCGACCGCGTCGTCGGCGAAGGCCCGGGTGCCGCCGAAGAGGGTGGGCACCGGCGCGTACTCGTGCGGGGCCTCGGCGCCGACCGCGGCCGCGCCCACCATCCCCATCATGGCGGTGAGCTGGTCGTCGGAGCGCGCCGCGACGGTCTTGATCGCCTCGTCGATGGTGTCGCCGGTGAGCAGAGCGAACGTGAGGCGCTCCTCCTCCACCTTTCCGTCGAAGGTACCGGTGACGGTCTCGGCCGTGCCGGTGCGGCGGTGCACCTCGTCCTCGCGGGCGAGCAGCTTCTCGGCGACGGTGGTGTCGTCCTTGGCGTCCTCCGCCGCCGAGGTGAGGATCATCGCGCGGAACTCGGGGCTGTGCCGCTGCCCGTAGCGGTCGATGCGCCCGTTGCGCTGCTCGATCCGGATCAGGCTCCACGGGATGTCGTAGTGGACGAGGTGGTGGCACTGCCGGTGCAGGTTCACCCCTTCGGACGCGAGGTCGCCGGTGAACAGCAGGCGGGCGGGGTCGTCGGCGAGCGAGAACCGCTCGACGATGCGCTGCTGCTCGGTGTCGGAGACGCTGCCGTCCATGACCAGCGCGGCGCCTTCGGCCTGCGTGTCCGTGAAGCCGAGCCGGGCCGGAACGGTCTCCTTCAGCCAGTTCAGGGTGGCCACCCGCTCGGAGAACACCACGACCCGGGTGTCGCTGCGAGGACCGACGCCGATGGCCTGCAACTCCGCGACGAGCGCGTCGAGCTTCGCGGAATCGGCGTCGGTCATGCCTGCGGCGAGGTCGCGCAGCCGCTCCAGCGCCGCGCGCTCCGGCTCCAACCCGGGCTCGGGCTTCGAGGCGATGTTCTTGAGCCGGTTGGTGGCGGTCTCGGCGAGCGCCCGGTGCGAGGACAGGAACGACTTCAGCAGCGTGTAAGGGAAGAGCCTGCGCTCCTTTCCGACCACGGGGGTACCGCGGTCGGGGCCGGCGAGCCAGGTCCCGGCCAGCTCGGCGAAGACCCGCTCCTCGGCATCGGTCGCGGTGCAGCGCACCGGCAGCGACGGGCCGCGCGGCGCCCACTTCCTGCCGATCTGGTCGCGCACCTCGGGGCTGACCTTGGTGCGGCGGATGTAGAGGTGCTCGATGTCCGCGGTCGAGTAGTCCTGCGGGTCGGCGATGGCGGCCGGGTCGAGCAGCCCCACGAGTTCCGCGAACGACTTCTTGTCACCGTTGTGGGGGGTGGCGCTCGCCAGCAGGAGGGCGTCGGTGCGGGGGCTGAGGACCCGGGCGAGCTGGTTGCGTGCGCTGCCGCGGTTGATCAGATTGTGGCTCTCGTCGATCACCACCGCGTCCCAGTGGATGTTCTCCAGGTGGTGGCGGTACTGGCCCGCGCTCTTGAGGGTGTCGACAGAGATGATCACGCGCTTGTAGTAGGTGAAAGGGTTGCGGCCCGCGGGGATGCGCTGCTGGATGCGCTGGATACCGACGGAGTCGAGCCGGATCAGCGGGATGGCGAAGCGGGTCCACAGCTCGTGCTGGAACTGCTCCAGGATGTGCTGCGGCGTGACCACCAGGATGCGCTCGCCCCGGCCCCGGCGGATCAGCTCGGCCAGGGTCTGCCCGATCTCGGGGGTCTTGCCCAGGCCCACCACGTCGGCGATCAGCACCCGTGGGCGCAGGCCCTTGAGCGCCAGCTCGGCCGGCCGGTGCTGGTAGGGGAGGTCTTCGAGGAGGAAACCGTCCGGCAGCGCGAGGCGGCGCTCCGACTGCGGGAGCGGGGTCTTGCGCAGGACCGCTTCGAGGAAGAGCCGACTGCGGCGGAACCGCGGGCTGCCGTCGGCCACCAGTTCGGTGTGCTCCGGCAGCAGCGGGACGACCCGGTCGATCGCGGTGAAGAACGTCGCCTCGTGGCCGTGGACGAACTCCGACACACCGGTCGCGCGGACCTTGTCGCCGTCCTCCGCCGTGGCGGTCACGCTGCGGACCAGCCACTCCTCGCCGCGCACCTCGATCTGCGCCCCGGGGGCCAACCGCCCGTGCTCCTGCTCCGCCACCGGCTCCTCCTCCGCGAAAAACACGACAAAACGCGCTTCAGCGCATTGTGGCACTCCCAACAGCGGGCCCGCCCGGGAAACAGCAGCGAGGGACGGGCCCATCACGGGAAGCGGTCAGAGTGAGGCGTCGCGCGCGTAGGCGGCGCGCAACCGCTCGGCGACCCGCCGCGCCCCGGCGGCCGACTGCGCGCGGCGCTTCGGCTGACGTGCCCGGGGCCGCTCGTCCGGAGTGGTCGGCGCTGTGAGCGGGGCGGTGGGTTCGACGAAGGTCGGGGGCGGTTCGCCACCGGCGCTGCCGCCCTGGCCGCCGGAGAACGGCAGAGTGGCCTGCGGGTCGCTCAGCTCGTCCAAGGGAAGCGTGGCCTGACCCGGCCAACCGGGTTCGGGGGTGTCCGCGGACTCCGACGCCTGCCCGTCCGCCGAGCCGGGCTCGGCGGCCTCCTCCGGTGCGACCGGTGCGGGCGGGAAGCTCTGGTCGGGCTCCACGACACCCTTGGAGGTCAGGGTCACCAGTCGAACCCGCGCCTGGTTCGCGCTCAGCCCCGCGTCCGCCACGATCCGGAGGAGTTCCTCGGCGACACGGTCCAGGGTGGGGCGGTCGGCCGGGTCGTGCGCCAGCATCGCGGCCAGCAGCGGGCGGAGTCCGAGTGGCGCGCCGCCGAGGTCCGGCGGCACATCGGCCTGGCCGATCTTGTAGAGCAGCGCCATCTGGGTGTCGGCGTCGTAAGGGAACTTCGCCGCGGCGGCGAAGAGGAGGCACACGCCGAGCGCGTAGACGTCCATCGGAGTGCCCAACTCGTCGCTCTCGGCGAGCTGCTCGGGCGCCATGCAGATGGGCGTCCCCACCAGGGCCCCCGTATTCGTGAGCCGGACCTTGTGCCGGGCCAGCGTCGCCAGTCCGAAGTCGATGATCTTCGGGCCGTCCGCGGCGAGCATGACGTTGGCGGGCTTGAGGTCGCGGTGCAGCAGGCCGACCTTGTGGATGACGCGCATCCCCTCGACCAGCAGCGCGCCCAGGCTCGCGACCAGCTCGACGGGGAGGACCCCGCGGTGCGCGACCTGCTGGTGCAGCGAGCGCCCCGCGACGTAGGCCATGGCGAGCCACGGGACATCGGCGTGCGGGTCGGCGTCGATCAGCCCGGCGACGTTCGGTCCGTACACCTTCTGCATCGACTCGACTTCGTGCGCGAAGCGCTTGCGCGCGTCGTCATCGCCGAGGTCGGCCCCGATGACCTTGAGCGCCACGAGCTGCCCGGCCGGCGACTCGCCGAAGTAGACCTGCCCCATGCCCCCGGCACCGAGCCGGGCGCGCAACGTGAACGGTCCAATGGAGGCGGGGTCGGTGTCCTCAAGAGGGGTCATGATCTCCAAGCCTTGCTTGCCGTGGTTCGGCGCCGACCACAGCGCGCACGCGGTCCATTATGCGAGACCCGCAATGAGCACCGTCAAACAGCTCATACCACATAAAAATCACCGAACGCACGCATGCGAAGCACTCTGCAATCGGATGATCACCAACAGCATGTGAGCTTCCCATCGGCAATAGAATGGCCGGTCGAATCCCTTCTGCATCTGGAAGCGACTTTTGCCACAGTCACAGGGTCTCCCCCATCCTGTCCCCCACTTCATCCGAGCCGTAGAAGCAGAGATCAAGGCGTCGCTGAGCGACGCAGGCAGCGGAGAGAAGGTCGCGCTGCACAGCGGACGCCGCGTCACCACCGGTGAGACCGGCGGCGACACGCACGAGTACATCTTCGCCTGCCGATCGTGGAAGGACTCCTTCCAACCGAACGATGTGCTGATCCGGCCGTCCAGGTCGAACGCCGCATGGGAAGCGGCCGAGGTCTCCCGGTTTCCCGACGGCACGGTCCACGTGAGTACCGGCGCCGACCTCGGTGCGAAACCGGGCAACGCGCAGCTGCGTGAGGACGACACGGCCGCCCTCCGGGCCCTGCTCGACCGCATGGGTCTCGCCGGAACCGACGAGAGCCCCGTGAACCTGACCACGGCGGGACGCATCCTCGGTGCCGGCACCCCCGCGATCCAGCGGCACGCCCGCTCGCAGGACCTCATCGCCGACTACGACCGCCTCCCGTTGAACCCGCAGCAGCGCCGGGCCGTCGAACAGGCCCTCTCCAGCGACACCGCCTTCATCTGGGGACCGCCCGGCACCGGAAAGACCGAGGTCGTCAGCCGGATCGTCGAGGGCACCCTGCACCAAGGGCTCCGGACCCTCTTCCTCGCCCCCACCAACGTCGCCGTCGACCAGGCGCTCCAGCGCGTCTGCGAACTCGTGGAAGGCGAGGAGGACTTCGACACGGGCCTCGTCCAGCGAGCGGGCACCATCGCGCTCCCCGCGCTGTCCGAGCAGTACGGGTCGATGATCAGTACCGCCGTCGTCATCGGGCGGTTGGAAGCCCGTTTCACCGCGGACGCCGAGCAGGTCAGGCGGCAACTGGACACCGTCAAGGAGGGCTTGGCACTACATGAGGAAGCGGCCGCGGCGTCCGACGGGCTGCGCACCCTGAGCGCGGACCAGCAGCGTGCGGAAGCGGAATCCGCCCAGTCCGAGCAGTGGGCGAGGAACGCCGCCGCAGAGGGATGGGCGGTCGAACAGCAGATCAGCGAGACCGGACCGCCCTCCGGGCTGTTCGCGAAGCGGACGGCGGCCCGGCTCGACCAACTGCGTGCGGACGCGGGCCGACACAGGGCCGCCGCAGCGTACTACCAGGGACAGCAGTCGGACGCGGCAGGACGGGCCCGACGCCTCACTGCGTCGATCGCGGCCGCGAAGCAGCGATTCGACGAACTGTCCCACCGGCTCCGCGGCGTGGCACCGGTCGAACGGTTGCGCTCGCAGTCCGAGGACCTGGAGGAGCAGATCCGGCACCTCGACGAGGAACGCCGCAAGGTCGCCGAATCCGTACGCAAGAACTGCCGTGTCATGGGCGCGACCGTGTCCAAGGCCGTTCAGACCCGGAGCCTGATCGACGCGGTCGACGTCGTCGTCATCGACGAGGCCGCGATGGTGGACCTCCCTTCGGCCTGGTGCGCCGCCGGGCTCGCCGGCCGCAGGGTGATCGTCGCGGGCGACTTCCGCCAGCTTCCGGCGGTCACGAAGGGGTCGGGGTCCCGGTCGGCCTCGCCCGAACAGCAGGCCCACTCGCGACAATGGATGGATCGGGACGCGTTCCACGCCGCCGGGCTGATCCGCGACGGACGGGCACTCGAAGGCGACCCGCGGCTTGTGCGGCTCGACACCCAGTACCGCATGGATTCGACGATCTGCGCGGTGGTCAACGAGGTCGCCTACCCCGACGCGCCGCTGGTCACCGGGCGGCCCGGCGGCAGCAGGCTCCCCATTTCTCCGCTGATCGACAGCCCGCTGATCCTGGTCGACACCGGGGCGCGACGGATGGGCGCCACCAAGAACAGGAATGGCGCCCACAAGTCGAACCACGTGCACGAAGCGGTGATCCACGAACTCATCCGCGGGTTGCAGTACGACACGGTCCTCCCCGCACGCAAAGCCACGGACCTGGGCGGCGGCGAGCGCCCAACGGACCGCATGGCCGTCATCGCCCCGTACCGCGACCAGGTCACCGCGCTGAAACGCAGCCTGAAGTACCGCTTCGGCACCGACTACGAGGGCCTCGTCGACACCGTCCACCGTTTCCAGGGGAGCCAGCGCCCCCTTGTCGTCATCGACACCGTCGCCGGAGCGGGGCAGAAGCCCGGTTACTTCTACGAAGGCGCCGGCCTGTCGTCGAACACGTGCCGACTGCTCAACGTGGCCCTCAGCCGCGCCCAAGACCACCTCGTGGTCGTCGCCGACGTGGCCTACCTCCGGGGCAGCCTCGCAGCAGGCTGCGAGACGCTGCGCATGCTCGACCACCTGGAGCAGTACGCGCAGGCCCTCTCCGTCGACGACCTCGTCCCGTTCCGCAGTGCCGCGGACCTCTCCGGCCTGAGTGCGGAGGAACTGGCCCGTCCGGCGTTCTTCCCCGCGGACGAGGTACGGCGCGCGGTGGAGTGGGATATCGCGTATGCGCGTACGAGCATCGACGTCTACTGCCCCTTCCTCGACCCGAACCCGGTCGACCTATGGCTCAGGCGCCTGGCGCCCCGCGCGGCTCAGGGCCTCGCCGTGACCGTGCACACCCAGGCGCATGAGAAGGGCACCCGCGCGGCGCACCAGGTGCAGAAGATCGAAGGCGCCGGGTGCAAGGTCGCCACTCGTGAGCGCATGCACGAGAAGGTCCTGATCATCGACGGCGAGGTGCTCTGGCACGGATCACTGAACCTGATGGCCAACACCGGACCCACCGACCTCATGATGCGGATCACCGACCCGGATTCCTGCGCGCGCGTGCGCCACATCGTCGAAAGGGCCCGGATGGAACGGCCCGCCCGACCTCGGCACCACCCTGCATCCCAACACCGTCGCGAGACGTCCGGCGCGGCGGAGGCGAACGGCGTCGCGGTCGGCGACATCGTCGGTGGCCGCCTTTACCTCAACGTCCCTTACGACGACAAGGAACTCGCGAAGACCCAGGTCCGGGCCCGTTGGGACAAGGAAAAGCGGCTGTGGCACGTCGACGAGAACACACCGCGAGACCAAGTGGAGCGCTGGTTGTAGATGCGCAAGCCCGGCACGGGTGCCCGTGTCCGTCGTACAGCCGCCGAGACGCCGCTTCCAGGCGGGCCAGGCCCTCCGGGGGCGGTGATGGCGCTGACCTCAGCCGAATGCGGTGGGAGCCCGCGCCTTGCATAATCACCGATATGAAGGCCTATGTCGGAGTGACCGACAGTTCTTGGTACGAGTTTCTCGCCGCACGCCCCGAACTGGACGAGATCAACTTCTGGCGCCCCTCGGCGAAGACCGCCTTCCGCGTGCTCAGACCCGGCGAGCCCTTCTATTTCAAGTCCCATCACCCGCACAACCAGCTCATCGGCGGAGCGGTCTACGCCGGATTCGCGCGGCTCAGGGTCTCTGAGGCCTGGGAGATCTACGCCGAAGGGAACGGGCAGCCCAGCCTCGACGCGATGAGGGAGCGCATCGGTGGCTATCGCGGTGATCCCATCGCCGAGGATGACCCCGTCATCGGGTGCGTCCTGCTCCACAGCCCGAGGTTCCTCCCCCAGGGCACCCACTTCGGCCCGCCTCCGGAGTTCGCGCCGAGCATCGTCCAGGGGAAGGGCTACGACCTTGAGCCCGGCCCGCACACGGAGTTCTTTCTCCGGTTTGCGGACGTGCTCTTCGGCGCCGGCGGCAATGTCAATGTCGAAGCCGACACGCGTACCTGGCACCGTCCGGGACGGATGTTCGGCGAGCCGGCCCCGCGGCCCCGCCGCCTGGGCCAATCCGCATTCAAAGGGGTCGTACTCGACGCCTACGACGGACGTTGTGCGGTCACCGGCAGCCGTGTACGTCCCACACTCCAGGCGGCGCATATCCGTCCCGTCACCTCTGAGGGTGAACATCGGCTGGACAATGGAATCCTGTTCCGATCCGACGTCCACACCTTGTTCGATCGGGGATATCTGGGAATCGACGCGGACTACCGGGTGGTGGTGAGTGGCCGTCTCAGCACAGAGTTCGGTGAATCGGCGGAATTCGAGGAATTGAACGGCAAACCGATCGGTCTTCCGGAACGGCGAGTGGACCGACCCGGCCATGACTTCCTCGACTGGCACAGAGCACACGTGTTCCGACCCTAGCTGGCCTGGTGTCGACCAGAAGTCCATCACGACCCCCCTTCGCAGGCGTCGCCGATGGTCGCTGTGCGCCGGTCGGGTCCGATCGTGGCGGGCGAGGTGCAAGCGTCCGGAGGTGAGGGGTGCGGCTTTGCGGGGGGTCTGGGGGAGGTCTATCGTTTTGGGATCAGGGTGGTCTGGGGCGAGAGGGTGTATGGGCGAGCCGGGTTTTCACAGGGTGGGGTTCGCGGAATCCGAGGATCCGGACGCGACCCATGTTCTTGCGCGGACTGCGGAGTTCTCGCTGTCCGACAGTTTCGCTCCGCAGTGGGAGATGGAGGGTCGGAGCAGGCTTGTGGAAGCGCTCCGGCGAATCATCAAGCCGCTTACCGCTCTTGTCGAGCGGGACGCCAATGAAGGGGATACGCGGCTGCTGGTCACCGACTTCCTCTGCCACGGCCTCAATTACGACAAGTACAAGGATCTGACGACCGAATATCAGACCAAGGGCGAGTCTGTTGATTTCGGAATCCGGATCAATGGGAAGCTGTTCGCCTTTGTCGAGGTGAAGAGGTGCGGGCAGAGGCTCGATATCCGGAGTCTTCGGCAGGTGCGTGCGAATGCCGCCGCCGAGGACGTGGAGTGGTTGGTCCTGACGAATGGCCGGAATTGGCGGGTCTACCACGCGCCTCTCGACGACGGCACGGCGACCGAGCTGATCATCGACATCGACCTCTTGGACGAGGAGGCGTTGCCCGTCGCCATCGATGCGCTGTTCCACCTAGGCAAGGACGCGGTCCGCAACGGGCGGCTGGAGCACCTGCGCCGGTGGCGGGGCGCGCTGGCGGCGGCGCCGTTGGCCGACGTGTTGGTGAGCGGCCCCGTGGTCCGGGCGATCCACAAGGAGCTGCGCGGCCGCACGGGGCACAAGGGGCATGAGGGCGACCTTGAGGACGTGCTGACGGCCCTGCGTACGGGCATCATCCCGAAGAACCTGCGAACGTCCTGAACGGGCACCCGAGCGTCTCGCGGCGGACGGCCTACTGGGCTCCGCGCGGGGATAGCTTGAGGGTTCGCTGTGAAAGGACGAGGTCATGACGCAGACGGATATTCCCGAGGATGTCGATCGTCAGGTGCGGGCGCGGGTCCCGGGGCCGGGCATGGAGCTCATCGACCAGATGGTCGCGCGGCTGGGCGGGCGGGCCACGGCGGCAGCGGTGTACGGGGAGCCCGTCACCGCCTCGGGGGTGACGGTGATCCCTGTGGCCAAGATCGCGCTCAGTATCGGCATAGGTGTCGGCAACGAGGTCAAGAAGGAGAAGGGCAAGGAGTCCGACGGCGGCGGGGGCGGCGGCGCCGTCGGGGCCGTACCGATCGGGTTCATCGAGATCAAGGACGGGACTGCGGTCTTCGTACCGATCCGCCGGACCAGCGCTTTCGCCCTGGCGGTACCGCTGGCTCTCATCGCCGGATGGACCGCTTCGCGCATCGCCCGCATCGTTTTCAAGAGCATCACGAAGACGCCGGAGCCCACCCTCAAGTCCCGCCTGAAATGGCCGGGGAAATCCCGCTCCTACAAGTGACCGGGTGACGGGCCACCGGTCACGGGTGACCCGTCACGGGCCTCGGTCGCGGGCCGCGGTCACGGGCCTCGGTCGCGGATCACCCCGTCACGGACCCCGAGTGACCGGGGCAGGTACCGGCTGACGGGCCATGGCCAATGGGTGGCGGATACCGGGCGGCCGGTCGGACAGGACTCTCATGACCGGCCGCCTGCGGCTCCGGCAACAACCCGCGCCCCGACCGTGCAGACCGCCCGCCTCGCCCAGGCCGCTCACTCAGCCCGGACCGCCGCACCGCGCTGAACAAGGGCGGCACGCGATGCCGTCGACGTGTTCTGCGGTGGCGGGGTGGGTGGCCGGGTGGGTGGTGCGGTCGCTCTGGTGGCGCGCCGGCTCAGGCTGCGGTGAGGTCCATGGCCTTGGCGGTCAGGGTGAGGGCCTGGAGGCGGGCGTCGACCGTTCCGGCCTGCGGGGCGATGATGAGCTCGTCGGCGTTGGCGTGCTCGGCGAACCAGTGGAGGTACTCGCCGACCTCGGTCGGGTCGCCGATGGCGGAGTACTTCGCCATCTGGAGGACCTGCCGCCCCGCGGGCGACTCCAGCGCCGCGTCGGCCTCCTCCGGGGTGAGGGTGCGGCCGCGGCCGAGGAGTTGGGCGGCCATGCGGCGCTTCGCGAGGTGGGACTGCTCTTTCGCCTCGTCGCTGGTTGCCGCGGCCGCGACGTTCACGCCCGCGATGACGTAGGGCTCCTTCAGCTGCTCGGAGGGCGTGAATTCGCGCCGGTAGGCGGCGACGGCGTCCTCCAGCGCGTTGGGCGCGAAGTGGGACGCGAAGGAGTACGGGAGGCCCAGGGCCGCCGCGAGCTTGGCGCCGAACAGGGACGAGCCGAGGATGTACAGCGGGACGTTGGTGCCCTGTCCCGGGGTCGCGTTGACGCCGGGGATGCGGGTCTCGCCGGTCAGGTAGCCCTGGAGTTCGAGGACGTCCTGCGGGAAGCTGTCGGCCGAGGTCGGGTCGCGGCGCAGGGCGCGCATCGTGTTCTGGTCGCTTCCCGGCGCGCGGCCGAGCCCGAGGTCGATCCGGCCGGGGTGCAGTGTTTCGAGGGTGCCGAACTGCTCGGCGATGGTCAACGGGGCGTGGTTGGGCAGCATGATGCCGCCCGATCCCAGCCGGATGCGCTGCGTGTGGGCCGCGATGTGCGCGATGAGGACGCTCGTCGCCGACGACGCGATGGTGGCCATGTTGTGGTGCTCGGCGTACCAGATGCGCCGGTAGCCGGACTCGTCGGCGAGGCGGGCCATGGCGACGCTGGCGTCGAAACTGTCTCTCGCGGTCATGCCTTCGTTGATGTGCGCGAGGTCGAGGATCGAGATGGGAAGCGGCACGGGACACGGCCTTTCGTCACGGTAAACGACCGGATGTCGCCGGCCGCGATTGGCGACGGCCTCGCGGCCGCCCTAAACCTCAACCCCGCGACCAGTCTTGTTATTTCGGGACCCGTTCGCAGGGGCGACGATGCCGAACCCGCGACGGCCGGGTGCGCAAGGTGCGGTCCCCGGTCCCCGGTCCCGATTCCCGACAGGCGCGGGTCCCGTATCAGCGGAAGAAGTACTCGTCGTCGGGCCCGCCGAACCCGTCGGCGGGCGCCTGCCCCGGGCGCGGCTCCTGGACCCAGTGGACCTCGCGCAGCGGCGCCCAGTGCGCGCCGTAGTAGTCCAGGACCATGAGGCCCCCGATGATCGAGGCCAAGGGGACCACGGCCACCGCGCCGATGGTCAGCCACAGCGGGAGGTCGTCGGCGCGGGAGAGCAGGGCGAGCAGCCCCAGGACCACAGCGGCCGGGGGCAGCCACCCGCCCAGGTAGGTGCGCAGGATCTCCCCCGCGTGCAGGCGCGCGGTGCCGGCGACCTCGTACCGGGAGATACCCGTCCGGGCCTGCTCCATGGTCGTGGGGAGTCGATGCAGGCCCGCACCGAGGTAGTAGCGGTCGAGCGGCAGCACTGGGAGACCAATGACGCAGAACCACAGGGTGGCGAAGCGGCGCCGGTCGCGGTCGAGCCGGGTGAACCCCTTGAACATGGTCCCGATGCCGTTGAACGAACGCGCGGATCGGGGCGGCGGGGAGGACCGGGTGATCGGCCATACGCGGACTGGTCTGGGCACTTCGACGTTGTACCCACCGAGCGCAGCGGTAGCCCTCGGGCCTTCGCGGAGGCGACCGCCCTGGTGTCCCGTCGCCAACGGCATAGCCCGACGGCTCCCGGTGGCGGCCCGCTGCTTTCAGTGGTCCGCGGCGATTGCCGACCGGGCCGGGTCAGCCATGGGCCTCCCCTACTCTCCTGCGGGCGTGCAGTTCGGCGCGGTCGGCCGCGGCCGTTCCGGAGCTCCAGCCTTCGCCGTCGACCGTCCGCCCCGCGGAGGCGAACGTCGCTTCGGGGAAGGACTCCGCGAACGCGTCGTCGACCGCGCGATCGCGCGCGGCCAGGACCGGGAGGAGGTCGGCGCCGCTCAGCTCCGCCGCGGCCTGCTCTTCGGCCGCCGCCGTGGACTCGGCCAGGCGTTCGCCGATGCGCTGGGCGAACGCGATCAGGAAGGTCTGGCGGAAGGACCGGGTACGCGAGGTTCCATCGGCGCGGCGCCTGCCGCCCTCGGCCGTCATCGCCGAGGTCGCCTGCACGAGCAAGGAGGTGAACAGCATTTCGACGGCGTCGATGTCACTCGCGAAGCCGATCACTGAGGCGAGGCCCCAGCGTCCGTGCAGGATGCTCCGGCAGCGGTTCGCCGTAGCCACTTCTTCGAGGAGGACGGCCTTCGGGGACTCGTATGGGCCGTCGACGGGGATGCGGCGGGTGATGGTGGCATCGCGGCGCCCATTGTTCGCGGCCAGGAGCGCGTAGTCGATGCTGTTCCGCGCCATGAGTTCCTGGGCGCGGGCGCTCAGGGCCTCGGCCTCCTTCGGGAAATCGGTGGCCTCGGCCTTGGCCAGCAGCGCCCGCACCTTGTCGAGCATCCGCGGGTCGGCCCGGTTCCCGCCGGCGCGGTGCGCCGACAGGGATCCGCGCCGCGCCTCCCCCGGCACCTGGTCGAGGAGCGGCACCGCGGGCAGCGCGCCGAGAGCCGCCACGGTCTCCAGCACGGACTCGACGTACTGCTCCGCGGTGGCGTTCTCGCGGTCGCGCCATTCGCTCCCGTGGCCCGCTCCGCCGCGCCACCAGACCCGTGCGTCGATCGCGGCGAGCTGGGGATCCCAGCTCTCGGGAATGGTGGCCTTCGAGTAGCCGCGGAGTTCGGCCGCGATGGCGTCGGCGGCGATACGGGACTGGCGGACGCCCTCGGCTCGCCGGACCTGCCGGACGAGTTCGCCGGGCTGCCAGCCGAACGCCCACAGCCGCTTGACGAGCACCTCTGCCTGGTGGAACAGGAGCTCATCGAGGAGGTCGCGGAATTCGAGGTCGGCCGCGGCGTCGGTGAGCCGGCCCAGGTGGCGGCCGTACGCCTGGCGCTCGCCGAGGATACGGGCCTGGACCGCCGCGACGATGTGCTCGGTGAGCAGCTCAACGTAGGTGGCCCGGGGGTCGTGACCGCCACCGCTGTGCACCGGACCGCGGCCTTCCCGTGCTGCGCGGCGGCGCTGCTTCTCGTGCTCCTGTTTGGCCTTTGCCCGCCGGTTCTCGCGGTTCGCCTTGCCCATGGTCCGATGAACCCTTCGACGACTGCGTAAGTGTGGTCGCGGTGATCGCGGTGATCGCGGATGTCGCTGTGCTCGCGGCGCCGACTCCGCGTTCTCGACGACCGGCCCGGGTGACCGCATCCCGTCCCGTGAGCGCCCGTACATGGGCGGGGAACGCGATAGGCGCTCTCGCGATCGGCCGTGGCGCCGTACTCGGTGCTCGCCGGGTTGCGGTCCGCACTGCCCCGGTTCGCGATGCTCGCCATGCGGGTGCGCTGCGACGGCCGCTGCCGCGCGACCGGACCGCCGCCGCACCTCTGCGCTCGGGCGGATGGGGACCCGCATTCTTCTGGCCGGCGGAGACCTGACCACCTGGGGTTGAACGTCCGCGACCTTCGATCGGCCCTACGGTAATCCGGACGGCGCGCGTCCGCACACCCGAAACGGCGGCCTGTGGACAAGGACGATCCGCGACCCCACTGTCGCCCCACCGCCCCACCGCCCCACCGCCCCGCCGTCCCGCCGTCCCACCCGGTCGGCACTAAAATGGCCGCGCATCGCACCCCGACGGCCGTAACGCCCCTAAGGACCGCCCGCACCCATGCACCTCACGAATGTTCCGGTTTCCCGGACACCGCGCGGGCGAGCGGGTACCATCAGCCAGCCGGGAGCCGGGAGCCGGGAGCCGGGAGCCGGGAGCCGGGAGCCGGGAGCCGGGAGCCGGGAGCCGGGAGCCGGGAGCCGGGAGCCGGGATGAGCCGTCCGGATGGGTCCGAGCGCCGCTGGTCGACCTTTGTCGGCCAGTTCCCCGTCCTGGTCCTCGCCCGGACGTTCACCTCCACCGTCCGCGCCATTGAGGCGCTGGACGTCCTACGCGGAGACTTCCGCCTGGAGTTCCGGTTCTGCTTCGATGAGTCGTCGGCGTTCCACCAGGGCGTGGCCGAGCTGCTCGACCGCCTCGGAATCCCCCTCGTCACCTGGGACGACGCCATCGCGAGCAAGTACGCCTTGGTGATCACGGCCAGCGAGAACGTGGACCTCACCCCGTTCGCCGCGCCCGTCGTGGTGCTGCCGCACGGCGTCGGCTTCCAGAAGTACGTCCCTGATTCGCGCAGCGGCGAGCGCCGCCTCTCCGGGGTGGTGCGGCCGGAGTCGCGGGAGGCGGACGGCATCCACCTCGCCCTATCGCACCCCGACCAGCGCACCCAGCTCGCCGCCGCCGAGCACGGCCGCCTGGCGGAGAACACCGCGGTCATCGGCGACCTCGCCTATGACCGGATGCGGGCCGGGATGCGGCTCCGCGAACGCTACCGCTCCGCTCTCGGGGTACCGCCCGGGCAGCGCCTCGTCGTGCTGGCGTCGACGTGGGGCGAGCAGTCGGCGATCGGCGTCCACCCGCGGCTCCCCGCTCAGCTGCTCGCCGACCTCCCCGTTGACGGATACCGGGTGGCCGCGGTGCTGCACCCCAACGTCTGGTCGCGGTACGGCCCATGGCAGGTGCGGCACTGGCTGGCCGCCGCAATGGACGCCGGGCTGCTGCTCCTCCCGCCCTCGGCGGGGTGGGGGTCCGCGCTGGTCGCGGCCGACTGCGTTGTCGGGGACCACAGCTCCATGGCCGTATACGCGGCCGCGCTGGACCGGCCGCTGCTCCTCGCCGCCTTCGGGGCGGAGGCCGTGCCCGGAACGGCGGTCGCCCGCCTCGGCGCACAGGCCCCGCGGCTCGACCCCGGCACCGACCTGCACCCGCAGGTCGACGGGGTCATCGCGGAGCACGCCCCGGGACGCTACTCCGAGGTCGCCGACCGCGCGTTCGCCCACGTGGGCGAGTCGGCCCGGCGCTTCGCCGAGCTGTGTTACGGACTGCTCGACCTGAGCGCACCGGACCACTGCGCGCGGATCCGTGCCCTGGACCCGCCGGCGCCCGACCACCACCGGCCGCCCCTGGCGTTCGAGATGCGCTCGCGGCTCGGCGCCGGCGGTGTCGTGCACGTCGCCCGCTACCCGGCGTCGGTGCGCCCGTTCGATGAGGAGGCGGCCGGCCTCCGCCACCTGTTCGCCGCCGACACCGAGCCCGACCAGCGCTACGTCGAGAACGCCTCGGTGATCCACCGGGCGACGGAGCACACCGGAGGGACCTCCTCTCAGCCGGACGACGAAAGGCCCTCCGCTGCGGCGGGCGACGAAGGAGCCCCTTGCGCAGCGGGGGACGAACGAGCCTTTCCCGTGACGGAAGGCGAAGGCGCTCCCTCCACGGCGGAAGGCGCCTCCTCCGCAGCGGACGCCCAAAGCGCCCCCGCCGCGACGGACGACGGCGGCGCCTGGGGCCCGGACGCCGAGCGTGGGCTTCGCGCGCTCCTGGAACTGCACCCCGGCGCGCTGATAGCCGCCATCGGCACCGACGGCGACTGCCGGTGCCTGCTGCGCGACGGCACGCGCGTCCACGTGCGGTCGCCGGGCACCGCGGCCCCGGTACTGACAGCGGTGGTCTACACCCTCCTCAGGCACCGCCTCCCGATCTCCGGCGATCACCGGGTGCGGGTGTCGGGCACACCCGGCCACCGGACTGTACGGATCGACGTCCCGCGTTTGCAGGGTCGATCCCGGTCAGCCGGTCAGCCCCAGATAGCCCGCCGCGATGGACCACAGCCCGAGGGCTAGGAGCACCGCCGTGACGGGCAGCAGGACGTACAGCCAGGTCATTGACGCGGCTTCGCTGCGTTCGGGGTTGCCGGGGTCGTATATGACCGCGATCCGGCTCTTGCGGCGAGGCGCTCGGAACCAGGGTGTTTCGGTGCCACTGCGTTGCTGTCCCGACGCGTCGACGAAGCGGTAGCGGACGGTGGTATCCGTCTCGCCGTTGTTCTGTCGCCGTGTCTTCACCGATGTGACGGTCCCCTCGGCGCGGGTCCAGTCGCGGTGTCGCCTACGGGCGCGCAGCAGCATGATGACGATGCACGGGAAGTAGGGCAGCAGGACGATGCCGAGCCCGATGAAGAACCACGCGTCGTCGGTGTCCATACCTCTCCCGGTCGCAAGGGTCGCCCCAGCCGGCTGCGCATCGTGCTGATGCTGCCGGACACCCTAAGCCTCCCGGCGGCCCACCGCGTGCGGACGTGATCTCAGAGAGGCGAGTGCCTGTCCAGCAAGGGTCACATGTGTACGAGGTCGAGGGAGGCGACGATGAAGAAGATCCCCATCCCGCCGAGCAGGATGAAGATCGCGCCGTAGTTGATGATTCGGCCGACCACGGAGCCGCCGGAGACGGTGTCGTTGAGCTTCGGGTCGGTGGGGTCGTACATCACCTCGAGCACGTCGCCGACCTTCGGCTTCGCCAGGTGCTCGACCTCGCCGGTGTGGTAGCGGCCGGGGTTGTCGCGGAACTCGTAGCGGGCATGCATGGTCTTTTCGGTGGTGCTCGTGCCGGTGGCCGAGGACTGACGCGTGGTCTTCCATACGTGGCGGATGGTCGCCTGTGCCCGCGGCCAGGTGGCCAGACGCCGCTGGCGGCGGATCAAATTCCAGGCCAGCCATGCCGGGAAGATCAGCATCGCAATGCCGACCAGCAGCGCGGTGACAGCACCAAAACTCATGACGACTCCATGCCCAGGGTGGTTCCACACCCTAACGGCTCGTCGTTGACGTCTTCTGAGGGTCGGCCGTCACGAGGTCGGGATCCGGCAGGGGCGGTCGGTCTCATCGTGCGGCGCCGCCCTCCGCGCACCAAGATCGGATCGCGCTTGGCAATTACTTCCTGATTCGAGTACGCTTTCCATACGGAAAGTAGATGCGAATGGGAGATCCACTGATGACTGGCAAGCCTGAGCTCGACCAAGTCGCCGACGCACGCAGCCGACTCGCGTCCCACGCCCCGTTCCCCGTCACCTACTGGGTGCTCTACGGTGCCGTCCTGGTGTTCCTGGCCGGCCTCCCGATCTGGTCGACCTGGCTTAGCCCTGTCGGCGGCTCGTACGTGCCGTGGGGGATCGCGGCGATCGGTATCGCCTCGGCTGCCTACTCCTGGGCTCGGCGCCGCCGCTCCGGGGTCTACCTCCCCAAGCGGATCAGCGCCTACCCCGGCGCCCGGCCGATCCGGCTGGTGAGCCTCGCGGTCACACTGGCCGGCCTCGCCGGCATCTTCGCGCTGGTCGAGTACGGACAGCGCGAGGCCGCGCTCCTGGTGCTCCCGGTCGTGGCGGCCGCCATTTTCGTCACCCAGTTCATGACCCGTTCGGCGATGCGCCGAGACATCGAAGCCGGCCGGGTCAGGCTGTGACCGGTCACGAGCCCGACCAGGACCTGACGCCCCAACCGGACGACGGCACGGGGCGCGACCCGATCTTCGAGACCGGCCCCCGCCTGGCACTATGTGCCCTGCTGCAAGGAGCGGAGTGGGTCGACTTCGCCACGGCCCGCGACATGCTGGGTGTGAGCGACTCCGCGATCTCCAAACACAGCCGCGCTCTTGAGGACGCCGGATACGTCGAGGTGCGCAAAGGCTCGGTGGGCCGCCGACCACGGACCTGGTTCCGGCTGACCCGGGTCGGCCGGACCGCGATCCGCGGCCACCTCGACTGGCTCTCCGGGCTGCGCAGCGCCCTCGACACACCCTGAGTGCCGTCGAAACCCGGGACGGCGCCCGCCGCCACATCCGAACGCCGACACCCTCCACTGTCCACCCGGCTGCCGGTACCGGCAGCCGGGTGGCGGCTTTCAACGGCCGACGTGAACAGCCCGGCTATGACCCTCCTGGCCCAGGGCACCAAGCAGGCTCACCCGCGGCCCTCCTAGCCGAGGTCCTCGATCAACCGTGCCGCCTCGGCGGCGCGCGGGCTGGCCAGCTCGGTGAACAGGTCACGAGCGCGGGTCGCGTGCTGACGGGCCTGTTCGGGCGCGCCGATGCGGGCGTAGACGGCGCCGAGGCTCGCCAGGTTCTCGGCCTCGTAGTAGGGCTGGTCCAGCTTCCGCAGCACACCGACCGCGGCGGTGAAGGCGGCGACGGCGTCGGTGAGGCGCCCGGCCGCGGCGTAGGCGTCGCCGAGGCTGCCGCGTGCCCGCGCCGCCATGCGCGGGTCGGGCTCGGGCAGGGTGTCGAACGCGGCGGCGGCCGCCGCCAGCTCGGTGACCGCGTCCTCGAAGGTCGCGGGAGCGCCGTCCCCGTCCTCACCGTCCGACTGCTCGGCGGCGGCGAGTCCCAGCAGGGTGCGTCCTGCGAAGTACCGGCTCAGCGCGGCGCCGCGGACGGCCATGGGGTCGCCGGAGCGTTCGTTGAGGTCGAGACTGCGCGCGTACGCCGCCAGTGCCGCACGCCGGTCGACGGTGTCGAGGTAGCGGCCGTGGAACTCGTGGACCGACGCCGCGAGCAGCAGGTCGGACCCGTCGCGCACGAGCCCCACCGCCCGCTCGACCATCGCGCGGGCCTCCTCGGTGCGGCCGAGGTCGGTGAGCGGGCGTGCCGTCAGGCTGCGCAGCCGCGCTTCGCGCGCGGTGTCGCCGAGGCGCGCGGCGGCGTCGGCGCCTCGTGTGCCGGTCTCCGCCCAGTCGGCGAGGTAGCGCTGGTTGAGGTAGAGGGCGCCGCCGAGTTCCGCGAGGCTGGAGGTGTAGGCGTCGAGGCCGCGTGCGTCGGCGGCCCGGACGACGGCGAGCAGGGTGGCGCGTTCGGCGCGGAGCCGCCCCAGCGCCGTGGCGCGGTCGCCGCCGAAGGGGTCGGGGCGGCGCGCCGCGTACTCCTCGGCCGGGATGGTGCGCAGTCGCGCGCCCATCGCCGCGAGGTCGGCGTGGGCGAGCAGCGCCTGGTAGGAGTCCAGGCAGTCGCGCAGGGACGACGCACGCAGCGCTTCGCTGTCGTGCTGCTCGCTGAGCGCCGCGGCGTGCAGCCGGATGAGGTCGTGTGCGAAGCGGTGGATGTCGCCGGTGGTGGTGAGGAGTTCGGCGCGGCGCAGTTCGTCGAGCAGCGGGGCGACCGTCGGCGCGTCCGCGCGGCAGGCGGCCGCGGCGAGGTCGGTGTCGAATCCGCGTCCGGGCCAGCGGCCGAGCGCCCGGTACAGCGATGCGGCGGCCGGGGACAGTCCGGCGTAGGCGAGGTCGAACACCGACGCGAGGGTGTAGTCCTCGGTGAAGGAGATGGCCTTCAGCCGCCGCTGCTCGTCGCCGAGTTCGGTGGTGAGCGCCGCAAGGTCGACCGCCGGTTCGGCCTTGATCCGCCCCGCCACCAGGATCAGGGCGAGCGGGAGTCCGCCGCATGCCGCGACCAGCCGGGCGATGTCCTCGGGTGCGGTGCCCGCCAGGCGGCCGCCGCTGTGCCCCGCCAGCAGGTCCGCGGCGTCGCCGGTGCCCAGCGGCCGCAGGGTCAGCCATTCGGCGTGGGCGAGGGCGAGTTCGCCCAGGCGTTCCCTGCTGCCGACGGCGACCACCGCGCTCCCGGGCCCTTGCGGGACCAGTTCCCGCACCTGGGCGGCCTGGGTGGCGCCTTCGATCACCACGAGCAGCCGCCGGTTCGACGTGCTCGTGCGGAACAGGGCGGCCCGGTCGTGCAGGCGGGCCGGCATGTCCTCCTTGTGGACCCCGAGCGAGGCGAGCAGGTGCGCGAGTGCCTCGTTGGGGCCGCCGGGACCGTCGGGGTCGAGGCTGCCGTAGTCGACGTAGAGCCGGCCGTCGCCGAACCTGTCGCCCGCTGCGGCGGCGAAGCGCTGGGCGAGCGCGGTCTTGCCGATGCCGCGCACCCCTTCGAGCAGGCATATGGGGGTGGCGGGGGCGCCGCCGACCGGGGCGGAGGTGTTCTGGTGCAGCCATTGCTGCTCGGATTCGCGGTCGTACCAGTGCGGCGCGGGCGCCGGCACCTCCGATGGGACGGGCGGCCGCGGCGCCTCCTGGTGGAACGTGACGCTTTGGACGTCGCCGCCCGCCTGCACCGCGTTGCGCACACCGTGGAGTTCGTTGCGGATCTCGTTGTCGCCCATGCACCACTCCTGAGGGGACCGCGAGACCCCGTCGTCGGGTGACTTACGTTACGGGTTTCGGCGCGCCGCGGGAAAGTTCTTCGTAGAGCGGGGTTCCGCGGGTGCCCGCCCCGCGCCGACGGCGGCGGGACCGGTGCGGGGCCGCCGTGCCCCGACCGCCTTTCCTGCCCGGCGGCCGGTACCGCGCGGTACCGGCCGCCGCGGGCGCGGCCCTGCCGCGTCGCCTGCGCTGTTCGGATCACCGCTGCGCGGCCGTCGTCCGGTTCAGTCGCCCTTGTAGACGCAGTCGGGGTAGTCGATGAAGCTCCGGGTGCCGTCCTCGTTGGGGGGTCCCAGGATCTGGGCGTTGCGCGTGTAGCGCTCGTCGGCCCCCCAGGAGACGTCGGCCCCCAGCGAGAGTCCGAGCTTGGCCTTGGCACCGACGCCGTACTCGTCGGCGTGGGTGTCCTCCTTGTACTGCCACACCTTTCCCTTTTCGTGCATCACGTGCTCCCAAGGGGGCGCGTCCTCGGCCGGCTTCTCGTTGATCCAGCCGCCGTCCTTGTCGTCCATCAGCGGGTTGACGAGGGACGGAATGGTGCTGGTCGGCGGCAGCAGGCCGCGGTTTCGGAGCAGCGCCTCACCGGCCTCCTTCTCCTCGGGGGTGTCGAAATCGATCTGGACCGACTGGGTGACGCTCTCGCCGTTGACGTCCCTGGCACCCCCTCGCCCGCGATTACTGGGGTTGTCCTTGGTGCCGCCCTTGCCGATCTCGCCACCGGTGCCGTCGGCCCCGGTCTTGCTCGCGTTGGTGGTGTAGCGGATGTAGTCGATCGAGCCGTCCTCGTTGCGCATGACGCGGGTGCTGCCCTGCCAGCCCACCTCGCCGCCGACGCTCTTCGGGCCGAGGGCGCCGCCGAGCGATCCGGTTCCGCTCCAGGAGAAGGTGGTGGCGGTCCGCTTGTTCCCCTTCTCGTTGTTCCAGAACGCCAGGTCCGCCTTCGGGTTGACCTTGACGCTCCCGTCGGCCCCGAGGTTCATCTTCCACTTGTCGTGTTCGACGCCCCTGTCCTTCGCGTGCCTCCCCTGGGACGTCGACTTGCCCAACCAGGCGCCGATCGAGCCGTCGATCTGCTCGGAGACCCCGAGCTCGTAGTTCGTGATCTCCGGGTCCTTCATCTTCGGGGGTTCGTAAACGCCGGTCTTCTCGCCCAGCCAGCGCGCGGCGCGGTAGCCGGGGCTGAGGTCCTTGGCGGTGTCGTCGAGGAGGGTGCGGTTCAGTTGGTCCTCGAACTGCTGGTATTCCTGCTCATTCTTGAACAGATAGGACTTCCCCGGGGTATAGGTCCCCTTCGCGATCGCCTCGACCTTGGCCTGGATCTGTCCGGCCGACTTCTTACCGGCCTGCACCCCACCGCCGAGGCCGGTGATGAGGCCGAGTTCGCTCTTCGGGGAGAAGGTCGCGACGATACTGCCGTCCGACAGGGTCTCCTTGGAGAGTTTGTAGTCCTGGCCGAGGATGACCACGGCGATTTCAACGGTGCCGCCGAGGTGCTTGCTCTCGGCGTTGCGGACGCAGTAGTCGGGGCGGAAGTCGGGGGGTTCCTTCTTGCCGCAGTCCTTCACGCCGGCGAGTTGGAGGAGCCGGCAGAGCGCGCCGTCGACCGCGTCGCTTGTTTGCGGGACGGCGATCACGGTCACGCACGCGAGGAGCGCCGCGGCCAGCACGATTGCCGAGGCGTATTCGATGACCCCGGCCCCGGATTCGGAGCCGCGCGGTTTTCGCCTGTACCCGGGTCCGCCTTTGCCGTAGTTGTTCAATGGGGGAATACGCGGCGTACCGTCGTGGAACATGGAGTGACGATATGAGTCGGAATCCCGGGTCGGAATGAGCCCATGGACTCATTCCCGGTCCCGGTTCTTGACAAGGCCGGAGCGGCTTTTCCCACCGCGGTCGCGGGCCGTTTCCGGCGCGCTCCTCGGTGTGTCAGCGTGCGCTCGGAAAAGACGGTTCGGCGGGCGGTTCGCCGGCCCATTCGCCGCGGATGTGGTCGAGGTGGCGCGTCATGACGGTGCGGACGGCGTCGCCGTCGCGGGCGAGCAGGGCGTCGAGGATGTCGAAGTGCTCGGGCGCGGTGTCTTGCAGGGTGCCTTGCTCCGCGAGGGTGCCGACACCGTAGAGGCGGGTCTGGTCGCGCAGCCGGGCGACGGTCTCGACCAGGCGGGTGTTGCCGCCGAGGGCGAGCAGGCCGAGGTGGAAGCGGCGGTCGGCTTCGAGGAAGGTGGGGACGTCGCCGGAGCGGGCGGCCGCGCAGATCTCCTCGGCGACGGGGCGGTGCGCCTCGATGTCGGGGTCGCCGGCCCGGTCGACCAGCGCGACCGTGGCGGGGATCTCCAGCAGGCGGCGCATCTCGCCGATCTCGTCGAGGTCGTGCTCGCTGATGGGCACGATGCGGAAGCCGCGGTTGCGCACCGGTTCCATGATGCCCTGGTTGACCAGGGTGAGCATGGCTTCGCGGACGGGGCTGTTGGAGACGCCCAGCCGGGTGGCGAGCGCGGAGGCCGAGTAGATGGCGCCGGGCCCGATCTCGCCGGACACGATGGCCTGCCGGACGACCACCAGGGCCTGCTCGCGCAGGCTCACCGACTGCAAGCGTTGCATGCGCGCCGCCTCCTCGGTCCGATGCGGACCCTTGACACCTTCGTCCGGGGCTTCGCATACTAGCCCGCATTGGTAAACGGTAATCGCTTACCCATCACTACCAGTGACAATGCCGGTTCGACAGTCCGAATCCGCCGCACGGAAGGGCGCCCGCACGTGCCAGCCGAGACGAAACGCGGATACTGCACACTGTGCCGCTCGCGCTGCGGCGCGCTGTACACCGTGGAGTCCGGCCGGATGACGGGCGTCGCCCCCGACCCCGAGCACCCCACGGGCACCGCCCTGTGCCCCAAGGGCCGCGCGGCACCCGAGATCGCGCACAGCACCCGCCGGCTGACACGCCCGCTGCGCCGCACCCGCCCCAAGGGCTCCGGCGACCCCGGCTGGGAGGAGATCGGCTGGGAGGAGGCGATGGGGACCATCGCCGCCCGGTTCGCCGCGTTCAAGGAGGAGAGCGGGGCGGAGTCCATCGCCTTCGCCGTCACCTCCCCCAGCGGGACGCCGATGTCGGACTCCATCGACTGGGTCGAGCGCTTCATCCGCCTGTTCGGCGCCGCCAACACCTGCTATTCGACCGAGATCTGCAACTGGCACAAGGACTTCGCGCACGCGTTCACCTTCGGCAGCGGGCTGCCCACCGCCGACTACGCCAACACCGACCTCGCCGTCCTGTGGGGCCACAACCCCGCCAAGACCTGGCTGGCGCAGGCGGTCGCGGTGCGCAACGGGCGGGACAAGGGCGCGCGGACCGCCGTCGTGGACCCGCGCCGCTCGACCAGCGCCCGCGACGCCGAGCACTGGCTGCGGGTGCGCCCCGGATCGGACGCCGCCCTCGCCCTCGGTACCGCGCGGCACCTCATCGCGGGCGGACATTACGACGCGGCCTTCGTCCGGTCCTGGACGAACGGCCCGCTCCTCGTCCGCGACGACAACGGCGCACTGCTCACGGCGCGCGACCTCGACCCCGGCGCCCCCGACGCCTTCGTCGCGTGGGACAGCGAACGCGGGGAGACCCGCTCCTACGACACCCGCGCGCCCGCCGCGGACCCCGACGGCCTCGCCCTGCGGGGCGCGTACACGGTGCGCACGGCCGAGGGCACCGCCGTCGGCGTGCGCCCGGCGTTCGACCACTACGCCGAAGCGTGCGCGCCGTGGACGATCGAGCGGACCGCCCGCCACACGTGGATCCCCGAGGACGAGCTGCTGGCGTTCGCCGAGGAGTTCGCCGCGGCCCGCAGCGTCGCCTACCACTCCTGGACCGGGGTGGGCCAGAACGGCAACGCCACCCAGACCGAGCGCGCGATCGCCACCCTGTACGCGCTCAAGGGCTGCTACGACGCGCCGGGCGGCAACCTGGTCCTGCCGAAGGCGCCCGTCAACGCGGTCACCGCACTGGACCAGATGGACCCCGCGCAGCGGGCCAAGACGCTGGGACTGGCGGAGCGCCCGCTGGGGCCGCCCGCCACCGGCTGGGTCACCGCGCACGACCTCTACACCGCGATGCTCGACCACGCCCCCTACCGGGTCAGGGCCCTCATGGGCTTCGGCGCGAACCTGCTCGTCTCCCAGCCCGATCCGGAACGGGGCCGGGCGGCGCTGGGCGCACTGGACTTCTACGTCCACTGCGACCTGTTCCTCAACCCCACGGCCGAGCAGGCCGACATCGTGCTGCCCGTGAACAGCCCCTGGGAGCACGAGGCGCTCAAGACCGGCTTCGAGATCAGCGCGAGCGCCCAGGAGCTGGTGCAGCTGCGGCAGCGGATGGTCGAGCCGCTCGGCGAGTCGCGCTCCGACACCGAGGTCGTCTTCGACCTCGCCTGCCGCCTCGGCATGGGCGACGCGTTCTTCGGCGGCGACATCGATGCGGCGTGGGACCACGTGCTCGCGCCGACGGGCCTGACGGTGGAACGGCTGCGCCGGACCCCGGAGGGGATCCGGGTCCCGCTGCGCGCCGAGCACCGCAAGTACGCGGCGGCCGACGGCGCCGGCGGGGTCGCCGGCTTCGCGACGCCCAGCCGCCGGGTCGAGCTGTACTCCGCGCGGCTGGCCGCCGCCGGGCAGCCGCCGGTCCCCGACGCGGGGCCCGCCCCGTCCGAAGCCGGGCCCGCACCGTCCGGCCCTGGGCCCTCGGGGCGGGGCCCGCTGCCGTTCCTGCTGACCAACGCCAAGAACGGCTACTTCTGCCACAGCCAGCACCGCGCGGTCTCCTCGCTGCGGCGCAAGCACCCCGAGCCGACGGTCGACGTGGCGCCGGAGCTCGCGCGGCAGCGCGGCTTCGCAGAGGGCGACATGGTCGAGGTCGCCACCGCCGACGGCGCGTTCAGCATGCGCGCCGTTCTCGACCCGGACCTGGACCCGCGGGTGGCGGTGGCGGAGTACGGCTGGTGGGAGGCTGCCCCCGACCTCGGGCTGCCCGGCTCCGACCCGGTCGCCGGCGGCACCAACTTCAACGCCGCCGTCAACGGCGCCCCCGCCGACCCGGTGAGCGGGTCGCTGCACATGCGCGGCGTCGCGTGCGACGTCCGCCCGGGCGCGGCCGGGCATCGGGGGCCCCGGCCGCGCCCGTTCACCGTCACCGCCATCACCGGGCGGGGACGGGACGTGGTCGAGGTGCGGCTGCGCCCCGCCGACGGCGGGCCCGCGGCCGGGCACCGGCCCGGCCAGTACATCGGGGTGGCGGTCGACGGCGCCGAGGGCACGGGCGAGGTCGCCCGCTCCTACTCGCTCACCGGCGCGCCGGGCGGCGGCGACCACGCCATCGCCGTGCGCCTGCTGCCGGGCGGCGCGCTGTCGACGCACGTGCACAGCGCGCTCGACGTCGGCGACACCGTGGCGGTCACTCCCCCGTCGGGCACGTTCACCATCCCCGCCGACGCGCCGTTCCCCGTCGTGGTCATCGCCGCGGGCGTGGGGTTCACCCCGTTCCTCAGCCAGCTCGCCGAGGCGGCCCGGCACGGCGGCGCCGGGGCGCGCATCACCGTGCACAAGGGGGACCGCGGCGGCGCCGACGTCTGCTTCGGGCCCGAGGCGGCCCGGCTCGCCGCGGAGAACCCGCGGGTGCGCCTGATCCGCCACTTCAGCGGCCCCGGCCCCGGCGACCGGGTCGGCCGCGACTACGACCGCGCCGGCCGGGTGTCCGCCGACGCCGTGGCGCAGGCCGACATCGACGAACGGGCCCGCTTCTATTTGTGCGGCCCCGGCGCCATGATCCGCGAGGTCACCGACGGCCTGATCGCCCGCGGCGTGCCGCGGTTCGAGATCTTCGCCGAGCGGTTCGCGCCGCCGCAGCGCCCCGCCCCCACCGGGGACGCCCGGCACGAGGTCGCCTTCCGCGCCTCGGGCACCACCCTGACCTGGCGTCCCTCCGACGGCCCGCTGCTCGACCTCGCCCAGCGCAACGGGGTGCGGCTGCCCAGCGGCTGCCGCGTCGGCCAGTGCGAGAGCTGCGCGGTGCGCGTCCTGTCCGGCGCGGTCGCGCACCTCACCGAGCCGCCCGACGCCGACGACGAATGCCTCACTTGCCAGGCCGTCCCGGCGTCCGACATCGTCCTCGACGCCTGACATCCGTCCGGGCACCCCCGCACCGCGATCCCCAAGGAGACGAACCCACCCGTGCAGTACTTCGACGCCGCCCAGACGGGCCAGCGGCTGAGCTACGACGTCCTCATCCCCGCGCTGCGCGCCGGGCTGACCCGGCCCGCCTCGGTGCCGCCCCGGCACCACCACGCCATGGGCGCCGACGGCGAGGCGACCCTGCTGATCATGCCGGCGTGGGACAGCGAGTACCTCGGCGTCAAGCTCGTGGACGTCTTCCCGCGCAATACCGAGCAGGGCCTGCCCGCGCTGTCGTCGGCCTACGTGCTCGCCGACGGCGCGACGGGCCGGCACGTCGCGCTGATCGACGGCGGGGAGCTGACCCGGCGGCGCACGGTCGGCACCGCCGCCCTGGGCGCCTCGCTGCTGTCCCGGGCGGACTCCCGCACCCACCTCATCGTCGGCACCGGGCACATCGGCAGTGCCGTCCACGACGCCTACGCCGCGGTGCGCGACATCGAGACCACGCTGATCGCCGACCCGCACGACCACGCGGGCGCCGTCAGGCTCGCGGCGGCGCTCACCGAGCGGGGCGCGGACGCGGTCGCGGTGTCGGACGTCGAGGCGGCCGCGGGCCGCGCCGACATCATCACCACCGCCACCCTCGCGCGCGAGCCCGTCCTCCGCGACGCGTGGATCGCGCCGGGCACCCACCTCGACCTGATCGGCAGCTTCCGCCCGGACATGCACGAGGTCGAGTCGTCCCTGCTCGGCCGCTCGACGGTGGTCATCGACGGCGACGTGGCCCGCACCGAGTCCGGCGAGGTCGCCGAGGCCCTCGCGACGGGCGCGCTGAGCGGAGACGGCATCGCCGCGACACTGCCCGATCTGTGCGCGCGTGCGGAGCCCCGCGCCCGCGGCGAGGGCGAGATCACCGTCTTCAAGACCGTCGGCACCGGCCTGGCCGATCTCATCGCCGCCGTCACCGTCTACTCGGGCACCTGACCAACTACGGAGAACCGATGTCTACAGATACCGACCCGCGCAACCGCGAATCGGACGACGACGCCGCCGGTGCGCTCTCGCGCCTCGCCGTCCGGATGTCGAACTTCGCCGAGCGGTGGTTCCCCGAGGCGTTCATCTTCGCCCTGGCCGCCCTCATCGTCGTGACCGTCGCGGCGCTGGCGATCGGCGCGTCCCCCGCGTCGGTCACCCGCGAGTTCGGCGACGGGTTCTGGGACCTCATCCCCTTCGCGATGCAGATGGCGTTCGTCGCGATCGGCGGGTACGTGGTCGCCACGGCCCCTGCGGCGCGCAAGGTCATCGCGCGGATCGCCGCGATGCCGTCGAGCGGGCCGGGCGGTGTCGCGCTGATCGCCACGGTGAGCACGCTCAGCTCGCTGTTCAACTGGGGCTTCAGCCTGATCTTCTGCGGCCTCCTCGCCCGGCAGATGGCGCGGCGCAGCGAGCTGAACCTGGACTACCGGGCGGCGGGGGCCGCGGCGTTCATGGGCATGGGCAGCGTGTGGGCGCTGGGCCTGAGCTCGTCCGCCGCGCAGCTCCAGGCGAACCCCGCCAGCATCCCCGACAACCTGCTGCCCATCACCGGGGTGATCCCGTTCCGGGACACGATCTTCCTGTGGCAGTCGATGGTGCTCGCCGCGATCATGATCCCCGTCGTGGTCGCGGTCGCCTACCTGTCGGCGCCGCGGGGCTCGCAGGCGCGCTCGGCCGCCGACCTCGGCGTCGACGTCCACACGGCCGAGGAGACCCTGCCGCCCCGTTCGCGTCCCGGCGAGTGGCTGGAGTACAGCCCGCTGCTGACCGTGCTGGTGGTGGCGCTCGGCGCGGGGTGGGCGGTGCAGGTGTTCGCCGCGGAGGACCCGATCGTGGCGATCTCGGGGCTGAACACCTACAACCTCATCTTCCTGCTGCTGGGGATGCTGCTGCACTGGCGGCCGCGCAGCTTCCTCACGGCGGTGGGCAAGGCGGTGCCGACCACCAGCGGGGTGCTGATCCAGTTCCCGATCTACGCGGGGATCGCCGCGGTCATGACGCGTCCGACGAACGCCGCCGGGCACGCGGTCGCCGACTACATCACGCAGGCGTTCACGGCGCTGTCGACCGTTCTGCCGTTCTCCCTGGTGGTGGGGGTGTACTCGGCGGTGCTGGGCTTCTTCATCCCGTCGGGCGGCGGCAAGTGGCTCATCGAGGCGCCCTATGTGATGCGCGCGGCGAACGAGCTCCAGGAGCACCTCGGCTGGACGGTGCAGGTCTACAACGCGGCGGAGGCGCTGCCGAACCTGGTGAACCCGTTCTGGATGCTGCCGCTACTGGGCATCCTCGCGCTGCGCGCCCGCCACCTGGTGGGCTTCACCTTCCTGCAACTGCTGTTCCTGGCGCCGATCGTGCTGACCCTGCTCACCCTGTTCTCCTACACCCTCGGCTACACGCCGCCCGTCGTCCCCTAGCTTCGGGGGGAACCGGGTCTCGTTGATGGCGACCTTGTCGCGGACGGACTGGTCGAGGTCGATGTCGAGGACGGTGGCCAGGCGCAGCAGGTAGCTGAACACGTCGGCCATCTCCAACCGCACGGCCTCTGCTTTCGCGGGGTCGGACATCACGGCGACGGCCTGCTCGGGGGTGAGCCACTGGAACTCGGCGGCGAGTTCCCCGGCCTCCCCCGAGAGGGCCATCGCGAGGTTCTTGGGCGTGTGGAACTGCTCCCAGTCGCGGCGGGCGGCGAAGTCGGCCAGCAGGTCCTGCAATGTCGAGATGCTCACGGACCATGGGTACCAGGTCACAGCGCCGACGACGACACCCCCTCGTCAAGTTAGCCAAGGCTACGCTAACCTGATCTTCGCCGCGCTGGACGCGGCCGGCACGGACCCGTGCACGACCGGCGAGCTGACGAAACGACGTGTGAGACCACCATGGACACCACTGCTGTGCGACAGCGCACCGCCCGGCCGGGCCGGCGGGGCTTCCTCATCGGGGCCGGGGGCCTGACCCTGCTCGGCGCCGCCGGGTGCGGCGGCGCCGGGTCCACCGACAGCGGTGGCGGCGGCAAGGCCCGCACCATCAAGCACAAGTACGGCTCGACCGAGGTGCCGGGCACCCCGACGCGGGTGGTGACCGTCGGGCTGACCGAACAGGACTACGTCCTCGCGCTCGGCGTCGCGCCCGTCGGCGTCCGCGAATGGTTCGGCGAGCACCCCGGCGCCCTGTGGCCGTGGGCGCGCGAGGCCCTCGGCGACGACCCGCTGCCCGAGGTCCTGCCCGTCGAGGAGCTGAACTTCGAGCAGATCGCGTCGCTGGAGACCGACCTCATCCTCGGCGTCAACTCCGGGCTCACCAAGAAGGAGTACGAGACCCTCTCGGAGATCGCGCCGACCATCGCGCAGGCACCCGGCCACGCCGACTTCGGCGCGCCGTGGCAGGACATCGCCGCCATCGTCGGCACGGCGCTGAACGTGCGCAAGAAGGCCGACACGCTCGTGCGCGACATCGAGAAGCTGTTCGACGACGCGCGCGCCGAGCACCCGGAGTTCGGCGGCGCCACCGCGCTCCTCGCCAGCTCCATCACCGGCGAGGCGTGGGCCTACGCCGAAGGCCCCGCCCCCGGCTTCCTCACCCAGCTCGGCTTCGACCTGCCCGAGAAGGCGGAGAAGCTGTTCACGGGCAAGGACCGCGCCCCGGTCCAGGTCAGCACCGAACGGCTCGACGCGCTGGAGGCCGACGTGCTGCTCGTCGGCGTGTACGGCCCCGAGAACGAGAGCATCACGAGCAAACCGGTCTTCAAGGAGCTCGACGCGTCGAAGGAGGGCCGCGTCCTCACCATGCCCGAGATGAGCGAGGTCAACGGGGCGCTGTCGTTCGGCTCGCTGTTGAGCCTGCCCGTGGCCCTCGACGCGATGCTGCCGCGCATCGCCGCACTGGCCGACGGCGACCCCGACACCAAGGCCGACAAGGCCGACAAGGCCGCCTGAGGCGCGCGCCTCAGGCGGCGCCGGGCAGGGCGGGCACCCGCTCGGCCTCGGGCGGCGGGCCCGGCGGCGTGCCGTCGCCGAACGGGCGGCCGCCCAGGTCCTCGCGGTGGTGCGGCGTGCGCCAGACCGACAGGTCGGGCCCCTTGGGGACGATCGCCGTCGGGTTGATGCCGGTGTGCACCTGGTAGTAGTGCCGCTTGATGTGGTCGAAGTCGATGGTGTCGCCGAACCCGGGGGTCTGGAAGAGGTCGCGGGAGTACGCCCACAGCGCGGGCATCTCGGTGAGCTTGGTCCGGTTGCACTTGAAGTGGCCGTGGTAGACCGCGTCGAACCGCACCAGCGTCGCGAACAGTCGGATGTCGGCCTCGGTGATGGTGTCGCCGACCAGGTAGCGGCGGGTGCTCAGGCGCGCTTCGAGCTCGTCGAGGCGGGCGAAGAGGCGCGTGTAGGCGTCGTCGTAGCGCTCCTGCGTGTGGGCGAACCCGGCCCGGTACACGCCGTTGTTGATGTCGCGGAACACCGCGTCGTTGACCGCGTCGATCTCGTCGCGCCGGTCCTCCGGGTAGAGGTCGGGCGCACCGGCGCGGTACCGCGGCCCCCACTCGGTGGCGAGGTCGAGGGTGATCTGGAGGAAGTCGTTCGTGACGAGCCGCCCGCTGGGCGCGTCGACCACCGCGGGCACGCTGATGCCGCCGTCGTAGTCGGGCTCGCGCGCGGCGTAGGCCTCGCCCAGGTAGGCGATGCCGAGAACGGGGTCGCGGCCGCCGGGGTCGAGGGTGAACCGCCAGCTCTTCTCGTCCTGGATGGGGTCGGTGATGGCCAGCGACACGGCGTCCTCGAGGCCCAGCAGCCGCCGGGAGATGACGGCGCGGTTCGCCCAGGGGCACGCCCTGCTGACCACCAGCCGGTACCGGCCCGGCTCGGCCGGCCAGCCGTCGCGGGCGTCGGCGGTGATGCGGTCAGTGAAGTGCGCGGGTGACCGCTTGAACTCCTTGGTCTCGGCCATGGTCGGGCTCCTCCCGGTCTCACTGTCGCGCAACAACGGTCTCCGCACGGCGTATTCCGGGGCCCGGTGCCCCGGGGCGGCTCAGCGGACGGGGTCGGGCGCCGTGCCCAGGGCGCGGCTGAGCAGTGCGGCCAGGGTGTCGCGCTCGGCGGGGGCGAGGCCCGAGAACGCGGCGGACTCGGCGGCGCGGACCTCGGGTGCGAGGTCGCGGTGGGTGGCCCGGCCCCTGCGCGAGGGGCGCAGCAGCACCCTGCGGCGGTCGACGGCGTCGGCGCCGCGGTAGGCGAGCGCCATGGTCACCAGGGCGTCGGCGACGCGGGTGGTGGTGGGCGCGCTCAGCCCGAGACCGCCGCTGAGCTGCGCCATGGTGCTCTCGCCGCGCTCGACGAGGTAGTGCAGCATGCGCCACTGGTCGACGGTGAGGTCGTGGCCGCGCAGCGCATCGGCGGCCTGGTCGTCGGCGTGCGCGGCGACCAGGCGGAGCTGGAGCGGGTCGAGCCACGCGGTCGGCCCGCCCTGCTCGCCGCCGCCCTCCGCTGCGGTCATCGCACCCCTTCCGCCCTGCCCGCCGAACACCCGCGCCTTGCCAAGAATATTTCCATTCGAGAGTATTCCATTCAGCGGGAGACCAGCACGTGCGCACCCGGCCCCGAGCGGGCCGAGCGCGGAATGACGAGGTGCCCCACGTGGCGTGCCGATGCCCCACCCACGACCGGCCGCGCGCCGACGGCGACTTCCCCGTGGGCGTGGTCATCCCGCTGCGCGGCCCGGCGGGGATCTTCGGCCCCTCGTGCGAGGCGGTGGTCGACGTCGCGGTGGACCTCCTCAACGCCGCGGGCGGCATCCGCGGCCGCCGCGTCCGACCTGTCGTCATCGACGCGGGGCGCCCGGTCGGCGCGGTCGCGTCAGAGGTCGCCGGGCTCGTCGCCGCCGGCGGCATCGAGGCCGTCACGGGCTGGCACATCTCCCGGGTCCGCCAGCACCTCGTGCCCGCCGTCGGCGGGCACGTCCCCTACGTCTACACCTCGCTGTACGAGGGCGGGGAGCACGCCGACGGCGTGTTCTGCTCCGGCGAGACCCCGCCCGACCAGATCGCGCCCGCCATGCGCTGGATGCGCGACGAGCTCGCCATGCGCTCCTGCCACATCGTCGGCGACGACTACATCTGGCCGCTGGGCACGGCGCGGGCGGTCGTCGGCTACGCCCGCGACCTCGGCATCGACGTCGTGGGGCAGGAGTTCGTCCGGCTGGGCACCCAGGACTTCGACGGCGTGCTCACCCGTGTCGCGCGCAGCGGGGCCGACACCGTGCTGATGCTGCTCGTCGGCCAGGACGCCGTCCACTTCAACCGGGCGTTCGCCGCGCGCGCCATGCACGACCGGGTGCGGCGGCTCACCCCGCTGATGGAGGAGAACATGCTGCTCGGCAGCGGACCGGACGCCGTGCGGGAGCTGTACGTGGCGGCGGCCTACTTCCGCTCCCTCGCGACCGAGTCGGCACTGGACCTCTCCGGCGCCTATACGCGCATGCACGGGCCCGACGCGCCCGTGCTGAACAACATGGCCGAGTCGTGCTTCGAGGGGATGATGGCCCTCGCCGCCCTCGCCGACGGCGCCCGCGACTGCACCATCCCGGAGCTCATGGCGGTGAGCGAGCGGGTCGGCTACGACAGCCCCCGGGGTCCGATGCGCTTCCACAGCGGGCACGCGCGCCAGCACGTCTACCTGGCGAAGGCCGACGGCACCGCGTTCGACATCCTGGCCCGCCTCTGACGGCGCACCGCCGCCGGACCGCGGCACCCCCCTTGACATTTACTTTCAATTGATTCATTTTCATTTGAAAAGGAATGCTATTTGAAAGGAGATGCCATGGTGAACTACCTGTACCGATGCCCCGACCGCCATGAGTCCACGGCCGCCGCCGCCATGGGCTCGGCCCCGGACCGGATCGACTGCGCGTGCGGACGCCCCGCGGCCCGCGCCTACACCGCCCCGCTGATCTCCCGGCTGTCCGTCGGGCAGACGCGCGCCGCCGACACCGCGGCGGCGACGGCGGACCACCCGAACGTCGTCGGCGCCGTGCCGCCCGCCCGCGCGGCCGCGCCCGCCCCGGCGGACCCCCGGCACGCGCTCCTCCCGCGCCCCTAGCGGCCGCCATGAGCGCGGTCGGACTCTTCTACGTCGGCGCCGTCCTGATCCTCAACGGGCTCCTGCTGCTCGGTGTGGTCAGCGCCAAGGGCGCCGCGCCGCTCAACCTGTTCGTGGGCGGACTCCAGGTCGTCGTGCCCACGGCCCTGCTCATCCGGGCCGACGACCCCGCGGCCGTGTTCGAGGCCGCGCCGCTCTACCTGTTCGGGTTCACCTACCTGTGGGTCGGCATCAACGCCGCCATGGCGTGGGACCAGCGCGGCCTCGGCTGGTTCTCCCTCTTCGTGTCCGTCACCGCGGTGGCGGTCTCCGTGTACAACGGCGCCGCACTCGGCGACGGCCCCTTCGCCGTGATCTGGCTGTACTGGGCCGTGCTGTGGTTCCTCTTCTTCCTGGTCCTGGGCTTGGACACGGCGCGCCTCAGCCGCCTCACGGGCTGGTTCGCGATCGTGACCGGCGTCGTCACGGCCGCGGTCCCCGGCGCGCTGCTGGTCGTCGGGCTCTGGCCGGCGCCCACCGCGGCGCCCGCAGCGGCGATCACCACCGGGGCGCTGGCGCTGATCGGCGCCGCCGCCCTCCTGCTCCCCGCCCTCCTCGGCGGCCGCGGGCACGCCCCGGCCGCATCGGCGCCCGGCGGCTGACCACGCCGGCGCCGAGCCGCACCCCCACGACGTTCCCGCGTGCACCCGAGCGACATGAATCCGAGAGAAAGGCGCACCGCCATGCCGGAGATCCTCTTCAGCCACGACCCCGCGAAGCCCATGGCAGAGCAGAGCGTGCCCGGCCACAACCGCTGGCACCCCGACATCCCCGCCGCCGCGACCGCCCGGTCCGGCCAGGAGTTCCGGGTGGAGTGCCGCGAGTGGACCGACGGCCAGATCGGCGACAACGACTCCGCGAACGACGTCCGCGACGTCGACCTCAACCGCTGCCACATGCTCAGCGGCCCGATCGCGGTCGAGGGCGCGGAGCCCGGCGACCTGCTCGTGGTCGACCTGCTCGACCTCGGTCCAATCCCGCAGCAGAACGGCCCGACGTGCGGGCAGGGGTGGGGGTACAGCGGGATCTTCGCCAAGATCAACGGGGGCGGGTTCCTCACCGACTACTACCCCGACGCCTACAAGGCGATCTGGGACTTCCACGGCGGCGAGACCACGTCCCGGCACATCCCCGGTGTGCGGTTCACCGGGATCTCGCACCCCGGGCTCATGGGCGTCGCCCCCTCGCCCGGCCTGCTCGCGCGCTGGAACGACCGCGAGCGCGCCCTCATCGCCACCGACCCCGACCGGGTGCCGCCGCTGGCGCTGCCCCCGCTCGCCGACCAGACCCTCGCCGGTCGCGCCGACTCCGCCGCGGCGGCGCGGGTCGCCGCCGACGGGGCGCGCACCGTCCCGCCCCGCGAGAACGGCGGCAACCACGACATCAAGAACTTCACCCGCGGGTCCCGGGTCTTCTACCCCGTCCACGTGCCGGGAGCCATGCTGTCAATGGGCGACCTGCACTTCAGCCAGGGCGACGGCGAGATCAACTTCTGCGGCGCGATCGAGATGGCCGGCTTCATGGACCTGCGGGTGGAGGTCATCAAGAACGGCATGGCGACCTACGGCGTGCACAACAACCCGGTGTTCATCCCCGGGCGCTCCGAACCCCGCTACTCGGAGTGGCTGTCGTTCATCGGCATCTCCGTCGACCACCGCGACGACACCAACGCCTACATGGACGCCACCCTCGCCTACCGCAACGCCTGCCTGAACGCGATCGAGTACCTGAAGAAGTGGGGCTACACCGGCGAGCAGGCGTACCTGATCCTCGGAACGGCGCCGATCGAGGGGCGGATCAGCGGCGTCGTGGACATCCCCAACGCGTGCTGCTCGCTGTACCTGCCGACCGAGATATTCGACCAGGACATCCGCCCGGGCCGCGGCGGCCCGGTGCCGACCGACCGCGGCCAGGTGTGCGTGACGTCCTAGGAACGGTGCCCGCGGCGGCCCTCCGGGGCCGCCGCGGGCGCCGGGGGCGCCGGGGCGCTCAGGAGGCCGCGGCGACCGGGATGACGGTGCCCTTGTACTCCTTCTCGATGAACTCGGTCACCTCGTCCGAGGTGAGCAGTTCGGCGAGGGTCGCGATGCGCTCGTCGTCCCGCTGGTCCGCCGTCGTGGCCAGCACGTTGATGTACGGGCTGCCCTCGAACTCCTCCTTCAGGATGGCGTCGTCGGCGTTCAACCCGGCGTCGAGCGCGAAGTTCGCGTTCACGATCGCGGCGTCCACGTCGCCCAGCGAGCGGGGGAGCTGGGCGGCGTCGAGCTCCTTGAAGTCCAGCTTCTTGGGGTTGTCCTCGATGTCGGAGAGGGAGAACGTGCTCTCCTCGACGTCGTCGGCGAGCGTGACCAGGCCGGCCTCCTGGAGCAGCAGGAGGGCGCGGTACTCGTTCGTCGCGTCGTTGGGCACGGCGACCGAGGCGCCGTCGGCGAGCTCGTCGACGGCGGTGATCTGCTCCGAGTACAGGGCCAGCGGCGGGAGGTAGACGTCGCCGACGGCCACCAGGTCGGAGCCGCTGTTGGCGTTGTAGTCCTTCAGGAACGGCTCGTGCTGGTAGAGGTTGGCGTCGAGGTCGCCCTCCGCGAGTGCGGCGTTGGGCGCGTTGTAGTCGGAGAACTCCTCGATCTTGAGGTCGAGGCCCGCGTCGGCCGCCAGCTCGTCGCGGACGAACGCGAGGACCTCGCCGGCGGGGACGGCGGTCGCGCCGACGCGCAGCGTGTCCGAGCCGGACCCGGCCTGTTCGGAGGGGGCACCGCAGGCGGCGGCTCCCAGGACGAAGGCGGTGGCCGTGGCAACGGTGGCGAGGCGGCGCATGGTGCGGCTTCCTACGAGTCGGTGTCGGAGCAGGCAGGAGGGGGCGGATCGGCCACAGCGGGGCGCGGCATAGGGCCGCGAATCGGGTCGACTCCCCCTATTTCCTACTAGACCGATCATAATTGTCTTTTCCCTTGCGGACAGCCGCCACCGGCGTGACCTGCGTCATCACCGAGTCCGCCCAGGTCCGACACCCGCCCCCGTGGCGCGCCAACAGCGGAGGGGGCCGGGCGGCTGATCGCCGCCCGGCCCCCTCCGCGCGCCCTACCGGGCCAGATACCCGCCGTCGACCGGGTAGTACGCACCGGTCGCGAAGCTCGACGCGTCGCTCCCCAGCCAGCCCACCAGTTCGGCGACCTCGGCCGACCGGCCCAGCCGGCCGATCGGGTGCTGGCCGACCAGGGCGTCCATGGCCTCGCTGCTCAGGTTGTCGTCCAGCAGCGGGGTCTTGATGAAGCCCGGCCCGATCGCGTTGGCGCGCACGCCGTCGGCGGAGTGCTCCAGCGCGACGTTCTTAGTCAGGCCCACGACGCCGTGCTTGGCCGCGACATAGGCGCTCGACATCGCGAAGCCGACCGAACCGAGGATCGACGCGACGTTGATGATCGAACCGCCGCCGTTGCCGCGCATCGCGCGCACCGCCGCGCGGGTGCCGTAGAAGACGCCGTCGAGGTTGACGCTGAGGACCATGCGCCAACTCTCGGTGCTGTAGTCGGCGATGGTCGCCGACTCGCCGCCGATCCCGGCGTTGTTGACCATGATGTGCAGCCCGCCGTAGCGGGCGACCGCCGCGTCGACCATCGCGTCCACCGAGTCCGGGTCGGCGGTGTCAACCCGCACCGACTGCGATTCGCTCGCCAGCCCGTCGGAGACCTGCGACGCCGCGGCCTCGTTGATGTCGGCCGCGATGACCCGCGCCCCCGACGCCGACAACACCCGGGCGCACTCGGCCCCGATGCCCGACCCGGCGCCGGTGACGACCGCGACCTTTCCGTCCAGTTCGTAGTTCACCATGCTCGCTCCCTCCCCCTTCAGCGCCACCCTAGGCGCGCAATCGGCGCAGGTCGCGGAGGCCGGAGACGATGCGTGTCCGCGAAGCCACCGGGCCCGCGGCGTCACTCCGCGGCCGGCTGCTGCGCGCCTGCCGTCGCCATTTCGTCCAGCGCACGGGCGTACAGCCGGCGCAACCGCGACCGGCCGAGGAGGAGTACGACCGCGAGGACCGGCCGGGCCCACGAGCGTCCGCGGACGTCGGTGCGCACCGTGAGGAGCCACCGCGGCCCTGCGGGGCCCGGCGCGGGATCCGGTGCGGGCGACACCCGGACGACCGCAACGGCGTACCGGTGCCGCAGCCGCACGACGACCGGGGCGTCCCCGCCCTGCGCTCCGGCGGCGCCCTCGGCGCGGCTCCACCACCGGCAGGCGTCAGCCGTGGCCGACACCGACGCCGCGAGCAGTGCCGACCGCGGCCCCCCGCCGCGGTACTCACCGCTCACCTCGACAGTGCAGCGGCCCGCACCGCGCCGCAGCACCACGGAGCCGGACCCCTCGGCCCCGTCCGCGGGCGCAGCGGTCTCGGACGCGGCAAAGCGGACGCTCGTCGTGCCTGCACGGTCCCAGGAGTCCAGCGTGAAATCGGCGGCGAACGCCGCCGTCCGGGCGGCCGGCGCCGCGCTGTCGACCGGCTCGCCCGGGGTGCCCGGGGTGCCTGGGGTGCCCGGGTCGGTGTACCGGTAGCGCCCGCCCGCGGCGGCGTGGGGCTCGGCGAGAAGGCGGAGCTCCCCGCCGTCCGCGCGGCCGTCGAGGAGCCCACCGTAGGCGATCCCCCCGTCACCGAACCGCAGCGCCTCGAACCCGTCCAGGACCTTCGCGAGTTCGGCCGCACAGGTCTCTCGCGCCACGGCGTCGGCCGCGATCTGATGCTCGAACCGGGACATGGCCGACATCATGCCCTGGCCTGCCGCCCCACCGCACCGGCGGGGCGGCGTGCGGGCGGCCTCGGCGGGCCGCCCGCCTGCCGACTAGCCCAGCGACGCGTCGAGGGTGATGGTGGTCCCGGTCAGCGCCTTACTCACCGGGCAGCCGGCCTTGGCGCCCTCGGCGGCCTCGGCGAACGCCTCGGCGGACAGACCGGGGACCTCGGCCTGCACGGTGAGGTGGATGCCCTTGATGCCCTCGCCGGCCTGGAAGGTCACCTCGGCCTGGGTGCGCACGCGGGTGGGCGGGGTGCCGCCCTGGGTGAGCGCGTGGCTGAGCGCCATTGAGAAGCACGAGGAGTGCGCGGCGGCGATGAGCTCCTCGGGACTGGTGGTCCCGTCATGCGCCTCGGCGCGCGCCTTCCAGTTGACGGGCTGGTCGGCGAGCTGCGAGGAGTCGAAGGAGACGACGCCCTTGCCGTCGGTCAGCGAGCCTTCCCACTGGGTGTGCGCGGTGGAGACGATCGGCATGAGAACTCCCGGATGGGGTGGATGGTCGAGGACACGTACCGCGGCGACACCGGGACGACCGGCACCGCCCGCGGCAACGATCATTCCACCTGGGCGCCGTTCCATTCATGCCAGGCCGCGCGAAGAAGCGGCGCGTCCGCGTACCCGGGACGCGAAGGCGCCGCGCGTCCGCGTACCTGGGACGCGAAGAAGCCGCGAGTCGGCGTTCCGCCGGACGCGAGGGCCCCGCGCCCGCGATCCTGCTGCGCGCAGGCGCCCGCGCCCACGTCCCAGGGTCACGAAGGACCCCCGTGCAAGGATCCCCGTGCCCCGAATCGGGGACGAAAAGGACCCGCGCGTCCGCGTTCCCGGGATTAGGCTTGCCGCATGGCTATCCCCCAGGCCTTTCCGCGTCCCGCGCGGCCGCGCCGCCTCATCGGTCCGTCCGGCGTGCTCCTCTTCCTGCTCTGCCTGTTCTTCCCCTTCGTCGGCGTGTCCTGCTCGGGCAGCATGGGCACGGTCGACGTCGGGGTGTCCGGGTGGGACATGGCCGTCAGCGGGGCCCCTTCGGTCAGCGGCACCGGGGCCTTCTCCGACGGCAGCCTCCCGACATCGGAGTTCTCGCCCTCCTCCGGCGACCCCATGACCGAGGGGGTCGGCCTGCACCCCCTCATGATGCTCGGGGTCGGATCCGCCCTGGTCGCCGCCGTGCTGGGCGCGGCACTACCCACACCCTTCGCGCGGTCGCTGGGCGGCCTGCTCGCCGCCGCGGCCGCCACCGCGCTCATCGCCGCCAACGAGGCCGTGGTCCTCTCCGAGTTGCAGGGCGAACTCGACTCCGGCGCCATGATGGGCGGCACCATCGAGAGCGGGACCCGATTCGGGTTCTGGGTGGCGCTCATCCCGTTGGTCGCGGTGCTGGGCTACCACGTGCTGGAGGCCGCCTTCGGCACGCGCAACCCCGCTCCACCGGGCCCGACCTACCCACCGCAGCACCTGCCCGGGCAGCCCTACCCGCAGGGCCCGGCCTACCCGCCCCAGGAACCGCAGTACCCGCCCGGGGAGCCCCACCCGCCCTATTCGCCGTACCCTCCCCCTCCCCCGGCACCGCCACCGCAGTACCCGCCCGCGGGTACCGCCCCGAGCGGACCGTACTCCGGGCCGCCGCCCGACGGCTCGCAGGGCTGGGGGCCGCCTCCGCCGCATCCCGGTTACCCGCCGCACCACCCCGGCCCCTACCCCGGTCATCCGGGAGGTCAGGGCCTGGATCCCGGCAGGGCTGAGGATCCGGGCACTCCCGGCGTCCGGGGCAGAGGTTGACATTGGGGCCGGACTTCTCGATGCTCACGAGCCGAGCGGAAACGCCGACGTCTCCGCCCCCTCTCCCTCTCCCTCTCCCTCTCCCTCAGGAGTATGTGCCGTGAACGAATTAGTCCTCGTCCTGACCGGCGGCGCCATCAGCCTGGTGAGCAGCGCGACCGTCACCTGGGTCCAGGGGTACCGCAAGGGGCGCAACCGCGACCGCGAGGCCGCGCGCGAGTCGGCACGCCAGCTCACCTCGCTGTTCATCGCGGCCCGCGATGTCCCCGGCGGGATCGCCGGGCCCGAGGGCGTGGCGACCCTCGCCGAGGCCGAGGTCGTCGTGATCGGCATCTCCGACCGCGCCATCCGCGACCGGGTGCAGAGCCTGCTGCGGCTGCTGCGCGAGTGCCACCTCCGCGAGGTCGAGGAGCTCAGCGGGGTCAAGGCCGAACGCGCCCGGCGGCTCCTCGGCGACCACGCGCTAGAGGTCCTCGGCGCCTACTTCCGCGGCGACCGCACCCCGGCCATGCCTGCTCCGCTGCGCAAGATGCTGGACGTGGAGGACGAGGCGCTGGGCATCCACTCGGGGGCGGTCGCGAAGCCGGTAGTGCGCCCCGCTGCCGCGTCCGCGTCCTCGTCCGAGAACACCGGTGCCGGGGAGCCGCCCGCCTCGCGCAAAGTCCGCCAGCGCCCCAAGGCCACGGGGGGCGAACGGTCCGGCGACTGACCGGCGGCCCCTGAGGCGAAGGGGGTGTGGTTGCCGTCGCGGATACGAAGCACCCGGCGGCAGCCACCCTCTGTCCGCCTATCCGCCGGATGCTCCGCACTCCCCTACTGCGCCCGCTGCGCGGAGAATCGCGCAGCGGGGCCCGCGGCGGCAGCCTCTGTCTCTGGCCGGGCTCACGGGCGCTCCAGCGCACACATGAATCAACGGCGCCCTGCCACTGGTTCGGGTGTTGCTAACCAGACGGTTAGACAACCGTCACCCCTACGCCCCGCAGTGCCTCTTTCCTTACCGTGCGCTTATCCCATATGACTCTTACGTCATACTCCTGCGATGGATAAGGACCCCGGTTTGCGTCACCCCGCTCGACGTTTCCTGAGGGCCGCGCTCACTGCTGGCGCGGCATGTCTGTTCACCATCACCGCGGCAGGCACCGCCGCCGCGGCCGTACCCCCCGACGAACTCCAGCGAATCACCGACGAGTACCTCTTCACGGTCTCCCTGGACGAGTTCAGCGCCATCCGCGCCGACACCCCCAACGCCGACCAGCTCGACTGGAGCTCCGACGCCTGCTCGTGGTCGCCCGACGAGCCCATCGGCTACAGCTTCACGTCGAGCTGCCACCGGCACGACTTCGGCTACCGCAACTACAAGAAGCAGTCGCGCTTCACCGAGGCGACCCGGCTGACCATCGACGACAACTTCCGCGACGACATGTACTCCGTCTGCGGCGATAACGGCACCTGCCGCGGCGTCGCGACCATCTACTACAACGCCGTCCGCCAGTTCGGCGCGTCCAGCGCCAGCACCGCCGAGGCGCTGGAGAAGGCCGACGCTCCGGAGAAGGCCCAGCAGTACATCGCGCGCAACGGGTGATACCCGGACCGCCGCGTTGAGGGCGGGTGCGGGAGCCCTGTCACCGGGGGTCCCGCACCCGCCCGCTGCTACCAGCTCCGTCCGCCTCAGGGGCGGGCGAGCAGTTCCAGCTGCGACAGCGCCACGTCGCCGTCGCCGCCCTCGACCACCAGGCGGTACCGCGCGTACTCGCCCGGCTCGGCGATCACGAACGGGCGGGTCTGGTCGTCCCATGCGAACGACTGGCCCTCGCGGCGGTCGATCGTCCGCCACTCACCGCCGTCGGCGGCGCCCTCCAACCGCCACGCGCTCGGCGCCGCACCGCGCGGCCCCGATGTCAGCGTGTACTGCACGGCCTCGGCCGGTTTCGGCGTCTCGAAGGCGATGGTGGGCGTGCCCGTGCCGAACTCGGTCCTGGTCGCCGTGGTGTCGTCGAACAGGGCGGCCACGTCGCCGTCGTCGCTGCTGCCGCCGGTGGCGATGTCGCGGACGGGACGCGGTACCGCGTCGCCCTCGGTGGGCGAGGGCGGCGCGGCGTCCTCCCCGGTGCCCCACGACGACGGCCGCGGCCCCATGGCGAAGTCCAGCGTCGCGCCCTTGGCGAGGACGTCGTGCGGGACGTGCGTCTTGGTGTGGTCCTTGCCGTTGACCTTCAACCCTTGGACGTAGACGTTGGCGCCGCTGTTGTCGGGGGCGTTGACGACGAGCTTCCGCCCGTTCTCCAGGTTCACCGTGGCCTTGGTGAACAGCGGCGAACCGACCGCGTAGGAGCCGGTCCCCATTTGCAGCGGGTAGAAGCCCAGCGCGCTGAACAGCCACCAGGCCGACATCTCGCCGTTGTCCTCGTCGCCGGGGTAGCCCTGCCCGATCTCGCTGCCGGTGTAGAGGCGCGACATCGCCTCGCGGACCGTCTCCTGGGTGCGTTCGGGTTGGCCGGCGTACAGGTACATGTACGGGATGTGGTGGCTGGGCTGGTTGGAGTGCCCGTACATGCCCATGCGGACGTCGCGGGCCTCGCGCATCTCGTGGATGACCCGCTCGTAGGAGCCGGCGACGTCCTCCGTCCCGGTCTCGGGGGTCGCGAAGAACTCGTCGAGCTTGCCGCCGAGCTCCGCGCGGCCGCCGTACAGGTTCGCGAGGCCCCGGCCGTCGTGCGGGACGGTGAACGCCATGTTCCACCCGTTGGTCTCGGTGTAGTCGTACCCCCAGATCCGCGGGTCGTACTCCGACTCACCCAACCGCCAGTCGCCGTCGGCCTTGCGGCCCTGGAAGAAGCCGACCCGGTCGTCGAACATGTGGACGTAGTTCTGGGCGCGCTCGCCGAAGTAGGCGGCGTTGGCGCGGTACTCCTCGCGGCGCGGGTCGTCCTTTGCCGCGCCCTCGTAGAGGGCCTTGGACATCTCGGCGATGCCGTGGTCGTTGACGTAGCCCTCCAGCGCCCAGGACATCCCCTCCTTGGTCTCGGACGGGGTGTAGCCCTTGAAGATGGAGGTCGCGATCCCCTTGCGGCCCACGCTCTCGTTCGGCGGGGTGACGGTGGCGTTGCGCAGCGCCGCGTCGTAGGCGGCCTCGATGTCGAAGTTGCTGACGCCCTTGGAGTGCAGGTCGGCGAACGCGATGTCGGAGCTCGTGCCGGTCATCAGGTTCGCGTAGCCCGGCGAGGACCAGCGGGAGATCCACCCGCCGTCGCGGTACTGCTCCACGAACCCGTCGGCCATGGCCCCGGCCTGCTCGGGGGAGAACAGCGCGTAGGCCGGCCAGGTGGTGCGGTAGGTGTCCCAGAACCCGTTGTTGACGAACACCTTCCCGTCGACGACCTTCGCCCCGGTCTCGGTCTCGCCGTGCTCGCCGGACTCCGACACCGGGCTCGCGTACCGGTACCGCGGCTCCCTGCCGGTGCCGGTGTTCTCGTAGCCGGAGTTGGGATAGAGGAAGAGCCGGTACAGGTTCGAGTACAGGGTGACGAGCTGGTCCTCCGAGGCGCCCTCGACCTCGATGACGCCGAGCTTGTCCTCCCACTGCTGCTGGGCGCGGCGCTGCACCCGGTCGAACGCGCCGCTCTCGGGCACCTCCAGCGCCAGGTTGCGCTCCGCCTGCTCCACGCTGATCAGCGAGGTGGCGATGCGCATGGTGACGGCGCGGTCGCGGCCGGGCTCGAACTTGAGGTACCCGGTGACGTCGCCGCCGGGGTCGCCGTCGAGGCGGCCGCCGCCGGTCACCGGGCGGTCGAAGGTCGCGTACACGTACATCCGGGTGGCGCCCTCGGAGAGCCCGCTCGCGACGTCGGTGTAGCCGGTGACCGCGCCCGACTCGGTGTCGAGGTTCAGCTTGCCTTCGTCGGTGATGTTGTCGAACACCAGGTTGGCGTCGTGGTCGGCGCCGAAGGTGAACCGCATGACGGCGGAGTGGTCGGCGGGGGTGATCTCGGCGCGCATCCCGTTGTCGAAGTCCACCCCGTAGTAGTGCGCCTTGGCGGTCTCGTTGTCGTGGGAGAACGGCAGTGCGCGCTTCTTGCGCCCGGGGTCGGGGGCACCCTTGGCGCCGGAGGGCATCACCTGGAAGGTGTTGCGGTCGCCCATCCACGGGCTGGGCGCGTGGGCGGCGGAGAACGCCTGGATCTCGGGCCGGTTGTCGCTGTTGTTCTTCTCATGCCACTGGTAGATCCACCCGTTCGCACCGGCGTCGGTGGTGGGCGTCCAGAAGTTGAAGCCGTGCGGCACGGCGGTGGCGGGGAAGTTGTTGCCGCGCGAGAACGCCCCGTTGGAGTTGGTGCCCCGGGTGGTCTGCACGTAGTCGGTCAGCTGGTCGTGGTCGCGCCGGGGTGCCGCGCCGACGCGGAGGTCGTCGATCCAGCCGCCGAACGCGCCCGCGTGGTCGGGGTTGTCGTAGGCGACGAGGATGCGGGAGATCGTCCTGCCCTCGGCGACGGCGCCGATGTCGGCGCTGACGTGGTTCCACTGGTCGGCGTAGAGCGCCTTGGACGCGCCCTGGCCCTGCGGGGTCAGCGCGAACCCGTGCTGGTCCTCGGCCTTGAGCTCGCTGAGGTAGCTGCCGTCGTCGAAGGCGAGGTCGACGGCGACGTGGGTGCTCGGGTAGCCGAGGTCCTCATCGGTGAACTCGGGGAACACCAGGTAGGAGAGCTGGGTCCGCGCCTCGACGTCGATGTCGACCTCGAACACCTTGTTGTAGGAGTAGCCGCGCCCCTCCCCCGTGTGGCTGCCGCCGTAGCCGAAGGCCTGCGCCCCCGTGTAGCCGGCGCCGTGCTTGTTCGTGTAGCCGCCCTTGGGGCCGGTGCCGATCCTGCTGTGCATGGCGGATTCGCCGGACCCGCCGGGCGCCGCCACACCGGAGTGGCGGGGGGTGCCGTCGGCTCCGGTCTCGGCGGTGTCGCGCCAGTCGGGCTCCTGGTCGCCGGTCTCGAATGAGGTGTGGAAGTCGGTGCCGTCGGTCTCGGCCGTGGGCGGGGCGAGTGCTGCGGCGGGGGCGTTCGCGGTCATGGGCACCAAGAGTGCCATGACGGCTCCGATGACAACGGCGGCTCTGCGCCGGGGGCGGCTTCGGTCACTGCGGTCCGGCATGCGCTCTCCGAGGAGGCTCGGCGGGGTGATGGGGCACACGGGGGCCGGCACGTGGCACGGCAAAGGGCGCCGGCGCGGCGGAGTGCCTGCGCGGGTGCAGGTGGGAGGGGCCGGGGGACTGCGGTTCGGCGGAGTGAGGGGGACGGTGCATCGATGTAAAAGACACGTAAACCCGCGACTGACAACGTTGTCAATAGCTATGGGTGATTATGCACGTCAGACCGGTGGTCACCGGTGAAGCAGGCCGCGACCCGCCGCGCACGCCGCTCAGGCGGCGCACCCGGCGCACCCGACGCAGGCAGCCCGGGCGGCGCAGCGGACTACCCCGACCGCTCCTCGGCCCGCCGCGCGAGCAGCGCCTGCACCTCGGTCACCTCGATGAGCAGGTCGGCGAGTTCGGCGGCGGTCTCAGCGGTGTCGGCCGCAGCGCGCAGCCGCTCGTAGTCGGCGAGCGCCGCGGCGACCTCCCGGGACTCCGCGCCCGAACCGGGGGCCTCCTCACCGGTCAGCTGCGCGCCGATGCGGTCGATCGCCGCGTGGGCTTTCGCGCGGCGCTCCTCCATCGCGGGGTCGGCGGGGGCCGGGTCCGGGGCCGCCGCGGCGGCGGTGGGCGCCGACCGCCGCCGGCGCAGCGCGATCACCGCGACGGCGACGAGCAGCAGCAGCAGCCCGCCGAGCGCCCCGCCGTAGAGCAGCGCCCGGGAGCCGCCGCCGTTGTCCGGTTCGCGGTCGGACGCCGGGCCGCCGAGTTCTTTCACCAGGGCGTCGAAGGTCGCCGGGCCCGTGGTGCCGATCGCGGCGTTGGCGCGGCGGGCGAGCTCGTCGCCGCCGTCGCCGCCCCCTTGCACCGGGATCTTGCCGTCGGTCGAGACGCCGACCACCTCGCCGTCGGCGTCGACGAAGTAGGCCACCACCGGTTCCTCGACCTTCTTCAGGTCGCGCAGGAACGCCGCGGTCTCGGCGCGGGTGCCGTTGTGCCGGTACATGAGCGCCTCGGCCTGCGAGGCGGGCAGGAACGCGACCCGGACCGGGGTGTCGGTCTCGCTCATGGCGTTGTTCGGCGCCACCAGGTTCGGCTGGCCGCCTTCGAGCGCGGTCACGTACTCGGGGCCGGGTACCGACGGGTCCGGCTTGTAGCCGTAGAAGACCCAGCTCCGCTTCAGACCGCTTGAGGCGTACTTCAGCAGCAGGCTGTAGGGCTCGTCCAAGGCCGCCATCTCGCCCGCGAGCAGCGAATCGGAGACGGTGGACGGCAGCAGCTCGGCGCGCACGTCGCCGGGGTAGGGGTCGTCCGGCTGGGTGGCGGCGCCGACGGCGAACTCCGCGCCGTCCCAGGCGAACACGGCCGCGACGACGATGTCGGGGTTCGCCTCGATCATCACCTCGGCGAGTTCGGTAGGGCTCTCGGTGGCGGCCGGCACGACGGCGAAGCGGCCGCCGGAGCCGGCGCCCATACCCTCGGCGATCTTGTCCGCGTCGAGGTGCGGGAACGTGTCGGTCACGGACGGCGCCACGTAGATCGTCGGGTACATCGTGGGGTCGGTCGCGAAGGCGCGGACCGTCTCGGACTGGTCGCTCACGCAGTCGATCGCGCTCGTGGGGCCGGTCCCGCAGTCCGCGGCGGCCGGTGCGGCCCCCGCGACAAGGACCGAGGACGCGGCCGCCGCGACCGCCACCAGCGCCGCGGCGCCCTTCAGCACACCCGCCATGCCGCTTCTCCTCCGAGTCCGCGAAGCCCGCCGCTGCGCGCGCACGTCCGCCGGACGGCGCGCCCGCCCTGGCGTGTTGGACGCGCATGCGGGACCCGGGGATGCCCGCCGCGGCCGAATCGCAACACATCGAAGGCAGCGGCCCGCGGTGACCAGGTCTGGCGCGGACAGTGCAGCGTGGTGCTTCGCGCCGCCGGATGCTCCGCAATCACGACGGCAGCCTGCCCTCGCCGTCCAAGGTCACGGGAACGCGGCGGCAGTCAACCTCCCACCGTCCAATGCCGCTGGAACGCGGCGGTGGCCGACCCCCTGCCGTCCAGGTCATCAGGGCGGTGCGGGTCGCTGTGCGTTCGTCTTGACTTTCCCACACAACCAGACATACTCACATAAAAAGCAACATTGAAACGGGCATGAGAGGGGAGGAGAACCGGGTATGTATCCGCCGGAGCGGCACCGGGAGATCCTGCACCGCACCCGCGAGCACGGCCGCGCCAACGTCCGGGACCTCGCGCGGGTCCTGTCCGTCACCCCCGAGACCATCCGCAGGGACCTCGCGTTCCTCGAACGGGACGGCCTGGTCGAGCGCGTCCACGGCGGGGCGATCGCCGCGGGCGACACCGTCCCCGAGCCCGCCTCGGTCCGGGCCGCGGCGGCGGCCGCCATCGCGCAGCGCGCCGTCCACGAGCTCCCCGCCGACGGCCCCGTCTTCCTCGGCGGCGGAGAGGCGACCGCCCGCCTGGCGGAGCTGCTGCCCGAGGGGCGGGAACTCACCGTCGTCACACCTTCGATCGAGATCGCCTCCCTGGTCGCCGGGCACGGCAGGGCGGCACTGCACCTCCTGGGCGGCGGCATGAACGAGGCCACGCTCACGGCAGAGGGGCCCTGGGCGCTCCGCGCCGTCAGCACGGTGTTCGTCGACGTGGCGTTCATCGCCGCCGCCGGCGTCACCGCCGACGGCGGGGTGACCGCGTCCGGCACGGGCGCCGCCGAGGTCGAGCGCGCGCTCATCGGTGCGGCGCGCCGCACCGTCGTCCTCGCCGACCACACCCGCTTCGGCAGCGACGCCCCCGCGTACGTCGCCGGCCTCGACTCGGTCGACCTCGTGCTCAGCGACGCGGGGCTGGACGCACGGTACGCAGAACAGATCACCGCCTCCGGACCACGGATCGAGCTCGCATGATCGTCACCGTCACCCCCAACCCGAGTGTCGACCACACCCTGGAGATCGACACGCTGACCCGCGGCGACGTGCTGCGCGCGCGCAACGTGCACGCCGAGCCGGGCGGGAAGGGGGTGAACGTCTCGCGGGCCCTGCGCCGCAACGGCGCGGCCACCACGGCTGTGCTGCCGGTCGGCGGCGCCGAGGGCCGCCAGCTCAGCACGCTCCTGGAGGAGCACGACGTGGCGTGCGCGACGGTGCGGATCGCCGCGCCGGTGCGCAGCAACATCACCGTCGCCGAACGGGACGGGACCACCACCAAGCTGAACGCCGCCGGGCCCGTCCTCACCGAGGCCGAGGTCGACGAGCTCCTGACGGCCGTCGGGGCGGAGCTCGACGGCGGCCCGCGCTGGCTGGTCGCGGCGGGCAGCCTGCCCACCGGGGCACCCGGCGACCTCTACGTCCGCCTCGCCCGGATCGCGGCGGCGCGCGGGGTGCCGGTCGCCCTCGATTCCTCCGGCGCCCCGCTGGAGGTGGCGGCGCTCGCCGGGCAGATCGACCTGCTCAAACCCAACCAGGAGGAGCTGGCCGAACTGCTCGGGCGCGAACTGTGTACGATCGGCGAGGTCACCGAGGCCGCCAGGGAGGTCATCGGTTGGGGGGCCGAGGCCGTACTGGTCACCCTGGGTGCGCACGGGGCACTGCTCGTACGCGCCCACCACGTGTGGTGGGCGGCGGGGCAGTCGGTCGTCCCGCGCAGCACCGTGGGTGCCGGCGACTGCTCGCTGGCCGGGTACCTGTTCGCCGACGACCCGCCGGCCGAGCGCCTGCGCCGGGCGGTCGCCTGGGGCAGCGCCGCCGTGGCGCTGCCCGGCACGACCGTCCCCGGCCCCGATGCCATCGACCTGGACGCCGTCCGGATCGTCGCGGAGCCCGAACCGGCCCAGGTCGTGAAGGAGCTGTGACACCCGCACCCGTGCGGCGGGCGGCCCGCGCCGCCCGCACGCGCACCCGCCATCCTCGTGAGATCTAGGAGAACCATGCCTCAGCGCACCGCGACCATCGGCTCGTCCGTCGGGCTGCACGCCCGGCCCGCCACCCTGTTCGTCCAGGCCGCGACCAAGTCGGGCCTTGCCGTCACCATCGCGAAGGAGGGCGGCGACCCGGTCGACGCCCGCAGCCTCCTCGCCGTCATGGCGCTCGGCGCCGGGCACGGCGACAAGGTCGTCCTCTCCGCCGACGGGGAGGGGGCGGACGAGGGCCTCGCCGAACTCGGCACCCTGCTGGAGACCGACCTCGACGCCTGACGGCGCGCCGCGGCCGCCGTGCGCGGCCGCGGCGCCCGGTCTGCTCGTCCGCGGCGGCCCCCGCCGGCCCCTCTGTGCGGGCCTGCGGGGGCCGCTGCGCGGGGACCCGGTGGGATTGTTCCGAGAAGTGCCTGGCTGACCCTAAAGTGAGTCCGCTGATATGCGCCGATTGGAAAGAAGCCGCACCCGATGACCGAGGTTTCCCGCCCCTCTGCGCGCCGCAGGACGTCGCTCAGTCTCGGCTACATCATGTTCCTGAGCCGGTTCCTCCAGGTGCCGTTGTACCTCGGGCTGATCGTCGCCCAGGGGGTCTATGTCTGGCTCTTCATGGTGGAACTGTGGCATCTGCTCATGGAGGCCTCGCTCGACCGGATCAACGAGGTCGAGATCATGCTGATCATCCTCGGCCTGGTCGACGTCGTCATGATCGCCAACCTGCTAATCATGGTGATCGTCGGCGGCTACGAGACCTTCGTGTCGCGGATCGACCTCAAAGGCCACCCCGACCAGCCGGAATGGCTGGACCATGTGAACGCGAACGTGCTGAAGGTGAAGCTGGCGACCGCCATCATCGGCATCTCGTCGGTCCACCTGTTGAAGACCTTTATCGAGGCCGACCGGGTCGCACCGCAGATGATGCTGTGGCAGACCATCATCCACCTGGCGTTCGTCGTCTCGGCGGTGGCGCTGGCGCTGATCGACCGGATGCTGATCCGTTCGCATCCGCAGCCGCGCAGCAGCGTCTGAGCGCTGTTCCCACCCGATTTACCGCAGCGCCCCATCAATAGCGCAAAACAGACATGTCGCCCTACTCGCGAACAGTCCGGGGCACCCATTCACTTTATGGCTACACAGAGTTATGATCAGCATGCTCATTGTTACAAAATACGGTCTGAGCTATTCACGAGACGACGTCGATCTGCTTGAATTAAGTGCCGATAACTATTGGCCCGCCAGACTGTCCTAAAGCACGGGGGGAGCAAGGACGTTGAGCGGTCTCAGCATCATGTGCGATCAGAGCGCCACCGACACGATCACCACCTACGTCTTCGATCCGCGTTCACTCACACACGCGCAGGCCATGGGGGACGCCTGCGCGGTCTGCCACGTGAAATGGCCACGGCCCCGACATCCGCTGGGTGAGCTGCCCGACGGCCCCGAGGTCTACGGGTGCGACGAGTGCGCCGGATTCGTGGCGGCGCACACGGCCCAGGGCCGCGCGCACGCGCTCGCGGCCCACTGACCCCGGCGGGGCGAGTGGTGGCGCTCCGGGCCCAGGGGGAGAGCCGGGCCCGGAGCGCCCTTGTGCGACGCGCCCGCTTCCATGGGGGGAGAAGGGGAATGAGCGCGCCATCCTGAATGGTCTGTTCGGAGGCGGGCCCCGCTGCCGAACCGGCTGAGAGGGCCGCCTCCGACTCTACGATACTCCGTGTAGCAGTAGCAGGACTGAAAGTACGTCAATTCCCTCGAGGGGATCGGCCGGCACCGCCGCCCGGCTACCGCGCCGCTGCGTCGACCGCGCCGACGGCGTCCGCCAGGATCCGCATGCCCTCACGCAGCTCCTCGGCGTCGACCGTCAACGGCGGCGCCATGCGCAGCACGTTCCCGTGCAGCCCGCCCTTGCCGATGAGCAGGCCGCGTTCGCGCGCCGCCTCCAGCACGCGCGAGGCGAGAGCGGGACTGTCGGCGCCGGTGGCGGGGTCGACCATGTCGACGGCGAACATCAGGCCCTTGGCGCGCACGGCGCCCACCGACGCCGCCGAACCGGCGAGCGGGTCGAGGACCTCGCCGACCAGTGGCGCGAGCGCGGCGGCGTGCGACAGCAGGTCGTGGTCGAGGACGTAGTCGAGGGTCGCGTTCGCCGCGGCCGTGGCGATCGGGTTGCCGCCGAACGTCGAGACCCCGTTGGTCGTCAGCCCGTCCATCAGGTCTCCGCGCGCGATCACCCCGCCGATGGCGAAGCCGTTGCCGAGGCCCTTGGCGAAGGTGATGGCGTCGGGGGTGACACCGTGCTCGTCGATCCCCCAGAACCCCGTGCCCGTGCGCCCCCACCCGCTCTGCACCTCGTCGGAGACGAACAGGATGCCGTGCTCGTCGAGCACCTCCTTGTAGGCCGCGAACAGCCCGGGCGGCGGCATCGTGAATCCGCCGACACCCTGCACGGGCTCGGCGATCAGGCAGGACACATCGGGCGCAGTTGCGGTCGCGAGCACATCGCGCAGGTCGGCCGTACACGCCTCGATGTACGCGGCGTCGGACATCCCGCGGAACGCCGGCGCCGAGCGGTCGGTGCCGTGCAGGTAGTGCACGTTCAGCGGGGACAGCGCCGAGTTCTTCCACCCGCGGTTGCCGGTGACGGCCACCGTCCCGAAGGAGCGCCCGTGGTAGCTGTTGCGCATGGCCAGCACCTGGTCCGAGCCGCGCGCGCAGGTCGCGAGGAGCAGGGCGGTCTCGTTCGCCTCGGTCCCGGAGTTGGTGAAGAACACCTTGGCGTCGGGGATGCCCGAAAGCCGCGCCAGCTTCTCGGCCAGCTCCACCTGGCCCCGGAGCAGGTACAGGGTGGAGGTGTGCACGACACCGGTGGCGATCTGGCGTTCGACGGCCTCGCGCACTTCGGCGACGTCGTAGCCGAGCATGTTGGTCAGGATCCCGGCGAAGAAGTCCAGGTAGGTGCGCCCGTCAGCGTCGGTGACGCGGGCGCCCTTGCCTCCGGTGATCTCGATCGGCGAGTCGTAGTAGAGGGACAGCCACGAGGGCATCACGGCACGGTGGCGTTGGTGCAGTTCCGACATAGGGCAAGTGTCCCTGCCGGCCCGGCGGCGCGCCATGCCCGCCCCCGGTTTCCCCCGCGGCGCGCCGCCGGTCAGGCGAGGAACAGCGCCTCGGCGACGCCCGGCGCGTACACCAGGACCAGGAACCGGGCCGCCCGGGTGACGAAGGTGATCAGCACGAACGACCACAGCGGCATCCGGACGGTCCCCGCCAGCACGGAGATCACGGCGAACGGCGGGATGCTCGCGAAGGAGCTGAGGGCGACCAGCCCCGCCGTCCACCACGGGCGGTGCTCGGCCTCCTCGCGCCAGCGGACCACGCGCCCGCTCCAGCGCCCCTTGGCCTCGGCCCGGCGCTGGAACCAGGAGATGCGCAGCGCGCCGCGCCCGACGTAGTACCAGACGATCTTGCCGAGGGCCTGCCCCGCCGCCGCGCCGACCGCCATGCCGATGAGCTGGGCGTCGTCGACCAGGGCCGCCGCACCGAGCAGGTAGACCTCGATGGCGATGAACGGGAGCACCGCCGACGCCAGGCCGACCCCCAGTGCCAGCAGCGCCTCGGTCAACGGGGGCTTATCTCTCGGCGGCGGCGAGCTGCCCGCACGCGCCGTCGATCTCCTGGCCCCGGGTGTCCCTGATGGTCACCGAGACGCCGTGGGACTCCAGGCGGCGGACGAACTCCCGCTCGTCCTCGGGCCGCGACGCGGTCCACTTCGACCCGGGGGTGGGGTTCAGCGGGATGAGGTTGACGTGCACCAGGTTGCCCGCGAGGAGCTCGCCCAGCAGGTCGGCCCGCCACGCCTGGTCGTTGATGTCGCGGATCAGCGCGTACTCGATGGACACCCGACGGCCGGTGACGTCGGCGTAGCGCCACGCGGCGTCGAGGACCTCGGCGACGTTCCAGCGGTTGTTCACCGGGACGAGTTCGTCGCGCAGCTCGTCGTCCGGTGCGTGCAGCGACACCGCGAGGCGGACCCGGAGCCGCTCGGCGATGAGCTTCTCGATGGCGGGGACGAGGCCGACGGTGGAGACCGTGACCCCCCGCTGCGAGATGCCCAGGCCGCCGGGCACGGGGTCGGTCATGCGGCGCACAGAGTCGAGCACCCGCCGGTAGTTGGCGAGCGGCTCGCCCATGCCCATGAACACGACGTTGCTGATGCGGCCCGGCCCGCCGACGACCTCGCCGCGCGCGAGGTCGCGCGACACGGACACGATCTGGTCGACGATCTCGCCGGTCGACAGGTTACGGGTGAGCCCGTTCTGCCCCGTGGCGCAGAAGGGGCAGTTCATGCCGCAGCCGGCCTGTGAGGAGACGCACAGGGTGATGCGGTCGGGGTAGCGCATGAGCACCGACTCGAACAGCACCCCGTCGAACGCCTTCCACAGGGTCTTGCGGGTCATGCCGTTGTCGCAGGTGATGTGCTTCAACGGGGTCAGCAGCCGCGGCAGCAGGGCGGCGCCCAGCTTCTCGCGCGACGCCTCGGGGAGGTCGGTCATCGCCGCGGTGTCGGATTCGAGGTGGCCGAAGTAGTGCTTGGCGATCTGCTTCGCCCGGAAGGGCTTCTCGCCGAGCTCGGTGACCACGGTGTCGCGCTCCTCGGGAGTGAGGTCGGCGAGGTGCCGCGGCGGCTTGGCGCGACGCGGGGCGGCGAATGTGAGCTCGGCAGGCATGAAAGTCCAGATGACGGGAGAAAGGTTCAAGTACGGCGGAAACCAGGGCCAGGCGGGCGATGCCGGGCGGCCGGGCCGGCCGCGGAGGACCGGTGGCACCACTGCCACGGCGGGTCTCCGCTGTCCTAGTCTACGCAGGGGCACCGACCACCGTGCGAAGCGCCGACGGGCGGTGGCCGCCCCCGGTACCCGCCCCCGCCGGGCGGTCGAGTCGACGGAGAGTGAGGCGCGGTGGCGGCAACAGAGGTTCTGCTGGACGAGTCGAGCCCCTATCGCAGCCGACGCCTCGTTGTCGAGTACGACGGCCGCACCACCGCCGGGTACCTTCTCGACCCCCGCGGCAAGGTCCGCGTCCCCGTGTGGCTCGCCAACCACGAGGTGGCGCCCGAGAGCAGCGACCCCGCGGGGCTGTACGCCGGACGCGCCCCCCTGATGCCCGAGGCGTTCACCAAGCACCCGCACGGCCGCTCGCGGCTCGGCACCGCGGGGCTGCGCGCCGTGTGGTTCGAGGAGGGCGACGGGGTCGCGCTCCTCGACGGCGACGGCCTCCTCGCCATCGTGCCCGGGTGGGCCGAGGCGGACCGCGGCCTGCCCGGGTACGCGCGCGACGCCATCGGCCGCAGCCCCTACGCGTGGGCGCTCGACGACGTCGCCGCGAAACTGTGGCCGCGCGTCGTGCACGCCGAGGCGTACTGGGACTGGCGGGGCGCGTCGGGCGCGTGGCGCAGCGTGCAGCGCAGCGTCTTCGGCCACCTGTCGAGGACCGTCGGGCCGCCCGGCCACTACTGGGACGTGTCGGACGGCCACCAGCCCCTGATCCGGGTGTCCGAGCGCCCGCCGACCGCCGAGCGCCCGTACACGGTGCTGAGCACCGTCGGGATGTCGGGGCAGCGGATGCCCACGCTCGACCGCTACATGGCCGACACCTCCCGGTACGCCCGGATCGAACTGGCGCTCGCCACCACCATGCCCGCGCACCGGGCGGCCCGCATCTTCCGCTGGCTCAGCGCGTTCCCGTGGCGGGCCGTCACCTGGTTCGGCGCGGGGCACAGCGTGAAATGGCTCGACAACGACGAGGACCGCGCCATGCGCGGGTCCAGCGCGGCCGTCCTGCTGCTCGACGACCCCGCCCCGCTGGCGGTCGGCGCCGCCCCGCCGCCCACCGCAGGGCTCACCTTCCACGGCGACCCGGTCACCTGGCTGTGGGTGGTGCCCATCACCCGGCCCGAGCACCTGTTCGCCAAGGAGCACGACTCGGCGACCCTCCTTGGCAAGCTCGCAGCGGAGGGTCGGAGCTGGGTCCTCGGCTGAGCTCCCCCGCCCATCCGGTGCCGCGGCACCCGCCGGTGCCGGATCCGGTCGGCCGCACCAGGTGCCCAGGGACGCCGATCCGTGCTATTGAAGTGCTACTGCCCTGAACCCCCGGCAGTGCCAAGGAAGAGAAGCCCGACACCCCCTCTCCGCTCCCCCCAGGAGGTAACGCCGCCGTGTCGTCGTTCTGGCTGCTGTTCTTCGCCGCGTCAGTGGTCGTGCTGATGGCGGTGTTCCTCTTCACCCAGATGCTGTTCCCCCGGTTCATCTGGCGGCTGGGCCGGTGGCGCTTCCGCGACCCCGACGCCGTCGAACCGAGCCGCACCATGTTCTGGCTGCGCCGCGTCAAGGCCGGCACCCTGCTCGCGGTGCTGGTCGTCGGCTGCGTCGTCATCTACAGCGCGTGGGCCGAACTCTCGACGCTCGCCGACGCGTTCTGACCCGCCCGGCGCACCTCCGGGGCGGCGAGAAATCCCGTTGCCCCGCCGTTGCGCGTGCGCCACACTCCCCTCTGTGAACGACCACGCGGACCCCCGCGCCCTGCCGCGCGGCCACCCGGTACCCCGCCCGCGCCCATGACCGCGCGGCGGCCCGCGATCGCCGCCCCGCTGCGGCACGGATCCTTCCGCGCCCTGCTCGCCGGGCAGCTCCTCGTCCGCGCCGGGAACGGACTCGCCTCCGTCGCCCTCGCCTTCGCGGTGCTCGACCTCTCCGGCTCCGTGGCCTCCGTCGGGCTCGTGGTCGGCGCCCGGTCGCTCGCCAACGTCCTGCTGCTGCTCATCGGCGGGGTCCTCGCCGACCGGCTCCCCCGCCCGCTGCTGCTGCAAGGCGCCTGCCTGCTCGCGGCGCTCACCCAGGCGCTGATCGCGGCGGCGATCCTGACCGGCACGGCGTCCCTCCCCCTGCTGTGCGCGCTGAGCCTGCTCAACGGCGCCTCTGCGGCGGCGGGGATGCCGGCCATGGCGTCGCTCACCCCGCAGACCGTGCCCGCGGAAGTGCTCCGCCCCGCCAACGCCCTCGTCCGGGTCGGCAGCCAGCTCGGGATGACGACCGGGTTCTCGCTCGGCGGGGCGCTCTCCGGGCTGCTGGGATCGGGGTGGGCGCTGGCGCTGAACGCCGCGATGTTCGCGCTCGCGGCGCTGTGCTGCCTCTTCGTCCGCGTCGCGGCGCTGCCGCCGCCGGCCGCGCGGATCCGGGTCCTGGGCGAGCTCAAGGAGGGCTGGAGCGAGTTCACGGCCCGCTCGTGGGTGTGGATCGTGGTCGTCCAGTTCATGGTGGTCAACGTGACCATCTCCGGCGGCATCGTGATCCTCGGGGCGGCGATCGCCGACGACACCTTCGGCCGCGAGGCGTGGGGCGTGATCCTCGGCGTGCAGACCGTCGGCGCGCTGGTCGGCGGGCTCGTCGCCGCGACATGGCAGCCGCGCCGCGCCCTGTTCTTCGGGGTCGCGCTCATGCTGCTGGAGGCGGTCCCCATGATCGTCCTCGCCCAGTCGCCGACGGTGTGGCTGCTCATGGGCGTCATGTTCGCCGTGGGCGCCTGCACGGAGCAGTTCAACGTCGCCTGGGAGGTGTCGCTCCAGCAGAACATCCCCGCGAACCGGCTGGCGCGGGTCTACTCCTACGACATGCTCGGCTCGTTCATCGCGCTGCCCGTCGGCGAGATCGCGGTCGGCCCGATCGCGGAGTCGTTCGGCTTCGCCGCCACCCTCTACGGGGCCGCGGCGCTCCTGGTCGCGGCCACCCTCGCCGCCATGGCGAACCGCGGCGTCCGGACCCTCGTCCGCCACTGAACCCCGCGCCGGGACCGGCAGCGGGTCAGAGCGCGGGCGGGACCAGGAGGGTGAGGACCATCCACGACACGGGGCCGCCGATGAGCAGCGAGTCGACCCGGTCGAGGAGGCCGCCGTGCCCCGGCATGAACCGGCCCATGTCCTTGAGCCCGAGATCGCGCTTCACCAGCGACTCGATGAGGTCGCCGACCGTTGCGGCCGCGACGACGGCGAGGCCCAGCACCACACCGGCCCACACGGGTCCGTCGAGCATCAGCGACACGGTGAGGCCGCCGGCGATCATGCAGCCCAGAACCGAGCCGCCGAACCCCTCCCAGGTCTTGTTCGGGCTGATGACCGGCGCCATCTTGTGCCGCCCGAGCAGGATCCCGGCGAAGTAGCCCCCGATGTCGCTACTGATGGTGACGACGATGAACGCGATGAGCCGCCGCTGCCCGTCGTCCTCCGCCAGCAGCAGCAGCCACGTGGACAGCAGCAGCGGCACGTAGGACGCGGCGAACAGCGACGCCGACGCATCGCGGACGTAGCCGGCCGCGCCGCCGCGCAGCCGCCACGACAGGGCCACGATCACGGTCAGCGCGAACGCCCCGACGACCCACTCGGGCCCGCCAAAGTAGGCGCACACCTGCATGGCGACGCCGCCCACCGCCACCGGGACGGCGGCGATCGCCGTGCCGCGCCCGGCGAGCGCCCGCCGCAGCTCGCGCAGTCCCACCAGGGTGGCGATGGACGTGATGGCGATGAACGCCGCCGGCCACGGGTAGATGGCGGCCAGCACGAGCGCGCCGAGCAGCACACCGCTGGTGATGGCCAGCGGCAGGTTGCGGCCGGTGCGCACCGGCTGGCCGTCGGGCTTGTGCAGGGCGAAGCGGCCGCTCCGCCCGCCCTCGTTCAGCGAGGCGCCGGACCGGGGGGCCGCCGCGGGCTCGTCGGATTCGGGACCCTGACCCGCTGGCCGGTCGTCGTGGCCGGAGGCCGGCTCGGGCTGGGACAAGGATTCAGACCTCAAGCAGCTCGGATTCCTTGTGCCGGAGCAGCTCGTCGATCTCGCCGGTGTACTTGTGGGTGAGCTCGTCGAGCTCGTCCTGCGCCCGGCGGCCTTCGTCCTCGCCGATGTCGCCGGCCTTGACGGCCTTGTCGATGGCGTCCTTGGCGTGGCGGCGGACGTTGCGGATGGAGATCTTGCCGTCCTCGGCCTTGGTGCGGACGACCTTCACGTACTCCTTGCGGCGCTCCTCGGAGAGGTCGGGGAACACCACGCGGATGATGGTGCCGTCGTTGGCGGGGTTGACGCCGAGGTCGCTCTCGCGGATGGCCTTCTCGATGGCCTGCATCGACCCCTTGTCGAACGGGGAGACGACCACCATGCGCGGCTCGGGAACCTGGAACGACGCGAGCTGGTTGATGGGGGTCAGCGTGCCGTAGTACTCGGCGACGATCTTGTTGAAGGTCGCCGGCGAGGGGCGCCCGGTGCGGATCGAGGCGAAGTCCTCCTTGGCGACCGTGACGGCCTTCTCCATCTTCTCCTCGGCTTCGAGGAGGGTCTCTTCGATCATTTCGGCTCCCGTGAGTCGCTGCTTGTGGAGGTTCGCGCCGGCGCGCGATCAGCTATCGGCCGGGCAGACGATCGTGCCGATCTTCTCACCGCGCACAGCACGGACGATGTTGCCCTGCCCCATCAGGTCGAACACGACGATCGGCAGGCCGTTGTCCATGCACAGGCTCACAGCGGTGGCGTCCATGACCTTCAGGCCGCGTGTGAGCACCTCGTTGTAGTTGAGCCGGTCGAACCGGACGGCTCCGGCGTTGCGGTGGGGGTCGGAGTCGTACACACCGTCGACCTGGGTGCCCTTCAGTACGGCCTGGGCGCCGATCTCCAGCGCGCGCTGCGCCGCGGCGGTGTCGGTGGAGAAGAACGGAGCGCCGAGCCCGGCGCCGAAGATCACGACGCGGCCCTTCTCCAGATGGCGCACCGCACGGCGCGGGATGTAGGCCTCGGCGACCTGGCTCATGTGGATGGAGGTCTGCACTCGGGTGTCGACACCGAGGCGCTCCAGGAAGTCTTGCAGGGCGAGGCAGTTGATGACGGTGCCGAGCATGCCCATGTAGTCGGCGCGGCCCCGCTCCATGCCGCCTTGGGACAGCTCCACGCCGCGGAACATGTTGCCGCCGCCGATGACAACGGCGACCTCGATGCCCTGGCCGACGGCCTCGGCGATCGCGTCGGCGACGTAGGAGACGACCTTGGGGTCGATCCCCAGTTCGTCGCCGCCGGCGAACGCCTCGCCGGAGAGTTTCAGAACGACGCGGTGCCAACCGTCGTCATGCATTGCGGGCGCGCTGTTCTCGGCTTGCCCTTCGAGCTCCGGCACGGCAGTCGGCCTCCTTCTGGGATCCCCCGAATGGTGCACGTGCGCGGAACCGGTCCGGGGCGCGGGCCGGCTCCGCCTGATCCGACGGAGGTGCCGGGGGGCGAACTCCCCGGCACCTCCATCATGTCAAACTCCGGCTGCTATGCCTGGCCGACCTTGAAGCGGACGAACCGGCGAACGGTCACACCGGCTTCGTCGACCACCTTCTGGACGGACTTCTTGTTCTCCTTCACGAACGGCTGCCCCAGCAGGGTGACGTCCTTGAAGAAACCGTTGACCCGGCCTTCGATGATCTTGGGCAGGGCCTGCTCGGGCTTGCCCTCCTCGCGCGCCGTCGCCTCGGCGACGCGGCGCTCGTTCTCGACGACGTCGGCGGGCACCTCGTCCTTGCCGACGTACTTCGGGGCGAGCGCGGCGATCTGCTGCGCGAGGTCCTTGCCGACCTCGGCGTCGGCCTTGTCCAGCTCGACCAGCACACCCATGGTCGGGGGCAGGTCGGGGTCGGACTTGTGCATGTAGCTGGCCACGAACGCGCCGTCGAACTTGGCGTAGCGGCGCAGCTCCACCTTCTCCCCGATGACGGCGCTGTTCTCCTCGATGACCTGCTGCACCGACTTGCCGTCGGAGTACTCGCTGGTCAGGAGGGAGGCGACGTCGTCGGGCGCGGTGCGCGCCGCGAACGCGGCGAGCTCCTGCGCGAGCTCCTGGAACTTGTCGTTCTTCGCGACGAAGTCGGTCTCGCAGTTCAGCTCGATCAGAACGGCGGAGGTGTCGCCGTCCTGCTGGAGGGCCACCAGGCCGTTGGCAGCGGTGCGCTCGGCGCGCTTGCCGACGTCCTTGGCGCCCTTGATGCGCAGCGCCTCGACGGCCTGGTCGAAGTCGCCGTCGGACTCCTCAAGCGCCTTCTTGCAGGCCATCATGCCCGCGCCGGTGAGGTCGCGGAGCTTCTTGACGTCGGCGGCGGTGAAGTTCGCCATAGTTGTTTCTCTAGTTCCCTTGACGTGGATCGACGGTTGCGGAAAGCCTCAGGCTTCCTGCGCCTCGGCGGTCGGGGCCTCGCCGTCGGCGGGGGCCTCCTCGGCCTTGGCCTCTTCGGCGGGGGCCGCGGGAGCGGCCTCTGCCTCGGGGGCCTCCGGTGCCGCCTCGGCCTCGGGAGCCTCCGGTGCCGCCTCGGCCGCAGGCGCCGCAGCGGCTTCGGGAGCCTCGGCGGCGGCCTCAGGTGCGGCCGCGGTCGTCTCCGCCTTGTCGTCCGCGCCGGTCAGCAGCTCGCGCTCCCACTCGGGCAGCGGCTCCTCCGCCGTCTTCTCCTGCCCGCCGGACGCGCCGGAGCGGGCCATGAGGCCGTCGGCCACCGCGTCGGCGACCACACGGGTGAGGAGGCTGACGCTGCGGATGGCGTCGTCGTTGCCCGGGATCGGGTAGTCGACCTCGTCGGGGTCGCAGTTGGTGTCGAGGATCGCCACGACAGGGATGTTCAGCTTGCGGGCCTCGCTGATCGCGATGTGCTCCTTCTTGGTGTCCACGATCCAGACCGCGCTGGGAACGCGGGCCATGTCGCGGATACCGCCGAGGGTCCGCTCCAGCTTGTCCTTCTCACGGCGCAGGCCGAGCAGCTCCTTCTTGGTGAGCCCCGAGGCGGCGACGTCGTCGAAGTCGATCTCCTCGAGCTCCTTCAGGCGCTGGAGGCGCTTGTGGACCGTGGAGAAGTTGGTCAGCATGCCGCCCAGCCACCGCTGGTTGACGAACGGCATGCCGACACGGCGGGCCTGCTCGTCAATGGCTTCCTGCGCCTGCTTCTTGGTACCGACGAAAAGGATGGTGCCGCCGTGGGCGACGGTCTCCTTGACGAACTCGAAGGCGCGGTCGATGTAGGCCAGCGACTTCTGAAGGTCGATGATGTAGATGCCGTTGCGCTCGGTGAAGATGAAGCGCTTCATCTTCGGATTCCAGCGCCGGGTCTGGTGCCCGAAGTGGACGCCGCTCTCGAGGAGCTGGCGAATAGTCACGACTGCGGCCATGACGGTCCTCCTTGTACGGCGGGCTCGCGCCCGCCACGGTTTGGTTCCTGACGCTCCTGCCTGGGCTCTGCCGCACCGCGAGTGGGGACGCGTGGTGCGGACCGTGAGAGCCGGCCCCTCCCTGAGGAGGCACGGGGGCGTGCGTAATTGGCGGTCCGGTTATGGACCACAGACGATTGTAACCGGTGCGCCGTCATCGATCCGCCCATAGCGCCAAGGGCAGCCCCACGCAAGCACCCCACCCACCCGAAACCACCGGGCACCCGCCGTTTCCCGCCGATGAGCCGAGCATCGGGAGGCCGCCGCCGCGGATGCTCAGCACTACGCTGGAGTATCCCCGCCAGTCGTGCATCCCCGAGGACGGCGGCCCGACTCTTAGGGGCAAGGGCGTGGGCGTCCGGAGGCAAGGGCATCGGCGTCCAGGGGCAAGGGCGTCCTTGACCCCAGGGGACGGTGCCCAGGCTTTCCGGCAGCCTTGCCCTGGTCCGCTGTGGGGAAGGGCGCTCTCGGCCCCCACCCCCGGCACGGTGCCGAGGCCACACCCCCTCCACCGGGCCAAGACCTGCCCCGAACTCAACGGCATTGAAGAGACGCGAAGCACTGCTGCCCGCCTCGACCTCCAGACCCCGGGCACAGCACCACCGGTCGCGGCGGACAGGACCGGCGGGACAATTCCAGCGTGGTGCTTCGCGCCGCCGGGTGCTTCGCAGCCGCGGCGGCAGCCCACCCCCTTCGGCCAAGTCCACCAGGACCGTGTCCGCACACGGTGGCCTCGCGTCCGCGGGTGTGAGGCGCGGGCCTCGCGTCCGCGGGTGTGAGGCGCGCGCACGCCTTGTCCACAGGCCGCTGGATTCGGTTGGCGGCCGACCGGCTCCGCCGCGCAGCCTTGATGGTGGAGGTGGTCATCATGACCGCACGGCTACTGCGCCGCACCGAGGCGCTGGGGCAATGGGGTGAGGACGCCGCGGCGGCGTACCTGAAGCGCGAGGGCATGCGCATCCTGGCCCGCAACTGGCGGTGCCGCCACGGCGAGCTCGACATCGTCGCGAGCCACGGTGGCGTCCTCGTCGCCGTCGAGGTCAAGACCCGATCCAGCGGCCGGTTCGGGTCCCCGTTGGAGGCGGTCGGCCCGGAGAAACGCGCGCGGCTGCGGCGCCTCGCGCTGGCGTGGACGGACGCCCGCGCACCCGGCGGCCCGCCCCGCACGGGTGCGCGGCGGCGCGCCAATCCAAGGTGGGCGTCCTCCGGACGCGGGAGCCCCCCGGGCGACCGCCGCGGACCCGGAACCCCACCGGGTGCCCACCACCGGCTCGGGGATCCACCTGGAAACCATCAGCAGCGCCCAGGGCAAGGAGAGCACGCAGGGCGCATCGGCTACCTCAGGCCCTTCGGGCATCTGGAACGCCTCGGGATCCGCAGGCGCTTCGCCCGCCTTCGGCGCATCGCGCGCGGCGTCGCCTCCCTGTTCTCCCCGGTTGCACGCCCACCGCGCCCATCGCGCCGCAGCACCCCCGCGCCCAGGATCCGGGTCGACGTGGTGTCCGTCCTCGCCGGGGCCGATGGCCGCTGCTACATCCAGCACCACCGCGGGGTCGGGTGATGGGACTCGCCCGCACCAACTCGGCGGCGCTGCTCGGGGTCGAGGGTCACGGGGTCGCGGTCGAGGCCCATCTCGGCGGCGGCAAGCCCGCCCTGACCATCGTCGGCCTGCCCGATACCGCCCTGCGCGAGGCCCGCGATCGCATCCGGGCTGCGATCTTGAACTCGGGAGAGTACTGGCCTGAGGAGCACATCACCGTCAGCCTCTCCCCCGCCAGCCTGCCCAAGCGCGGCAGCGGGTTCGACCTCCCGATCGCCGCCGCGGTCCTGGCGGCCAGCGGCACCATTCCGTCCGAGGGCATCCACGATTCCCTGCTCTTCGCCGAACTGGGCCTCGACGGCCGCACCCGTGCCGTCCGCGGGGTGCTGCCCGCGGTCCTGGCCGCCGTCCGCGCCGGGCACCCGTGCGTCGTCGTGGCCCGCGGCAACGCCGCCGAAGCGCGTCTCGTGCCCGACATCGAGGTCGTCGCGGTCGATTCCCTCGCCGAACTCCTGGCCCGGCTCCGCGGCGAACCCTACGACGACCCCGATCCCGCTTCCGACGATCCCGACCCCGACGCCCCCGCACCGCCCGCGTCCGACCACCCGGCCCGCCCCGACCTCGCCGACGTCCACGGCCAAGCGGTCGCCCGGCGCGCCGTGGAGATCTCCGCCGCGGGCGGGCACAACCTCTTCCTCGTCGGCCCGCCAGGCACGGGCAAGAGCCTGCTCGCCGAACGCCTGCCCAGCGTCCTGCCTCCGCTCACCCAGTCCGAGTCCATCGAGGTCACCACGATCCACTCGGTGGCGGGCACGCTGCCCCGCGGTACACCGCTCATCACCGAGCCGCCGTTCTGCGACCCCCACCACACGGCCACCCGCGCCGCCATCATCGGCGGCGGCACCATGCACCTGAGGCCGGGGTCAGTCAGCCTGGCGCATCGCGGCGTCCTCTTCGTCGATGAGGCCCCCGAGTTCAGCCGGGGCGTACTCGATTCGCTGCGGCAACCACTGGAAAGCGGCGAAGTCGTCGTCGCCCGCTCGGCCGCCACCGCGCGCTTCCCCGCCCGGTTCCTCTTCGTGATGGCCGCGAACCCCTGTCCGTGCGGCAAGCCCGGCACCTCCTGCGTCTGCCCATCCCCTGTCCGGCGGCGCTATCTGGCCCGGCTGTCCGGGCCGCTGCTCGACCGTGTCGACCTCAAGGTCGAGCTGCATCCGGTCACCCGTGCCGAACTCCTGGCCGACCGCGCCTACGCCGAGTCGTCGCCGACCGTGGCCGCACGGGTCGCCGAGGCGCGCGCCCGTGCGGCGCACCGGCTCGCCGACACCCCGTGGGCCACCAACGCCGCCGTCCCCGGGGGCGAGCTACGCCGCCGGTTCCCCGTCGGCGCCGAGGCGCTCCGTGTCCTTGCCGCGGCACTCGACCGCGGCGAGATCAGCGCCCGCGGCGTCGACCGCGTCCTTCGGGTGGCGTGGACCCTCGCCGACCTCGCCGGACGCCGCACCCCCGAACCCGAGGACACCGGCTACGCCTTCGCACTGTGGTCCGGGAGCGCCTGATGGACGACATCTCCGCGGCCGGATGCGGCCCCAAGTCCGCGGAACCTGGCGACACCGACCCCGGCCCTGCCGAAACCGGCGGCTCTGACCCCGGCCCTGGCCCTGTCGCGACCGGCGGCGCCGACGCCGCAGACACCAGCCAGACCACCCCACCGCCCGGCACGGCACTCGACCGACTCGGCGACGACGCCGCGGCGCGCGCCTGCCTCAGTGCGGCCGTCGAACCCGGCGACCCCGTCCTCGGTGCGCTCCTCGCCGAGCACGACGCCACGGTCGTGTGGGATTCCCTGCGCACCGGCCGACCGCTGCGCCGCCCCGCCGATGCCGCACCGGGCCCCTTCGCCACCCGGGTCCGCCGCTGGAGCGCCCGCGCCGCCGCGACCGTTGCCGAGTCCCTGCTCGCGAGCGCTGACGACCTCGGGCTCCGGCTGATCCCGCCCGGCGGCCCCGAGTGGCCGGGGCAGCTCGACGACCTCGCCGACCGCCGCCCCGTGTGCCTGTGGGTCCGCGGGTCGCACGACCTCCGCTTCGCCTGCCTGCGGTCGGTCGCCATGGTCGGTTCCCGTGCCGCCACCGGCTACGGTCTGCACGTCGCGGCCGACCTCGGTTGCGCGCTCGCCGAGCACACGTGGACGCTGGTATCCGGGGGCGCCTACGGAATCGACGCGGCCGCGCACCGCGGCGCCCTCGCCGGGGGCGCGCCGACCGTCGCGGCCCTCGCCTGCGGGCTCGACATCGCCTACCCGCGCGGCCACGAGAACCTGTTCGCCGACATCGCCGCCCGCGGGGTCCTCGTGAGCGAGCACCCGCCCGGCACGGCTCCCACCCGCCGGGGCTTCCTGGTCCGCAACCGGCTGATCGCCGCCCTCTCCGCGGGCACCGTCGTCGTAGAGGCGGGGCTCCGCAGCGGGGCGATGAGCACCGCGGCGCACACCCGCGACCTCTGCCGTGCCCTCATGGCGGTGCCGGGCCCGGTGACCTCCGCGCTCTCGGCGGGCTGCCACCGGCTGCTCCGCGACTACCAGGCCGTGTGCGTCACCTGCGCGGCCGACATCATCGAACAGGTCGGCCACGTCGGGAGTGATCTCCGCGCGGGTGGCGGCAGCGGGCTGTCGCGCGACCTGCTCGACCCCGACTCCCGCGCCGTCCTCGACTCCGTGCCGCGCCGCGGCGGGGCCGGCGCGGCGTCCATCGCCGCGGCCAACGACCTCCCGCTCGACACCGCCCTGCGCCGCCTGGGGCTGCTCGCCGCGGGCGGTTTCATCGAACGCGGCCCCACCGGCTGGCGGGTGCGGCCCGACACCGCATGACCACGACAGGCACGGCAGGCACGACAGGACTGCGAAACACCTCTGCGGCACGAACCCCTCGTCCCGTCGCACCACCCCCTGCACCCCGGCGACGGCGGAGGCTGCCGCTGCGGGCGGTCAGGTGCGCTCGGGCGGGATGGCCTCGTGCGCCTGCTGTGCGGCAGTGGTGGCCAATCCGAGGCTCTTCCTCAGGATCGGGGCCAGGGGCTGATCGAGGCCGAGGGCCCCCCACTGCTCGATGGCGACCCATGTCGTGTACAGCCAGGTGGACGCCATGGCCCGAGCACGGAGGTCCCGGTCCTCGCTCGCGGGCAGGTGGTCGCGCAGGAGCGCGGTGAGGCGATCGTGCCATCGCCTCGTCCACATGGCCCACGGGGCGACGAAGTGCGGCGAGCTGAGCGCACGCTGCAAGCGGCCCTTGTTGTCCTCGTCGGCCGCGAACTGACTGACGGCCTCGATCGTGCACTCGACCCAGGCTTCGGTCACGCCCTGTCCTTCGGACAACCGTCTGTCGAGTGCGGCCATATGGCTCTCGATGGCGCTTTCGAGATCAAGGTAGATGACGTCGGCCTTGGTCTTGAAGTACCGGAAGAAGGTGCTGACCGAGATATCGGAGCGCTCGGCGATCGCCTCGGCGGTGGTCTTCTCGAAGCCGCCGCCCTCCTCGCCGCCGTTCTCCTCGAACAGCCGCGCCGCCTCGCGGATGATCAGCTGGCGCTGGCGCTCCCGGCGCCGCTGCGCCGGCGTCAGGGCCCTCATGCCTTCCGACGTCATGCAGCTCCTTCCCTGCGTCGGCCGGGTGGACGTGGGCATCGTAACGCCAAGTCTCAACTTGGGATGAATCCCTACTTGACATTACTCTCATTTTAATAGGAAAGTCATCGATGATGGATCCCAGACCGAGGACAGTCGAACGCGGAGGCAACTCATGACGCATGCCCACCAGGGTTTGGAAGCTCCTGGACGCGTGGTCAACCTGGACAAGGCACGCGACAGACACGGCGAGAGGGCCGACCGAATGGTGGCGCTCCTGTCCGTAGGAGATCCCCTGGCGGACGCCGTCATCGCCGAAATGGACACACTCGGCAAGGAGGGACGGCGCATCCTGAATGCCGGACTCGCCGACGGCCTGGCCAGCCTGACCGAGCGCCCGCCTGCCATCACCGCGCTGCTCCGGCAGCTCGAGACCGTGCCCGAGTGGGTGAACCCCGACATGCTCCGGCAGGGGGAGGTCTCGCTGCTGTCGATTCCGATGATGTGGTTCGAGCTCTCGGCCATCACCTCGGCCCTGGTGCACACCTATTCGTCGCCCGCCATCGCAAGGCTGCTGGTCCAGACCGGCCGACTGACCTCCATGGCTCCTCGCCGCCTGATGGAGACCACCATGTGGGCCGGACAAACCACCATGCCCGGGGGACTCCTGCGCGGCGCACCCGGTTACCAATCCACCGCCCAGGTCCGGCTGCTGCACGCGCGGATGCGAACCGGTGCCAACAAGCGCGGCTGGGACACCGCCGAGTGGGGCGTTCCGATCAACCAGGTGGACCTGGCCCGCACCTGGCTGGACTTCACCCTGAGCAGCTTCGGGGCGATCGCCGCACTCGGCATCGAGCTGACGAAAGCCGAGCAGCAGGACCTGTACCGGTACTGGCAGTACGTCGCCCACCTGCTGGGGCTGGAGAACGACAACCTCCACAAGGAGGTCACCGACCACGACAGCGCGAGGGAACTGGGACACCTGCTCGACATGACCATCGGCGCACCGGACGAGAACTCGCGCGCCCTCACCGCCGCCATGATCCAGGCGCAGGTGGAGGTGTTGTCCTCAGGCCCGCAGCCGCTCATGCAGCGCACCGAATTCACCGAGCTCATCCACGGCATCCTCCGCAACACCCTAGGTGACGATCGCGCCGACGAACTCGGCATCCCCCACTCCGCGGCCTCCCCGTTCCTCGCATTGACTGTGCAAGCGAACAAGGCAGCGCGGCACTGGCAGACCCTCAGCCCCGAGTCCGCGGAGCAGGCACTCAAGTCGAGCACCGCCACCTGGCAGGGAGCAGTCGAAGGCGCCGCCGGCGTGGCGGGCTCGCCCACCTACCGGCAGCACGCGCAGACCGGCCTCACCGAGAGCTGACCGGAACCGCCTGATGACCTCCTGCAATCGGGGGACGCCACACCACGCGCGCGTCGCGTGGCAGACCGGCCACCGGTTCCTGATCCGAACCTGGCAGGCTCGCCGTGGTGTGGGACCAGGCCGCCTACCGGATCGGCTTCAGGCGCCGCCGGCAGCTGGGTGCGCAGCCCCGGGCACGGAAGGCTTCGTGGATGTCGGCGCGCATCTCCCCACGGCTCCGCTGGCGGCGGAAGCAGTGCAGTGGGGGATGCGCGCTCCACGACCCAGCGCCGGGGGCCGGAGCCGCGAGAACACCCTCGCCCCCTCGGCTCAACAGCATTGCGGCGCGCTGATCCCGCACCACGGCAGGGGTCCGGCGGGGTGCCCCCGGTAGGGTCTGGGCGTGGAGCCGACACCGGCTTTGGAGATTCGCTGCGCGAGCGATGCGGCGCGGTCGGAGAGGCGGGACCGGCGCGGGCCCGCCCACGACGCCGGGGCCGCACGCCGCAGCCCGAGCAGAGGTGGACCATGAGCCGGATCTACAGCCCAAGCTTCATCGCCGACGGGCCGCTGGTGTTCGTCTCCGGTCAGGTGCCCGCGGCCCCGGACGGCAGTGTCGCCGAGGGCGACGCGGTCGAACAGGCCCGGCAGGTGTTCCGCAACATCGGGGCGGTCCTCGACTCCCACGGCGCCGACTTCTCCCACGTCGTCAAGGTCAACTACTACATTCGGCGCCTCTCCGACCTGGCGGACCTGCGCAATGTGATGGGCGAGTTCCTGCGCGAGCCGCGCCCCGCGAGCACCCTGGTCGAGGTGTCGGGGCTGATCGACCCCCGCTTCCTCATGGAGATCGACGCGATCGCCACCCTGCCGCGCGGCGCGGCGGACGGCCCGGACGCATGACCCGCTCCCCGGGATCCGGCCACGACGAGATCCTCGACGACTTCGCCCGGCACCTCGGCACCGAATTGGACCGCTCGCCGCACACCGTGCGGGCCTACCTCGGCGACCTCCGCTCGCTGCTCGGCCACCTCGCCGACACCGACACCCCGCTCGCGCAGCTCGACATCGGGGCGCTGCGCGCCTGGCTGGCGGGGCTGCACGACGCCGGGGTGAGCCGCGCGACGCTGGCGCGAAGGGTCGCGGCGACCCGGGTGTTCACCGCATACCTGCACCGCACGGGGCTGCTGGCGCACGACCCCGGCCCGCTGCTCGCCACTCCGAAGGCGCACCGCGGACTGCCCACCGTGCTGGACGAGCGGCAGACCGCGCAGGCGCTCGACCGGCCCGACTCCGCGGTGGCCGGTGGTGGTGGCGCGTCGGACGACGGCACGGCCGAGGGCGACGCCCCGGCCGACGATGGCACCGATCCACTCGCGCTGCGGGGTCGCGCCGTGACCGAACTGCTCTACAGCACGGGGATCCGGGTGGCGGAACTGTGCGGACTCGACACCGGCGACCTCGACCGCGAGCGGCGGACCGTCAGGGTCGACGGCAAGGGCGGCAAGCAGCGGGTGGTGCCCGTGGGGGTACCCGCGCTCGCGGTGGTCGACCGGTGGTTGGACGAGGGGCGGCCCGCGCTGGCGACCGACGCGAGCGGGACCGCGCTGTTCGTCGGCGCGCGCGGCGGACGGCTGGGTGTGCGCACCGCCCGGCGCGACGTCCACCTTCGGATGCGTGCCGGATCGGCCGACCACGACGTCTCGCCGCACGGGCTGCGGCACAGCGCCGCCACCCACATGCTCAACGGGGGCGCCGACCTGCGCAGCGTCCAGGAGTTCCTCGGGCACAGCTCGCTTTCGAGCACCCAGATCTACACACATGTCTCGATCGAACGCCTGACCAGCATCTACAACCAGGCGCACCCCAGGGCGTGAGGGCGCGGGCCGGGTGACGGTGTCCACCCGCGCCGCCGGGATGCGGGCGCGGGCGCACCGCAATGCCGCGTGGACGCCGCCCGCACCGGGCACCGGAAGCAGGCGAACTTCGCCGAGGCCCAGCAGCGACAGGGGATCGCGGTACTCGACACCGTCGAGCAGACCCCAGTGCAGGCAGCCGCGCCCGCCGCAGTGCCGGGGCCGGCGCGCCAAGGTGCCGAGTGATTCGCCCACGCCGACCGCCGCTCCCCGCTTCACCTCGGGGTCGACCGGCAGGTAGGTGGTGCGCAGCTTGCCGTGGACGACGCTGACCACCCCGATCCCCGCGACCTTCCCGGCAAAGCCGACCCGGCCGCCGCCTGCCGCGCGGACGCGCTGGCCGGGAGCCGCCGCGAGATCGACCCCCCGGTGCCCGGGCGACCATCGTTCCGGCGGCGGCTCGAACCGCCGCAGGACCTCGGGCGTGCCGTCAAGCGGCCATCGCCACGGCCCGGTATCGGCCACGGCGGGGACCGGAACGCCGCACGAGGCTGCGATCAGCGCTGCGGTCGGGAGGATGGCGGCGACGGACCGCCGGAACCGGTTCATACCTACGACCCTGCGTACCCGACCACCACCCGCGCCAGCCGACTTTCCCCACCTGTGGACAACCCCGAATCCCGCTCACACCGCACGACCCAAGACAGCAAGAATCCCCGGACGAATGAACGTCTGAGGATTCAGGGGACGGGGATACGGGGTTACAGCGCTCCAGCTTTTGCCTCACACAGCAGAGCCGCCCATTCCACAGAGGGGAAGGACAAGTGGCCCATGCTCCGATTCTGCGTGTCACGCACATGAATTCGGTCCTCAGGAGACCGTGCTTCTACGCAGTTCGTGTTTCCACCCGATGAATAGCTGGACTTATTCCAATCACGTGCAATCATCGTGCCGCTCCTATGCCGGGGACGACTCAACGCCTCGTCATTGAGAAGGAATACGAGCTTCGGAGACCAGCAGGTTCTCTCTTACATGTCACCCGACCGAATGTCGTGCAGCAATGCCGCCCATTCCGCCGAGGGGAACGCCAGGCATCCGGCCTTCCTGTTCTGCGTGTCGCACACCAGGGCACCGGCAGTGGTCTCGGCGACCTCTACGCACTGGCCACCCGTGTCCGAGTAGCGCGACTTGTGCCAACCGCCCCGGACGAAGACGCTTTCATTCACAACAATTCCTCCAAGACTGCCTGCGACTGTTTCGGGGGACTACAGCGCCCCGCGCTTGATCTCCCGGAGGAGCGCCGCCCACTGATCGGCGGGGAACGCCAAAGATCCAAGCTCCCGATGCTGCGTGTCACGGATCAGGGCCTGCTGACCTTCGGCGACTTCCACGCAGTTCCCGCCCGAAGTCGAGTAGCTGGACTTGTGAAAGTCTCGGTTGCTCACTGTAGTTCCTCCAAGACCTTCTGAGACTGGATGGGAGGGAGTGCGTATCCCAGAGCGTTCTTGACCAGGTTTTCCAGCCTGTCATAACTCCGGCGATCTTCGTACAGCGTAGCTCCGTCGACATGGTCGGACATAGCTGCTCTGCCCCCGTCCCGAAGGTGGAACAGCAAGAGCATGGAGGTCACCCCCACCAGCAAGGAACCTTCGGGAACCAGGTGGGTACGAACACGTCCGGTCTCGATCAAACCGAGAAGGTGTGCCACCTGCTCGGAACGGATCTCGCGCGGAACACACGTCAATGCGGTCAGCGGGATCACGGCGACAACCCGGACTTCAGTCGACTTCCGGAGCTGGGTATAGCGCCCGCACCTCAGCGCGACCCGACGGTCGAGGTCGGTGGAGGTGCCCCCCATCAGTGATTCCTCGAATACATGCCGGGCGTACATCGGTGATTGCAACAATCCAGGAACCAATAGCGGAGAGATCAACTCGATTAATTCTGCCGCTTCTTCGAGACGGGCCACGTCGCGCATCCAATGAGGAAATCCGACGGACTTCGACAGTTCCCACGCGGCAAGTATCCGCCCTCCGGCCTGCAAACCACGATCGAGCTTGACCACGTCCGCACGCTGAGGTGTGACCCTGTCGTTCTCCCAACGGGACAGTGTCGACTGAGCGAGCCCGGAGATCTGCGCAAGATCCCGCAACGTCTGACCTGCATTATCGCGTTCTTCGCGCAGGTACGACCCAAATGTCTGGATCGTTTGTTCCTCAGATTGCCGTATGCGTTCCTCCATGAGCCGGAACCTACAAGCACTCTTCCACAGAGATCTATCTCTGTAGGGATACTTCCCACTCACTAGGGATCACAGGGCGCACCCCTGAAGGTTGTGACACGGCGCAAAGGAAACGGCGCCGCACATAAGTGCGGCCCTGCCCGGTGTGTGACCACCGGGCAGGGCCTTGCTCCCCACCCTGAAACCCCAGGAGAGGAACCATGCCGAACACTACCGATCAGCCCTGGACCCACCGCGTCCGGGATTCCCGGCGCCGTAGGCGCTCCCGGATCCGCCCCTACCTGCCCCGCCGGGCCGGGGCGGTGCAGCCGTGAGCGCCGCTGCCTCCGTCCTCGCCGTGGTCCACACCGCGGTCTTTGCCGCCGTACCCGCCCGGGTGGCAGCCGCCCGCTCCTGGGCCGTCACCGCCTCGCACCTGCACGGCGAGGCCGCGGCCGACCTCGCCCTCATCGTGTCCGAACTCGCCACCAATGTCTGCCGGCATTCGTGCTCGGCGCGGCCGGGCGGCGCCTACACCCTCACCCTGACGCGGTATGAGGACCGGGTGCGCATCACCGTCACCGACGCCGGCCCCCGCCCCGTCCCCGCCCCCCGCCCGCGTCCCGCATCCGAGGCGGAGGAGTCCGGGCGGGGCCTGGCCCTGGTCGCCGCCGTCGCCCACGCCTGGGGCGTGGACAACGCCACCGGGGGCACCCGGGTCTGGGCCGAGGTCCGCACCGCCCCGGACGCCGGGGTCTAGCGGTGGGCGCGCTGACCCGGGCCCGGCTGTCGCGGGAGTGGGGCCACGCCTGGCTGATCACCGGCCCCCACCCGGGGCGGACCTACACCGCCACCCGCCTGCGCCCCCGCACCGGCGGCCCCAACACCGTCACCGTGCACACCCTGCGCGGGCTGCGCACGCGCCTGGAGCAGATCGACACCGACGAGCGTGATGCCGTCCTGCCCCGCCTGCGTCCCGCACTGCCCCGGCGCGACCGCACCCAGCGCTACTTCCACGTGCCGCCGGGCACCGCGCGCCACCCGCGCTGACCCCTCAGCAGGCGTCCGGCCCTGCCACCGGCGGACCCCGGCCGGACACCCCGGCTGACCGCAGACCGCGCCCGGCCCCGCCTCCACCCCTCCCACGCGGGGCCGGGCGCCCACCCCGACCCGACCACGCCCGCCTCCACCGGGAGCCGGGCGTCCGTACTCCCTGGGAGACCGGCATGCCCCCGCCCACCGGCACCCCGCACACAGCCCTTGCGGACCCGGCCGAACCCACCGACGCCGCCGACGCCGCCGATGCCGCCGACCCGGGCGAGACCGCCGATCCTAGAGACCTCGCCGAGCCCAGGGACACCACTCCCGCCGACTCCGATGGCCCCACGGAATCCACCGGCCCGGAGGACCAGCCCTTGCGCCACGGCTACACCGCCCGCGCCCTCGCCCGCCTCGCCAACTACGCCGCCACCCAGTACCGCTACCCGACTCCGGTTCCGTGGGAAGAGCGCCGCGACGCCGCCTGGTCGGCCATCGCCGAACACCTCTACACCGCCACCGAACCCCCCGCCTACTGGGATCTGATCCGCGCCGGGTGGAACACCATCACCACCCACACCCGCAAGCACCGCTCCACCCACGGCCAGACCCCCCACGGGTCCGCACCCCAGTTCCACCGCTACTGGATGCTCGCCGCCACCCCCACCGGAAGCCCCGAAGAACGCGTCGTGGAACGCCTGGCCCTGGACCAGATCTGGGCCGCCCTGACCCCCCGCAACCAACAACTCATCCGCGCCCTCTACGACCACGGCGACTACACCGCGGCGGCCGAATCCCTCGGCCTGCCGGTGTCCAGCTTCTACTCGCTGATCTCCCGCGCCCGGCGCGCCTTCACCGCCCTGTGGCTGGAAGGCGAAACCCCCACCCGCGCCTGGGGCAACGACGTCCGCACCGGACGCGACCGCCCCAAGCACGTCACCACCACCGCCCGCCAACGCACCCGCAAACGCACCCACCGCGACCAGGGATCCGACAGCGGGACCCCCGCCACCCCGGCCCCCGCACGGGCGCCCCGCAACCGCCGCGACATCGGCACCACCGACACCGAACTCCTCACCCGCCACACCAACGGCGAGAGCTACCGCGAAATCGCCGCCACCCTGCCCATCGGCCCCACCGCCGTGCGCACCCGCATCCTCAACGCCTTCAAGGCCACCGCCGACCCACGCCACCCCCCACCCCACTGATCAGACCACCCACCCCCGCGTGCGCGGGGCTTGGCAGCTCCTCGCCGTCGAACAGGGCGGTCGCGTCGGTTCACCCCCGCATGCGCGGGGCTTGGCTGCTGATGACGATCATCCAGGCCCTCCTCCTGGGTTCACCCCCGCATGCGCGGGGCTTGGAGTTAATGACCTGGCACTTTGTGGCGCGTTATTGAAATGTGATGAATGTCCATGGTCATCTATCGCACTCCGCCACCTCAACCGCGCCGCAGTGCTCCATCCTGGCCCAACCACGATTGAGCACTGCGAGAAGAACAGACCTTTCCGTATTCACGGGAACGACTTTCCGAGTGAACCACGAGCACGCTCACCACAGGAAGGCGACTCCGGCGCCGTGCGGCCTTCTCCGCTCTCACCTCCCGGGCCCCAGTGGGAAGAAACAGCACTAAAAGCGGGCGGGGGCCAGGGCTCGGCGGTCTCAGGTGGGGTGCGCAGGGGCCGAGCAGGCGACAGGGCAGCGAAGGCCGGTGGTGGGCCGGAGTGGGCGGTCGAGTGCGAATTCCCGGAGGACACCCCGCGCCCACCCGCACCCCCGCAAAGCGGAAACGACGGCTACCTGCGCAGAGCGCTACTCACGAAGGACAAAATGGAGGCGTATGTACTTTTTGTTCTCGTGATGCAAGGTGACGGGGCGCTGATTCGGACCCCGCGGCAAGATCATGTCCATCATTCGGACTGACATATGACCGGGGCGCTCGCCGCGCGGCCGAATTCCGGCGTAGTGTCCCTTTTTCGCGGGCCGTGCAGACCAAACGGGCGGCGGGATAACCATCCAGCCGTCATGCGGGTGCTGTCTGGATGGCGACCCCCAATGGCTGCCCACCATGTGAGACAACCGGGTTTGCGGGGCGCAGCATCCAATTCTCTGACCTGCGCATCAGTGCGCTGCGCCGCAATGCGGCGGCGCAGCGATCCCACCCCCAACGCCGCGGTGGTCTACCGCGCGCGCCCGACCCACCGCCCGCCGTCGCTGCCCCGTCGCCTGCCCCAGCCCTCGCACACCCCCGGCCGACGCACCCGAGCCCTCGGCCCCCACACGCCCTTGCTGCTGCTTCCCCACCGCGCACACCGACCGTTTCAGCCCAGCCCCAGATCCCGTCCCCTCATGTGCTTCCTTTTCACCCTGAGGACTGTGGCCGCGACCTGGCTCGCCTCAACGGCCAGGTCGCAGCCACAGTGGGTCCCTCAGCGATGACCGGCGGAAGGCCGGCCGTCGCGAATGCGTCTGCGCCGACCGCAAACGCAGCCAGCGGCAGCAACGCTCTCAAGAGCGGGCCGGATCGCTTCGGGTCTCGCCCGCCGACCCCTGATGCGATCAAGCGCGGTCTCATGCCTGCTGGGACAGGCTGAACTCCACACCCTGGTCGTCTTTGCAGTGTGCGAAGAGACCCGACGGGATGGTGACCGGGTCTTCCGCCGTGCCGCCCAGCTCGCGCACGCGAGAGACGGCGGCGGCGATGTCATCGACGGCGAAGTAGATGCGCGGGTGTCGCGTCGCATCGTCGTGCGGCGATCCGCCCATGGGCTCGGACCCCTGGATCATCGAGTAGCCCGGGAAGTTGCCCTCGTTGAACTTCCAACCGAACAGCGAACCCCAGAACTGCTGCGTCGCATCGATGTCGGTGCTCGGCAGCTCGAAGTAGGTGACCTGTCCATTCATAACCGTTCCCCTTTCGACATGTCAGCTTCCTGACATAAGAACACTATGTCAGACTACTGACATGAAGCAACACGAGACCGTCGGCGCTGTGGACAAGTCGGTGGGCTACGTCATCAAGCAGGTGCAAGCCGCGCTCAACGCCGCGATGGACGGGGTACTGCGACCGCTCGGCCTGACCGTCGCCCAGTACGCATGCCTCGAACTGCTCGGGCAGCACCCCGGACTGTCCAACTCCGAACTCGCCCGACGCGCCTTCGTCACCCGCCAGTCGATGAACCTCGTCCTCCGCCGCCTCCAAGAGCGGGGCATGCTCACGAGGCCCGACCAGCCCGCCCATGGGCGGGAACTGCCCACCGAACTCACCCCGGCCGGACGCACGACGCTGCATCAGGCCAGCGTCGCCGTACGCGCCGTCGAACAGCAGCTGTTCTCCCCGCTGTCCCAAACACAGCAGCGGCGACTGCACGATGACCTGGCCGCCTGCGTGACCCCCGCGCCTACCGACTAGCCGCCCACCGAATCCCCAGAACCGCATCGCCGCGCCCCACTGCCAGGATCGGCCGACGACACGCCCCGGCCCGGATCACACGTGGCGCGCGACCCGATCCACACCCGGCGTCGCACGAACCACCACGGCCACCCACCCCGCCCACGCGGGGCTCGGAAGCCGTCCATATTGGCGGACAGGATGTGCAGGGGTTCGCCCCCGCGTACGCGGGGTTTGATCGCTTACTGCTTCGTCCTGGTCCCAAGGCTTATGCTTCAGGCCACGCGGCCGGAGCAAGCTCAATAGGGGGCTAAAGTCGGGCGGGTTTCGACCAGTAGGGGACGACCAGCGTGGATGCGAGGACGCTGCACGACATTGCAGCCATCATTGACCCACTCGACCGAGCCAGTGCGGCTTCGGGCGCGATGGGGACGCTACAAGGTCAGTCCGTCGAGCTCTCCCGGATCCGCAGGGCCGCGATCATCGAAGCGCAGGAGTCCGGCTTGCGGCAGGATGACATCGCGAAACGTCTCGGCGTATCGCCGGGCCGGGTGTCTCAGATGAAGAAGGCCGGCGGCGACGCCAATCACCGGGCGCCAACTGGGCCGCTGCACCCGCGCCCGCGCGTACTCGTCGAACGGGCACTTCCCACACCGCCGAGCGTGCGGGGCTCGAAGTCGCTCTACCTCACCGAGGCCGATCGGCAAGGACTCACCCCGGCTCGCAAGATGCTGTTCGTGGGCGCCGAACCGGCGAACGAGCACGTCGCGGCGGCCCTGCGCGTGGACGCTGAGGGCGACGTCATCGCGCGGCGCAAGATGTTCTGGGCCAACGATGTTCCGGTCCGGATCGCGACGTCCTACTTCCGGACCGACGTCGCCGAGGGGACGCGCCTCGCTGGCGAGGGGTTCGTTCTCCCCACACTGCAAGACGCCATCGAGGATCTCGGACATCACTTCAGCCACGCCACAGAGACGCTGACCGCGCGCCCGCCGACGCCATACGAGGCCGACCTGCTGGACATCCCGGGCGAGTGGGTCGTACAGGTACTGCGGGTCAGCGTCAGCACCGATGACGTGCCGATTCACGCGCTGGAGACGATCTGCGCCGCGACCCGGCACACGTTCCCGATCGGTCAAGCAGTAGGCGGCGACCAGTTCTGACCCGTGCGAAGGCACCGCGCCCGCGCAGCGAGGCCGCGGCTCGCCGAACGTCTATCCACACACCGGGCCCGGGGTTTCGGGGGCGTCGTTGCGGCGGCGTTCGAGGAGGACGGTGTCGCGCCAGGTGCCGTTGTGGCGGGCGATGCGTTCGCGGATGCCCACGGTGCGGTACCCGGCGGACCGGTGCAGGGCGAGGCTCGCCTTGTCCTCGGGGAACACCGAGGTCTGGAGCGTCCACAGGCCGTCGGCGTCGGCCGCGGTGACCTGGCGGTGGATCAGCGCCTTGCCCACGCCGCGCCCGCGGGCGGTCTCGCGCACATGGACGGAGGTCTCGGCGACCCCCGCGTAGACCGCGCGTGCGGATACCGGGGCGAGTGCCGCCCAGCCGACCACTTCGCCGTCGCGTTCGGCCACCCACCGGTGCCCCTCGTGCCATGCGGCCGTGAGGTCGTGGGGGTCCGGTGCTTCGGTCTCGGAGAGGTCGTGGGGATCGTGGGGATTCGGTGCTTCGATCTCGAAGGCGGCCTGGCCGGTGGTGGTGCCTTCGGCGTAGATGCGTCGCACGGTGTCGAGGTCGCGGTCGTCCATGGGGCGCACGGTGACGTCGGCGGGCAGGTCGGTGGGGCAGCAGGGGCGGGAGTCGAGCAGGCCCATGACCGCGTCGGCGGCGTGCGGCAGTCCGCTACAGCAGGCGGGGTTGATCGCCACGCGTGTGGCGGTGCCGTCCTTGGTGAGCGTGACGAAGCCGACCTCGGCGAGCTTGCGCAGGTGGTGGGAGACGGTCGGCTGGCCGATGCCCAGCGCCGACGCGAGGTCCCCGACAGTGGCGGGGCCGGGGGCCGAGGCCACGGAGTGCAGGAGGCGGACGCGGGTGGGGTCGGCGAGGCAGGCGAACCAGGCGGCGTAGGTCTGGGCGTCGCCGGACGGCAGGGTCGGCAGTGGCGCGTGCGTCGTGATGGTCACCCACGCATTATCGACCACGATCGATGATTGCGTCCATCGATGACCATCGATACAGTCGCCCTTAATCGACGCACATCGATGAAAGAGGTTGTCGTGAGCGAGGAACGTCCGGTTGTGGTGATCGGCGCGGGCCCGGTAGGGCTTGCCGCGGCCGCGGAGCTGGCCGAGCGCGGAATGCCGGTGCTGGTGCTGGAGAAGGGCGACCGGGCCGGCGCAGCGGTGGCCGAGTGGGGCCACGTCCGACTGTTCTCCATGTGGCGCGACCTGGTGGACCCTGCCGCCGCCACGCTGCTCGCCGCCACTGGGTGGGACCGGCCCGACGATGCGGCCTATCCCACCGGCGCCGAGTGGGCCGCACGGTACCTCGCGCCACTCGCGGCCGCGCTGGGCCCGCGCGTGCGCCTCGGCGCCGAGGTCACCGGGGTGAGCCGGCAGGGACGCGATCGTGTCGTGGACACCGGGAGGGACGCGCAGCCCTTCACCGTCCACGTCCGCCTTACCGGTGGACAGGAGGAGCGGATCATCGCCCGCGCGGTGATCGACGCCTCGGGCACCTGGGGCTCCCCCAACCCGGTGGGCGGCGACGGGCTTCCCGCTCTGGGCGAAGCCGCGGCCGCCGAACGGATCTCCTACCGCGCCCCCGACCTCACCGAACCGGCGCAGCGGGCCCGCTACGCCGACCGGCGCACCGCGGTCGTGGGGCGCGGCCATTCGGCCCTGACCGCGCTGGTGGCCCTGGCCGAACTCGCCGAGCAGGCCCCCGCGACCCGGGCGGTGTGGGTATTGCGCCGGGGCGACGTCGGTGACGCGTTCGGCGGCGGGGCCGCCGACCAGCTCGCCGCCCGGGGCGCGCTGGGACAGCGGGCCCGGGCCGCCGTGGCGGCCGGGCGCATCGAGGTCGTCACCGGCTTCCGCACCGACGGGGTGCGCCGCGCCGAAGGCGGCCGGGTGGTGCTGGTCGACGACACCGGGCGCGAACTGGACGCGGTGGACGAGGTCGTGACCCTGACCGGATTCCGCCCCGACCTCTCGTTCCTCTCCGAGATCCGCCTCGGACTCGACCCCACCTTGCAGGCCCCGGTGGAACTGGCGCCGCTGATCGACCCCAACGTGCACTCCTGCGGCACCGTCTACCCCCACGGAGTGGCGGAGCTGTCGCACCTCGAGCAGGGCTTCTACCTGGCGGGGATGAAGTCCTACGGCCGGGCGCCCACCTTCCTCGCGCTGACAGGGTTCGAGCAGGTCCGCAGCATCGCCGCCGAACTCGCGGGCGACCACGAGGCCGCCGCGAGGGTCGAACTCACCCTGCCCGACACCGGTGTGTGCGGCGGATCGGGCCTCTTCGACGCACCCGAATCGGCAGCGGGTGCGGCCGGGTGCTGCGGTCCGGACCCTGAGACGGTCGAGCCGACCCGTCCGTCCCTGACCCGTCCTGCCCTGACCCGTCCGTCCCTGCCACTGCTGAGATGAGTCGCCCGGCACCGAGCGGCCCGGCTTCCGGGATGGCGGACGCTCCGGGCGCCGAACGGGCGCTGGTCGCGCTGTGTGTCACCGTGACCACCAGCTACGGGGTGCTGTTCTACGCCTTCCCGGTGCTCGCTCCGGCGATCAGGGCGGACACCGGCTGGTCGCTGGGCGCGCTCACTGCGGCGTTCTCGGGCTCACAGGTGGTGGCCGGACTCGCGGGGGCCGTTGTGGGCCGGTGGTTGCAGGCGCGCGGCCCGCGCATCGTGATGACCCTGAGCGCGGGGGCGGCCGTGCCCGCGCTGGTCGCGATCGCCCTTGCACCGTCCCTGTGGGTGTTCGCGGCGGGGTGGCTGGCGGCGGGCGCGGCGATGGCCGGACTGTTCTACCCGCCGGCCTTCGCCGCGCTCACCGCCTGGTACGGCGGCGGCCGGGTGAAGGCGCTGACCGCACTCACGCTCGTCGCGGGGCTGGCCAGCACGATCTTCGCCCCGCTGACCGCCGTCCTGGAGCACGCAATGGGCTGGCGCGGCACCTACCTCGTGCTGGCCGGTGCCCTGGCCGTGGTGGTGCTGCCGCTGCACGCCCTGGCCCTGAACCCCGCCTGGCGGCAGCGGGCCCCCGGCACCCGCACCGGTCGCACGCGCACCTCCCAGGTGCGCGGCGTGGTGACCAGCCGGGGCTTCGTGGCGCTGGCGGCGTCGTTGTCGCTGGGCGCCTTCGGGGTGTACGCGGTCGTGGTGAACCTCGTCCCCCTGCTTCAGGCCCGAGGGCTGGATACCGCGACGGCAGCGTGGGCTCTGGGGATCGGCGGCCTCGGCCAGGTGCTGGGGCGGCTGGTCTACGCTCCGCTGGAACGGCGCACCGGCCCGGTTGCCCGCGCGGTGGCGGTGCTCGCCACCTGCGCGATCAGTACGGCGTTGTTCGCGGCCGTGCCCGGCCCGCTGGTCGTGCTGCTGCTCATCGCCCTACTCGCCGGAATGGCCCGCGGGATCTTCACCCTGGTGCAGGCCACCGCGGTGACCGACCGGTGGGGAACCGACGACTACGCCGTCCTCAACGGGATCCTGCACACCCCGCTCATGCTGTGCATCGCCCTGGCCCCCTGGGCCGGTGCGGCGATGGCACCGGTCTTGGGCGGCTTCCCAGCGGTGTTCGCCGTCCTGGCCGCGCTCGGCGCCCTCGGGGCGTGCGCGGCCCTGGCCACCCGGGACCCCGCGTCCACTCCCCCCACCTGACCCGACCCGCCCACGTCCATTGGCAGACGCCCTCGGCGACGGCGGCCGCGCCGCACGCCCGTCCCTGTCCCATGCCCGTGAACCCCCTCACGACCAGGAGCACGTGATGCCCGAGTACCCCTTGCTGATCATCGGCGGCGGCCAGTCCGGCCTGGCAACGGCCCGCGCCGCCAACCGCCGCGGTCTCCGCCCCCTCCTCCTGGACGCCGCTGAGGACGCCGGCGGGTCCTGGCCGCACTACTACGACAGCCTCGCGCTGTTCTCCCCTGCCCGCTTCTCCGCCCTGCCCGGGCGCGCGCTGGGCGGCGACGGGGACCGCTACCCGCGGCGCGACGAGATCGTGGACTACCTGCGCGACTACGCCACCCACCTGGACGCCGACATCCGCCACGGCCACCGCGTCACCCGGATCCAAGCCGAGCACGGCGCCTTCACCGCGATCACGGACGACGGCGGCAGCTTCGCCGCCCGTGCCGTGGTCGCCGCGACCGGGGGTTTCTCCCGCCCCTACCGGCCCGTGCTGCCCGGTCTGGCGGACTTCACCGGCACCGTCCTGCACACCGCCGACTACCGCCGCCCCTGCCCGTTCGCCGGGCAGCGCGTCGTGATCGTGGGAGCCGGGAACTCAGCCGTGCAGATCGCCACCGAACTCGCCGACACCGCGCGCGTGACGCTGGCCAGCCGGTCCCCGATCGCCTGGGCGAACGCCCGCCCGCTGGGGCGCGACATCCACTGGTGGTTCGTGCGCACCGGCCTGGACTCCGCGCCCCTGCGCAAGATCTGGCTCAAGGGACCGGTGCTGGTCAACGACGACGGCCGCCACCGGGCCGCGTTCGCCACCGGCAACCCCGACCGCCGCGCGATGTTCACCCGCCTGGAGGACGGCAAGGTCGAGTGGTCGGACGGCACCCGGGAGAGCATCGACACCCTCATCCTGGCCACCGGCTACCGCCCTGCCCTGGACTACCTCCACGGCACCGGGGCCCTTGACGACGGTGGCGCCCCGCTGCACACCGGCGGTGTGTCGACCACCGTGCCCGGACTGGGCTACGTCGGGCTGGAGTTCCAGCGCAGCTTCTCCTCAGCCACCCTGCGCGGAGCCGGCCGCGACGCGGCTCACGTCATCAGGCATTTGCGCGCCGGTCGCACGTGGCGATGACGACCGCCGGAGCCCGCCCCGCCGGCCCCCGGCAGCTCCCACCGGATCGTGGCCGGGATGCCGCCTGCCTCCATCCAGGGCTGAATCGTCGCCGCCCGGCCAGGGACACATACCCCAGGGCGATCGGCCCGCACGGGTCGGACTGACCGCAGGTCCACCCCATGCGCGGAACTTGGAGGGCCTGATGGAACCTTCGGGCGTGGGTGGCCTTCGCTCTGGGCGTGCATCTGGCCGTCGGGTCAGTTCGCCTGATCCCGGCGCATTACGGCCCGCCACAGCGCGCGGTACACCCACATGGCTGTGGCCGGGACCGCTACCAGCAGTGCAATTCCCGCGTACATCAACTGGGTCACCTGCCCACGGGCACACCAACCCTCGATCCCCGGATCCAGCATCGTCCGGCATTCCCCGAAGTACAGGCCGACAGCGGGAAGCGGGCCCACCAGCAGGAAAGCGGACGCAAGCCAGGCAATCACGGCGATGACCGCAGCAGGGACAGGGGATACAGGGGACAACGAACGGTTGATCATCAAACTTCCGATCCGGATCTCGGCGCCGACGATCACCCAACCACACCGTGTGAACCCGGAGTCAAGAGGAGGCGGAGCGGTCCGCCGCTCGGAGTTGGAGACCGACAGTGACCAGCCCCGACCGCTACCGTCCTCGCCTCCACTTCGATGATCATCGCGTGAACTTGTCCCGGAGATCCCCGCATGCGCGGGGATTGGGGTCCGCTGGCCGCGCTCATGATCGCGCTTCCCGGTTCACCCCCGCGTGCGCGGGGATTGGTCCTCATACGCCTCCTGCTCAGAGAGGTCCGGCTTGTCCTTCTCGGGCGGCGGACTGGTGCATGCGACGACGACCAGGACAGCGGCGCCGACCAGGGGGAGTGCCCTCATGATTCTCCGATCATCCAGAGGTGATCGGGATGCTGTGCCGGACTCGCCCGCTACGTCATGGTTTCGCCGAAGGTGGCCACGGTCGCGATCAGGGGGTTGCACTCGTGTCGCGGTCGATCGCGTACCCGATCTCGAAGCGCTCCGCGCTGAGCACGGTGGCGTTCACCTCCAGGACGCGCCCGCCGGGGGTGCGGGTGGTGCGGACGATGCGCAGCACGGGCACGCCGGGCGCGAGCGCGAGAAGGCGGGCCTCCTCCGGGCTGGGCATGCGCGCGGAAATGGCCTCTTCCCATTCGAGGGGGCTGTGTCCGGCTTCCTCCATGCGGTCGTAGATGCCGCCCGGCCCGGTGTCGGGTTCGGCAAGTACCGGCAGTTCGGCGACCGCGTCGGGGGACAGGTAGGAGACGGCGACTTGGGTAGCCTCGCCCGTGTCGGGCTCGCCCATGATCCGGGAGCGGGCGGTGACGTCGCCGCCCGGCTCGACCCCGAGGAGGCGCGCCACGTCGGCCGGGGCGGGCACGCGGGTGATGGTCGGGGTCTCCAGCGCGCGCCAGCCCTGGGCGGTCCGGTCGAAGAAATAGCCGATGTCGTCGCGGTAGACGCGGCGGGACCGGGTCAGGCGTGTGCGCGCCGGGCTCCGGCGCACGACGGTGCCGCGTCGGCGCACCTTCTCCACCAGCCCCTCGGCCTCCAGTTCCTCGACGGCGCGGCGGACCGTGGTGCGTGAGGCGCCGTAGCGCTCTTCGAGGTCGGTCTCGCGCGGCAGCGTGGTGCCGGGGGCGATCTCCCCTCGGATGATGGCCTCGCGCAGTTCCCCGGTGATGGTCTCCCAACGCGCCATGGCTGCCTCCTCTCATTGGCTGCGTTCTCTGGCCACCAGGATAGGTCACTACCTATTGACCGGTGTCAGCAGGAAGCGCACCATTAATACATCACTACCTAACTAAATGTAACTAAAGGTGGCCCTATGCCCGTGTCATCGGTGCGGCCCGTCAACATCAGCCGCTACACCCGGCTCGGCTACGCCCACGTCGGCCCGTGGGCCGACCGTGCCGAGGTCGACGCCCTCCGCGCGGGGATCGACCCGGCGGCGCCGGTCACCGCCAACCCCCACCTCACCCTCCCCGCCATCGGCGACCTCGTGTGCTCCCCCGAGGTGACCGCGACCGCGCGCGCCGTCATCGGCGACGCGCTGCTCATCGAGAACACCTTCCTGATCATCAAGGCTCCGGGTGCCGACATGGTCGTCCCGCCGCACCAGGACGGCACCAACGACCACCTCACCCTGGACCCGGCGCGCGCCGTCACCCTGTGGCTGGCGCTCACCCCCGCCAGTGCGGACGCGGGATGCCTGCGGGTCGCCCCCGGCTCGCACGCGGGCGGGTACCGGCGCACCCGCCGCGCGGACACCCCGGGCCGCCCGCTGACCATCGCGGGCCCGCCCCCGGGGGTGTGGACGGCCGCCCCCGTGGAGGCCGGTCACGGCCTGGCCATGGACCCCCGCCTGGTCCACTTCAGCCCCGCCAACAGGACCGCGACGCCGCGCGTGGGCCTGAACATTCGCTTCGTCACCCCGGCGGGTGCCGGATGCGCGACGGCACCGACCCCGCCCACCTCACACCCGTCCCGGCCGCCGCCCGGTGACCGGACCGCCAGAGAAGGGAACCCCCCATGTCCACCCTGACCATGTACGACCCGGCGGTGGAGCCGGTGACCCGCGTGCGCGTCCTCGTCGGAGAGGACGGCGACGACGAGCGTCGCGGCGACAAGAAGGCCATCGCGTTCTCCGACTGCCGGTACTACTGCCCCGACGAGGCCACCGTCCGTCGCGTCATCGAGTCGCTGCGCGACTCCGACGAGCGGCTGCGCGCCCGCCCCGAGGAGACGATGCTCTGGGACTGGCAGAACACCTACTGGGAGGCCGAATCCGACAACCCCAACGGCGGCGGCACCGTCCTGCTCGGCGTGGCCTGGTACGACGAGGAGTTCTACACCGACCGCAAGGACGCGTGGCTCGGCACGATGCACACCCGCATCTACCAGAAGCTCGGCGTGCCCATGGAGGACGTCACCGTCACCCACTGGCGCCTGGACGCCTGATCCGCTGAACAGCAGGCCCGCCCTGATGGGGCGGGCCTGCCCGCGTGTTCAAACCCGCACCGGCGCAGGGCTGAGCCGGGGTGCCATGGCCAGCCCCGCCACGGCGCACCCGGCCAGCGCCAGTCCTGAGGCCGCGAACGCCAGCGGCGGGTGGACCACGACGTAGAGCGGGACGATGAGCATCCCCGCCGTGCCCGCCGCGCGGATGACCATCTGGTCGGTGGCCAGCAGCGCCACACGCGCGGACTGGTCGAACTGGGAGGCGAGGACCCCGTGCAGCGCCACTCCGGAGATCGGTGCCGCCGCCCCCGACAGCAGCGCCACCCCCCACAGCGCCCAGAGGTTCGGCGCCGCGCCCATCCCCGCCAGGGTGAGGCCGCTGGCCAGCCACGCCCCGCAGTACACGGTGAGCCACCCGCCGCCGATCCGCGCGTTGCCGACGACGAGGTTGCCGGCCAGTGCGCCGGCGGCGGTGATCGCGGTGATGACCCCGTAATCGGCGGCGTCGCCATCGAATGTCGTGGTCAGCAGGATCGGCATGCCGATCGCCGCGGCGGACCCGGCGAAGATCCCGAAGCCGTGCAAGCTGACCGCGAACGCCACCGCGGGGTGGGCGCGCAGCAGCGGCAGCGCGGCGGGCAGTTCCCTGTCCTCCTCCTGCTGGGGTGGTGCTGCGGTGCCCGCGTGGCGGCCGATCGCCCACAGCGCGGCCGCGCTCACCGCGAACCCGCCGGCGGTCAGCCAGTAGAACTGCACCTCGGAGACGAGCAGCAGCAGCGCCCCGGCCGATCCGGGACCCAGGATGCGCGCGATGCGCCCGGTGAGGTCGAGCAGGCCCATGACGGGCTGGGCGTCGGCGCGGTCCACCAGGCCCGGGACCAGGCCGGGCAGCACCGGGTCGATCAGCGCCCCGGTGATGCCGAGCAGCAGCGCCACGGCCAGCAGCGCGGGCGTGCGCGCCTCGGGCACCGCCCACAGCAGCGGCAGCACCCCGACGATCCCCGCCCGCGCCAGCTCCACCCCGGCCAGCCGGGGCAGCGTCGCCATCCGGGCGAGGACGCGGCGGCCGACCGCGCCCATGATCACGTAGGGCACCGACTCCAGCACTGCGACCAACCCCATGAGGAACGCGGAGGCGGTGGTCTCCCATACCAGCCACATCACCGCTAGGGCGTAGAGGCGGGCGCCGAGCACGGCGAGGAGCTGGGCGGCCCACAGCCCGGCGATCCGGGGTGTCCCCAGCAGCCGCGCGTACCCCATGGGCCTTTTCCTGTCCCTCGTATCCGTGATGGCACACCACTGTGCCCTAGGCCCAAGGTCGGCGGGGGCTGTTCGCCGGAGCGCGCGGCCACGCGGTTCACCCCCGCGTGCGCGGGGATTGGGGTTAATGACCTGGCGCCTTGTGGCGTGTTATCGAAATGTGATGGACAGTCGCGGTCGTCTGCTTTTCCCCGTTGCCTCAGCGGAACGGCATGCTTCATCGTCGCTCAACGCATCGAGCGATGCGATACCCCGAACTCCCTATTCGGGGCCGGGGGCGTTCTGCCGAAGGGGTCTCCCCTTGGTGTCGCGTAGGAGTACGGCCATGCCATCCACGAGCAGCCTTAGCCCCTGCTCGAACGCCTCGTCGCTTTCGGGTGGGCCGCCTTCGGCGATGGCAGCAGACAGCATGGGCGTATCCGCGTTCGACGCTGACGGCGTCTCGGTGCCTCGTCCTCGCGGCCTGTCCTCTGCGGTACCCGGGTCGTCTTTGTGGCGACCGCCCTGCGCGCCCTGCTCTTCCATGACGAAGCCGGTGACGAAGTGGCCGATGGAGATGATCGATCGCATCGCCTCGACCGGGGTGAAGCCGAAGCCCACCAGCACCGTCAACTCGGCGTCGAAAGCCCGGGCCGCAGCGGGGCCGGACCGTGCCCCCACGACCAGCCGCGCGCCGTCGCGGCGTGAGAGGAGGAGGTGACGACGTTCGCGGGCACGGCGGGTGACCCACGCTGACCAGCCTTCCGAATCACGTGGACCCGGTGCCTCCCGTGGCGACTGAAGATGCTGGGCCATCAGGTCCAGCAGTTCGCGCTTGTCGCGGAAATGCCAGTACAGGGCAGGTGACCTGACCCCCAGCTCAGCAGCCAGGCGACGGACTGTCAGGCCGTCCAGCCCGACTTCGTCGAGCAGTTCCACGGCCGCAGCGGCGACAGTGTCGGGTGCGAGCCCGGTGCGTTTGATCTGCCCTTCATCGTCCACGACTTGACAGCTTAGCAGCGATAAGGAACCTTAGCGCCGATAAGGATTGAGCATTGCTAAGGAGCCGCCATGCCGTCACCACCGTCATCGACCCCCGCGGCAAGCAGGGCGACCCGGGTCCTTCTCGCTTTCGGCGCGGCCCCGCTCCTGTTCGTCGTCGTGCTCCTCATCGCGGGCGCACTGCGGCCCGGCTATGACCCGCTGCACCACTGGGGAAGCGAACTCAGCTTGGGCGACGGCGGGTGGGTGCAGACCGCCAACTTCGTCGCGGTCGGCCTGCTGACCACCGCCTTCGCCGTGGGCGTTCGCCGAGAACTGGACGGCGGACGCGGTTCGGTGGCGATCCCGCTGTTCACCGGCCTCTTCGGGATCGGCCTGGTCGTCCAAGGGATCTTCCCCGTTGACCCCTACGTCGGCTACCCGCCCGGGAGCGAGGGGACCACCGAACCCACCCTGAACGGCGTGGTCCACGACCTGAACATGTTCCCCACCTTCGGAGCGCTGACCGCCGCCATGTTCGCCGCGGCCTACCGCTCCATGGGGCGTCCTGGGGAATGGGCGTGGACGATGCTCACCCTTGCCGCAGGCGTCCTCACCCCCGCGACGATGATGATCGCCGCCCACCAGTTCGACAGCGCAGCCCAGACAGGGGCGTTCCACGGGCTGTGGCAGCGGGTCAGCCTGGCCATTGGGTTCGGGTGGTACGCACTGCTCGGCGCCCGCCTGCTGCGAGCAAACTCGCTGAGCAGGAAGCCGCCATCAACCGCCGCATTGAACGATGGATAGCGGGGTCCTGGCCGTCCTCGGAAGGCGGCTCCGGTTCGCTGGGCGGCCTTGTCCGCTGTCGGCGCCCTGTCCCCGGTGGGAAAGAGCAGCAGCGGTGAGCCCGCACCCACCAAGCCAACCGGACCCGGCCCCGGACTCGCCACACCCACGCCCGCACCCGCCCGGACCAGTGCGCTGACCGAGGCCGCCGTTGCGCTGCTACGGCGGTCGCGCGACGGGTCAAAGCGTCCGCCCATTGGCGAAGGCGTGCAGGTCCGCGAGATGGCCGAGGTGGCGGAGCTTGTCGGGGTTGATGACGGAGCGGATATGGCTGATCCGCCCCTCGGTGAACTCGAAGTCGATCACGGCGATGAGGCCACCGCCCACCACGGGTTCGGCGACGATCACGGCACCCGGGGTCCCGTTGACGGTCCTGGACTCGAAGTGCGCGGGGACCATGTAGCGGCTGAAGCCGAGGAGCAGTTTCGTCACGCCCCGCCGTCCGGAGACCGGCTTGCTGATGGCGACGCCGCGTGGGACGTTGCCGCCGCTGTCACCGGTCAGCACGACGTCGTCGTGGAGGAGTTCGACGAACTCGTCCACGAGACCGTGCTCGCATGCGGCGAGGAACCGTTCGACGAGTTCGGCGCGTTGGCGCGGCGCGTCGGCGTGCCGGGGGCGGCGGTCGGCGATGCGGGCGCGCGCCCTGGACACGATCTTGCGGGTGGCCTGCTCGGAGCGGTCGATGACAGCGGCGGCCTCGCGGTGGCTGAAGCCCAGGGTCTCGTGGAGCAGGAACGCCGCCCGCTCGATCGGCGAGAGCGTCTCCAGCAGGACCAGGAACGCGGTCGACAGGTCGTCGGCGAGTTCGGCGTGGGCGGGACCGGCGGCGTCCTCGGCGACGAGCGGTTCGGGCAGCCAATCGCCGACGTAGGTCTCGCGCCGCGCGCGGGCCGAGCGGAGCACGTCGATGCTCAGCCGGGTCGCGATCGTGGTGATCAGCGCCTCCTGGTTCTCGACCCTCGGCGTGCCGAGCAGCTTGACGAGGGCCTCCTGCGCGATGTCCTCGGCGTCGGCCGCCTGGCCGAGCATGCGGTACGCCATGGAGAACGCCAGCGAACGGAGCGCGTCGATCCTCTCGGGTGTCACGATGTTCATGATTCCCTAACGGACGGCGCCCCGGAGCGCTGATGGGGGCGGAGGTGGCGGATGGGGTGAGGGCGGAGGGGGCGGCTGCCGGGTCGGCGGCGGGCCCGCAGCGGATCCAGCGGTCCCGAGGGATGGAACAGTACGTGCGCGCCACGAGGGTGGCGTTCAGGTCGGCGATCGCGATCCTGCCCGCCGGTTCGACGGCCGACGCGCGCGCCGAGGACCGCGGTTCGATGGCGCAGAGTGCTCATACCCACCCGACGGGACAGCCCGGCGGGACGTGACCGCCCGCTGGCATAAGGAGCCCGGCCCCTCCCACGACCACCCTCCACCCCGCAGCGTCGAAGGCGACCGCTCCGCGCGGTACGCGAGCGGCGCGAAGCACCGGGTCCGGTTTCGGCCCCGGCCTCAGGGCCCCTGGCACCCGGCCGCTGCCTTCGGGGGAACGGGGGCGGGCTAGGGGGCGGTCTGCGGGCGCTCCGCCGCCGCCCCGTCCGATAGCGGAGCCGACTGCGCCGCCGCAGCCCGGGCTTCGGCGATGAGTTCGCGGACGACCGTCGCCTTTCCGTCCGAATACGCGAGCAGGGTTCCTGCTACCGGCAGTGGTAGGAGTCGAGCGGCGCCCGGGTGCGGCGCCCGGCCGTACACTCGATCCATGAGATGCACACGTGCGGTGAGGGAGTGCCTGCTCCAGGCCATCCCCGTACGGTGCGCGGACGTCGGGGGCGCTAGTGCAGCCGACCCGGTGTCCGGCGTCTGCTCACAGGTGCGGAACTACGGCTGCAAGGCGTTGCACGGCCACGGCTAGCGACCTTCACCCGCTCTCCCCCGTTCCCGCCGTTCCCACTCTTCCCGTCTTTCCCGACCGCACCGGTCTCAGGGTTCTCAGCGTTCTCAGCGGCGCGCGGCGCCACACCTGAGGTCCCCCTCGCAATCCCGCCCCTCCGGGCCGAGCTGTCGTGTCCGTCTCCCCGGACGCCCCGGGCCGCCCATTTGCTCACCCCACCTCCCGCTCATGACCGCGGCGCCCCGCCGCCTGCCGGCGCCGCCGCCCGGCGGTGCCGAGGCCACCGGTCGAGGCGGCACCTCCGAAGGGACCACCGTGAAGCTCAGCGCACTGCTGGCAGGCCACGACCACCACGTCCTCCGCGGCGACCCGGACACACCCATCACCGCGGGGGCGTGCTTCGACGCGCACCGGGTCTCACCGGGGGCGCTCTACGTCGCTGTGCCCGGCCACGAGGAGGGCGGGCCGGCGTCCATCGGCCCGGCCCTCGCCCGCGGCGCGGTGGCGGTGCTCGTCGACGGCGACTCCCCGGACCCCGCGGAACCCGCGGCGTCCGCTGCGGCCGCGTGCGCAGTGCGGGTCGCCGACACGCGGATCGCCGCCGCACTCGTCGCCTCGCGCTACTACGGCGAACCGGGGCGGCACATGGACATGGTCGCGATCACGGGGACCAACGGGAAGACGTCCGTCTCGTACATGGTTGAGTCGGTCCTGCGCCTCGCCGAAGGCTCCACTGTCGGCGTCATCGGCACGGCCGGCAGCCGGATCGGCGACGACCTGATCCCGATGCCGCGGTCGGTCCTGACCACCCCGGAATCCCCCGACCTCCAGTACCTGCTGGGCTGCATGCGCGACCACGGGGCCGACAGCGTCGTACTGGAGGCCACGTCGATGGGGCTGCTGAACCACCGCGTCGACCACACGTTCCTCGACGTCGGGATCTTCACCAACCTGACGCAGGACCACCTCGACGACCACGGGACGATGGACAACTACCGCGACGCCAAACTGCGCCTGTTCGAGGGCCTGTGCCGGCACGCGGTCGTCAACGTCGACGACCCTGTGGGGGCCGCGATCCCGGCGATGATGCCGGGCGCGGTGACCACCTACGCCTTGGACGCCGAGGCCGACTACCGGGCGACCGACCTCACCATCGACGCCTCAGGCACCCGGTTCACCCTGCACCACGACGGCCGGAAGTACCCGGCGGCGATCCCCGTGCCCGGCCGGTACTCCGTCGCGAACGCGCTCGCGACCATCGCCGCCTGCCACACCCTCGGCCACGACCTCGCCGGACTCGTCGGCGCCCTCGACCGGATGCCGCCGATCCCCGGCCGGTTCGAACGCTTCGAGACCCGTTCCGGCACCGCCGTGATCGTCGACTACGCGCACTCCCCCGATTCTCTGGAGAAGGTGCTCGCGACGATCCGAGGGTTCGCCGCCGGCCGGGTCATCACCGTCTTCGGGTGCGGCGGCGACCGCGACACCACCAAGCGGGCCGAGATGGGCGAGATCGCCGGAACCCACTCCGACCTGTGCATCGTCACGTCCGACAACCCGCGCGGCGAGGACATCGAGGCGATCATCGACCAGATCGTTCCGGGACTGGAGGCGACGGGCACGCCATTCGAGCGGTTCGCCGACCGCCGCCGGGCGATCGCCCGCGCGCTCGACGCCGCCGACCCCTGCGACACCGTTCTCGTCGCGGGAAAGGGCAGCGAACCGCACCAGGTCATCGGGGATCGGGTGATCCCGTTCAGCGACATGGCCACCGTGCGCGAACTCGCCGGCGGTTCCGGTGGGGGCGGTGTGTAGCAGCGCAGCACACCGCCGCGCGAGCGCGGGTCGCCGCAACGGCGCGCCGACGCGGGCCGCGCCCTCGCAACCGGCTTCGACGGCGGCCGGCGCAGGCGCGTCGCGCAGAGGACGGCGGCTCCCGCCGGGCCCTCCGCCGGATCCGCCGCGCCCGAACCCCGCTGCTACGGGGTGTCGGAGCCCGTTGACGGCTGGTCGGCGCGGGTGTCGACCTCGCCGTCGGGGCTGCCGTGGACGGCGTTGGCGACATCGCGCACCCGCCACTGGTCGCCGTCGTGCTCCGGCTCGCCCTGGGCCACCTGGACGCCCGGGGCGTTCTGCGGGGCCTGGGCGGCGGGGACCGCTCCAGTGACGCGCTCGGGCGGGTCGGCCGCCTGGTCGTTGGCCGGCGCCTCAGCGCGCGGCGGCAGGTCCGACGCGGTGCCCAGCGCCCCCAGTTCCTCGTTGCGGCGGACAGCGGCGCCCCCGGACTCCTCCGGGGCGGCGGGCATCGGCTCGGCGCGCGCCTGGTTGCCGACCGCGTCCTCCTGCGCCGCTGCGGACGGTTCGTCGTCCTGCCGGTCCTGCCGGTCCTGCCGGCGGTCGCCGGGATCGCGTTCGCGCATGGTGACTCCCCTCGTGGCGTGGGCGGGTTCTTCCTCGCCCTACCCGCGCGGAGGGGATCACAACGTGGCCGCAACACCGCAGCAGGGTCACACCATGACCGCGGCCCCGCGGCCCCACCACACCAAAGCCGCGGCGCCGCCGCAGGGTGACATTGCGGCGGCGCCGCGGCAACGGCCGCGCGCCGCGGACCTCAGGGGGTCGGGCCCGGTTCGGCCCCGGGCTGGCCGTTGGGCGGCACTTCAAGGTCGGACTTTGTGATCTCTTCGACGTTCACGTCCTTGAAGGTGACCACTCGGACGTTCTTCACGAATCTCGCCGGCCGGTACATGTCCCACACCCACGCGTCCTGCATGGTGACCTCGAAGTAGGTCTCGCCGTTGTCGGTAGTACGCGGTTGCAGGTCGACCTGGTTGGTGAGGTAGAACCGACGCTCGGTCTCCACCACGTATCCGAACAACCCGACGACGTCGCGGTACTCGCGATAGAGCTGGAGCTCCATCTCGGCTTCGAACTTCTCCAGGTCCTCAGAACTCATCCAACCGCTCGCTTTCGTCGTGCCTTCCCCGGTTCTGTGTCCTGTCTCCTCATGATCCGGTCCTTGCGCCTGCGCGCCCGGCGGGGCCGCCCGTGGGCACCCCCGTAGCAACCATGATGGGCCACGTGTCAATCGGTGGGGGGCATTTGGGGGAATTCGCGCGTCACGGGCGGCGCAGCCTGCGCAGCAGGCCGCGCCCCGTCCGGTGGACGGGGACGGCCCCGAGCGCGCCCAGCGCCAGCGGGGCGGCGCCCGCAGCGGCCGCGGCCGCGCCGCCGTTAACCTTGGTGAACGTGTCGGGGATGGGCAGTGTGGTGAATCGGTTCAGCGGCCACACGAGGACGAACGCGCGGCCCACCACGTGGTCCTGTGCGACGGTGCCGTCGCCGGTCTCCAGCTGGTGCGCCCTGGAGTCCTTGGACAGTTCGCGGTGGTCGCCCATGAGCCACACCCGCCCCTGGGGGATCGTCACGGGCTCGAAGTCCCGGTGGGTCTCGACACTGCCGGGGAACAGGTACGGCTCGTCCAGCGGCTGCCCGTTGACGACCACCCGGTTCTCGGCGTCGCAGCACTGGACGGTGTCGCCGGGCAGGGCGATGACGCGCTTGATGTAGTCCTTGCCCTGCGTCTCGACGCCCAGTTGCCGCTCGACCCAGCGGTACCCCTTGGCGATGGGGTTCTGCGACGGCGGGGTCTCAGCGGTCTCCTCGTCCCACGACCCGTTGCCGTTGAACACGACCACGTCGCCGCGCTTGATGTCGCGCACCTGGTAGACGAGCTTGTTGACGAGCACCCGGTCGCCGATGAGCAGGGTGTTCTCCATCGAGCGCGAGGGGATGTAGAACGCCTGGACCACCCAGGTCTTGATGACGAACGCCAGCACCAGGGCGATCACGATCAGGATCGGCAGTTCCTTCCAGAAGGAACCTGACTTCTGCGCGCCCTTGGCGGCTCTCTTCGCGCTCATCCCGGTGTCCGTGCTCTCCCCATGTATTGGCCGATCCGGCTGCCTGCTCATCGCCGCCGCCCGGATCGGGACCGGTGTCGACGCCGGTGCCCGCGCGTGCGGGCCCCGATACACGACTGGCCCCCCCGTGCGTGGACACGGAGGAGCCAGAATCCTGTGGAGGAGCGTCCGGAATACGCGGAGCCGGTGCCCCGGTACCGCGGCGCCGGATCGCGTTCTCGTCGTCGCTCATCGGGGCGAAGCCTAGCCGAGCGCGGCGCCCGCCGCCGGGATGCCCCGCAGTGCGGTGCGCGGCGGCGGGTGGGCGGTCAGCGGCGCTCGCGGATGCGCGCCGCCTTGCCCCGCAGGTTGCGCAGGTAGTAGAGCTTCGCGCGGCGGACGCGGCCGCGGGAGACGATCTCGATCTTCTCGATCGCCGGGGTGTGCACCGGGAAGGTGCGCTCCACGCCGACCGCGTAGCTGATCTTGCGGATGGTGAACGTCTCGCGGTTGCCGGCGCCCTGGCGACCGATCACGATTCCCTTGAAGACCTGGATCCGGGAGCGGGTACCCTCAGTGACCCGCACGTGGACGTTGAGCGTGTCGCCGGGACGGAACTCGGGGACGTCGGTGCGGAGCTGGGCCTTCTCCAGCTCCTGGATTGCGGTGTGCATCTCAGCGGTTCCTCATCGATTGCGCGCCGCGGCGACGGGCATAAACGCTGCGCGCGGGCGGATCTGCCGGGCTCGGATTCGGCCGCCCCCGGTTGATGCGGCTGTTCAGCGGCCGGCAGCCAGGAATGTCTTGACTGCGCACGCGAACAAAGCCGACGACAGGGGCAACTCGTCTAGTCTGCCACAGCTTCCGGAGTGACCTGTACCCGGGCCTCCTCCAGGACCTCCCGGTCGCGCCGGTCGAGGTCGCCCTCTGCTGCGAGGCGCTCGGCCAGATCGGGGCGGGTGCGCACGGTCTTGCGCAGCGCCTCGTCGCGCCGCCAGCGGTCGACGGCGCCGTGGTCGCCCGACAGCAGTACCGGCGGCACCTCCTGGTCGCGCCACACTCGCGGCTTGGTGTACACCGGGCCTTCGACCAGGTTGTGCATTGCGCCGGGGGCGAACGAGTCCTGGGCCGCCGAATCGGCGTTGCCGAGGACACCGGGCAGCAGCCGGGTCACGGCCTCGACCATCACCAGCACCGCCGACTCCCCCCCGTTGAGGACGTAGTCGCCGACGCTCAGCTCCTCGACCGGCATCCGCAGCGCAGCGTCGGCTGCGACCCGGGAGTCGATGCCCTCGTAGCGCCCGCAGGCGAACACCAGGCGGGGCTCCCCCGCCAGGCGGTCCGCCGCCGCCTGGGTGAACGGGCGCCCGCTCGGTGTGGGCAGGACCAGCCGCGGCGGACGCTCGTCGGGCCCGCGGCCCGCGACGTCGTCCAGCGCCGCGCCCCACGGCTCCGGCTTCATGACCATGCCGGGCCCGCCGCCGAACGGGGTGTCGTCGACGGTGTTGTGCCGGTCGTGGGTCCACGACCGGAGATCGTGCAGGCGGATGTCGAGCAGCCCCGAGGCGCGGGCCTTGCCGATGAGCGACAGCTCCAGCGGCGCGAAGTACTCGGGGAAGATGGTGATGATGTCGATGCGCATAGGCCCCCCAGGGCGGCTAGGAGAGGTCGAGCAGACCCGGCGGGGGGTCGATGACCAGGTGGCCGGCCGCGGTGTCGACCTCGGGGACCAGGGCCCGCACGAACGGCACGAGCACCTCCTCGCCGCCGGGGCCCTCGACCACCAGGACGTCCTGGGCGTTGTGCAGGATGTCGCGCACCGTACCGACCTCGGCGCCGGCCACGGTGCGCACGGCCAGGCCGACGAGCTCGTGGTCGTGGAACTCGTCGGGGTCGTCCACCGGGGCGATGGCGGCGGAGTCGACCAGCAGCGTGACACCGGCCAACCGCTCCGCGGCGGTGCGGTCGGCCACGGACTCGAACCGCACCAGCAGCCGCCCGGAGTGCGAGCGCGACCCGGCGACGGTCAGCGGTCCCGCGCTCTCGGGGTCGGTGAACAGCCGCGCACCGTCGGCGAAGCGCGCCCGCGGGTCGTCGGTGCGCACGTCGACGGCGACGTCGCCGCGCACCCCGTGCGCACGGCCGATCCTGCCTACAACGAGGCGCATCGCCACGTCCCTCCTCGATGGCACAAATCGACCGCGCGGCAGGCCGGGCCTGCCGCGCGGTCGAACCAGCGCATACCGCATGGGCGTCGACCGGAGCCGACGGGTCTGTGGGCGCGGATCAGCGGACTTCGTGCAGATCCAGCAGATCGACACGGACGTAGCGCCCGCCGGCCAGCGAACCGACGACGGTCCGCAGCGACTTGGCGGTACGGCCGTTGCGGCCGATCACCTTCCCGAGATCATCGGGATGGACCCGGACTTCGAGCACCTTGCCCTTGCGCAGCCTGCGGGCTCGCACATTGACGTCATCGGGATTCTCGACGATCCCTTTGACCAGGTGCTCAAGCGCCTCTTCCAGCACTTTATTCCTCGCCCTCGGGCTTCTTCTCCGCCTCGGCCGGCTTGTCCTCGGCCTTTTCGGCCTTCTTGTTGCGCTTGTCCTTCGCCGAGTTCTCGGGCAGGACCAGTTCCTTCAGGGCCGCCTGGAACTCGGCCTCCTTCGCCTCGCCGTCGACCGGCTCGGCGACCTTCAGCGGCGCGGGGGCCGGGAGGCCCTTGAACTTCTGCCAGTCGCCCGTGAGCTTGAGGATGTGCGACACCGGGTCGGTGGGCTGCGCGCCCACGGACAGCCAGTACTGCACCCGCTCGGAGTTCACCTGGATGAAGCTCGGCTCCTCCTGCGGGTGGTAGTGGCCGATCTCCTCGATGGCCTTGCCGTCGCGCTTCGTGTGCGAGTCGGCGATGACGATGCGGTACTGCGGCGTACGGATCTTGCCCATACGCTTGAGTTTGATCTTGACAGCCACGGGTGTGGATTCTCCTGAAAACGGCGTGATCGCCCAGCGCCGACGTCCACGTGGGGTTGTGGAGTACCGCTGGGCTGTGGACGTGGATGCGCCGGCAAGGTAGAGGGCCGTCCCGCGCACCGTTAGTCGCCTGTCAATTGTGCCAGACGTTCAGAGGGCCGAGGTGCCACTTGAGCGGGCTCGGCGGGTCGGATCGAACACACCGGGTGACCGGCGCCCCCGCGCGGGGGCGCCGGGCTACTTCTGCTTGGGCAGCTTGAAGTCGGAGAGGTCGGGGGCGTTGCCGCCGCCGAACCCCGGGGGCAGCGTGGGCGCGCCGCCGCCGAACCCGGGCGGGAGCTTCGGCCCGCCCTGCTCGGCCGGGCCCTCTTCGCGCCGACGCTCGCGCTCGGCCGCGCGGTCGGCCTCCTGCTGCTTGGCCTTGAGCGGGTTGCCGCTGCGCTGCTTGCCCTTCTTCACCTTCTTGGCCTGGGCCTTGGCGGCCTTCTTCTTGCCGCCGCCCATGCCCGGCATCCCCGGCATACCGGGCATGCCGCCGTTCTTCATCTGCTTCAGCATCTTCTGCGCCTCGAAGAAACGCGTGACCAGGCCGTTGACGTCGCTCACCTGGACGCCCGACCCGTTGGCGATGCGCAGCCGCCGCGAGCCGTTGATGAGCTTCGGGTTCAACCGCTCGCCCGGGGTCATCGACCGGATGATGGCGGTGATGCGGTCGAGATCCTTGTCGTCGACGTCGTTGATCTGGTCGCGCATCTGCCCCATGCCGGGCATCATGCCGAGCAGGTTGCTGATGGGGCCCATGCGCCGCACCATCTGCATCTGCTTGAGGAAGTCGTCGAGGGTGAAGTCGGTGTCGGACGCCAGCGCGCCCGCCATCTCCTCGACCTCGTCCTGCTCGAACGTGCGCTGCGCCTGCTCGATCAGGGTGAGGACGTCGCCCATGTCGAGGATGCGCGACGCCATGCGGTCGGGGTGGAAGAGGTCGAAGTCCTCCAGCTTCTCGCCGGTGGACGCGAACATGATGGGGCGCCCGGTGATGTGCCGGATGGACAGCGCGGCGCCGCCGCGGGCGTCGCCGTCGAGCTTGGTGAGCGCGACGGCGTCGTAGCCGACGCCGTCGAGGAACGCCTGCGCGGTGTTGACGGCGTCCTGGCCGATCATGGCGTCGACCACGAACAGGATCTCGTCGGGCTGGACCGCGTCGCGGATGTCGGCGGCCTGCTGCATCATCTCGGCGTCGACGCCGAGGCGCCCGGCGGTGTCGATGATGACGAAGTTGTTGTTGTTGAGCCGCGCGTGCTCGACGGACTGGCGGGCCACCTCGACGGGGTCGCCCACGCCGTTGCCGGGCTGCGGCGCGAACACCGGCACGCTCGCCCGCTGCCCCACGACCTGGAGCTGGGTCACCGCGTTGGGGCGCTGGAGGTCGCACGCCACCAGCAGCGGGGTGTTGCGCTGGTCGGCGAGCCACTTGACGATCTTGCCGGCGAGCGTGGTCTTGCCGGAGCCCTGGAGGCCGGCGAGCATGATGACGGTCGGGGCGTTCTTGGCGTGGCGGATCTCGCGGGTCTCGCCGCCGAGGATCTCGACGAGCTCCTCGTTGACGATCTTGATGACCTGCTGCGCGGGGTTGAGCGCCTTGGAGACCTCTTCGCCGCGGGCCCGCTCCTTGACCTTCGCGATGAACGCCCGCACCACGGGCAGCGCGACGTCGGCTTCGAGCAGCGCGAGGCGGATCTCGCGCGCCGTCTTGTCGATGTCCTCCTCGGAGAGCCGGCCCTTGCCGCGCAGCGAGGAGAAGACCGAAGTCAGCCGGTCGGAAAGCGTTTCGAACACGAGGGTGTCCCGTCCTTCAATCTCGGGAGTGGCTTCCTAGGGTATCCGCTCGGGACGCCGACGAGGGGCCCGGAACGCGCGCGCCGGGCACCTCCCTCCGCTGCGCCACCGGGCGCGGGGGCCCGGTGGCGCGAGTGGTCCCGGATCAGTTGCCCTCGGACGGGCTCGCGGGGGCGCCGCCCGCCTTCTCCAATGTGGTCTTGCGCTGCTCCTTGACCTTCTTCGCCAGCGCGTCCTTGCCCTTGCCGCTGACGCCGCGGGTCGAGAGCAGGCCCTCGCCGTTGATCTGGTAGCTCTGCGGGTTGGTGCTCGCCGCCAAGGCGTAGTCGACGCTGCACGAGAGCGAGGTCGTGCCGCCGACTTCGAGGGTCCCGGAGTCGTCGCACTTCTTGTCGCCCAGCGAGGAGTTGGTGAACTTGGCGTCCATGCGCACCTGGATCTTGTCCTCGCCGTCGGCGGCGACGCCGTTGTCCTTGACCTTGCCGGTGACACTGCACTTGCCGCCGGTCTGGCACTTCATGTCGAGCTGACCGTCCCAGGTGACCTCGATGCGGGAGTCGCGCGAGCTCCCGAGGTCGTCCTTGACGGTCGAGGCGATGTCGTCGTACATCTTCTCGATGTCGGCCGCCGCGGGCGTGCTCACGTTCATCTGGGTGCGCGTGGTGAGGTCGCCGCCCTCGACCGGGGCGAGCTCCTCGATCTCCATGCGCAGCAGCGTGTGCGGCTTCTCCTTGGTGACCCAGATCTTGTTCTTCTTGCCGAGGTCGATGCGGTAGACGGCCTTGCCGTCGAGCTTCTCCTCGACGGCCTTGCCCTTCTCCGGGATCATCCCGGTGATGATCTCGGCGAGCTGCGCGGGGGCCAGGACCGCCTGGGGGTCGATGCCGAGCACATCGGGCTTGACCCGCACCCAGTTGTCGGCGTAGCTGTCGGAGTCGGGGTTGAACGCCGACTGCCCGAGCCAGAACGCGTCGTCGCCCGACACGTAGAGCTGCTGGTCGATCTCGATGACCTTGACCTCGGAGCCCTCGACGTCGACGGTGCCGGAGGCGGCACCGGAGTCGGCGACGGTCAGGGTGGTCTCGCGCGGCTGGCCGCCGGAGTCGGCGGTCTGGCCCTGCACCGCGACGGCGGGGGCCTCGGCGAGGGTCGCCATGGCGTCCTTCGCCACCGGGCCGGCGGCGACCGGGGTCGGCGAGGGCGAGGATCCCAGGCCACCGGGAGCGAGGTGGCTGAGGTCGAGGGAACACCCGGTCAGGCCGAGTGCGAGAACGGTCGATGCCGCCGCGAGAGTGAGCGGCCCGTGCGATCGCCGCTGTGAGGGTCGTGCCGGCGCCATCATGCCTCCTGGCCCCTGCCAAGGGGTACTGAATGTGTGTCGAGAAACCTTGGACGCACCGGAGCCGCAGCCGGCTCCGGGCGACAGCAGGACGGACGTTGCCCGATGCGGGCCATAGTACGGCGCCCCAACGCGCACAACGCGGAAGGCGGATCCGCCCGCCTGCTGCGCAAGCCTAGCGAACCTGAGAGTAATGCCCGGTAAATGCCTCATCACGAAAGGCGCACCGGGCGAGCGCGCCCCGCCCGCCGTCCCATACCGGCCGCAGGCCCATTCCGGCCACCCGCACCGTCAACGGGCCCGGGCATACGTCCGGCCCGGCGGGGGAACCCGCCGGGCCGGTAACACACCTCACAGCCGTCGTGGTGCGGCCGGCCTCCTCGCCGTCGAAGAGACCTAGCTGCGCACCTGCTGTGAGGCCGCCTCCTCGCCCGGAGGCGTCGGCGAGGAGAGGCCGGTGAGCTCCTCGGCGTCGAGCTCGTCGAAGGCGTAGGCGTCCTCCGCGTGCAGTTCGCTGTCGAGGCCGTTGGTCTCCACGTGCTCGGGGATCCGGAAGCCCATCGCGAGGTCGATCAGCTTGGCGATGACCCATGTCACCGTGAAGGAGTAGGCGATGGTCGCGAGGACCGCGATCAACTGCACCACCAGGAACATCGGGGTCCCGCCGTAGAGCAGGCCGTCGGGGGCGCCCTCGCCGGTGACCGACGACGCGATGACGCCCAGCGCCAGCGAGCCGATGATGCCGCCGACCATGTGGATGCCGACGACGTCGAGCGCGTCGTCGTACTTGAACTTGTACTTCCAGCTGATCGCGTAGGCGCAGACTCCGCCGGCGACCAGGCCCAGCGCGATCGCCCCCATGGGGGTCAGGTTCGCGGCGGCCGGGGTGATGGCGACCAGGCCGGCGATCGCGCCCGAGGCGAAGCCGAGCGCGGTGACCTTGCCGTAGCGGAGGCGCTCGACCAGCATCCACGCCCCGGTCGCCGCCGCGGTGGCGACCTGCGTGTTCACCAGGGCGAGGCCCGCGGTGGCGTCGGCGGCATAGGCGGAGCCCGCGTTGAAGCCGAACCAGCCGAACCACAGCAGCGCCGCGCCGAGCAGCACGAACGGGAGGTTGTGCGGGCGCATCGACTCGGCGCCGAAGCCCTTGCGGCGGCCGAGGACGAAGGTCAGCGCGAGGGCGGCCGCCCCGGCGTTGATGTGCACCGCCGTGCCGCCGGCGAAGTCGACCACGTCGGCGCCGAGGCCGGAGAGCGCGTCGAACCAGCCGCCGCCCCACACCCAGTGCGCGACGGGGAAGTAGACGAGCAGCGCCCACAGCGGGGCGAACAGCAGCCACGCGCCGAACTTGGCGCGGTCGGCGATGGCGCCGCTGATCAGCGCGACGGTGATGACGGCGAACATCATCTGGAAGCCGACGTCGACCATGAGCGGGTAGCCGCCCTCTTCGTCGACGGCGCCGATCATGTTCGACACCCCGGCGTCGCCGAGCCCGCCGATGAAGCCGGAGAGCGCGCCGTAGCCCTCGCCGTAGGTCAGGGAGTAGCCGACGGCCACCCAGAGCACGCTGACGATGGCGATGCTCGCGAAGCTCATCAGCATCATGTTCAGGACGCTCTTGGCACGGGACATGCCGCCGTAGAAGAAGGCCAGTCCCGGTGTCATGAGCATGACCAGCGCGGCGCTGATGAGCAGCCACGCGGTCGTGCCCGTGTCGAGGTTCTCCACGTCGCCTCCAGGGTCGTGCGGGGGATCGTCGTTCGTCGGATGCGGGCCATTCCTCGGGGCACGTCGTCGGGCTCGCCAGGGACCACCACTGGCGGAATCGTGGTCCGGCCGTGTTTCCCAGCGCCGCCGGGGCTGTTTCGCGCACGTAAAGACACCGGGCGGCGCGTTACGTCCGGGTGAACTGCGGCACCGGCCCCGGAGACGCGCCGCGGCGGGCGCGTGCTGTCAGGAAGCCGTTAAGAAACGGCGCCGGGGCCTCTACTAATCGGCCGGAGAGGCGCAGAATCGCAGTGCGGGAAGATCCCGCGGAGGACAACGAGCGTTGCGAGCGATGCGTACCGAATCGGAACGGCCACAGAGCCAGCGGGACCCGCCCGCACCACCGGGCCCGGGTACGCCGCGCACACCGCCGTACTCCGGGAGTCCCCAGGACCGGTCCGCGCGCGCGGCCGGCCCCTGAGTCCGCCGCCGACCCGCGACACGGCCGGCGGCCGCCCCCCGGTCGAACGAGGACCGGCCTGTACGGCGACTCGACAAGGACTGCCACCATGTCCGCATCCACCCGGCCGGTCATCACGACGGCGAACCTGACCAAGCGCTACGGGCGCCACCAGGCCCTGTTCGGCCTGGACATGGAGGTCGACGAAGGCGAGGTCTTCGGCTTCCTCGGCCCCAACGGATCGGGGAAGACCACCACGATCCGGATCCTCCTCGACCTCATCCGCCGCTCCGGCGGCGAGTCGCGGGTCTTCGGGCTCGACACCCGCGCCGACGGCATGGCGATCCGCCGCAGGGTCGGCTACCTGCCCGGTGAACTGGCGATGGTGAGCCGCCGGCCGGCCCGCGAACTCCTCACCCACCTCGCCAACCTGCGCGGCGGAGTCCCGCAGCACCGAATCTCGGCACTGGCCGAGCGCCTCGACCTGGACCTCTCCAGGCCCGTCCGCGGGCTGTCGAAGGGCAACAAGCAGAAGGTCGGGCTGATCCAGGCGTTCATGCACGACCCCGACCTGCTCATCCTGGACGAACCCACGAGCGGGCTCGACCCCCTGCTGCAACAGGAGTTCCTCGCCATGGTGCGCCGCGCCCGGGCGGACGGCCGCACCGTGTTCATGTCCTCCCATGTGCTCAGCGAGGTCCAGGACGTCGCCGACAGGGCCGCGGTGATCCGCGGCGGCCGCATCGTCGCGGTGGAGGACATCGACGCGCTGCGCGACCGGATGGTGCGCGAGTTCCGCGTCCGCGTCGCGGGGCGTGTCCGCGCCGAGGACTTCACCGCGATCGACAACCTCCGCGAACTGCACATCGAGGGCGACTCCGTCCGCTGCACCGTCGACGGCAGCCCCGACGCGCTGGTCAAGGCCGCCGCGCGCTACACGGTGCTGTCCCTGGACAGCACGGAGCCCGACCTGGAGGAGCTGTTCTTCCACCACTACAACCGCAACGGTGCCGACGGCACCGTCGGGATCGAGGGGGCCGACCGCCATGCTGCTGCGTAGCGTCTTCGGCAAGTTCCTGCGGGACCACCGGCGCGCGGTCCTCGGCTGGCTCATCGGCATCAGCGCCGTGACCGTGATGTACAGCTCGTTCTTCCCGACGATGAAGGACGCGGGCGGCGCCTACGAAGAGATGATGGACAGCATGCCCGCGGGTCTCACCGAGGCGATGGGGTGGAGCGACTTCAGCAGCGCCGAGGGGTACCTGGGCGCCACCGTGTTCGGGATCCTCGGCCCGGTCCTCATGATCATCGCCGCCATCATGTTCGGGTCCCGCGCGATCGCCGGCGACGAGGAGGAGGGCGGCCTCGAACTGCTCCTCGCCCACCCGGTCCGCCGCACCTCGGTGCTGATGCAGCGCTTCGCCGCCGTCGCGCTCATCATGGCCCTGCTCGGCCTCGCCATGTTCGCCGTGCTGGCGGCGCTCAACACCCCGTTGACGCTCGACCTGCCGGCGGGCCGATTGTTCGCCGCGTGCGCCATGCTCACGCTGATCGCCCTCAGCTACGGCTCGGCCGCCTTCGCCGCGGGCGCGATCACCGGCAGGCGGTCCTACGCCGTCATGGCCGGGGCGGTGCTCGCCGTGGTCGGCTACCTCGGCAATACCTTCGCGTTGCAGGTGGCGGAGTTGGAGTGGCTGCGGTTCGCGTCGGCGTTCTACTACGCGCAGGACCCCGAACCGCTGGTCAACGGATTCGACGCCGGGTTCACCGCTGTGCTGGTGGCGGTCCCGGCCGTGCTGCTCGCGCTCGGTGCGGGGGTGTTCGCCCGGCGCGACGTCGCCGTGTGAGCGCCGCGGCACCGGGCCCCCGGTGCCGCGGCCCTCTCAGGCCGCGTCGAGGATCGCGTCGACGAACGCCTCGGGGTCGAACGGCGCGAGGTCGTCGGGGCCCTCGCCGAGCCCCACGAGCTTGACGGGGACGCCGAGCTCCCGCTGGACCTGGATGATGATGCCGCCCTTGGCGGTGCCGTCGAGCTTGGTGAGCACGATGCCGGTGACGTTGACGACCTCGGAGAACACGCGGGCCTGGCGTAGCCCGTTCTGCCCGGTGGTGGCGTCGAGGACCAGCAGGACCTCGTCGACCTGCGACTTCTTCTCGATGACGCGCTTGACCTTGCCGAGCTCGTCCATGAGGCCGACCTTGGTGTGCAGGCGCCCCGCGGTGTCGATGATGACCGCGTCGGCGCCGTCGGCGACGCCCCGTGAGACCGCGTCGTAGGCGACGCTCGCGGGGTCGGCGCCCTCGTCCTTGCGGACGACGGGGGCGCCCACCCGCGCGCCCCACGTTTCGAGCTGGTCGGCGGCTGCCGCGCGGAAGGTGTCGGCGGCGCCGAGCACGACGCTGCGGCCGTCGCCGACGAGGACCCGGGCGAGCTTGCCGGAGGTGGTGGTCTTGCCGGTGCCGTTGACGCCGACGACCATCAGCACCGAGGGGGTGCCGCTGTGGCCCTCGGTGCGCACGGTGCGGTCGAGGTCGGGGTTGAGCTGGGCGAGGAGCTCGGTGCGCAGCAGCCCGCGCACCTCCTCGGGCGAGCGGGTCCCCAGGACCTTCACCTTGGTCCGCAGGCTCTCCACGATCTGCGCCGCCGAGGTGGTGCCGACGTCGGCGGTGATGAGGGTGTCCTCGATCTCCTCCCAGCTGTCGTCGTCGAGCTTGTCGGCCGACAGCAGGCTCAGCAGCCCCTGCCCGAAGACGTTCTGGGAGCGCGCCAGGCGCGCGCGCAGCCGGACCAGCCGCCCCGCCGAGGGCGGCGGGGTCTCGACCTCCGGCGCCGCGGGGGGCGCCTCGGCGGGCGAGGCGCCCGCGGTGGCGTCGGCCGCCGCGGCGGCCTCCTCGTCTTCGGCCGGTTCGGCCGTCGCCGACGGCGCCGCGCCCTCGGGGCGCTCGCCGGGCTCGGCCGGCGCCTGCGGCCTGCGCGGCCTGATCAGGAACGCACCGCCGAAGACCAGCAGGGCGACGGCGAAGATGACAACGGCAACGATCGTGTAGTCCATAGCGCGTCCAGTCTCCCAGAAGAGCGGCCCGCGGCGGCCACCGCGCGCGTGCGGCGCGGGCCGCTCAGATCCGCTGGTTGCGGGTCGCGCGCAGGATCACCAGGAAGAACGGTGCGCCGAGGAAGGCGGTCACCGCGCCCAGCGGCAGCTCCCCCGGGCTGATCACGGTGCGCGCCACGATGTCGATGAGGACCAGGAACACCCCGCCGAGGAGCAGCGACATCGGCACGACCCGCCGGTAGTCGCTGCCGACGAGGCGGCGCACGATGTGCGGGACCACGATGCCGACGAAGCCGACGAGCCCGCTCACCGACACGGCGCACGCGGTCGCGAGCGACGCCGCGGTGATCACCACCAGCCGCACGGCCGTCGGGTTCAGCCCCAGGCTCGCCGCCTTCTCGTCGCCCAGCGCGAGCATGTCCAGGAAGTAGCCGCTCGCGATCAGCACCGCGGCGCTGACCAGCGCGTAGGGCGCGATGGACGCGAGGTCGTCCCAGCCGCCGCGGCCCAGCCCGCCCAGGACCCAGGAGTAGATGCGGCGCAGGTCCTCGATCCTGAACTGCTGGATCAGGGTCTGCACCGCCGACAGGAACGACGACACCGCGACCCCCGCGAGGAGGAGGGTGGCGGTGCCGCCGCCCCCGGCGAGGCTGCCCAGCGCGTAGGCGAGCATCACCCCGCTCAGCGCGCCGGCGAACGCCGCGACCGGGATCAGCGACCCCGCCGCCGCCTCCAGCGCCTGCCCGTAGACGATGACCAGGGTCGCGCCCAGTCCGGCGCCGCCGGCCGCGCCCAGCAGGTAGGGGTCTGCCAGCGGGTTGCGGAACACACCCTGGTAGCCGGCGCCGGCGACGGCGAGCAGCCCGCCGACGACGGCGCCCATGACGACGCGCGGCAGCCGCAGCTCCACCAGCACGGCGTGCTGGCGCTCATCGAGCGGCGACTCCCCGATGCCGATCCCCGCCAGCAGGTCGCGGACGATCTCGACCGGCGTGAGCGACGCCGCGCCGGCGGCGGTGCTGACGACGCACACCGCCGCCAGCAGGCCCGCCGCCGCGACGAGCCACGCCCAGGTGTATCCGCGCCGCGGCAACGGCTAGTTCTTCTCCGCTGCCGCGACAGCGGCCTCGGACACCTGCTCGGCGAAGTCCACGACGCGCGGCCCCCAGCGCGACGACAGGTCGCCGTCGATCTGCGCGATCTCGTCGTTCTCGACGGCGCCGATGGTGTCGAACGCCGGCCGCCCTTCGAGCTCCTCGACCGCCTTGTCGCCGCCCTCGCTGAGGACGATGAGGTCGGGGTCCTGCTCCACGATGAACTCCGCCGACAGCTGCGGGTAGCCCCCGGCCTGCTCCTTGGCCTCGTCGGCGATGTTGGTCAGGCCGAAGAGGCCGTAGACCTCCCCGGCGTAGGTCTTGGACGTGATGGAGAACATCTGGTCGTCGAGCTCGTGGTAGTAGCTCAGCTTCTCGCCGCCGATCTCCTTCTTGGCGTCGTCGGCGATCTCGGTGAGCCGCTCCTCGATCTCCCCGGTGCGCTTCTCGGCCTCGTCCGCGTGCCCGGTGGCGGCGCCGAGGGTGCGCATCTGCTCGTAGGTGTCGTCCAGGGTGGTCGCGGCCGGCAGGTGCAGGACGGGGGTCTTGACCTTCTTCAGCTTCGCCGCGATGCCGTCCATGTCGTCGGAGAGCACCACGAGGTCGGGCTCGAACTCGGTGATGGCCTCCACGCTCGGGGTGAACGCCGACAGGTCCTTCTCGGTGGGCGCCTCCTCCGGGAAGTTCGAGGTCTGGTCGGCGGCCTCGACCTGCTCGCCGGCGCCGATGTCGAACAGCATCTCGGTCGCCGTCGCCGACAGCGAGACGATCCGCTCGGGCTTGGCGTCGATCTTCAGCTGCTGCTCTCCGCCGGCGTGCTCCACGGTGACGGGGAAGCCCTCGGTGGCCTTTTGCTCGGGCTCGGCATCCTGGCCTCCGCCGCCGCAGGCGGAGAGGGTGAGGGCGGCCGCGAGGGCGGCGATCGGAACGCTGAGGGCGGTGCGGGTACGCACGGGACTCCTTCATGGACGGCGGCGTGTGCAGAGGAGCCCGTTCGCACCAGGCGACGGACTGCCCTTCCCACGAGGACAGCTGGCGTCGGCGCCCTGTGGGAGGCGGCCTGGCTCGTCCCGCTGTTCAGCGGGATCCACAGTTGCGGGACAGCGCCGGATTCGCACCGGACTTCGCTCACACAGGGCGGTCGGCGCCGCCGTTGCGCGGCACCCGACCTCGCCACTCTAACCGTTTTGTCCGGTGTCAGTGGGTGCCGGGCGCGGCGCGGTTCACCGCGGGCGGACCAGTTTCTGGCTGATGACCTGCGAAATCCCATCGCCCTGCATGGTCACGCCGTAGAGCGCGTCCCCGGCCTCCATGGTGCGCTTCTGGTGGGTGATGACGATGAGCTGCGACGCCGAGCGCAGCTCCTCGAAGATCACCAGGAGCCGTTGCAGGTTGGTGTCGTCGAGCGCCGCCTCCACCTCGTCCATGACGTAGAACGGCGACGGGCGCGCCTTGAAGATCGCCGCGAGGAACGCCACGGCCGTCAGCGAGCGCTCGCCGCCGGAGAGCAGCGAGAGCCGCTTCACCTTCTTGCCCGGGGGGCGGGCCTCGACCTCGATGCCGGTGGCGAGCATGTCGTCGGGCGCGGTGAGGATCAGCTTCCCCTCGCCGCCGGGGAACAGCCGCCCGAAGATCCCCGCGAACTCGCGCTCGACGTCGGCGAACGCCGCGGAGAACACCTCCTGCACCCGGTCGTCGACCTCCTTGACGACGGTCAGCAGGTCGCGGCGGGTCTTCTTGAGGTCTTCGAGCTGGGTCGTGAGGAAGGCGTGCCGCTCCTCCAGCGCCGCGAACTCCTCCAGCGCCAGCGGGTTGATCCTGCCGAGCTGGTTGAGCTGGCGCTCGGCCGCCTTCGCGCGTTTGACCTGCACCTCGCGGACGTAGGGGACGGGCACCCCCGCGTCGTCGCCCTCGCCGTCGACCGGCGGGACGGGGACGCGCGGCCCGTACTCGGCGAGCAGCGAGTCGACGTCGACCCCGAGTTCGTCGACGGACTTCTGCTCCAGCTGCTCCAGCCGCAGCCTGCGCTCGGCGCGCGCCACCTCGCTGCCGTGCACGACGTTGAGCAGCTTCTCCAGTTCCACCGACAGTTCGCGGACCCGCGCCCGGACGGTCTTCAGCTCGGCGTCGCGTGCGTCGCGGGCCGCCTCGGCGTCCTTGCGCTCGGAGTCGGCGGCGGCGAGTGAGGCGTCGATGCGCTCCAGCGCCTCGCCCGCCCCTTGCCGCACCGCAGCGGCGATGCGCGACTGGAGCCGGCGGCGCTCCCTGCGCTCGGCGGCGCGCTCGCGCGCCTGGCGCTCGGTGACCGCCGCCCGGATGAGGCTGTCGGCGCGCCCGGCGATGGAGCGCGCCCGCTCCTCCGCTGTGCGCACCGCCAGGCGGGCCTCCATCTCCTGGGCGCGCGCCTCGGAGGCGCTCTCGGCGAGGGCGTCGCGCCGGTCGGTGCCCGGCTCGCCGTCCTCGGCCGGCTCGGCCTCCGCCTCGGCGAGCCGCTCCTGCAACTCCTCCAACTGGGCGAGGTCGGTCTCGCGCCCCTGGCCGGCGCGGGCTGCGGCGGCGGTGTAGCGCTCGACCTCCGACGCCGCCGACCTGGCCTGCCCGCCGAGCTTGCCCACCTGCCCGGCGACCTCGTTGCGGCGCTTGTCGGCGGTGCGCCGGCGCGCGGTCAGCTCCTCGGCCTCCGCCGCCGCGGCGCCCCGCTCGCGCTTGGCGTCGTCGAGGTCGGCCTCTGTGCGCTTGCACGCGGCGACCGCCGCCTCGAGGCTCTCGGCGGCCTCGTCCACCGCCGCCTGGACTTCGAGCAGGCTCGGCGCCGTCGCGGAGCCGCCGTGCACGAACGCCGCCGCGAAGAGGTCGCCGTCGCGGGTGACCGCGCGGAGCCCGGGGTCGGCGGCGACCACCGCGCGCGCCTGGGCGGGATCGTCGGCGACCACGACCCGGTCGAGCAGCAGCGACAGCGCGGGGGCGAGCGCGGCGGGTGGCGCCACCGTGTCGACCGCGTAGCGCAGGCCCTCGGGGGGATCCGGCCAGTGCGAGCGGTCGGTGGCGGGGTCGGTGCCGGCGAGGACGATCCCGGCGCGGCCGGCGTCGTCGCTCTTGAGCAGCGCGAGGGCCGCGGCGGCGGCGTCGGCGCCGTCGACGGCCACCGCGTCGGAGGTGGCGCCCAGCGCCGCCGCGACCGCGGTCTCGTAGCCCGGCTCGACCTGCGCCAGCGCCGCCAGCGAGCCCAGCAGCCCGGGAAGACGGTCGGCGGCGGCGAGCAAAGCGCCCGCGCCGTCCTTGCGGTTCAGCCCCATTTCCAGGGCTTCCTTGCGGGCCGCCAGCGCGGCGCGCTCGCGCTCGGCGGTCGAGTACGCGTCGCGCAGCTCGCCGAGCGCGGAGTCGGCCGCGGCGAGCGCAGCCTTGGCGGCCTCCGCCGCCGAGTCGAGCTCGGCGTCGCCCTCGTCGAGCCCCGCGGACTCCTCGGCGGCGGTCTCGTACTCGGCCTGGGCGATCTCGGCGCGCTCGCGCGCCTCGACGGACGCCTGGTCCAGCCGCTCGGCCTCGGCCTCACTCGCGGCGACCTTGCTGCGCAGCGAGTCGACCCGGCCGCGGAGCTTGGCCAGGCCCTCGCGGCGGTCGGCCGCCGCCCGGGCGGCGGCCGCGATGCGCTTCTCCTCGGCCTTAAGGGCGTCCTCGGCGCCGGTCCGCGCGGCGACGGACCTGCCCAGCCCTTCGCGCGCCTCCTCGAGCCGCTCCAGGAGCTCCTCCTCCTGGGCGCGGACCTCTTCGGCCTCCAGTTCGAGTTCCTCGGGGTCGCGGCCGCGCTGCTCCTCGCCGGTGTCGGCGGCGAGGTGGCCGTGCCGTTCGGCGGCGATACCGGCGACGGAGTTCAGCCGCTCCTTGATCCGCGACAGCCCGTGGTAGGCGTCCTGGGCGCGGGCCAGCATCGGGGCGGCCTCGGCGGCGGCGGTGTCGAGGTGGGTCTCCCTGGCCTGGGCGTCCGCGAGGGACCGCTCGGCGGCCCCGCGGCGCTCGCGCACCGCGGACTCGTCGGCCTCCTCCTTCTCCAGCTGCTCGCGCAGGGTGAGGATGTCGTCGGCGAGCAGCCGCAGCCGGGCGTCGCGCAGCTCGGCCTGGATGACCGCGGCGCGCCGGGCGAGCTCCGCCTGGCGGCCCAGCGGCTTGAGCTGGCGGCGCAGCTCGTTGGTGAGGTCGGTGACCCGGTCGAGGTTGCCCTGCATGGCGTCGAGCTTGCGCAGCGCCTTCTCTTTGCGCTTGCGGTGCTTGAGGATCCCGGCCGCCTCCTCGATGAGGGCGCGGCGCTCCTCGGGGCCGGCGTGCAGGACGGTGTCGAGCTGGCCCTGGCCGACGATGACGTGCATCTCGCGGCCGATACCGGAGTCGCTGAGGAGGTCGGTGATGTCGAGGAGGCGGCAGGTGTCGCCGTTGATGGCGTACTCGGAGCCGCCGTTGCGGAACATGGTCCGCCGGATCGTGACCTCGGAGTAGTCGATGGGCAGGGCGCCGTCGGAGTTGTCGATGGTCAGGCTGACCTCGGCGCGCCCCAGCGCGGCACGCGAGGAGGTCCCCGCGAAGATGACGTCCTCCATCTTGCCGCCGCGCAGCGACTTGGCGCCCTGCTCCCCCATGACCCAGGCGAGCGCGTCGACGACGTTGGACTTGCCGGAGCCGTTGGGCCCCACCACGCAGGTGATACCCGGTTCGAACCGGAGGGTGGTGGCCGACGCGAAGGACTTGAATCCGCGCAGCGTCAGATTCTTCAGGTACACGCCCTGGCTCTCCCCTCTGTTCCGGTCCGCACCGGAACAAGGGTGCCACGAACAGCGCGGGCGTGTGCTCAGATGAGGGGCGCGGCGCAGCCGTTGTGCTGCGGGAATCCGCGCCGGCCGGGCGGCGGACGCCCGAACGGCGCCGTGATGGCGGGTGCGCGGGGGAAGCGCGGGCCGCGATCCGGCGGTGGTGGTGGTCGTACGGGGCGCAGCCGTGGCGGGCGGGGAGGGACTCCACCGGGGGGCCGCCTCAGGGACGCCACCCGTGGATCAGGCGCCCCTTGATCGGCTGCTGCGGTACTGCTAGGCGAGCGCGGGCTCGCGGTCGGCCGCGCTGACGGCGACGTCGACGACGGCCGCGGAAAGCTGGTCGTTGTTGGCCTGAAGTCGGCCGACTTCGGCTTCAAGGTCCTGGACTCGTTTTTGCAGTCGACGCATTTCCTGAACCATACGGGGGTCAGGGCCTCCGACGTGGCCGAACAGAGCCTTCGCCATGATGCGGGTCCTCCACACTGAGTGACCAGATTTGGTGTGGCCGCACGAAGAGACGCGTGTTGCGCGGTCGAAAAGCGAACGACCGCGCACGCAGGACAAATAAGTCGCGCGGTTGGCTTTCCAGAATCTCACCATGCGAGCCGCTGGTCAAGGTTGTCAGATATTTGTGCACACACCTAATTACAGACAGTAACAAGGCAGCGTGCAGCGCACGGAACGTGGATGGCATCCCCCGGTGGGGCCTCCCCTGTGTGGGAGGACGCTGTACGCACGACGGCGCTGCTACTGATCGCCGCCGCGGCACGGATGAGCGCGCATCCTGAGTAAGACGAACCGCGTCGCCCTCCCATGGTACTCAACGTTCCGCAAAACCGGAAAAGGCCCCCTCTGCGTTCGTCCAACGTTGTCCCACGGACGCGACCGAACCCGGGGTCGCCCCCTCCTTCAGCAGGTGGAGAAGGTGCTCGCAGGATTCGCGCGGCCCTTCGGCGACCACCTCGACGCGGCCGTCGGCGAGGTTGGTCGCGGCGCCGGTGAGCCCCAGCTCCAACGCCCGCGACCGCACCCACCAGCGGAAACCCACCCCCTGGACGGTGCCGCGCACCCACGCTGTCAACCGGATGTCACCAGACGGACTCATTTGTCTTCCTTGCGCGCAGATGGGTTTCGGCCGCCCCGGCACCGGGCCCCCGGCGCACACGGGCACCGGCAGCCCCGCACACCGCAGCCGCGCCGCTCAGTACCGCGCCCGGCGCGGAGCCGGCTGGCAGCGGGGGCAGCTGTAGGAGGAGCGGTTCATGAACACCTCGCGGCGGATCGGCGCACCGCAGCGGGCGCACGGCCGGTCGCGGCGGCCGTACGCCTGCAAGCCGCGCTCGAAGTAGCCGCTCTCGCCGTTGACGTTCACGTACAGGCTGTCGAAGGAGGTGCCGCCCGCGTCGAGCGCTTCGGCCAGCACCGCGCGGACCGCGGCGAGGACGGCGGCGACCTGCGCCGTGCGCAGGGTCTCCGTCGGCCGGGCCCAGTGCAGTTCGGCGCGCCACAGGGCTTCGTCGGCGTAGATGTTGCCGATACCGCTGATCAGCGACTGGTCGAGCAGCGCGCGCTTCAACCCGGTGCGGCGGCGCCGCAGCGCCGTGCTGAAAGCGTCGTCGTCGAACAGCGGGTCGACCGGATCGCGCGCGATGTGCGCGATGGGGGTCGGCAGCGCCGCCCCCGCGTCGTCGGCCGCGAGCGGGGCGACCATGAGGTGGCCGAAGGTGCGCTGGTCGACGAACCGGACGCCGTTGCCGCCGGTTTCGAGGTCGAGGCGCACCCGCAGGTGCCGTTCAGCGTCGGCGTCGGGGGTCTTCACCAGCAACTGGCCGCTCATGCCCAGGTGCGCCAGCAGCGCCTCGCCGGAGTCGAGCGGCAGCCACAGGTACTTGCCGCGCCGCGCCACACCGTCGATGGTCCGGCCGGCCAACCGGGCGGTGAAGTCGCCGCCGCCGGCGGCGTGCCTGCGGACAGCGCGCGGATGCAGCACCCGCACGGCACCGACACCGCGGCCGGCGACCCATGGGTCGAGCCCGCGCCGGACCACTTCGACCTCGGGGAGTTCTGGCATCGGGGGCCGCTACCCGGCGTCGCCGTCGGCGGCGCGCGCCTCGGACTGGGCCCGGATGGCCTTCCACGCCGATTCGGCGGCCTGCTGCTCCGCCTCCTTCTTGCTGCGGCCCTCGCCGGAGCCGTGGCTCTGCCCCGCGACGAGCACCGTGGCGCGGAAGGTCTTCTGGTGGTCGGGGCCGCTCTCGTCGACGTGGTACTCGGGCACGCCGAGCAGCTCCGACGCCGTGAGCTCCTGGAGGGACGTCTTCCAGTCGAGCCCGGCGCCGAGCCCCGAGGCGGTGGCGATCAGCGGGTCGAAGAGGCGGTGCACCAGATCGGAGGCGTGGTCGAGCCCGCGGTCGAGGTAGACCGCGCCGATGATGGCCTCAAGGGTGTCGGCGAGGATGGACGCCTTGTCGCGCCCGCCGGTGCCCTCCTCGCCGCGGCCCAGCCGGATGTAGCGGCCGATGCCCAGCCCGCGGGCGACCCCCGCGAGGGCGCGCATGTTGACCACCGCGGCGCGGAGCTTCGCCAGCTGCCCTTCGGGGAGGTCGGGGTGGCCGCGGAACAGGGTGTCGGTGACCACCAGGCCGAGCACGGAGTCGCCGAGGAACTCCAGGCGCTCGTTGGTGGGCAGGCCGCCCTTCTCGTAGGCGTAGGAGCGGTGCGTGAGCGCCCGCGCCAGGACCTTCGGGTCGAGCTCGACCCCGATCGCCTCGCGGAACGCCCGGGTCTCCGAAGCATTGAGCTGAGTTGCCACTCGGCCTTCACATCCCTCGTATGGGCCCGCCCCGCAGCGGATGCCGAGAACGGGCGAGCGGCCCTGGCGGGCGGCACTCGGGGTACTGACACGGCTTCGCAATGGCGGGCCGGCCGGGAATGCTCGAAGGCGAGGTGGACGTCGCGGAGGACGAGTGTCCTCCCCGGCGACCACCACGACCTCGGGATACACCCGGACCGGCGCGGTCGTGTGCGACTGCGGTGGTCGGTGGTGCGGAATCCGGGTGGCGGGGCCCCGCGTGCGCGGTGCCCCGCCACCCGGCGGGATCAGTTCGCCGGCTCGATGACCTGGCGGTTGTTGTAGGTACCGCAGGCGCTGCATGCGGTGTGCTGGAGCTTGGGCTCGCGGCAGCGCGGGCAGTCGACCAGCGTCGGCACCGACGCCTTCCACTGCGAACGGCGCATGCGGGTGTTGCTCCGCGACATCTTCCGCTTCGGGACGGCCACGTGAATCCTCCTGGGTCACCCCCGCGGCGCGGGAGCCTTCTCTTGCCTTACGTCACCCCCACGGACGTGGGGAAGCACCACGACCCGCGGCGGAAGCGGCCGCCGGAGCGGGGCCGTTCTCAGCCGCGGGAGCGCGAACTCACCGATCGCCGGGCTGGTCGCCCAGTTGCCGCAGCGCCTGCCACCGCGGATCGATGCGCTCGCCATGACCGTGATCGGAACCGGCCTCGCTGAGTTTCGCACCGCATTCGGCGCACAGCCCCGGGCAGTCCTCCCGGCACAGTGGCGACAGCGGCAGCGCCAGCACGACCGCGTCGCGGACCACCGGTTCGAGATCGATCAGATCGTCCTCAAGATGATAGTCCTCCTGCTCGCCCTCCGCGTCCGCCCGCGGCTCGCCGCCGATGAGATCGTCGTCGTCGCCGTAGCGGAACAGCTCCTGGAACTCCGCCTCGACGCTGTCGGCGATGGGGTCGAGGCAGCGCGAGCACTCCGCCTCGATGTCGGCCTCGGCGGTGCCGGTGACCAGCACGCCCTCCATGACCGCTTCGAGCCGGAAGTCGAGCCGGATCGGCGAGCCCTCCGGCACACCGGTCATGGCGACGGCGAGCACACTGGAGCAGGGCTCGGTGCGGCTCATGGTGCGCATCGAACCGGGCTGACGCCCCAGCGGCCGGGTGTCGACCACGAACGGGGCACGGGGATCCAGACGAGACAGGGTGATCAGGCTTTCAGGCGTTCGGCCCCGAGAGGGCCAGGCGAGGACGGGCGCCGCCACGGCGTCCGCGCGGACCGGTGCGCCGGAAACGGCGACAGCACAGTCCTGCCCGGAGAGGATACCCAAGGCCCCCGCTCCGACCCAAATCAGCGCCCGGGGGTCAGCCCTTCGCCGCGTACTTGGCGCGCAGCCGCTCCTCGACGTGCGGCGTGACCAGGCTGCTGACGTCGCCGCCGTGCTGCGCGACCTCCTTCACCAGGCTGGAGCTGAGGAAGGAGTACTGCGGGTTCGCCGTCATGAACATGGTCTCGACGCCGGACAGCTGGTAGTTCATCTGGGCGATCTGGAGCTCGTAGTCGAAGTCGCTGACCGACCGCAGGCTGCGCACGATGGCGGGGATGTCGTTCTCGCGGCAGAAGTCCACCAGCAGGCCGCCGAACCGGGCCACCCGGACGTTGGCGAACTCCTTGGTGCTCTCGCTCAGCATCTCGATCTTCTCGTCGACGCTGAACAGCCCGCGCTTGTTGACGTTGTTCAGCACCGCCACGACGACCTCGTCGTTCTGCCGCGCGGCGCGGCCGATGATGTCGATGTGGCCCTTGGTGACCGGGTCGAACGACCCGGGACAGACGACGCGTCGCACGGTGCACCGCTTTCGTTGGGAGCCGGACGCCCCGATTGTCCCCGAGGCGCCGTCACTGCTCGAACAGGCTCGCTGCGTGACCGTACCAAAGAGCCGCCTCGCCGTACCTGCGGACCCGGTCCGGCCGGTACCCCGGCGGCCAGCGCAGGTCCGGTCCGCGCCCGGCGCGCTCGACCACGACCAGCGCCCCGTCGGCCGCCCAGCCGCGGTCGCGCAGCGACTCCAGCACCGCGGTGACCGCCTCGTCGGTGACGGTGTACGGGGGGTCGGCGACGATCAGGTCGTAGGGGCCGCCGGCGGGCCCGCGCCCGAGGACGCGCTCGACGCGGTCGGCGGCGAGTTCGGCGCCCGCTATGGCGAGCCCGCCGATGTTGCGCCGCACGACGGCCGCCGCCCGCCGGTCCGACTCCACGAGCAGCGCGTGCGCCGCGCCGCGGGACAGCGCCTCCAACCCGATGGCGCCGGAGCCCGCGTACAGGTCGAGCACCCGTGCGCCGTCGAGCGTGCCGAGATCGGACAGCACCGAGGCGAACAGCGCCTCCCTGGCGCGGTCGCTGGTGGGCCGGGTGCCCCTGCCCTCGGGGACGGCGATCCGCCGCCCGCCCGCCGATCCTGCGATGATGCGCGGCATCGCCGTCCCGTCCCCCTCGCTCGTGTCCGGTGGCGGGCCGTTCCGGGCCCGCGCCGACGCCCCCCGTCTGCGCCGCTTCGCGATTATCGCGCAGCAGGACCGCTCCTCGGCTCGGCGCCCGGCCCGGACGGCCGCCCCCGGCGCGGCGGCCCCGGCGGCACCCGGCCCAGGTCACATGCGCTTGAGGACGGCCTGCTTCGCGGCGGTGAACTCCTCGTCGCTGAGGATGCCGTCGCGGTGCAGCTCGCCGAGCTCGCGCAGCCGCCGCACCAGGGCGTCGGGGCCGGCGTCCCCGGCCGCCGCGGGTTCGGCGGGCGGCTCCGCGGCGGGCAGCTCCGGGGCCGGCGCGCCGCCCACCGGGTGCGGCATGCGCGCGATGACCGCCGCGACCAGCAGCGGCATGGTGCGGATCTCCTTGCCGAAGCCCCACAGCACGATGCTGTACAGGTCGTGCTTTGGCGCGGCCCGCACCTGCGTGCTCTTCGGCACCAGCCGCAGGTGACCGTTGGAGAGGCCCGTCGCCGGCTGGAACTCCACGGCGGCGAGGTCCCCTATCGCGATCTGCTGCGGCCCCGCCGACGCCTTGCTCTCCTCGGCGCCCCACGTCCACTCCAGCCGGACGGTCTCGCCGTCGAAGGACGCCGTGCCGTCGCCGCCCGAGCCGACCAGCGGGACGGCGGGGCCGGGCAGCAGGTAGCGGTCACACGGTCCGCTCGGGACCTCGGCGAGCAGCATGGCGTTGCGCAGTTCGTCGACGAAGTACTCGGCCACACCGGTGCGGTCGGCGTCGATCACGAGCTGATAGGGGTTCGCGGACTCCGGGATCTGCCCGCTGACGGCCTTGGTGAACGGGTCGGCGCCCTCGCGCAGCCGCAACCGCAGCCGCCCGCCCTTGCGCGCGGGCTCGTAGGCGACGCCCGCGATGGCGTCCAGCGGCACCTCGACCTCGCCGAGCAGGTGCCGGATCTTGTGCACACCCCGCTCGCGCCCGGGGACGATGCGCACGATGTCGCCGTCGAACGTCCATGAACCGTCGCGCACCAGGACCTCGCTCATGGCACGCATCCTAGGGCGTGCCGCGCGGATCATTCCGGGCTCGCGGCGGGCTCGCGGCGGCGGGACACGCGCCCGGTCGCGCCCCGCGGATCGGCCGCGGGGCCGCGGCCGCTGCGCCGCCCGCGTCCCTCAGGTCTTCTCCAGGTAGTCGGCGCGGTCGTCGGAGAGCAGCTCCGCGAGCGCCGCCACCAGCGGCGCGTGCGCCTCGAGGTCGGGGTCGTCGGCGACGAGGGCCTCGGCCTCCTCGCGGGCCTCGCGGATCAGGTCCTCGTCGTGCAGCAGGGTGAGCAGCCGCAGGGACGACTTGCGGCCCGACTGGGCGTCGCCGAGGACGTCGCCCTCGCGGCGCTGTTCGAGGTCGACCCGCGCCAGCTCGAACCCGTCGGAGGTGGCGGCAACGGCGTCGAGCCGCTCGCGCGCCGGAGCGCCGTCGGGGGCGTCGGTCACCAGCAGGCACAGGCCGGGCAGCGAGCCGCGCCCCACGCGCCCGCGCAGCTGGTGGAGCTGGGAGACACCGAAGCGGTCGGCGTCCATGATGGCCATGACCGTCGCGTTGGGCACGTCGACGCCCACCTCGATGACGGTGGTCGCCACCAGCACGTCGACCTCGCCGGCGGTGAACCGGCGCATGACGGCCTCCTTGTCGTCGGGGCCGAGGCGGCCGTGCAGGCACTCGACCCGCAGCCCCGCCAGCGGGCCGCCGGACAACTGCGCGGCGACGTCCAGGACGGCGAGCGGCGGGCGCGGGGCGTCGCCCTCCTCCGGCGGGGCACCGGAGGGCTCGGCGCCGCGGTCGAGGCCGTCGCCGATGCGCGGGCACACGACGTAGGTCTGGCGCCCTTGGCCGGCCTCCTCGCTGATTCGCTCCCATGCGCGGTCGAGGAAGCGGGGCCGCTCCTGGGCGGGGACGACGTGGGTCGCGATGGGCGAGCGGCCGGCCGGCGCCTGGGTGAGGGCGACGACGTCGAGGTCGCCGTACACGGTCATCGCGACGGTGCGGGGGATCGGGGTCGCGGTCATGACGAGGACGTGGGGGCGGCCGTCGGCGGACTTCTCGCGCATGGCGTCGCGCTGCTCCACGCCGAAGCGGTGCTGCTCGTCCACGACGACCAGGCCGAGGTCGGCGAAGCCGACGTGCTCCTGGAGCAGGGCGTGCGTGCCGATCACGATGCCCGCGGCGCCCGATGCGGCGTCGAGGAGGGCCTCGCGGCGGGCCGCGGCGCCCTGCGACCCGGTGAGCAGCGCCACCCGGGTGGCGTTCTCGGCGCCGCCGAGCCGGCCGGCCTGGGCGAGGGGGCCGAGGGACGCCGTGATGGAGCGGTGGTGCTGCTGTGCGAGGACCTCCGTGGGGGCGAGGAGGACGGCCTGCCCGCCGGAGTCGACCACCTGGAGCATGGCGCGCAGCGCGACCAGCGTCTTGCCGGCCCCAACGTCGCCCTGGAGCAGCCGGTGCATGGGGTGCGACGAGGCGAGCCCCGCGGCGATGACCTCGCCGACCTCGCGCTGGCCCTCGGTGAGCGTGAAGGGCAGGGCGGCGTCGAACGCGTCGAGGAGCCCGCCGGGACCGCCGGGGCGCGGGCGCGCGGCGACGACAGCAGCCTCGCGCCGGCGGCGGGCGAGGGCGAGTTGCAGGACGAACGCCTCGTCCCACTTCAGCCGGTGCCGGGACGCGCCGATGTCGGCGGGGGTGTCGGGCCGGTGGATGCGCTGGAACGCCGATGACAGGCCGGTGAGCCGGTGCCGGCGCCGCAGCCCGGCGGGCAGCGGGTCGGGGAGGTCGCCGAGCTGGTCGAGGACGATCCCCACGCACTGGGCGATCTTCCACGAGGCGAGGTTCTTGCTCGCCGGGTAGACGGGGACGAGGGTCTCGGCGAAGGCGCGGGCGAGGTCGGCGCCGGTGTCCTCGTCGTCGGGGAAGGTCTCGTACTCGGGGTGCGAGAGCTGGCGCTCGCCGCGGAACGTCGACACCTTCCCCGCGAACATGGCGCGCCGCCCCGGCGGCAGCCGCGACTGGTGGTGCCCGACGTTGTTGCCCTTGCCGGGGAAGAACAGCATCGACACGCGCGCGCTGCCGTCGGTCACCACGACCTTGAGCATCGAGCCGCCCCGGTTGCGCATGGGCACCCGGGTGGCGTGCACGACCTCGGCGACGACGGTCACCAGCTCGCCCTCAGCCAGCGACGCGAGGTCGGTGAGCTCGCCCCTGGTGGCGTAGCGCCGCGGGTAGTGCCGCAGCAGGTCGCCCGCCGTGTGCAGGTCGAGTTCCTTGGCGAGCCGCTTCGCCGCCTTGTCGCCGAGGGTCCGGTGCAGGGGCTCGTCCAGCGCGGTCATCGGCCTCCTCCCGTCGCACTCGGTGCGCAGCGCTCCCGCGTGGTCGGCCGCGCGGCCGCCGGTGCGCACACGCAACGGTAGAACGTTTGTTCTCCTGTGTCTCATGCGCCGCGGCGGTCGGACCGCGCGGTCGATGTGTCCGGCTATACTGGGGCGTGCGTTCCTCGCGGGAACGGCGGGCGGCGATGCCCGCGGCTCCCCGCACGGGCCCGTCGCGGACCCGTGCGACCGCGTACCGCACTCATCGGCGATTCCCCGGTTGGTCCTCTCGTCGGGTACGCTTCCTAGGTTGGCGCCCCGCGCCGACCTGCCTGCTCATCAGACCTCTTCTCGGGTCATCCGGACATGCGCGCCCGCGCGTCGGCCCGAGCGCTTGAATGGAGTTACCGTGGCTGCCGTTTGCGACGTCTGCGCCAAGGGACCAGGGTTCGGTAACAGTGTTTCCCACTCGCACCGTCGCACCCGCCGGCGCTGGAACCCCAACATCCAGACCGTGCGCACCAGCGTGGGCGGTACGCCCAAGAAGCTGAACGTGTGCACCTCGTGCATCAAGGCCGGAAAGGTCGGCCGCTGAGCGGTCGCCCGCCGCAGGGCCCTCGAGCGCCGTGATCCCCGGGATCGCGGCGCTCTGCTGTTGTGCCCACCGCTCTTGTGCCCATGTCCCGGGCCCACCGCGCCGGTGCCCCGCCGCGGGGCCGCGGGCTCACAGCCCGCAGGAGCGCCCGTTCAGCGTGCACTCGGGGGTCTGCCGGTCGCCTTCGACGGTGACGTTGACGGTCTTGGACTCGCCGGGCGCCAGGCCGTTCTCGCCTTCGGGCTTGCGGACGACCACCCCGGACTCGGTGGCCTGCCACTCGGCGTCCCACGCCGAGGTGACCGTGGCCTCGGAGAAGCCGAGGGTGAGCACCCAGTTGTCGAGCGTGCCGCCGCCGCTGTTGGTGATGGTGATCTTGCCGGTGAAGTCGCCGCCGGTCGCCTCGACGGCCCGGTAGGAGACGGCGGTGTCGCCATCGCGCCGGTCGGCGGTGTTCCTGGTGTCGCCGCGGCTGGGGTCGGGGGCGCCGTGCGAGGGGTGCCCGGGTTCGGCCGAGGGCAGGGGCGACATGGTGGCGCCGGGCGCCGGTTCGCCCGCTCCCCCATGGGGGTCGTTGAACCGCAGGTAGATCTGGGTCGTGCTGTAGCCGAACAGCACCAGGCCGACGGTCACGCCGGAGACCAGCATCACGTTCAGCAGCCGCGGCGGTCGGACCCGGCGGGGCACGGTCGTGCCCAGCAGGTGCGTCGCGGCGGCGAGCCTGCCGTCGCCCGTGGGCCCGGAGCGGTGTGCGCCGCGCCGGCCGCCGCTTTGTCGGCCCATGAGTCGCCTTCCGGTCTGCTCGACGGCGATGCTGGCCGAGCTTAGCGTGACTTACCCGGCGAAACCGACCCCGGGCGCTTTCCGCCGGCGGAATCAGGCACTACGTCCGCCGGCGGAATCAGGCACTACGTCGTTGTTTCGGGACCTTGGCCGAAATGGTCCCATCCCCGCACGGCGGCGGGTTCGCCGTCGACCAGCACCCCGGAACCGCGCTCGACGACGCCGATCGGGTGCCAGTGGGGCGGCAGCCCCGCATCGGGCGGGAAGGTCGCCGCGAGGGCGTGGTCCTCGCCGCCCGCGAGCATGAAGTCGGCGGCGCCGCGCCGTTCGCCGGACCCGCGCAGCAGCGCGACGGCGTCGTCGAGCGCCGCTTCGGGCCGCAGCGACTCCGTGGTCAGCGCGATGGCGACCGCCGAGGCGGCGGCGATGTGCCCGAGGTCCTGCACCAGGCCGTCGCTGACGTCGAGCATGGCGGTGGCGCCGTGGTCGGCCGCCTGCGGGCCGCGGGCGTAGGGCGGGGCGGGGTGCCGGTGCTCGTCCGTGCAGGCCGGGGGGCCGTCGATGCCCGCGGCCAGCAGCGCCTGGCCGGCGGCCGAGAGCCCCAGGTGCCCCGTGACGGCGACGAGGTCGCCGACACGCGCGCCGTCGCGGCGCACGGGTCGGCGGCCCTCCAGGTCGCCCAGCGCCGTGACCGCGATGGTCACCGTGTCGGCGCCCACCACGTCGCCGCCCGCGACCGTGCCGCCGGCCGCGGCGCACTCGGCCCGCAGCCCGGCGGTGAAGCCGTCGGCCCAGGACGCGGGCAGGTCGGCGGGTGCGGCGAAGCCGACGAGCAGCACGGTGGGGCGGGCGCCCATGGCGGCGATGTCGGCGAAGTTCTGCGCGGCGGCCTTGCGCCCGACGTCGTGCGCGCTGGACCAGTCGCGGCGGAAGTGGCGGCCTTCGACCAGGAGGTCCATCGACGCGACGACCCGCTGGTCGGGGGCGCGGACGACGGCGGCGTCGTCGCCCGGCCCGAGCAGGACGTCGCCGCTCGGCGCGAGACCCGAGGTCATGCGCGCGATCAATTGGAATTCACCCAGCCTGCCAATGGTGCTCGACACAGCCATCAGGGTACGGTGACGCTTCCGATCCAGTGGTCTAGACCCGACGCTTGCGCCCGGCCGGGCGAGCGCGAAGAGGGGTGCTCGATGGTCCAGGCGTACATCCTGATCCTGACCGAGGTGGGGCGGGCCGCCGATGTGGTGCCCGAGATCGCCGCCATCGACGGGGTGGTCCGGGCGGAGGATGTCACGGGCCCATACGATGTCGTGGTGCGCGCTGAGGCCACCGACATCGACGCCCTCGGGCAGTTGGTGGTCGCCCGCATCCAGGGGCTCGACGGGATCTCGCGCACGCTCACGTGCCCCATCGTGAACCTCTGAGCCGGGAGTGGCGGCACCGATATGAGACACGCGGCACTCGGCGCCGCCGTCGCAGGGCTGGCGCTGCTGGCCGGCTGCACGGGCGGCGATCCCGACCTCCCCGCGCCCGAGCCCACGGGCCGCGCCGCCGAACTGTGCCCGGGGCTCATGGGCGCGCTGCCCGACTCCCTGCTGGGCGAGCAGCGCAAGGACGTCAGCCCCGACTCCGAGTACGTGGTCGGCTGGGGCAGCCCGGCGATCATGCTGCGCTGCGGGGTCGACCGCCCCAAGGAGCTGCGGCCCGAATCCGAACTGGTCGTGATCAACGACATCGCGTGGCTGGGCGTCCCGACCGAGCGTCCCGTCACCTTCACCGCCGTCGGGCGCCACGCCTACGTCGAGCTCACCGTCCCGGAGTCCTACGACCTCGACCCGGCCGAGAGCCTGCTCGACGTCAGCGACCTCGTCGAGGAGCACCTGCCGGCGCTGCCCGCGGGCGAACTCTGACGGCAGGGCCGAGCCGGCCCCGGCGCCGGCGGCGGCCCGCCCTCTGACCGCGGGGCCGCGGCGCCGCGCGGCGTGCCGGTTTCCGGCGGGCGCGACCGTGATCCGTATCCCAATGGACCCTCATTGATCGACTACGCGTTGTAGAACTACACTTCGTAGTACTACACGCCGTCAAAGGTCGGGGGCGTTGGAGAGGCCGACATGGAAGCACTGGATCTCGCGCGGTGGCAGTTCGGAATCACCACCGTCTACCACTTTCTGTTCGTTCCGCTGACGATCGGCCTTTCGGTCATCGTCGCCGCACTGCAAACGGCCTGGCACCGCACCGGCAAGCACCAGTACCTCCAGGCGACGAAGTTCTTCGGCAAGCTGTTCCTGATCAACTTCGCCATGGGGGTCGTCACCGGGATCGTGCAGGAGTTCCAGTTCGGGATGAACTGGAGTGAGTACTCGCGGTTCGTCGGCGACGTGTTCGGCGCGCCGCTGGCGATGGAGGCGCTGCTCGCGTTCTTCCTGGAGTCGACCTTCATCGGGCTGTGGATCTTCGGCTGGGACAAGCTGCCGCGCCGCGTCCACCTCGCCTGCATCTGGATCGTGGCGATCGGCACCAACCTCTCGGCGTACTTCATCCTCGCCGCCAACGCCTGGATGCGGCACCCCGTGGGCTTCGAGGTCAACGAGGAGACCGGCCGCGCCCAGCTCACCGACATCTGGGCGGTCCTCTCCAACGACCAGGCGTGGTCGACCTACCTGCACGTCGTCGCCGGCGCCTTCATCACCGCCGGGCTGTTCGTGGTGGCGGTCAGCGCGTTCAAGCTGCTGCGCTCCCGCTACTACGGGGACTCCGGCACGCCGGGCGACGTCCCGCACCGCAGCGAGCACGACCTGTTCCGCGCGACCCTGCGGACCGGCATGGTCGTCACCGCGCTGGCCGGCGCGCTGGCGGCGTTCTCGGGCCACCACCAGGCCCAGCTCATGGCCGAGTACGAGCCGATGAAGACGGCCTCGGCCGAGGCGCTGTGGGACGGCGAGGAGGGGGCCGGGTTCTCGCTCTTCGCCGTCGGCGACATCGAGGACGGCCGCAACCACGTCAACATCCAGATCCCCAAGCTCCTCTCCTTCCTCGCCACCAACGACGTCAACGGCGAGGTCGCCGGGATCAACGACGTCCAGCGCGACCTCGCGGCCGAGCACCCCGGCAACGGCGAGGTCGACTACCGGCCCAACATCGCCGTCCTGTACTGGGCGTTCCGGGTGATGATCGGGTTCGGCCTGGCCGGGGTCGCGCTCTCGGTCGCCGGTCTGTGGCTGACGCGCGGGTCGCGGATGCCCGACCGCCCGTGGATGTACCGGCTCGCGATCCTGGGGCTCCCCGCCGCCCTCACCGCCAACATCTGCGGCTGGATCCTCACCGAAATGGGCCGCCAGCCCTGGGTCGTCGTCGGCGAGCTGCTCACCGCCGCCGGGGTCTCGCCGGGGGTCGGCCTCGGGTCGGTCGCGTTCACCCTCACCGGATTCACGCTGCTCTACGGGGTCCTCGCCGTCGTCGAGGCCGGGCTGCTGTGGCGCTACGTCAAGGCCGGGCCGTCCCACGTCGTCCCGAACAAGGAGGACGGCGCCGACGACTCCGACGATTCCGACGGCGCGGACACGGCCGTCCCCGCCTTCGTCTACTAGGAGCCGGTCACCATGGATCTCGCACTCGTCTGGTTCATCGCCATCGCCGTCCTGTGGATCGGCTACTTCGTCCTCGAAGGGTTCGACTTCGGCGTCGGCACGCTGCTGCCGTTCATCGGGCGGAGCAACACCGACCGCCGCGTCATGATCAACTCGATCGGCCCCGTGTGGGACGGCAACGAGGTCTGGCTGATCACAGCGGGCGGCGCGATGTTCGCCGCGTTCCCCGCCTGGTACGCGTCCGTGTTCAGCGGGTTCTACCTGCCGCTGTTCTTCATCCTGGTGGCGCTCATCGTGCGCGGCGTCGCGTTCGAGTACCGGGGCAAGGTCGACACCGACCACTGGCGGGCCGCCTGGGACAAGGCGATCTTCTTCGGCAGCACGGTCCCCGCCGTACTGTGGGGGGTGGCGTTCGCCAACATCATCCGCGGCGTGCCCATGGACGCCGACCACATCGTGACGGCCGGCCTGTTCGACCTGCTCAACCCCTACGCCCTGCTCGGAGGGGCGACCACGTTGCTGCTGTTCACCCTGCACGGCGCGGTGTTCCTCAGCCTCAAGACCGACGGGGCGGTACGGCACCGGGCGCGCGCCGCGGTGCGCACCCTCGCCGTCGCGACCGTTCCCACCGCGACCGGCTTCCTGCTCTGGACCCAGCTGGCCTACGGCACGGCGTGGACCTGGCCGGTGGCGGCCACCGCTGCGGCCGCGCTGGTGGCGGGGGTCGCGCTCGCCGGGCGCGGCCGCGAGGGCTGGTCGTTCACCGCGACGGCGGTCACCATCGGGGCGGTGTCGATCCTGCTGTTCGGCGCGCTGTTCCCCAATGTCCTGCCCAGTACGACCGACCCGGCCAACAGCCTCACGATCGCCAACGCCTCCTCGGCGGAGTACACGCTCACCGTGGTCTCGTGGGTGGGGCTGGTGTTCCTGCCCGTCGTGATCGGCTACCAGGCGTGGTCGTACTGGGTGTTCCGCAAGCGGGTCACCCCGCAGCAGATCGAGCCCGCGCCAGCCTATGGTGGCGTTGGGACGTCCGGATGACGCCGGGCGCCGGGCCGCGGGCCCGGCGCCCCACCCGCCCCGCCGCAGGACCGAGAGAGCAGAGCGCCGCATGAGACCCCTTGACCCCCGCCTGGTCCGGACCGCACGCGCGGTGCGCGTCCACCTGGCCGTGACGGTGGTGTGCGGCGCGGCGGTCACCGCCCTCATCCTGCTCCAGGCGTGGCTGCTGGCGCACACCATCGCCGGCGCGGCCGAGGGCGCCGGGCCGCGGCAGCTCTCCTGGGCCGTCGCCGCGCTGGCCGGGGTCGCGCTCGCCCGCGCGGTCCTGTCCTACGGCGCCGAGACCGCGGCGCTGCGCTCGGCCGCGCGGGCAAAGTCCCAGCTGCGCACACGCCTCGTCGCGCACGTCACCGGCGCCGACCGGGCCGGGGGCGAACCGCAGACCGCGTGGCTGGCCGGCGCATCGGGCACCGGCACCCCCCGCGCCGGGGAACTGGTCACCCTGGCCACCCGCGGGCTCGACGCGCTCGACGACTACTTCGCCCGGTACCTGCCGCAGCTCGTCCTCGCCATGCTGGTGCCCGTCGCGGTCCTGGTGGTGGTGTTCGGGGCCGACTGGATCTCGGGCGTGATCGTCGCCGTCACCATCCCCCTGATCCCGCTGTTCATGGCGCTGGTCGGGATGCACACCCGGCAGCGCACCGAGCGGCAGTGGGCGCTGCTGAACCGGCTCGGCGGGCACTTCCTCGACGTCGTCGAGGGCCTGCCGACCCTCGCGGTGTTCCGCCGCGCCAAGGCGCAGGCCGCCATCATCCGGCGCATCACCGAAGAGCACCGCACGACCACCATGGCGACGCTGCGCGTGGCGTTCCTCTCGGCGTTCGTGCTGGAGCTGCTGGCGACCCTCGCCGTCGCGCTGGTCGCGGTGCAGATCGGCATCCGGCTGATGTACGGCCTGCTCGACTTCGAGACGGCGCTGCTGGTCCTGATCCTCGCCCCCGAGGCGTACCTGCCGCTGCGCGAGGTCGGCGCCCGCTTCCACGCGAGCATGGAGGGGGTCGCCGCGGCGCAGCAGGTCTTCGCGACCCTCGACGAGAAGGCCGCCGTCAAGGACGACGGCGCCGCCGCCCGGCCCGCCCCTCCCCCCGCCCTGCTGCGCGGCCCCGGCGCCGCCGCCCCGCGCATCCGCCTCGACGGCGTCACCCTCGTCTACCCCGGCAGGGAGACCCCCGCGCTGCGCGACGCCTCCCTCGTCTTCGCGCCCGGCCGCCGCACCCTCCTCACCGGCCCCAGCGGGTCGGGGAAGAGCACGCTCCTCGCGCTGCTGCTGCGCATGCGCGAGCCCACCGGCGGGGCCGTGCGCATCACCCCGGCCGACGGGCCCGAGATCCCGCTTGCCGATGTGCCCGCCGACCAATGGCGGGCGCTCATCGCGTGGGTACCGCAGCAGCCCTACCTGTTCGACGACACCGTGGCGGGCAACATCCGGCTCGGCGCGCCCGACGCCGACGACGCCGCGGTCCGGCGCGCCGCCGAGCGCGCCGAGGCCCACGCGTTCGTCGCGCGGCTGCCCGACGGCTACGAGACCCGCCTCGGCGAGCGCGGCGCGCGGCTGTCGGCCGGCCAGCGGCAGCGCATCGCCCTGGCGCGGGCGTTCCTGCGCGACGCGCCCATCGTGCTGCTCGACGAGCCCACCGCGCACCTCGACCCCGACAACGCCGCCGCCGTCCGCCGCGCCGCCGGGCGGCTCCTCGACGGCCGCACGGGCATCATCGTCGCCCACGACCTCGGCTGGGCCGACGTCGCCGACGACGTCGTCCCCATCCACGCGGGCGCCATCGCCCTCACCGACGCAGCCGAAGGGGCCTAGGCCATGTCCTCCCCGATCACCGGGCCCGCCCGGGACCCCCTGTGGCGGATGATCGCCCTCGCCCGCCCGCGCGGCGTCCGGTTCGTCCTCGGCGTGCTCTGGGGCGCCGCGGCGACCGGCTCGGGTGTCGCCCTGCTCGGTGTGTCGGCCTGGCTCATCGCCAAGGCGGCCGAGCACCCGCCCATCACCGCGCTGAGCATCGCCGTCGTCGCCACCCGCGCGCTCGGGGTGAGCCGCGGCGTGGCCCGCTACATGGAGCGGCTCGTCACCCACGACGCGGCGTTCCGCACCCTGGCCGACGTGCGGGTGCGCGTCTACGAGCGGCTGGCCCGCACCGAGCCCGTGCGCCGGTTCCGGTCGGGCGACCTCGTCTCGCGCCTGGTCAGCGACACCGACGCCACCCAGGACCTGCTCGTGCGCGGGCTCACCCCGCCCCTGATCGCCGTGGTCACCGGGGGCGCGACCATCGCGGTGTGCACCGCGCTGTACGTGCCCGGCGGGCTGCTGCTCGCCGCCGGCCTGGTCCTCGCCGGGCTGGTGGTGCCCTTCGCGGCGGCCGCGCTGGGGCGGCGCCCCGGCGAACGGCAGGCGGCCGCCCGGGGGGAGCTGTCCACCGCCCTGGTCGACACCCTGTACGGCGCGCCCGACCTGATCGCCTACGGCGCCATGGACCGCGCCGTCGCCCGCGTCCAGCAGGCCGACACCGAGCTCACCCGGGTGGCGCGCCGCGACGCCGCGCTCCTCGGGTTCGGCGCCGGTGCCGCGGCGCTCATCACCGGCCTGACCGTGTGGGCCACCCTGCTGCTGGGGGTCGCCGCGGTCGCCGACGACACGCTCACCTCGATCTCCCTCGCCGTCGTGGTGCTGACCGCGCTCGCCGCCTTCGAGATCGTCGCCCCGCTCCCCGCGGTCGCCGCCCGCCTCGGCGCCATCAGGGCGAGCGGTGCGCGCCTGTTCGGCGTCCTCGACACCCCTCCGTCGGTGGACGCCCCCGAGACCGGCCCCGCCCTCCCCGACGGCCCCGCCGCACTGCGCATACGCGACCTGCGGGTCCGCTACGGGCCCGGCGAGCCGTGGGCGCTCGACGGGGTCGACCTCGACATCGCACCGGGCCGCACCGTCGCCGTGCTGGGCCCCAGCGGGGCCGGGAAGTCCACGCTGGCGTCCGTGCTGTTCCGGTTCCGCGACCCCGATTCCGGGACGGTCGAACTGGGCGGCGCCGACATCACCGCCCACCCGGTCGACGCCGCCCGCGCGGCGGTCGCCGGGGTCCCGCAGGACCCGCACATCTTCGCCAGCAGCCTGCGGGAGAACCTGCGGCTGGCCCGGCCCGGCTGCGGCGACGACGCGCTCTGGGACGCGCTGCGGCGCGCCCGGCTCGCCCACGAGGTCGAGGCCATGCCCGACGGGCTCGAAACCGAGGTCGGCTCGCACGGCACCCGGCTCAGCGGCGGCATGCGCCAGCGCCTCGCGCTGGCCCGCGCGCTGCTCGCTGCGCCCCGCGTCCTGGTCCTCGACGAGCCGACCGCCCACCTCGACCCCGACACCCGCGACGCGGTGACGGCCGACCTCCTCGCCGCGGCCGAGGGCTACTCCACCCTGCTCATCACGCACGACCTCGCGGGACTCGACCGCGTGGACGAGATCTACGTCCTCGCCGAGGGCGCCGTGCTGCAACACGGCAGCCACGCCGACCTCCTCGCGAGCGACGGCTGGTACCGCGACGCCGTCGCACTCACCAACGGTGCGGGGGCGGGCTGAGCGGCGGCGCCCGACCGCTTCCGGGCGGTGCGCGCGCGTCCCGGCGGCGCTATCGTCGGGAGGCGTGAGCAACCCCCTTCGCGAAACGTTCTCCGGTACCGGTGTGCTGCTGCGCGGCTTCGGCATGGTGCTGCGGCGGCCCCGGCTGTTCCTGCTCGGCGCCATCCCGCCGCTGATCACGTCCATCCTGTTCGTGATCATCCTGACCGTGTTCCTGCTCAACGTCGACACGCTGGCGGCGTGGCTGACCCCGTTCGCCCAGGGGTGGGACGACACCTGGCGCACCGCCACGCGGGTGGCGGTCAGCCTGGCGCTGACCGCGGTGCTGCTCCTGGTCATGGTGGTGGGCTTCACGGGGCTCACCCTGGCGCTGGGCTTCCCCCTGTACGACAAGATCGCCGAGGCCGTCGAGGACGAGCTCGGCGACGCCCCGCCGGCGCCCGACGAGCCGCTGGTCCGCTCCGTCGCACGGGCGCTCCGCCAGGCGTTCTCCATCATCGCGCTCACGCTGCTGGTGACGGTGCCGCTGTTCTTCGCCGGGTTCATCCCGCTCATCGGCCAGTCGGTCATCCCGGTGATCGCCGCACTGTTCGGCGGCTGGATGCTCACGATCGAGCTGGTCGGCACCGCGTTCGACCGGCGCGGCCTGATCCGGCTCCGCGACCGGCGGCGGCACATGGGCACCCGCCGCCTGCACGTCCTGGGCTTCGCGGTGCCCACCTACCTGCTGCTGTCCATCCCGTTCGTCGCGGTCGTGGTGTTCCCCGCCGCCACGGCGGGCGGCACCATCCTCGCCCGCAACCTGCTGCCCGCCGCTCCCCCGGCGCCCCCGGCGCCCGCACCGCACATCGAGGGCGGCCCGCCGCAGTGGCCCGGTCCCGCGTAGCGGGGCGGCGCCCACCGGGTCGTCAGTCGGCGGGCTTGTAGGAGTCGAGGACGTGCTCGCCGATGGGGGCGTACCGGCCCCGCTTCCCCGCCGGCGAATCGACCTCCAGGATGTTGTGGCTGCTGTCGGGGATCCTGATGTGCAGCCGCTGGACGTAGCGCTGCGGCGTCTTGGGTGTGTCGCCGTTGGTGTAGGTGTAGTTCCACTCGACGACCTCCCAGCCCTCGGGCCGATCGGTCGCCTCGACCTTCTCCATGCGCAGCCGCTTGTAGTCGGGCAGGTCCCGCCGCAACTGCTTCTCCACCCGCCGGCTCTCGTCGAGAGCGTGCTCCTTGACGCTCTTGTCGCCTTTGGCGGAGGGCGGCGAGTACCACTCGTGGCTGATGTAGGCGAGGTCCTTCCGGTCGGGCGAGTCGATGCGGAAGTCGCCCTTCTCCTCGGGCACGACCTCCCACCCCGCCGGGTAGTCGACGGAGTCGCCGTCGTCGCCGGCGTAGGACTCGTACTCGACCGGCGCCGAGGCGCCCTGAGAGGGGCCGGGAGAGTCGTCCGGCGCGCCGCTCTGCTCCGCCGCCCCGCCCTGGCCCTCCTGCGGCCGGGTCGCGACGTAGACCGCCGCCGAGGCGAGGACGAGCATGACGACGAGGGCCGCGGCGAGGAGCAGTCCCCGCTTCGCGCCGGACCCGGACCGCGGCGGCGGGGGCTGCGGCGGGGATTGCGGGGATTGCGGGGATTGCGGGGGCTGCGGGGCGGGCGGTCCCTGCGAGTGGAACGGGGGCGCCGACTGGGGCGGGAACGGCCCGGCCGCCTGGCGCGGCCCCGTTCCGAGGAGCCCGGCGAGCATCGCCGCCGCGTCGTCGACGCCGATGCGGCGGACGGGGTCGCGGTCGAGCATGGCGCGCAGCACGCCCGCCAGGGGTCCGGCGTGCGCCGGCGGCGGGATGGGCGCCGTGAGCACCGCCGAGATGGTGCCGGTGACGGTATCGCGCTGGAACGGCGACGCGCCCTCGACCGCCGCGTACATCGTGGCGCCGAGCCCCCACACGTCGATCGCCGGGGCGTTGCTCTCGTACTCCAGCCGTTCCGGCGCCATGTACTGCGGCGAGCCGACGAGGGAGCCGGTACGGGTGATGGAGACGTCGTCGTCGATGGTCGCGATGCCGAAGTCGGTGAGCTTGACCCCGCCGTCGTCGCCGAGCATGACGTTGCCCGGCTTGATGTCGCGGTGCACCACGCCCTTGGCGTGCGCCTCGCGCAGCGCGCCGAGCAGGTCGGCCGCCATGGCGGCGACCCGCTCCCAGCGCAGCGGCCCTTCGGCGCGCAGGATCTCGGCGACCGTCCGGCCCTGGACGAGCTGCATGACGATCCACGGGTGGCCCTCGGCCTCCAGGACGTCGTGCACCGCCACCACGGCCGGGTTGGTCAGCATCGCCGCGGAGCGGGCCTCGCGGCGGGTCCGGGCGTGCGCCTGCGCCAGCCCTTCGGCGCTCAACCCGGGCGGGATGAGCACCTCCTTGATGGCGACCTCGCGCCCCAGCTGGGGGTCCCAGGCGCGCCATACGGCGCCCATACCGCCGCGCCCGAGGATCGTCCTCAGCTCATACCTGCCGGCGATCACCCTGGATTGCTCCGACGCCATTTTCCCCGCCCGTTGCGTGTCATCCCGACTTCAGCGGATAACACCCAATTGCATCGGCGGCGCCCCGTCAATCGGAGGGGTCAGCGCAGACCGGGCCCGCGGTGCAGCGCCGTACGGATCAGGCGGTCGACCAGCGCCGCGTAGTCGAGCCCGGTGGCGGCCCACATCTGCGGAAACGCGGACGTGGGCGTGAAGCCGGGCATCGTGTTGATCTCGTTGACGTAGACCTCGCCGTCGTCGCCGTAGAAGAAGTCGACCCGGGCCAGCCCCTCGCAGCCCATGGCCTCGAAGGTCTGCCCCGCGAGGGCGCGGATGCGCTCGATCACCTCGGCCGGCAGGTCGGCGGGGATGGTCAGCCCGCTGGTCGAGAGGTACTTCGCCTCGAAGTCGTAGAAGTCGAAGCCCGCGGCGACGTGCACCTCGGCGGGCAGCGAGACGTCGGGCGCGCCGCCGTCCTCGGACTCCAGCACGCCGCACTCGACCTCGCGCCCCTCGATCGCGGCCTCGACGATGACCTTGGGGTCGTGGTCGCGCGCGCTCTCGACGGCCGCCGTGACGGCGTCGGTGTCGGTGCAGTCGGCCACCTTGGTGATGCCGACGCTGCTGCCGGCGCGGGCCGGCTTGACGAACACCGCGCCGCCGAGGTCGGCGATGTCGTCGAGGACCCGCTTGCGCTCACGCTGCCACGCGCGGTCGGGCACGGCGACGTAGCCGCCGATGCGGATGCCGTGCCCCGCCAGCAGCGCCTTCATGAAGACCTTGTCCATGGACGCCGCGCTGGCGAACACGCCGGCCCCGGCGTAGCGGGCCTCGATCATCTCGAAGAGGCCCTGGATCGTGCCGTCCTCGCCGAACGGGCCGTGCAGCAGCGGCAGCACGACGTCGACCCCGCCGAGGGCCTGCGGCGCGGTCTCGGGGCGCACCACCAGGAAGTCGGACCCGCCGCTGAACGGCAGCGCGAGCTCGGCCCCCGAACCCGTGACCGAGGGCAGCGCGCCGTCGGTGATGGCGAGCTGTTCGGGGTCGCCGGAGGTCAGGACCCAGTTGCCCGAACGGGTGATCCCCACGGGGACGACCTCGTAGCGGTCGGTGTCGATGACCGACAGGACGCTCCCCGCCGTGACACAGGAGATCTCGTGCTCGGAACTGCGCCCGCCGAACACGACGGCGACCCGTATCTTCTGCTGCTCAGCCATGGTGGTTGACCCTATCTCGCCGGACGGACGAACCGGAATACGGAGAGTGCCCCGGGGATCGGGGCGGCGGCGGTCACGGTGCCGCGAGCCGGTCGAGCGCCGCGCGCGCGTCGGCGACGAGGTCGGCGGGGTCCTCGACACCGATGGAGAAGCGCACCGCTGCGGGCCCGATTCCGGCCGCCCGCAGTGCATCATCGCTCATCTGCCGATGGGTGGTCGAGGCGACGTGCCCGGCCAGGGTGTGGGTGCCGCCGAGCGAGGCGGCGATCTCGGCGGTGCGGAGGCCGTCGGCGAACGCCATCCCGGCCGCGCGGCCGCCGTGCGGGGTGACGGTGACGACGGCGCCGCGGCGCCCGGCGTCGAAGAGCTCGGCTGCGAGCCGGTGCCCCTGGTGGGACGGCAGGCTCGGGTGGTCGACGCGCGCCACCGCCGGGTGCCCGGCGAGCGCCGACGCGAACTCGGCCGCCGTGGCGCACTGGCGCGCCACCCGCAGCGGCAGCGTCTCCAGGCCGCGGTGCAGCAGGTACGCCTCGTCGGGCGCCAGCCCGGTGCCGAGGTCGATGCGGGCGGCGCGGATCCGCTCGACCAGCTCGGGCCGCCCGGCGACCACCCCGCCGGTGGCGTCGCTGTGCCCGCCGAGGTACTTGGTCGCCGAGTGCAGGACGAGGTCGGTGCCGTGCTCCAGCGGGCGGCACACGGCGGGCGACGCGAACGTGGAGTCGACGACGAGCAGCGCGCCGGCCTCGTGCGCGATACCGGCGAGGGCGGGCAGGTCGGAGACGACCATGGTGGGGTTGGCCAGGGTCTCGGTGAACACCACGGCGGTGTCCGGGCGGACCGCGCCGCGCACCGCGTCGAGGTCGGTGATGTCGACGAAGTCGGTGCGCACCCCGAAGCGCCGCAGCAGGCCGTCGAGCAGCGAGTAGGTGTTGCCGTAGATGGAGTGCGAGGCGACGACGTGCGCCCCCGCCTCGACGAGCGCCATCAGGGTGGTGCTGATGGCGGCCATGCCCGAGCCGAACGCCTGGGCGCGGGTGCCGCCCGGGACACGTGCCCCTTCGAGCGCGGCGACGGCGTGCGCGAACGCGTCGGCGGTGGGGTTGTCGACCCGGGCGTAGGAGTACCCCTCGGTCGCCCCGCCGAGGGTGTCGGCGTACTCCTGCGACGTGGCGAACGCGTAGGTGGTGCTCCGGTGCACCGGAATGCGCACCGGGCGCCCCACGGGGGCTGACGGCAGCGGCAGCCGGGCCGCATACGTGTTCTCGCCGGCGCCTTCATCGATGCTGTCGGACATGTGCACCTCCCGCGCCAGGGTAACGGCACCCGCCGGCGCCACCGGCCGCCCCCGGCCCGCGTACGCGCCGGTCAGACTCCGTAGCGCTCGGGTTTGGCGCTGCGCGACATGAACGCCATCAGGGCCTCGGCGGGGGTCAGGTCGTGGTGCATCATGCCGACCACCGCCTCGGTGATGGGCATGTCGACGCCCACACTGTCGGCGAGGGCGAGGATCGACTCCGAGGACTTGACCCCCTCGGCGGTCTGCCGGGTCTCGGCGATGACCTCGTCCAGGGTGAGCCCCGACCCCAGCCGCTCGCCGAAGGTGCGGTTGCGCGAGAGTGGCGAACTGCACGTCGCCACGAGGTCGCCCATGCCGGCCAGGCCGGCGAGGGTGTGCTCGTCGGCGCCGAGCGCCACGGCCAGCCGGACCGTCTCGGCGAGCCCGCGGGTGATCAGCGACGCCTTGGCGTTGTCGCCGAACCCCATGCCGACGGCGACGCCCACGCCGAGGGCGATGACGTTCTTCACCGCGCCGCCGAGTTCGGCCCCGACGAGGTCGGTACTGGTGTAGGGCCGGAAGTAGGCGGACTTGCAGATGTGCTGGAGCCGCACCGCCGACTCCTCGTGCGGGCAGGCGACCACGGCGGTCGCCGGCTGCCGCTCGGCGATCTCCTGCGCCAGGTTCGGCCCCGACAGCACCGCGACCTGCTCGGCGGGCAGCGCCAGCACCTCGGAGACGACCTGGCTCATGCGCAGCGACGTGCCGAGTTCGATGCCCTTCATGAGGCTGACGACGACGGCGCCGCGCGGGATGTGCGCCCGCCACGCGCCCAGGTTCGCGCGCAGCGTCTGCGAGGGCACGGCGAGCACAACGAAGTCGGCGCCGTCGAGCGCCTCTGCGGCGTCGGCGGTGGCGCGCAGGGCCGGGTTGAGCAGCACACCGGGGAAGTAGTCGGGGTTCTCGTGCCGCGACTCGATGGCGTCGACGACGTCCGGGCGGCGCGCCCACAGCCGCACCTCGGCGACCCCGGCGTCGGCCACCACATTGGCGAACGCCGTGCCCCAGGAGCCGCCGCCCAGTACCGCGACCGTGCTCATTCGGCGGCCTCGTCGGAGTCGGCCCGCGTCGCGGTTCCGGGCTGGTCGGCCGCGCCGTCGGTGAGCTGCCCCTCGCGGGCCTTGCGCATGTCGTAGAGCTCCGCGGGCGGTTCCTCGCCGCGGATGCGCGCCTGGAGGTCGGTGATGTCGCGCATGATGGCGGCGGTCGCCTCCTTGAGCACGGCCGACGTGGCGGGCTGCCCGGCGAAGCGGGTGAGGTCGACCGGCGGCCCGGCGAGGAGGTGGACGGGCTTGCGGGGGAACGGGCGGAGCTTCGCGGTGCCGTAGGGCAGCAGGTCCTGCTCGCCCCAGTGCGCGAGGGGGATGACGGGGACACCGGTCTTCAGCGCCAGCCGCGCCAGACCGGTCTTGGCGACCATCGGCCACATCTCGGGGTCGCGGGTGCAGGTGCCCTCCGGGTAGAAGATGACCGACGCGTGGTCGACGGTGAGCGCCTTCTCGGCCTCGCGCAGCGCCTTGATGGCGTCGGTGCTGCCGCGGTACACCGGGATCTGCCCGGTGGAGCGCGCGACGGCGCCCACGACGGGGATGCGGAACACGCTGTCCTTCCCGGTGAAGGTCGGCCAGCGGTGGCCCGCGACGTACAGGTAGTGCGCGATTGTCAGCGGGTCGGCGAGGGACAGGTGGTTCGCGGCGAGGATCACGCCGCCCTCGCGCGGGATGTGGTGCTGGCCCTCCCACGTGGCCTTGGTGACGGCCGTCATGATGGGGCGGACGATGCTGGCGACCACCGCCTTCACCCATGGTGACTCTCGGCGTTTCACGGGGGTCTCCTCTCGGCTCTCCGGCGCTGGATCGGGAGCGGGCAGCGCACCGAACCGCGCGGGGTACCGGATGGTGGCATGTCAGCATGGACCGAACCGCGACTCCGGGACGCATGGATGACCGGGGAATACCCAACGAAGTGCGGCCGCTCCAGTCTAGGGCGTGTTCCGCGGATCGCTCCGGGCCGGAGGCATCCGAGAGGCGCGCCCTGTCGTGGCCGCGCCGGCCGCGCGGCCGCTCCAGGGCGCGGTCCGGAGCGGCCCAGCGTCGGCCGAGACGTCGAGAGGTCCCCGGTGAAGCAGTCGAGTCAGGCCCGTCGCGTGTCCTCGTGGGTCGTCGTGGTCCCGGTCAAGCGGCTCGGCGCCGCGAAGTCGCGGCTCGCCGCCTACACCGGTCCGCACCGGGGCGATCTCGCCCTGGCCGTCGCCCTCGACACGGTGTCGGCCGTCCTGCGGACACCGGGCGTGCGCTCGGTCGTGGTGGTCACCGCCGACCCCGTGGCGGCGGCCGCGCTGCGCGGCGCCGGTGCGCTGATCGTCGGCGACGAGCCCGGCACGGGGCTGAACCCCGCGCTGCGCCACGGCGCGCTGGCAGCGGCGGAACTGTATCCGGCGGCCGGCCGCGCCGCGCTCTCGGCCGATCTGCCCGCGCTGCGCCCCGCGGAACTCGACCGGGCGCTGACGGCGGCCGGGCGGCATCCCAACGCGTTCCTCGCCGACGCCCCCGGTGTCGGCACCACCCTGTACACGGCGGCGCCCGGCGCGGCGTTCACGCCGGCGTTCGAGGGTGCGTCGCGGCGGCGGCACAGCGACGGCGGGGCGGTGGAGCTGCGGATCGCGGGCGTCGACTCGGTGCGGCGCGACGTCGACACCCCCGGCGACCTGCTCGACGCGTCGGCCCTGGGGGTCGGCGCCCGTACGGCCGACGTCCTCTCCGCCCTCGGCGAGTGCGGGGGGTGCGGACACGACGCCGCCCGGGTCCCTCTCGGATGAGGCCCGGGCGGCGGCGCTGTGCCTGGCGCTACTTTTTCTTCTTCTTGCCGCCGCTCTCGTTCACCAGGGCCTTGAAGTCGGCGCCCGCGCGGAACTTCGGCACGAAGCTCGCCGGCACGTCGATAGCGGCCCCGGTAGCGGGGTTGCGGGCCGTACGGGCGGCCCGCTCGGACTTCTCGAAGACGCCGAATCCCGTAATGGCGACCTTGTCACCCTTGGCGACGGTCTGCTGAATGGTCTCCAACACGGCGTTCACAGCCTCGGTGGCGGATTTCTTATCCCCCAGCCGGTCGGAGATCGCGTCAATCAGGTCTCGCTTGTTCATTGCTTCCTCCGGTTCCCCCTTGCTCGCACGAAATTAGGGGACACCGGGCCCTCGACACAAACACAAACGCCTGGAGAATCAGCGTGTCGGCGGGCTGACGAGCATTGCGGGGAGCGTCCGGCGCGGTACGCGGCGCCGCGGCGGCGGCCGCGGCGGATCCCTTTTGACCCGATCCAAGGACGTCAAATGCCTACGAATAGCGGGAATCCGGACACCCCGGGGGCGTTCACCGGTACGCCGGCGAACGCCCCCGGGGCGCCTCGTAAATCCAAAGGTAAAATATTTCGCGGAGCGCCTGTCCCGCCGGGGTTTCCGGCCCCGGACGGCCCTCAGCGGCTACTGGGTCACCGGCGACCACGACGCGCGGCGCGCCTCGAACGCGTCGATCTCCTCGGTGTGCCGCAGGGTCAGCGCGATGTCGTCGAGCCCCTCGCGCAGCCGCCACCGCGTGTAGTCGTCGAGCTCGAACGACTCCGCGATCCCCGGCGCGCGGACCTCCCGCCGCTCCAGGTCGACGGTCACCTCCGTTGCGGGGTCGGCCTCGACCATGTCCCACAGCCGCTCGATGACCTGCTCGTCCAGCACCACCGTCAGCAGCCCGCCCTTGAGCGAGTTGCCGCGGAAGATGTCGGCGTAGCGCGGCGCGAGCACCGCCTTGAACCCGTAGTCCTGCAAGGCCCACACGGCGTGCTCGCGGGAGGACCCGGTGCCGAAGTCGGATCCGGCGATGAGGACGGTGCCGCCCTCGAACTCCGGCTTGTTCAGCACGAACTCGGGGTCGTTCGCGCGCCAGGCGGCGAACAGGCCGTCCTCGAACCCGGTGCGGCTCACCCGCTTGAGGTAGACGGCGGGGATGATCTGGTCGGTGTCCACGTTGCTGTAGCGCAGCGGCACGGCGCGGCCGGTGTGGACGGTGAACTTCTCCATGTCGGCTATTCGCTCTCTTCGTCGGCGGGCTACAGGTCGGCGGGCGAGGACAGGGTGCCGCGCACAGCGGTGGCCGCGGCGACCAGCGGCGAGACCAGGTGGGTCCGGCCGCCCTTGCCCTGGCGCCCCTCGAAGTTGCGGTTGGAGGTCGACGCGCTGCGCTCCCCCGGCTTGAGCTGGTCGGGGTTCATGCCCAGGCACATCGAGCACCCGGCCTCGCGCCACTCGGCGCCGGCCGCGCGGAACACCGCGTCCAGGCCCTCGTCCGCCGCCTGCTCCTTGACCCGCATGGAGCCGGGGACGACCAGCATGCGGACGTCGTCGGCGACCTTGCGCCCCTTGATGACCTCGGCGGCCGCGCGCAGGTCCTCGATCCGCCCGTTGGTGCACGACCCGAGGAACACGGTGTCGACCCGGATGTCGCGCATGGGGGTCCCGGCTTGCAGACCCATGTAGGCGAGCGCCTTCTCCGTCGACGCGCGCTGCGCCGGCGACGCGAAGTCCTCGGGCGCCGGCACCGCGCCGTCGAGGGCCACGCCCTGGCCGGGGTTGGTGCCCCAGGTGACGAACGGGCTCAGGTCGGCGGCGTCGATGACGACCTCGTGGTCGTACGCCGCGCCGTCGTCGGTGCCGAGGCTCTGCCAGTGCGCGACGGCGGCGTCCCAGTCAGCGCCCTGCGGGGCGTGCGGGCGGCCCTTGATGTAGGCGAACGTGGTGTCGTCGGGGGCGATCATCCCGGCGCGCGCGCCGGCCTCGATCGACATGTTGCAGACCGTCATCCGGGCCTCCATCGACAGCTCCCGGATGGCCTCGCCCCGGTACTCGATGACGTAGCCCTGGCCGCCGCCGGTCCCGATCCGGGCGATGACGGCGAGGATGATGTCCTTGGCGGTCACCCCCTCATTGAGGGAGCCGTTGACGGTGACGGCCATGGTCTTGAACGGGGTCATCGGCAGGGTCTGGGTCGCCAGGACGTGCTCGACCTGGCTGGTACCGATGCCGAACGCCAGTGCGCCGAACGCGCCGTGGGTGCTGGTGTGGCTGTCGCCGCAGACGACGGTCATGCCCGGCTGGGTGAGGCCGAGCTGCGGGCCGACGACGTGCACGATGCCCTGGTCGATGTCGCCCATGGGGTGCAGGCGGACGCCGAAGTCCGAGCAGTTCTTGCGGAGGGTGTCGATCTGGGTGCGCGACACCGGGTCGGCGATCGGCGCCAGGATGTTCTCGGTCGGGACGTTGTGGTCCTCGGTGGCGATCGTGAGATCGGGGCGCCGCACCGGCCGGTTCGCGAGCCGCAGGCCCTCGAACGCCTGAGGGCTGGTGACCTCGTGGACCAGGTGCAGGTCGATGTAGAGCAGGTCGGGTTCGCCCTCGGCACGTCGTACGACGTGCTCCGCCCAGACCTTCTCTGCCATGGTGCGAGCCATTGCGACGCCTCCTCGCGTCTTGGGATCCTGTCCTCGAAAGCGGCGGCCCTGCGTGTGCGTGCCGCGGGCCGCGGCGGTGCGCGGGAAGGATCCGCGCGTGCTGTGTCCGCATGTACGGGGCGCGGACTTGCATTCCAAATAACGAGACTGCAATATCAAGCCATGGACAACTCTAGCCCATCCAGCGGCGTCGGTGTGTTGGACAAGACAATGACGGTCCTTGACGCCCTGGAATCCGGCCCGGCCTCGCTCGCACAGCTCGTCCAGATCACCGGCCTCGCCCGGCCCACCGCGCACCGGCTCGCGGTCGCCCTGGAGCGGCACCGGATGGTCGACCGCGACAGCCAGGGCCGCTTCGTCCTCGGGCCCCGCCTGGGCGAACTCTCCATCGCCACCGGTGAAGACCGGCTGCTCGCCGTCGCGCACCCCGTCCTCGTCCAGCTCAAGGACCTCACCGGGGAGAGCGCCCAGCTGTACCGCCGCCAGGGCGACGCACGGGTGTGCGTCGCTGCGGCCGAGCGCACCAGCGGCCTGCGCGACACCGTCCCCGTCGGCAGCGAGCTGCCCATGAACGCCGGCTCGGCGGCGCAGGTCCTGGTGGCGTGGGAGGACCCCGACCGGATCCGGCGCGCGCTGCGCGGCGCCCAGTTCAGCGCCGCCTCCCTCGCGCAGGTGCGGCGCCGCCGGTGGGCGCAGAGCGTCGGCGAGCGCGAGCAGGGCGTCGCCTCGGTGTCGGCGCCGATAGCGGGGCCGGGGGGCCGGGTCATCGCCGCGGTCTCGGTGTCGGGCCCCATCGACCGCCTGACCCGCTCACCCGGGCGGCTGCACGCCCCGGCGGTCATGGCCGCAGCGGAGAAGATCAGCGAGGCCCTGCACTCGGTCGCAAAGAGCTGACGTGACTCGCGGGGCCCTGTAGGGCCCCGCCATTCCGGGCCGTCCCGCGCCGTCCCGCGCCGTCCCGCGCCGCTCCGGGCGGCAGCGGATGGCAGCGGGCGCGCTCCGGGCCGCGCCGCCCGGAGCGCGGCGGGGTGAGGCGTGGTGCGGCGGGGCTCAGCGGCGCAGGGGGATCCGCAGGATCCGGTCGCGGCCGGCGCCGACCCAGACCTCGGCGCCGTTCGGCGCCGCGGCGACCGACTCGATGCGCCCGTACGCTCCCGCGAACAGCGTTTCGGGCGGGCCGATCGGGCGCCGCTCCCCGCCGGTCAGCGGTACCTGCCACAGGTCCCCGCCGCGCGGCGCGGCGACCCATAGCGACCCACCCGCCGCCGCGGCGCCGGCGGACATCGCGTCCCCCGGCCGCCAGGTGTGCAGAGGCGCGAGGAAACGCGAGGCGCCGCCCTCGGCCGCCCCTTCCTCTTCGGCGTCGGGCCAGCCGTAGTTCCCGCCCGGCTGGATCAGGTTCAGCTCACCGGGGGTGCCCCGGCCCGACTCCACGCCGAACATGCGGCCCTGCGCGTCCCACGCCAGCCCCTCGACGTCGCGGTGGCCGTAGCTGTAGACGAGGTTGCCGAACGGGTTGCGGTCGGCGGGACGGCCCTTGGCCGTCATCCGCAGGATCTTGCCGCCGAGGGACTCGGGGTCCTGGGCGCGGGCCCCGGCGTCGCCGGTGCCCGCGTACAGCATGCCGTCGGGGCCGAACGCGATGCGGCCCCCGGGCCGGCGCGACGATCGGGGGATGCCGTCGACCAGGACCTGCTGCGGCCCGAACCCCTCCCCCTGCCGGTAGGTCATGCGCACGATCCGGTCGTCCGCCGCTCCGCTGTAGTAGGCGAAGACGGCGGCGTCCTCGGCGAAGTCCGGCGAGACGGCGAGGCCGAGGACGCCGCCCCCGCCGCGCGGGCGGGCCCCCGCGACCGTCCCCACCACACTGGGGCCGCCCTTGCGGGGGACCCGCAGGACGCGCGCCGACCCCCGCTCGCCCACCAGGGCGTCGCCGCCGGGCAGGAAGGCGATCGGCCCCGGCGCGTCAACGCCGTCGGCGACCTCCACCGGGACGCCGGCGTTCGCGGGCCCGGCGGCCACGTCGCGCACCGGGTCGACCCTGCGGCGCGGACGGTCCTCGGATACGCCGTCGGCGCACCCCGCGAGCAGCAGCGTGAACACCATGGCGGCGGCACCGGCAGTCCGCTTCATTTCCCGCCTCCGACACCCGCTTCGCCGTCCTCGCGGAACGGCGGTCATCGCGCCCGGGACCGGCTAACGGCCCCAGCACCCAATGTCACGCTCCGCACTCACTACGTTACGCATTGAACGCGGGGCTTCTCAGCGGAATCCGCACATGCGCAGCGGAAAGTAACCGAACGGCAATACGAGGCGCCGTTCGCGGCGGGAATCGTCACTTGTCGAGCGGGACGCGCAGGATACGGTCGTCGCCGTCGGACGGGGACCCGCGTCCGTCGCGGTTGCTGGTGGTCACCCAGATCTCCGCGCCGCCCGGTGCGGCGTCGACGGAGCGCAGCCGGCCGTACTCGCCCACGAACAGCGCCTCGGGCGCCGCAACGGGGTCGTCGGCGTCGCCGGTGAGCGGCACCCGCCACAGCCGCTCACCGCGCAGCGCGGCCACCCACAGCGACCCCCCGGCGATCGCCGCCCCGCTCGGCGACGCCTCGCCGGTGTCCCAGGTGACGACGGGGTCGACGTACTCGGCGTCCTCGCCCACACCCTCGACCTCGGGCCAGCCGTAGTTGCCGCCCGCCTCGATCAGGTTCACCTCGTCGAAGGTGTTCTGGCCGAACTCGATGCCGAACAGCCGGTCCTTCTCGTCCCAGGCGAGGCCCTGGACGTTGCGGTGCCCGTAGCTGTAGACGAGGTTGTCGAACGGGTTGTCGGCCGCCGGCTCGCCCGCGGGGGTCATGCGCAGGATCTTGCCGCCAAGCGAACCGGTGTCCTGGGCGGTGCCGTCGTCGCCCGCGTCGCCGGTGGCCGCGTACAGCATGCCGTCGGGGCCGAACGCGATCCGGCCGCCGTTGTGGTGGCCGGCACTGGGGATGCCGTCGAGGATCACCTTCGGCGCGCCGAGGCCGTCGTCGGGGTCGTAGGTCATGCGCACGATCCGGTTGTCCTCGGCACCGGTGAAATAGGCGTAGATGTAGGAGTCCTGGCGGAAGCCGGGCGACACGGCGAGCCCGAGCAGCCCGCCCTCGCCCTGCGGTTCGACGCCCTCGACCCGGCCGACCTCGTCGACGCCGCCGTCGGCGCCGACCCGGACGATGCGCGCGGAGTCGCGCTCGCTCACCAGGGCGCCGCCGTCGGGCAGGAAGGCGGTGGACCAGGGCACTTCGAGGCCGGTGGCGATGTCGGAGGGGTCGCCGGGCGGCACCAGCCGCTCGGCCGAGGTGCTGGGCGCGGCGGAGCCGCCCCCGGACTCGGGATCGGCGGGGGACCCGACCTCGCCGCCGCCGGTGCACCCGGCGGCCAGCAGGACCGCCGCCCCGAACGCGGCGGTTCCAGCGCGGTGCCTCATGATGTTCGTCTCCCGGTGCCGGCGACCCGATGGCTCGACGTGCTCACTACGGCAACGGCCCGGGGTATGCGGCCGTTCCGCCGTGGCCGTGATCCTACGGAACCCGGGCGGTCACCGCCTCACCGCGCCTCGGCGCGCCCTGCAAGGCACACGGGGGCCAGGCCGGCCGCCCACAGTGCGTATCCCGCCGCGCCGGGATGGAAGCGGTCGGCCGCGTAGAACTCCGCCGCGGCCCCGTCGGCGCGCGGCATCGGGACGTGCGCGACCCCCGGCTCGGCCGCCGATACCCGCATTGCCGCCGCGTCGAGGGCGCGGGCCCGCAGCCCCAGCAGGGGCCGCAGCGGCCACGGCAGAGCGGGGAAGCCGCCCATCTCGGGGACGGCGCCGAGGACCAGGGCCGGGCCGGCTCCGTGGCGTTCGCGCAGCGCGGCGATGATCGCGCCGACACTCCGGGCGTAGGCGCGCACGGACGTCATCCGCAGCACGTCGTTGACACCGACCAGGACCAGGACGACATCGGGCCGGTCACCGCCTCCGGGCGCCAGTGCGGCGAGCACGTCGCGCGCCGTGCGCCCGGACCGGCCGTCGACCCGCCACCGCACCTCGCGCCCGGTGCGCGCCGCCAGTTCGGCACCGAGCCGCCCGGCGATCCCGTCGCCATGGGATTCGACACCGACCCCCGCCGCGGTGGAGTCCCCCACCACCAGCAGCCGCAGCGGGGGACCGACCGGCTCCCCTGCCGTGGGAGAGGCCCCGGCCGGGCCGCGCGCCTCGGGCAGGCGCGGCGTCGTCCTGCGGACACCGCGCCCCTGGACGACCAGGACCGGAACGGCCGCCCAGACCAGCACCTGGGCCGCGGCGAGCAGCATCCGCCGCATCCGCCCCGCGCCGACCTGCTCGGTGCGTGCCGGACGACCGGCCGACGCGTCCCGGGTCCCACCGGCCTCGCCCATGCGCCCTCCCTTGGATAGCGACACTCTCCAATATTGGAGACTAGTACTATCCAATCAAGCGGGAAAGGGGACGGCGGTGCGGATCTCGGAACTGAGCCGGCGCAGCGGGGTATCCGTCGCGACGATCAAGTACTACCTGCGTGAAGGCCTCGTGCCGAAAGGCGAGGCGACCGGCGCCACCCAGGCCCGGTACGGCGAAGCGCACCTGCACCGCCTGCGGCTCATCCGCGCGCTCGTCGAGGTCGGCGACGCGCCACTGGCGAAGGTGCACGCCATCACGGCCGCACTCGACTCAGCGGACGGCGGCGACCTGCACCGGCTGCTCGGCATCACGATGTACGCCCTGGCACCCGAGCCGCACCGCCCGGCCGAGGGCGACCCCGCATGGACAGCGGCGCAGGAGGAGGCCGACGCCCTCATCGCGGAACTGGGCTGGCGGGTCACCCGGTCGTCGCCGGCCCGCGGCCGGCTCGCCGCCGCACTCGCCGCGACCGACCGGATCGGGCGCCCGGTCAGCACGCGGATCCTGCGCAGCTATGCGCGGGCGGCCGAGATCGCCGCAGAGGACGACCTCACCGTCATCGACCCCGACGCCCCGCGCGACCAGACCCTGGAGCACGTGGTCATCGTCACCGCACGGTTGGAGCAGGCCCTCGCGGCGCTGCACCGGCTCGCCCAGGAGGACGCCTCGGCCCGCAGCTTCGGGAGGCCGCGCCCGGGCGCCGGCGCCTGACGCGAAGAAAGGGGGACAGCAAAAAGTCCTCGTCGCTGGGACGAGGACTGGTACCCCCGAGCGGATTCGAACCGCCGTTACCGCCTTGAGAGGGCGGCGTCCTAGGCCACTAGACGACGGGGGCCTGCCGGACTCCACGCGGTTCCTCGGCTCGCGCCGACGGGTACCGCGGCCCTGCACCGGAGCCGACCTGCGCCCCGGCAACCGCGACCACCGGAGTGGAAGCGGATCTTCGTGCGTACCCCCGAGCGGATTCGAACCGCCGTTACCGCCTTGAGAGGGCGGCGTCCTAGGCCACTAGACGACGGGGGCCGGTGGACGAGCCGGGGTCTCGACTCCCGGCTCTGCGATGACAACCGAAAACGGTTGCCACGTGCTGGGGTACCAGGACTCGAACCTAGACTAACTGAACCAGAATCAGTCGTGCTGCCGATTACACCATACCCCAGTGCTCTTAGGGGACCGACCCAAATCGGGTTTCGCTCCCCTCGGCGCAGGAACAACCTTAGCGGACTCGCGGAGTGCCCGCGAACGGATTGCGGATGGCACAGCGCACTCCCCCGCGCCCCGACGGGCGCACCGGAGCACCCCCGGAGCGCTCCCCCGGCTCACCCCGTCGGCTCACGCCACCGGAGCACTCCCCCGGCTCACTCCGCCGACTGCTGTGCGGCGAGTCGGTCGGCCGCCGCGCGCAGCCGCGCGAGGACGCGCTCGCGGCCCAGCAGCTCCAGCGACTCGAACAGCGGCAGCCCCACCGTGCGCCCGGTGACGGCCACCCGGACGGGCGCCTGCGCCTTGCCGAGCTTTAGCCCCAGTCCGGCGCCCGCCTCCTCCAGCGCGGCCTTCAGCGCCTCGGCCTCCCACACCAGACCGGGATCGGCGAAGCGCCCGATCGCCGCGGCGAGCATCTCGGCGCCGACCCCCGGCTTCATGGCCTTGTTCCAGCTCTGGTCGTCCTCGACCGGCGCGTCGAGGAACAGGAAGTCGACGTTGGGCACGATCTCGCTGAGCACGGCGATGCGGCTCTGCGCCAGCGGGGCGATCGCGCGGAACACGGCGTCGTCGTAGTTGGCGGCCGGCCAGGGGGCGACGTCGTCGGCGAGCCACGGCCCGCAGCGGGACATGAACTCGGCGAGCGGCAGGGCGCGGATGTACTCGCCGTTGAACGCCCGCAGCTTCTTCTCGTCGAAGAACGCGCTGGAGCTGTTCACATCGGAGAGCGCGAACAGCGGCGCCATCTCCGACCACGGCATGATCTCGCGGTCGCCGCCCGGCGCCCAGCCCAGCAGCATCAGGTAGTTCACCATGGCCTCGGGGAGGTAGCCCTCGTCGAGGTAGCTCTCCAGGGCGACCTTGTCGCGCCGCTTGGACAGCTTCTGCCGCTTCTCGTTCACGATGACCGGCAGGTGCGCCCACACGGGCGGGGTGTGCCCGAGCGCCTCCCACAGCAGCTGCTGCTTGGGGGTGTTGGACAGGTGCTCCTCGCCGCGGACGACGTGCGTGATGCGCATCTCGACGTCGTCGACGACGTTGGCGAGCACGAACAGGGGGGAGCCGTCGGCGCGCGCGACGACGAAGTCCTCCATCGCGCCGTGCTCGAACTCCACCCGGCCGCGAATGCGGTCGTCGACAATGGTCGGCCCGCCGTCGGGGATGCGGAACCGCAGGGCCCGGCCCGGCCCCGCCGTGAGGCCGCGGTCGCGGCAGAAGCCGTCGTAGCCGAGATTGGGGTTGTCGCGCCGCTCCTGCACCTGCTCGCGGGTGCAGTCGCAGTAGTAGGCCCTGCCGTCCTTGTACAGCGCGAGGGCGGTCTCGCGGTGCTTCTCGGCGAAGTCGGACTGGAAGTACGGGCCCTCGAAGTGCGGGTCGTCCTCGTTGATGCCGAGCAGCGCGAGCGCCCGGATGATGCCGTCGGTCCATTCGGGCTTGTTGCGGGCGGCATCGGTGTCCTCGATCCGGAGCACCATGCGACCCTCGGGCCGTTGCCGGGCGATCGCCCAGTTGAACAGGGCCGACCGGGCACCGCCGACGTGGAACATGCCGGTCGGGGAGGGTGCGAAGCGGGTGCGAATCGAAGTCTCAGTCACCCGTCCAGGATAGGGCCGCACGGGAGTGGACGCCGGGGGCGGCCGGCGCCGCCGACCGCCCCTCCGCGCGGGTCAGTCGCGCCGGGCGACCCGGTTGCGCAGCTCGCCGATCCGCTCGATGGACACCGCGACCTGCTGGCCGACCCGCATGGGGCCGACCCCCGCCGGGGTGCCGGTGAGGATGACGTCGCCGGGCAGCAGCGTGGTGAACGAGGAGATGTAGGAGATCATCGCCGGGATGTCGTGGATGAACTGCGAGGTGCGCCCCTCCTGCACGACCTCCCCGTCGAGGGTGGTGGTGACCTTGAGGTCGGACGCCTCCTCCAGGCTCAGCCCGGTCTCGATCCACGGCCCGATGGGGCAGAACGAGTCGAAGCCCTTCCCCCGGGTCCACTGCTTGTCGCGCTTTTGCAGGTCGCGCGCTGTGACGTCGTTGGCGCAGGTGTACCCGAAGATGACGTCCTTCGCGCGCTCGGGCGGGACCTCGCGGCCGACCCTGCCGATGACGATGGCGAGCTCGCCCTCGAAGTCGACCCGCTCGGATGCCCCCGGGTAGAACACCGGGTCGTCGGGGCCGGTCACGGCGGTGGACGGCTTGAGGAACACCACGGGCTCCTCGGTGGCCGCACCGGTGATGTCGGCCATCTCGGCGACGTGGTCGGCGTAGTTCTTGCCGATGCACAGCACCTTGCTCGGCAGCACCGGGGAGAGCAGGCGGACGTCGGCCAGCCGGGCGCGCTCCCCGACGAGCCTGATGTCACCCATCAAGGGGTGCCCGCTGATCCGGGAGACGAACTCCTCGCCGGTGTCGGGATCGAAATCGACCAACCCGTACCCGACGTCGTCTCCTGACGAGAACCTCGCGATGCGCACAGCCGATCTTCCTCCGCATGGTCGTAACGTGGACTCCAAGGCTATCCACCCGGCGAGGGCATGCCGCGACCGGCGAGGTCGCCGAAGATCAGCCGCCCATCTGCGATGCTGGGAACATCCACGCACATCCCGGGAAGGTCCACCGCCAACTCATGTCCCGTACCGGCAGCAGCAGCAGGTACCGCGCCCGGTCGGCGTACCGTTCCGGCAGCACGCCGCGGGGCCGCCACCACCGGCGGCGCCGGTACCCGTTCGCCGTCCTGCTCGCACTGGCCGTCGTCGCCGCCAGCGTGACCGTGCTGGCGTCGGGCCCTGTCCAGGACACACAGTCGCGCATGCGCGAGGGCGAGCCCCAGGCGGCCGACTACCAGCGCTCGCACGAGGAGAAGGAGCCCGACGACGCCGCGCGCCCGGCGCCGTCGCCGTCGCCGGTCCCGGTCCTGAAGCGCTCGGTGGTGAAGGAGGTCCGCTCCGGCAAGGGCGACCTGAAGACCGTCGGGGGAACGAGCGGTGTCGCCGGCAAAGGGCCGCTGAAGCGCTACGCCGTCGAGGTCGAGGAAGGGCTGCCCGGCAAGCCGGCCGACTTCGCCGCCGCTGTGGAACAGATCCTCGGCGACCCCCGAAGCTGGGGCAACGACGGCGACATGGCGTTCCAGCGGGTCGGCTCCACAGACGACGCCGAGATCCGCGTGGCGCTGGCGTCGCCCGAGACCGTCGACCGGATGTGCGCCCCGCTGAGCACCAACGGCGTCGTGTCGTGCACGCAGGGCAAGCACGTGATCATCAACCAGAACCGCTGGGTGTCGGGCGTCCCCCACTTCAAGGGCGACCTCGACACCTACCGCGTCTACGTGATCAACCACGAGGTGGGCCACGCGCTGGGCCACGGCCACGTCGACTGCGACGGCAGCGGGCTCGCGCCCGTCATGCAGCAGCAGACCTTCAGCCTCAAGGGCTGCAAGAAGAACGGCTGGGTGCACCCCTAAGCGACTGTTGCGCGGAACCCGCGGCTCAGGGCGCTGGCTGGGGGATGCCGGGCGGGGGTCCGCCGGCGGGCGCCGGCATGGGGACGTCCGCGCACCCGGCGTGAGTGCGCGGACGTCCGGGGATCAGTTGTCGATCGACTCGTTGTACTTGGCGATCGACCCCTGCATCTTCTTCGCCGACTTGGTCAGCTCCTCCTGCGGGTCGGCGCCATCGGCGGTCACGGCCCGCTCCCAGCCCTCTTCGTTGGCCATGCGGCCCTCGCTCATGACCCCGAGCAGGCACCCGGCGGTCGCCTCATTGGGCTTGGTCTCGCGCAGCTGGTCCAGCGCCGTGGTGGACTGCGGGAACTTCTCGGTCTGCTCCTTCGCCTCCGGCTGCTCGTAGCCGTCGGTGTTCACCGAGAGGTAGCCGGTGCCGGCGTGCCACTTCGACTGGGCCTCCGGGGAGAGCAGGAACTTCACGAACTCCCACGAGGCGCGCTGCTCGACCTGCTCGTGGCCGGGACCGTTGATCCACAGCGAGGCGCCGCCGATGATCGAGCCGCCCGGGTCGCCGTCGTTGGCGAGCGGGAAGTAGCCGGTGCCCACCTCGAAATCGGCCTGGTCGAGGATGGCGCCGAGTGCGCTGGTGGAGTCGAGCGTCATGGCGGCCCGCCCGCTGTTGAACGCGGCCTGGGAATCCTCGGTCTTGCGGCCGACGTTCACCGCGTACCCGTCATCGAGCATGCCCTTCCACCAGTCGACGACCTCGACTGCGGTGCCCTCGTCGTAGGTCACCTCGGTGGCGAGGCCCTCGCGGCCGTTGCCCTTGTTGCAGTACGACTCGCCGGCCCTTGCCTTGAACTGCTCGATGAACCAGCCGTACATGGCCGCGCCCAGGCCGTACTGCTCGACCTTCGACCCGTCCTTCTCCGTCAGCTTCTCGGAGTACTCCCGCACCTCTTCGAGGGTCTTCGGCGGCTTCTCCGGGTCGAGGCCCGCCTTCTTGAAGGCGTCCTTGTTGATGTAGAGCAGCGGGGTCGAGGAGTTGAACGGGAACGCCTGGAGCTCGCCGTCGACCGTGTAGTAGTTGCGCAGCCCTTCTTCGAGCTTCGAGTCGTCGTACTTGTCCTTGTCGACGAACGACTGCGCGGGGATCGCCTGCTTCGCGTCGATCATGAACCGGGTGCCGATGTCGTAGATCTGCACCAGTTCGGGGGTGTCGCCCTTCTGGACGGCGCCCCGGTACTTGGCGAGGGTGTCGTCGTAGATGCCCTGGAACGAGGGGTTGACCTTGATCTTGCCCTCGTTCTCCTTGTTGAACTCGTCGATGAGCGCTTCGAGCACCTTGCCGTTGGTCGTCTCCATGCTGTGCCAGAACTCGACCTCGACCACGCCGTCGTGGTCCTTCAGCACGTCGGCCCCCGGTGCGGTGAGGTCGCCGCCGTCACCGGCGCCACCGCCGCCGCAGGCGCTCGCGGTCAGGGTGAGCCCGACCGCGCCCGCCAGGAGCGCGGTGCGCCTCCGGCGGTTCCTGCTCGCGCGATCGATCGGATTCGTGGTCATGAGCGCTCCGGCCTTTCATGGGGGTGCCAGCGGGGGGAGTCCTATTTCACGGCGCCTGCGGTGAGTCCGCGGACGATGAAGCGCTGTCCGAAGATCACCAGCAGAAGTGTCGGGATCACCGAGACGAAGGCGCCGGCCAGGATCAGGCCGGGGTTGGCGAACTCGGCGCTCTTCAGGCTGTTCAACCCGATCTGGAGCGTGCGCATATCGGGGTGGTCGGTGATGATCAGGGGCCAGAAGTACATGTTCCACGTGGTCAGGAACACGTACAGGGAGACGGCCATGAGGGTGGGCTTGCTCAGCGGGACCAGGATCCGGGTGATGAAGCGCAGGTGGCCCATCCCGTCCATCATCGCGGCGTCGCGCAGCTCGCGGGGGAACTGCTTGAACGACTGCCGCAGCAGGAAGGTCCCGAAGGCGGCGGCGAGGAACGGCATCACCAGCCCGGGGTAGGTGTTGTCGAGCCCCCACCCGGAGATCATCAGGTAGTTCGGGATGAACGTCGCCTCGTGCGGGATCATCAGGGTCGACAGGAACAGCGCGAAGACCACGCCGCGTCGGCGCAGGGGCAGGAAGACGAACGCGTACGCGGCGAGGACCGACGTCGCGAGCTGCGAGACGGTGATGACCCCGGCCATGATGACCGAGTTGAGGTACAGCCGGTCCAGGTTGATGGCGCCGTTGACGTTCACGAGGTTGTCGAAGGTGAAGCCGCCCGGGATGAGCTTCGGCGGGAACGTCGCCAGCTCCCGCACCGACATGAAGGTGCCCACGGCGGCGTAGTACAGCGGGAACAGCACCGGCACGATGAGCACCGCCAGCAGCGCGTACACGCACACCAGCCCTGCGGTCTCCGCCGGTGTGCGGCGCCGGCGCCTGCGCGGCCGTGCCGCACCGCCGGTCGCCTTCGGCTCGCCGGTCTCGACAGTGCTCACGAGTAGTGCACCTTCCGCTCGATGACACCGAACTGCACGGCGGTGCACACCAGCACGATCAGGAACAGCACCAGCGCCTGGGCACTCGCGCCGCCGAAGTTCGCCGACCCGGTGGCGAACGCCTCCTGGTAGATCGAGTAGACGAGCGTCGTGGTCTCGTCGGCCGGTCCGCCCTTGGTGAGGATGTGGATCTGGCCGAACCCCTGCAAGGCGTTGATCGTCGACAGCACGATCAGGAAGAAGAGCTGCGGCCCAAGCAGCGGCACCAGGATGTGCCAGGACAGCCGGTGCCCGGTGGCGCCGTCGATCCGGGCCGCCTCGATGATGTCGGGCTGGATCGCGCCGAGCCCCGCCGAGAGCACGAGCACCCCGTAGCCGAGGTTCATCCACACCGTGGTCAGGATGATGGACCACATGGCGAGGTCCTGCGAGGTGAGCCACTCGACCGGCGGCAGGTCGAACCGGTAGAGGATCCCGTTCAGCACGCCGCTCGCGGGGTTGTAGAACACCGAGAACACCACGGAGGCGCTGGCGACCGAGAACGCGAACGGCAGCGCGAACCCGGTCCGGAACACCCTGCGGCCGCGGATGCGGGCCTCCAGGAGCAGGACGATGAGCAGCGCCCCCGCGACCCCCGGCGCGACCGTGCCCACTGTGAAGAGGAGCGTGTTCGCGAAGATCTTGGCGAACTCGGGGGTCATCATCTCGGCGAACTGGTCCAGCCCGACGAAGGTGGACGGGTTCCCGACGATGTCGTTGCCGTGCATGCTCAAGTACACGGTGTACAGCAGCGGGTAGATCAGGAAAACGGCGAACACCAGCACCGACGGGGCGAGGAAGGCCCACGCCAGTGTGTGCTCACCGGTCCATTTGCGCCGGTTGCCCGCGGCCCGTTGCGGCCCCTCACCAGGGGCGCTCCTGCCGGCGTCGACCGAGGACGTCACTCACCACCGCCTTTTGTGCAAGGCCCCGGAACATGAGGCAGAGCACAGTTGACCATATGGCGACATTCGGGGGAATGGCAGGTGAACACTTGAGGGTGGAAAGTTACGGATACGGAATCAGGGACGCAGTATTCCTGCGCACGGGGGGTCGGCGGGGCCGCGCGGCCCCGCTTTCGCCGTGTTTTCGGGTGCCCCCGGATACGATGCCGCACACCCGACTACGAGGAGATGCGATGAGCGTTGAACCGATCCCCGGAGCCCTCATGTGCGCCAGCCGCAGGGCGGCACTCGGCATCGCGGGAGGAGGGGCCCTCGCGGGCGCACTCGCGGCCTGCGGCGGCGGGAACGGCGGAGCCGGCGGCGGGTACGGCGGAGAGGACGCGTCGCCGAAGGAGAAGGAGTCGGACTCCTCCTCGGCACCCGAAGGCGACGGCGGAGCGCTCGGTCAGGTCGCCGACATCCCCGTCGGCGGCGGCGCCGTCTTCGCCGCGCAGAAGGTCGTCGTCACCCAGCCGGAGGAGGGCACGATCCTCGGGTTCTCCGCCGAATGCACCCACAAGGGCTGCCTCGTCGACGAGGTCGCCGACGGGCAGATCAAGTGCCCCTGCCACCAGAGCAGCTTCGCCATCGCCGACGGCGCCGTGACGGGCGGCCCGGCCGAGAAGCCGCTGCCCAAGGTGGAGGTCGCCGTCGACGGCGGGCAGATCACCCTGGCCTGAGCGCCGGAGCTGCCGGGCCCGGACATCGGAGTACCCGGGCTCGAACGGCTGCTGAGGTATCGACCTTGCAGCCCAGAACAGGATGTGCTTCGGCCGTCGCTGCTGCGCAGGCTCCCCGGCAGCCTTGCCCCGGTCTCCTGTGGCCAAGGGCGCTCTGACCCCATACCCCGGCGGTCGGCACCCGCAGGGTTCGGAACCGGTCCGCCGGAGCGCCCGCCCCGCTCAGATCCGCGGGTAGCCCTGGTTCAGCAGGCCGTAGTTCACGGCCTGCTCCAGCGCGATCCACGAGGCGTCGATGACGTTCTCCCCGACACCCACCGTGGTCCAGTCGCGGCGGCCGTCGCCGCTGCCGATGAGCACCCGGGTGATGGCGTCGGTACCGGAGGAGCCCTCCAGGATCCGCACCTTGTAATCGGTCAGCTCCACGTTGCCCAGCGCCGAGTACACGCCCTCCAGCGCGCTGCGCAGGGCGCGGTCCAGCGCGTTCACCGGGCCGTTGCCCTCGGCGGTGGCGATCATCCGCTCGCCCTTCACGTACAGCTTCACCGTGGCCTCGCTGACGGCCTCGACCGCCGGCACCGACGACTCCGCAGCAGCAGCACCAGGCGCTTCGCGCGATAGCACCGACGACTCCGCTCGCGTGGTGCCTCGCCGCTCGGAGATCACGCGCCAGCTCTCCACCTCGAAGTACCGCACCGACTCGCCCTGCTCCTCGCGCAGCAGCAGTTCCAAGGATGCGTCGGCCGCCTCGAAGCTGTACCCCGACTGCTCCATGGCCTTGACCCGGTCGACGACCCGGCCCAGCAGCTCGCGGTCGTCGGCGAGGTCCAGCCCCAGTTCCCGCGCCTTCAGCTCGATGGAGGCGCGCCCGGCCATGTCGGACACCAGCATCCGCATGTCGTTGCCGAACAGCGCCGGGTCGGTGTGCTGGTACAGGTCGGGGTCGACCTTGATCGCCGACGCGTGCAGCCCCGCCTTGTGCGCGAACGCCGAGACCCCGACGTAGGGCTGGTGGGTGGACGGGGCGATGTTCACGACCTCGGCGATCGCCTGGGAGACCCGGGTCATCTCGCGCAGGCACCCCTCGGGGAGCGCGTCGCGGCCGTGCTTGAGGATCAGGGCGGGGACCACGGAGAAGAGGTTCGCGTTGCCGACCCGCTCGCCGTAGCCGTTCGCGGTGCACTGCACGTGGCTGGCCCCGGCGTCCACGGCGGCGATGGTGTTCGCGACCGCGCACCCGCTGTCGTCCTGGGCGTGGATCCCGAGGCGGGCGCCGGTCTCGGCGCGGACCGCCGTGACCACCCGGGTGATGTCGGCGGGCAGCATGCCGCCGTTGGTGTCGCACAGGACGACGACGGAGGCGCCGCCCTCAGCCGCGGCGCGCACCGCGCTCAGCGCGTACTCGGGGTTGTAGTGGTACCCGTCGAAGAAGTGTTCCAGGTCGACGAACACGCGCTGGCCGTTCTCCCGCAGGTGGCGCACCGTGTCGGTGATCATCGCGAGGTTCTCGTCCAGTGTCGTGCGCAACGCCTTCCGGACGTGCCGGTCGTCGCTCTTGGCGACAAGAGTGACGACCGGCGCACCCGATTCGCGCAGGGCGGCCACCTGAGGGTCGTCGGCGGCCTTCGCACCGGGTCGGCGGGTCGCGCCGAACGCGGTGAGCTGCGCGTGCTCCAGCGAAAGCTCGGTCCGAGCACGCTGGAAGAATTCGGTGTCCTTCGGGTTGGCGCCGGGCCAGCCGCCCTCGATGAAGCCCACGCCGAACTCGTCGAGCAGCTTCGCGATGGCGAGCTTGTCGGCGACGGTGAGGTTGACGCCCTCGCGCTGCGCCCCGTCGCGGAGGGTGGTGTCGAAGACGTGGAAACTGTCGTCCAGCATGAGCGGAACTCCCGAGGAATGGATGGTCTGCCAGTGCCCATAAAAAAAACCCCTCGTGGACACGAGAGGTCAGCGCGCTGGCAAGGTCCGATGGTCAGCCGGCGCGCCACACGATAATGATCATCTGGGACGGCACACTGCCAGTGTGCCACAGACCCCGGACGTTCGGCGCCATGGCCGCAATTGGTATCCGAGCAGTCACGAGCAGATCTTGTACTACATAAATGTATTACAATGGGCTCATGTCCAGTGTGTCAGTCAGAGTCCTCAACCAGGAGACGGCTCGTGTCCTCGCCCAGGTGAAGAGCGGCGAGGAGATCGAGTTGACCGAACGCGGAGTCGTCATCGCCCGCATCGTGCCGAGTTCGCCCGCGCCCACGGCGGCGCTGTACGCATCGGGCAAGTTCCGCGCGCCCACTGCCAGCGGCCCCATGCCTCGTCCGCACGGAGCCGTACGCGACAACGATGAGGCCGGGGCACTCGTCCGCGAAATGCGCGACGAGGAACGGTACTGAGTGATCTACCTCGACACAGCCGCACTGATCAAACTGATCCGCCCCGAAGCGGAAAGCGACGCCCTGGCGGATTGGCTGGACGAGCGGTCGGGAGTCCCACTCGTCTCCTCCGTGCTCTCCGAAGTCGAAGTCCCGCGTGCGCTACGGCGGAGTGAGCCCTCACTGCTCGCGTCCGTTCCGGCTGTACTCCAGCGCATCGGCGTGTACGACATCGACGACGTCGTGAGATCGACCGCTGCGAGCTACAACGACCCGCTTCTCCGCCCATTGGACGCGATCCATCTCGCGACGGCCCACGCGATCTTCGGCCCTCAGTTGTCCGCTTTCGTCACTTATGACAAGCGCCTTCTCTTGGCGGCCGATGGGCTTGGGCTGCCTACGGCGGCACCGGCCGGGTGAGGCCGGCCGCCCTTGTGGGGCGGCCGGCCTTTCCGGGGAAGCTCCTATAGATCGTCAAGCGGTCTGTAGAAGCGGTTTGGCGGTGTGGATCACATGGGGTAGATGGCGGTAGATCTCGCGGGCGACGAACC
>NZ_PYGA01000013.1 GCF_003014485.1 Murinocardiopsis flavida | reverse complement strand
GCGGTCGATCATCCGGCGGGCGCGCTCTTCGGAGTCGGTGTGGACGGCGACCGTGGTGGCGCAGTCGGGGCAGGTCCAGGACCAGCGGGTCGGGCGGCCGAGGGAAACGGTGATGAGCAGGTCGGGGCTGGTCACATGTCCTCCTTGACGGGTGGTCCGGCGGGGATGGCGACGGGCCAGCTCGGGTCGATGACCGCGTCGGGGTCGGTGGTGCGGCGCAGGTGGGCCTGGTAGCTCGCGGCCTGCTCGCTCTTCCACCGCTCCTGGTTGGCGTGCAGTTCATCAATGTGCATGGCGGCGAGTCCGGCGTTGGTGTGGGCGAGTTTCCACGCCAGCCGGGCGGCGGCCAGCGCGTCGGCGTGGGCGCCGTGGGCTTGGCCGGGGGCGAGGTGCACGCCGTGGTGGGCGCACACGTCGGCGAGCTTGCGGGATCCTTTGCGGTAGCGGTCGCCGTGCTTGTCGATGACCAGCGGGTCGATCACCCGCAACCGGTGAGGGCCGGTGATGATCAGGCGCTGTTTGTGGCGGCGCACCTCCCGGTTGACCAGAGTCAGGTCGAACGGGGCGTTGTAGACCACGATCGGCAACCCAGTGTTGATGGCTTCGGCAAGGGCGGCGGCGATCTCGCCGACCGCCTCGGCGGCGGGCCGGCCGTGGGTGCGGGCGTGGTCGGTGGTGATGCCGTGGATGCCGGTCGCTTCGGCGGGGATGTCGATGCCGGGATCGATCAGCCACGTGGTGGCGTCCACCGAGCCCGCGGCGGGGTCGATGCGCAGCAGGGCCGCGGACACGATGCGGTCGGTGTCGAGGTCGGTGCCGGTGGTCTCGGTGTCGAAGGCCACCATCGGCGAGGTGTGCCAGCTCAAAGGGGGTCCTTTCCGTGTCGGTCGGGTTCAGTGGGCGGGGTTCGACGGCCAGGTACCGGCGACCAAAACGTCGGGGTCGTCGGTGGCGGTGCTTTGTCCGAGGCAGTAGTCGCAGTCGCAGGCGTGCGCGGCGTAGTCGGCGACCGCCTTGAGGTGGTCGGCGCGGGGGCACCAGGTGGGGCGGGGCCAAGTGGCGCGTTCGGCCTCAACGGCGGCGCGCACCGTGCGAACGGCGTCCTCGACGATGGCGAGCCGGAATTCGACGTTGGTGGGGTGCTCTTTGAGGTGGCCGCGCACGACCACGTCGTCGTAGTCGTCGAGTGTGCTGTGGGTGGCGGCGCGGATGTTGTATTGCCAGTGGGCCATGGGGTCCTCCGTCACGGTGGCGGGCCCCGCCCCGTGCGGGCGGGGGGTGGTGCGTGGTGCCCATCTCCGGTCGTGAACCGGCGCGGCCTACCGGGTGGCAGGGGCCGGGACGGGCGGGTGGCAGGTCCGCGGGGCGCGGCCGGTCACCAGGCGCCGGAGTGCGCCGGTCCGTAGGTGATGGACAAGGGGGTTCCGGCCAGCAGCGCTTGGGCGGCCTCGATGCGGGCGTTCATGTCCTCCAGGCGGATGGCGGCCATCCCGGACGGATCGGTGACCGTCAGCACGGGGCTCGTGCCGGTGTGGACGATGGTCAGGCGGGCGGCCCCGGTGGGACCGGGGGCGGTGTGGGACATGGGCATGGCGGGTTCCTCCCGGGATGTCGGTGTCGTGCGGATGGGGGCCGGTGGTGCGCGGGGTTCGGGTGTCCGGCCGAGCACCACCAGGGCTCAAACAGCCGGGGTGAGTGCTTCGCCGGTGATGGCCTCCACGAGCGCGCTGATCAGCACCTCCGAGACCGGCGGGGTGACGGCGTTGCCGAGCAGCCGCACCTGGTCGCCCTGCTTCTCGGCAAGGACCCGGTAGTCGGGGGTGAAGGCCATCGCGGCCTGGATCTCGCGCGGGGTCAACATGCGGAACAGCACGTCGTCGAGGTCGATACCGGCGCGGCCTTCGGCGAGGCCGTAGCGGTCGCGGGTGGACAGCGCCCCGAGCGGTTCGTCGGCGGGGTGGGCGGTGCCGGTGCGGTAGTAGGGCACGAGCAGCGGGTCGTAGCGCACCAAGGACTGGTGGCCGGCGGCGGTCAGCGCCCGCAGCGGCTCGCTGACCGGGGTGGACAGGTGGGCGGCGTCACCGCGGGCGGTGTTGTTGCGCATGATCACGGCCGCCTCGGTGTGGACGAGGCCGTGGTGGTTGCCCGAGGCGGTGACGGTGCCCAGCGCCTCGGTGACCGGACGGGCATCGCACGCCCCGCCGCGCAGTTCGGCGATGAACGGCGGGACCGCGATGCCGTCGCTCTCGCGGGTGGTGCGGGCGGGCATGGGCGCGTCCACCGGAATCGCTTCGGTGCGCCAGGTGCCGCCTGCGGGCACGAGCAGCGGCGGCGCGGCCAGTGCTTTGGTGGCGGTGGTGGTCTGGGTGGTCACCGGCCGGTCGACGGGCCGGGTGCGCACGCCGGGGCGGCGCTCAAAGGTGTGGCCGGCGGCCTCCAGGGTGATCGGGCGGGCGTAGCGCTCCAGTCCCGCGCGGATCCGCGCCAGCGTCTTCGGCGTCAACCCGTCGGGGGCCTTCTTGGTGCGGGGCCGGTCGCCGATGCGGGTGCCCGGCACCGACCAGTCGATCGCCGCGGCCGCGGGCAGCACCGCCGGTTCCACGGCTTGGTGGCGGCAGGCCGCGCGCGGGCACCGGTAGAGGTACTGCTGCCGGTAGCGGCCCATGTCGGCGCCGGGCTTCTTGAACACCTGGAGGGCGTCCACGGTCGCGTCGCAGGCGGGGCAGTGGGCGCGGGGCCGCAGCCACTTGTCCCAGTCCGGCGCGCGCCCGAGGGCGGTGCGCCAGTAGGCGACGTAGAGGCGGTCGCGCGACTGCGGGCAGCGCGGCGAGCGGCGGCCGCGGGCGTGCATCGAGTTCAGCGCGATGGCCCGCACGGCATAGCCCAGGGCGCGGATCTCGCGCACCCACCGGTCCCACTCGGCCCACCGGCGGCACTGGACGACGTTCTCCACGACCCCGGCCAGGACCGGGGCGCCCTTGCGGTGCATGGCCCGCAGGTAGATGACGACCTCTTCCATCAGGGCGCGCGAGCGCATCGCCCGCATCTCCTCCGCGCTCGGTTCCTCCTTCCACAGGGCGAGCTGGTTGGCGGTGTCGAAGGTGCGCTTCACGCCTTTGGCGTCGGTCCAGTCGGGGCAGGCCGGGGACGACCAGAACAGGTCCGCGCGGGGGAAGGTGTCGGCGACGTTGACCTTCTGCACGTCGCCGCACCAGTGCTCGGTCTCGGGGTGGTTGGCCTGGTGGGATTCCAGGGCCTGGGGGTTGTGGTTGGCGGCGAAGGCGGCGCGGACCCCGGGCACGGCCACCGCGCCGGCGGTGGAGCCGCCCAGCCCGCAGAACTCATCCAGCAGGGTCAGGGTCATCGGTGGTCCCTTCCGGTGGCGGTGGCGGAGCGGATGCCGGCGCGGGTGCGCACCCGGCCGGTCCGGGGCTGCCTCACGCCGCGTCCCGCTGCGCAGCGGCGGCGGCGCGGAGGGTGCGGCGCTGGCGGGTGGTGGTGGCGCCCCAGATGCCGCTGATCCAGGGCCGGGCCACGGCGTAGTCCAGGCAGGCGGTCGCGACCGGGCACGCCCGGCAGGTCTCCAGAGCCGCGGTCGTGGTCGGGTCCTGGCGGTACTCGCGGACCGGGTGCCAGGCGTCCGGGTCGGCCATCTTGCGGCACAGACCCTGCTCGGTGACCGCGCGCGGGGGCGGACCGTCGGTGGCGTAGCGGGCCAGGATGCGGATCGTCCTCATGCGGCGTCCTCCAGATCATTCGGGTCGACCTCGGTGTCGAAAGCACACGCCGCGCATTCACCGAGCGAGGTCGGCAGGCAGTAGGTGAAGGTCAAACGGCAGGTCGGGCAGGTGCGCCGGGCCCGCATCGCCCGTGCCAGCGAGGCCAGCACCGCCGGGGTCGGCGCCCGCTTCGGCTTGGCGTCTGCGATGCGGTACAGCAGCGCCTCGCGCACACCGCGGGCGCCGGGCGGGGCCCGGCGGGAGCGCCACCGGACCTGGCCGGCGGGGTCTTGCCCGCCGGGGCGCAGCCCTTTCGCGGCGAGCTGCTTGCGGGTCACCAAGTGGGGTGGGGCGTGGCCCCATGGCCAGGTCGGTAGCCCGTGGCGGGTGGCGTCGGGGTCGTAGAACCGGGTGAAGCTCACCCCATGCCCTCCGGTCCGTCGAACAGGGCGGGCTGGTCCACCCCGGCGGCTGCGGTGAGGGGCGCGGTCGCGGGTTCGGTGCCGAGCCGCTCGCGCACCCACACCGCTCCGGTCTGCGCATCGGCCGCGCACAGCAGGTAGCGGTAGCGGCGTCCGCGGGCGGTGTAGGTGAGCACCGCGGTCGGGGCCTGGTCGCAGCCGTGGATCGCGCAGGCGGTCACGACGGGCCGCCCGGCTCGATGCCGAAGGCGGCTTCGAGTTCGGCGAGCAGTGCGAGGTCGTCCTCGCTCAGCAGGCCGGGCACGTGTTCGGGGTGGCCGATCCCGTCGGCTTCGGCCAGGGGCAGGTGTTCGTCGCACCGGTCGCAGAACCGGGAGACCGGGAGGGGTTCGCCGTCGACCCAGGTGTCGGGGCCATCGTCGGCGTCGCTGGCCCACTCATGGCCCACCAGGTCGCATTCGCGGCGGGCGGTGCACTGCGAGCACCACATGCCCTCGCCGGTGATCTGCCAGCCGAACTGGTCGGTGAGCAGGCGGCGGGCCTCGGTGCGGGTGGTGAACAGGGGTTCGTAGTCGATGTCGAGGGCTCCGAGCCATTGGTCGCCGCAGCCGTCGCATTCGGCGCGGGTGCGGATCTGGCGGCGGTAGGGCATGGCGAACAGACCTCCAAGCGGAGTGGGATGGGGTGCGTGTGGTCCGGGGTGGTCGCCCCCGGCCACCAACCGCGCGGTGTGCGGGCTGGTGGTCCGGGGCGGCCCGCCGGGCGGCCTCAGAACGGGGGCTTGTCGGCGCCCACGGCGCCGGTGGCCCATTGGTCGGTGGGGGGTGCGCCGAACCCCCCGGTGCTCGGGTTCGGAGCGGCAGCGGGGCGCTGTCGGCCGCGGCCGCCGTTGGTGGTCTTGGTGACCTGGGCGGTGGCCCACCGCAGCGAGGGGCCGATCTCGTCGACCTCCAGGTCGATGACGGTGCGCCGCTCACCGTCACCCGTCTCGAAGGTGCGCTGGCGCAACCTTCCGGTGGCGATGACGCGCATGCCGCGGGACAGGGTCGCCGCGACGTGGTCGGCGAGGTCGCGCCAGGCCGCGCACCGCATGAACAGCGGTTCGCCGTCGCGCCACTCCCCGGCCTCGCGGGCGTAGTGGCGCGGTGTGGAAGCGATGTTGAAGTTGGCGACCTGGTCGCCGTTGTCGAGGTGGCGGATATCGGGGTCGGCGGTGAGGTTGCCGACCAGGGTGATCGTGGTTTCGCCCGCCATGGGCAGGTTCCTTCCTTCGGGCGTGCGGGTGCGGGGCCTGACCGCGCATGCGGCGGGCCCCGCACCCCGGGGTGGGGGTCAGTGCTGGTGGGCGCTCCATTCGGCGGGGTCGCTGGTGCGGTACCAGCGCCCGCAGGTCGGGCACTTCTCGGTCGCGGTCACGGCCGCGCGCATGCGGCGGATCAGGGCGGGCATACTGGGTCTCGCCTCATTCCTTTGGGGTTTGCGGGGCCTCACCGGATGGCTTGCAGGCGTTCTGGTGGGGTCTCGCTGTGTGTGCGGCTACTTGTCTTTGTCCAGCTCGCGGCGGAGCTGGCGGTCCCACTCATCGCGTACCGACTGCGGTTCCTGGTCCTGCTCGGGTTCGGCCACGGCGTCATCCCTCCTTCCTGCTGCTCGGTCACGGGTTGCGGGGGTCAGGTGGCAACGACGGGCCGGTCGACGTCGCGGTGCACGACCTCGGTAGGGGTGCCGGTGGTGCGCAGCGCGTCGGCGAGGGCTTCGGCCAGGGCGACGCTGCGGTGGCGCCCGCCGGCGCACCCGATCGCGACATCGACCCGGCGCCACCGCTCCGCGGGGGTGTCGGCGAGCAGGCCGCGCACCCAGGCGGCGGTGCGCACCACCACCCCGGTGGCGCCGGGGGTGGCCAGCACGTGGGCGGCCACCTCGGCATCGAGCCCGGTCATGTGGACCATCACGGGGTTGTTGGCGGGGTTGCGCAGGCTGTGGCGCACGTCCATGACCAGGTCCGCGGACGGGGCGGGGCCGTGGTGGTAGCCGAAGCTGCTCACACGGCACCCGGGGCGGAATGTGCTCATGAAGTCCTCCTGGCGGGTGGGTCCGGCCCCCGGTGCGGGGCCGCCCCGGACCCCAGACACCCGCGGGGGGCGGCTGGGGGCCAGAGCGGTCACACCCGGGTGGGGCGGATCGGGGTGCGCACCCGGCCCGAGACCGAGGTGGCGCGCACCCGCGGGCAGGCGCCGCTGGTCGCCATGACCGTGACGTCGCCCGAGACCGCGGCCGCGGTGACGTCCACGTCGGCGTGGGTGTTGAGGTACACGTCGCCGGAGACCGCCTCCGCGTCCACAGGGGCGCGGCCTTCGGCGTGGATGTCGCCGGAGACGGTGCGCAGCCGCACCGCAGTGCCGGTGGCGTGGTCGATGGTGATGTCCCCGGAGACCGTCTCGACATCGATCGATCCGGCCTTCGCGGCGCGCACCGACCCCGACTTCGTGCGGGCGGTGAGCGTGCGGGCGGTGTCGATGTGCAGGTCGGCCGCAACGCCGTCGTGGGTGACCCATTCCAGGGGGAGGCCGTGAGCGCCCACGGTCCCGGCCTGGACGCGGGTGCGCAGCGCGGACCCGGCGGGCAGGACCACGGTCGCGCGCACCGGCTCAACCTGCGGGCCGGTGTTGGTGACCTCGGTTCCGTCGACGAACACGCGGTTGCCGATGATCGACATGTTCCCGGACACGTGGGAGGCCTGGATGAACGTGCCGCCGCCGCGGGTGGTGCGGATGCCGTGGCCGGCGGGCTGTTCGGGCAGGGCCACGCCCCACACCGCGGCCTCCATGGCGTGGGTGGCGGCCTCGATGGCCTCGGCGGGCCCGGACAGGGACAGGGTCGCGGTGGTCGTGGAGCGACTGACGACGACATCGAGAGCGACGGCATCGGCGCTCAGATCCAGCACAACGGGGCCGGGCCGGGCGGCGGTCAGAGTGCGTTCGGGCATAACGGCAGGGCCTTTCGGCGAGGAAGCGGTGGGGTCGGCCGGACGGCCGCCCCGCGCCACCACCCCGGCGGGGACTGGTGGCGCAGGGCAGTCAGCCGGTCAGCGGCGGTCGGGCCCGGTCGCCATCACCAGCGCGGCGGCGGCCAGGCAGGCATGGTGCGCGGCCTGATCGACATGCATCGCGCCGCCGCCGTGCAGACGGAACGCCGTCGATCCGGTGCGGTCCATGAAGAGCCGGACGGGCCAGCGCCGATCGATGACCGCGTGGGTGGCCGCGCTCAGGGCGATGCCGGCCACCATTCGGGCCGGGGACAGCCCCAGCCCCAGCGCCCGGTCGACGGTGACCAGGGCGGCGGCCTGCACCGCGTGGTAGGAGGCGACGTGGGCGGCCAGCGCCCGCCAGGACGCGGCTTCGGTGCACGCCACGCCTTCGGCGCGGTCGGCCGCGCACGGCTTGCGTGCGGACTGGTGGTCGGTCTGCGCTGCGAAGTCGCCGACATCATGGGCCGCCTTCACCGCGGTCAGCACCGCGGCGAACCTTGCCGCGCGAGTCGGCGGGCGGGTGGTTGCGGGCATGACAGGAATACCTCTCTGGTGGCTATCAAGGGGTTGAGCAGGGTCCGCCCGGCTGTGGTGGTCGGGGCGGCTCTCGCGCACACGAGCCGGTTCAGGCAGCGTCGGGCTGGACGCTGCCCTCGTAGGAGTAGAGGGCCTGGTGGGCGTCCATCCGGGCGCGGTCGATCGCGGTCGCGCGGTAGGTGACCGGGCCGAAGCCGCGCTTGGCGGTGTGCTGGCCGTTGCGGGACTGGATCGGGGCGTCGGCGAGGGCGGCGATGCGCTCCAGTTCCGCGCGCTTGTCCGCGTCGTCGACCTCGACGCCGTAGTCGCCGATGATGGACACGTTCATCTCGACCCTGCCGAAGACAGGGACCTCGGGGTGGGCTTCCAGGTAGGCGGCGAGGTCGCGCAGTCCGGTGATGAGCGCGGCGCGCTCCTCGGGGGTGGCGTAGCTGAACACGGGTCCTCCTCGGGTTTCGGGCACGCCGGAGGAACCGGCGGCCGGTCGGTGGTCGGGGTGTGCGGGGTGGTGCCCGCCCCGGGCACGATCCGGGTGCGGCCTGACCCACGTGAGGGGCAGTGGCCGGCGGGCGGGGAGTTCAGGCGGCGCTGTGGGCCGCGGCGGTGTAGTCGGCGCTCACCGCACCGGCATGGGGACGAACGTGACGGTCGTGCCGTCGTCGCGGGTGACGCGGATCGTGCGGAGCACGGCCGCGTCGGCGACCGCGGACTCGATGGCCTCAGCGATGTCCTGGTTGCCGTCCTCGGCCAGGGTGATCTCGATGCTCCAGTCGCTCATGTCAGAACCTCCAAGGTGTGGTGGGCGCGGGCCGCGGCCGCGCTGGCCCGGTGGCTCTCGGCGCGGGCGCGGGCGAGCCACACATCGCCGGGCATACGGCGGGGCCGCGTGGCCTGCTCGTCGGCCCGGGCGTCCTCGCGGGCGGCCGCCTGGTCATGGGTTTCGGCGTAGGCGGGCCACTGGCCGTCGTCGGGGGTGGGAATGCGGCGGTAGCCGGTGACGGCGCGGGAGCGGCGGTGGCGGTCGATCTCCGCGTTGAGGGCGGTGACGGAGTCGGGGAGGCAGCCGAAGCCGATGTACCCGCCGCCGCGGGTGCCTCCGTAGCCGACGGTGATGGTGTGGATGCGGTGGTTCTCGCGGTCGATGACGACGGCTTCTACCTCGTGGTGGCCGAAGAGCCCGTCATCGGTCTCGTATACCTCGATCTCGGTGAGGACGGCGTCGTCGATGTGGGTGCGGATCGCGGTGAGGATGGGCGTGCCGGTCGGGGTGGCCACCGAACCTCCAACAGGTTGTCTATGTTTCATCTACAACGTAAGCCGCCGATCCGTGGTTGTCAACATGACGTCTACAACGTATTTTGGTGGGCATGATCGACGACCTCATGACCGTCAAGGACGTGGCCGAACGCCTCGGGGTGAAGCCCGAGACGGTGCGCCAGTACAAGCTGCGCGGGGACCTTCCCGAGCCCGACGGGCTGGCGGGGCGCTCCCCGCTGTGGCGCGCGGCCGCGATCGAGGCATGGATCGCCTCCCGGCGCGGCCACGGCTGGCGCAAGGACGACCAGCCGGGCTGAGACGGCCCGGCACGGCGGGGCCTGCCCTTCGGGGGCGGGCCCCGCTTCGCTGTGCCGGGGCCCGCTCAGCCGGTGCGGTCGGCATAGACCGCGGGCAGGCGGGTGACCAGGCCGTCGGCGGCCTCGCCGCGCATGCCCACACGGGGGTGGGTCAGGGCCGTGTGCAGGTGCGCGAGCATCAGCGCGTCGATGCCGTAGCAGGCCATGATCTGCACGACGACCCGGACCGTGGGGTCGGTGGTGCGGGTGGCGACGTGGTCGGCGATGGCCTTGCCGCCGGTCGGCGCCAGCGCGGTAGGGGTGGTCTGTGCCCGTTCGATCAGGGCGAGCAGGGTGAAGAGCCAGGCGCCGTCGGCGTGCCAGCGCCGCGCCGCCCGGGTCTCGCGGCCGCGGCCGCACACCGCACCGGCGTGGGTACGGGCGTCTCGTTCGGTCGCGGCGAGCTGTTCGTAGGCGTCGGCGCGGGCCGCGGCGTGCCCGCGTGCGCAGCCCAATCGTTCCAGCGCGGTCAGGGCCTGTTCGGCGTCGGTGCCGACGGCCTGGAAGTACGCGGCCTCGGACACGTTGGTCAGGACGTTCGTGGTGGTCATGGTCGTTCTCCCGGGGTCGGCGGGTCGGACCGGGTGGTCCCTCCCCCGCCCGCCCGCGGCCGTGGCCGGGGCGGGCGGCAGAGGCGCCGCCGGTCAGGCGTTGAGGGTCGCGGCGGCCTGTTCGGCGGGCACCTCCACGCCGCGGTCGGCGTCCCAGTAGCACTCGGGAGGGGTGGTGTAGAGCCGCCGCGCCGCGGTCAGCTCGCCGCTGAGGGCGGAGCGAACCTTGGCCCTGTGCAGCAGTTCCAGCCAGACCGGCTCCAGCCCCGGCTCGAAGGCGTAGTCGGCGTCGGAGATGTCGCCGCGGGCCAGGGCCAGCGTGCGCCCGGCCAGGACTTCGACCTGGCCGGGGGTGTACCAGCGGGCGCCCTTGGTTTCGACGGGGTCGGGCGCCAGTTCACCGGTCACGGCCGCGGTGACCAGCGTCCACCGGTGCCCCGGGATCGCCGACGGAGGCGAGGCGCACAGGTTGGGCAGCCAGAAGCCATCGGCCACCACGGTGTGCGCAGTAACGGTCAGCCCGACTTCCTCGCTGACCTCAGCGACGACCGCGGCCGCGGCGTCGGTGTGGGCATCGGCGATGTGGCCGGCCACCGGGGCGATCCCGACCGGGTACCAGCCGCGCTCGATCATGAGCAGGCGTCCGGCGGCGTCGGTGACGATCACGCCGACGCTGGTGCCGCAACAGGGGGTCATCGACGGCATAAAGCACTCCTTGGGGTGGGTGTCGGAGGATCCGGGCTGTCCGGGTCCTGTCGCCCGCCCGGCGTGGGAGCCGGGCGGACGTGGGGAACGGGCAGATCAGGTGGGGCGGGTGGTCACGGGCTGGCCGACGAGGGCGAACACCTGACCGGAGGGCTCGATGGCCCCGGCCCTGGAGGGATAGGTCGGCACGATCGGCAGGCGCCGGCGCCCGGCTGCAAAGGGCGCCAAGTGGACCCGGTTGCCGGTGAGCAGTGCGCACCGCAGGGCATCGCAGCCGCCGAACGCGCGCAGGTCGCTCCCGTGCATCCGCGCCACCACCGCGATGCCCAGCGCCCGCCCGACCCGCACGACGGCGGCCCACCGCGGGGCGCTCTCCCGCGTGAACACCCGGTCGGCCTCATCGATGAGCACCAGCGTTCGCGCGTCCATGCGCCCGGCGGGCTGGTCGGTACGGCGCTGCTCGATACGTGCTTCCAGGTCGGCGAGCAGGTGTTCGTAGCTGGGTGCGAGCTGCACATAGTCGGCCAGCTCCAACGGCGTGTGAACCGCCCGGAGCTCGGCGACGCGGTGCTCGTGGGCGGCGCGCGCGATTCCGGCGAGCAGGGTGGTTCCTCCCGACCCGGTGCGGCCGGTGATCAGCCCACCCATGACCTGAATGCGGCTGTCGGAGAGGGTGGTCAGGTGCCAGTGGGCGGGGCGGCCGTCGGCGTAGGTGCCGATCTCGATCACGGTCGGGGTGGATGCGGGCATGGGCGAACTCCTCATGTGGTGGGCGTGCCGGCGGGTCCGGCGTGCCCGGGTGTGTGTGGGGGGTGTTCAGCGGCGGGGGCGGGTGGCGGTGCGGGCGATCCACAGCAGTCCGGACTCGCCCACCAGCCGCACACCCGCGCGGGTCTCGGCCGTGCTTGCGCGGTGGCGGTACTCCACATGGGAGGCCAGCACCAGCGCGAGCACCGCGCGCAGCCCGAGGTCGACCAGCGACGCACCCCAGATGCCGCCCCCGACGATCAGGCTGTACGGGATCGAGGCGAGCAGTAGCAGGCTCGCCACCGACAGCGCGGCGGCGGTGCCGGTGCGCACGTAGCCGAGCATCAGGTTGTAGGCGAGGTGGGCGAGCGTGGCCGGCACCGCGGCTAGAACCGCCGTGACGATGAGGACGAATCCGATCAGCAGGATCAGCCCGGACAGCAGGATCCCGAGCGTGTCGAGAAGCATGGGATGGGGATGTCCTTCCGGTAGGGCGCGGGTTGAGCCCCGCGCGGGGGCGGTGCACGGGGTGCGCAGGGCGGGTCGGACATGCGGGCGCCTCACGCCCACTGGTGACTCACCGTGGTTGAACCGCGGGCCGCGGCGGCGTTGTCTCGCTGTCTCACCGCGGCGCGGAGAGCGCGGATCCCGGGCCGATCCCGGGGTTTGTCTCACCCGAGAATCGGGACGTAGTTCTCACGATCGGACGAATGGGGGTGAGACAAACGGTGTTTGTCTCACCCCGTTGTCTCACCACGCACGGTGACTACGCGGTGCGCTGCCAGAGTCCGCGGCGGCCCGGGACCGGGGCGATCTCCTCATGGGTGCGCAGCACCTCGATCGCCCGGGAGACGGTCGCACGGGCGGTGCCGGTCGCCTGGATGGCGTGGGCCTCGATCTCCTTGCGCTGCTCGGGCCCCTCAGCGAGGTAGTCGAGGATCTCGGCGTGCACCCCCGACCACTTCGGGGCGGCGGGCGCGTTCTTGAGGATCGACAGGTCCGGGACGTGGGACAGGACGGACGGGTCGATCACCGGCGGGGCGATCGAATCGGCCGCAGGCGCGTCGGCCCCGGTGCTCGTGCGCGGGGTGCGGGCGGTCGGGCTGATCCCGGCCTCCAGGGCCTCCAGCATCGCGTCGACTTCGGCATCGGCCTGTTCGGCGATCTCGTGGCGGCGCGAGTAGGCGCTGTCGCAGCCCGCATCGAGCGCGCCGACCGCCAGCGGATCGAGCGCGGCGGCGTTGACCAGGGCGGCGTCCATCCGGGCGGCCATGTCCTCGCCGTCGGCGTGGGCGGCGCGGAACACGGCCTCGCGCCCGTCGTCGATCAGCCCGATCCCGGCGACCTTGGGCAGCTTGGCCGGGTTCAGCGGGAAGTCCATCATCCCGGCCTGGTTGCGCCCGACCTGCAAGGCCACCGTGTTGCCCGCGCACACGCTGGAGCGCACCGCGTCATCGCCGCCGAAGGACTCCAGCCCGAAGATCTGGGAGGCCATGAACACGCTCACCCCGGAGGCGCGGCCCTCGCGGGTGATGTAGCCCCACTTGGCCGCGGTGTTGCGGGTGACGATCTTGTGGGACTCGTCCAGGATCACCACCACCCCCGGCCGGGCCGGGGTGGGCGTGAACCCGCTCGTTTTGAGGCGGCGCCGGTTCTCCGCACCGCGCACCCGGATCAGGGTGAGCAGTGCATCGGCCATGTGCTGCCACTGGTCGGGCTGGTTGCCCAGCGCCCAGTCGGCGCGCTCGAAGATCAGCGGCGAAGAGCCGCCGTCCTTGGCGCCGTCGATGTAGAACACGACCGTGTGCGCCGACTGCCACGCGGCCAGGGCGAGGTTGTCGAGCATCCCGGACTTGCCGGACCCGGTGACGCCGACGATGTAGCCGCCCCACATCGAGTCCTTGGTGTAGAGGCGCAGGCGGGCCTCGCCGTCGCCGTCGGCGTAGGGGCCGATGCGCACCAGCCCGTCGGCGCCGTCGCGCTCGTAGCGCCGGCCTTCCAGCGCGACGCCGTCGGCGATCGCGGAGGCGGTGACCGCACGGAACTCGCACTTGGCCGGGTCGGGGTTGGGTTCGTCCTTGGTGGGGGCGACCGGTTCGATCATCAGGTTGGCCGCGGAGATGCCCAGCGCGGTGGCGATCTTGGGCAGCGCCGCGCGGGCGCCGTCGATGTCCTGCTTGCCGGGCACCAGCTCCAGCACGGCCTGGATCCCGAACTCCTCAGCGACCACGCTGCTCAGCTTGGAGCTGTTCAGCGGGCCGCCGCCGGAGGCGACCAGGGTGCGCCACTTGCGCGCGATCGGGTGCTCACCGGGCGGCGGCGGGCCCGCCGGCATGCTGCGTGCGGCCGGTGCGGTGCGCTCGGGCCGGTGGACCTGCCAGAACCGCGCGCTCGCGGCGAGGAAGCCCAGCAGGAACAGGATCGAGGGGCGGGCGAACTCCGCGGCGGTCTCGGGCTGGAGCAGGTGCAGCGCCACCGCCCACACGACCGCAGCCCAGGCGATCACGCGGGCGTGGCCGGGTTCATCGCGCACCCATGCCGCGGCCAGGTCGGCGCGCTTGGACGCGCGCGCCTTGGCGGTGCGCAGCAGCGCCAGCGCGGCCCACGCGGTGGCCGCCGACCCCGCCGCGACGGTGAGCGCGCTGGTCACCGACAGGGTCGTCACCACCTCTTGGACGTAGGTCGCGGCCAGCACCGCAATGCCGACCCGCCAGGGGTAGAACTGCGGGCGCATGTGCGCCCGCAGCGAGTCGGGCCCGGCCTTGAGCGCGGCGACGGCGCGGGCCAGCATCCCCTCGGAGGTGAACCGGAGCGTCGATGTCCCGGAGTCGGGGCCCGTGGCCTCATCGGCGGACTGGCGAATGGTCTCCAGTTCGCGGGTGATGTCACGCGCCGCCGCAGCCACCTGGGCCTTTTCGGCGCGCGACAGCGTGCGCGTCTTCTTCCTGCTAGCCATGGGCGGGCTCCTCTCCGGGCGGGTCGATCAGCGATCAGCGGGTGGCTCCCGGGGCGGCCCGCACACGGTGTGCGGGCCGCCCCGGGAGCAGTGGGTTTACTGGCCCTGCTGCTGGTAGTCCTTGTTCGCGGCCTGGCCCTGGCTCGCGTTGTAGGCCTCCTGAACCTTGCGGTTGACCTGCTCGGTGACCTCCGCGGCGCGCTTCATCGCCTCCGACGCATTGGTGTTGGCGTCGCGGGCGGTGCCCAGTGCGCCGGTCACCTCCGCGCCCATGTCGGCCTGGGTCATCTGGGCCTGGATGCGCTCCAGCATCGTGTTGAGCTGGACCAGGTAGCCGGAGGCGTTGTTCAGGGCGGCCACATGCGGGCTCAGACCGGCGGCGTCGTTGGCGGTGTCCATGGGGCGGTTCTCCTTCGTGTCGGTGTCGGTGCCGGCGGCGGCCGGGGCGGCCGGGCCGTTGTTCGCGGTGGGTCCGGAGGGTTCAGCGGGCGCGGGGCCGGGCTGGGGTTTGCGGGCGAACGGGATGACGTTGTCGGGCAGCTCGGGCACGGGCGGCGGCTCAGGCATCACCAGCGGCCCGGCGGGCCGACCGGTGCCCTTGTCGCCGCGCGCGGCGGCCATGCGCTGTTTGGCCTTGGTCTTGGCCGCATCGATCACGGCTTGGCGCTTGGCCTTGCGCGCCGCTTTGCGGGCCTTGCGTTCGGGCTTGGACAGGTGCCGTTCGGCCCGCCAGGCGTCGGCGTCCTCGCAGGCGTCCAGATACCAGTGCCGCGCGACCCGCCCGAGCCCGGCGCGGGTGTCGGGGTCGGGCTCGGTGCGGCGCTGCTCCCCCTTGGCCTGGAGTTTCGCCATCCGGTAGGCGTGCGACGGCGGGGTCTTACCGGTCACGGTGGCCGCGATGTCGGTAGCGCCGCGGCTGACCATGAACACCGCGACCACGGCGAAGATCAGGATCTCCACATCAGCCCCCGATCAGCGGACCGAGCAGGCCGGTGGCCGCCCCACCGATCTGGGACACCACGCTGGTGCCGGTCGCGCCGACCCCGCCCCCGGCGGCCAACAGCAGGGTCGGCAGCCCGATCGCCGCGTACTGCCCGGCGGCATCGAGCTTGCGGTCCTTCCACACATCGGCGGCGACCACGATCAGCAGGAACAGCGAGGCCCCGGCGATCAGGGTGGCGGCCGGGACCGGCTCGGGCAGCAGCCCCAGGACGAACCCGAGGATGCCGGTCAGTGCCCAGGTCAGCCAGGACCCGACCCAGGACAGGGCGAGCAGCGCCCCGCCGAACACGGCCAGGGGTGCGGCGACACACCAGTGGACCTTCTTGCGGATCGCGGCGAACAGCGCCAGGCAGAACACGGCGCCGACGAAGTACATGACATCTCCTCTCTATGGTTATGCAGGCCAGGACACATAGGCGGCGGTCGCGGCGAGCACGCACACCAGCACCGCGGTGATCCCGCGGGCCGGGGAGCGGGCGATCCAGATCAGCCACAGCCCGGCCACGATCCCCGCGACCGCGGGGTAGGCGTAGACGCGGGCCAGGGCGCGCACCGCGGTGGATTCGGGCAGGTGGGCGGCCGCGCGGGCGAACTCCCATTCCTCGCGGGCGCTGGGCTGGCGGACCGCCCACACGTCCGGCGGGCGAAACGTCTGCTTCAGCCAGGCGGCCTGGCGGGACAGGTCCGCGGCGGTGTCGAACCCCGCCCCGTCGCCGCCGGCGGGGGTTTCCTGCGGTGCGGCGTGGTGGCGCCCCGCCGGATCGGGGACCGGCCGCAACTGCGGGCCGCTGCGCTGCGATGGAACGGACTCTTCGGGCAGGGCTGCCATGCGCCCCTCCAATCGGTGCGTGTGCGGGCCGGTCGGCCCCGGCACCGCCCCGCAGGGCGGCACCGCCGTCGACCGGATTACGCGGGCAGCACCCGCAGACGCGTGCCGGCCCGGGACCAAAACCCCACCGGCACCGTGCCTTCGTCACCGGTGAGCTCGACGGTGATCCGAACGCCGCCGTTGTGCGGACGCACGCCGAGTACCCGCACCGACTTCCCTTCGACCTCGATGTACTGGCCCGCGCGCACCTGATCTGCCGTGGTCTTCATCGTTGTCACGCCCTTTCCTGCGGTGGGCCGGTCGGCCCCGGCACCGCCCCGCAGGGCGGCACCGCCGTCGACCGGATCAGGTGCGGCGCTCGACCAGGTGGAGCAGCGCGGAGGCGCCACCCAGCACCAGGACCGGCAGGATCGACACGAAGATCACGACCCCGGTCGGTGCGGCCGTGGGCGCGGCAGCTGCGGCGAGCAGGTGGTAAGTCGCCTGACCGAACGCGCCGATGCCCAGCGCGGCGAACGCGGAGCCGTAGGCGAACCACCGGGCGCCGCCGTGCACCAGGCCCGACACGGCGATGTACAGGGCGATCGCGGCGTAGGCCTCGATGCCCAGCGGCAGCGTGATCGACAGGTCCACCTCCAGCCCGGACCCGATACCGGGCAGCAGGTTGACCGGACCAAAGCCCGCCAGGCCTCCGAGTCCGACCCAGCCGCCCCAGATCGCCACGAACGCCGACGCGGCCACGAGAAGCACCATGGCGCGCAGCAGCCGGATCTGCGCCCGGGTGCCCCGGCGGTCCCCGGCCGGTGCGGGCGCCGCCTCGCGGTCCGGCTCCGGCGGACCGACAGGGGTCTTCGGGGCCCCGGTCCGGTCCGGGACCGCCGCCGGACCGGTGACCGGTCCGGAGGGGTCCGGTCGCGGTCCGGCCGTGTCCCCGGACGGCGTGTCCGGGTCGTCGGCGGCCGGGGCCGGACCGGTCCCGGACCGATCCGCCGCCGTATCCGGACCGCTCCGGTCCGGGGTGCGGTCCGGAGCGGTCCGGGTCCGGTCCGGACGCACCCGCGGACTCCGGCTCGGCGTCCTCCTCGGCACCGGGGTCGGTGGCCGGTCCGGTCCAGGGCTCGCCGCCGGACCGCTCGGAACCGGTGCCCTCGGCCGCGCCGGTCCGGTCCGCCGCGGCGGGATCCGGGCGGCCCATGAGGCGGCCCTCATGACGCGCGGAGTACATCGACAGCAGCCGGGCAGCGCGCCCCGCGCCGATCGACACACCCAACTCGCGGAACTGCTCGATGAGCCGGTTGCGGCCGGGCACCTCCCCCAGCTCTTCCACGATGTCGGGGATCAGGGACACGAGGTCCAGGTCTTCGACGGAAATCTCTTCCTGCGTCATCACGCGACCGCCTTCCGCCGGTAGAGGGTGATCTGGTGGTACGGGCCGATCAGGATGCGGTGAGTGCGCCCGTCAGCCCCGGCGATGACCAAGCGACCCTGGCCGGAGGACACGACCCGGCCGGTCACCACGTGCTCGCGGGCACCGGTCGGCTTGTGGTTCTTGTGAATGCGGCGGTGCACAACGACGTAGCGGCGGCCGGTGACAGCTTCGGCCAGCGCCGCCAGCGTCCACCTCGGGGCGGCAGGCGGCTCGGTTACGGTGGTCATGGATCACTCCTGGTCGAATCAGGTGGTGGTTCGAGTCCCGGCAGGCGGTTGCCGCCGCCCGCCGGGGCGCTAGTCGTCGGAGTCGGTGTCGGGCGCGGTGCGCGCGGGCCGGGGCCGGCCCATCTCGGGCCGGTAGGCGGCCGTCGCCCGGCTCGGATTGAGGCTGCTCAACAGCAGGGCGAGAATCGCCAGCACCAGCAGCGGGACCGCCAGGACCAGGGCGAGTAGGAGCATCGCGAACCTCCGATCAGGTCGGGCTCGACACGCGGGAGTGGGCGGTGAGGGTGTGCCGGTCGGCGGCCCGCACCCGGCGCACCCACCGCACCAGGGCGACCAGCACCGCGGCCGTGACGGCGCTCGCGGCGACGGTGGCGACCGCTCCGGCGCTGGCGCCGAAGGTTCCGAGCGCTGCGGCGGTGGCGTTGATCGTGGCACTCACACCGCCCAGCGCCCATGCGGTGGTGAGCAGGGCGGCGGTCTCGACCGGCAGCAGTGCCACGGCCAGCGACGTGTAGGTGTTGCGGTTCATCAGGCGGCCGTCCTCTCGCTGTCTGTGGTCTGAGCTAGCCATGGGGGCGGGGATCCGGCGGGCGCGACCGCCTCCCCCGTCATCGGCGCCTCCGCGGGAAGGCGGGAGTGCGCGAGCGCCGCCAGGCGGCGGGCCCGGCCCGGGTTGCGGTGGGCGAGTTCGATCAAGTCGGACAGCACATCGGCGTCGACCGGATCGGCTTCGACCGTGTCCTCCGGATCTTCGGGACGCTCGCCGACCTCGTCGGCCCGGTGGTCGTCCTCGGACACGGGCGGGAACCAACCGGCGGGGTCCTCAGAGGCGTAGACGTGCACTTCGGGGTCATAGACCGCCCGCTCGCTGGTGGGGCCGGTGCGCGGGTCGGCGCCCGGCTCCCCGGTCCCCGCGAACAGCAGCGCGGGGTCGATGCCGGCGGCATGGGCGATCGCGGCCATGGCGGCCCGGTCCTGCTCGGTGGGCTCGCCGTAGAGCACGCGCTTGAGCCACTCGTTCTGGAGTTGCTCCAACTTGCGCTGGCGCCACTGCTCAGCCAGGTCCGGGCGCATCACCGTGATCGCGGTGCTCATGCCGCCAACACCTCCGTGTCCTCGAAGGCGGGCAGCGGCACGTCGACCACGGCGGCGAACAGCTCTTCGGCGAAGTCCGGGTCAAAGTAGCTGCCGAACTCGGGGTCGGACGCGATGTCACGCGCCGCCTCGATACGGGCCAAGTCAGGGAGGGCAAACATCAGGAAGCCGCCTCCCCCGCGGCCGTCGCCGACCACTCCGCGGCGAAGTCCTCGATCGTGACGGTGCGGCCCGTCATTGCTGCGGCGACGACATCGTTGATGAACGCCCGGGGGACCATTGCCTTGCTTCCCATGCGGATCGCGGGGAAGCTACCCAGCTCGATGCGTCGGCGGATCGTCATGTGCGAGTACCCGAGGGCATCGGCCGCCTGCTGCACCGTCATGAACGGGTGATCGTTAGCTGAGCCTGCGGTTGCGGGCTTGGCGGTCGTGTGCGCCAAGGCTCCTCCTCTAGCTAGGGGTTCTGTTCTCAGTGCCTTAAGTTACTTAACTAAGTTGAGTGAGTCAAGGCACTTGCATCAGGTGTGTTGAGTGACCTGCTTGGGCGTCAGTTAGTAGCCTGGGGACGTGGCAGCTACTTCAGAGGGATCTCAGCCCCCGTACCTCCAGGTCGCCGAAGCCTTGCGCGAGCGCATCCAGCGCGAGGAGTTCCCTGTCGGCTCTCAGCTGCCATCCGGTCGACAGCTCGCCGACGAATACGACGTAGCCCCTAACACTGTTTCGAGTGCGCTCAGGCTTCTGCGAGATGAGGGTGTGGTCGTCTCTCAGCAAGGTCGCGGAAGCTACGTTCGCGAGAAACCCGCACACTCCGAGAAGACCGAAGAATTCGTAACGATCATGAGTGCACTGTCTTCACTTCAGGACGCCGTTCGGGATATGGGTTCCCGGATCGATGCCCTGGAGGAAGTGCAAAGGAATCAGCAAGACGGCGGACCCGCCTCCTAAGAACCGAGAGGTCCGACTCGACTTCCGCAAGCACTTCCCTGACAACGGCTTGCTCTTCCGGGGTCATCTTGCTCCCCTCCTCTTGGCTACAGTTCGCGCTCCCCTGTCACTACGATCATCACCAGCACGGCGGAGAACCAAAAGACGACAGCACCTGACAGCACCCGACACCGGGATGTCGGGGAGATTCCAGCCCGCCCCCGACGACGGGAGGTCATCATGGCCGCAACCCCACTCAGGGCGGCCCGTGAACTGCGTGGATGGACGCAAGATCAAGTCATCGCGAGACTCCGGCGCGCTACGAACGAGTCGCTGCCAGCGGCTACTTCGCTCACCCGTCAACTGAGTCGCTGGGAGAACGGCGCTACTGTCGGGCAGTTCTACGGACGACTCCTGTGTCAGGTATTCGAGGCTCCACCCGACGCTCTTGGCCTTTCCGCCCCACTTTCCTCAACCCAAGACGCTCGGATTCCAGAACTTCAGGATCGGATTCCCTTCAGCAATCCGGACGCGGAACTTGTTGGAATATTCGAGTCGCAGACGCAGAATTTTCGTCTACTCGATAGACGCCTCGGTGCCGCTCACCTTCTCCCCCAGACTGAACAGCATGTTGCTCAGATGGAGAACATCCTTCGCTACTCAATGCCAGGAAGCGCGAGATCTGCAATAGCGCGTGCTCTCGCAGAGGCCAGTTCGCTCACGGCCTGGCAGGCACTCGATTCGGGTCATCTGGACAAAGCCTGGAAGCACTACGAGATCGCGAAGTCGGCAGCCAGAGAGTGCGAGAGCCCTGCTGTGCTCGCACACGTGACCGCCGAACAGACCTACACCCTGCTCGACAACGGCTATGACGACGAAGCACTCCAGCTTGTCCGCCATGCCCACCAGCAGGCACCGAGAAAGCTCCCTGGTCTCCTACGTGCGTGGCTGTTCGCAGCGGAAGGCGAAGCCTTAGCGGTCGTCGGAGATGGTGACGCAGCACGCAAGGCGATGGACGCCGCTGCCCGTTATCTGCCCGACGACCCCGAGGACCCGGAACTGCCGTTCCTCATGCTCAACGAGACTCACCTTGCTCGATGGCGCGGGAACTGCCTGGCCCGTCTAGGTGCGGACGAAGCACTTGATGATCTGACCTCTGCACTCAGCGGGATCGAGGACGGATCCTTAGGTCGTGCTGAGGCTGGCCTCCAAGTCGACCTGGCCATGACGTTCCAGGCTCGCGGTGAGGTCGATGAAGCACAGAAGCACGCACAACGCGCTGCCGAACTCGCCGGACGTACCGGGTCTGCTCGGCAGCGCGCGCGGATCGCGAAGCTACTTGCCCCCTGACTTCGTCCCCAGAATGTGAAGCAGGGCCATGAGGGTTCCAGAAGACTGCAACTGGCCCGACGAGATAAGGTCAGGGACCTTCGCAAGGGGCACCCATTCGTACCGGCCCTCGTCCAGTTCGGTCGGTTCGGCAACCAGCTCCGGATTCCTACCAACGTAGACGTGGTGCTTACTGCGCACCGTGCCGATCATCGGCTCGTAGGCGGCGACGAACTCGACACGATGCACTCGGTAGCCGGTCTCTTCTTCGGTCTCCCGGACGGCCGTCTGCTCCGGAGACTCGGAGGCATCGAGCAAGCCGCCCGGCAGCTCCCAGCCCCAGACATCGGAGACGAACCGGTGTCGGAAGGTCATGAGGACGTTCTCTTCCGACGCATCGAGCACAGCGAGAACCGCGGCCGCCGGCAGCGTCACGGTGTGGTGCTCGAACCGGGCGCCTGAGGGCGTGGTGATATCGGCCAATCCCACGGTGACCCACTTGTTGTCGTAGATGATCCGCTCACCGTGCACGACCCAGCGGCCGTCGTCATCAGAAGTCGCCATACTTCGACGCTATCGCCTAGGACTGCTTGACCATATTGGCGAGCGTTCCGCAGTACTACCAGCTAAAATCCCCGCACACGAGCTTGGGAGACATCCACAAGTCCCCAGTTACAGGTTCATCGACCCACAATGCCCGCCGCCCGATGGAATTGATCCTCAACCCGAGTCGGTCCCTGCCCGGGCGGCCGGCGGCCTCCCACACGCCGCGCGCTTCGGCGATCTCCGCCCACAGGTCCCGCGGACCGCACCGACGTGTCTCGTAGGGGCCGCCGGCCGGGGTGTACTCACCCAGTGCCCAGGAACCGGCCCGGTCGTAGACGTAGACCGTGGCCTCCCCCGCGGCCGTCGGGTCGTCGGGGTCGGCGTCGAAGGAGGCGTAGGCCAGGTCGGGCACCAGGTGGCCCAGGACCACGCCCCACCCGGGGTGGCGGTCGGAGACGACCCGCGGGTTGACGCCGGTCTCGCCGTCGACGGCCGCCGGGTCGTCCTCGGTGACGAAGGTGTGCCAGGGGGCGACAGGGCGGCGCTGGTCGCGCAGCCACATGAACGCCGCGTCCCCGAGCAGCCGCCCGCACGCGGAGCCGTCCGCGCCGACGGTGAGGCGCACCAGGCAGGCGGAGGTGAATCCGGGCCCCCACGGGGTGACCACCGTGCCGCCGGGCCGCACCTGCCTCAGCCAGGCCGGGGGGACGGTGCGCCGGGCCGCGACCGTGGACAGCACCCGGTCGAAGGTCCCTTCGTCGGCAGGGGTGGCGCCGTCGCCGGTGATCAGCGTCGGCTTGTAGTCCAGGGCGTGCAGGTTCTGCCGCGCCTGCTCGGCCACAGCGGCGTCGACCTCGATGGAGACCACGTTGGCGTCGCCGAACCGCTCGCACAGCAGGGCGGTGTTGTAGCCGGTGCCCGTGCCGATCTCCAGGACCCGGTCACCATCGGCGGCATCGAGTGCTTCCAGCATGGCCACGACCAGGCTCGGCTGGCTGATGCTGCTGGTGGGCACGAGCCCGAGCCCGCCGGGGCCGGCCGGGGTCCCGTCGTCGACCTGGGTCACCAGGGCGACGTCCTGGTGGATCCACCGCTGGTACTCGGGGGTGTCGCGGGTGTAGGGCTGTTCGTGGCCGGGCTGGTCCTTGGAGGGTGCCCAGACGGTGTCGGGCACGAACGCCTCGCGCGGGACGGCGAGCAGGGCGCGGTGCCAGGCGGGGTCCTGGACGGCGCCGCGCGCGGTGAGCTCGCGGGCGATGCGCGCCCCGGGGTGCTTGCTCATTCGGGCCTCTGGCCGTCGCCGCCCTGGTCGGGCATGGGTTCGCCGGAGCCGTGTCCGGAGCCGGGCTGTTGTCCGTCGCGGTCGCTGCCGGGGTTGGTGTCGGTGGGCTTGTCCTGATCGCCGTGGCGCCCCATGGGGACCTCCTTGCCGGGGTATCCCACGACGGTAACCCGGCCTGCGCTGCATGTCAGGGTCCGTAGCGACATCGGTCGGGCCGTTGACAGTGCGGCGGGTGTTGGCGGTTTGTCAGCGAGCTGTCACCGCCGTGTTCGTGCGGAGCGTCCCGGGCAGCGTTTCATCCGCCGGGGTCTCTGAACTGCGATAGCGCGCGATCCACTGAGCGGGAGTCCTGACCGCTGGAAACGCTTTGAAACGCTCGGGGAAATCGCCAGCGGTACATTCGTTTGCGCACGTCATCGGGTGTTCTGAGAGAGGGCTGAACGCTATGGACACTGATACCTCTTTATCCTCTAAAAGGGTCTCCCCCTATGGCTAGCAAGGCCGTGCGCGACGAATCGCTGAGCGACACGGCAGGGGGTCCGATGGGGGGTCCGTTCGGGGGTCCGTTGGGGGGTCCGTTGGGGGGTCCGCCTAGAACGGACCCCCCAACGGCCGCTTACACCGCAGGCCACCCCCGGTGACAACGGGTGCGCGCCACCCCCGACTCGCCACGAAAGTGGCAGGTGAAACCGAATGACCGCGCGGCGAACCATGGGAGCAGGATGGGAGCAGACTCCAGCGGCCATCTGCGGTCAGACACGGCACGACTCCCCCACTGGCCCGCGTTGACCTGGTACGGAACCATGTACCGGCAGTGTTGCTCTGCTTCGAACCTTGTTGTGGTCCAAGAAGTCGCGGGTTCAAGTCCCGTCACTCACCCCATACGAGAGGCCCCGGTCATCGCACGCGATGACCGGGGCTTTTCGCTTGCTGAACTCACCCGCTCCCATCCCGATGTCGGGTTCCGGGAGCACCGCGGGAGCACCGCGGTAGCGCACGCGCTTCACGACTCTGCGAGCGCGTCCACGACGGGCACGGCCGAACGCCCCTGCGGATCAAGGCGAAGCGAGCTCTATCGCCCCGGGTGTAACAGGCGGCGACAGATCACCTGATCTCCTGCCAAGGGTGGCCACTCCCAGGGCGCCGCCCAGTTCTCCTGCGGTCTCCGACGTCGCCGCGGCCGATCCTGCCCTCTCCGCGGGAGCGCGAGGTCCGCACTCAGTTCCGGCAGAGCCAGGTACAGCACGGTCATATCGATGGACGACAGCGGCGTCGGCAGAGCCAGCACGCTCAGGCCGATCCACTCACGCAGGGTCGCCCGATTGCTGTTGCCAATGGCGGATTGCGTGGTCACCGCGATACCGCCTCGGCGGCCCCTGTCAGCGGGACATGGAAGGTACGGACGAAGCGCTCGAACACCTCAGGCGATCCTTCGATGCGGACCGCGCCGCTGGACAGCGCGGCAGCCGGACTTAGCTCACCGGCGAGTACGGCACGCAACTGCGGGCCGCTGTGGATCGTGAGATCGGCAGGACGGTCCGGCGCCCCGGGGCCGACCGTGATCGCATCCGGCGTGGCGTCGGCCCACGCCGTGGCGGCACCTGTGTGGACCACGTAGCTCGTGGTGGTGTCGGTGGCACCCTGCTGGAAGCCGGCGCGGAGGGCGGCTGCCAGGGACGCATCGGTGACCACGTCCTCGGGCTGTGGGGTGGTCATCGTCCCAGCACCCCACCTGCCAAGCGCATCAAGAATCGGCTGTAACGCGCGACCGTGCGGCGTGAGCGTGTAGAGCACCCCGCCGCCAGGCAGCTCATCGGCCACCCGGGTCACCACCCCGGCCACCTGGAGATCGCGCAATCGGGTCGTCAGCACGCTGGTCGGAATCCCCGGGAGCCCCTCGTGCAGGTCCTTGAACCTGCACGGCGCCACGCTCAGATCGCGCACGATCAGCAGTGACCATCGCTCACCAAGCACGCTGCTCGCCTTGGCAAGCCCACAGAACTGACCGTAATCTTTAACCATTGATTCATATTACGAAGTGAACTTCGTAAAAACAAGTAACGCGAGATGGAGTCGCACTTCGGCGACGCTTCGACTCCGAGAACAGCTCGGGGAGAAGGAGACTCCTCCCGGCACGTGATCGGGGTCGGCTCTGCACGGGCCCGGTGACGGGCCCCCGCGCCGCCGCCGGGCGGTCGGTCCCGGCTCGGCAGCGGCGCCTCCCCTGTCACGGGCGGCCCGGCTGCCGCGTCGTTAGGGCGACGGACCCTCGCGGACAGGAGCACAGGACATGATCGAACACACCGGGCACCGGAAGGTGGCCGTGGTCACCGGGGCGAACAAGGGGATCGGCCGGGCGATCGCCGAGCGGCTCGCCGCGCAGGGCACAACAGTCGTCGTCGGCGCCAGGGACCTGCGGCGCGGCGAGGACACTGCGGCGGCGGTGCGCGCGGCGGGCGGCGACGCGCACGCGGTCACCCTCGACGTCACCGACCCGGCCACCGCCGAGGACGCCGCAAAGTGGGTCGAGGAGCGCTTCGGCCACCTCGACGTGCTGGTCAACAACGCCGGGATCACCGGCTCCGGGCAGGTCTCGCCGAACGACGCCCACGATCAGGTCCCGAGCTCCGTCGACCTGGACATGGTCCGGGCGGTGTTCGAGACCAACGTCTTCGGGGTCATCGCGGTGACCAACGCAATGCTGCCGCTGCTGCGGCGGTCCCCGGCGCCGCGCATCGTCAACGTCAGCAGCGGCGCCGCGTCGCTGGCCATCGCCGCCGACCCGGACGGCCCGCTCGCCGGCCTGCTCGCGTCGGCCGCGTACACGCCGTCCAAGACCGCGCTGAACGCGCTGACCGTGCAGTACGCCCATGAGCTGCGGAGGGACGGCATCCTCGTCAACGCCGCCGACCCCGGCTTCGTCGACACCGAGATCAACAACCACAGCGGATACCTCACCCCCGCGCAGGGCGCCGCGGTCATGGTCCGCCTGGCCACGCTCGACGCGGGCGGCCCGACCGGCGGGTTCTTCAACGCGGACGGCCCGGTGCCCTGGTAGGAGACCCGGCGCACCGCACGGGCGCGGTCGATCGGCGGTCCGCCCACGGAGCCGTCCGCCCCGACACACTGGCCCCGGCCGTCGCAGGCGATGGCCGGGGCCGTTGCGCGCAGAGAGCCCGGGCGGCGGCGCACGCAGCGCAGGGCGGCACCGCCGAGGCGAGCGCGCGGAGCGGCCCGAGGAGGAGAAGCCCGAGGAGAGCGCCCGCGGTTCGAGCGGGGAGCCGTGTGCGACCATGCCCCCGTGACGGAGAGGAACATGGGCGTACTTGCCGAGGCGACCGAAACGGCGCTCATCGTGCCGGTGCCCGCTGCGGAAGCGGTGGTGGGGCCCTACCGGGCCATCCTGGACGACTCGGCGCCGCTGGGGGTCCCGGCGCACGTCACGGTCCTCTCCCCGTTCCTCCCTCCGGAGAGGGTCACCGAACAGGTGCTCGGCGACCTGCGCGCGTGCCTGACCGCGGTCCCCTCCTTCGGATGTGTGTTCGCGCGCGTCGCGTGGTTCGGGACGCAGGTCGTGTGGCTGGCCCCCGAGCCGGACGCGCCCTTCCGCGCGCTCACCGGTTCCGTGTGGCACCGGTTCCCCGAGTGCCCGCCCTACGGGGGCGCGTATCCGGACGCGATACCGCACCTGACGGTCGGGACCGCCCACCGGGCGGAGCCCGCCGCCATGCGGCGGGCAGCGGTCGAGGTGCGGGCGAGGCTGCCGATCCGCGCGCTTGTCGACCGGGTGCGGTTGATCGCCGGAACCGGCGCGCCGGGCTCGTGGGGCACGGTGGCGGAGTTCGCGCTGCCGTCCGCGTAGCGGTCCCGCCGGTCGTCCGGTGGCGAGGACGCCGAGCGTCCGCCGCCGTCCGCCGATCCCGCCGATGGCCCATTGACGAGGATCGGTGCGTCGGCCGCCGTCCGCCGATCGACCCCTGGCGAGTGCCGGGGCGTCCGCCGCGCTCATGGTGCCGGGAACGGGGCCTTGGGGCGGCCCGATCCGACCGCCCCGATGGACGCGGCGGCGATGCAGGCGATCGCCAGCCACTGCGGCGCCGTGAGGAGTTCGCCGAGCAGCACCGCGCCCGCTGCCGCCCCCACCACCGGCTCCAGGCTGACCAGGACCGCGACCGTGCGCGGTGGGAGACGGCGCAGCGCGGCGAAGTCCAGCCGGTACGGCAGCACTGCCGAGACCAGAGCGAGGAGCAGCCCGAGGAGGAGCAGCCGGGGTTCGAGCGGCGGGCCGCCCGCGAGGAGCGCCGCCGGTGTCCACAGCGCCGCCGCCCACAGGACCGCCCACACGAGCAGGGTCCCGTCGCCGTCCGCCGCGCCCGCTCTCCTGCTCAGTGCGAGGTAGGCGGCCATGGACGCGCCGGACAGCAGGGCGAGCAGGACGCCCGCGGCGGGGAGCGGGCCGCTGCCTGGGGCGTAGAGCAGGGCCACCCCCGCCCCGGCGAGGACCGCCCAGAGCACGTCGCCGGGCCGCCGGGCGCCGAGCAGCGCCATGGCGAAGGGGCCCGCGGCGAACTGGAGTGTCGCGGCGATCCCGAGCGGCAGGTACACCAGCGCGAGGTAGATGGTGTTCATTCCGGCGATCGCGGTGCCCCAGGCGAGTACGAGGAGCAGTGTGCGGCGGTCGGCCGGCGGCTTCGGGCGCCGCAGGAGCAGCAGCAGGACGGCGGCGAAGCCGAGCCGCAGGACGACCACGCCGCTCGCGCCCGCCGCGGCGATGAGGGACTTGCCGAACGCCTGCCCGACCTGCACGCTCGTGACGCTGCCGAGCGCGCAGAGGACGCCGGCGCCGCGCCCGTCAGCGTCGGTCGGCACCGGGGCGTCCCTGTTCCGGCTCGGTGCCGCGCGCGGGCACCGCTCTCAGGCGGGCCGGTGCCGTTGCGTGCGGCGGCTGCGGGCGGGCCGGGTCGAGCGCGGACGGCGGACCGGCCGTGTCGGGCGAGGCGGGCCCCGGCGGGTCGGCCGGTGCGGGCGCGCTCAGCAGGAGCCGCGGTCGGGCGGGGACGGGCGGCCGCAGCCACACCGCCAGCACGCCGCACACGCAGCGGGTGTACACCGTCTCGCCGTCCGCCCCGTTGTGGCGGGACACGACCTCGCCCACGTCGTCCAGTGGCCGTCCGCAGTGGCGGCAGTCCGTTCCGGCCGGGTTCGCAGCAGTCATATGCGCAGTTTCGTCCTGCAAATCGTTCGGGTCTATCAAATGTTTCCGAACCGGATCGTGTTGAATTGCCGCATGATCGATCCTCGCTTGCAGACGCTGCGCATCCTCAGGGAGGAGGGCACGGTCACGGCCGCTGCCGCGCGGCTGCACCTGACCGCATCGACGGTCTCGCAGCAGTTGCGGCTGCTCGCCCGCGATGTGGGTGTGGAACTGCTCGAGGCCGACGGCAGGCGGGTGCGGCTCACGGCCGCGGCGCACACGCTGCTCGATCACGCCGACACCCTGTACGCCGAGTGGGAGCGGACCCGCGCCGACCTCGCCGCCCACGGCAGTGGGGACGCCGGACACCTCCGGTTCTGCGGGGTCTCCACCGCGATCGCCGCGATCATCGCGCCGGCCGCCGCCGCGCTGCTGCGGACCGCGCCGAAGGTCACCGTGCACGTCAGCGAGGAGGAGAGCGACGACTGCTGCCCGCTGCTCCTCGCCGACTCCACCGACATCGCCGTGCTGATCCCCACCGAGGCCAGCCCGCCGCCGGACGACGCGCGCTTCGACCAGCAGCCGATCCTGGACGAGCCGCAGGACCTGCTCGTCCCCGCCGGCCACCCGCTGGCCGGGCGCGGCGAGGCGCACCTGAGCGAGGCCGCGCGCGAGCGCTGGGTCGGTTCGCCCGAGCGGGCCGACCAGTACCGGCTGCTGCTCAGCGCGTGCGCGGCGGCGGGCTTCACCCCGCGCGCCGGACCGCACGCCAAGGAGTGGTTCGCGATCTCCGCGCTGGTCGCCCACGGGTTCGGGGTCTGCCTGATCCCCCGCCTCGCGCCGATCCCGCCGGAGCTCGCGGTGACCCGTGTGCGCCTGACCGGGCGGCCCGTCCCTTCGCGCCGGCTGATCGCCTGCGTGCGTCGGGGCAGTGAGCGGCAGCCGCTGATCGCCATGGGGCTCGAAGCGCTGCGCGCCCAGGGCCGGATCCGAACGGCCGAGTGAGCCCCCTGGGGGCGGTGGCCTGGGCGGATCGGGGATGGGGGCCGGGCGCGGCGGAATCGCCTCGGCCTCGCGCGTTTCGGGGACATCGGGCGGCGTGCGGGCGGGTACCACAGTGGTCAGTTCCTGTGGCTCAGCTCACATTCAGGAGGAATCATGTCCAGTAACCGTGGCGTCGCATACGCGGGTCCAGGGCGGGTCGAGGTCATCGACATCGACTATCCGGAACTGGTCCTGAAGGACGGGCCCGGTGTGAACCCCGCGAACGTCGGCCGGCAGGTGCCGCACGGCGTCGTACTGAAGGTCGTGGCGACCAACATCTGCGGCAGCGACCAGCACATGGTGCGCGGCCGCACCACCGCGCCGACGGGCCTGGTGCTCGGGCACGAGATCACCGGCGAGGTCGTCGAGAAGGGGCGCGACGTCGAGTTCCTCGAGGTCGGCGACCTGGTGTCGGTCCCGTTCAACATCGCCTGCGGGCGGTGCCACAACTGCAAGTCCGGCAAGACCGGGATCTGCCTCAACGTCAACCCCGACAGACCCGGGTCGGCGTACGGCTACGTCGACATGGGCGGCTGGGTCGGCGGGCAGGCGCAATACGCTCTGGTCCCCTACGCGGACTGGAACGCGCTGCGCTTCCCCGACAGGGACCAGGCCATGGCCAAGATCCTCGACCTGACCATGCTGTCCGACATCTTCCCCACCGGGTTCCACGGCTGCGTCAGCGCGGGCGTGGGCGTCGGCTCGACCGTCTACATCGCCGGGGCGGGGCCGGTCGGGCTCGCCGCCGCGGCGTCGGCGCACCTGCTCGGCGCGGCCGTGGTGATCGTGGGCGACCTCAACAAGGAGCGGCTGGACCAGGCGCACAGCTTCGGCTGCGAGCCCGTCAACGTCGCCGACGGCGACCCGCGCGACCAGATCGAGCAGATCCTCGGCGTGCCCGAGGTCGATGCCGGGGTCGACGCCGTGGGCTTCGAGGCGCGCGGGCACGGCGGCGGGTCGGCGGCGAGGGAGGCGCCGGCGACCGTCCTCAACTCGATGATGGACGTCACCGCTGCGGGCGGCGCCATCGGCATCCCCGGCCTGTACGTGACGGGCGACCCCGGGGCGGTGGACGACGCGGCGAAGGAGGGCGCGCTGTCGATCCGGATCGGGTTGGGCTGGGCGAAGTCGCACGCGTTCACCACCGGCCAGTGCCCCGTCATGCGCTACCACCGCCCGCTGATGAAGGCGATCCTGCACGACCGCGTGCAGATCGCCAAGGCCGTCAACGCGACCCCCATCACCTTGGAGAACGCCGCCCAGGGCTACGCCGCGTTCGACAAGGGCGCCGCGCACAAGTACGTCCTCGACCCGCACGGGCTCATCGGCTCCGCGTAGGGGCTCGGACCGGCGGTGCCGGGCGCGTCCCGGCGCCGCCGCCGGGGCCGTGCGCCCGGCCGCGCGATCTGGCCCGCGCCCCGGGCCACGACCTGGGCCGCGGTCCGGGCGGGTGCGGAATCATGGTGGAATTCTGGTGGCTCGGGGCGTATGCGGTGGTCCGCCCGCTCCGGGCCGCCCGCACCGCTACGACAGAAGTCACGTCCCCATGGCCGACCAGATCCACCAGTTGGAGGCGACCGTCAAGGGGACCTACCGGTACTGCGGAGCTGCGGGGCAACGGCGGGGCGGGGCGGGGCCAGACCACCGTGATCCGTGGGGACATGGCAAGGTTGCGAGGCGGCTGCGCAGCAGCGACCGCCGAAACACGCCCTGTAGGCCGGAATCCGGACCGGTACCCCGGCGGCCGCTCAGGCGGAGTCGCGCGCCACGATGCGGTGGGCGAGGATCGTCTCGCGGTCCGGGCCGGTGTAGCCGTGGTCGAGGCGGTCCAGCAGCATCCGGGCGCTGGTGCGCCCGATCTCGCGCGCGGGGTTGAGGACCGTGGTCAGCGCGGGCGACATCAGCTCGGCGGCCTCGATGTCGTCGTACCCGGTCACCGCGATGTCGCCGGGCACGCCGATGCGGCGGGCCCGCAGCACGTCGAGGACCCCCACCGCGATGAGGTCGTTGCAGCAGGCGATGGCGTCGATGGGCCCCGGCCCGGCAAGGAGCGCCTCGGCCGCGCGGACCCCGCCCTCGCGGGTGTAGGCGGTGTGCACCACCAGGTCGTCGCGCACGGGCAGCCCGGCGTCGCGCAGCGCCTGCTCGTACCCGCGCTGGCGTTCGCCGCCGGGTGAGGAGCCGGCGGGGCCGTCGGCGAAGGCGATCCGCCGGTATCCCCGGTGCACGAGGTGGTCGACGATGTCGAACATGCCCTGGACCTCGTTGGCGCGGACGACGTCGCCGCGGCCGGAGCCGAGCGGGCCGCCGAGGCGCACCAGTGCCGTGCCGGAGGCGGCGACGGAGTCGATGTCCGCCTCGCTCGCCCCGAACCGGCCGAGGACCATGCCGTCGATGCCGCGGTCGAGGAGCTGGCGGAGGACGCCGGACAGCGGCGCGCCGGGCTCGGGCGCCTCGCCCACGACGGCGAGGTAGCCGCTCGGCAGGACGGTCTCGTGCAGCCCGGCTGCCATGGCGGAGTTGAACGGGTTGGTGAGGTCGGGGACCACCAGCGCGAGGATGCCGCTGCGCTCGGTGCGCAGGTGGCGCGCAGAGGCGTTCGCGCGGTAGTCGAGGTCGGCGACGACCGCCTCGACCCGCGCCTTGGTGGCGGCGGCGACGGGGCGGCGGCCGGTGAGGACGTGGGAGACGGTGGTCGTGCTGACGCCCGCTGCGGCGGCGACGTCGACGATCGTGGCCCGGCGCGTGTCCGCTCCCACCCGGTTCCTCCCTGTTGTCGGGGCACCAGCCTAACCCGGTCCCAAATCGATTTGGATACGGTCACATCGCTTGCCCTGGCCACGGGGCACCCGACGGCAGCGCATCGGGTAAAGATCCTGTTACCGGGGTTGTCAGCGGCACTCCCCGCGTGCTCACCTATGGACCATGCATCCAAATCGATTTGGGCCTCCGGTATTTCCGGCCGGGTGTCCGGAGGGCGGCGCCGCGCGGGCGCACCGCCCTCGGCCGGGCGCAGCGGACCGGCCATGAGCGGCGCACTCAGCCGCCGGCGGCTGCTCACCGGCGGCGCCGGGATCGCCGCGGCGGTCGGCCTGTCCGGGTGCGCCGGCGGGTCCGACCCGCGCGGGCGCACCGTCCTGGGGTTCCTCGGCTCGGAGGCGGCGGCGACCTTCCAACCGGTCATCGACGGCTTCGAGCGCGCCAACCCCGGCATCGCGGTCGCCTACACGACCGTCCCCGCCGACCAGCTCAACGACGTCCTGCAACTGCGCCTGTCGGCGGCCGACAGCGCCATCGACGTGTACACGGTCGACCAGCCCCGCGTCCCCGCCCTCTCCGCGCGCGGCTTCCTCACCGACCTCGACCCCGTTGCGGGGCGCGCCCGGGACGCCGTGCTGCCGGAGCAGTTCGAGATCAGCAGCTGGGAAGGGCGGCTGCGCTCCCTGCCGATCTGGACCTCCACCCAGTACCTGTTCTGCAACGTCGACATGCTGCGCAAGGCCGGGGCCGAGGTGCCCGCCGCCGACCCCGCCGAGCGCTGGACCTGGGAGCAGACACTCGGCGCCGGGCGGCGCGCCCAGGAGCGGGCGGGCGCCTCCGCCGCTCTGCTGCTGGAGCAGACCGACCTGTACTACGGGATCCAGCCGCTCGTCGCCTCGCTGGAGGCCGGGTCGGGGATCACCGGTCCCGACATGCTCACCCCCGACATCCGCAACGACGGCTGGGTGCGGGCGATGACCTGGTACCACGACCTCTTCGCCAACGGCCTGTCGCCCCGCGGCATCGAATCCACCCAGCTGGTGACCCTGTTCACCGACGGCAAGGCGCCGTTCTTCGTCGGCGGGCCGTGGAACCTCGGCGCGTTCGCCGGTCTCGACGCGTTCCAGTGGCGCGCCGTCCCGCAGCCCTACTTCGCCGACGGGGTCCCCGCCACCCCCACCGACTCCTGGTCGTGGGGCGTGAACCCGGCGGCCGCCCATCCCGATGCGGCCCGCAGGTTCGTCGAGTACGCGTCGCTGACCACGAAGGGCAACCTGTCGACCGTGCGGAAGACCCCGCTCATCCCCTCCAACACGGCGGCGTTCACGAGCTACGTCGAGCGGCTCGACACCGAGGCGACCGCGTCGACGGAGAACGCCGGCACGATCATGCGCCACGAACTGGAGCACACCGCCGTCGGCCGCCCCCGCAGCATCGGCTACACGCAGTTCGAGACGGTGATGGGCGCGGCGTTCTCCGACATCCGCAACGGATCCGAGCCGGAGGCCCGGCTCCGCCGCGCCTCCGCGGAGCTCGAACGCACCTGGGACCGGTTGAGGTGACCCGCATGGCACGCACACACGCACCGCCGGCCCCCGCACCGACGGCCGCAGCGCCCCGCGCCCTGCCGCTGCGGCGGCGCCCGGCGGTCATCGCGCTCGGGTTCCTCGCCCCCGCACTGCTGATGCTGGTCGTGCTGCGGCTGTGGCCGGCCGCCCAGGCCCTCTACGGCAGCCTCCTGCACACCAGCCTGCTCGAAGGCACCACGACGTGGGTCGGGCTCGACAACTACGCGGTGCTGTTCACCGACCCCGACTTCTGGCAGAGCGTCGGCGTCACCCTGGTGTTCAACCTCGTCATCAACCCCGGCCAGGTGCTGATCGCGCTGGGCCTGGCGGTGCTGTTCGCCAAGCGGTTCGCCGGGGCGCGCCTGTGGCGCTCCCTCGTGCTCATCCCGGTGGCCGTCCCGCCCGCGGTGTCCGCCGTCATCTGGGGGGTGCTGTACCGCCCGGAGGGCCCGCTGAACGCCCTGCTCGCCGTGTTCGGGCTGCCCGCCCAGCCGTACCTGACGAGCCCGGCGCAGGCGCTGGGCGCCATGATCGTGATGATGTCGTGGGTCGGCGTCGGGTACTGGATGATGTTCCTCCTCGCGGGCTTGCAGGACATCCCCGCCGACCTCTACGAGGCCGCGAAGATCGACGGCGCGTCGGCATGGCGGCGGTTCGTGCACGTCACCCTGCCGCAGCTGCGCCGCCCGCTCGCGTTCGTGCTGGTCGCCGACACGATCTCGAACTTCCTCGTCTTCGCCCCGGTGCAGCTGCTGACCAGCGGCGGGCCCGAGGGCGCGACCAAGCTGATGATGTTCGACATCTTCCACCGGGCCTACAGCGTCGGCGACCTGCACCTCGCGCTCGCCGAGGTCATGATCCTGGTGCTGGTCACGCTCGTCATCGTGTCCGTCCAGTTCCGGCTCCTGCACAGCAGGGAGGACTGATCACCGTGTCCCACTCCCCCGCGCGCCCCCGCTCGGCCGGGCCGCGCGCGCTCCGCCGCCACGGCCCCGCCGTCCTCGCCGCGGCGATCGGGATCCTGTTCGCGCTGCCGCTGCTGTGGGTGTTCAGCGGTTCGCTGCGCGACACCGACGAGATCTTCGCGGGACTCGACCGGATCTCGTGGACGACCCTCGTCCCCGCCGACCCGACCCTCGACAACTACGCGACCCTGCTGAGCGGCGACTTCGGCATCGCGGTCGCCAACTCGGTGCTGGTCAGCGCGGTGACCGTCGCGGCGGGGCTGGTCATGTCGGCCATGGCGGCGTTCGGGCTGTCCGCGATCCCGTTCCGGGGCCGCGGCGCGGTGTTCGCCGTCGTCGTGCTGAGCTTCCTCATCCCGTTCGACGCGATCGCGATCCCGCTGTCGGCGGTCTTCCGCGACTGGAGCCTCCAGAACACCTACCTGGGCCTCATCCTGCCCGGGATCGGCAACGGGCTGGCGATCTTTCTGATCCGGCAGTTCTTCCTCGCCGTCCCGAAGGAGCTGGTCGAGGCCGCCCGGCTCGACGGCCTGGGCTGGTGGGGCGTGTTCTGGCGGATCTACGTCCCGCTGTCGCGGCCGGTCCTGATCGGCGCCGGAATGACGCTGTTCCTGTTCCAGTGGCAGGCGTACGTCTGGCCGCTGCTCATCGGCACCGAGCCGGCCAAGCAGCTCGGCCCCATCGCGCTGGGCAACCTCCAGGGGCAGCTGGTGCCCGACTACGGTGCGATCTTCGCCGGGTCGGTGGTGCTCATCGCCATCCCGCTCATCGTCATCCTGCGGCTGCAACGCTATTTCGTGCAGTCGGTCTCCACCAGCGGGCTCAAGTAGTCCGGTACGGACGGGCTCACATAGTCCGGTACGGAAAGGAACAGGCACCACGTGTCCGACCCCACCAGCACACCAGCGCCCAGCACACCAGAGCCCGCCCGGATCCTGCTGGACACCGACATCGGGACCGACGTCGACGACGCCCTCGCGCTGGGGGTGCTCCTCGGATCGCCCGAGGTCCGGCTGCTGGGCTGCACCACGGTCTACGGCGACACGGTGCTGCGCGCCCGGCTCACCCGCAGGCTGGCGGGGCTCGCGGGGCACGACGTCCCCGTTGTCGCCGGGGCGGCCGCCACCCTGACGGAGCGCGAGGTCTTCTGGCCCGGGCACGAGGGGCGCGCCCACGAGGGCCTCGCGGACGAGCGGCTGCGCGAGGACGTCGACGCCGTGGGGCTCCTCACCGCCACGGTGGCGGCGGCGCCCGGCGCGGTCGACGTGGTCGCCATCGGCCCGCTCACCAACATCGCGCACGCCGTCCGGGCCGACCCGGCGTTCGCGGCGAACGTCCGCCGCCTGTACGTCATGGGCGGCCGCTTCGACCGGCCGGAGCCCGAGCACAACTTCCAGTCCGACCCCGAGGCGGCGCGGATCGTCTTCGCGTCGGGTGTGCGCGCCGTGGTGTGCGGCCTGGAGGCCACCCAGCGGCTGCGCATCGCGGGCCGGGACATCGCGCGCATCACCGCAGCGGGCGGCTTCGGCGCGGCCCTCGGCGACGAGATCGCGGCGTGGTGCGGGTTCACCGGGGAGGACTGGAGCGTCCCGCACGACCCCCTGACGGTGCTGACGCTCGTGCGCCCCGACCTGTTCGGCTTCCGCCGCGGCGCGGTGGACGTGTCCGTGGCGGGGGCCGACCCGGGGACCAGCGTCCTGCGCCCCGACCCGGACGGCCCGGTCGAGGTGGCCGCCGACTTCGACGCGGGTGCGGCGACCGAGGAGATCGTGGCGCGCATCATCGCGGCGGGCGCCGGCGGCTGACACCGCCCCGGCGGGCCGCGCCGGGGCGCCGCTGTCAGGCGGTGGGTCGGACCCGCATGGGATGTCACCACGAACATCTTCGCTGTCAGGCGTGCAGGGCCCGCCGCAGCGCGGCGTGGTGGTCGTCGACGGCCCTGCGGCTGATCTCGGCGTCGGGCGCCAGGACGTCGAAGCCGTGGAACGCGCCCGGGTACAGGTGGAACTCCGTGGAGACCCCGGCCTGGACGAGGCGCCGGGCGTAGTCGATGCACTCGTCGCGGAACGGCTCCAACTCGCCGACCGACACGAAGGCGCGCGGCAGCCCCGCGAGGTCGGCGGCCCGGGCGGGGGCGGCGTAGGGCGAGACGTCCTCGGTGCCGACCGCGTCGCCCAGCAGGGCGGTCCAGGCGAAGATGCTGGCCCGGCGGCTCCAGGTGGGGCCGTCGGTGAACGCCCGGCTGGACGGCGTGGTGTTGCGGTCGTCCAGCATCGGGTACAGCAGCAGTTGGAATATCGGCGCCGGGCCGCCGCTGTCGCGCGCCATGAGGGCGACCGCGGCCGCGAGCCCGCCGCCGGCGCTCGACCCGCCGACGGCGATCCTGCCGGGGTCGATCGCGAGGGCCTCGGCGTTCGCCGCGGTCCAGCGGAACCCGGCGTAGCAGTCCGCCACCGGCGCGGGGTGCGGATGCTCGGGCGCGAGCCGGTAGTCGACCGAGACCACGGCGCAGTCGGCGCGCTCGACCGCGCGCACGGCGAGGGAGTCGTCGATGTCGGGGCTGCCGAGGATCATGCCGCCGCCGTGGATCCAGTACAGGCACGGCATCGGGTCCGTGCGCCCGACCGGGCGGTAGACGCGCAGCCGGAGGTCGGGGCCGCCCTCGGGCCTCTCGACGATCCGGTCCTCGATGTCGACCCGCGGGTTCGGTGCGCGGACCGCGGCGACGGCGGCCTCGGCCTGGGCGCGCAGTCCCGGCAGGTCGGCGAAGCTCAGCGTGCCGATGTCGAGATCGCCCGCGCCGCCGAGGGCCGCCGCGAGTTCCGGTGCCATGTTGGGGTGCGGTGCCACGTGGCGGACTCCTGGTGGGGTGGGCGGGCCGGGGGCCGTCTGCCGGACCAGTATGTCGCCGCCGGAGCGGGAAGGGTTTCGCGGGTCGCGGTGCTATCCCAACAGGACGCCCCTGCTCAACCGCCCTCCCGTGCGCGCGCAGCGCCGGGGCCACCTGCCGAGAGTGCCCTTGCCTCCAGCGGACCCGGGCCGGGCCGCCCGGCAAAAGGACGCGCGGCACGGCGGATCCCGGTACCGCGGTGTCACCGATTCGGGACACTGCGGGACATCGCTGTGGGCGAACACGAAGCGAGGAACAAACCCGGGCTCTTCTTTATTGAGTCTGAGTGACTCAACAAGGAGGGTTCATGAGCGAGACGCTGACACTGCCGGTCCTGCCCCTCGATGACGAAGCGGTGCTGCCCGGGATGGTCGTCCCGGTCGACATCTCCGAAACGGAGGTGCGCTCCGCCATCGAGGCCGCCCAGGCCGGTGCCGAGCGGTCCGCCGCGGCACCGGGCATCCGCTCGGCCCCCGCAGCCCAGGTGCTCCTGGTTCCCCGCATCGACGGCTCCTACACCGCCGTCGGAACCGTGGCGGTCGTGGAGCAGGTGGGCCGCACCCCCGGCGGCGAACCCGCCGCCGTGGTGCGCGGCATCTCCCGCGCCCGCGTGGGCAGCGGGACCACCGGGCCGGGCGCCGCCCTGTGGGTCGAGGCCGCCACCCACGACGACACCCCCGAAGGCGGCTACTCCGGGAAGCTCCAGGAGCAGGCCCGCGAGTACAAGACGCTCCTCGGCGCCTACCTCCAGAAGCGCAACGCGTGGCAGCTGCTCGACGCCATCCAGCAGCTCGACGACCCCGGCAAGCTCGCCGACCGCGGCGGCTACTCCCCGTTCCTCAGCACCGCGCAGAAGGTCGAGCTGCTGGAGACCTACGACGTCGGTGAGCGGCTGGAGCGGATCACCGCCTGGACCCGCGACTACCTCGCCGAACTCGACGTCACCGAGACCATCAACAAGGACGTCCAAGAGGGCGTCGACAAGCAGCAGCGCGAGTTCCTGCTGCGCCGCCAGCTCGAAGCCGTCCGCAAGGAGCTCAACGAGCTCGACGGCAAGCCCGGCAACGAGGAGGACGACTACCGGCAGCGCGTCGAGGAGGCCGACCTCCCCGGCGACGTGCGCAAGGCCGCCCTCGCCGAGGTCGACAAGCTGGAGCGGGCCGGCGACTCCAACCCGGAGTCCGGCTGGATCCGCACCTGGCTCGACACCATCCTCGACCTGCCGTGGAACACGCGCACCGAGGACTCCGAGGCGGCCGACTCCATCGCGACGGCGCGGGAGATCCTCGACGCCGACCACGCCGGGCTCCACGACGTCAAGGAGCGCATCGTGGAGTACCTCGCGGTGCGCAAGCGCCGCCAGGACCGCGGCCTCGGCGTCATCGGCGGCCGCCGCAGCGGCGCCGTGCTCGCCCTCGTGGGCCCGCCCGGTGTCGGCAAGACCTCGCTGGGCGAGTCGGTGGCCCGCGCCATGGGCCGCTCCTTCACCCGGGTCGCCCTGGGCGGTGTCCGCGACGAGGCGGAGATCCGCGGCCACCGGCGCACCTACGTCGGCGCGCTGCCCGGCCGCATCGTCCGCGCCATCAAGGAGGCGGGCACGATGAACCCCGTCATCCTGCTGGACGAGGTCGACAAGCTCGGCGCGGACTTCCGCGGCGACCCCGCGTCGGCGCTGCTGGAGGTGCTCGACCCGGCGCAGAACCACACCTTCCGGGACCACTACCTGGAGGTCGACCTCGACCTTTCGGACGTGGTGTTCCTCGCCACGGCGAACTCCCTGGAGTCCATCCCCGGCCCGCTGCTGGACCGGATGGAGCTGGTGGAGCTCGACGGCTACACCGAGGAGGAGAAGGTCGAGATCGCCCGCGACCACCTGCTGCCGCGCCAGCTCGAACGGGCCGGGCTCGAAAGCTCCGAGGTCGCCGTCGACGACGAGGCGCTGCGCCGCGTCGCGGCCGAGTACACGCGGGAAGCGGGGGTGCGCTCGCTGGAGCGCTCCATCGCGCGAATCCTGCGCAAGGTCGCCGCGCGCTCCGGGCTGGGCGAACTGGACCTGCCGGTGGCCATCGGCGACGCCCAGTTGCGCGACTACATCGGGCGGCCCAAGCACACCCCGGAGTCGGCCGAGCGCACGTCCGTGCCCGGCGTCGCCACCGGGCTGGCCGTCACGGGCGCGGGAGGGGACGTGCTGTTCGTCGAGGCGTCGCTCGCCGACGCCGAGTCGGGGGCGAGCGGGCTCAACCTCACCGGCCAGCTCGGCGACGTCATGAAGGAGTCCGCGCAGATCGCGCTGTCGTACCTGCGTTCGCGCGGTGCGGAGCTGGAGCTGCCGGTGGGCGACCTGAAGGAACGGGGCGTGCACGTCCACGTCCCCGCGGGCGCCATCCCCAAGGACGGGCCGAGCGCCGGGGTCACCATGACCACGGCACTGGCGTCGCTGCTGTCGGGGCGGCCGGTGCGCTCGGAGGTGGCCATGACCGGCGAGGTCTCCCTCACCGGCCGTGTGCTGCCCATTGGCGGGGTGAAGCAGAAGCTGCTCGCCGCGCACCGGGCGGGCGCCACCACGGTGCTGATCCCGGCGCGCAACGAGCCCGACCTGGACGACGTCCCCGAGGACGTCCTGACCCAGCTCACCGTCCACCCGGTGAGCGACGTCCGGGAGGTCCTTGAGATCGCCCTTGAGCCCGCGCACAGCGCGGCGGCCGTCGCCGCCTGAGGGCCCTGAGGGACTCTGAGGAGCAACAAGTAAGACCATTGTGGAAGCGCGGGGCCGTCGGATCGGGGGAGATCCGGCGGCCCCGCGCGCGTGTCAGGGGACGTTCGCAATGCCGTTGATTTAGTGAGCGATGGAGTGCTCGTGGGCCCGGGTGGAGACGGAGGTTGCCGTCGCGGCAGCCGACCCCCGCCGCCCAAGGCCACCAAGGTCGTTGAATCGCCCTCGCCCCCGTTAAGTCAACGGCATTGGGGACGTTCGAGGCATCGGTTGCGATCCGGTGACATGTCGTGCGTGCCCGAATTCGCTGTGGCTACGATAAGGGCGCCATGCCGAGCGTGGCGGGGAAAGATTGCGCTCCGGACCGGTTCCGAGCGCCTTGGAGGGAGACAGCCGGGGTGGAGCCGCTGGAGCCGTCCGATCCCGCGCGCATCGGCGGCTATCAACTCACCCACCGTCTGGGCGAAGGCGGTATGGGCCGGGTCTATCTCGCCACCACTCCTTCGGGGCGCCACGTCGCCGTCAAGGTCATCCGCCCCGCACTGGTGCGGGAGGGCGACTTCCGCGTCCGATTCGCCCGCGAGGTCGATGCCGCGCGCCGGGTGGGCGGGTTCCACACGGCCCCGGTCGTCGACGCCGACCCTGCGGGTGATCCCGCGTGGATCGCCACCGCCTACATCCCCGGCCCAACGCTGCACCAGGCGGTTCGCGACGGCGGCCCGATCATGCCGCCCGCCCTGTACGCGCTGGCGGTCGGGCTGGCCGAGGGGCTCAAGGCGGTGCACGACCGCGGGCTGGTCCATCGCGATCTCAAACCGGGGAACATCATCCTCAGCGATGACGGGCCCCGCATCATCGACTTCGGTATCGCCCGGCCGCTGGACTCCGAGAGCCTGACCACCCGCGAAGCGGTGTTCGGCACCCTCCCCTACATGTCGCCCGAGCAGACTGAGAACTCCCACGTCGGTCCGGCTTCGGACATGTTCTCCCTCGGTACGGTCCTCGCCTACGCCGCCACCGGCGACAACCCCTTCAACGGGGACTCCATGGCCGCGACGGTCCGCCGCCTCATCGGCCCGCCCCCCGACCCGGGCGATGTCGACCCCCGCACCCGCGAGGTCATCCTCGGCTGCTGGAACCCCGACCCGGACCAGCGGCCCACCCCCGAGGCGGTCCTCGCCCGCTTCGGCACCATTGACGCCGGGGGTGTCGGGGGCGTCGAGGGCGTCGGGGTCGTCGGGCGGCCACCCGACACCGCCCGGCCCTCCGAAGGTCCCGGAGGGTCCGAACCGACCACGCGTCCTCCGGCCCCGACCTTCATAGAAGCCGAACCCGCCACGGGCGCCCCGGTCCCGACCTTCGCGGCGGCCGAGCCCGCCACGCATCCTCCGGCCCCGACCCTCGTGGCGGCCGGACCCGCCACGAGCGCCCCCTTGCCGCACACTGCGGCCGACAGACCGACCGACGGACCCGTGCGGCCGCGGCTGAAGCGGGCCTGGCTCATCGCCGCCGCCCTCGCGGTGGTCACCACCGTCATCACCGCGGGCGTCGTCGCCCTGCGCACCGGAGGCGAGGACGACCGGCCCGGCTCCCCCGCCGCGCCCCCCGAACCCGCTGCCACCCTCACCGGACACGAGGATGCGGTGAACTCGGTGGTGTTCAGCCCCGACGGCACCACACTCGCCACCAGCGACACGAAATTCTCCGTGCGGCTGTGGGACACCGATACCTGGAAAGAGACCACCACCCTCATCGACGACAAGAGCCTGCAAACCATGGGGTCCCCTGTGGTGGCGTTCGACCCCGACGGCTCCAGGCTCGCCACCGCCCACGAATCGGTCCAGCTGTGGGACAGCGATACCTGGGAGGAGACCAGCACCCTCGCCGACGACGAGTGGATCACCTCAGTGGCGTTCAGTTCCGACGGCACCACCCTCGCCACCAGCGACCCGGTCGGCAATGTGCGGTTGTGGGACACCGACGCCGAGGAGGAGACCGACAAACTCAGCGGACCCCCGGACTACATCACCTCGCTGGCGTTCAGCCCGGACGGCGCGACCCTCGCCACCGGCACGGCGGTCGACACGGCCGAGGTGTTCGAGGACAGCGACGGCGGGGCCATCCGCCTGTGGGACACCGACACCGGCGACGAGATCGACATCATCGCCAAGAACGACCCCTCGTTCGAGTCGGTGGTGTTCAGCCCGGACGGATCCAAGCTCGCCGCGTGCTCAAGCGGCACCGTGCGGATGTGGGACACCGGCACCTGGGCGGAGGACACCACGCTCCCGAAGCGGGTATGCACGTTCTCGCTGGCATTCAGCCCGGACGGCGCCGCACTCGCCACCGGCGACGGCGACGGAACCGTGCGGTTATGGGACACCGACACCTGGAAAGAGAACGCCGTGTTCTCGGCCGAGGAGCGGGTGGATTCGGTGGGGTTCAGCCCGGACGGCGGCACAGTCGCCGCCGGCCACAGCGACGGCACCGTACACCTGTGGAAAGTCGGCTAGCACCGGGACCTCAGTCCGAGGACGCCGTGCCGCGCAGGAGCCGACATGAGAGGGCACAGGGGGGTAGGACCGGACGAGGCACCGGAGGAGGCTCCGGTGCCTCTCGTGGTTCGCGGTGGGTTACAGCGCGCCAGTCTTCAGGTCGGCCACGAGCGAAGCCCACTCGGCTCCGCCGAACGCGAGGGTCGCATTCTCGCGGTTCTGCGTGTCCCGCACGTACGCGCCTGACTCGGTCTCGGCGACCTCAACGCAATTCCCGCCCTGCTGATCGCTGTACGAACTCTTATGCCAGTGCATCGAAATCAGCCGCTACCTTCCGAAGTAGGTCAATGCTTGCTTTGGGTGAGAGAGCCTCCGCAAGCACCGCGCTCATCAACACGTCCAACCTACTGATCAACTCCTCCTCATCTACCAGGTCCCCTCCCAAAGCATGCTCCACGTACCCGAGCCGGGGCCGGTCGGCGAAACTCATCAGCCGCAGAGCGGGCACCCGCGCGGGATGCTGGGGGATGTCGTCTGGCAGGACCCCGATACGAACGTCCTGTTCGGCAAGGGTGATGAGTTGCCGCACCTGTTCCGCCATGATCCCTGCGGTCCCGACCGTGGTTCGGATGGCCGCCTCACTGATCAGGAACCGGAGCCGGACCCCGTCGAGGAGGTTGGCCCGTCTTTCCAAGCGGGATTTCACCACCGAGTCGAGGTCTCGGGGCGCCAGCGCCCCGGCACCGATGCTTGCGGTCGCGTAGTGCTCAGTCTGTAGCAGTCCCGGAACCACCAACGGTTGGAACTCGGTGAGGTCTGTGGCGGTGCGCTCTAGGACGGCTATTTTTCGGAACCACGAAGGCATGTCGCTACGGCCAATGAGATTCGACCATTGCCGCAGCAATGCGCCGTTCTGTCCCAATGCCTCATCAATGGCCGCGACCTGCCCTTTCTGTGGGGTTCGCGTGCCCCTTTGCAGGGCCGATATCTGCTGTCGGGACCAACCCGTCTTACGCCCAAGCTCCGCCTGAGACATCCCGACCCGCTTAGCGGTCGCTGCAATTTCGGCTCCGAACGCCTGCCAGGTTCCCATGTCTCCCATGTGGAGCACGATGCTCCATAACGACCACCCACGACTACTTATTTCGCCGTTATGCTTCGATTACTGGAAGTCATTGCCGGTCCAGGCGCGGAGTCACAATGTGGCTGGCATGAACAAACAAATTCCCGCCGACGTTTCCGCCGCGATCACGAGGCTTATCCACGCACTCGAACCGCTTCGGATGGATTCGATACGAATTGACCACTCGGCTGCGGCGGTCCACTGCACGCGCAGCCGTGCGCACCTGGTCTTGGCGCTGCGCTCGACGGAGATCGGTACCTACTGGCATCGCGTCGAACGCCCCGGGGCGGGCAAGCATGCGGGAGTCCAGTACGCCGGTGTCGCGTCCATCGGAGACGAGTACGCGGCGGCGGCCTATGTGTCCCGGGAACTCCCCTACCGGCCGGACATGCAGCCGATGGTGCGGGGTTTGTGATGTCGAGCCGCACACCCTCCTCCGAATCTCCCCGCTTCCGGCCGCCTTCACCGACGAGAAAGCGGGGTTTCCGGAACTCACGCCGGTCCGAATACGAATCGCTGGTGATCGACTTCGGTGACGACTTCGACGTGTTCCCGGACTGGACCGCGGTAGAGCTCCGGTCGCCGTTCCGGACCCTGACGGCCGAGAGCGCACGCCACCTTCGGACGCTGATCGAGTCCGAGTGACGCCGTTCGCGGGGGCCTCGACCGGACCCTTCGCACCCGGGTTCCCCGAGTCCCGCGAACGCGTCGTCGCCCGTCGACCGCGCGTCTGATCAGAGGCAGCGCCGGTCCGCGGGGTGGCGGTCCGTCGGCGTGCTTCCCCTGTCGTACGGGGTCTACGCGCGGGTGCGTAGTGGGAGTGACGTCCGCCGGGCGACGCGGTTCGGCGGCACCGCGACAAGGCTGGTGGCCATGTCGAACAGCGCTCCCTTACAAGGTCCACCGGAATCGAAGTCCGCGGCACCGACCGCCCCGACGCACCCCGCGCGCGGTTGGGTGCTCGCGATGCGCACGATCCTCGCCCTCCACCTGGCGGCCATCCTCCTGCAAGCCGTGACAGCCGGCGGCCTGCTCGACGGTGTCGCGGGGCAGCAGGCCCTGCACGGCACCGGTGCCGGCGTGGTGCACCTCGCGGGCCTCATCCAACTCATCGTCGCCATCCTCTACTGGCGGCCCGGCCGCGGCGCGGTGTGGCCCGTGTTCGTGAGCCTGCTCCTGCTGCTCCTCGGGTTCGTGCAGTCGGCGATGGGCGGCTCCAGCAGCCTGATCGTGCATGTGCCGCTGGGGCTGGCCCTGTTCGGCGGCGTCGGCCAGATGCTGGCGTGGTCGATGCAGCAGCCCCTCACCCGGAGCGAATAGGCGCGAACGGCCGGGCGCGTGGCCGCGGTCCAGTGCCCGCTCCAGGCACGGTTCCCCTGCTGATCTTGACAAAACCGTTCTCTCAATCGCGACTAAGGGAACGGTTTTGTCAAGATCAGCGGGGAAATGCGCTCGATGCCGCCGGGGCCCAGACCCATTCCCGCCGTCGTTGCCGCTTTTCACCACAGACCAACCGAATGCGGCCCGTCGGCAAGGCCGCCCAGCAAACGGACCGACCCCGAAAAGCCGAAACCCCCCGGATTGAAGAAGCGCGAACCGGCGCCTCGCCCCTGACTCCCGGGGCGGTTCGACGACCTCGGCCCTGCTGAACCGTGGTCAGGCGCGGTCTCGTACAAGGTGGCCGTGCAGGAAGGCCCGAACGCCCGCGGTGACCGTCGCGGCGGTCTCCGCTTCGGTGGGATCGGCGTAGGGGCGGGTGTGCGTTTCGGCGGAGACCAGTGCCATGAGGTGCAGAGCGGCGCGCTCGGCGTCGTCGATGGCGAGGATGCCCTGGTCGGCGACCCGGCGCAGGTGCAGGGCGAGTTCACCGCGCACCCTGCGCGGCCCGGTCTCCTGCCAGGCGTCGATCGCCTCGGTCGGGATGTGGCCGATCTCGGCGCGCACCTGCCGCACGAGGGAGAAGTGTTCGGCGAGTTCGGGGACGGTGGAGACCCATGCTGTGCCGAAGTCGATGAGGTCGGCCTCGACGTCGGTGACCTTGCGCAGGTAGCGGTCGATGATGACGATCTGGGCCTCGGCGGCCCTCGTGGCGCTCTCCTGGATGACGGTCCCGAACAGCTCCGCCTTGTTGGTGAAGTGGTTGTAGACGGTCCGGGTCGAGACCGCGGCCTCCGCCGAGATCGCGTCGATGCTCGCGCGGGTGTACCCGTCGCGCGCGAACACGGTCAGGGCGCCGGCCAGGATCGCCCGGCGCTTATCGGCCAGTCCCCCGCGGGGACGCCCCTGCGCCGTCCGGTTCGCTGCCATCGCGTACCCCTCCACATTACAACGGTTAGTGTAATAATTACCGTGCTCGTTGTAACGTACCGCAGGCGCCCGAGGACACCGACCGGCCCACGGCCTACCGCTGCCCCCAACTTCCTCGACTTTACGAACGCGAGGAGGACGCCTTCACGGCCCGCTCGCGCTTCGCGCGGAGCGGCAGCCGTACAGGACAGGCCGTCGCAGGGCAGGTCTCCGGCGGGGCCCGGAAAACGTGGTGCGCGTCGCCCGGGGTCTCCCGCAGAGTAGGCGCGTGAACGACATCACCGCCGACCTCGTACGCTCCCTGATCACCGCGCAGTTCCCCGAGTGGGGCGACCTCCACGTCCGTCCCGTCGCACGCCAAGGCTGGGACAACCGGACCTTCAGACTCGGCGACGACCTGGCCGTACGCCTGCCCAGTGCCGAGGGCTACGTGGCAGCCGTCGAGAAGGAGGACCGCTGCCTACCCACACTCGCCGAGCACCTGCCGGTCCCCGTTCCCGTACCGGTCGCGACCGGCCGCCCATCGGCCGACTATCCGTATCCGTGGTCGGTGCGGCGCTGGCTGCCCGGGGACACCGTCGAAGCCGCCGCGGACGTCGACCGGTCCCAGCTGGCGCGCGATCTCGGGGGGCTCCTGACCGCCCTCCGGGAGGTCCCCGCGCAGCACGGCCCGGCGAGCGGCCGCCACTCCTTCTTCCGCGGCTGCCACCCCAGCGCGTACAGCGACCAGGTCGACATCGCCCTCGACCGGCTCAAGGACGACGCCGACCTCGACCTCGACGCCTGCCGCGCCATCTGGGCGAGCGCGCTCACCTCGGCCTGGCCGTACCCGTCGACGTGGTTCCACGGCGATGTCTCCGTGGGCAATCTCCTCACCACCGACGGGCGGCTGTCCGCCGTCATCGACTTCGGCACCTGCGGCGTCGGCGACCCCGCCTGCGACCTCGTCATGGCCTGGACGTACTTCACCGGGGCCGAGCGGAAGGTCTTCCGGGAGGCCGTCGGCCTGCCCGACGACACCTGGCGACGGGCACGCGGGTGGGCCCTGTGGAAGGCGCTGGCGACCATGGGCGGCCTGTCCAGCCCCGACCCCGAAGGGACGCAGCGGCGGGTGCTCGGCCAAGTGCTCGACGACCCGATCATCGACTGACGTGGGGCGGCGCCTGCCGCCCCACCGCTGCGCGAAGGCCGCACTGCGCCAATTCGCGCTGCCCGGACCCGCACTACGCCGGTCCGGGCAGCGCGGACCGCACTACGCGGGACCGCCCCGCACGAACCCCTCCGCGCGGAAAACACGGGTGCGCCGTACCCGTGCGGCGGGTTATCGTGCGGAGTGCGCCTCCCGGTGCGAAGACCTCGGATACTTCATTCATCTGAAAACCCCTCCGTGGTCGGCTTTGATCTCGGGAGGGGCACCCCATGAACGCGGCGCGCCCGGTGCGCAGGCGAGGGATACTTCGGGCTCAGGAGATCGCGGGTTCGATTCCCGTCCCGGCTTCGGTCTGGTGTAGCTCAATCGGAGAGAGCGCCTGATATAAGCACCCTTGCCGACCTTTGATCTCGGGCGTGCCCACTCCCCCTCCCTCGTCCGGTCCGCGGTTCCGCAGGCCGGACGACGGAGCGGGCGGCCCCGCGTTGCGGCCGCCCACCCGTCGATTACCGTTCCGTCCCCGCCTCGCCCCGCCCCCGCCGCGCGGTCAGTCCCGACCCGGCGTCAGGTCGACCCGGCGGAGCAGCTGGGCGTTGAGGGCCACCACGATGGTCGACACGCTCATCACGATGGCGCCCACCGCGGGCGGCAGGATGAACCCGATCGGGGCGAGCACCCCGGCCGCCAGCGGCACCGACAGCACGTTGTACCCGGCGGCCCAGGCGAGGTTCTGCACCATCTTGCGGTACCCGGCGGCCGACAGCAGCCGGACCGACACCACGCCGCGAGGGTCGTCGGAGGCCAGCACAACACCGGCCGACTCGATGGCGACGTCGGTGCCGGCGCCGATCGCGATCCCCACGTCGGCCCGTGCCAGCGCCGGAGCGTCGTTCACCCCGTCGCCGACCATGGCGACCCGCTGCCCCCGCTGCTGGAGGTCGCGGACGACCCCGTCCTTCTCCTCCGGCAGGACCTCGGCGAACACCTCGTCCAGGCCCAACCGCTGGGCGACGGAGTCGGCGACGTTGCGGGCGTCGCCCGTGACCATCGCGGCGCGCACGCCCCGCTGCTGGAGGTCGCGCACCGCCTCTGCGGACTCCGGGCGCACCTCGTCGGCGAGCGCCAGCACCCCGGCGACGCCGCCACCGCTGATGACGTACAGGACGGTCGCCCCGGTGTCCCGCCAGTCCTGGATGCGGGGTGCGAGCCCGGCGGGTTCGGACAGCCCGTTGTCGGCGAGGAGCGCGGGGCCGCCGACGGACACCGGGGCGCCGTCCACCTGCGCCTGCACGCCGCGCCCGGTGAGGGAGCGGAAGTCGGTGGCGCGCGGGACGTCCCCCCGCTCCTGGGCCGCGCGGACCACGGCCTTCGCGAGCGGGTGCTCGGAGTCGGCCTCCACTGCCCCCGCGAGGGCGAGGACGCGGTCCTCGTCGTTGGCCTCGGCGGCGGCGAACTCGGTAACGACGGGCGCGCCCTTGGTCAGGGTGCCGGTCTTGTCGAACAGGACGGTGTCGACGGAGCGCATGCGCTCCAGGGCCAGGCGGTCCTTGACGAGGATCCCGGCGCGTGCCGACATCGACGTGGAGATGGCGATGACCAGCGGGATCGCCAGGCCGAGGGCGTGGGGGCAGGCGATGACCAGGACCGTGACGGTCCGCTCGACGGCGGAGGTGAAGTCCCCGATGAGCGACCAGACCGCGAAGGTGATCGCCCCGGCGACCAGAGCGAACCAGAACAGCAGCGCGGCGGCGCGGTCGGCGAGCGCCTGGGCGCGGGACCGCGACTCCTGCGCCTCGGCCACGAGGCGGTGGATCCCGGCGAGGGTGGTGTCGTCGCCGGTGGCGTCGACGCGGACGCGCAGAGCGGAGTCGGTGGCGACGGTGCCGGCGACCACCCGGTCGCCCTCGCTGCGGGTGACGGTGCGGGACTCACCGGTGATCATCGACTCGTCGACGGCGGCCCGCCCCTCGGTGACGGTGCCGTCGGCCGGGACCCGGCCGCCCGAGCGGACGAGGACCGTGTCGCCGACGTTCAGGTCGGCGAGCCGCGCCTGTTCGACGCCGCCGTCGGCCGTGACGCGTTCGGCGGTGTCGGGGAGCAGGTCGGCCAGTGCCTCCAGCGCGCCGGACGCCTGCCCGAGCGCGCGCATCTCCAGCCAGTGGCCCAGCAGCATGATGACGACGAGGAGCACCAGCTCCCACCAGAAGTCCAGCGCCATGCCGACGACACCGAAGGTACTCAGCAGGCTCGCGCCGAACGCGACCGTGATGGCGAGCGCCACCAGCGTCATCATGCCCGGGGCGCGGGAGCGGAGTTCGCCGACCGCCCCGCTGAGGAACGGCCAGCCGCCGTACACGAACACGACGACACCGAGGACGGGTGCGACCCAGGTGAGCGCGCCGGGGACGTGGTAGCCGAACCATCCCGCGATCATGTGGCTGGTGAAGACCACGGGGATGGAGAGGGCGAGGTTCCACCAGAAGCGGGTGCGGAACATGGCGGCGTGATCGCCATGGCCCGCATGCCCGCCGTGGCCGCCGTGCCCACTGTGGTCGGCATGCCCGCCGTGACTGCCGTGGCCGCTGTGGTCGTCGTGGCCCGCGTGCCCGCTGTGGTCACCGTCGCCCGCGTGCCCGCTATGACCCTCGTGGCCATCGGGGGCCCCATGGACCGTCTGGCCGCCCTCGTGCTCGGCGTGCCCCGCGTTTTCCGCATGCACACCACCGCCCTTGTGGCCGCCTGTGTGGTCCGCCATAACCGATCCTCCAGCGCCTTCGTCCATCCCGATCCAAATACCCTATAGGGGTATATCTACAGCATGGATCCACCCGACGCAAGCCGCCATGCGATCGGGCCTTAACAGCCCGCCCCGACCTTCACCCGCCTTCGCCGCCGCCTTTCGCCCTGTGACCGCCGAATGACCGCTGCACGTGGGCCGACCGGGGGTGAGCTGGCGCCCCGGATGCGAAGCACCCGGCGGCACGCAATGCCCTTGACCTAACGGGAACGAACGCGTGCTCACCGACCTGGCTGATAGAAGGGCTGCCGCTGCGCGGCACTGCGCAGAAGCGGGCACGGGCATCCCAGGCATCCCAGGACGAGGGTGTCCCAAGGCGAGAGCCCGCAGCGAGGCCGTCCAGGGGCGAGAGTCCGGGGCGAGGCCGTCCGGGGGCGAGGGTGTCCCAAGGCGAGAGTCCGGGGCGAGGGCGTCCGTGACCCCAGGGGACAGGAGCCAGGCTGCCGGGGAGCCTGCGCAGCAGCGACGGCCGACACACATCCTGCACTATGGCCGCCGGGCTCAGCACCGCACGGAACCCACCGCAACCACGCCCAGGCGCCCAGCCCGCGCCGGCACCGCAGCACCGCCGCCGCGCGATCAGTGCGTGGCGGGGCCTGGCGTCGAACCCCAGGTCTGCTTCGGCCGTCGCGGGCCCCCGCTGCGCGACAATCGCGAAGCGGCGCAGTAGGGGCGTGCGCAGGCTTTCCGGCAGCCTTGCCCACGTCCGCTGGGGGCACGGACGCTCTCGGCACTTACCCCCGGTATGAAGCCGAGGTCACAACACACCCCCTCCGCTCGGGGCACCGGGCCGCGAACAACCCTCGCGCCTGTTGGGTCAACGGCATCGGGGCGGCGCGGAGTCGTCCGCGCCGCCCCTCATGTCGGATCAGTGCCCGCCGTGGCCGGAGCCGCCGTCAGATCCATCGCCGGAATCACCGGAGCCGTCGTCGGAACCATCGCCGGAATCACCGGAACCCTCACCGGAACCATCGCCGGAATCACCGGAACCCTCGCCCGAACCGCCGTCGTCCGTCGGGGATTCGCCGAGGAGTTCGCGCATTCGGGTGATCTCGTCGTTCTGGGTGGACACGATGTCCTCGGCGAGCTTCTTCGCCTCCGGGTTCTCCCCGTCGTCGAGCTCGCTTTGCGCCATGTCGACCGCACCCTCGTGGTGCTCGATCATCGAATCGACGAACGCCTTGTCGAAGGCGTCGCCGTCGGCCTGCTCCAACTCCGTCATCTGCGCGTCGGTGAGCATGCCGTCCATCGAGTGGTCCATCGACTCCAGCGGCTCTTCACCCCAGGACTCCAGCATCCCGGTGAGCTGCTTGATCTCCGGCCCCTGGGCCTTGTCGATCTCCTTCGCCAGCGAGCGGACGTCGGCACCGGCGCGGGTCTCCGCCAGCTCGGCCATCTCCACGGCCTGCTCGTGGTGCGGGATCATCATCTGCGCGAACTCGACGTCGGCCTTGTTGTGCCGGGCCGACTGCTTCGACTCCGCCGCGGGCGCGGGGTCGTCCTCGGCGGCTCCCCCGCAGGCGGAGAGCAGCAGGGTCCCCGCCATGGCGGTGGAGAGCAGCACAATAGCACGCTTGTTCATGGTCGCTTCCTTGTCTGCGCACGCGTCCGGACCGGACGGTACGGGTCCGGGGCGGCGCGGTCTGTGGTGAACGGGTCGGTGCCGCCGGGCGCGCGTTCGAGCGCCCGGCCGGGCATCTAGACCCGCATCACCTGAAGGCGTGCGAGTGAGGGCGGCGCGGGCGGCGGCAGGGTGCGCAGCACCGTCCGCAGGCGGGTGCCCGGCGGGCGGCGCCGCAGGGCGGGCAGGCGCAGGACGGTGGCCGCCGCGCCCAGCAGCAGGACAGCGAGGCCGACGACGGCGAGGCACATCGTCATGGGGTCCATGGGCGGCGGTTCCGCACTGCCGCGGGCGTCGGTGCCATGCGCGGACGCCGCGGAACCGTGATCGGCGCCGGACTCGTGCACGGACGCCGCCGGACCACGGTCGGACTCGTGCACGGACGCCGCCGGACCACGGTCGGACCCGTGTACGGACGCCGCGGAACCGTGCCCGGTGGAGTGGGCTCCGGCGGCCGCCGCCTGCGGCGCGGGCCCGGGTTCATGCGGATGCCCGAACGTGTGCATGGCCGCGACACCGAGGAGCAGGGGGACGAGCAGCAGCAGGTGCGCCCAGGCGCCGCGCGCCCGGTGTCCGTGCCGCTCCACCACTCCGCTCATACCCCCAAAGGGTACAGCCGGATCGTTGGTGCGCACGCCCGTCCCAGGCCGGACCCGGTGATACCCCGTCCGTCGCTCACGAGCGCGCCAAGCCGTTCTCGTGGGTAAGGCCGCCGAGCTTGTCGGGATTGACCTGGAAGCGCAGGTTCTGGATGCGGCCGTCCACGAGGTCGAACGAGAGGGCGCCGACGACGCGTCCGCCGACAACCGCAAGGACGCCGAGTTCGCCGTTGATGACGGCCGGCTCCATGGTCAGGTCGGCCAGCTCGGGCTTTCGGAGGAATCCCAGGATCCACCGGCTGACGCGGTCGGCGCCGTGCAGGGGACGGATGGCGGCGGTGGCCTTGCCGCCGCCGTCGGACCAGGCGGTGACCTCGGGGGCGAGCAGTTCCACGACCGCGTGCACGTCGCCGCCCGCGCACGCCTCGATGAACCGGGAGGTGGCCCGGCGCCGCTGGGCGTCGTCGGCGTCGAAGCGGCGGCGGCGCTTCCGGACGTGTTCGCGGGCGCGGTAGGCGATCTGGCGGACGGTCGGCTCGCGGCGCCGGACGGTCTCGGCGATTTCGGCGTAGGAGTAGCCGAAGACCTCGCGGAGCAGGAAGACCGCGCGTTCGACGGGGCCGAGGGTCTCCAGGACGACCATCATCGCGATGGAGATGGTGTCGGCCAACTCGGTCTCCGCTGCGATGTCGGGAGAGGTCAGCAGGGGTTCGGGGAGCCACGTGCCGAAGTACGCCTCCCTGGTCGCCCGCGCCGAGGTGAGCCGGTTCAACGACAGGTTGGTGACCGTGCGCACCAGATACGCCTTGGGGTGGCGGATCGAGCCGCGGTCCACTGCGCTCCAGTTCAGCCAGGCGTCTTGGAGGACGTCCTCGGCGTCGGCGACGCTGCCCAGCATGCGGTACGCGGTGGCGAACAGCAGCCTGCGGTGTTCGATGTAGGGGTCCGGCTCTGGCGCGTCGGCGGTCATCGGCTCATGCCGCCATAGGCACGCGGTTCGGGTGGCGAAGGTCCGGGGTCACGGCTTCGGGGACCGGGGTCACGACTTCGAAGTCCGGCGCGCTTGGTTCCGCTTGCGGCGGGTGGCGCGGCCGCCCTTGGTGATGATGCTGGTGGAATTGAAGTGCTTGCTGAGCCTGTAGGTCAGGATCGGGCTGGAGCTGACCAGCTCCTTGTACGTGAGGGCGCTCCAGCCGGTGAGGTACATCCGGCGGGGGCTGTCGTCGGCGTTGGTGAACTGGATGACGCCGTCGCGGCGGCCGAGGCTGACCGGCTGGTGGAAGTAGCCGAAGCGGAACGGCTTGGCGGCCTTGCCGCGCACGAGCCGGGCGATGGTGTCGGCGGTGTGCTGGGCCGTGGGCAGCCCGCTCTGGCAGGTGCCGTGGATCTGCCCCCAGGGCAGGCGGACGGCCGCTGCGTCGCCGACGGCGTGGACGTTCGGGTGGGACACCGACCGCAGCGTGTCGTCGACCAGGATGAGGCCGCGGTCGTCGGTGGCGATCTTGGAGTCGGCGGCGAGCGGCGGCACCTTGACGCCGGTGGTCCAGAGGCAGGCGTCGGCCCGGATGTGCCGGCCGTCGGCCAGTTCGACGGCGCCGGGCAGCACCTTGTTGATGCGGGCGCCGGTCTCCAGGGTGATTCTGAGGCGCTTCAGTGTGCGGTAGAGGTAGGCGCGGGCCCTGGGCCCCATCATCCCGCCGGGCTCGTTCATGGTGATCAGGGTGACGCGCAGGCCGGGGTGGCTCTCGGCGATCTCGGTGGCCGCCTCGATGCCGGTCAGGCCGCCGCCGCAGACGGCAACGGTCCCGCCGGACTCGGCGACCTCGGCGATCCGGGCGGCGAACCGGGCGGCCATCGCCCTGCTGTTGAGGGCGAAGGCGTGGGTGTCGGCGCCGGGGACCTTGCTCGTGTCGGTGGAACTGCCCAGCGCGTAGACGAGCGTGTCGTATTCGAGGATTTCGGCGCCGTCGACGGTGACCTGCCGGGCATCGGGGTCGATGGCGGTGACGGTGCCCTGGACGAATGTGACGCCGGTGCCCGCGAGGAGGTCGGGGATCCGGTGGTCGGCCAGCTGCTGCCCGGTGGCGATCTGGTGCATCCGGAGCCGCTCGACAAACCCGCTCGACGGGTTGACCAGGGTGATCCGCACCCCGGTCCGGCGTGTTCGGTGTGCTAGGCGGATGGCGCTCAACATGCCCGTGTAGCCGGCGCCGAGGACGACGATGCGGTGGTGGCCGTTGCTCATCTCAGTCTCCCAAGGTCAGGCACCGGCGTTGGTGTCGGTGACGCCCGTAGGACAAGCAGCCCGCTCCGCACGTTACAGCCCGGGAATGTGAAGCGCATCACAGTTTGGGTGCATTTGTTCCAGGCGCACGACCTGCGCCGCACCTGGCACCGAAAAAGCGTCCAAAGCCCTTTCCCGCGATCGCGAGGCCGGGCGGACGATCCCCCAGGGGCGGCGCGAGGCCGGGGACGCCGGGCACGCCGGGCACGCCGGGGACGCCGGGGACACCGGGGACGGGTGCGGATGCTAACTTCCCTTCCGTGACGGAGCACCAGGACGAGACCAGGGCGGCCTACGACGGGGTCGTTGATCTGTACGCGTCGATGTTCGCCGATCGGCTGGAGACGCATCCTTTCTCGCGGAACATGATCGGCACCTTCGCCGAGCTGGTGCGCGGGACGGGGAACCCGCGGGCCGCCGACGTCGGGTGCGGGCCCGGGCATCTGACGGCCATGCTGCACGACCTGGGGCTCGACGCCTTCGGGCTCGACCTCTCCCCGGCGATGGTCGGCCACGCCCAGCGGGCCCATCCGGCGCTGCGGTTCGACGCGGCGCGGATGGAGTCCCTGCCGGTCGAGGACGACGCGCTCGGCGGCGTGCTCGCCCACTACTCGATGATCCATACCCCGCCCGATGAACTGCCCGCACTGCTCGCCGAGCAGGCGCGCGTCCTGGCGCCAGCGGGCCTGCTCCTGGTCTCGTTCTTCGCGACCGACGGGCCTGAGCCGGTCCGCTTCGACCACAAGGTGGCGCCCGCCTACAGCTGGCCGGTGGGCCGGTTCGCCGAGTCGCTGACCGGGGCCGGGCTCACCGAGTTCGCCCGGCTGATCCACGACCCGGCCTCCGAGCGGGGCTTCCTCGACGCCCACCTGCTCGCCCGCCTCCCGTAAAGGCTGTTGGGGTTCCGGTCCTGATTCGGCCGTGAGGACGTGTTTCGGCGGTCGCTGCTGCGCAGCAGCGACCGCCGAAGCACATCCTGATCGGGACAGACCAGAACGGCACCCCATCAGCCTCTTGGCCCGCCGACTGTGGTGTCGATCTGACCACCGGCCTCCCGAGCATCCACCGCCCCGCCCGACCAGCGGTACCCCTACCTGCCACCGGCTTCCCGACCACCGGACTCAGGCCCTGCTGCGTCCCGCACTGCGGCAGGGCCGCCCCGGGGACGCGGCGACGTGCCACTGCGCGCACTGGACGGACGTCGGGGGTCGGGTCGGTCGGTCGGCCGAGGCGGCGCGCCGACCACCGCATTAGCCTTGGCGCGTGTCCGCCTCGACAGGTCTCCCCGCCCGCCTGCGCTCGGCCGTGCCGTCCGTTGCGGGGTCCGTGACGGGCTCCGCGGCGATGTTCACGACGGCGGCCGTGGTCCTCGCCGGGACCTTCGCGCTGGACCTCCGGGGCGCCTTGATGGCGCCCGGCATCCCCGCGGAACTGTGGCAGGCCCCGCCCTTCTCCACCGCCACTTTCGTCCCCGCCGCCTCCGGCGGCATCACCGCCCTGTTCGCGCTGGCCGCGCTGGCCCTGCGACGGCGGCCCGCCTTTGCCGCCACGGCTGCGGCGCTGGCTCCGCTGGTCCCTTTCGCCGCCTCCACCGTCCTCTGGACCCGGCCGCAGGGGCCCTACGGCTACTGGTTCGGTACCACCGAGACATTGGCGGTGCTCCTCGCCGTCACCGTGGTCATAGTGCGCCATCGCCCTGCCGTTGCGGCGCCGGCCGTGCTGGCGGCCGTTCTCACCATCGTCTCCGGGGCCTGGCGCGACGTGCCCACGCTGGAGCAGCTGGGTCTCCTCGGCTTTCTCGGGCGGAGCATCCAGCCGTGCGTGATGCTGCTCGTCCCCGGCTGCGTCCTGCGGTGGCGCCGGTTCCGGCAGCGGCAGCGCATCGAGGAGGTGCGCCGCGAGGAGCGGCTGGCGATCTCACGAGAACTCCACGACGTCGTCGCACACCAGGTCACCGGGATCGTGGTGCAGGTCCAGGCGCTGCGCCACGCGGAGGCGCGCGACGACGCGGAGCTGGTCCGCGAGGCGCTACCGGAGATCGAGGCGGCGGGGGCACGTGCGCTCGCCGCCATGCGCGCGATGGTCGCCGCGCTGCGCGACCCCGGTGAGACGGCGTCGGCACCCCGCGACACCGCCGCCGCGCTGGCGGACCTGGAGCGCCCGGCCCACGATGGACGGCCCGGCGTCGTGGTGGAAACGGCGGGTCCGCTGGCGGACCTGCCGCCCGCAACCGGGTCGGCGGTGGCGCGCATCGCGCAGGAAGGCGTCACCAACGCACTGCGCCATGCCCGCGATGCGACGCGGATCCTGGTGCGGGCGAGGGCCGACGCTTCCGAGGTGCGGGTGGACGTGGCCGACGACGGGCGCACCGCCGCCGTGCGCGGCGGCGGCCACGGGTACGGCCTGGTGGGGATGGGCGAACGTGCCCGGCTCCTCGGCGGGTCGTGTACCGCGGGCCCGGCGTCCGACGGCCCGGGCTGGCTGCTGCGGGCCCGGCTGCCGCTGCCCGCGGCGGCCGAACCCGGCGGCGCACCGGAACCGGCTGCCGCCGCACGGGGAGAGGAGCGGGCCCAATGACCATCCGCGTCCTCCTCGCCGACGACCAGCACCTCGTCCGGACCGGGTTCCGGTTCATGCTGAACGCCGAACCCGACATCGAGGTGGTGGCGGAGGCGGGCGACGGGGCGACGGCGCTGTCGCTCGCCCGCTCACTGCGGCCCGACGTCTGCCTGCTCGACATCCGCATGCCCGGTCTGGACGGCCTGGAGGTGACCCGGCGGATCGCCGGGCGCGGCATCGCCGACCCGCTGCGGGTCGTCGTCGCGACGACCTTCGACCTCGACGAGTACGTCTATGCGGCGTTGGAGGGCGGCGCAACGGGCTTCCTCCTCAAGGACGCCGGGCCGGCGCTGCTGATCGAGGCGGTTCGCGCGGCGGCACGCGGCGACGCGCTGGTGTCCCCGAGCGTCACGGTCCGGCTGCTGAAGCACTTCACGGCCCCCGGCGACCGCGCATCCGCCGACGCGGGCCGCACCGCTGCCGGTGCCGCCGCCGGTGCCGGGCTCACCGAGCGGGAGACCGACGTGGTCCGGGCAGTGGCGGCGGGGCTCACCAACAGCGAGGTCGCGGCGCGCCTGTTCATCTCCCTGAGCACGGTGAAGACCCACCTCACGAGCGTCCACACGAAGCTCGCGGCGCGCAACCGGGTCGAGGTGGCACGGTGGGCGCACCTGAACGGCCTCCTCGACGAGGAGTGAACGGGCCCGGCCGAAACACCCGCGCGCGGAACCCATGCGGCCGACACGCCCAGTAGCACGCGCCAACCGCAGCCCGCCCGTGTGCAGTGCGCGGTTCTTTACCAGAGAGAGATTTACCTCCGCCTTTTCCGGGGTGATACATGACATCCGAATTAAGCGGTGGGGTAGGTAAGCGGTACCGCAGGACACATCTACGGTATTGACCGGCGCGTAGGGCGCGTTCCTTGGCTGCTTCCGGCGCCCGGAATCGGCCAAGAAACCCGGCCCGCGCGGCCGACCACAAATAACGCGGCGAGCCGGACCGCTCGCCGGATGATGGAAGGGCACCATCCCGACATGACCGAGATGACGAACGGACAACAGGTGTCCTTGCGCTTCGGTTCGCAGACCCGATCCTTCGACACCCTGACCGGGACCGAGGGCGAATCCTCGATCGACATCAAACCGCTGCTGTCCGAGACCGGGCTGACGACGTTCGACCCCGGGTTCGGCAACACCGCGAGCTGCCGGTCCGATATCACCTACATCGACGGCGACGCCGGGATCCTGCGCTACCGCGGCTACCCGATCGAGCAGCTCGCCACGCAGAGTTCGTTCGTCGAGGTCTGCTACCTGCTGATCCACGGCGAGCTGCCGACGTCCGACCAGCTCGCCGCCTTCAACGACGAACTGCGGCGCCACTCCGCGGTGCCCTCCGGGCTGCGCCTGCTCGTGGACACCTGCCCCGGTTCCGGCCACCCCATGGCGTCGCTGTCCATCGCCGCCAGCGGGCTCGCCGCGTTCCACACCGACAACGCCGACCCCGAGGACCCCGACCAGGTCGAGACCGCGACGGCGCAGCTCATCGCGCAGCTTCCCAAGGTCGCCGCGCGGCTGTACCGCAACTCCACCGGCAAGGAGTCCATCTCCTCCGACCTGTCGCTGGGCTACGTCGAGAACTTCCTGCACATGCTCTTCGGCGACGAGGACTTCGACCAGGAGACCAAGGAGCTCTACGCGCGGGCGATGAACCTGCTGCTCATCCTGCACGCCGACCATGAGCTGAACTGCTCGACGGCGACCGTGCGGGTCGTGGGCTCCTCCGGCGCCAACCTGTTCGCGAGCGTCTCCGCCGGGATCAACGCCCTGTCGGGCCCGCTGCACGGCGGCGCCAACCAGGCCGTCCTGGAGATGCTCACCGAGATCGAGCGCGACGGCGGCGACGTCGACCGGTTCATCGCCAAGGTCAAGGACAAGAGCAGCGAGACCCGGCTCATGGGGTTCGGGCACCGCGTCTACAAGAACTTCGACCCGCGCAGCAAGGAGATCAAGAAGCTCGCGACGCAGATCCTGGAGCGCCACGGCCGCGACGACAAGCTGTTCGAGCTGGCCCTGAAGCTTGAGGAGATCGCCCTCAACGACCCCTATTTCGTCGACCGCAAGCTGTACCCCAACGTCGACTTCTACACCGGTCTGATCTACCGGGCGCTCGGCTTCCCGTCGAACATGTTCACCGTGCTGTTCGCGATCGGGCGGCTGCCGGGCTGGATCGCGCACTGGCGCGAGCAGCACGCCGAGTCCAACCCGCGTATCGCCAGGCCGCGCCAGCTCTACACCGGCCCGGCGAAGCGGGACTACCCCGGGCACGGCTGAGCCACCGGACGGCCGGGCCACCGGACGGCGGGACCCGGGGCGCGCGGCGGGCGCGTCCGTACGGCCCCGCCGCGCCCGCGGCGCCGACCTTGTGGCGCCGCGGGCGCGGGCTCGGCCGGCGGCCCGGACGTCGTCCGGCAGGCCATCTGGCCGTCCGGTCATCCGCCCGTCCCGCGGTTCAGCCGAACGCGCCGCGCAGCGCCACCAGGTCGGCGGCGGTGGACTCCACGCCGCCGCCCTCGTGCCCGTTGTAGGGCCACACCGCCATCTCCTTGGGACCGGCGTAGGCGTTGTACGCGCCGAACACCGTGGACGGCGGGGTGACCGGGTCCATCAGGGCGGCGGAGAACCGGGCCGGCGCGCTCGCCCTCCGGGCGAAGTTGACCCCGTCGAAGTAGCTCAGCGTGTCGTGGACCTGCGCCACCTTGTGCCGGTGGACGGCCAAGTAGCTGCCGATCTCCTTGTAGGGCAGGTCGTCGGTGATGACGGTGGCGCGCGGGAAGTCGCACAGGAACGGCACGCGCGCGCTGACCAGCCGCAGGCCGCCGACCAGCCCCGCCACGGACAGCGCCAGCGCGCCGCCCTGGCTGCCACCGACGACGGCGACGCGGTCGGGGTCGACCGACTCCATGCCGCGGACCGCCTCGACCGCGCGGACCGCGTCGGTGATCAGCCGCCGGTAGTAGTACGTCTCGCGGCTCTCGATGCCCCGCGTCATGACGCCCGGCGACTGCGGGCCGCCGCCGTCCGGGTCGGGTGTCACGCCGCCGCCCCAGGCCGACGCCTGCCCGCGGGTGTCCATGACGAGGTGCGCGTACCCGGCCGACGCCCACACCAGGTGGTCCAGCGGGTGCGCCCGGCCGCCGCCGTAGCCCTGGTACTGCACCACCGCCGGGAGCGGGCCGGTGCGCGCGGCGGGCAGCACCAGCCACGCGCTGATGCGCTGGCCGTTGTAGCCGGAGAACACGGTGTCGTACACATCGACGGTCGAGAGCCCGGTGTCGACCTGTTCGGCGGTGACCGCGATGTCGTGCTCGCGGGCCTGGGCGAGGGTCGACGCCCAGAACGAGTCGAAGTCGTCGGGGTCGTGCTGCGCGCTGCGGTAGCTCCGCAGCTCCGGCTCTGCGAGGTCGACGTACACGGGGGGTACCTCCTGGATCGGCTGCCTGCCTGCTCCGGCAGTCGGCAGGGTACTGGGCCGCAGGGAGGCGGGCCCTACGCAGTCTCCGCCGCCTACGCCGCCTCCGCCACCAGGGAGCGCACGGCGCGCTCGGCGTCGGGGCGGCCGAGGGCCGCGGCGAAGCCGAGGAGAGCGGTGCCCGTCCCGGTGTCGATCGCGCGGCGCACCGCCGAGCGTCCCACCCAGTCCCGCACCCGGTGCAGCAGGGCGACGATCAGCACCAGCCAGGTCAGGCTGAGCGCGGCGTGGGAGTACGCCAGCAGCAGCACGGCGCCCAGGGTCACCTCGCCGCCGCCGAGGAACTGCGGGAGCACCGACAGGTAGAACGCCAGCACCTTGGGGTTGGTGAGGTTGGACAGGAACCCCTGCGACCAGCCGCGCAGCACACCGCCGGGGACGTGGCCCGCGTGGGACGGGGACGCGTAGCCGCCGCGCCACGCCGCCCGCAGCGCCTGCACACCCAGGTAGCACAGGTAGGCGATGCCGATCCAGCGCACCGTGGTGAACAGGGTCTGCGACGCGGTCAGCAGCGCGCTGACCCCCAACGCCGCCGCAGTGCCGTGGACGACGTTGCTGCTGGCGACCCCGGCCGCGGCCGCGAACCCGGAGCGCCGCCCCGCCGCGATGGAGTTCTTCAGCACCACGGCGAAGTCGGGCCCGGGCGCGACCACCACGAGCACGGCGAAAGCAAGGAAACTCAGATACAGCATCGAGGACACCCATCCATGGTAGTTCCTGCCCTTTTGACGGGCGGGCCCGCGCCGGGCTCGCGGGTTTGGGCGGGGCCGTGAGCGGGGTCGGCTTGGGCGGCAGGTGGACCCGGCCGGTGGGCGGGCGGGGGCGGCCGGGTGGGGTCGGCCGGGTGGGCGGATCCGCGGCGTACGAGCGGGTCCGACCGGGCGGGCACCATGGCCCAAAATTCCTTGCCATTGGGGCAATCCGCCGCAAAGCTGGGCGCACTGGACACAGCGGCAAGGGGAATCCCATGCACTACCGCGGTGATGCGGCGCGCACCGGAGTGTTCGAGCCGTCCGACCCGCTGCCCGGATTCCAGCCGTGGAGCGTGCGGACCGGCGGACCGATCGACTGGAGCCCGGTGGTCGCCGACGGCACCGTGTACGCGGGGAGCTGCGACCACAAGGTCTACGCCCTCGATGCCCGCACCGGGCAGCGGCGCTGGAGGTTCACCGTCCACAACGGCCCGACGACCATGGCCGGCGCACCCGCCGTCGCCGTGCACGACGGCACGGTCTATGCGGCGTCGACCTCGGATCCCGTCCGGACCGGCGTGGTGTTCGCCCTCGACGCCGCGACGGGGCGGGTGGTGTGGCGGCGCGACCTTCCTGCGGGAGTCCGCTCCTCCCCCGCCGTTGTCGACGGCGCCCTCTACGTCGGCTGCGACGACGAGTCCCTGTACCGCATCGACGCCGCCACGGGCGACACCCAATGGCGGGCGGCGATGCCAGGGCCGTGCGGTACCGCGTCGCCCGCTGTCGCCGACGGCCGGGTCTTCATGAAGGTCCGCGCGGCCTCCTACCAGCTGGGATTGGCCGACGCCCTCCATGCCGACGGCGACCCCGCGCAGGTCATGGCGTTGGACGCCGCGACCGGGGACCTGTTGTGGTCGCACGCGCTGCGGGAGCGCAACGCGGGGCCGGACACCGGCGCGGTCCGCGACGGCGTGCTCTACATCGGCAGCAGCAGCGGTGAGTTGTCCGCACTCTCCGCCGAGACCGGCACACCCTTGTGGACGCTGCTGACCCAGAAGCGCACGATCGCCACCGGCCAGCACATCTCGGGCTTCACCGAACCCGCGGTCACCGCCGACCGGGTCTACACGGGAGGCCAGAACGGGATGCTGTCCGCGTTCGACCGGAAGACGGCGCTGCGCAGGTGGTACCAGGAGCACACCTGGCCCTATGGGGCGGCCGCGGTCGCCGGGTCCACCGTCTACACGGCGCGCAGGGACGGGCTGCTGTCCGCCTCCTCCGCCAAGACCGGCGATCCGGTGTGGGCCGCGGTGCTGCTCGGCGGGCGGGACTGCACGGCCCCGACCGTCGCCCATGGCGCGGTCTATGTCGGCAGCGGCTCCTGGATCGCCGCCTACGACGCGGAGACCGGCGCGACGCCGCGCCGCTCCCGCTGGTGGCACCGCCGATAGCCGTATCCGGGGCCCGGCCCACTGTTCCGCTGTCCCGCCACCGGGCGGGGCGGGGCCGGCTGGTCGGGGCGCGTCGCGTCGCGTCGCGTCGCGATGGACGGTAGCCCGCAGCCGCCTCGGGCGGGGCCGGGCGCCGGGTTCAGTCCTCCAGGTGGACGAGCCGGTCGAGGACGGTCTCGGTGCTGGGGTGCGCGATGTCGTCCACGAGGCGCCCGTCGCGCAGGAACACCGCGCGGTCGGCGTAGGAGGCGGCGACCGGGTCATGGGTCACCATGACGACGGTCTGGCCCAGTTCGCGCACTGAATCGCGGAGGAAGGACAGCACCTCCGCGCCGGAGCGGGAGTCGAGGTTGCCGGTGGGCTCGTCGGCGTAGACCACTTCGGGGGCGCCGAGCAGGGCGCGGGCGACGGCGACCCGCTGCTGCTGGCCGCCCGACAGCTTCGCGGGCAGGTGTCCGAGCCGGTCGCGCAGCCCCACGGCGTCCACGACGTGGTCGAACCGCGCCGTGTCCACCCTGCGGCCGGCGATCTGCGCGGGCAGCAGGATGTTCTGCTCGGCGGTGAGCATCGGCAGCAGGTTGAACGCCTGGAAGACGAACCCGACCCGTTCCCTGCGCAGGGCGGTGAGCTGCCGGTCCTTGAGTCCCGTGATGTCGGTACCGCCGAGGCGCACCGAACCCGACGTCGCGGTGTCGAGCCCGGCCATGCAGTGCATGAGGGTGGACTTGCCGGAGCCCGACGGCCCCATGATCGCGGTGAACGCGCCCCGGTCGAAGTCGACGTCCAGGCCGTCCAGCGCGCGGACGGGGGTCGCGCCGGTGCCGTAGACCTTGGTGAGCCCGCGCGCCGACACCGCGGGCGCGGACGCGCGGTCCGGAACGGTGGACGGCTCGGGGGAAGTGGACGACTCCGGAGCGGGAGGCGGCTCAGGGGCGGGAGACGGTCCGGGGGCGGCGGTGCGGCTCATGGGATGCGGCTCCTTGTCGGTGCTGCCGTCGGGCTGCCGTCGGGACGGCTGTCGCGAGTGCGCGGTGTCCATCCTGGTGAGCGGCTGGTGCGCGGCGCATCCGCCGTCCGGACGGTCCACGGGCGGCACCTCGTCCGATCGGCCGACCCCCGATGTCCGCGCCGACCGCGTCGTCCGCGCCGACCACCCATGGGCCCGCGCGCCCGTTATGCCCTACCCCGAGACCATTCCTTATGCCCTACCCCGGCACCGTTCCTTCGCGGCACACGCCGATAGAGTCTCCCTCTGGCCTGCCCGCTACTACCGTCTGTTCAGGAGTCACTGTTGCGTTGGGTGTGGCGGGCCGAATCGGGCGCAGGAAAGATCGAGTACGCCGCCCTTGTGGTCCTCGCGGCGGCGATCGTGTCGGCACTGCTGTACGCGGGCCTCCCGACGGACGTGCGCCCGGCGGTGTCGAGCGCCGCATGCGAGCTGTTCGGCGGCGACGACTGCGAGCCCGGCGAGGGCGGCGGACCCGGCGCCGACCCGGCGGCGTCCGGCGATCCGGCCGGCTCCGGCGATCCAGGCGCCTCCGGCGAACCGAGTGCAGCGCCCTCCCCAGGGTCCTCGGGTGCCCCCGACGGGCAGGGCGGGCCCGACGTCGAACCCGCCGACTCGATCGACCAGGAGGTCGAGGACGCCGAGCAGGAGTACGCGGACGCCCTCGCCGACCAAGAGGACGCCGACTCCGAGTACGGCAACCTCGATGAGGAACTGCTGGCGCTACTCGAAGACCTGATCGGGCTCACCGACGCAAAGAAGTGCTTCCTCGAAGGCGACATCCAGGCGTGTCTGTGGACGGCGCTGAACGCCATCCCCTGGAGCAAGGCCCTCAAGGTCGCCAGCAAGATCCCCAAGGCGTACAAGCTCTTCGAGAAGTGGCGCAAGGGCTCCAAGGCCGCGGACAAGGCCAAGGAGCGGGTCCGCGAGCAGAAGCGGAAGCTCGACGAACTGAAGCGCAAGCAGGAGGAGCGGCTTCAGGAGCGGCGCAGGCGCGCCGGGTGCAAGAGCAGCTTCCTTCCCGGCACCCCGGTACTCATGGCCGACGGCACCGAGCGCGCCATCGAGGACGTCGCGGCCGGCGACACGGTCCTCGCCTTCGACCCGCGGACCGGGGAGGAGGGGCCCCGGCCGGTCACTCGCACGTTCGGCCGCGCGGGCGCACAGACCCTGGTCGAAATCGCGGTGGTGCGAGCCGACGGCACCCGCGACACGGTGACCGCGACCGGCAGCCACCCGTTCTGGGACCCGGCCGCCGCAGCGTGGGTCGACGCCGCCGACCTCGCCGCGGGCGACACCCTGCGGACGAGCTCCGGAGCGTGGGCAGAGGTCGCCTCGGTCCGCACCAGGAGCGCAGCCGACCAGCAGGTCCACAACTTCACGGTCGACGGGCTGAACACCTACTACATCGGGGCCGCCGACGAAGCGGTCCTCGTGCAGAACTGCGACGAGTGGACCGGTCAGGGCAACCTCGACGATCACTACTCGAAGCACGGCGAGAAGATGCGCTACGAGAGCCAGATCGAGTACAAGGAGGCCGCGAAGGACCTCATGTGCGACTGCGACGGCGGGCGCCCCGGCGTCATCGCCAAGGTCGACCGCGCAGGCGGAGCCGTCCGCTACTTCGACCCCGAGACCGGCGAGTACGGCATGAAGAGCAGCAAGGGGATCATCACGTTCTACAAACTCGACGGCGGGCAGAGTACGTTCGACGCCATGCCCGGAGGGCCCTGGAAGGAAGGCGACCCGCTGCCGTGACCCGTCCCGAACCGCCGCCCGCTGAGGTGCCCGGCCCGCCCTACCCGTGCTCCTGCTGCGGGCACCGGGTCTTCGCGGACCCGCCCGGGTCGTCCTACATCTGCCCGGTGTGCTCCTGGGAGGACGACCTGCTCCAGGTGCGCTGGCCGCTGTTCGACGGCGGCGCCAACAAGCTCACGCTGGTCCAAGCACAGGAGAACTACGCCGCGTTCGGCGCATCCCAAGACCGCAGGCGCGAACGCGTGCGGCCGCCGGAGCCCGGACGGGAACCGCCCGAGGCGTGGCGGCCGATCGACCTAGCGGTCGACGACTTCGAGGAGACCCTTGAAGCCGAACGCCCGTGGCCGACCGACCGGACCGTCCTGTACTGGTGGTCCGACCGGTTCTGGCGCCGCTGACCGCCTCGGGTCGGGAGCGGCTGGACAGGCGGCTGGGCGGCCGCGCCGAGGGCCCGGGGTCCGGGGGTCCAGGGGCCGGGAGCCCGGGGGCCCGCCCGGGACCGGTCACCCCTCAGGGCTCGATTCGGCGTCCGTCGCGACCCATGTCCCGTTCTCGTATTTGTCGAGGCGCCCGCACATGCCCCACGCCCCGGCGGATTCGCCGCGGTACACACCGGCGGAGGACAGGTACGACGGGTCGCCCGAGGCGAGGGCTTCGAGCCTGCGGGCCGTCGCCCTGACGTCGTCCACCGGTCCGTGCTCGAAACGCTCGCGCCAATCCGCCAACCTGGGCGCGACCAGCGCCAGCGCCGCCTGGTGGAAGTCGGGCAGCGCCTCGGTCTCGCCCTTCGCCCACCGCTCGCGCAGCGCGGTGAACCCGCTGACGGCGAGGTCCCGGCGGCGGCGCGCCGACGCCTCGGGCGCATCGGGGGCGATCGCCGCCGCCCGCGCATAGTCCTCCGGGTCGGCGAGCACCTCGGCGGGGAACGTGAACACGGCGTCGCCCGCCTCGGGCAGGCCCGCGTTCTGCATCAGCACCATGATCCGCAGGTCGCCGTCGTTGACGAGCCGGTGGATGGTGCCGGGTGTGAACCACACCAGGTCGCCCTCGCGCAGCGGCGTCGTCGCGGAGCCGCTGGCGGTCAGGGTCTGCACGGATCCCCGTCCGCCGATCACAGCGTAGGCTTCAGTGCAGGTCAGGTGCATGTGCGGGGAGCCGCCGCAGAACCCGTCGGAGTCGTCGGCGCCGGGCCAGTCGTAGACGCGCAGACGTGAGACGCCGATCGCGCCCGGCAGCGGTGGGGCCCCTTCCGTTCCGGGACTCATACCCGTTCAGCCTCCTCCGGCCGTGGGAACTCCGTGCGGCGGTCATCCATGCGGCGGTAGTCCGTCCCCCCACGATCCCAGGCCCCGCCCCGGACCACCACCCACCGCGACCGGCGCGACCCCCGTCCCCAAGTGCCCGCCCGGCAACGGGGGACGTCGCGGCCGATGCTGCGGGGAGCGGGGGACGCCGCAGCCGATGCTGCGGAGAGCGGAAGGACGTCCCGCCCGGTGCTGCGCGGAACGGGCCGGACACGACACGCATCGCCGTGCGCGTGTGCAGCGGGCGGCCGTAGGGCAGCCTGGGACCGTACCGCCGAGGCATATGGGACAGGGACAGGGACAGGGCCACATAGGACTCCGCCACGCTGCTCGGCCACGCCTGCCTCCCAGTGCGCTTCGGCGCGGGGCGTGCCCCGCACGTCAAGGAGCAGGTCAAGGAGATGGACATGCGTGCTCTGACGGTGGCACCGCTCGAAACGGACTCGGTGCGCGTGAGCGAGGTCGAGGCGCCCGCTGCCGGCGAGGGCGAACTGCTCGTCGACGGCATCGCGCTCGGCATCTGCGGCACGGACCGGGAGATCGCCCGAGGCGACTACGGCTGGGCTCCGCCGGGACAGGACCGGCTGATCCTGGGGCACGAATCGCTCGGCCGAGTGCGCGAGGCGCCCGGCGGGAGCGGCTTCGCACCGGGTGACCTGGTGGTCGGCGTCGTCCGGCGGCCCGACCCCGAGCCGTGCGGGGCGTGCGCGCACGGCGAGTTCGACATGTGTCGCAACGGCCGCTACACCGAACGAGGCATCAAGGATCGGCACGGGTTCGGCGCGCAGCAGTGGACCGTGGAGGCCGACTACGCCGTCAAGCTCGACCCGGCGCTGGAGCGCGTCGGGGTCCTGCTCGAACCCACCACGGTCGTCACCAAGGCGTGGGAGCACATTGAGCGGATCGGCGCCCGCGCCTGGTTCGCGCCGCGCCGGGTGCTGGTCACCGGGGCGGGGCCCATCGGCCTGCTCGCCGCCCTGCTCGGCGTCCAGCGCGGGTTGGAGGTGCACGTCCTCGACAGGGCCGCGTCAGGGGTGAAACCGGAACTGGTCGCGGCGTTGGGCGCGAGCTACCACACGGGGACGATCCCGGAGGTCGCCGCCGAAGCCGAACCGGACGTCGTCATCGAGGCGACCGGGGCGACCGCCGTCGTCCTCGACGCGGTGACCCACACAGCGAGCGCGGGGATCGTCTGCCTCACCGGCATCCCCGCCGCCGGTCCCAAGGTCGGTGTCGACACGGGCGCCCTCAACCGCGAGATGGTGCTGGAGAACGACGTGGTCTTCGGGTCCGTCAACGCCAACCTCCGCCACTTCCGCTTGGCCGCCGAGGCGCTCGCCCGTGCCGACCTCGCGTGGCTGGAGCGGCTGATCACCCGCCGCCTCCCGCTGTCCCGCGCACACGAGGCGTTCACCCCGCAAGAGGACGACGTCAAGGTCGTCATCGACCTGTGAAGCCTTTGCCCGCCGCACGGACCGACCCGGCCCGGGGCCTGGGCATCGCTGTCGCCTGAGTGGGGGCGAGAGTGTCCACACAGCCCCGCTGACCTCGGGACAAGGGGGCGGGCAGCACGGCCCCGCTCACCTTGGGACGAGGGGGTGGGTTGCCGTCGCGGATGCTCCGCAATCGCGGCGACAGCCTTCGACGTCGCGGGGGGGTGGCGGGCGGTCCTGGGAAGGACCGAACCCCTCAGGTTCGGGTGTCCGGGTCCGGTAACTCCGGCGTTCGGGTAGTGCTTTTGTGCAAGCGCGGGCCCGCAGCACTGCCGGCGAGCACTGCGGTCTGCGAGCGCTTCGGCTGCCGGCGAGCGCTGTGGCCTGTGGACGTTGCGGCTACCGGCGGGTGTTGAGGCGGGCGGCTTGGCGGGTCAGGTGGTCGCGTTCGGCGAGGTTGGGTGCCTTTCGGGCCGCCTCGGCGTACAGCCGCGCCGCCGTCGCCAGGTCACCATCGCGCTCGTGGAGGTACGCGGCCACAGCGGCGCGGCGGGGCAGTGCGTCGTCCAGTGCCACGAGCGCGGCCAGGCCCGCGCGCGGTCCGTCGGCCTCGCCGACGGCCACCGCGCGGTTGAGCCGGACGACCGGGCTGTCGGTCAGGCGCGCGAGTTCGTCGTACCACTCCACGATCTGCACCCAGTCGGTCTCCTCTGCGGTGGGCGCGTCGGCGTGGAGGGCCGCGATGGCGGCCTGGGCCTGGAACTCGCCCAGCCGGTCGCGGGCGAGCGCCGCCTGGAGTATCTCCACGCCCTCGGCGATCGACACCGTGTCCCACCGGCCGCGGTCCTGCTCGGCGAGCGGCACCAGGCTGCCATCGGCCGCTGTCCGGGCGGCGCGCCGGGCGTGGTGGAGCAGCATGAGGGCGAGCAGCCCCGCCACCTCGGGGTGGTCGACAGCGGATCTGAGCTGCCGGGTGAGCCGGATCGCCTCGGCGGCGAGGTCGACGTCGCCGGAGTAACCCTCGTTGAAGACCAGGTAGAGGACGCGCAGCACGGTGGCGACGTCGCCGGGCTGGTCGAACCGCACGCCGGAGACGGTGCGCTTGGCCCGGCTGATGCGCTGCGCCATGGTCGCCTCGGGCACCAGGTAGGCGTGGGCGATCTGGCGGGTGGTCAGCCCGCCGACGGCGCGCAGCGTGAGCGCGACAGCGGACGACGGCGTCAGCGACGGGTGGGCGCACAGGAAGTACAGCTGGAGCGTGTCGTCCACCGCCGGTGCGGGGCCGGGTGTCGGCTCCTCGTCGGCGTGGTCTTCACGCCTGCGGCGGGCGGTGTCCGCCCGGGTCGCGTCGAGGAACCGGCGCCATGCCACGGTGACCAGCCAGCCCTTGGGGTCCCGCGGCTGGTCGGCCGGCCAGGCGCGGACCGCCTCGACCAGCGCGTCCTGCACGGCGTCCTCGGCCGCCGCGAAGTCGGCTCCGCGGCGGACGAGGATTCCGAGCACGCTCGGGGTGAGGCTGCGGAGCAGTACCTCGTCCACGTGGGATGTCACTCCGAGATGGTGGGCGGCGCGGCCAGGAACGGGCGCACCTCCAACCACTCGTGGATCGGCTTCCCGCCCGCCCCTGGGGCGGCCGACAGTTCCCCCGCCAGTTCGATGGCGCGCTCGTAGCTGTCGACGTCGAGGACCATCCAGCCGGCGATGAGGTCCTTGGTCTCGGCGAACGGACCGTCGGTGACCGGCGGGCGGCCTTCGCCGTCGTAGCGGACGAACGTCCCCTCGGGGGCGAGCGCCTGGCCGTCGACGAACTCGCCGGTCCCTTCGAGCCGGGTCGCGAAGTCCCTCATGTACTGCATGTGGGCCGAGATCTCGTCCGGAGTCCACTGGTCCATGGGCACGTCGTTCACCGGGGCAGGGGCGCCGCGGTAGTGCTTGAGAAGCAGGTACTTGGCCATCGTGGTTCTCCTCGGTGCTGGTGCGACCATTGTGGTCGCGTTCACAGCGGAGACGAAGCCGGGCACGGGTTCTCGACATCACCGCCCGAACTTTTTCGAACTTCGTCATCGATCCTGGCGGCGCCCCGCGTTGGCCGAGTCCAAACTGAGCCCACGAGGGCACACGATGATCCCCCTGTGTCGCGTCGACCGCAACCAAGAAGGAGATCACCGATGCTTGAGCGGGTCAGCGAGCTTCCGGCCACGCTTCTTGAGCGAGACGCCTACCTTGCTGACTACTGGCGCGAGTACGGGCAGGTCAATGGCGTGTTCTGGAAACTGGAGCGAGGGCAGACCTTTCGAGAGCCGGGCGATGCGAGTTGGGAGGCGTTCGCGGCAGGTGATTGGGGCCGGGCCCTGGAACTGAACGCAGCCGACCGGGTCGAGGCCGAAGCCATGGCGGCGAAAGACCGCGAAACCGGAGTCGAGACCCGGCGCATCCGGGTCGTCGAGAAACCCGTCAGCCCCTACCTCCAGTGGGAGATGCAGTTCTTGCGCCTCCTCGCAGAAGCCGGGCAGACCCTTCGCGTGCTTCGGGTACCTGACGTCGTGCATCTGGAGCGGCACCGACCGTTGCCGGAGATCGTCATCCTCGGCGACCGAGTGCTCTACATGGTCCGCTATGACACCACTGGGACCGCGTGCGGCGCGTGGCGGATCGACGCCCCCGATGTGATCACCGAATGCATCGCTGAACTCGCCGACCTGTTCGCAACAGGCGAGCCGCTCCTCGACTTCTTCCACCGCGAGATCGCACCTCTGCCCCCTCCTCCAGCTTCTGTATGAATGGAGGACGGCGGCCCTGTGCCCAGGGCTTGGCCAGGTCAGCTGCGGCCAAGGACGATCTCGGCCTCCGCCCCCGCAATGAAGCCGAGTCCACACCCCGAGTCGGCGATCCGCGCATAGCCACGACCCCGCCCAGGACCGCGGTGGGAAAGGCCGCGCGGAGCGGCGGTCTGGGCTTGTCGCGGGCCGTTGAGGGTGAGCGGGGCGCACCGCGTCATGGACTCGGCGCCATGCGCCTTCGGATCGGGCGTGGGTACCATTCGGGCTTTGGGCCACCGGGGGTCGGGGGCCGAGGGTCGATGTGGGAGTAGTCATGACCGAGTCGCCGACGAACACGCCCGCCTCCGCCGCGCCCGTTGTGCGGGTGCGCGGGGTCGCCCGGATGGAGGTGGAGCCGGAGATCGCGCGGTTCCACGTCACCGTGAACTCCGTCGGCAAGGACCGCCGCCGCACGCTGGAGCGCCTCACTGAGCACACGGCGAAAATCCGCGAGCGCATCCTCGGTATGGGCGACGCAATCGAGGAGCTGACCACGGGCACCTTCGCTGTCTACCCGCGGCGCGACCGGCGCAAGGTGGAGCGCGAGCGCGCGTTCGACGGCTCCACCCGGCTGCACGGGACCGCCCGCGACTTCACCGCCCTCGGGGAACTGCTGCCGTGGCTTGCAGAGCAGGACATGGTGCTCGTTTCCGGGCCCTGGCGGGCGCTGCGCAACGGATCGCCCGTCCACCGGCAGGTACGGCAGCAGGCGGTGGGCGCCGCGCTGGAGCGGGCCCGCGACTACGCCCAGGCGCTGGGCGCCGACATCAGCGGGCTGGTCGAGTTGGCCGACACCGGGATGAGTTCCGCCGAATCCCGGCCTCGGCAGCAGGCCCTGTCCTACGGGGCCGCGCCGGCTGCGCCCAGCGGGGCGAGGTCCGCGCCGGAGGAACTCTCCATCGACCTCGACCCGGGCACCATCGAGATCTCCGCCCAGTTGGAGGCCACGTTCGAGATCACCGCCCCGACCGGCCTGCACGGATAGCGTGCGGTGGCCGGTGCGGGAACCGCACCGGCCGCTGCACGGTTCAGACGGGGCTGGTCTGCTCGCGGGACTTCTCGCTGGACCAAGGGGGCGCGGGTGCACCGGTCCTGCCCGCGTAGTGCGGTGCAAGGGGGTCGGGGCCCGAGCCGGTGGTGATCGCGCGCCGCTTCGGCGTGCCGATGGCATCGTCCAGCAGCGCGAGCGAGTCATCGACGGGCAGGGCCGCGCCCTGCAACGCGGCCAGCAGGTCGCAATAGTCCTGGACCCGGCCCGGTTCGGTGATCAGCGCGCCGGGGCCCGTGGCGTGGTCGGCGTAGGCGATGGTGCGCCGCCGTCCGAAGGTCAAGGTGCGGGCCGGGGCGCGCAGGCCCGGATGACGCCGGGTGGTGCGGGCGATGATGTGCAGGCTCACGTGCGGTCGCTGCGCAGCACTGTGCAGACGTTTGAGTTGTTCGTGCGTGATGTCGTGAGTGCCCACCGTCCGCCGGATCGCGGTCTCGTCCACGATCAGGCACAGGGACGGCGGCCCGTGGTCGGCGTAGTGCAGGCTGCGCAGGCTCGCGTTGGACTCCGAGTCGGAACCGACCTCGGCTTCGGCCACCGCGCGGGCGTAAGCGGAGGTGTGCAGGAACTCGGGGATCATGAGCGGCTGGTAGTCGCGGATGTGCCGGGCCTCGGACTGGAACCGGTCGACGGCCGTCCTGGCGGCGGCGTGAACGGCGATGTAGGTGCGGGCCCACAGGTCCAGTAGGGCTCCTCTCTGGTTCAGGTCGCGGTCCGCGCATTCGACAAGGAACCGGCCGGGGTCCTCCTCTCCCTCCTCGGCCTGGGTGAAGAACGTCGCGGAGGTCTTCGCCAGATCGGCGAGGTCTTCGGGGCAGAGCTGCGCTTTCTCCCGCGCTTGACGCAACGCACGCGCGAACTCGGACCAGGGTGCAGGCTGTGCAGACGGTGGAACCCTGCGGTCCTGGACGGGTGGACGCCGGTTCGGGGGGCTCTCGTGCATGACAGGACCTCTCGTGCCAATAAGTCGGTTCAGAATGGCGCGCACAGGCCCGTTGTGGCGTTCCCTCTTCAGATTGGGACATTGACTTCTGTGCGCTGCCGTCTGACTTGGCTACCAACTCTGACTGCACACATTAGTGAATTCCATAGATTCGACCCTAAGGTTCATGGGAAGGTTAAGGGCGGGGGTGATGGTGTTTGAGGAGTACAGAGGAGTGCGGTTACGGTGCAAGAAGCCAAGCTGCGGTGGGTGAATCTCGGTGTCAAGATTCGCGCATCGCGGGAAAGGGCTGGGCTGTCGCTCGAAGAATTGGCGAAACGCATCTCGCTTTCGCCCACGATGCTCAGTGCAATGGAGCGCGGCATCCGAGGTATCAAACGGGACCATATGGAGCGAATCGACCGGACGCTCGGCACCGGTGGCGCTCTGGCGAGCGCGTGGGACACCTCGTCCGACTCGGGCCTGCCGCTCTGGTACCGCGAGGGTGCCAAGCGGGAGAAGGCCGCGACGGAGATCCGGAATTATCATCCCCTGGTGATCCCCGGCATGCTCCAAGCCGAGGACTACATGCGCGCGCTGCTCATCGCGGGCCTGCCCAACGAATCGCATTCCCGAATCGAGGAGCTAGTCCGCGGTCGACTCGACCGCCAGGTCATCCTGGAGGGTGAACGGGCTCCGCGCTTGCTTGCAGTCCTCGATGGGGGCTCTCTGCGGCGGCCGATCGGTGGTCGTGAGACGATGCGCAAGCAGTTGGTGAAGCTGCTGGAATCCTGCGACAAGCCGAACGTCACGGTTCAGGTAATCCCATACGAGACCGAGTACCACCCCGGAATGTCCAACGCCTTCACGCTCTATGCGATACCGAACAGCGGTTGGCTGCTGTACACGGAAACGCGCCGCGTGGGATACCCGACCATGGATCAGGACGCGGTCGATGACTATCAGAGGGCGTTCTCAGATCTGATGGCCTTCGGCCTCCCCCCAGCAGCATCCCGGCGACTGATCGCGGATATCGAAGGAGAGTTCTCATGAACGCCCACGCCCACACGTGGCGCAAGTCCAGCTACAGCAACAACACCGGTGGCGAGTGTGTCGAGGTCGCGGACCTGACCGAACACGTCCTGGTCCGCGACACGCAGAACCGCAGCGCCGGACACCTGGCATTCGACGCGGCCGAGTTCCGCGCCTTCATCGACGCCGCGGCAACCGGCGAGCTGTAGTACAGCGTCGGGCGGGCCCTCCCATCCCTTGCACCAGGCGGAGGGCCTACTCGTGTAAATGGGTGGACGGTGGATGGTTCGCTGTCGCATGGTCTGCGGATGACGGCTTTCATCTCGCACACCTCCTTCGACTCCCACGACGCCTACGCGCAGTCGGTGTTCTGGGGCCACGTACTCGGCTTCGCCGAGGACCCGGACGACCCCAACTTGCCCGGTCACGAGGAGTGCATGATCTTCGCTCCTGACGGCGGCCAGCGGCTGCTGTTCATCGAGGTCCCCGATTCCAAGCAGGTGAAGAACCGCATTCACCTCGACCTCATGCCGGTCGAGGGCCGCCGCGACGCGGAACTCGCGCGGCTGCTGGCGCTGGGCGCGACCGAGGTCGATGACCGGCGCCATGCCGACGGAACCGGGTGGGTGATTCTCGCCGACCCCGAGGGCAATGAGTTCTGCATCCTGCGCAACGACGCCGAACGCGCCGCGACCTGACCCGCAGCCGAATGCGCCGCCCGGTGCCGCGACCTGACCGGATCCGGGCTCACGCCGCCCGATGACCCGGCGCGAGGAGCGGCGGGCCGGTGTCATCGGTCGGGCCGTCGGCGAGCACGCACTCCACCAGTGCGTCGCAGTCGGGCCGGGCGCACTCGCAGTCGAAGACCGCGACCGCGTCGGCAGGATCGCCGGTGAACCATGGGCGGGTGAAGGCCCCCTTGATTTGGGCGACGACGGCGCGGTTGGCGTAGCGCAGGAGCCGGCGGCGCTCCTCGGCGGTCGCCGCCCGCGGGCCCTCCGCGAGGCGCCGAGCGAAAGCGCCCTCGACCGCCGCGATCGCCTCCTCGACACCAAGCCCGTCCACGTCGACCGTGCGGGCGCCCGCCTCCCGCACCTCCGCTGCGATCGTCCGCCCCAGCAGGCGGTAGAGCGCAGGCGCCTTGCTCGGGCCGTGCCGCCCGTCGAGCCGGACGCGCTGGACCTCGTCGGACGGCATCAGCCACACCGCGCTGCTCCCCGGCGGGAGCATGCCGGGCACCACCTGCGTCCCCTCGGCGATGGTCAGCGGCGACGGCGGGAGCGCGCGCAGGTCCTCGACCGTCATCGGGCCCCGCTCGGCGTGCAGGGACATCGCCAACTGGGCTTCGGGCGGCTCCGCGGCGCGCGCGTCCGGCATCAGCGACTCGAACCGGCGGGCGGCGGGGTTCCCGGCCCGCACAGCCCGATCGCGGTGCTCCCAGGTGTGGGCGTCGGAGTTGTACCAGCGCACGCCGTACCGCCGCGCGATCCGCCGGGCAACCGTCGTCTTCCCGGCCCCGGGCGGCCCGCCGATCCACAGCACCTGCGGCAAGGACTCCACTCGGCCTCCTGCGACTCACCATGACTCACCATTGGGCACCGGTGCACCAGGCGAAGGCTGCTGGCGGGGGCACGGCAGCAGCCCCCGCGCCCGCACGGCGCCGCGTCCGATCTCGGACCATAACCCGGCCGCTGACGTGGGCGCAGCGGAAAGGTCAGCGGGGTGGGTGCGGCCGCTCGTCCGTTGGCGGGCCGATGGGGGTTTCCGGGTGGTCGAGCCAGGTGTACTGGCCGTCCCGGGTGACGGTGAGCCCGAACCGGTCGACGCCGGGGCGCCCGGCCCCCTCCCACCAGCGCCATGCGGCGGCGAGTTCGGCGAAGAGCCGGCGGCGGCCGTGCTGGCGCACCTGGTAGGAGCCGTGGGTCTCCGGGGTGACACGCCACGACGCCCAGGATCCGGTGGCGGGATCCATCAGGTAGACGGTGAACCGGTTGTCGGCGGCGGGTCCGTCGTGCACCACGGTCGACAGCATCGCGGGGACGCGCAGGCCGATGGCGAAGCTCGCGTCGAAGTCGCCGACGGGCTCGTAGGGGTGGAGTTCGGTCGTTGACGCGTCGGAGTCGTGCTCGGGGAGGACCCGCTCCTCGACCGAGCCGTGCGGGGTGCGCTCCGACCGGGTCCACATGAACCCGACGTCGGCCCCGAACCGTCCGCTGCCGGTGCCGTCGCCGTGCACGCGGAGGCGCAGGAGCGTTCCGTTGTGGAACGCGGTGCCCCACGGTGTGAGGACCAGCCCGCCCGGCCGGGTCTGCGCCACCCAGGCGTACGGCACACGCTGCACGGCAGCGGTGGCGATGACCCGGTCGTAAGGGGCGTTCTCGGGCCACCCGGCCATCCCGTCGGCCGTCGCCACGGTGGGTCGGAAGCCCGCATCGGCCAACGACCGGCGGGCGGCCGCGGCCAGGGCGGGGTCGATCTCCACCGAGGTGACGTTCTCGCTGCCGAGGCGGGCGGCGAGCAGCGCCGTGTTCCACCCGGTGCCCGTGCCGATCTCCAGCACGCGCATGCCGTCGGCGACGTCGAGTTCGGCCAGCATCATCGCGACGACGGTGGGCATGGACGCGGACGAGGAGACGTACCCGCGGCCGGAGGCGTCGCCGTCGTCGAGCTGGGTGATGACCGGGGCGTCGCGGCGGACGAGTGCGGCCCACCGGTCGGGTTCCCGGTCGCGGCGGACGACGCGGCGGTCGTCGTCCCAGATCACCGCGGGGATGAAGGACGCGCGCGGTACCCGAGCGAAGACCGGCCGCCATTCCGGCGGCGCGGCGCCGGGGACATTGGCGGAGTCGGAGGCGCCGAGGACGCCGGGGACGCCGGGCCTCGAACCTGCCACTACGCGCCCTTCTTCGGCTCCGGTGGGGGCGGCGGCGGGATGGGCTTCTCAGGCTTGTGGCCGTCCTGGTTGCTCGAATCCTCGTGCTTGCCCACCGGCGGCCTCCAGCGTGGGTAGAGGGTCTTCGTGGAAAGGGCCTTCGTGGATAAGGGGTCTTCCACAGTCGAAGCTAACCGGCCGAATGCGTCGTGTCCGGGAAATCGGGCGGTCCTGGCCGGGGATGACTACGCGGGATTCTTGTTCCTATTCCGATGCGGGCCCGTCGCCGTCCGGCACCGCCGTGGGCGCGGCGGTGCCGCCGCTGGTCGGCACCCGCTGTTCGGGGCCGACCCCGCCGGACGGGTCAGCGCCCGGCGCCCTGCGCGCGCCGGAGCCCGAAGTACTCGAACCCCGCGAACACCGCGACCACCAGCGCCCCGACCACCATGAACGCGATCCCCAGGCCGGTGAGCGGCACGATCCCCGTGAACGTGATGACGAGCAGCGCCGCGCCGGACAGCGCGTTCCCCGCGACGACGGTCGCGGCGAGGCGCACCGGGATCCGCGGGTAGCCCGCGATGAGGGCGAGCGCGGCGGCCCCGCCCAGCATGGCGACCCCGAAGGGGATCGACCAGGACGTCGGCAGGCCGAGCGGTCCGCTCAGCGACACGGCGCCGGCGAGCATGACGGCGCCGAACACGCCGGTGCTCCAGCCGTCGACCCGCAGGATGGTGCGCAGCAGCTCCGATCCGGTGCCGCCGACCGCAGGGCGCCGGATGGTCGTGGTCGTCATGTGGGCCTCCTCGCTCCGTAGGGGATCCGGGCGGACCCCCTTGTCGCGAGACACGCTGACAGCGTTGGGGTCACACACTCAATGACCTGTGAGGTCATGGAGGCGATGATCGGCCGGGCATATCCTCCGGGTATGGATGCAGAACAGCCGTCCCGGGTGGGTGTCCTGCTGCGGGAGTGGCGGCAGCGCCGCAGGCTCAGCCAGCTCGATCTCGCCCTGCTGGCGGAGAGCTCCGCGCGGCACCTGTCCTGTGTGGAGACCGGCCGCGCACGGCCGAGCAGGGCGATGGTGCTGCGCCTGTCCGCTGTGCTGGACGTCCCCCTGCGCGAGCGCAACACCCTGTTGCTGGCGGCGGGCTTCGGCCCGGAGTACCCGGAGAGCAGCATTGACGACGCGTACATGGCGTCGGTCCGCTCCGCGCTCGACATGATGCTGACCACGCACGAGCCGTACCCCGCCGTCGTGGTCGACCGCTGCTGGAACGTGCTGACCGGCAACCGCGCCATGTCCGTTCTCATGGACGGCATACCGCCGCACCTCCTGGAGCCGCGGCCGAACGTGTTCCGGCTGACGCTGCACCCCGAGGGGCTGTCGTCACGGCTGGCGAACCTCGGCGAGGTCCGTGCCCTCTTCCTCGAACGGCTGCACCGCCAGGTCAACGCCACCGGGGACGCCGAACTGCTGGCGCTGTACGAGGAGGTCCGGCGGTACCCCATGCCCGATGTCCCCGATGTCCCCGACACCGCACCCTCGGACGCCGCATCCCCTGGCGCCGGACCCCCTGACACCGGTGCCCCGGCCGCGCGGCCGAGCCCGGTGCAGGTCCCGCTGCGGGTCCGCACACCCATGGGCGAGCTGTCGATGTTCAGCACCATGGCCACGTTCGGCGCCCCCGCCGATGTGACGCTGTCCGAGCTGGCGATCGAGCTGTTCTACCCGCTGGACGACTTCACGGCCCAGGCGCTTCGCGGGTTGGCCGGAGCGGCGGGCGACGACGCCGGGGAGTCGTCGGCTGCGACTCCGGCCCCTGTGACTCCGACCCCCGTGACACCGCCCCCCGTGACACCGCCCCCCGCGACTCCGGCCACACCGGGTTGACCTCAAGTCTTGTTCAGGTCAGAGGATGTGCGCATGGGCCCCGACAGGGCCCTCGCCACCGGGCGAAACCCCGGTGCGACCGTCGGATCCAATGGATGGACAGACCAATGGGCGAGCAGAACACGATCCTTGTCATCGGCGCGACCGGCAACGTCGGCCGGCACGTCGTCGCGCAACTGCACAGCGAGGGCACACCCGTCCGGGCGCTCGCCCGGGACCCGGATGCCGCCGCCCTCCCCGACGGGGTCGACGTCGTCCGAGGCGACCTGACCGAGCCTGAGGGGCTCGCCGCCGCACTGGACGGCGTCCACTCGGTGTTCCTCGTCTGGCCGTTCTACTCGGCCGACACCGTCGCCCCGGTCGTCGCGGCGGTCGCCGCGCACGCCCGCCGCGTCGTCTACCTCTCCGCGCACGGCGCGCAGGACGACGGGGGCGCGCACAACTCCTTCGGCGCGGTCGAGTTGGCGATCGAGGCCACCGGGCTGGAGTGGACCTTCCTGCGTCCCGTCGGGTTCGCCGCCAACGCGCTGGGCTGGGCCGCGGACATCCGCGCGGACCGCCCGGTGCGCGAACCCTACGCCGAAGCGGCCCGCTCCATGATCCACGAGCGCGACATCGCTGCCGTCGCGGTGCGCGCGCTGACCGAGGACGGGCACACCGGCGCGAAGTACCTCCTCACCGGCCCCGCGGCGCTGACCCAGACCGAGCAGGTCCGCACCATCGGCGAGGTCGTCGGCAGGGACGCGCGCCTGGAGGAGCTGCCCCGCGAGGTCGCCCGCGAGCAGATGCTCCCCGATTGGGGCGACGGCGCCATCGTGGACGGCGCCCTCGACTACTGGGCGTCCCTGGTGACCGACCCGGAGCCCGTCACCGACACCGTGCACGAGGTGACCGGGACCGCCGCGCGCTCCTTCGCCGACTGGGCCGCCGACCACGCCGCCGCGTTCCGGCCGAGCACCGCGGAGGTCGCCGAGACGTACGTCGCCGCGTTCCGGGCGCTCGACCTCGAACGGGCCATGCGCGTCATGTCACCCGAGATGGTGCGCGTCGCCCCGTTGGAGACGGGCGGGGAGCACGTGGAGGTGCGCGGCATCGAGGACATCATGGCGAACGCCGAGCGGCTCACCGGCGACTACGACATCCACAGCGTCGACGTCGACGGCCCGTACCTCGCAGCGGAGCGGTTCGCCGTCCGCTTCACCTTCGATGAGACCTACACGCCCACGGGCAAGCGCCACTCGACGACGAAGATGTCGCTGTACACGGTCGCCGACGGGTCCATCGTGCGCGAGGAGGTCCACTACTTCGATGAACCCCAGGTCGTCCAATAGCGGGGGCCTGGTGGTACCGGTGTCCGATCGTCCAGAGGCGAGGGTGTCCCAAGGCGAGGGTCCGGGGCGAGGGCGTCCGTGACCCCAGGGGAAAGGAGCCAGGCTTTCCGGCAGCCTTGCCCACGTCCGCTGGGGGCAAGGACGCTCTCGGCCTGCACCCCGGCATGAGGCCGAGGCCACAACCCACGCTTGAAGTCAACGGCGCGGACGGTGGTACCCGGCGCCCCCGGGGCGTCCCGACGCGCCCCGGGGCGTCCGGACGTGCCGCGGGTCATCCGGCGGCGATCCGCCGCGCGGCCGCGTCCCACGCCCGCGCGTCGCCCGCAGGCTCGAACCGGCGGGGGCGGTGGGCGTCGGCGACCAGGCCGCGGGCGGCCCACCGGTCGCCGACCTGGCCCGCCGCGCGGGCCTGGACCAGGAGGTTGCCGATCGCGGTGGCCTCCACCGGGCCCGCGAGGACGGGCAGGCCCAGCGCGTCGGCCGTCATCTGGCACAGCAGCGTGTTGCGCGCGCCGCCGCCCACCAGGTGGACGACGTCGACCCGGTGCCCCGACAGCCGCGCCGCGCTCCGGATGGCCGACCGGTGCGCGAGCGCGAGGCTCTCCAGGACGCAGCGCAGCAGGGCCGCGCGGGTGGCGGGGGGCCGCTGCCCGGTTTCGCGCAGGAACTCGGCGATGCGTGCGGGCATGTCGCCCGGCGGGAGGAACCGCGGATCGTCGGGATCGATCACGGCGGCGAACGGTTCGGCCCGCTCCGCCTCGGCCAGCAGCCCCGGTAGGGCCCCGGCCTCAACGCCCCACGTGCGCAGGCTCTCCTGCACCAGCCACAGGCCCATGATGTTGCGCAGGAACCGGGTGGTGCCCTCGGCGCCCAGCTCGTTGGTGAAGTTCGCCGCGCGCGCAGCCTCGGTGCGGACGGGGGCGTCGAGTTCCACCCCCGCCAGGGACCACGTCCCGCACGAGAGATAGCCGAAGTGCGCGGTCTCGGCCGGGACGCCCAGCACAGCGGAGGCGGTGTCGTGGGAGGCGACCGCCACCACCGGGACACCGTCCAGGCCGGTGGCCCGCCGCGGCTCGGCGAGGAGCGGGCCGACGGTGTCCCCCGGTTCGCGCAGGTCGGGCAGCAGCCCGCGAGGGAGCCGCACCGTCTCCGCCAGCTCCGCCGACCAGCGGCGCCCCGCGACGTCCAGGAGGCCCGTTGTCGAGGCGTTGGTGATCTCGGCACCCCGCTCCCCCGTCAGCCAGTAGCCGAGCAGGTCGGGGATGAGCAGCAGGGTGCGGGCGCCGCGCACGGCGCTGGTGCCGCGCGAGGCCGCCAGCTGGAAGATCGTGTTGAACGGCAGGTACTGGAGGCCGTTCGCCGCGTAGAGCTCGGTGGCGCCGATCTGCGCCACGACGGCGCGCGCCGCGGTGTCGGTCCGGGTGTCGCGGTAGTGGAAAGGGGCGCCGATCAGCGCGCCGTCGGCGTCCAGCAGCCCGTAGTCGACCGCCCAGGAGTCGATGCCGACGGACTCGGGCCCGTGCGCCGCCGCGGCGCTCAGGCCGCGCAGGACCTCCCGGTAGAGGCCGAGGACGTCCCAGTGGAGGCCGCTGGGCAGCCGCACCGGCTCGTTGGCGAACCGGTGCACCTCCGTCGGATCGAGCGTGCCCGGACCGACCCGCCCCACGACCACGCGTCCACTGGACGCGCCGAGATCGACCGCCGCGAAGATGCCATCAGGCCGTGTGGTCATGGGTCCTCACCTCGTCGTTTTCGAGAGGGCGCGGTCCATCGCCGGACCCACCATTGCGGTGTCCGGGATCCAGGGTTCGGTGCCCTGAGCGATGGTGGTGCCGCACGCTGCTCCGCTGCCTTTGACGTTCCGGGCGGATTTCGGCGTTGCCCTGGAGCCGAGGCGCTGCGGGCAGGTGCCGAGGCGCCGGGGGGAGGTGCCGAGAGCGCCCTTCCCCACAGCGAACCTGGGCAAGGCTGCCGGGAAGCCTGGGCAACGTTCTCTGGGGTCAAGGACGCCCTCGCCCTCGGGCGTCTGCGCCCGCTCCGCGCAGTGGCGATCCTTGGCGTCGACGGGCGGCGGCGCGCTGCGGCAGTGCGGCGGCGCGCGGCGTTCCCGGGGTCCGTGGCCGTGGGCATGGTGGGGGGCTAGCGGAGGAAGGCCGCGGGGACTCCCGCGTCGACCGGGATGTGGAGGCCCGTCGTGTGGCCAAGGTTCCCGCTGGTCAGGGCGAACACGGCGGCGGCGACGTGCTCCGGCAGGACCTCCCGTTTGAGCAGGGTCCGCTGGGCGTAGAACGCGCCGAGGTCGGCCTCCGCCACCCCGTAGACGGCGGCGCGGCGGGCGCCCCACCCGCCGGCGAAGATGCCGGAGCCGCGCACCACCCCGTCGGGGTTGACCCCGTTCACCCGCACCCCGTGCCCGCCCAACTCCGCTGCGAGGAGCCGGACCTGGTGGGCCTGGTCGGCCTTTGCCGCACCGTAGGCGATGTTGTCGGGCCCGGCGACCACGCCGTTCTTGCTGGAGATGTAGACGATGTCGCCGCCCATCCCCTGGTCGATGAGGACGCGGGCGGCCTCGCGCGCCACCAGGAAGGAGCCGCGCGCCATGACCCCGTGCTGGACGTCCCAGTCGGCGGCGCTGGTCTCCAGCAGCGGGCGCGACAGCGACAGCCCCGCGTTGTTGACCACCAGGTCGACCCCTCCGAAGGCGAGCACCGCCGCCCGCAGCGCCGCCGCGATCTGCGCCTCGTCGGTGACGTCGACGGTCACCGGCACCGCCGTGTCGGCCGTGCCGATCTCCGCCGCGACCGCTGCGGCGGACTCGGCGTCGCGGTCGGCCACCACCACGCACGCGCCCTCCGCTGCGAGGCGGCGGGCGGTGGCGCGCCCGATCCCCGACCCGCCGCCGGTGACGAACGCGACCCGGGCCGCCAGCGGCTTCGGGGCGGGCATCCGGGCGAGCTTCGCCTCCTCCAGCGCCCAGTACTCGATCCGGAACTTCTCCGCCTCCTCGATCGGGGCATAGTCGGAGACGGTCTCCGCGCCGCGCATCACGTTGACCGCGTTGGCGTAGAACTCCCCCGCGACCCGCGCCGTCTGGGCGTCCCTGCCGAAGGAGAACATGCCGACACCGGGGACCAGCACGATCGCGGGGTCGGCGCCGCGCATGGGCGGCGACCCGGGTCCGGCGTGGCGCTCGTAGTAGGCGCGGTAGTCGTCCCGGTAGGCGGCGTGCAGTTCGCGCAGCCGCGCGACCGCCTCCGCCAGGGGCGTGTGAGGGCCGGCGTCCAGGACCATGGGGCGGACCTTGGTGCGCAGGAAGTGGTCGGGGCAGGAGGTGCCCAGCGCGGCGAGGCGCGGGTGCTCGGCGCGCGCGAGGAAGTCCAGGACCTCCGCTGTGTCGGTGTAGTGCCCGATCATCGGGGTGTCCGTCGAGGCCAGGCCGCGCAGCACCGGCAGGAGCGCGGCGGCGCGGTCGTGTCGCTGCCGTTCCGGGAGCGGCGCGTGGCCGTCGACCTCCGGGCCGAAGGGGTGGCCGCCGCCCGCTGCGGCGGACTCGATGAACCGCTCGGCGCCGCGGATGATCTCCATGGCGTTCGCCTCGCACTCCTGCGAGGTCGCGCCCCACGCGGTGATGCCGTGCCCGCCGAGGATCACCCCGATGGCGTCGGGGTGCGCGTCCTTGACGGCGGCGATGTCGAGGCCGAGCCGGAACCCCGGGCGGCGCCACGGCACCCACACGACGCGGGCGCCGAAGCACTCGGCCGTCAGCCGCTCCCCGTCCGCTGCGCACGCCAGCGCGATCCCGGAATCGGGGTGCAGGTGGTCCACGTGCGCCGCGTCGACCAGCGCGTGCATGGCGGTGTCGATGGACGGCGCCGCGCCGCCCTTGCCGTGCGCGCAGTAGTCGAACGCCGCGACCATCTCGTCCTCGCGGTCGTCGCCGGGGTAGGCGTCGGGCAGCGCGCGCAGCCGGTCGAGCCGCAGGACCGCCAGTCCGTCCTCAGTGAGCGTCCCGAGGTCCCCGCCGGAGCCCTTGACCCACATCAGGTCGACCGGCCCGCCGGTCACCGGGTCGGTCGCGGCGCCCTTCGCCGAGGTGTTGCCGCCCGCGTAGTTGGTGGTGCGCGGGTCGGCGCCCAGCCGGTGCGAGCGCTCGATCAGCGCGGCCACCTGCGGGTGGGTCTCGTGCGTGGCCATTGCGGGGTCCTCTCTCGCCGGTACGGGGGCGGTGCGGTGCAGCCGTCGGTGCGGTGGGGGCGTGCGGGGGTGCGCGGGCGCTGGGGGTGCTGGGGGGTGCTGGGGGTGCGGTCAGGCGCCCCAGCCGGCCTGCTGCCCGCCGACCCGGTCCGCCGCGGCGCGCTCGGCGTAGCCGGAGCGGGCGAACGCCGCCACCGGGTCGGGGTCGAGGCCCTGCTCGGTGCGGAGTTCGGCGAGGAGGGGGCGGACGTCGGTGGCGTAGGCGTCCATCAGCACGGCGTTGGCGCCGAGGACGTCGCCGCCGCGTTGCGCCGCGTCGAGGGCGGCCGCGTCGACGAGCAGCGCCTTCGCCGTGGCCTCCTGGACGTTGAGGACCGACCGGATCTGCCCGGGGATCTTCGGTTCGATGTTGTGGCACTGGTCGAGCATGAACGCCACCCCGCTGCCCGGCCCGAACCCGCCGCCGCGCACCACCTCGTGCATGATCCGGAACAGCTGGAAGGGGTCTGCCGCGCCGACCATGAGGTCGTCGTCGGCGTAGAAGCGCGAGTTGAAGTCGAAGCCGCCGAGGCGGCCCTCCCGCAGCAGCAGGGCGACGATGAACTCGATGTTGGTGCCCGGCGCGTGGTGCCCGGTGTCGACCACGACCTGCGCCCTGTCGCCGAGCTTCAGGCAGTGAGCGTAGGCGGTGCCCCAGTCGGGCACGTCGGTGGTGTAGAACGCGGGCTCGAACAACTTGTACTCCAGGAGGATGCGCTGGTCGCCGCCGAGCCGGGCGTAGACCTCCCGCAGCGCTTCGGCGAGCCGGTCCTGGCGTGCGCGCACGTCGTCCTGGCCGGGGTAGTTGGTGCCGTCGGCGAACCACAGCTTGAGGTTCGCCGAGCCGACCGCGTCCATGACGTCCACGCACTCCAGCAGGTGGTCGATCGCCTTGCGGCGGATCCCAGGGTCGGGGTTGGCGACGCTGCCGAGGCGGAAGTCGTCGTCCTGGAACACGTTGGCATTGACCGTCCCGATGGCGACCCCGAGCGCGCGGGCGTGCGCGGCGAGCGCGGCGTAGTCGTCCACCCGGTCCCACGGGATGTGCAGGGCGACGCTCGGCGCGACCCCGGTGTAGGCGTGCACCTGCGCGGCGTCGGCGATCTTCTCCTCGGCGCTGCGCGGCACCCCCGGCTGCGCGAACACCTTGAACCGGGTGCCGCTGTTGCCGAACGCCCAGGAGGGCAGCTCGATGGACTGGGTGCGCAGTGCGGCCTTGACGTCGGGGACGGCGGTCATGGCGGTCACCTGCTTTCTGGTCGGCTCGTCGGCGATCACAACGTTTCAATTCCGCGCCGGGCGCGTATGGCCGGGTGCGGCCGCTCGATCCGGGTGGGGGATCCTCGGCCGGCGGCGGCGTGCGCGCGTCCGCCCATGGGGCGCCGGCGGTCCGGTGGACCGGGCCGCCGGCGCGGTTCGGGCGGGCCGGGTCAGAAGTCGTACTCGTCGATGTTCTTGGCGTCGAAGACGGTGGGCGGGCCGAGCACGACCTCGCCCTCCGCGCCGACCTCGTAGTCGCCGAGGCGCCCCGCCGTGAACTCCTCGCCCTCCGCACCGGTGATGCGCCCCGCTTGCAGGGACGCGCCGACGTGCGCGGCGAGGTAGCTGAGGTCCTTGGGGTCCCACAGGGCGAACGACTCGACGGTGCCGTTGTCGACGTACTCGCGCATCTGGTTGGGGGTGCCGAGCCCGGTGAGCTTCACGTCGCCCTTGTACTCGGAATCGCTGAGGTAGCGGGCCGCCGCGGCGACGCCCACGGTCGTGGGCGAGACCACGCCCTTGAGGTCGGGGTGGGACTGGAGCAGCCCCTGCATCTCCTGGAAGGACTTCTGGTCGTCGTCGTTGCCGTAGACGGTGTCGACCACCTCGATGTCCTTGTACTCGTCCTTCTCCAGCTCCTTCTCCATCAGCTCCAGCCAGGTGTTCTGGTTGGTGGCGTTGGGGGTGGCCGAGAGGAACGCGATCTCGCCCTTGCCGCCGATCTGGTCGGCGATCAGCTTGATCTGGGTCTCCGCGATGCCCTTCGCGGACGCCTGGTTGATGAAGATGTCGCGGCACTCGGGGTCGGCGTCGGAGTCGTAGGTGACGATCTTCGCGCCGGCCTGCTGGGCCTGGCCCAGCGCCGAGCACACCGCGTTGGGGTCGTTCGCGGCGATCACGATGACGTCGGAACCCTGCTGGCTCAGCGTGTTGATGTAGCTGACCTGGGACGACGCGGTGGCCTCCGAGGGGCCGACCTCCTTGTACTCGCCCTTGAGCTCTTCGACGGCCTCCTCCCCGCCGGAGTTGGCGTAGGTGAAGTACGGGTTGTTGAGCTGCTTGGGCAGGTAGCTGATCTTCAGGCCCTCGGGGATCTTCGCGTCGGGGTCGGCCTTCCCGCCGCCCTTCTGCTCCCCGGCGCCGTCGGCGTCGCCCCTGGTGGTGCCGCCGCAGGCGGTGCCGAGCAGCAGCAGGCCCGCTGCGGCGCCCGCGGCGAGGCCGCGACCCAGTCGAGAACGGAACATCATGACTCCTCTGTGCGGAGGGGACGATCGGGGGTCCGGGGCCGCGCGGGCGGCACGCCGGATCGTGGGCGGCGTTCGCGCAGGCGCGCCACCAGGTTGGGGGCGACCACGGACGCCACCAGCAGCAGCCCGGTGACGATGTTGAGGGTGTCGGAGGAGACGTCGGCGAGCTGGAGTGCGTTGCGGATGGCGCCGAGCAGCAGCACGCCGCCGATGACACCGGGGAGCGCGCCCCGCCCGCCGAAGATGGAGACGCCGCCGAGGAGGACCGCGGCGATCACCGACAGCTCCAGTCCGTTGGCGTTGTCGGCGCGGGCGCTGCCGTACTGGAGGGTCCAGAACACCCCGGCGAGCGCCGCGCCCGCCCCGGTGGCGACGAACAGCCACAGCCGGGTCCAGCGGACCGGGATGCCGGAGAACCGCGCCGCCTCGTCGTTGCTGCCGATGGCGTACAGCGAGCGCCCGACGGGGGTCGCGTGCAGCAGCACCCCCACCGCCAGTGCGAGGACCATGATGAGGACGGCGACCTGGGGGACGTCGGTGCCGGGCAGGCGGCCGACCGCCGCGGCGGTCCAGGCCGGCGGGAAGTCGGCGACGGCGGTGTCGCCCAGGACCACGTAGGCGAGCCCCCGGTACAGCGCCATGGTGCCGATGGTCACCGCCAGCGACGGCAGCCCCGCGACCGTGACCAGCAGGCCGTTGACGGCGCCGAGGACCGCGCCGAGCACCAGGCACAGCGGGACGATGGTCTCCAGCGGGAGCCCCGCCACCCACAGGTGGCCCATGACGGCGCTGGTCAGGCCGAGTGTGCTGGCGACGGACAGGTCGATCTCGCCGGTGATGACGACCAGCGTCATGGGCAGCGCGATGATCGCGATGGCGGCGACGTCGAGGATCAGGAACCCGGCGTTGCGCCCGGTGGCGAACCCTTCCACCAGGAAGGACGCCGCCAGGACCGTCAGGAGGAGGGCGCCGAGCACGCCCGACTCGCGTCCCGCGAGGATGCGCCGCACGGCCCTGCCCCGCGGCGGCGGTGCCGCCGTCGCCGCCGCGTCCCGCTCGGTGACCTCAGGTGCCATCGGGTCCGCCTCCTCGGAGCCTGCGGGCGGCGCGCACCGCCAGAATCCGGTCCATGCCGATCGCCACGAGGATCAGCAGCCCCACGACGGCCTGCTGCCAGAAGCCGCTGACCCGCAGCACCGGCAGCGCCGACCCGATCGTGGTGAGCAGCACCGCGCCGAGAGCGGCCCCGTAGACGGTGCCGCTGCCGCCGAAGATCGCCACCCCGCCGACCACGGCCGCCGCGACGACCTGGAGTTCCAGCCCGGTGCCGACGGTGGCGTCGAGGGTGCCGAAGCGCGCGGCGTACAGCACCCCGGCGAGGCCGGCCAGCGCCCCGTTCACGACGAACGCGGCGAAGATCCTGCGGTCGACCGGGATGCCGGACAGCCGCGCCGCGTGCGGCTCGGAGCCGATGGCGTACAGCTCCCGCCCGCTGCGGTACGACGCCAGGTACCACCCGGCGGCGAGGACGACCGCCAGCGCGACCAGCGCGGGGACCGGGACGCCGAGCACAGCGGTGCGGCCGAGCCCGAGGAAGGACGCCGGCATGTCGGCCGCGTTGATCTGGGTGCCGGCCGCCCACCAGTAGTCGACGCCACGGAACGCGTAGAGGGTGCCGAGGGTGACGACCAGGGCCGGGACCCGGGCGACGGCGACCAGCGCCCCGTTGACCGCCCCGCACACCGCGCCGAGGGCGACCCCCGCGAGCACCGCGACGGCGACCGGGAGGCCGGGGAACGCGGCGAACAGGGTGCCGGTGGCGAACGCCGCCAGCCCGAGCACCGAGCCCACGGACAGGTCGACGCTGCGGGTGACGATCACGAGGGTCTGGCCGACAGCGAGGATGGTCAGCAGTGTGGCGCTGAGCAGCAGGTCGCGGATGCTCTGCCCGGACAGGAACCCCGGGTTGGCGACCGCCGTCGCGGCGACGATCAGCGCCAGCGCGAGGAGGATGCCGAGCTCGCGGACCTGGCGCAGCCGCCGCGCCCCGCGGACGTCGCCGCCGCCGTGCTCGGCGACCGGCGCGCTTGCCCCGGTGCCCGATCCGGCGCTCACCGGGCCGCCTCAGGTGGCGGCCCGCCCGGCGCGGTGCCGCCGGCGTGCTGCCCGGTCGCGGCGAACATGACGGCCTCCTCGGTGGCGTCGTCGCGGTGGAGTTCGGCGGTGATGCGGCCCTCGTGCATCACGAGCACCCGATCGGCCATGCCGAGCACCTCCGGGAGTTCACTGGAGACCATGAGGACGGCGATGCCCTGCCCCGCGAGCTCCGACAGCAGGCGGTGCACCTCGGCCTTTGTCCCGACGTCGATGCCGCGGGTGGGTTCGTCGACGATGAGCACGGCGGGTTCGCCCGCGAGCCACTTGGCGAGCACCACCTTCTGCTGGTTACCGCCCGACAGGGTGGCGACCGGCGCGGCGGTGTCGCCCGCCTTGACCCGCAGGCGGCCGAGCCACCCGGCGGCGGCCGACGCCTCGGCGCCGCGGCGCAGCAGGCCGAACCGGCTCAGCGCCCAACGGCGGGTCAGGGTGGCGTTGCGCTCGACGGACAGCTCCATCACCAGGCCCTGCTGGCGGCGGTCCTCGGGGACGAGTCCCACACCGGCCGCCATGGCGGCGGCCGGCCGGTTCGGGGGCAGCGGGCGCCCGTTGACCGCGACGGTGCCGCTGTCGTAGCGGTCGATGCCGAACACCGCCCGCACGACCTCGCTGCGCCCGGCGCCGACCAGCCCGGCCAGCGCCACGACCTCCCCGGCCCGGACCGTGAAGCCGACCCCGCTGAACACGCCGCGGCGGCCCAGCTCTTCGACCTCCAGCACCGGCGCGCCCGGGGCGGGCGTCCTCTCGGGGTACAGGGTCGCGATGTCGCGGCCGACCATCTGGCGCACGACGGCGTCGACGGTGAGGTCGGCCGCCCGCCCGGTGCCGACATGCCCGCCGTCGCGCATGACCGTGATGCGGTCGCACAGCGCGAACACCTCGTCGAAGCGGTGCGAGATGAACAGGATCGCGGCGCCGTTGCCGCGCAGCGCGCGGGCCACGGCGAACAGCCGGCGCACCTCCACGCCGGACAGTGCCGCGGTGGGCTCGTCCATGACCAGCACGCGCGCGTCGAACGACAGCGCCTTGGCGATCTCGACGAGCTGCTGGTCGGCGATCGACAGGCCGCGTGCGGGCCGGTCGGGGTCGATGCGCACCCCGAGGCGGGCGAACAGCTCGGCGGTAGCGGTGCGCATGGCGCGCCGGTCGATGCGGCGGCCGCCCCGCAGCGGCTGGCGGCCCATGAAGATGTTCTCCGCGACCGAGAGGTCGGGGAAGAGGGTGGGCTCCTGGTAGATGACCGCGACACCGGCCCGCTGGGCTGCGGCGGGACCGGAGAGGGCGACGGGGGCGCCGTCGATCTCGATGTGCCCGGCATCGGGCTGGTGGACCCCTGCGAGGAGCGCGACCAGGGTGGACTTTCCCGCGCCGTTCTCGCCGCACAGCCCGTGGATCTCGCCCGCGCGGAGGTCGAGGGACACCCCGCGCAGCGCGCGGACCATGCCGAAGGACTTCGCCGCGTCGACCAGGGCGAGCGGGGGCGGGTCCGGCGGGGGGTGCGGGGCCACGGCGTCCTCCTCTGGCCTTGTCGTGGTTCGTCCGGTTGGCCTTGTCATGGTTCGTCCGGCCATGGCTGGTCTCGTCCGGGCCGGGTCGCAATCGCGGGCGGCGACGAAGCGCATAAAACGTTTTTATTAGACCGTGAATGTAAGCTGGGCCACACGAACGCGTCAAGGGGGCCTACAGCACCGGATCCGAGGCGCGATCGTCCGCCCCGATCGCCCCAGTGGGCGGGGTTCGACTCCACCGCACACCGGACGAACGGCCACATCCGGACCATCCGTTGACACGTTCAAATCGCCCTGTGACCATGAGCCTCGCCGCCGCTGTCGGCCCGGCCGACCACCACATACCGGAGTCCATGACGTGACCTCATCCGAAGACGTCCGACGTGCCGTCGGCATCAACGACGTGGCAGCCCGCGCGGGGGTCTCCCCCGGAACGGTCTCCAACGTGTTGAACCGGCCCGAGCGCGTCGCCGAGGCAACGCGGCTCCGGGTGGAACAGGTCATCGACGAACTCGACTACGTCCGCAACTCATCGGGGCGCAGCCTGCGGTCCGGCCGGACCGACTCCATCGGGCTGCTGGTCCTGGACGTCACCAACCCGTTCTTCACCAAGGTCTCCGAAGGCGTCGAGGACGAGGCCGCAGGGGCCGGCTACCCCGTCGTCCTGCTCAACTCCGCGGAGAATCCCCAGCGGCAGCGGCGCTCACTGCGCCTCCTCGCCGAGCAGCGCGCGGCGGGCGCGGTGATCATGCCGGTCGACAACGACCTGTCCGACCTGCTGTGGCTGCGCGAGCGCGGCATCCCGTGGGTGCTGCTCGACCGCGGCGACGTGTCCGCCGACCTCGGATGCAGCGTGTGCGTCGACAACCACGAGGGCGGGCTCGCCGCCGGGCGGCACCTCGTCAGCCTCGGGCACGAGCGGATCACCTTCCTCAGCGGCACCCTGTCCCTGGAGCAGTGCCGGACCCGCCTCAACGGGCTGCGCACGGCCCTCGACGAGGCCGGGATCGACCCCGACGACGCGGTCCGGCTGGTCGAGACCGGCAAGCTGAACGCGGCGAACGGCGAGCAGGCCGTCGAGGAGGTCCTCGGGGGCGGGCCCAAACGCCGCCCGCAGGCGGTGTTCTGCGCCAACGACCAACTCGCGCTCGGCCTGCTCAAAGGGCTCGGCGAGCGCGGGCTGCACGCACCGGGCGACATCTCCGTCGTCGGCTACGACGATGTCGACTTCGCGGCGCTCGTCCACCCGGGCCTCACGACCGTCGGCCAGCCGAAGTACGAGCTGGGCCGCGCGGCGATGCGGCTCCTGCTGTCCGAGCTCAACGACCCCGGCCACCGGCACGAGCGCATGCTCTTCGCCCCCGAACTCGTCGTCCGCGGCTCCACGGCCCCCTACCGCACCTGACCCCAGGGGAAGGCGCCCCGCATCACAAGCCCCAGGACGCCCCGGGGCGCGTGTCCGCCGGTTGGGTGGTTCCTGGCTTTGGGCGGGATGTTTCCGCAGGCTGGATGCGGTGAGTTGGACACAGGGAGGCGGCGGTCCGCTCCGCGTCGGTGTGCTCGCACAACGGGTTCGGGGCGCGGCCGCGCCTGCCGACGCACGGCCGTCCAGCGCGAAGGAGTGGAACCCATGACCGACCCCGCACCCGCGAGACTGCGCGCCTTCGCCTCACCGAGCCGCTACGTGCAGGGCCGCAACGCGCTCAGCTCGCTGGGCGAGCACGTCGCCCGGCTGGGATCGCGCCCGCTGATCCTCTCCGACGACGTCGTCCGGGACCTGACCGAGGACACCATCGGCACCTCCTTCAAGGAGGCCGACCTGCCTGTGGTGTTCGAGCGCTTCGGCGGGGTGCCCACCGCTGCCGAGGCCGAACGGGTCGCCGGGGTGATCCGCGACGACAAGCACGACGTCGTCATCGGCCTCGGCGGCGGCACCGCCATCGACACGGCGAAGGCCGCGGGCGACACCGCCGGCATCTCGTGGGTCAGTGCCGCGACGGTCGCCTCCACCGACGCTCCGACCTCGGCACTGTCGGTGATCTACACCGACGCGGGTGCGTTCGAGTCCTACCGGTTCTACTCCCGCAACCCCGATCTGGTCCTGGTCGACACCCAGCTCGTCGCGGAGGCACCGGTCCGGTTCCTCGCCTCCGGTGTGGGGGACGCCCTCGCGACGTGGATCGAGGCGCGCGCGGTCCAGCGCTCCGGCGCCTCGACCATGATCGGCGGCATCCAGACCCGGTCGAGCGTCGCGCTGGCGCGGTTGTCCTGGGACATCCTGTGGGTGTCGGCCCTGCCCGCGCTGGAGGCCGTGCGCGCCGACCTGGTGACCCCCGATGTCGAGGCGGTGGTCGAGGCGAACACGCTCCTGTCGGGACTGGGATTCGAGTCGGCGGGGCTCGCCGCCGCGCACGCGATCCACGACGGACTGACCGCCGTCGACCAGACCCACCACCTCGCCCACGGGGAGAAGGTCAACATCGGGTCGCTGACCCAGCTGGTCCTCGAAGGCGCGCCGGAGCGGGAGATCGACAAGTTCGCCGAGTTCACCGCGCGGGTCGGCCTGCCGACCACCCTGACCGAGGCGGGACTCGGCGACGCGGACGACGCGGTGCTGGACCGGATCGTCGCGGCGGCAACGGTGCCCGAGGAGACCATCCACAACCTGCCGTTCGACTTCTCCGACCGCGACGTGCGCGACGCGCTGCGCGCACTGGAGTCGATCGGCCGCCGCGCACGCGAAAGCGCAAACCTGGACCCGCCCCAGGCCCCGGACCCGTACTAGGAACGGGTCGCGTTCGGCCGGGTCGAGTTGGGGGTTTCCGGGGTCCGAATCCGCGCCCCTCTGCCGGGAATCGCGCCGTCAGAAGGGATATAAACCGCCAATCACTCTCCGCGGGTGGAGCTCTGCGCTGGTAGCCGTGCTTTTCGCTGCGCAGGGACGCGGGTAGGCGCGGGCGGCCCCGAGGGGGCCCGTCGTCGATCGCGCACCCCGGCCCACCACCGACCGTCGCCTGCCCCGGCCCCCGCGCACCCCCGACCGATGCAACCGGAGCTCGAACCTTCGCCGCCTTCGGTGCTGCTTGTTGCCACAGGTCACCTGCACGCGGAGCGGGCGCAGGCGTCCGGGAGCGAGGGCATCCGGGGGCGAGAGCGTCCTTGCCCCCCGCGGACGTGGGCAAGGCTGCCGGGAAGCCTGCGCACGCCCCTACTGCGCCGCTTCGCGATTGTCGCGCAGCGAGGGCCCGCGACGGCAGCCCACCCCCTCCCCTCAGGTCGCCATGGGCGTGGCACCACCGCCTCTTTCGGCCGCGGGCGGTGGTCATGTTCGCCGGGTGGTCATGGGGCGAGGGCGACGGTGGGGGCAGGGGCGGGGTTGGTGGGGTGCGTTCGGGGTCACTGCTTGGTGCGCCCGGCACTCCTTGCCTGAATCCGACATTCCCGCCTATCATGGTCGGCAATGCGTAGCCCTACTCGCTTCTTGCGCATGGTTCTCATCTCCATGTCGCTCACCAGCACCGACGACGCTCTGTGTCGCCGTCGGTCCGGCCGCATTTCCTACTGAGCGCCACTCCCCTGCCTCGGCCGCGTCCCGCGGCCCCGCATCCCACGTATGTCCTCCGGCACGGCACCGCGCCCGCCGCCCGACCCGCACGGAGCACTCTCCCGTGAACGCACCCGCACCTCCCGCGCCGCCCGCAGCGCCCACCGCACCTGCCCGGCTGCTGTTCCACAACGCCCTGTCCACCCCGCCGCCGAAGCCCGCGGCGCTGGAGCCGGTTCGGTGGCTGCCGCTCGCGATCGCGGTGGCCGGGCTCGCCGCGCTGGCCGGCTACGTCGCCGTCGCCCATGGCGCCCAACCGGCCGTGCTGCTGCTCCTCGGGGGCGGACTGGGTCTCGCGCTGTTCCACTCCCGGTTCGGCTTCACCTCGGCCTGGCGCCAGCTCGTCGCCGTCGGCAACGGCACGGGGCTGCGCGCGCACGCCCTCCTCCTCGGGGCGACCGCAACCCTGTTCGCGCTGATCATCGGCACCGGAACGGGCCTGTTCGGTTCGGCGCCCGCGCCATCGGGCGGGCCGCTCGGGGTCGCCCTGCTCCTCGGCGCGTTCCTGTTCGGTATCGGCATGCAGCTCGGCGGGGCCTGCGCGTCCGGCACGCTGTTCGCCGTCGGCTCCGGGCAGTCCACCATCGTGCTGACGCTCGGCGGGTTCATCGTCGGGTCGGTGCTGTACAGCGCGGCCTGGCCGCTGGTGAACGACCTCCCCCAACTCGAACCCGTTGTGCTCGCCGACTCGGTGGGCTGGTTCGGGTCCTGGGCCATCACCATCGCGGCGCTCGGCGTCCTCGTCGTCGGCAGCCGCCTCTACCAGAACCGGCGCACACCGCCGCCGGTCGGCGCCGTCCCCAGCGCCGCAGGCGTCGCACGGATCCTGCGCGGCAGCTGGCCGATGCTGGTGGGCGCCCTGGTCCTCGCGGCCCTCGGCGCCGCCGTCCTCGTGGTCTCCGGTGGGGCGTGGGGGGTCACCAGCGCGTTCAACCTGTGGGGGGCGAAGGCGCTGCAACTCGCCGGGGCGCACCCCGAGACGTGGGCGTTCTGGCAGCAGCCCGAGCAGGCCGCGCAGCTGAGCGGTCCCGTCCTCACCGACAAGACCAGCCTGACCAACATCGGCATCATGATCGGCGCGGCGATCGCCGCTGCCGCCGCCGGTGCCTGGAAGCTGCACACGGGGCTGCGCTGGAACGTCGCCGCCGCGGCGATCGCCGGCGGCATCCTGATGGGGATCGGCGCGCGCCTGGCCGGGGGCTGCAACATCGGCGCCTACCTGGCCGGGATCGCGTCGGGCAGCCTGCACGGCTGGCTTTGGGCCGTCGTCGCCATCGCCGGGACCTGGGTCGGGCTCAAGGCCCGGGGCGTGTTCGGCCTCGCGAACCCCAAGCCGAGCGACAGCGTCTGCTAGACACGGGCAGGCCGGTCGAAGTCGCGTGGAGGACCGGAAAGGGCTCCTGCGGATCGTCTGTGCCATCGGGCTCATCGCCTCGATCGTTGTGTTCGTCCCGCTGTCCCTGCTCGCGCTGTTCGCAGGTGGGCCGGCATCGCTCGCCGAGAACCCCATCGGCGTCATCGGCAACGTGGTGGGCGCGCTGCTGTTGTTCGCATGGGCGCTGAGCATCCCCGTGCACATCCTCGGATGGTTCGTGGTGTTCGGCGAGTACGCCACCGACGGCAGCGACAAACGGCGCCGCACAGGTGGGTGAAGCTCCGCCTCACCTGCCTCCTTCTGGCCTATCGTCGCCCCCTGCTGGTCACCGCCTGGGCCCTGGCACTGACCTGAGACCGATGGCACGGCGGCCGTGAACCGGGGCATCGGTCGTGTTCCGACCCGACGGCGGGTGCACCGGTGATCGGGACGGGAAAACCCACTGTGAGAGCGCGCCGCGGAAACTATTGACGCCGGTGCCGGGCTGGACGTAGGAAAGCGGTATAGACCAGATACCGCGTCCCCCGGAGGTCGGGTTCCATGCTCCTGAGCCGCCGAGTCCCCGCGGTGCTGGCCGTGGTCGCGGCCGTACTGCTCGCCACGGCGTGCTTTCCCGGGGCCGGAGGCAACAGCAAGGACGGCAAGATCACCTTCTGGACCGTCCTGGTGCTGCCGGAGCAGATCAAGCACACCCAGTCGGTCCTCGACGACTTCACGGCCGAGACCGGTGTCGAGACGGAGGTCGTCGCCATCGACCCCGGCGACCTCAACACCGCGGTCACCAACGCCGCCGCTGCGGGCGACCTGCCCGACATCCTGTTCCACACCGTCGACCTCACCCAGGGCTGGGCGGGCGACGGCATCCTCGACGTCAAGGCGGCCGACGCCGTGGTCGAGTCCCTCGGACGCGACACCTTCAACCCCGCAGCCCTCGAACTGGTCGACATGGGCGGCCGCTCCTCGGCGGTGCCCACCGACGGCTGGGGCGAGGTGGTCTTCTACCGCAAGGACCTGTTCGAGCAGGCCGGGCTGGAGCCGCCCGCCACCTTCGACGCCATCGACAAGGCCGCTCGCACCCTCCACGACAAGGACACCGCCGGGCTGCTCGCCGGCACCTCCACCAGCACCCCCTACACGCAGCAGTCCTTCGAGTACCTCGCGCTCGCCAACGGCTGCAACCTGATCGACGACGACGGCGAGATCGCGTTCGACACCCCTCAGTGCGTCGAGGTCATCGAGCGCTACACCGAGTGGATGACGGAGTTCTCCGCCGGCGGCGCGCAGGACGAGCTGACCACCCGGGCCGTGTACCTCTCCGGCGGCGCGGCGATGATGCTGTGGTCGACGCACCTGTACGACGAACTGAACGGGCTGTCCACGGAGATCTCGCCGTCCTGCCCCAAGTGCAAGGACGACCCCCGCTGGCTGGCGAAGAACACCGGCTACGTCCAGCGCATCAGCGGCCCCGACGGCGAGCCCGTCCAGTTCGGCCAGACCCTGAACCTCGGCATCAGTGCGCGCACCGACACCGGCCCGGCCAAGGAGCTCGCCGAGTACCTGCTGACCGACGGCTACACCGGGCTGCTCGGCATCGCACCCGAGGGCCAGTTCCCCATGCGCCCCGGCGAGGCCGACGACCCCGAGGTCTACATCGACTCCTGGAAGGACCTGGAGGTCGGCGACAAGGGCACCCCGCAGCCCATGGTCGACCTCGTCGGCGAGGACGGCGTCGACTCGGTGGCCGACGGCGCGGCGAGCTTCCGGCGCTGGGGGGTCTCCGACGGTCGGGGCGAACTCGTCCAGGCGCTCTACGGCGAGTTCGTCGTCCCCAAGGCGCTCCAGCAGGTCATGGAGGGCACCCGGTCACCGAAGGAGGCCGCCGAGCAGGTCCAGCAGCGCGCGGAGGAACTCGACCTCGACTAGCAGAACGCTAGGGCAACCACTCGTCACGCGGCGAGGCGCCGGCGCCTCGCCGCCCGACAGACGCGAAAGGGTCGTCTTGGACGCCAAGAAAGGCATCGCGGCGCTCACCCGCCCGACCGGGTACGCCGAGCGGCGCGCGCGCTTCGCCCTCGTCCTGGTCTCCCCGACGTTCCTGGTGATCGCGCTGGTCGTCGTGGTCCCGTTCTTCTGGACGCTGTTCCTCGCCGTCACCGAGATCCGCCTCATCGACCTGCCCTACGCCAACCTGTTCAACGCCACGTACACGCTGGGCAACTTCGCCGACGTCCTCAGCTCCTCGACCTTCTGGGAGAGCGTCGGGGCGACCATCGCCTACACGTTCCTGGGGACGGTCGGCTCCATCGCGCTGGGACTCGCCGCCGCGCTGGCGCTGCGGCGGGCGTTCTTCGGCCGTGCGCTGCTGCGCAGCCTGGTGCTGGTACCGTTCGCGGTACCCGTCGTGGCGGCGGCCCTGCTCTGGCAGACCATGCTCGACCCCCAGTTCGGCCTGGTGAACGCCATCGGCCTGCGCTGGCTGGGCTGGTCGGAGCCCATCATGTTCCTCAGCCAGCGCACGGCCCACCCGGAGCTGCTCGGTGTGGCGGTGCCCGTGCCGGTCGCGCTGCTCACGGTCGTCGCGTTCGAGGTCTGGCGGTCGTTCGCGTTCGCGTTCCTGTTCCTGCTGGCGCGCCTCCAGTCCATCGGCGGCGACCTGGTCGAGGCGGCGCGCATCGACGGCGCAGCGCCGACCCAGGTGTTCCGGCACATCGTGTGGCCGCAGCTCTGGGGCGTCATCAGCCTGCTGCTGATGCTCCGCGCGATCTTCGTCTTCCAGAACTTCACCGACGTCTACCTGCTCACCGGTGGCGCCGGCGGCACCCAGGTGATGGCCGTCCAGGTGTACGAGTACCTCACCGCCCGCAACGACCTGGGCGGCGCCTCGGCGCTGGGGCTGGTCATGTCCGCCACGATGGGCGTGCTGCTGGTCGCCTACGTCTGGCGGTCGCAGCCGCGGAAGGGGGTCCGGGCGTGAGCGCGCGGCAGAACCCGGCACGGCGGGCCTGGACCCGCGACCGGATCGAGACCCTGGTCTTCGGCGTCCTCGCCTGGGTGATGCGGCTGTTCCTGCTGGTCATCACGGTCGTGCCGCTGGTGTACATGGTGGCGCTGTCGATGCGGCCGCTGGAGTCGCTGCTCGCCAACCCGCTGCGGGTGTTCCCGACACTGGGCGAGATCACCTTCGCCAGCTACCAGCGCGCGCTGGCGTCCATGGACACCGGCGGCTACGACATCGGCGGGTTCCTGCTGAACAGCCTGTACGTCGCGGTGGGGACCATCGTGCTGGCGCTGCTGTTCTCCGTCCTGGGCGGCTACGCGGTGAGCCGGTTCGACTTCCCCGGCAAACGGCTGCTCGGCATGCTGTTCCTGTCGGTGTACCTGTTCCCCGCGGTGGTCATCGCGATCCCGCTGTTCGTCATCTTCACCGGCATGGGCCTGCGCGGGTCGCTGGCCGCGCTGGTCGTCATCTACCTGGCGCAGACCGTCCCGGTGGCGCTGTTCATGCTGCGCAACTTCTTCGAGAACCTGCCCGAGGGCATCGAGGAGGCGGCGGCGCTCGACGGCGCGGGCGGCCTGCGCACCCTGTGGCACATCGTGCTGCCGCTGGCCCTGCCCGCGTTGGCGGCGACCGGCCTGTTCGTGTTCATCGTGGCGTGGAACGAGTTCCTGTTCGCGCTGCTGTTCCTGCTGGAGTCGCGGGACAGCTGGACGGTGTCCATCGGCATCGCGCTGCTCGACAACCAGGACGTCTCCCCCACCGTGCTGCTCGCGTCCTCGGTGATCATGACCCTGCCGATCGTGCTGGTGTTCCTCTTCGCGCAACGCGTGTTCGCCGAAGGGCTGTCCGCGGGAGCGACGAAGGAGTAGCGCAGATGCCCCACGGGATCGCCGGCCTGCTGCGGCGGGTGCTCGGCGCGCGCGCCGCCGAGTTCACCACCGCCCCGCTGCCGGCCCCGGAGTCCGGCGACGTGTTCGAGGTCGCGGCCGAGGGCGGCCGGGTGGAGCTGCGCGGGTCCTCGCCGGTGGCGCAGGCGTGCGCGCTGCGCTGGTACCTGACCCGGGTGTGCGGGACCGACCTGTCCTGGGACACCGCCGTTGTCGAGCCGCCCGACCGGCTGCCGTCGACCGCCCCGGTGCGGCGCGGCACCGGTTTCGCGCACCGCACCCACTTCAACTACTGCACGTTCAGCTACACCACCGCGTTCTGGGACTGGCGGCGCTGGGAGCGCCAGATCGACTGGATGGCGATGCACGGCGTCACCACCCCGCTCGCCCTGACCGGCCAGGAGGCCGTGTGGCAGGCGGTGCTGCGCGGGCTCGGCATGGCCGACGACGCCACCCGCGACTTCCTCGGCGGGTCCGGGTACCTGCCGTTCACGTGGATGGGCTGCACCGAGCACTGGGGCGGCCCGCTGCCGCAGCCGTTCATCGACGCCCGCGCGGACCTGGGCCGGCGCATCATCGAGCGGGAGCGTGAACTCGGCATGTCCCCGGTGCTCCAGGCGTTCGCCGGGCACCTGCCGGAACAACTCGGGGCGGGGCACCGGATGCGCTGGTTCGAGTTCTCCTCCACCCTGCTCGACCCGCTGTCCGCCGAGTTCCGGGCGGTGGGTGCGCGGTTCATGGCGGAGCAGACCCGCCGCTTCGGTTCGGGGAACCTCTACGCCGCCGACCCGTTCATCGAGATGGTGCCGCCCGACGGCAGCCCCGAGGCGTTGGCAGCCATCGCGCGCGCCGTCCACGAGCCCATGGTCGCCGCCGACCCCGGCGCGGTGTGGCTGCTCCAGTCGTGGCCGTTCGCCTACAAGGGCGGGTTCTGGACGGCGGAGCGCATCCGGGCGTTCCTCACGGCCGTCCCCGACGAGCACCTGCTCGTGCAGGACCTGTGGGCCGAGCAGCGCCCGCTGTGGAAGGAGACCGCCGCGTTCCACGGCAAGCCCTGGGTGTGGTGCATGCTGCACAACTTCGGCGGGCGGCCGGGGATGCACGGCAAGCCGGCGGCGGTCGCGGCCGGGCTCGCCGAGGCCGCCGGTTCGCCCGACCGGGGGCGGTTCCGGGGCGCCGGCCTCACCATGGAGGCCGAAGGCGCCGACCCCGCCGTGTACGCGCACTTCGCCGACCTGCTGTGGGAGCCCGAACCGCCCGATCTGCCGGAGTGGTTCCGGGGGTTCGCGCGGCGCCGGTACGGCCGGCCGGTCCGCGCCGCCGAGGACGCGTGGGGCCGCCTGCTGGCGACGGTCTACGCGGCGGAGCGCACCGGCAGTCCGCAGAACTCCGCGGTGGTGGCGCGGCCGCGCGTCACGGGCGACCTCAGCCCCGCCGAGCCGCCCCACCCCGGGTCGGGCCCGCCGGAATGGGAGCCCGCCGACCTGGTCGACGCCTGGCGGCTGCTGCTGGACGCCGCGCCGGAGGCGGCGGGCGCCGACCGCTACGGCCGGGACCTCGCCGACGTCACGGCGCAGGTCCTCGCGGTGCGCGCCCGCGAACTGCGGGCCGAGACGGCCGACGCGTTCCGGTCGGGCGACCCGGCCGCGACCGACAAGTCCGCCGCGGCGTTCCTCGGGCTCCTGGGCGACCTCGGCGAACTGCTCGCGACCCGGCGCGAGTTCCTGCTGGGCCCGTGGCTGGCCGACGCCCGGGCGCAGGGCACGACAGAGGCGGAGCGGCGGCTGCACGAGTGGAACGCGCGGCGGCTGATCACCGTGTGGGGCCGTGCGGGCAGCCGGCTGCACGACTACTCCGGGCGCCACTGGTCGGGCCTTGTCGAGGGCTACCACCTGCCGCGCTGGCGGCTGTGGACGCAGGCGCTCGCCGCGTCGCTGGCGCACGGCACCCCGCTCGACCCCGAGGCGTTCGACGCCGAACTCACGGCCTTCGAGGAGGGCTGGTGCCGCGGCGGCGAGCGCTACGCCACCGAGCCGCGCGGCGACACCGTCGCCGTCGCGCGGCGCCTGTTCGCCGCGTACGCCTACCGCTGACCGGCCGCGGGACCGCGTCCGGCACCGCGGCGACGTGCGGGAACGCCCGCCCCGCAGGGCTTCGCGGCGGCGACCGGCGGCCGACTCGCAGAGTGTCTCGACGCATGAGATGCTGTCCGGCGGCCGGGTCACGGTCCAATGCGTTCGACGTGGGAACCGGTCCCCGTTCGGTGCGCGGCGCACGCCGCGTACCGGCCGCCGCCCCATCGCGGTCTGCGCGCTGGGCCAGGGCGGGCGGCCCCCGTTCCGGGGGCGCCGCGCCGGCCCGTCGAAGGAACCGGATTGTTGTACGGCGCCCCCTATGCGGTGCCGTTCAACGGCATTACGCTCCGCTGGCCGGAGCGGATTCTGGAAGGAACATGAGGTGCGCCAGTGAGCGACGGACCTACTGACATCAAACGCCCCACTGGCGATTCCGAGGACACTCCGCTGAAGCGGGTGATCGGGCCGAAACTGCTGCTGCTGTTCGTCATCGGCGACATCCTCGGCACCACCGTCTACTCGCTGACCGGCGTGGTTGCGGGCAAGGTCGGCGGCGCGCTGTGGCTGCCGTTCCTGGTCGCGTTCGTCGTGGCCTTCCTGACCGCGTTCAGCTACCTGGAGCTCGTCAGCAAGTACCCGCGGGCGGCGGGCGCGGCCCTGTACGTGCACAAGGCGTTCGGCGTGCACTTCCTGACGTTCATGGTCGCGTTCGCGGTCATGTGCTCCGGGATCACCTCCGCGTCGTCGGCGGCGCAGGGGTTCAGCGGGGACTACCTCAAGGAGATCTTCGGCCCGGGGACCCCGTCGTGGGCCGTCGCGATCGGCTTCCTGCTGCTGCTCGCCGGCATCAACCTGCGCGGCGTCAGCGAGTCGGTGAAGGCCAACGTGGTCCTCACCCTGATCGAGGTGTCCGGCCTGGTCATCGTGATCGCCGCCGGGTCGTACGCGATCTTCTTCGGGTCGAGCAACCCCGACCTCGCCGCCGACCCCGGGCGGCTGCTGGAGTTCAACCCCGACACCAGCCCGTTCCTCGCCGTCACCTCGGCCACCGCGCTCGCGTTCTTCGCCATGGTCGGGTTCGAGGACTCGGTGAACATGTGCGAGGAGACCAAGGACCCGTCGCGGACGTTCCCGCGGGTCGTGCTGCTGGGCCTGACCATCACCGCGGTGATCTACGTGGTGATCGCCCTGGTCACGTCGACCCTCGTGCCCACGGACGAACTCGCGGCGTCCGACGGCCCACTGCTGCTGGTGGTGCAGGCGGCCGCGCCGTGGTTCCCGCCGATCGCGTTCTCGATCATCGCGATGTTCGCGCTGACCAACACGGCGCTGATCAACATGATGATGGCGTCGCGGCTGCTCTACGGCATGTCCAACGAGCGGATCATCCCCAGCGTGTTCGGCCGCGTCCTCGCCTTCCGCCGCACCCCGTTCGTGTCCATCCTGTTCACCAGCATCCTCGCGATCATCCTGGTGAGCTCGGTCGACATCGCGAGCCTCGGCGGCACGACCTCGCTGCTGCTGCTCATGGTGTTCGCCGTCGTCAACGTCGCGGTGCTGGTACTGCGCCGCGACCCGGTGGCGCACAGCCACTACTCGGCGCCCACGTGGGCCCCGGTCCTCGGCGTCATCACCTGCGTGTTCTTCGCAAGCCCCGTGACGGGGCGGCCGCTGATCGAGTACGGGATCGCGGGCTCGCTGCTCGCCATCGGCGTGGTGTTCTGGCTGGTCAACCACTTCACCAACCGCGCCCGCGCGGAGACCGGCAGCGCCTGACCCCCGCGTGGGGCAGCGGGGCCGGGGCGGATTCAGTCCGCCCCGGCCCTTTCGTGTGCGAGGAGCACCAGCGGCGCGGCCGCCGCCCACGCCTGCGGCGAGCAGGAGTGCGGGTAGGGGACGGGGTCGGGGTGCGCGGCCCGGTCGTGGCCGCCCAGGACCTCGGGCAGCCGGTCGCCGTTGCGGACGGCGGCGCCGACCAGTCCGCGGGCGACCCGCGCGGCCTCCGCGGCCAGCCCGTAGCGGGCGAGCCCCGCCACGATGACCGCGTTGTCGTGCGGCCAGATGCTGCCCCGGTGGTAGCTCAGCGGATGGTAGGGGCGCTGCCCCGCCGCCAGGGTGCGCACCCCCCAGCCGGAGAAGAAGTCGGGTTCCAGCAGGCGGCGGCCGACCGCCCGGCCGGCGCCGGTGTCGAGCAGCCCGGAGAACAGCAGGTGCCCGGCGTTGGACGCGAGAACGTCGACCTGGCGGCGGTCACCGTCGAGCGCGAGCGCGGGGAACCCGCCGTGGCGCTCCATGGGGAAGTCGCGGTGGACGGCGGCGCGGAGCCGCGCCGCCGCGGCGCGCAGCCGGTCGGCGTAGCCGGGATCGCCCCACACGTCGGCGGCGAGGACGGCGGTGCGGCGCAGCGCGTCGAAGGCGTAGCCCTGCGCCTCCACGACCGCGATCGGCCCTTCGGCCTGGCGCCCGTCGGCCGTGCAGACGGCGCCGTCGGAGTCCTTCCAGCACTGGTTCACCAGGCCGCCGGGGTCGGGCCGGTAGGTCAGGTAGCCGTGCTCGTCGAGCCCCCCGTCGGCGAACATCCACGCGACGGCGGCGCGGGCGGCGCCCTGGAGGGCCGCGGCGGGCGCGGTGTCCCCGGTCGCCTCGGTGTAGGCGTGCAGCAGCACCAGGAACAGCGGGGTGGAGTCGATGCTGCCGTAGTAGCGGGCGTAGGGCACCTGGCCGAAGTGCGCGAGTTCGCCGTGGCGCACCTCGTGCACGATCCGGCCGGGCTGCTCCAGCCGGGACGGGTCGTGGCGGCGGCCCTGGACCGCCGCGAGCGCCGGCAGGGTCGCCGCGGCGAGCGCCGGCCGGTAGGGCAGCGCGAACAGCGAGGTGAGCAGCGAGTCGCGGCCGAAGAGGGTGAGGAACCAGGGGACGCCCGCGCCGGGCACGGCGCGGGCCGCGCCGCCGGGGCCGGGCGCGGGCACCCGCAGCCCGGCGAGGTCGGCCAGGCCCTTCGCGCAGACCCGCGCGAGATCGGGGTCCGCGCCGGGCGGGGCGGGCGGGGGCTCGGCGAACGCCGCCGTCTCGGCGGCGGCCTCGGCGCGCACCCGCTCCACGGGGACGGGGATGGGACCGTCCGGGCCGGGCGTCCCCGCGGGCACCGGGCGGACGGTGAGGGCGAGGACCGCGGAGCCGTGCGCGGGCAGGGTCAGCGTCCAGTCCAGTTCGGCGCCGTCGGGCCCCGCCGTGACCGCGTCGGGGGCCGGGGCGGCGGCGACCTCGGTGCGCGCGAGCCAGTCGCCGCGGCGGTAGCGGAACTCCACGCCGTCCGGGCGGGTGCGCTGCCCGTGCCCGCCCTCGGGCTTGGGGTAGCGCCGCTCGTCGGCGCGCAGCTCGAACTGGTCGGCGAAGTCGGCGGCGGCGCTGTAGCGGACGCGGACCGCCAGCGGTTCGCCGCCGTGGTTGGCGATCCGCAGCTCCTCGGCGAGGCCGGGCGCGCCGAGGGCCTGCGCGCGGAACACCGCGAACGCCGGCGGCCGGTCGCGGGTCCCTTCGGGGACCAGGACGCCGGGCGCCAGCCGGGTGAGCGGGGCGCCGTCGATGCGCAGCCGCCACCGGCTCAGGTGCCGGGCGTCGCGGGCGAACAGCCCGTCGGGCGCGGTGCCCCGGGTGCCGCTGATCTCGCCGAGTCCGTCCACCGCGGCGAACACGCCCCGGTGGACGAGGACGGTCCGGTCGGTCACGCCGCCTCCCCCGCGAGCAGGTCGAGTGTCACTGCCGCCGTCCAACTGAACGCGCGGGCCCCGCGGGCCTGCCCGCTGTGCGGGTCGACGTACTCGGCGAAGCCGGTGCGGCCGGCCGCCGCCGTCATGGCGGTGCGCAGGTCGGCCGCGAGGTCGGCGGCGCCGTGCAGGACCAGGCCCCGGTGCACCAGCCAGGACATGTTGAACCAGCCGGGGCCGCGCCAGTAGCGGCACGGGTCGAAGGCGTGGCCGGTGCGGTCGTAGCTGGGCACCAGGCGCCCCTGGCCGATGCCGAACCGGGGGCCGCGCGCCGTCGCGACGAGGTCGGCGGCGACCGGCAGGCCGGGCACGATGAGGGGGACCAGCCCGGCGACGGTGTGCTCGGCGATGTGCGCGCCGGTGACGAGGTCGCGGGCGAAGAACATCCGCGCGCCGGGGTCGTACAGGGTGCCCACCAGCGCCTTGGTGAGCACGGCGGCGCGGCCGCTGTGGGCGGCCGCGTCCCCGCCGAGTTCGGCCGCGATGGCGGCGAGGGCGTGCTCGGCGGCGATGAGCAGGGCGTTCATCGAGGGGTCCTCGACGCGGAACGCGTGCGGCGCGCGGGCGTCGTCGTAGCCGTGGTCGCGGTAATCGGCGGCGAGCCGGACGTAGCGCCCGTAGTCGGCATCTGTGGGGCGGTCGGCCACGGGCGCGTGGTCGAGGTCGCGGCGGGCGAAGGAGTCGGCGGGCGCGGGGGCGACGCGGGCGAGCGCGGCGTCCCAGGCCGGGCTGTTGTCCATGCCGGACTCCCACGGGTGGACGGCTGCGGCGAGCCCGGCGCCGCCGAGGTCGCGCTCGCGGGCGAGGTAGTGGTGCCAGGCCGCGAGGCGCGGGTAGACCCGCTCCAGGAAGCCGCGCCGCCTCGACGTCTCGGGGTCGGCGCGGTGCACCTCCCACGCCGCGATGGCGTGGACGGGGGGTTGCACGATCCCCGACGTCTCCGCGTTCGCGCCGGCGCCCGCGCCGGCCGAGCGCCAGAAGTCGGGGCCGGGGAAGTAGGCGCCGCGCGGGGTGGCGGGGTCGAACACGATGTGCGGGAGCCGCCCGTCGGCCCATTGGGCGGCCGTCATGGACTCCAGTTCCCACTGGGCGCGGCGCGGCGAGAGGTGCCGCAGGCCCACGGCGATGAACGCGGAGTCCCAGCTCCACTGGTGCGGGTAGAGGCCGCGGGAGGGCACGGTGGAGCGCCCGGTCCAGTTGCCGAGGAGCACCCGGGTGGCGGCGCGGCGCAGCTCCGCCGCCGTCCCGGGGGCGGCGGCGGGGCCGGGTGCGGCCGGTGCGGGGGTCATCCGGCGACCCGGCGCAGGAACGCGGGGATGCCCGCGACCGCGGCCTCGGGGTCGCCGGTGAGGCGGCACTCCACGGCGAGGCAACCGTCGAAGCCGATGGCGTCGACCGCGCCGAGCACCGCCGGCCAGTCGATGTGCCCGGCGCCGGGCTGGAACCGGTTGGAGTCGCTGACCTGGGCGTGGCCGATCCACGGTGCGGCGTCGAGGACGGCGGCGGCGGGGTCGGCCTCCTCGATGTTCATGTGGTAGGTGTCGATGCCGATCCGCACCGCGTCGCTGCCGCATGCCCTGATCAGCTCCGCGGCCTGCGCCAACCGGTTGACCATGTGATCCTCGTAGCGGTTGAGGGGTTCGAGGAACAGCCGGACGCCTTCGCGCTCGGCGTGCGCGCCCATGTCCGCGAGCCCTTCGAGGAGCACCTCGCGGTCGCCGGCCGCGTCGCGCGGCGGGGTGAACGGGGGCAGCCGCGCGGAGAACATCCCGTAGGACGCGGGGGTCTGCGCGCCGACACCGCCGATCTCGGCGATGACGCTGAGCTGCGACTTCATCTGCTCGATGGCGTCACGGCGCAGGCCGGGGTCGAACGCGGCGAAGAAGTGCGGCATGTCGACGCACACGGTCGGCATGACGACGCCGTCGCGGCGGGCCCGGCGCAGCTCGGGCAGCCGGTCGCGGAAGGCGTGGTCGGCCTTGCCGCGCAGCTCGATGGCGTCGTATCCGGCCGCGGTGGCGAAGTCCCACTTCGCCTGGAGGGTGTCGCCGGGCAGGAGCTGTTCCTGGCACGACAGGCGGATCGGGCGGGACGGGGCTGCTGGCACGGTGATCAGAACTCCAGGACGATCTGAAGGGCGTCGGCGGGCCGCTCGTCGAGGAGCGTGTACGCCTCGGCGGCGGCGTCGACGGGGACGCGGTGGCTGATGAGCGAGCCGACGTCGACCCGGTCGGCGGCGACCAGGTCGAGGAAGGTGCGCTGGAGGCGGTCGGGGCTCCATCGGCCGGCGAGCCGGGGCGGCACCCCGCCGATCTGGGAGCTCACCAGCTCGACCCGGTTGTGGTGGAACTCCTCGCCGAGGCGCAGGCCGTCGCCGCCGCCCTGATAGAAGCCCGAGGCGACGACGCGCCCGCCGGGGCCGACCGAGCGCAGCGCCTCGTGCAGCGCGGGGTAGGCGCCGCTGATCTCGATGGCGGTGTCGGCGCCCGCGCCGTCCCCCAGTTCGCGGATGCGCTCGGCGGCGCTGCCGGTACGGGCGTTGAAGGCGTGTTCGGCGCCGAAGCCGCGGGCGCGCTCGAGGCGGGCGTCGATGGCGTCGACGGCGGCGACATGGCCGCCGTTGAGGGCGGCGAGGCGGGTGGTGACCAGCCCGATGACGCCCTGGCCGAAGACCGCGACGAGCTCACCGAGGTGGATGTCGGCTGCGAGCACGGCGTTGAGCGCGATGGCGCCGACGCGGGCGAAGGAGCCCGCGAGTCCGTCGACCCCCGCGGGCAGCCGGTGTCCGATCATGCGCTCCGCGGGGACGACGCCTTCGCTGCGGTGCCCCCAGATGCCCCAGACCTCGTCGCCGACTGCCGGGACGCCCGGCGCGCCGGCGACGTCGGGCGCGACCTCGGTGACCTCGCCCGTCTCCGAGTAGCCCCACCCGGCGACTGGGTACTCGAACCCGGGTGCGCCGTCGCGGAACAGCCGCGCCGCCGGGTCCCAGGAGCGGGTCAGGTAGGGGTTGGTGCCGCGGTAGGCGGTGAGTTCGGTGCCCGCGGAGATCCCGGAGTAGCGGGTGCGCACCCGCAGGTGCCCGGGCGGCAGCGGAGACCGCTCGTAGGCGGCGACCGCCACTTCGCGCGGTCCGACGAACTGGACGACTCGTTCCACGGGGGCTCCCGGGTTCACACGACGGCACGGACGGCTCGCGGTATCGGGCCCGCTGGGGCCCGCCGACCTGGCGGAGCCGCCGGTTCGGACTCGCTGCGTCGAAGATATCGACCACTTTCATATTGTCAAAACACAGAAGTAATGATGTTATGCGTCTCAATACTTCAGAACCCGGGCGGTGCCCCACCGCGCCGGACACCCCGACCCCTCCCGGAGGCCGACCGGTGCGAAGCTTCCGCCGGACCAAGGCGCTCGCCGCGGCCGCCGTCGCAGCGGGCCTGGCGCTCACCTCCTGTTCCGCGCCGCAGGACGACGACGGCCGCACGATCACCGTGTGGAGCCTGGAGAACCTCACCGAACGCGTCACGGCGACGCAGCGCATCGTCGACCGGTTCACCGCCGAGACCGGCGTCGAGGTCGAACTCGTCGGCGTCGACGAGAACCAGCTCAGCCAGCTCGTCATGTCCGCGGCCGCGGCAGGGCGGCTGCCCGACGTCATCGGCGGCGTTCCGCTCGCCGCGGTCCGCCAGATGTCGTCGAACGGGCTGCTCGACGAACGCGTGCCCGACCAGGTCGTCGGCGACCTCGGCCCCGGTACGTTCACTCCCAAGGCCCTCGACCTCACCCGGCAGGGCGGCACCCGGCTCGCCGTCCCCTCCGACGCCTGGACCCAGCTCCTCGTCTACCGCACGGACCTCTTCGAGGAGGCGGGGCTGCCGGCACCCGAGACCTACGCCGACATCGAGAACGCCGCCGAGACCCTCCAGACCGGCCGGCGCAAGGGCATCTCGCTGGCGACCGACCCCAGCGACGCGTTCACCCAGCAGAGCTTCGAGTACTTCGCCCTCGCCAACGGCTGCGAACTGGTCGACGCGGGCGGCGACATCCGGCTCGACACACCCGAGTGCCGGCGCGCCTTCGCCTTCTACGGCGACCTCGCCAAGGACTACGGGCCCAGCGGCATCCAGAACGTCGACACCACCCGCGCCACCTACTTCGCCGGGCGCTCCGCGATGATCGTCTGGTCCTCCTTCATCCTGGACGAGCTCGCGGGGCTGCGCGACGACGCCCTGCCGAGCTGCCCCCAATGCGCCGACGACCCCGAATGGCTGGCGGACAACAGCGGAGTCGTCAGCGCGGTCAAGGGCCCCGACGGCGCCGCACCCGCCCAGTTCGGCGAGGTCACCTCGTGGACCGTCACCACCACCGCGCACCAGGGCAGCTCGCGCGAGTTCGTCCGCTACATGCTCGACGAGGGCTACGGCGACTGGTTCGGCATGGCCCCCGAAGGCAAGTTCCCGGTCCGCACCGGCCCGCCCGACGACCCCGACAAGTTCCAGCGGGCCTGGGACGAGGCCGACGCCGGTGTCGACACCAGGAAGCCGCTGTCCGAGGTGTTCTCCGCCGAAACCCTCGACCGGCAGCGCGAAGGCCTCCAGGAGATGCGCCGCTGGGGCATCGTCCAAGGCCAGGGCCCCCTGGTCGGCGCCACCCTGGGCGAACTCCCCGTCCCCAAGGCCGTGAGCGCCCAGGCCGGCGGCCAGCTCAGCGCGCGGGAGGCCGCCGAGCAGGCCGACGAGGACGTCACCGCCATCCAGGAGTCGCTGCGGTAGCGGCGCCCGCCGCGCCCCGCGCATGCGGCCACCGCACCGAACCGCAGCAGAACAGCACGCGAGGTAGCTCCCATGTCCCCACCCGAACACCGGACCACCCCGCCACCGGAGGGGACCGGCGCCGCACCGCGCCCCGCCCGCCGCGGCACCTCCTTCGCCGCCCGTGAGAACCGCGCCGGGCTGGCGTTCGTCTCCCCCACGCTGCTCGTGGTGCTGGTGGTCGTCGTCCTGCCCATCGCGTGGACGGTGCTGCTGGCGTTCCAGCGCTCGCGCCTCGTCGACATCCCGACCAGCGGCATCCTCGGGAACTGGACGCTGCGCAACTTCGAGCTGATCTTCTTCTCGCCGGGCTTCTGGACCTCGCTGTGGACCACCCTCGTCTACACCGCCGGGTCGACCATCGGGTCCATCGCGCTGGGCCTGGTGGCGGCGCTGGCCCTGCGGCGGCCCTTCCGCGGCCGGGGCCTGCTGCGCGGGTCGATGCTGCTGCCTTACGTGGCGCCGGTCGTCGCCGTGGCGTTCGTCTGGGAGATCATGCTCAGCCCCCAGTTCGGCGTCGTCAACGAATGGGGCACCCGCTACCTCGGCTGGGACGACCCGATCGCGTTCCTCAGCCAGCGCTCCACCGACGTGTCGGTGCTCGGCGCCACCGTGCCCGTCCCCGTGGCCCTGCTCACCGTCATCGCGTTCGAGATGTGGCGGTACTTCCCGTTCGCGTTCCTCTTCCTGCTGGCCCGGTTGCAGGCCATGCCCGGCGGGATCGAGGAGGCCGCGGCCGTGGACGGGGCGACCCCGTTGCAGAAGTTCCGCTACATCCTGCTCCCGCAGCATCATGCCCGTGATCGCGCTGCTCTCGGTGCTGCGCTTCATCATGACGTTCAACAAGTTCGACGACGTCTACCTGCTCACGGGCGGCGGCGCCGGAACCGACATGGCCGCGGTGCGGGTCTACGACTTCCTGACCGCGCGCTTCGACGTCGGCGCCGCGGCCGCCCAGGCCCTCGTCCTGGCGGTCGTGCTCACCGTCCTGCTCGGCATCTACTTCAGGTTCTTCGGCAGGAAGACGCAGGAGGAGGCGCAATGACCGCGACCCAGTTCCAGAACCGGCTGTTCGGCGCGCTGCGCTGGGTGGTGATCGCCTTCCTGGCGCTGATCACCCTCTTCCCCTTCTACTACATGCTGGTGCTGTCGGTGAAGCCCATCGAGCAGCTCCTGGTCGACCCCGGCCGCATCTGGGTGTCGGCGTCGGAGTTCACCCTCGACACCTACCGCGCGGTGCTGACCTCCACCGAGGACGGCGGGCAGGGCTTCCTGCTGCTGCTGCGCAACTCGGCCCTGGTGTCGCTGGGCACCGTTGCGCTCACCCTGCTCGCGTCGGTGCCCGGCGCCTACGCCATCAGCAGGCTGAACTTCTTCGGCGGCCGGCACGTCAGCGCCCTGTTCCTCGCCGTCTACCTGTTCCCCGCCACCCTGCTGGCGGTGCCGCTGTTCGTCATGTTCGCCAAGATCGGCCTCCAGGGCAGCCTGGTGGGGCTGGCGATCGTCTACATCGCGCAGACCGTCCCGGTGTCCATCTACATGCTGCGCAACTACTTCGCCACCATCCCCAAGAGCATCGAGGAGGCCGCGGCGCTCGACGGGTGCTCCCGGCTCGCGACGATGCGCCGGATCATCCTGCCGCTCGCCGCGCCCTCGCTGATGGCGACGGGGCTGTACGTTTTCATGATCGCCTGGAACGAGTTCCTCTTCGCGCTGCTGTTCCTCGCCGCAGAACCGGGCCTGTGGACGGTGTCGCTCGGCCTCCAGCAGCTCGCCAACGGCATCGAGGTGTCCAAGACGGTCCTCATGGCAGGGTCGGTCGTGCTGACCGTTCCTGTGGTGGTCCTGTTCTACGCGGCCGAGAGGATGCTCACCGAAGGGTTGACCAGCGGAGCGGACAAGAGCTAGCCGACAAGAGCTGAGGGTGGCGTGGCAAACGAGGTCCGGCAGCACCAGCGGGGCGCGGCGATGACGGCGGGCGGTTCGACGGGCCCCGGCCACATGCTGCGGCTCATCCGCAGCGGCGAGGCCGTGACCCGGCGCGAACTCCAGGAGGTCCTCGGCCTGTCGCGCTCCACCGTCGTCCACCGGCTCGACGTGCTGCTCGACGCGGGCTGGGTCAAGGAGTCGGGGGTGGAGTCGTCCACCGGCGGACGCCCGCCCACCCGGCTGGAATTCGACGAGGGCCACGCCGTGGTGCTCACCGCCGACCTCGACACCACCCACGCGCGCGCCGCCGTCCTGGACCTCGGCGGGCGCCCGCTCGCCGAGAGCACCGCTGCGCTGCGCGTCGCCGACGGGCCCGTCCCCGTCCTCGACCGCGTCGCCGAGTGGTTCCGCACCCTGCTGGCCGAGGCCGGGCGCGGCGCGGACGAAGTGTGCGGCATCGGGCTGTCCGTGCCCGGCCCCATCGACTTCCCCTCCGGTCGGCCCGTCCTGCCGCCGATCATGCCCGGGTGGGACGCGTTCCCCATCCGCGAGCACCTGCGGCAGCACTTCGACGTCGACGTCCTCGTCGACAACGACGCCAACCTCATGGCGCTCGGCGAACACGCGGCCGGTTACCCCGACTGCCCCACGTTCGCCCTGGTCAAGGTCTCCACCGGCATCGGCGCAGGCGCCATCGTGGGCGGGTCGGTGCTGCGCGGCATCGACGGCGGCGAGGGCGACATCGGGCACATCCGCATGAACGGCGCCGACGCCGACGCGGCACTGTGCCAGTGCGGCGGGTACGGCTGCCTCGCGGCGCTCGCCAGCGGCGGCGCGCTCGCCCGCGCCCTCACCGAACTCGGGGTGCCCACGGCGTCCGGGTCGGGGGTGCGCGAGCACCTGCGCGCCGGGCAGCCCGACGCGGTCCGGCTGTCCCGCGCGGCCGGCCAGCGGGTCGGCGAAGTCCTCACCACCGTGGTGTCGCTGCTCAACCCGGGTGTGCTGATGATCGCCGGCGACCTCGCCGAACCCAACTTCGTCACCGGGATGCGCGAGGTGCTCTACAAGCGGGCGCTGCCCCGCATCACCCGGCACCTGGACGTGGTCACGGGGCTCCTCGGGGAGCACGCCGGGCTGCGCGGCGCGGGGCACCTCGTCGTCGACCACCTGTACGCGCCCGCGCAGGCGGACGCCCGATTGCGGAAGGGGGCCGGGGCATGACCGCACCGGTCGGAGTCGGACTGATCGGAGCGGGCCCCTGGGCCGCCGCCATGCACGCCCCCGTGCTCGCCGCGGGGCCCGAGACCGCACTGACCGCGGTGTGGGCCCGCCGGCCCGATGCCGCGCACGCGCTGGCGGCGCGGCACGGCGCCACTGCGGCGGGCAGCGTCGCGGAACTGTTCGACCGGTGCGAAGCCGTCGCGTTCGCGGTCCCGCCCGACGTGCAGGCCGAACTCGCGCCCCTGGCGGCACGGGCCGGAAAGGCGCTGCTGCTGGAGAAGCCGCTCGCGCTCACCCTCGACGGGGCACGCCGCGTCGCCGGGGCCGTCGCCGACGCCGGGGTGGTGTCCCAGCTCGTGCTCACCAAGCGGTACCACCCCGCGACGCGCGCCTTCCTCGCCGCCGCGCGGCGGCAGCCGGTGGCCGGTGCGCGGTCGTGCTACCTGCACGGCGCGTTCCTCGGCGGGGAACTGGCGACGCAGTGGCGCGTGGAGCACGGCGCGCTGCTCGACCTGGGCCCGCACCTGCTCGACCTGCTCGACGCGGCGGTCGGGCCCATCGTGGCGGTGCGGTCCACCGGCGACGCACGCCGATGGATCGAACTCACCTGCGAGCACGACAACGGGGCCGTCAGCCAGGCGTCGCTGTCGGGTGCGGTGCGGCTGCCGCGTGCGCGGACCCGGATCGAGCTGTTCGGCCCCGAGGAGGAGCTCGTCTTCGACAGCGCCGGAATCGACCACGACGAGTGCCGCCCCGTCCTGCGGCGGGAGTTCGCCGCCGCCGTCCGCTCAGGCCACTCCCCCGAGCTGGACGCCCAACGCGGCCTGCGCCTCCAAGAGCTGATCGCCATGGCGCAGGAAGACTGACCCCGCCCGGCCCCGCACCGTACGGCAGCGGGCCTGTGCCTGAGGTCTGGTGCCCCAAACCAGACCGTGATGCTTCGCGCCGCTCCGATGCCGTTGACCGTGAGAGCGGGTATCGGCCTTGGCCTCGGCTTCATGCCGGGGGTTGGTGCCGAGAGCGCCCTTCCCAACAGCGAACCTGGGCAAGGCTGCCGGAAAGCCTGCGCACGCCCCTACTGCGCCGCTTCGCGATTGTCGCGCAGCGGGGGCCCGCGACGGCCGAAGCAGACCTCGGGATTGGGCGACCAGGCCCCGCCACGCACTGATCGCACGGCGGCTGTGCTGCGGTGATGGCCAGGGCTGGGCGCTTGGGCGTGGCTGCGGTGGATTCCGTGCGGCACCAGGTCCTGCGAGCAATGTGCAGGATGTGTATCGGCCGTCGCTGCTGCGCAGGCTTTCCGGCAGCCTGGGCACCGTCCCCCGGAGTCAAGGACGCCCTCGCCCCCGGGCGCCTTCCTCCTCGGACGGCCTCGACCCCGGACGGACTCGACCCCGGACGGCCTCATTCTCGGACGGACTCGACTCCGGATGCCTGCGTCCGCTCCGCGTAGTGCCGCGCAGCGGCAGGCCATCTGCCACCCAGGTTGCCGGATCGCCAGGTCGGTGAGCACGCCTTCGTTCCCATCAAGTCAACGGCACTGCGCGCCGCGCGGAGCGGCAGCCTTCGACCTGCGTGGGGACGGCGGGTGGCCATGGAATGTGCCGCCCCCTTGGGTCGATGGCGGCGCGGCGCGCGCGGTGCGTCAGGCTGCCCCCGCCACGTGGGGGCGCAGGGTGTCGGCGAGGCGTTCGATGTCGACGGGTTCGCTCCAGACGTGGGTGGCGACGCGCAGGCCGGTGGTGCCGTCCGGCAGCGGGCCGAGCCACGCGTGCAGTCCGGCGTCCGCGAGGACCGCCGCGACCTCCGGCACCGGCAGGCCGGGGACGGAGAAGCCGCGCAGCCGGGGCGCGCGCAGGCCCGCCTCGCTCGTGGGGCGCAGGCCCGCCTCGGAAAGGAGCACGTCGGCTGTGTCCGCGACACCGACGGCCGCCTTGAGCAGCCCGGCGTCCTCCCACTCCTGCCAGGTCCGCCAGGCCGACGCGACCAGCAGGCGCGGCACGGGGTCGAACGAGCCGGGCATCGCGAAGCGCTCCTCGAGCGCGGCTGCGTCGTGGGTGTGGCTCACGACCGGCGGCACGATCCGGTGCGCGTACTCCTCCCTGACCGCGAGGAACCCGGCGCCACGCGGGATCGGCAGCCACTTGTGCAGGGTGCCGAAGACGGCGTCGGCGCCGAGCCCGTCGATGTCCAGGTCGACGTGGCCGGGACCGTGGGCGGCGTCGACCACCAGGGATCCGCCGAGCCCGCGCAGCCAGGTGCGGAACTCCGCCAGCGGGGGCGCGGCGCCCGGTGCGGACGCGACCAGGCTCACCACGCCCACGACGTTGTGGGCCGCGGCGACCGGCGTCTCCTGGGCCGCCGCTGCCAGCGCGTGCCGCCACCCCTCCGCCGTCCAGGGAAGCGGGAGGTCGACCAGCACGACGCGCGCACGCGCGCGCTCGGCCGCCTGCCGCCACGCGCGGACGACCGGCGGGTACTCGGCCGAGCCGAGGACGACGGCGTCGCCCTCCTCCAGCGGCCAGCCCGCCGCCACAGCGGAGGCGCCCTCGCTGGTGTTGGAGGTGAACGCGAACGCCATGTCGCCTGCGCCGAGGCGGCGGGCGGTCTCCTCGATACCGGGCCGGGCCTCCGCCAGGAACGCCCGGCCCAGGCCGCGCGCGATGTCGCGCTCGATCGCGCGCCGGTACCGGTCGGCCTCGTCGAGCAACTCCCGCGTCGGCACCCCGAACGAGGCGTGGTTGAGGACGGTGAGGCCGGGGTCGAAGCCGAATTCGGCCGCCATGTCAGTGCGCACGACCGCATCCTCGCACCGGGGACCGCGCCCCGCACCGACCGGGGCCGACCAGTGCCGACCGGGACCGCCATCGGTACTGCGAACAGGGTCGGCGGCGACCGGCCTTGGGATCCCTGAGGGGGCGGGGAATGCGGGCGCTTCCCATGCGGCCCGGCACCGCCGGGGCCTGGGTCGGCGGCGACCGGTCCCAGAGGGCTCCTCCCTGAGGGGGCGGGGAATGCGGGCGCCTCCCATGCGGCCAGGCACCGCCGGGGGCGGTGACCGGGCTGGGGAGTCCTTCGGGCACCTGCGTAGGGGCGGGGGATGCGGACCCTTCTCGCGGGGTCCTGTTTCGCCGGATACCGGGAACCCGCGTTTCCGATATTGCGCAATTGAATTCTTTGATTAACGCGGCTATTCCCGATCCGCGTTTATCGCCCACCCGGGAACCGGACCTTGACAAACAACGTCGTCGCAGGTCAGTCAAACATGAACGTTGTATTCATGTTTGCTTTCCGCGGGCGATCCGGGTAAAAATGGATTCTCCGCGAAATCAACCCCCGATCAGGGGCTTTTCGCCATGCCCGGATACTCCGCCTACCCCCGAGGAGGGGCGATGATCCATGCCCGGAAACTGTCCAGGAACTTCACCGTCAAGAAGGAGACCATCGAGGCCGTGCGCGGGGTCGACATCGACGTCCCCGCCGGGCAGTTGATCGCGTTTCTCGGCCCCAACGGCGCCGGGAAATCCACCACGCTGCGGATGCTCACCACCCTGCTGCCGCCTACCGCGGGCACGGCGACCGTCGCGGGGGCCGACATCGCGACCGACCCGGCGGGGGTGCGCGCCCGCATCGGCTACGTCGGCCAGAAGAACAGCGCCGGAGAGGACTACCGGGTCCGCGACGAACTCGTCGCCCAGGGCCGCAGCTACGGGTTCACCTGGGCCGGTGCGCGCCGCCGGGCCGACGAGGTCCTCGACCGGCTGGAACTCGCCCCGTTCGCCAAGCGCAAGCCCGGGACGCTGTCCGGCGGGCAGCGGCGCCGCCTGGACATCGCGATGGGCCTCGTCCACCGGCCCGACCTGCTGTTCCTGGACGAGCCGTCGACCGGGCTCGACCCGCAGAGCCGCGCCGACATCTGGGCGCACATCCTGCGGCTGCGCGGCGAATACGGCATGACCCTCTTCCTCACGACGCACTACCTGGAGGAGGCCGACCGCATGGCCGAGCGGGTCGTGGTCATCGACCACGGGCAGATCATCGCCGACGGCACCGCGGAGCAGCTCAAGCAGGACCTCGCGGGCGACCACATCACGGTCACCACCCACGACGAGGCGGACGCTGCGACCGCCGCTGAGGTCGCCGCGCGCTTCGCCCGCCCCGACGCGGTCTCCCGCGACGGCACCGCGGTCCGCGCGCGGGTGCCGCACGCCACCGCCGCGCTCCCCGAGTACCTGCGGGCCCTGGACGAGGCGGGCGTGAAGGCCGCCACCGCCGACACCGAGCGGCCCACCCTCGACGACGTGTTCCTCGCGCTCACCGGCCGCAGCCTGCGCGAGAACGACACCGAGACCCCGGCGGCATGACCTCCGCCCCCGGTCGGCCCCGATCCGCATCCGAAGGAATCAGCACATGAGCATGAAGTTCGTCAACGACACCGGCACGGTGTTCGTCCGCGAGTTCACCCCCGCGCTCCGCGAACCGCTGGGCCTCCTCATCACCATGGGCCAACCCCTCCTATTCCTGCTCCTGTTCGGGTCGCAGCTCGACGGCGCGGTCGCGTTCGGCGGCGGGGTCTCGCCCTGGCAGTGGTTCGTCCCCGGCATCCTGGTGATGATGTGCCTCTTCGGTCCCATGGGGGCCGGGTACAACCTGCTCATCGACATGATGGGCGGGGCGATGGAGCGGATGCTCGTCACCCCGATGAACCGGGCGGCGATGCTGATCGGGCGGACCTTGAAGGAGTCCGTCATCCTGCTCGTCCAGGCCGCGCTGATCATCGCGATCGCCATGCCCATGGGCTTCCGCCTCTACCCGGTCGGTGTCGTCGCCGGGCTGGTGCTGCTGGTGGTGTTCGGCGTCGGGCTGGGCGCGCTCTCCTTCGTCCTGGCGATCAAGGCGCAGCCCAGCGGGAGCCTGTTCTGGATCGTCACCCAGGTCCTGATGTTCCCGCTGCTGCTCCTGTCGGGTGTGCTGCTGCCCATGGACGCGGCCCCGGCGTGGCTGCGCGCGGCCTCCGTCGTGAACCCCGTGACCCACATCGTGGACGCGGAACGGGCGCTGTTCGCCGGTGACATCGCGGACGTGTCGGTGCTGTATGGGCTGGTCTCCGCGACCGCCATCGCAGTGGTCGGCCTGGTGTGGGGCACCCGGCTCATGCGCCGCGGCATCTGACGGCCGCCGCGCGCCCGGACCGGACCCCGGTCCGGGCGCGCCCCTGTCGGACACAGCGGTGCCGGTGCCCTGCTGCCGGCGGTCGCGAGCGCCACGAGCGCCACGGTCGCCGGGACGGTCTTCGTCGACGCTGTTCTCCCGCACCCCGGCCGGGGCCGGTTCGCCACGGTCCGCCGCGTGGCGCCGGGTCAACCCTTCGTCCACAGGCCAGGTCCGGTCAATCCGAAACTAGTAACCCATGGTGAGAATTCATATACTGAAAACATGTTCGATCATGGAAGCACCCCGCCGCCCCCGGCTCCGGCCGGAGGGCTGGCACGGGCACGCCGATCCCTGGGCGAGGCCGCCGCGCACGCGGCTCACGCCGCCGGGGTGGATGTCGCCCCTGGTGCGGCCGCGGACATCGGCGCCGAGATCGCGCAGACCATCACCGCCCTGGAGCAGGTGAAGTACGCCCTGTGCCAGAACCTTGCGTCGTTCGAGAAGGCCGGAGGGCTCGCGGGGTCGGGGTATGGACGCCTTCTCGACTGGATCACCCACACCGCCACCATGGGCCGCGCCGAAGCCGCCACCTATGCCCGTACCGCCCAACTCCCCGAGGCCCTGGACGAGACCACCGCGGCCTATCAGGCGGGAGAGATCAGCCTCGGCCAGGTCGAGCACATCAGCTTCTACACGACCAAAGCGGTGCAGGAGCGCAACCGCACCGAATGGCCTCAGGAGGCCCCTCTCGCCCGCAAAGCGGAGGAGGTGCTCCTGGGATTGGCGCTGGCCGAGTCCACCACGTGTGCCGACATCGCCACCGCCGGCAAGCGCCTGCGCGCCCGCCTCAACCCCAAGACCCATGAGCGCGACTACGCCCAGCGCTACGACATGCGCGGCGCGACCTTCGTGCGCGGCCCGGACTCCGAGTTCCACCTGGAAGCCTGGGGCGATGAAGTCTCCGCGGATCAGCTCCAGGCCGCCCTGGAAGCCTTCGGCGGTCCCCCGCAGCCCGGCGATACACGCCGGCCCCGTCAGCGTCTGTTCGACCAACTCCTGGACATGGCCGAACACACCCTCAGAACCAGCGGCCAGCTGCCGTCTTCGGGGGGTCAGCCCGCACAGGTGCGCATCACCGTCCCGCTGGAAGCGCTGCGCGGCATCCCCGGGGCGTTCCCGGCCACCAGCGACTACGGCACCGTCTACCCCCTCTCCGCCGTCCGGGCCGCGGCGAAGGACTGCGTGCTGCGCCGCATCGTCACCGACCCCCTCACCGGGGCGCCGCTGGATGTGGGCCGGGCCAAGCGGATCTTCCCGGTGCAGGCCCGCATAGCCCTGCTGTCGCAGGTGACCTCGTGCCAGTGGGAGCACGGCTGCGACCGGCCCGCACGGTGGTGCCAGATCGACCACAAGCAGCCGTGGTGGGAGGGCGGCACCACCGACCTGGCCAACGCGCAACCCCTGTGCCGGGTCCACAACCTCGAAAAGGAACACCGCCGGGCCCGCAAACACCACCGCAGACAACAGCAGACGCGGCAGGCGGGCAATCTCCACCACCCGCCCGGACCCGGAAGCGGAGGCGAGCCCGGGGGCGGGAAACCCCCCGGAACCGGCATCGGCGACCCGCCCGCACCACCGGGACCCGATCACCCACCGGGCTGAGCACCCGCCCGACCACCGCACCGCACCCAGACCCGGCGGAACGGCCGGCGCCCATCGGCATCGCGGCGATTCCGATGGGCGCGGAACGGGCGCCGCCCGCCGGCTACCTCTCGTCGGCCACCGGCGGGGCCTCGCGGACGACCACCCGGTCGTCGCCCGTGCCGAACCGGGCAATGGGGTGGGCGCCGCGCAGCGCGTCGCCCACCTGCGGGAGCCGGGCCGCCGCGCGGCGCACCGCGCTGGTCTCGACGATGAGATCGTGGCGGTGCCACCGGTCGGGCACCTGCGCGATCACCTCGGTGCGCCCGCCGAACGAGGCGAACGCGATGACGTTCACCCGGGCCGCACCGAGGTGGTCGCGCAGGTCCATGCCCATCGCGGGGTCGACCGCCACCCGGTCGGTGGGAGCCGCGTTGCGCCGGATCCAGTCGGCCGCCGCGCGCATCGGGCGGTCGGCGTCGGCCGACAACGACCCGCGCAGGGACGCCGCCCAGGTGGGCGCCGCGAGCACCGCCAGCAGCAGCGCGGCGGCGACGAGGACGGGCACCAGCGGGTACCGCCGCACCGTCCGCAGCGGCAGCAGCCGGACCGCGGTGAACCCGAAGAGCGTCGACCGGTTGGCACTGGGCCGCCACGCGGGCTGGACGCGGCGGCTGCGCCGGAGCGCGATCTCGGCGGCCCCTGCCGCGGTGAGCGCCACGAGTGGCAGCATCGCCAGGACGTAGGCCGCCGGCAGCTCCCCGATCAGCAGCGCGGCCAGCATGAGGACGAGCAGCCCGGCCGCGTAGGGGCGGAACCGGCGGGAGAACACCCCGGTGGCGGCCCCCGCCGCGCCCAGCAGCGGCAGCATCGGGTCGAGGCGCAGCCACGCGCCGATCGCCCCGGCCGCGGTGTTCCCCGGCGACGGCACACTGCCGGACCCGCGGCCGAGCAGCCCGTTGACGGCGCCGTCCCACAGGCTCGCCTGCCCGGGTGCCGGGAACAGTTCGCCCCGGACGAGGGCGAACACGGCGTAGGCCAGCCAGGCGTAGACGAGCATCGACCCGACGAGCGCGAGCGTGTGGCCGCGATCGCCGGGGTGCTCGTTGCGCCAGATCAGCCACACCAGGACGGGGAGCAGCAGCAGCGCCGATTCCTTGCTCAGGACCGCGACGGTGAACGCCGCGCCCGAGGCGAGGAACGGTGCGAGGCGCGGCCGGGGCGTGCACGCGAGGACGAACGCCGCCAGCACCCACGGGGTCGCGATGTTGTCGGGCGCGGCGAGGCGGTGGTACTCCACAGCCAGCGGCGACGCCGTGAACAGCAGCAGCGCACCGGCTGCGGCCCAGCGCGCCATCTCGGTGCGGCGGGCGAGGATCCACAGCAGGACGCAGGAGGCGAGGTGGGCGAGGACCATGAACCCGCGCCCCGCGATCACCATGCCGGCCGGGTGGTCGAACCCGCCGGTGAGGGCGGCGTAGGCGGCGAACTGGAGCCGGCCCAGCGGCGGCTGGTCGTACCACTGCGCCGGGTGCGCCATGCCGCCGAAGTGCAGCAGCGCGTAGGCGTGCGCGACGTAGCCGCCCTCCTCGGCGGTGCGCTGGGGGAACCCCGCGACGTTGACCGCCTGGAGGGCCGCGATGGCGGCGAGGACGGGGAGCAGCACCGCGAGGGAGCGCCGGTGCCGGTACACGGCGCGCCCCGCTGCCCCCGCCTGGGCCCGCGCCGCCGACCCGGCGCGGGCCCAGGCGTCCCGGGCGCCCGCCGCCGCGTGCGCGACCGCCCGGCCGGATCCGCCATCGATGGGCGTACTCATCGGTGTACCTCTTCCGGTGGTCCGGTGCGGTCGGCACCGTGCGCGCCTTCGCCGTCGGTGACGCGGGGGAGCACGGCGTCGGGCGAGGCTGCTGCTGCGAGGGGATTCGGAGCCGATGCACCGGCGGTTTGCCGCAAAACAGCGACAATCGGCTCTTAACACTCAGCATATTGCCGCTCTACCGAGCGTTTCGACACCGGACCCGCGCAGGACGGCGTCCCGAAGGCGTCGAACGGGCGCCCAGGCGCCCGTTTCCCGCGGACACCTCGGACCTACGAGCCGGAAATGCCGCACTTTCCGGCGGTATCCGCCACCTTCCGGCCGGATACATCCGATGGCTACTGCTAGATTTGGCGGGTGAACGGATCGCACGGCCAGGTGCGGTGAACGACGAAGGAGACCCGTGGCCGTCACCGACGAAGCCATCCAGAAACTCAAGCAGATGATCAACACCGGGCAGCTGCGGCCCGGCGACCGGTTGCCGCGCGAGCCCGAGCTCGCCGCCATGCTGAACCTGTCGCGCAACTCCCTGCGCGAGGCCGTCAAGGCGCTCAGCCTGATCAACGTGCTCGACGTCCGCCAAGGCGACGGCACCTACGTGACGAGCCTCGACCCGGGGCTGCTGGTCGACGCCATGGCGTTCGTCGTGGACTTCCACAACGACGACTCCGTCCTCCAGTTCCTCGAGGTCCGGCGCATCCTCGAACCCGCGGCGACCGCCATGGCGGCGACCCGCATGACCGACGCGCAGGCCGCCGAACTCACCAAGGTCCTGGACGAACTGCCGCCCGACCCCTCCGTCGAGGAGCTCGTCGCCAACGACCAGGAGTTCCACCGCCGCATCGTCGACGGGTCCGGCAACCCCGTACTGTCGTCCCTGGTCGAGAGCTTGTCGAGCCGCACTCACCGGGCGCGCATCTGGCGCGGGGTCACGCAGGGGTCCGCGGTCGAGCGGACCCTCGCCGAGCACCGCGCCATCTGCCAGGCGATCGCCCAGCACCAGCCCGAGGTCGCGCACGCGTGGGCGACCGTGCACATCGCGGGTGTCGAGCAGTGGCTGCGCCAGTCCCTGCGCGACGCCGAACCGCGGCCCGGCGAAGGCCCCTGACCCGGGCGGGCGCGCGGCTCAGCGCCCGCCGAGCCCCGCCGTTGCGATGCCGCTGACCAGGTGGCGCCGGAGCAGCAGCACGAGGGCCACCGTCGGCACCATCGAGACCACCGACGCCGCCATGACCAGGTTCCACTGGCTCCCCTGCTGGCTGAAGAACAGGCTCAAGCCGAGCGGCACGGTGCCCTTCGTCTCCACGCTGGTGGTGATGATCAGCGGCCAGAGGAAGCTGTTCCAGTAGGTGATGAACGTGAACACGGCGAGCACCGCGATCGAGGGGCGCGCCAGCGGCAGCATGACCGACCAGAAGATGCGGAACCGGCCCGCGCCGTCGATGGTGGCGGCGTCGTCCAGTTCGCGCGGGACGGTCAGGAAGAACTGGCGCAGCAGGAACGCGCCGAACGCGGTGAACGCCCACGGCAGGATCAGCGCCTGGTAGCTGTCGACCCAGCCGAATTGCAGCATCAGGATGAACATCGGCACCACCAGCACCTCCTGCGGGATCATCAGCGTGACCAGGAAGGTGAGGAACACCGAGTCGCGCCCGCGCCAGCGCAGCCGCGCGAACGCGTAGGCGGCCAGGCTCGACGACACCAGGACCACGGCGGTGCCGACCCCCGCCACCAGCAGCCCGTTCAGGATGAACCGCTCGAACGGCAGGTAGTTCATCGCCTCGGCGTAGTTGCGCCAGCGAAGCTCCGAGCCCCACAGGGTCGGCGGGCTGCCGAACACCTCCCCCGCGGGCTTCAGCGAGGTCGCCACCGTATAGACGAGCGGCAGCAGGAAGATCAGCGCGACGGTCCACAGCAGCGCGGCCGACACGGCGTGCCGGACCCGCCGGCCGCCGCGGCGGGGCGGCTCCCCCGCGCGGGTCGCCCGGGGCAGTTCGGCACGCTGGTCAGACATCGTAATTCACCCATTTGCGCTGGACGGCGAACTGCACCGCGGTGACGAGGAAGATGAGGATGAACAGGATCCAGCCCGCTGCCGAGGCCGCCCCGAGGGCGTAGGACGAGAACCCCTGCCGGTAGATGAACAGCACGAGCGTCTCGGTGGCGACGCCCGGGCCGCCGCCCGTGAGCAGGTAGGGCTGCGCGAACACCTGGAACGTCGTGATGAGCGTCATCGTCGACGCGAAGAACATGGCGGGCGAGATCATCGGGACGGTGATGTGCCGAAACCGCGCCCACGGCCCCGCACCGTCCAGTCCCGCCGCCTCGTTCAGGGTGGCGGGGATGTTGTCGATCGCGGCCGAGAAGATCAGCATGTTGTAGCCGAAGCCCTGCCACACGCTCATGGCGACCAGGGCGAGCATCGCCCAGTTCTCGTCGCCGAGGAAGTTCGGCGCGGTGGCGCCGAACACCCCGAACAGCCCGTCGATCGCACCGTTGGGCTGGTAGATCATCCGCCACACGAGGACGTTGGCGACGATCGGGGTGATCACCGGGATGAAGAAGAGCACCCGCAGGGTCTGGCGGCCGCGGCCCATCGTCGCGATCCACACCGCGAGACCCAGCGACACCACGATGTTCAGCGGCAGGTACAGGACCGTGAACAGCAGCGTGTTCAGCACGACCCGGTGGAAGTGGTCGCCGGCGAGGAGGTCGGCGTAGTTCGCGAAGCCGACGACGGAGCGCTCGCCGAACCCCGGCCAGTCGAAGAAGCTGATGACCAGCGACATCGCGATGGGGAACAGCGTGAAGAGGGTGAGGCCGATGACCGCCGGGCTCGCGAACAGCGCGGCGGTACCGAACTCCCCGCGCCGCTTCCGGCGGGCCGCCGCACCCGCGCGGCCGCCCGCGCCGGGCCCGGGGCGGCGGCCGCCCGCTGCGGGGCGCCGGGCCGGTACGGGATCGCGCAGCGGCCGGTCGCTCTCTACGGACACCGGAGCCTCCTGGTCGGCGTGGGCCCGAGGGCCGGGCGTGGTGGGTGGGGCCGCGAAGGGCCCCTGCGGTCGGGGCGGGGCGGGAAGGTACGGGTCGGCAGCGGGGCGGGGCGGGACGGAGCGGGCCGGTGGTGTGCGGGTCAGCCGCCGGAGTTCTCCGACTGGACTTGGGCGAGGAACGCCTCGGCGGGCGTCGCGCCGTTGAACACCGGGATGCCGTACTGGACGAGGTCGGTGGAGATCTGCGGCCATTCCGGTGTGGTGCGCATGGACTCGGCGGTCTCGGCCGCCGTCCCCAGCGCCTCGGCCGCGCCCGCGGGCGCGTTGTCGAGCCACGCCTGCTGCGTGGCCGGGCGCGCGGGGTAGGCGCGGCCCTCGGCCGCGAGCGTGGTGAGGACCTTCTCCCCCGTGAGGACCTTGATGGCGGCGAACGCCTTCTCCGGGACGGGGCAGCTCTTCGCGATCCCGAACCCGGACCCCGCCGACAGCGTCCGCGTGCCGTCCGGCCCGGCCGGGAGCGGGGCCATGCCGAGGTCGAAGTCGGACTCGCTGGAGACGTGCAGGATGTCCCACGGCCCGTCCACGACCATGGCGGTGTTGCCCGCGATGAACTGGTTGACGGGGAACGTGGAGTCGTTGCCGGCGAGCGGCGGCGCGGACCGCTGCTCGTGGACGAGGCCGGTGTACCAGTCGATGCCCCGTTCGACGGCGGGAGCGGTCAGGCCGAGTTCGCCGTTCTCGCGGACCGGCTGCGCGCCGGCGCGGGTGCGGATCATCGAGAACATGGCCAGGTCGCCGGGGAACGCGCTGAAGCCGTGGACGCCGTCGGTGCTGAGCCGGTCGGCCGCCACCTCGAAGTCGGCGATCGTCCAGCCCTCGCGCGGCTCGGCGACGCCGGCCTCGGCGAACCGCTCCTTGTTGTACAGCATCACCATGGGCCCGCTGTCGTAGGGCAGGCCGTACTGCGCGCCGTCCACCTGGAGCCCTTCGAGCGCCGCCGTGTCGAACTCGCCGGTGTCGGCGCCCTGCGCGGCGATGAGGTCGTCAAGAGGGCGCATGCCGTCCTTGAGCGCCGCGACCCGCAGGCTCTGGGTGCTGACGATGCACGGCGACGACTCCGCGGCCATGCGGGTGCCGATCTTGGTGAAGTAGTCGTCGAACGAGGTGGTCTCCAGCTTGACCCGGATGTCGGGGTGGGCCTTGGTGACCGCGTCGGCGGCGGCCTGCCAGGAGTCGCGCTCGGCGGTGCCGCCGGACCACATCATCCAGGTGAGGACGGTGCGGCCGGAGTCGTCGGTGGAGCCGCCGACGGAGCTGTCGGCCCCGCAGCCCGCCACCAGGCACAGGCCCAGCGCGGCGGCCGCGGCCCGGCGTCCTACCGTGCGCTTCATCGTGCTGCTCCTCGGTCCGGCTGGGGTCAGAGGCGGGGGTCAGAGGCGGGTGTCGGGGACGGGTGTCAGGAGCGGGGCGGCAGGCGCAGACCGTGCATGCCGCCGTCGACGGCCAGGACCGTCCCAGTGGTGGCGCTCGACAGCGGGCTGGCGAGATGGCAGATGGCGTGCGCGACCTCGGCCGCCGTGACGAGGCGGCCCGTGGGCTGGCGGGCGGTGAGCCGGGCGCGCTCGGCCTCGGGGTCGGCCGCGCTGTCGAGCAGGCGCTGCACCCACGGTGTGTCGGCCGTGCCGGGGTTCACGCAGTTCACCCGGATCCCGTCGGGGAGGTGGTCGGCCGCCATGGCCAGGGTCAGCGACTGCACGGCCCCTTTGGACGCGGAGTACAGGGCGCGCCGGGGCAGCCCGGCCCACGCGGCGATCGAGCAGGTGTTGACGATGGCGGCATGGTCGGAGCGCGCGAGGTGGGGCAGTGCGGCGCGACTCGCCCGGACCAGGCCGACCACGTTGACGTCGAGGACGCTGTGCCATTCGGCGTCGTCATTGTCGGCGACGGTCCCCTGCGCGCCGATACCCGCGTTGTTGACCAGGATGTCGAGGCCGCCGAGTTCGCCCGCGACGCGGTCGACGGCCGCGCGGACGGAGGCGTCGTCGGTGAGGTCGGCCTCGACCGCGAGGTGGGTGTCGGGCACGTGGGCGACGTCGCGGTCGAGCACCGCCGTGCCCGCCCCGCGCTCGGCGAGCAGGGCCGCCGTTGCCGCGCCGATCCCGGCGCCGCCGCCGGTGACGAGGGCTGTGAGCCCGGTGAACTCGCTCATCGGGTGGACTCCTCTGCTGTGGGGGCCGGGAGGGGGGCTGCGGCGGGGGGTGCGGGGGCGGTCGCCCATTCGGCGCCGCCGGGGAACGCGAACCGGCGCAGGGTCTCGGCGTGCATCTGCGCGGAGTAGCCCGGTGCGCTCGGTGCGGCGTAGGCGGCGCCGCGCACCCGCACCGGGTCGAGGAAGTGCTCGTGGAGGTGATCGACGTATTCGATGACGCGGTCGCCGATGCGGCCGGAGACAGCGACGAAGTCGAACATGGACAGGTGCTGCACCAGTTCGCACAGCCCGACGCCGCCGGCGTGCGGGCAGACGGGGACGCCGAACTTCGCGGCGAGCAGCAGGATCGCGATGTTCTCGTTGACGCCGGCGACACGGGCCGCGTCGATCTGCACGACGTCGAGCGCCTCGGCCTGGAGCAGCTGCTTGAACACGATGCGGTTCTGCACGTGCTCGCCGGTGGCGATCTTGGCCGGGGCGACCGCGCGCCGGATGGCGGCGTGGCCGAGGATGTCGTCGGGGCTGGTCGGCTCCTCGACCCACCACGGGTCGAACGGCGCGAGCGCGGTGATCCACCGGATGGCGGAGTCGACGTCCCAGCGCTGGTTGGCGTCGACGGCGATGCGGACGTCGGGCCCCACGGCGTCGCGGACCAGCCGCATGCGGCGGATGTCGTCGTCGAGATCGCCGCCGACCTTCAGCTTGATCAGGGTGAAACCGTCGGCGACGGCTTCGAGGGAGAGCCGCACCAGCTTGTCGTCGGAGTAGCCGAGCCACCCGGGGGTGGTGGTGTAGGCGGGGTAGCCGTCGGCGCCGAGTCGTTCGGTGCGCTCCCGCCGCCCCGGTTCGGCGCCGCGCAGGATGTGCAGCGCCTCCTCGGGGGTGAGGGCGTCGGTGAGGTAGCGGAAGTCGACCAGGGCGACGATCTCCTCGGGGCTCATCGCGGCGAGCAGCCGCCACAGGGGGAGGCCGGCGCGTTTGGCCTTGAGGTCCCATAAGGCGTTGACGACGGCCGACACCGCCATGTGCATGACGCCCTTCTCGGGGCCCAGCCAGCGGAGCTGCGAGTCGTGGACGAGGGAGCGCCAGGTGGCGCCCATGTCGTCGAGGAGGGTGTCGAGGTCGCTGCCGAGGATGTGCCCTTCGAGGGCGGCGATGGCGGCGACCTGCACGTCGTTGCCGCGCCCGATGGTGAACGCGAACCCGTGCCCGGTGTGGCCGTGCGGCTCGTCGGTGCCGATGACGAGGTAGGCCGCCGAGTAGTCGGGGTCGGGATTCATCGCGTCGGAGCCGTCGAGGAGCCGCGACGTGGGGAAGCGGATGTCGTGCGTCGTGAAGGAGGTGACCCGCGGCATCAGGCCGCTCCGTTCCGGCTGCGGTGGGGCCCAGCGGGTGTTGCGGGGGGACGGTGGGCCGGGGTGCCCGACCTGACGTGCGACAACTGCATGGAAGCTCCAGACATCCGATGTTAAGCGTGCGAAACCTAACAGACATCCGATGAAAAAGGCAATGATGCCGCCGGATTCTCACGTCCATGAAATGCGAAAACGCCGTCCAACTGGGAATATTCGATTCTTCGTGTGTGACGACCGCATTACGCCACCATTGACTGCGCCGTGTTGTCATCGTATGTTTTCTCGTGGCCTGCGTCACCGTAGCGCCCACCGCGATCCCGGCGCACCGGCGCGGCCCCGCCGCGCACCCGGACTCCCCGACAGCGAGGAAGCCTCGATGGCCATGTTCACGACCGACCCGACGCGCCCCGCCCAGTTCGCCAAGTTCGCCAGGGAGGTCCCCGCCTGGTACCGCAGCGCCAAGTTCGGGATCTTCATCCACTGGGGCGCGTACTCCGTGCCCGCCTGGGCCGAGCCCATCGGGGAACTCGGCACCATCGAGAAGACCACCTGGTTCCGGCACAACCCCTACGCCGAGTGGTACGCCAACACCATCCGCATCGAGGGCAGCCCCGCCCGCGCGCACCAGGACGAGGTGTACGGCGGCGCACCCTACGACGCGTTCCTCGACCAGTGGGGCGCCGAGGAGTTCGACGCCGACGAAATGGTCGCGCTGTTCGCCCGCACCGGCGCCCGCTACGTCATCCCCACGACAAAGCACCACGACGGCATCACGCTGTGGGACGCCCCGGGAACGGGCGAGCGCAACACCGTCCACCGCGGGCCGCGCCGCGACCTGATCGGGGAGTTCGCGCGGGCGACCCGCGCCGCCGGGCTGCGGTTCGGCGTGTACTACTCCGGCGGCCTCGACTGGCACTTCGCCGACCTGCCGCCCATCGAGCGGGAGGACGCCACCGGGAAGGAGCGGCCGGTCGACGCCGCCTTCCACGCCTACGCCTACCGGCACGTCGCCGACCTCATCGACCGCTACCGGCCCGACGTCCTGTGGAACGACATCGAATGGCCCGACGCCGGCAAGCCGGCCGGCCCCGGCAGCCTCGTGGAGCTCTTCGAGCGCTACTACGCCGCCGTGCCCGACGGCGTCGTCAACGACCGCTGGGGCATGACCCACTGGGACTTCCGCACCAGCGAGTACCAGCAGGGACTCGACGCCGAGAAGACCGACATGTGGGAGAACACCCGCGGCATCGGGCTCTCCTTCGGCTACAACCGGGTCGAGGACGAGCGCCACTACCTCGACGGCCCCGGTGTGCTCCGGCACCTCGTCGACGTCGTCTCCCGCGGCGGGAACCTGCTCCTCAACGTCGGCCCCGACGCCGCCGGGCGGCTGCCGGCGCAGCAGCGGGCCGCGCTGGAGCAGGTGGCCGCGTGGATGGCGGTGAACGGCGAGGCGGTCCTCGACAGCACCGTGCTGCCCGCCGAGACCGCAGCGGCGTCCGACGCGCCGTGGGTGCGCTGGACCCGCAGCGGCGAGCGCGCCACCGCCTTCGCCGACGGGCGGGGCACCGTCGACCTCGGCGCCGACACCGGGGCGCTCGACCCCGCGTCGGCGCGCACCCCCGGCGGCACACCGGTCGCGGCACGCTCCGAAGGCGGCCGTATCGTCGTGGACCTGCCCGAGGGCGGGCCGGCCGGACCCGCCGCCGTCGGGTTCGCGCTCACCTGACCCGGCCGCCCCGCGGGCCGGCGGCCCGCGGGGCGCTCCGCGTCCCCCTCCCCCACCGTTCCCGCGCACGAGGTGCCATGCCCGTCCCCACGCCAAGCGGCGTCCCGGCCGACCACCCGGCCGAGCCGCACCCGCCCCTCGGCACCCGGCCCCTCGGCAGGGGCGGGCTCCGCGTCGGGCCCTGCTCCCTCGGCGCCGCGCAGCTCGGCAACCTCGCCCGCGAGGTGCCCGACGCCGAGTGGTCCGGCGCGCTGCCCGCGGCGTGGCGGAACGGCGTCCGCTACGTCGACGTCGCCCCGCACTACGGTCTGGGCCTCGCCGAGCGCAGGCTCGGGACGGTGCTGGCGGGCCTGCCGCGCGACGCGGCGATCGTCTCGACCAAGGTCGGCCGGCTGCTGCGCCCCGCCGACACCGGCGGCGCCGGCGGCACCGACCCCGAGGGCTTCGCCGTGCCGGCCACGCACGTCCGCGTGCGCGACTACAGCCGCGACGGGGTCCTGCGCTCGCTGGAGGCGAGCCTGGACCGCCTCGGCCTGGACCGCGTCGACATCCTCTACGTCCACGACCCCGACGAGCACTACCGGGAGGCCATGGAGGGGGCGTTCCCCGCACTGGACGAACTGCGCTCCCAAGGCGTCATCCGCTCCTACGGCGCGGGGATGAACCAGTCGGCCATGCTCACCCGGTTCGTCCGCGATACCGACCTGGACGTGGTGCTGCTGGCCGGCCGCTACACCCTGCTCGAACAGGGCCCGCTCGACGACCTGCTGCCCGAATGCGCGCGCCGCGGGGTGTCGGTGGTCGCCGCGGGGGCGTTCAACTCCGGCCTGCTCGCCGACGCGCACCCGCCGCAGGACGCCACCTACGACTACCAGGCGGCGCCGCCGGGCCTGCTGGAGCGGGCCCGCGCCATGGCGGCGGTCTGCGCGCGCCACGGCACGACCCTGCCGGCGGCGGCGGCCCGCTTCCCACTCGGGCACCCGGCCGTCGCGTCGGTGTGCATCGGCGCGTACTCGGCCGAGCAGGCCGCGCGCAACGCCGCGCTGTTCCGGGAGCCGGTCGGCGCCGCGCTCTGGTCCGACCTGGTCGAGCAGGGGCTGCTGCGCGCGGACGCCCCGGTCCCCGCAGCGGACACGGGGGCGGACGCCCCCGGCCGCGAACCGGGCGCCCACGGGCGGCCCGGGCCGACACGAACGACCGCGACGAACGGAGACCGGACCTGATGCGGGTCGCCCTGCACTCCATCCTGCGCGACGGCGCAGCGGACGGCTACGAGAACGCGCACCAGCGCATACCCGACGACCTCGACGCGTCCTTCCGCCGCGTCGGGATCAGCGACTGGAGCATCTGGCGCAGCGGACGCCACCTGTTCCACGTCGTCGAGTGCGACGACTTCGCCGCGGCGATGGCCGCGCTCGACACCGACCCCGCCAACCGGCGCTGGCAGGAGTTCATCAACCGCTACGTCGACCACTTCGAGTCCACCGGCGACGCGGCCGCCGACATGGCGCTCGGCCGGGTCTGGCGGCTGCGGCAGCAGCGGGGCGAGCGGCCGTGAGCGCCGTCGACGCGCACCAGCACTTCTGGCGCCTCGCACCGGGCCGGTACGGGTGGCTCGGCGCCGACACCGCGCCCATCCACCGCGACTGGGACGAGGGCGACCTCGCCCCGCTCCTCGCCGGGACCGGCGTCGCCCGCACGGTCCTGGTCCAGGCCGAGAACACCCGCGCCGACACCGACGACATGCTCGCGGTGTGCGACCGCTGGCCCGTGGCCGCCGCCGTGGTCGGCTGGGTGCCGCTGGAGCGGCCGACCGACGCCGCCACCGCCCTCGACACCCTCGGCGCCGACCCGCGGTTCGTCGGCGTGCGGCACCTGAACCACGACGAGCCCGACCCGGACTGGCTGGTGCGCCCGGCGGTGGTCGAGGGCCTGCGGCTGCTCGCCCCGCGCGGGCTGACCTTCGACGTCGTCGCCGTCAGCGAGCGCGACCTCGCCCACGTCGCGACCCTCGCGGCCGAACTGCCCGACCTCACCCTCGTCGTCGACCACCTCGGTGCGCCGCCCATCGCCTCCGGCGACCTCCGGTCCTGGGCCGGGGCGCTGGCGAGGGCCGCGGCGCACCCCAACGTCGTCGCCAAGGTCTCCGGCCTGGGCACACTCACCGGCGGGTCGGACTGGACGGCAGAGGACCTGCGGCCCGCCGTCGACCGCGCGCTGGAGCTGTTCACCGCCGACCGGCTGATGTACGGCGGCGACTGGCCGGTCAGCGAACTCGCGGGCGGCTACCGCAAGGTCTGGGACGCGATCGCGGCCTGCACCGCCGACTGGACACCCCACCAACGCGAACGCCTGTTCCACGGCACGGCCGAAGCGGTCTACGGCCTCCCGCCCGCCCCCGCCGGGTAGCACCCCGCCCACAGAAGCGGCGCGGACCCCGAGGAGCCCGCGCCGCGCGATGGACCGCTAGAAGTCCGAGCAGAGCGGGGAATTGAACTTGATGTACTGGCAGTAGTTGAAAAGGTCCTGCACCTCGTCGGCCGACGCCGTCGCTGCACTCCCGGTCAGCAGTGCGGCGGCCAGGAAGACCCCTGCGGCGAGGCGGGCGGCGATACGGTTCTTCATCTGCACTCCAGTTACTTTGGGTAATATAACCACTGCTTTATGTCACCAAAGTGCGACGGCTTGAAACCCCCGGCGAACAACTTCGCCCGGTCGTCACGCGCCGAACCCGGGCGAAGGGGATGGGTTGCCGTCGCGGGCCCCCGCTGCGCGATACTCCGCGAAGCGGGCGCAGTAGGGGCGTGCGCAGGCTTCCCGGCAGCCTGGCTCCCGCCTCTCCGGGGTCACGGACGCTCTCGCCTCTGGGCGTCTCCGAACGGAACCCCCTCGCGCTCGTGGGCCGCCACAGTCAGTCAATCTGTGAGTCAGACGTGCCGGAGCAGGCACCACCGATCCGAACAGTCGATCTCCCCGGGGACACGACCCCGAGGAACCCCCGCCCGTTGTGCCGACTTCCCCGGTGTCGGGCATGGCACTTTCCATTGCGTCTCCGGCGATTGGAGTCCGTATTCGGCGGCACGAGGTGGCGTCCTCTCCCCGCCGGTTACCTGAATGGCCGGGTTTCTGCCAGGATTCGGCATGCACTTCTGTCGGCCGCGAGGAACGCGGGCCGCCCAGGGCCATGGCTCCGGCAACGACGTCCCGGCCCGACCGGGGAGCGCACCGGCGACGCCCACCGGACATCGATGGTCCACGGGCGGGACGGCCGTACTCCGATCGGAACCGAGCTGGGAAGAGACCCGATGCGCAGCACCCCGCCGTCCGCCCCGTCCCCGACCCGGCGCCGCGCCGTTGAACTGGTACTGCTGGCCGCCGCGGTCGGCGCCGTCGCGGTCGCGATGGTCCAGGCCGGATCGGGCGGCGGGCCGTCGCTCGGGCCGTCACTCGGTTACAGCGCCGTGCTGGGCGCGGTCGGCGTGCTCGGCCACCTCGCCATCCGCCGCACCGCGCCCTGCGCCGACCCGCTCCTGCTCCCGTGCGCCGTCCTGCTGAGCGGCGCCGCAGTGGCCGTGGCGTACCCGCTGCACGCGTCCCAGCCGGGGCCGTCGGTTGATGCGGCGCATGCCGCCGCCGAGAGCGCGGTGCGCACCCAGTTGCTGTGGGCCGCCGCGGGCCTGCTCGTCTTCGCGGCGGTCGTGTACGCCCTCCGTGATCCGCGCCTCCTCCGGCGCCACGCACGCACCGCCGCAATCGGCGCCGTCGTCCTGCTGCTGCTCCCGCTCGTCCCCGGTCTGGGCTTCACCGTCAACGGCGGCCAGTGGATCGCCATCCCCGGCGTGCCGACGCAACCCGTGGAGTTCGCGAAGATCCTGCTGGTCATCGCATTCGCCGGATACCTCGCGGCCGAGCACGGCGGCCGCACGCCCGCCACGGGCGGCGCGGCGGGCAGCGGCACGGGGCCCACCCGGCTCGTCGCGGCCGCGGTCGTCGTCGGCGTCCTGTGCATCGGGGTCATGGGTCCCCTGATGCACGACTTCGGTACCTCGACGCTGGTGTTCGGCGCGTTCCTGGCGGTGGCCTACACCGCCATCCGGCGGGTCCGGTGGCCGGTCATCGGCGCCGCCGCCTACATCGCCGCGTGCGCGGTGGTCATCCCGCTCTCGGCGGCGTTCGGTCCAGGCCCCGCGTGCGGGGCGGGGACCGCCGCCCCGTGCACGGAGGGTGCCGAAGCCGGTTCCGCGACCTTCGCGTCCGCATCCGATGCCGGGGGCGGCATCGTCGGCGGCGGTCTGGGTGCCGGCCGGGCGGCCATCCCGGCCGACGCCGTGCTCGCAGGGGTCGGCGAGGAACTCGGGCTGATCGGACTCCTCGCCGTTCTGGCGACGCTGGTCCTCCTCGCGCAGCGCGCCATCCGTGCCGCGACGGCCGCCGAAGAACCCTTCGTCCGGGCACTCGCCGCCGGGCTCGCCTGCCTGATCGGGCTGTCGCCCGTCCTCGCGGCCCTCGGCGCCGTCCACCTCATCCCGGCGACCGGTGCCACCGTTCCCTTCCTCGCCATGGGGAGCGCCGCAGCGCTGTCGGGCGGCATCGTGCTCGCTCTGCTGGTGCGGATCACGCACGACTCCACGGCTTCCGGGCCGGGCGCGCGCCCCTAGCGTTGCGCGGGCTCCTCTCAGCGGGGACCGCCTTCAGTCGGTCCAGGGGTGCGGGGTGCCCGGGGACGCCGCAGCGGTGAGGCGGGCGCGGATGGCGGCGCGCGCATGGGCGTAGGCGGTGTCGTCCGCGCGCAGGAGGGACGCCATGTTGGCGGATTCGAGGAACGCGTTGAGCTCGAACGCGAGCTGGGCGGGGTCGGTGTCGGCGCGGAGTTCGCCCAGCTGCCGGGCGTCCTCGATGACGCGCTCGACCGCCGCCAGCCACTCGCTGTTGGCAGCGGCGAGGGCGTCGTGCACGCGCCCGGCGCGGGCGCCGAACTCGTGGGTGGCCTTGGCGAAGAAGCACCCGCCCGGGAACACCCGCCGCCTGGAGTAGTCGAGCCAGCTCTCGCCGAGCATCCACACGCGCCGCAGGCCCGGCGGGACCGCGAACGCGGGGTCGACGACGGCGTCGGCGTAGATCCGCCGGGCGGCGCGGATGGCGGCGAGCTGCAACTCCTCCTTCGCGCCGAAGTGCGCGAACAGGCCGCTCTTGCTGATCTCCAGCTCTTTGGCGAGCCGCCCGATGGAGAGGCCGTCGAGTCCGTCGATGGACGCGATGTCGACGGCGCGCCGCAGGACGGCGCGCCGGGTGTGGTCGCCGCGCGCCAGCCTGCCGTCGGGGCGCCCATCGGCCCGCACGTCCATCGTCCGCCTCCACCACGGTGTACGACCGGTCGGTCGGATCCTATTCCAGGCCCGTCTTGACGGGAAGCCGCCGAGAAACTAATAATACGATCGTTCGTATTGTTTTATTGGCGGGCGGCGCCGGAGGCCACCGGCAGCGGCCCCGGGGCAGCGCACCGGCCCGCCACCCACCCAGCCACCCGCAGCGAAGGACGCACCATGACCGCAGCAGGCACCGCCATCCGCACAGCCGTCAACACCCTCTCCCTGGTCGCGCCGCGCGCGGCCGGACGCGTCGCCTTCGAGCTGTGGCGGCGCCCGCTGACACGCGGCGAGGTACGCCCCGCCGAACGCGCCGTCCACGACGACGCCCGCAGGGGCCTCGTCACCGTCAACGGGCGCGACGTCGTCACCTACGAATGGGGCGACGGGCGGCGCCCCGTCCTGCTGGTCCACGGGTGGCGGTCGCGCGCCTCGCGGTTCGCCGGACTCGTGACCCGGCTGCGCGCGCTGGGCTACAGCCCCGTGGCCTACGACGCGTTCGGCCACGGCGAGAGCCCCGGCGCGACGGCGGGCACGATCCTCGACCACCAGGAGGTCATCCGCTCCCTCGCCGAGCGGCACGGCTCGTTCGAGGGCGTCGTCGCGAACTCCCTCGGCGCGGTGTTCGCGCTCTACGCGCTCCGCCAGGGCGTGGCGGCGAAGTGGGCCGTGACCATCAGCGGGGTGTGCGAGTTCGACTACCTGGTCACGGCGTTCTGCGCGGAACTGGGGCTGCGCCCGGCGGTCGTCCGTGCGCTGAAGCGGACCGTCGAGCGCCGCCTCTTCGAGGACGACCCCACCATCTGGACCCGGTTCTCCGCCGCCGACCCGACCGGCTGGGACGACGGCCCCGTCCTGGTCGTGCACAACGCGGTCGACCCGGTGGTGCCCCCCGCCCACGCCGAACTGCTCGCGGCGGCCTACGGCGCCCGTGCCCGCAGGATCGAGACGACCGGGCTCGGCCACCGGGGGATGCTCGCCGACCCGCAGGTGATCGACGACGTCGCCGGGTTCCTCACCGGGACCGCCGCGGCGGCGGCCCCGAGCCCCGCGCGCACCGCCGCCGACGTCCCGTCCTGACCCCGGACGCGTTACGGTACCGCGCATGGCACAGCACACCCCGGCCCTCGCCATCGCGGCCGCCGTCATGGTCGCGGCGCAGATCATCGGCCTCTTCGGGCTGAGCGCCGCGGTCGGCGCGACAGGGGTGCTGATCAAGGACGGCCCGGGGGCCTCCTGCGCGGCCGCCGACATGCCGCCCGAAGTGCCGCTCGACGACATCGAGATGCGGCGCTTCGACAGCGGCTGGTCATGGGCGCCCCCGGGGCTGACCTGCCGCACTGAGATCGACGGCCGCATCGCGGTGGTCCGCGAACCGGCCTGGGCGGAGGTGGCGGGCCCGCTCCTGGTGCTCTTCGGCGGGATCACCGTGACCGCGGCCGCGTTCGGCGCGGCGGTGCGCGCCGCCGGCGCCCGGTGGTCGCGGCGCCCCCTGCCGATCCTGGCCGGGGTCCTCATCGGCGCACTGGCCCAACCGGTCGCGCTCCTGACGGCCGCCGCCGCGTACCTGCTCCCCGGCGCCGTCTGAACCCGCGCGGCGCCGGACCCCGCCCGGCGTCCGTGGCGCGGACGACCGCGCGGGCGCGGACGTGCCCGCGGGGCGCAGCCGCACGCGCGCCGCTACGCGCCTGGGCGTAGCGGCGGATCAGCCGCCGGGGTGACGCGCGCGCGGGGGTGCGCGCAGCACGCTTGACCCATGACCGCCACACCGCACGCGACCGACCGGGCGGCACTCGTCACGGGTGCCACCGCGGGCGCCGGGTACCGCACCGCGCAGGCGCTCGCGGCGCGCGGCCTCACCGTCCTCATCTCGGGGGACGACCGGACGCGCGGCGCAGCCGCTGCGGCCCGGCTGCGCCGCCGCGCCGGGCACGACCGGGTGTACTTCCTGCGCGCCGACCACTCCACCGTCGCCGGGAACCTCGCGCTCGCCGCCGCGGTGGCGGAGCGCGTCGACCGGCTCGGCGTCCTCGTGAACAACGCCGGCGGCGCCTACCCGCAGCGGCGCGAGACGGCGGACGGCTACGAGTCCACGCTCGCCACCAACGTCATCGGCCCGTTCACGCTGACCCGGGCGCTCCTGCCGCTGGTCCGCCGGCCCGGCGCGCGCTGCGTCAACGTGGTCTCCCCCGGCGGCGCCGGGTTCACCGGCGACCCGTTCAGCGACGTCCACTCCGTCCGCCACTACACCGCTGCCGCCGCCTCCGCACGGGCCGGCCTGCTCGCCCTCGCCTGGACGCTCGAACTCGCCCGCCGCGAGCGCGCATGGGGCCCGCGGGTGTTCGCGGCCGACCCGGGCGCCGGCCGGTCGGCGCCGCCCCCGCGCCCCCGGCCCGGACGGCTGCCCGCACCGCGCCCGCTCCGCCGGATCGCCCGCACCCGGCAACGGCGCACCCACCGCGCCGCCCTCGCCGCGGCGACGACGTGGGAGCTCGCCGGTGCGACGGGGAGCCTCCTGGACCCGTCGGGGCGGCGCGTGCCGCTGGCGCCGGGCGTCCTCGACGGGGAGTTCACCGAGCGGGCGTGGGCCCTCGTCGACGGACTGGCGGGCGCGGCGGCCCACGGTCGGGCCGTCGACTGAGGCCCTGGTCCCACCGCCGCCACCTGCGATTTGGGCCTGCGGCCCCTACCCGCGCCGGCATTCCCGCAGATAGTTTGAGCCGCGTTCTCCCCATTTGCGCTCGCCCGCGGGCAGTCCCGCCGCGGCGCCGCGTCGCGACGAGAAAGCCCCCGAAACGTGCCTCGATCGAGCAGGCCCCACGCGCCACGCCGACCCGCCGCACGCCTGCGGTCCGATATCGGCGCGGGCATCGCCGAGTACAGCGCCGTCGTCATCCTCGTCGGCGTCCTCGCCGCCGGGCTGACCGCCGCCGTGCTCAACACGTCGTTCACCGCGAGCGTGACCGCCGCCGTCTGCGAGCTGACCGGCGGCGACTGCGAGGAGCCCGCCCCCGAGCCCGATGACGGCGGCGGCGACCGCGACGAGGTGTACGGCAAGCCCGACAAGCCCGATTCCGGGTCGGGCGGCGGCTCGCCGAACCAGCCCCCTGCTCCGGGCCGCCCCGACGACGAGGCGTTCGAGTCCGCCGAGGACGACATCGAGGCCATCAAGGAGTACCTGAACGACGACTCCGACTGGTACAACCCCGGCTCGTGGGGGAAGCCGACGGCGCCCGAAGAGATCATGAAGGACATGACCGCCGAGGAACTGGCGGCCCTTTACCACAGCCTCTCGGCCGACGAGATCCGCGAACTCCTCGACCAGGACGGCGTCCGCGAGATCACGCTGCGCAAGCTCGACATCGACAACCTGCGCCGCCTCCATCAGATCGCGCCCGACAAGATCGAGCCGTCCTTCGCCGACATCGAGGACGACGTGAAGAAGAAGAGCCCCGAGCACCGGTCGAACGACCTCGCGTACGGCGAGGTCCCCGGTGGGCGCCTCTACCCGGAGAAGGGCGAGATCTCCTCGGACGACATCGAGCAGGGCGGCCTCGGCGACTGCTGGTGGCTCTCCGGGTTCGGCGCCGTGGCCGACACCGATCCCGAAATCATCCGCGACATGATCAAGCCGAACTCCAACGGCACCTACACCGTCGAGTTCCCCGACGGCGAATCGGTGACGGTCACCCCCGACCTCGTCATGGGCGAGGACGGCAGCGCCGAGTTCGCCGACCCCGGGTCGGACGCGGTCATGTGGCCCGCGATCCTGGAGAAGGCGTACGCGGAGAAGGAGGGCAGCTTCGGCGAGATCGAGGGCGGCTTCCCCTCCGACGCCATGGAGACCATCACCGGCCACGACAGCGAAGAGCACGACCCCGGCGACGTGTCGGAGAGCCAGATCAACGAATGGGCGACCGGCGACCCCAAGACAGCCGTCAGCGTCACGACCAAGCCCGAGGACGACGCCGACGGCGAGCGGTACAAGGACGACACCCTCGTCCCCGGGCACGCCTATATCGTGAAGGGCGCCAAGGACGGCCGGGTGACCCTGTACAACCCGTGGGGCCACGAGGTCTCCGTGACCATGGACGAGTTCCAGTCGCATTTGCAGAGCGTCGACACCAACTCACTCGGGAAGGACTGACCCATGCGCAACCGGCGAACCGCGCTGGCAGTACTGGCCCTCACCGCAGCCCTGGTGTCGTTCACCGCGGCGTGCAGCACCGGAAGCGAGGACGACGGCGTGGACGAACCCTCCGCCATGAGTGAGGCGACCCCCGAGCGCCGCACCTTCGACCCGTCGCCCGCGGTGGAGCCCGGCTCCGAGGCGGCGGCGACCCTCGAGCAGACCACCCGCAAGCGGGTCGGCGCGCTGAAGATCGGGCTCATCTCGGTGCGCGAGGGCACCGCGTCGCTCTCGATCACCGGCCCCGGCATCGAGAAGCGGTCGCCGCTGGTCCGCAAGGGCGCGAAGGGCGACGTGATCACCCTCGACAACGGCATCACCATCGCCATCGACGAGGTGCGCGCCGGCCGGAAGTCCGAGGACGATCCGGCCCCGGCGGGCGGCAGCGGCAGCGCCGTCGACCTCACCGTCACCCAGCCGGAGTAGGCGGGAGCCCGCCCGGCGGGCGGGCTCCCGCACGCTCAGCCGGGCGCCGGGGCGCCCGGCGTCGCGCGGTGGGTCTGCGCGACGTGCGCCACGGCGTCGAACGCGGCCATGACCGGCAGGTCGAGGAAGTACTCCACCATGCGCATCCCCCGGACGGAGTCGCCGTCGCGGACCGCGCCGCGGGCGGCGCGCAGGTCGGCGACCGCCAGCGGGTGCCGGGTGTCGAACGCCGCCTCGATGCTGTTCTTCTCGGGCGGCGGCAGCGGCATCGCGCGGAACTCGAACCCCAGCGGCGTCTCCGGGGCGCCGTGGAAGTAGCCCGTGTCCCCGGTGCCCGAGGTGACACCGATCGCGACGTAGTCGTTGCCGAGCTCCGCCGCGAGGTGGTTGCCCTGGGGCCGCATCACGTAGGGGCCCTCCTGCTCGACCTCGGTCCGCTGGATGTGCCAGTTGTGGCAGGCGACCACGACCCTGGTGTCCGGGCCGCCCTCGTCCAGCAGCCGCAGTACCGATTCCGCGAGGAAGGCGTCCCGGGTGGACGACGCCGACTCGATCCCGTACTCGGCGATCTCCCGGTGGGCGTGGTCGAGCTTCCAGGCGCCGCGCAGGTGGTGCAGTGCCGAGGAGTGCTCGCGCCGCCGCTCGCCGCCCCTGCCGGCCGCGGCCGCGATCTCCACCCGCGACAGCAGCCGGCTCAGCAGCACCGTCAGCTCGTCCCGGTCGGCCTGCGGCAGGCCGCTGTAGTACTCCATGGGGGCGATTCCGCCGCCGTGGAAGCGCCCGGCCAGTTCCGTGGCGCGCTCCACCAGCCCGAGCGCGTCCGGTTCGGCCCAGCGCACGTACCCGTCGAGGACGTGCAGCGCGGGGAGCGGCGAGCCGAGCGACCCGGGCACGTCGAGCCCGGCGAAGCCCAGCGGGACGGCGGCCGTGCGGTTGTACTCGCGCATCCAGTCCAGCAGGTCGTGCATTTCCGCGCAGTCGCCCAGGCCCATGGCGATCCCCTCGGCGGCGACCGCCGCCGCCGTCCCCGGGCCGCCGCGCACGTAGGAGTCGACGGCATGGGCCTCCGTGAAGGGCGCCTCGAAGGCGAGCACCGTGAAGCCGCAGCGCTCGGCGAGGAACCTCAGCATGCGGTGCCGGAACAGGTAGAACTCCTTGACCAGGTGGGAGCTCTCGCCGATCGCGACGACGCGGGCGTCGCCGACCAGGGCGCGCAGCGGCTCCAGGTCGTCCAGCGGGGCGCTCGGGTCCAGCGTCTCCGCGGTGAAGGCGTGGTCGCGGACCCAGGTCGCGAGGTCCGGCAGGTCGGTCATTGCGTCTCCGTTCGATCGTCATCGTCCCGGCGGGGGCGCAACGCGGTCCGCCCGCCGGCATCCGAAGGCTCGCCGACCGCGGCGCCAGGCCGCGCACAGATCGCTGTCAGCCGCCGCGGACCGGGCACCGCGGCTACCCTCGACGGGGGCGCGCCGCCGCGCGCCCCACCCTGTCCGCGCACCACCGAAGAGGGCTCATGGACCGCATCGACGAACCGGCGGCGCCCGCCGCCCCCGGCACGGCGCCGCCCGCCGCCACGGGGGCCGTGATCGGCGCCGACGGCCTGGCCCGGCCGCCGTGGGCCGCCACCGACCCGCTGCTGCGCGACTACTACGACACCGAGTGGGGGATGCCGGTCCGCGACGAGCAGGGCCTCTACGAGCGCATCAGCCTGGAGGCGTTCCAGGCCGGGCTGTCATGGGCGACCATCCTGCGCAAGCGGCCGGCGTTCCGGGCCGCGTTCGACGGCTTCGACCCCGACACCGTGGCCCGCTACACCGAGGACGACGTCGCGCGCCTCATGGGCGACTCGGGGATCGTCCGCAACGACCGCAAGGTCCGCGCCGCCATCACCAACGCGCGGGCCGTCATCGCGCTGCGCGCCGAGGGCGGGCTGGCCGACTTCGTCTGGTCGTTCGCTCCGGCGGCAACGCCTGAGCCGCGCACCGTCGAGGAGGTCCCCACCCGGTCCGCGGAATCGGCGGCGCTGTCCAAGGCGCTGCGCGGCAAGGGGTTCGCGTTCGTGGGGCCCACCACGATGTTCGCCCTCATGGAGGCTATCGGCATGGTCGACACCCACCTGGTCGGCAGCCACCGCCGGGGCACGTCCGGCGTGTGGGCCGCGGGCTGACCCGGCACCGGGCGCGTACCTCACCTCTCAGGTCAGTACACCTAGGCTGCGGGGGCGGCGAGCCAGGCCGCCGCCGCGCCGCGCAGCCGCGCCTTGGTCGGCTCGGGGGCGAACGAGGCGTCGATGCCCGCCCGCGCCAACCCGGCGAGTTCGGCGTCGGTGGCGCCGAACACCTCGCGCACCCGGGTGAACTCCCCGGTCAGCGTGGTGCCGGTGACCGAGGGGACGTCGGTGTTCAGGGTCACCGCCAGGCCGGCGGCGCGCAGCGCCGGCAGCGGGTGCGCGGCGAAGGAGTCGGCCAGGCCGAGGGCGACGTTGGACGACGGGCACACCTCCAGCGGGATCGCGCGGTCCCGCACCTCCGCGACCAGCCCGGGGTCGTCCAGCACGCGGATGCCGTGGCCGAGGCGCTCCGCCCGGCCGATGCCGATCGCCTCGCGGATGCTCGCGGCCCCGCTGCTCTCACCGGCGTGGTGCACCAGGTGCACCCCCGCGTCCGCAGCGGCGGCGATGACCTCGGCGAACGGGGCGAGCGGATGGGCCTCGTCCCCCGCCATGCCGATGGCGACCACGCCGTCGGCCGCGAACCTGCGCGCCAGGCCGAGCGTCGCCCAGGCGCGCTCGACCGACCGCCGCCGGGAGTGGTCGAGGATCACCCCGCACTCGATGCCGTGCTCGGCCTGTCCCGCGGCGAGGCCGTCGAGCACCGCGGCAAGGGGCATCTCCGGCCGGCCGAGCCGTTCGCCGTGCGAGGCCGCCGTGAAGGTCACCTCGGCGTAGCGGGTGCCGCGGGCCGCCTCGTCCGCGCAGAACTCCGCCGCGACCCGGGCGAAGTCCTCCGGGCGCCGCAGGCAGTCGCGGACGAGGGTGCCGTGGTCGGCGAACTGGCGGAAGCCGGCGAACGGCCGCTCGCCGGAGGGCGGGTCGGGCACCGCCACGCCGTTCGCCGCGCCGATCTCCCTGAGCGTCTCCGGGCGCACTGTGCTCTCCAGGTGGACGTGCAGGTGGGCCTTTGGCAGGGCATCGAGGTCGCGCATGGCCGCGAGCCTAACGACGCGCCATGCCCGGGCGCCTCGGGTTTTCTCCGCCGGTTCCCGCGGCGCCCGGCGGGTCCCGGTCCGGCGCGCCGGACCGGGACCCGGTGTCACCGGAAGTCGTCGGCGTGCTCAACGGCCCACTGTGCGAAGCCGAGCGCGGGGCGCCCGGTGACCGCTTCGACGTCCGGCGACACCCAGCCCATGTCCGGCGTGTCCTCGCCCATCTCCAGGAACCACTCGATGACCTCCGGCGGGTAGGTGTCGGCCCAGTGCTCCCGCGCCTGCTCGGCGGTCAGTTCGATGTACTCGACGGGCTTCCCGAGGGCGTCGCCGATCATCCGCACGGCGTCGCGGCGCCGCACCGGCTCGGGGCCGGTGGGCTGGTACGCCTTCCCCGCGTGCCCGTCCTCCAGCAGTGCCGCCATGGCGACCGCCGCGATGTCGGCCTCGTGGACCAGCGCGGTGTTCCAGTCGCCGAAGGGCGCCCGGACGACGCCCTCCGCCGCGATCGACCCCGCCCATTCCAGCGTGTTCGCCATGAACTCGCCGGGCCACACGTGGGTCCACTCCAGCCCCGACGCCTCGATGGCGCGGTGCAGCGCGCGGTGGTCGGCCTCCATCGGATCGTCGTCGTCCCTGCTCGTGTCGTTGTGGCCGAGGTGGGTGATGCGGCGCACGCCGGCCTGCTCCGCCAGCTCCAGGATCCGCCCGCCGGTCATCAGCGCGCCGTACCCGTCCTGCGCGACCAGGTGCATCCGCTCGACGCCGCGGAAGGCCGGGACCAGGGTCCCGGGTGAGCCGAAGTCCCCCTGGACCACCTCGACCTCTTTCGGCAGCCGCGCCGCGGCTGGGGACGCGGGGTCGCGGGTCAGCGCGCGGACCTCGTGGCCGGCCTCGACGAGCCGCCGGACCAGGACGCCGCCGACCGTTCCGGTGGCACCGGTGACCAGGATCGGCATCGTTGCTCCTTTCCGCCCTGCTCAGGGGGATCGATCGCCCGCCGGGAAACCGGCGGGCGGTATCCGGGCATGACGAAGAGACCCGGAATCGGGTCGTTCGGCCGCGGACGATTCATCCTTGGCGATCGGAGGCGGCCCGGTCAAACGCGAATGCGATGTTCACGTTTTTCTGACCTGCGAAAACACGCCGGACAACGCTTCGGCACAGGGGCCGTGGAAAAGAACTCGCCGACCGAATTCCGCCCGCTCACCGGGAGATCCGCCGACCGCGCGGAGATCACCGCGGAAACCCCCGGATGTGCGTCGCCGGGGCCCTGGGCGTGTTCCGCTGCGGCCGGGACCCCGCGCGGCAGGGGTACGGCGCCCCGCCGCGGCACGGCGACGTGGTGTGACAACGCTAACGATCTTGAATCCCCCACCGCGGCCGCCTGCGTGTTACGTTGGTGATCGTCTGCTCTGATACGAGGGTGCGGCCCGCACTGCGAAGCGCGGGCCCGGTCCTCATGGCGCGGCCCCAGGCCGCCGCCATCCGAGCAAGAGTCGGCACCACACCACGGTCAGGCATTCCGGCCGCCGCTCTTCGGCAGGCGCCGACCGTACCGATGCCGTTACGCGGTTGAATCCCGTTCGCGCTTCGCATTCTCCGGTTCGTTCTTGTGACTCCGTTCGCGGCTTCGTGCCGCCCGGGCTTCCTCGCAACGTGCCCTGTCGAGGAAGGTTCCGTATGAACCGCCCCACCCGTTCCACCGGACGCCCCGCCCGCCAAGGCCAGGGCCAGGGGGGCCGCGGCGGCGACCGCCCGCGTCCCCGCTCCCGCCCCGCGGGCCGCCCCGGCGCCCAGGCCCCCACCGGCGAGTTCGCGCTCCCGGTCAGCACGACCCCCGCACTGCCCCCCGTCGAGACCTTCGCCGGGATGGACCTGCCGGCCCCGGTGCTGTCGACCCTCACCCGCAACGGTGTGACCGAGCCGTTCCCGATCCAGGCGGCGACCCTGCCCAACGCGCTGGCCGGCCGGGACGTCCTGGGCCGCGGCCGCACCGGGTCGGGCAAGACCCTCGCCTTCGGCCTGGCCCTGCTCGCCCGTATCACCGGGCAGCGCGCCGAGTCGCGCCAGCCGCTGGCGCTGGTCCTCGTGCCGACCCGCGAGCTGGCCCAGCAGGTCACCGACGCCCTCACCCCCTACGCCCACTCGACCCGGCTGCGCATGGCCACGGTCGTCGGCGGCATGTCCATCGGCCGGCAGGCCGGGGCGCTGCGCAGCGGCGCCGAGGTGGTCGTCGCGACCCCGGGACGGCTCAAGGACCTCATCGAGCGCGGCGACTGCCGCCTCGACCAGGTCGGCATCACCGTCCTCGACGAAGCCGACCAGATGGCCGACATGGGCTTCATGCCGCAGGTCACCGCCCTGCTCCAGCAGGTGCGCCCCGAGGGGCAGCGGATGCTGTTCTCCGCCACCCTGGACCGCAACGTCGACAAGCTGGTGCGCCGGTTCCTGTCCGACCCGGTGGTCCACTCGGTCGACCCGTCGGCGGGGGCCGTCACCACGATGGAGCACCACGTGCTGCACGTCTCCGACGCCGACAAGCGCACCGCTGCCACGCACATCGCGGCCCGCGACGGCCAGGTGCTCATGTTCATGGACACCAAGCACGCCGTCGACCGGATGACCCGGCACCTGCTGTCCAACGGGGTGCGCGCCGCCGCACTGCACGGCGGCAAGTCCCAGCCGCAGCGCAACCGCACCCTGGAGCAGTTCAAGAGCGGGCACGCCACCGCGCTGGTCGCGACCAACGTCGCCGCGCGCGGCATCCACGTCGAGGGCCTCGACCTCGTCGTGAACATCGACCCGCCCACCGACCACAAGGACTACCTGCACCGCGGCGGCCGCACCGCCCGCGCGGGCGAGTCCGGCAGCGTCGTCACCCTGGTGCTGCCGAACCAGCGCCGCGACATGTCGCGGCTGATGGCGGCCGCGAAGATCACCGCGCAGTCGGCCCACGTGCAGCCGGGCGACGACGAGCTGACCCGGGTCACCGGCGCCAGGACCCCGTCCGGTGTCCCGGTGACCATCGCGGCTCCGACCCCGGCGGCCGACCAGCGCCAGCGCGGCCCCGCGGCGAACCGCGGCCGGCGCGGCCAGTCCCAGTCGCGCCGCGGCCCCGCCCGGCGCTCCGGGCCGGCCGGCTCGTCGGCGCAGCGCAGCGCCCGGTAGCACCGCGCCCGTACCGCAGTCCGGCCCCGGCCCGCCCCGTTTCGGGGCGGGCCGGGGCCGTTCTCGTCCGGTCGCCGGTTCAGGGTTCGAGCGTGCGGGAGACCGTCACGGTGTCGCTCGGCAGCGCACCCGTCGACGGCATCACGGCCAGCCCGGGCGGCCGCGGCCGGTAGCCCGGCAGGTCCGCCATTCCGAGCGTGGTCTCGGAGACGCCGATCCGCGGCGCGCGGTCGCCCTCGACCGCCACGGTGAACCGCAGGTCGCCCTTTCGCGGCGCGTAGAACTGCACCGACCAGGCCCACGGCCCGTCGGCCGCCCGGGCCTCGGCCGGGTCGACCCGGGGCAGTCGCTGGCCGGGCAGGCCCGCGACCGCGACCGCCGCCGAGCGCACCGGCACCGAGGAGTACAGGCCGACCTGGTGGGCGCCGCGCTGGGGGCGCACGCGCACGGTGACGGTCGTCCGGCCCCCGCTCTCGGCGGTGTCGAGCACCTCGGCCTGCGGCGCGGCGAGGTCGGCGGCCGGTGCGGCTCCGGTCCGCTGTACCGCCTCGCCCACGGGGATCGGCAGTCCGGCGGTCTCGGGCCCGGCGGGGTCCGGGGCGAGCCGGCCGGCCCACGGGTGGGGCCGCTCGTTGGCACTCGCCCAGAAGGCGGTGCCGGTGTCGGCGTCCAGCAGGTAGGCCAGGTGCGCGAGCCGTGGGTGCGCCGCGTCGAACCGGTCAACGGCGAGGCCGCCCGCCGCCAGTGCCGCCGCGAGGACCGCGCAGGTGACCGGGGCGAGGCCGGTCCGCAGCCGCGAGCCGGGAGCGGGGGTCGCCACCGACAGCACGGGGAGCAGGGCGAGCCCGGCGAGCATCAGGACCACGGCGGCCGGGGGCGCCAGGCTGATCCCCGCCATGGAGAGCAGGGTGCGGCCGGGCAGGGCGGGCAGCAGGACACCGGCGAGTGCGCCGACGGTGAGCACGGCGACGGCGGCCGGCGGCCGCCGGTCCCGGAGGGCCAGTGCCGCCGCACCGGCCCCGGCGCCGATCAGCGCGGGCAGCGCGAACAGGTAGGAGCCCGACGGCAGGGCCCACGCCAGCAGCAGGCCGAGCGCGGCGGCCCACGCCAGCGCGCCGACGGTCAGCGCCACCGCCCCGACCCAGCGGCGCAGCAGCACGAACCAGGCCCACAGGACGCCGAGCAGGCCGACGCCGAGGGCGCAGCGGTAGAGCAGCGGCCGGTAGGTGTCGGTCACCAGGTCGGCGTACGCCGGCCGCAGGAGCAGCAGCGCCTCCCACAGGCCGATCGCCAGCCCGGCCGCCGCCACGAGCGGCAGCGCGACCGCCGCGACGGCGGCGAGCAGCCGCGGCACACTGGCGAGGCGGCGGACGCGCACCAGCGCGGCCAGGCCCGCGACAGCGAGCGCGCCCGCGGCGGCGAGCGGCCACACCAGGGCGTTGGGGTAGTGGACCATGGTGCCGAACAGGGTGAAGAAGGTCGCGTCGGCGCCGGGGCGCAGGGCGGCGAGGTCGGCGTCCGCTGCGGCGCGGGTGAGCGACAGCCCGTTCGCGCCGTGCATTTGCAGGCTGGGCCGGTTGAACGCCTCGACGGTGTCGCCCGGGTGGTGGTAGTACACGCGGCCGTCGACGAATCCGGTGTCGACCCCGGTGAACCCGTTCTCGCTCATGGTCGTGCGGTCGGAGTTGAACCCGCCGATCGGCGCGTCGCGGAACGCGGTGAGCAGTGCGGACTCGCCCGCGGGGTGAGGCGTCGCCGCGGCGAGGAGGCCGGTGACCGGCCCGTTGCCGTCCGAGGTGTTGTAGACGTGCGAGGCGCCCGCGTTGCCGGGCCCCTCCAGGTTGACCATGAACCCGCCGCCCTCGGCGTCCGGGTGGTGCGCGGCGAACGCCTCCGCGCCGATGAGCCCCGGCTCCTCCCCGTCGGTGAGGAGCAGCACGATGTCGTTGCGCGGCGCGGGGCCGCCGGTGATGGCGCGGGCGATCTCCAGGATGGCGGCGACCGACGCCTTGTCGTCGCTCGCGCCGGGGGTCGTGGACGTGGAGTCGTAGTGCGCGGCGAGCAGGACGGTGCCCGTGGAGTCGGTGCCGGGGATGGTGGCGGTGATGTTGTCGGCGATGCCGGCCGTGATCCCGCTGCCGAAGGCGCGGGCGCCGATGCCGGTCTGCACCTCGGCGTCGAGTCCGAGTCCGCGCAGCTCGCCGACCAGGTAGTCGCGGACCTCGGCGTTGCCGGGGCTGCCGATGGGCGTGGGGCCGCCCCCGGCGATGCGCTCCAGGTGCGGCCAGGCGCGGTCGGCGCTGAACTCCCGCTCCGGGGCGTCGGCGGGCCGGGCCGCGGGCGGCGCCTCGCTCGCGATCGCCGCGGCGAGTGCGAGGGCGAGGAGGGCCAGCGCGATCAGGCCGGCCGCGACGCGGCGGGCGCCGCTCAGGCCGGGCGCCGCGATCCATTCGGCGCGCCATGGCGGCGGCGGGCGGTCGGACGCGGTGCGGTGGGCGGTGGGTTCGGTGGACATCGGGGAGCCTCTCTGCGGTGGGCGACCGGCGCGCCTGGTAATGCACAATCTAGTGTGCACAACAAATTGTGCAAGCCCTATTGTGCACAGTTCTCCCGAAGTGGTGCCTGCACCACCTGGTGAGGAGTAGTTGCCTACCTATCTGTGCACAGATAGCGTGCCGTCATGGCGAAGAACCCGGGGAAGCGCACGGTCGGCGACATCGCGGCCCTCAAGGCGCTCGCGCACCCGCGGCGCCAGCGGATCCTCGAACAGCTCAGCAGCGCGGGCCCCGCCACCTCGGCGTCGCTCGCCCGCCACCTCGACCTCAACACCGGGGCCACCAGCTACCACCTGCGCGAACTGGCCCGGCACGGCTTCGTCGAGGAGGTCCCCGACCGCGCGCACGGGCGCGAGCGCTGGTGGCGGGCGTCATCCGCCGACCTGCGCTTCCCCCTGCGCAGCGAGCAGGACCCCGAGACCCGCAAGGTCCTCGACAAGCTCGGCCGCCGCGCCTACGCGCAGGACATGCGCGACTTCATCGCGGCGCAGGCCGACATGGCGCCGGACGACCCGTGGAGCGACGCGTTCCCGTTCTCGCGCGGCACCATCCGCGTCACACCCGAGCAGCTCCACGCGTTCTTCGAGGACTACATCGCACTGCTCGGCCGCTACTGGTCCGACCCCGCGGACGCCGACCCCGAGAGCCGGCTCATGCACACCCGGTTCCTGGCCTACCCCGACCCCGGCTCCCCCGGCGCGGGCGAGTGACCCCGCCCGCCGTCCGCCCGCGGACCGTCAGCCGGGGCCGCGCCGCTGCCGCCGGGCCGGCATCCGCGGCGACCACCCCGCCAGCACGGGGATGGTCCACCCGCGCCACCGGGCGATCAGCACCAGGCCGCCGCCGACCAGCAGGGCCACGAGGGTGCCGGTGGTCGTGTGGCCGAGCCGCGCCATGACGGCGACCGTCCCGGCGGCCAGCACCGCCGAGGTCGCATAGAGCGGGCCGCCCGCGAAGACCTGCGGCGTGCGCTGGAGCAGGACGTCGCGGATGACCCCGCCGCCGATGACCGTCAGGGTGCCCAACATGACGGCGGCCGGCCAGGACATCCCCGCGGAGAGCGCACGCTCGGCGCCCGCCGCCGCCCAGCAGCCCACGGCGAGGGCGTCCAGGCAGGCGAGGGTCCCCGTCCACCACACCCGGTCGTCGACCCGGACCAGGCCCGCCACCAGCGCGGCGAGGATCGCGGTGGGCAGGTAGGCGTAGTCGGTCAGCGCCACCGGCGGCCCCTGCTGGAGGAGTGTGTCGCGCAGCATGCCGCCGCCGAGGCCCGCGACGACCCCCAGTGCCAGCAGCCCGAACAGGTCGTTGCCGAGGGCCCGCGCCATGGCGGCCGACGTCGCCGCGTTCGCCGCCACCCCCGCCAGGTCGAGGACGCGCGTGACCTCCGACAGCGCCGTCGCGGTGACCAGGTCGTCCACTGCGTTCCCACCCCCGTTCGTCGGCGCGCGGGCGCCGTCAGGCCACGGCCCCCGCCAGCGCCACGGTCACCGGGCCCATCAGCGGCAGCAGGATGTTGGAGATGGCGTAGGTGATCGTGTAGGAGATCATCGGCACGGAGTTGCCGGCCGTGGACAGGATCTGGCTGATCGCCGGGGTGCTGCACTGCTGCCCCGCGACGGCGCCGACGAGCAGCGGCGGTTCGATCTTGAGCAGGTAGCGCCCGATCAGCAGGGACGCCATAGCCGGGATCAGCGTGGTCAGGACCGCCGCGATGGGCAGCACCACGCCGTACTTGGCGAGCAGGTCCAGCGCCTGCGGCCCGGCCGAGAGGCCGACGGCGGCGATGAAGGTGGTCAGCCCGAAGTCCTTCATCACCGAGGCCGCGGCCGGGTGCAGCGAGCCGAACGTCGGCCGCTTCGCGCGCAGGTACCCGAAGACCAGCCCGGAGAGCAGCGCGCCGCCGCCGGTGCCGAGCGTCAGGTCGGCGCTGCCCACCGGGATGCTGATCTGGCCGATGAGGATGCCGATGACGAGGCCGATTCCGAGGTAGACGTAGTCGGTCTTCTCGGGCGCCGCCATCGGGTACCCGAGGATGTGCTCGACCTCCCGCACGTCGCTCGGCGCGCCGTAGACGGTCACCACGTCGCCGGTCTGCAACCGCGTGTTGCCCAGGGCCGGGATCTCCCGTTCGGTGCGGGTGATGCGCTGCACGAACACCGACTGCCGCAGCTCCGGGTCGAGGATGTCGGTGATGCGGGCCAGTGTCAGGTTGTTGATGTTGCGGTGGGTGAGGACGATGTCGCGGCTCTCCAGCACCACCTCGGGGCCTGGTTCGTCGGCCTGCTCCGGGCCGATGACGTCCTCGGCGCCGACCACGGCATGGCGGCGGCCCACGAGGAGCGCGATGTCGCCCGCCGCCAACCGCAGGTCGAAATGGCCCTTCAGGGTCTGGTCGCCGCGGCGGACCTGCTCGATCGTCGCCCGGCCCGGGAGCGCCTTCTCGACCTCGTCGACGGTCCGCCCCGCTGCCGCGGTGACCCGGTGGACGCGCCCGACGAGGTCGGGCAGCGCCGGGCTCTGCCCGGGTTCGATCGCCGGGCCGCCGCCGCTGAGCTGCTGCCACAGCTTCGCCGACTCCGCGCGCAGGTCGAACCGCATGAGCAGTGGCGCGATCTGGCTGGTGAGCAGCACGATGGTGATCAGGCCGCACAGGTAACTGATGGTGTAGGCGGTGGCGACGTTCGCCTGGAGCGTCCGCTGCTCGGCGGCGGAGACGTCCAGGCGGCCGATGGCCTCCGACGATGTGCCCAGCGCGGCCGATTCGGTGGCGCCGCCCGCCATGAGCCCGGCCGCGGTCCCCTGGTCCAGCTTCATCAGCGCGGTGAAGGACAGCACCACGGCGAGGACCGCGACGATCTCGATGATCGGGAACCCCAGGTAGCGCAGCCCCTTGCGGTTGAGGTTCGCGAAGAACTGCGGCCCGCTGCTGAACCCGAGCGCGAAGATGAACAGCGCGAAGGCGAGGTTCTTCACCCCGTCGCTCAGCACGGCGCCGGTGAAGTACCCGAGGACCAGCGCGGTGATGAGCGTGCCGCAGATCCCGCCCAGCCGGATGGGCCCGAACGGGATCTTGCCGACGGCGTAGCCCACCGCCAGCGACGCGAAGAGCGCGACCTCCGGCGTCCCCTTGAACAGCTCGATCAGCCATCCGCCCATGGCGGCCCCCTTGGCGTCGAAGTGGCGTGCGGCCGGTCAGGCCCTGCCGCGCTCGTCGGTGAACCGGGCGTAGTAGTACTCGCCGATCTCGTGCAGGTCGCGGCCGATCTGCTCGTACGCCTCGTGCGTCAGGTTCGCCATGGACACCCGCACCGACCATTCGGGGCCGTCGAACCCGCCGCCGTTGAGCAGCACCACGGAGTCGTTCTGGGCGAGGCGGAAGATCGGGTCGACGGGCTCGTAGTTCGCCCGCATCCACGCGGCGAACTCGGCGCCGCGGGTCCGCTCGGCCCAGCTCAGCAGGTCGAGTTCGACGTAGTAGCCGGCCTGGAGCGCGTTGTGCGGCGGGTGCACCCCCGCGCCTTCGGCCAGTGCGGCGAGGCGGCGGTGGATGACCTCCTTGGCGATGTCCTGGTACTCGCCCGCGGCGTAGGTCAGGTCGAACAGGGCGAACAGCGCCATCTGCACCTGCTGCGGCGTCGAGAGCCCCGCCGTGTGGTTGAGGGCGACCGAGCGGCTGTCGGCGACCATGCGGTCGATGAAGGCGAGACCGGCGGGGTCGAGCGAGATGGACGAGTAGCGCTTGTGCAGCGCCTCGGTGGCGGTTGCGCCGAGGCGGGCGATCTGCTCGTCGATCACGTTGTCGGGGTGCAGCGCGATGGCGCCCAGCCGCCACCCCGTCGCCCCGAAGTACTTGGAGAACGAGTAGACGCCGATGGTGTTGCGCGGCGCCGCCGCCAGGATCGAGGTGAACCCGTCGACGAAGGTGCCGTACACGTCGTCGGTGACGATGACGAGGTCGCGGTTGCGCGTCTCGACGATCTCGCGGATGCGGTCGAGTGTGCGCGGGGACAGCATGACCGACGGTGGGTTGCTCGGGTTGACCAGGCACAGCAGGCGGATGGCCGGGTCGGCGAGGCGGTCGATCTCGGCGTCGTCGTACTGCCAGGTGTGGAAGCCCTGGTCGGTGTCCCGCGAGGCGGCGATGTGCGTGACGTCGAAGGAGTACCGCTCCAACTCGGGGATCTCCAGGTACGGGGTGAAGATCGGTGTCATCAGGGCGATCCGGTCGCCCTTGTTCAGCACCCCGTTCACCTGCAAGGAGTCGAAGATGTAGCACATGGCGGCGGTGCCGCCCTCGGTCGCGAACAGCTCGTAGGGGCGGTCGGGGGTCCGCCCGTCGCACAGCACCTTCATCAGGTACTCGTGGACGACGCCCGCGACGTTCGGCAGGATCCTGTCGGGGACCGGGTAGTTGTCGCCGATGATGCCGTCCACGAACTCGTGGACGAACGCGTCGGCGCCGTCGCCGGCCACCCGGTTCAGCATCCTGCGCAGTAGGTCGGCGCCCTCCTCCCCTGCGTTCTGGTCCACGAAGAGGCTCAGCCGCTCGGCGATGCCGTCCGCGCGCGGCATGCCGCCCACGGCCGGCCACTCGTCCCAGTCGCGCTTGGTCTCGCGCACGGCGAAGCGGCCGAGCAGGAAGAACGCGTCGCGGGGCGGGGTCGCGGTCCAGTTCGGGTTGCCGCGCCCGGCATTGAGCATGGCGTGCGCGTCCTTCTGCTTGTGCTCGCCCGCCAGCGCGATCAGGCTGCCCTTGAGTTCGAACGGGCTGAGCGATTCGAGCCGACGCTGCTCTTCGCGGCTGGTCTCCAGGTCGGTCATCGGTCTCCTCCGGGCTCGACACCACCAGAAATGTAACGGAGCAATTACCCGAAGTTACCGACGACACACTGCTCGTGCGGGGCCGCGTACCCCGCACGCCTCCCGGGCGCGCGCCGCGGCGCCGGGTCGGCGAGGATGGGGCACGGGGGCGACACCCCCCGCCGACCGACCGGCACCGGCCCTGCGAAGGAGCGCATGTGACCACGCTCGGAACCCGCCCCGCTGCCGGGGCCGCCGCCACCGGGCGGGCGACCGCCGCGGCCGCCGCGCGGCGCCGCACCGGCGGCACGGCCCGGTGCGGCGGATGAGCACTGGTCCCACCGGCCCCCTGTACCTCGGCGTGGACCTGGGGACTAGCTCGGTCAAGGCGGCGCTCCTGGACAGCGGCGGCGAACTGCACGGCGTGTCCGCCGCGGCGTACACACTGAGCAGCCCCGACCCGTCCTGGGCCGAGATCGACCCCCGGCTGTGGTGGGACGCCGCCGCACGGGCGGTCCGCGCCTGCACGGCCAGACGGGCCGACCGCGTCGCGGCGGTCGGCCTGTCCGGGCAGATGCACGGGGTCGTACTCAGCGACGCCGACGGCGCGGCGGTCCGCCCGGCGATCCTGTGGCCGGACGGCCGCGCCGCCGACCGGCTCGACCGCTTCACCGCGCTGCCCGGCGACGCGCGCGCCCGCCTCGCAAACCCCCCGATGCCGGGCGCCGCGGGGCCCATGCTGGTGTGGCTGGCCGACCACGAGGCGGCGGCACTGGCGCGCGCCCGCTGGGCGTTGCAGCCCAAGGACTGGCTGCGGCTGCGGTTGACCGGGCGGGCCGCGACCGAGCCGAGCGACGCCAGCGGCACCCTCCTGTACGACCTGGCGGCCGACGACTGGGCCTACGACGTCGCCGCCCGCCTCGGGCTCCGGGGCGACCTCCTCGCCCCGGTGCTGCCCTCGGCCCGGTCGGCGGGCGGCCTCACCCGCGAGGCCGCCGACGCGCTCGGCCTGCGGCCGGGCACCCCGGTCGCCGCGGGGGCCGCCGACACCGCGGCCGCCGCACTGGGCGCGGCGCTGCGGCCCGGGGACGTCCAGCTCACCATCGGCACCGGCGCCCAGGTCGTCGCGCTGGCGGACCGGATCGGCCCCGCGCCGGACCCGCGAACCAACGTGTTCCGCACCGCCGCCCCGCAGGGGTACTACCGGCTCTCGGCGATCGCCAACGCCGGTCTCGCCCTGGAATGGGCGGTGCGGGTGTTCGGGGCGACCTGGGACGAGCTCTACGCCGCCGCCGAGGGCGACGGGGCGGGGGCGCCGGTCTTCGTCCCGCACCTCGCACCGGAGCGCGGCGCGGGCCTCGCCGCGGGCGCCTTCACCGGGTTGAAGGCCGGACACGACCGCGCCGACCTGCTGCACGCGGTCCTGCGCGGGGTGGCGGGCGGCATCGCCGACGCGGTCGCGGCCCTGGAACCGGACGGCGCCGCCCCGGTGCGGGTCGCGGGCGGCGGCGCCCGCGACCCCCGCTGGCTCGCGCTGCTCCGCCGCGTCCTGGGCCGCCGTCTCGACCCCGTGCCGGTCCACGAGGCCTCGGTCCGCGGCGCGGCCCTCCTCGCCGCGGCGAGCACCGACGCCCCGATCCCGCCGGCCTCGCGGCCCTGACCCCGGTCCGCGGTCCGTTGCGGACGCCGCGCCGCAGCCGACGCGGCGGCGGGCCTACGGCAGCAGGGCGCGGACCAGGGGGACCGCGCGTTCGAGGGCGCGCAGCTCCGCGGGGGTCATGGTCGGGTTGGCGGCCCGGTACGCCCGGGCGTGCGCGAGGTCGGCCTCGCCCACGCCGGGGTCGAGGTGCCGCAGCAGGGCGGCAAGCGTCGCCCGCGCCAACGGGCCCTCCGCGGTGCCGACCGCCGCCTGCGCGAGGATCAGCGCCGAGAGGGCGCTGTCGACCCCCGGCGGGCCCTCGTCGGTGTTGGCCCAGTCGATGACCATCGGGCCGTCCGGTGTCAGGACGACATTGTCCGGGTGCAGGTCGAGGTGGCGGACGCGGTGCAGGGGGTCGGCGGAGCGCCGCGCCGGGATGGCGTGCAGCCGGGTCAGCAGCCCCGCGAGGGTCTCCCCCGCCGATGCGGGCGCGATGGTGCCCGCGCGCAGGGCGGCCAGCATCGTGGACCCGGAGAGGCGCCGCAGCACCAGGTCGCCCGGCGGGAGCGCGTGCCGCTGCGCGGCAGCGGTGTCGACGGCGGGGACGGGATAGGAGCGGTCCGCCAGGTATCCCATGACCGCGGCCTCGCCTGCGGCGTCGGTGCCGTCGCGGTACCGGCGCAGGACGCGGTCGCCGTCGATCGCGTACACGTCGGCCGTGCGCCCCGACCCCAGCAATGCCCCGATCCGCATCGGCCGATGGTAGCCGTGCCGGTCGGCCCGCCGCGCACCCCCGCGGCGGCGGGCCGCGGGATCAGGAGCCGTTCGCCGCGAAGGGGTCGCCCACGCCGGACTGCTTCGCCGACGTGCCGGAACGGTAGGCGTCGACAATGCTCTGCGGGATGCGGCCCCGCTCGTTGACGGTGTAGCCGTTGTCCTTCGCCCACTTGCGGATCTGCACCGTGTCCTCGCGGGGGGAAGAGGTGCGGGTGCTCTTCTTCGCCGGCTTGGCATTGGCCTTGCGCGCCGATTCCTTGTACCGGCCCAGCGTCTTGCGCAGCTTGTCGGCGTTCTTCTTACTCAGGTCAATCTCATAGAGCTGACCGTCGATGCCGAAGAAAACAGTCTCCTCGGCCTCGGTGCCGTCAAGGTCGTCAATCAGCTCTACGATCGTCTTCTGCGCCATTTCTCCACCCCGATAGTAATTTACGGCTGAGGGCAGCATACAGCCGTACGGAGTGATGTCCATTCGCCACGTGGTGAATCATCCATATATCACGGGGATAATCGGCCGGTACCATCGGCCGCGCCATGGCGTCCGCCTGCCGATTCGAGCGCCCGGAACCCCGCCTGACGATTACTTACCGCAACGCGCCATGAATACCGATAGTGGCGATCGCCATACCTTGAGTAGATCACTGTGGCCACCGGAACGGCACGGAGAACCACCGGCACCACCGCACCGGGCACCCGCGGACGGGCCCGAGCGCCGCCGGAAAAGCGCGGGCATATCGGCACTCCGCCCGCCGAACTCCGCCCCGGGGCGACCACCGCTCCAGGATGGGCTCGGATCGGCATTAATGGTGGCGCACCGTATTCCCGATGCCGACTCCGACGCATTAGACCAGACACCCCCGCGGGCCGGGCGGCCGCCCCCTGCGCGGCACCGCGCCGCGCGGGGCGGAGAATCACCGGGACCGGCGCCGATGTGATCGAGGTAAACCCCGGCATTGGCACCCCGGCTGAATCGGCGGAAGGGGCCTCTGATATCCCCTCCGGCCCGGCGCCGCCGAATACGCCGCATTAGCCGCACGGCCCGCGCGGCGCACGCGCCGGGCCCGCCCGGATCCGCGGCCGGGCGTGAACGGCGGCCGGGAATTCCGTCGTCGCGTCGCGCCCGGAATTCCCGCCCGGTCTCGGGATGATGTCGGCCCCGGTCCACCGCGATCGGCGTACACCGAATACGTCGGAGCGGGGGCGGCCGCGGTCGTCCGCACCGCGTGCGCGTGATGCGCGCCGCGCCACCGGCAACCCTCGCGCGCCGCGGGCGTCCACGCGTCGGAGTTCCCCCGCCGGGCTGCGGGGCCCGCGCTCCGCCTCCCGGCGGACCGCGCCTGCGCCCCCGGCGGTACGGGAAGCCCCTGAGAGGCGGGACGACGCGGTCCCGACCGCCACCTACGGGACCGCCGGCACCGCGCACGGCCCCCTAACGTGCCGCCGCACCCTGGCGGCGGCCGTGACCGGCGGATTCGGGGTCGGGGACGACTCAGGGCCGACACCGCCCCAGGCACCAGGGAGCCGCCCCCGGGCTACGCGACCGCCCCGGGCCCTCTGCGCCCGGGGGCCGATCCCCGGCCGCCCGCGGTACACGGGACGGCGTAGCGCAAGAGCATCCCCACGCCCGACGACCCCGACGCCGCGAACGGAGATTCTGGTCCCAGATCGAAACAGCACATCGAAACAGCACACGGAACTGGAGCAGGAACATGTCGACCGCAGCCGCGAAGAACAGCCTCAAGGCCCGCGTACCGAGCCGGATCACCGCCACCGCCGAGCAGGCGCTGCGGGTGGGCACCGGGCTGCTGGCCCGCCACAGCATCGACGTCCTCCGCGTCAGCGTCGGACTGGTCTTCCTGGGTTTCGGCGTCCTGAAATTCTTCCCCGGCCTGAGTCCCGCCGAAGGGCTCACCGTCCCCACCGTGGAGATGCTGACCTTCGGCATCGTCACCGGCGGAGCGGCGATGGTCATGACGGCGGTCATCGAGTGCTTCATCGGTATCACCCTCCTCACCAAGAGGTTCCTCAAGACCGGCCTGTGCGTGCTGGCGATGGCCCTGGTCGGAATCATGTCGCCGCTGGTGCTGCTCTTCACCGACCTGTTCCCCGGTGCGCCGACGCTCGCGGCCCAGTACGTCCTCAAGGACATCGTCCTCGTGGCGGCCGGCCTGGTCGTCGGGGCGCACGCCCTGGGCGCCCGCCTCGTCCCCGACCGCGAGTCGGAGCGCGACGAACCGCTCGACGCCGAACTGGCCGCCTGACAGGCCGGCCCATGGCTCGGCTCCGCACCACCGCACCGCCCCTCAGATCCCCGGGTCCGGATCTGAGGGGCGGAGCCGTGTGCGGGGCGGAGCCGTGTGCGGGGACGCCGCCGCGCCGGCTACGCAGTACTGCGTAGCGGCATATCAGCACGTCAACGGATGTGCTGCGACCTGCGGCCGACGACCATGGTGGCACTCGGAACGACGAGCGAGGAGCCCGATCATGGCCGCACCGCAGCCCCAGTCCTTCCCCCGCCTGGGCGCAGGCACCCGAAAGACCGTCCTGGTGACGCACATAGTCTCCGCGGGCGCGTGGATCGGGATCGACGCCACCCTCGGCATCCTCGTGGTGACCGGGCTGTTGACCGACGACCCCGCCGTCGCCGCGACCTCGTTCCAGGCGCTGGAGCTCTTCGCCGTCTGGCCGATGCTCACCGCGGCCCTGTGCTGCCTGGTGACCGGCTCCGTCCTCGGGCTCGGCAGCAAGTACGGGCTCGTGCGCTACTGGTGGGTCGCCGCGAAGCTGGTGATCAACGTCGGGATGTGCGTGCTGATCTATTTCGCGCTGCGCCCAGGGCTGGGCGACGCGGCGGAGTACGGCCGCCGCGTGGCCGAGGGGACCGCCGCGGGCGCCGACCCGAGCGGCCTGCTGGCCCCGGTGGTGGTCGCGCCGACGCTGCTGCTCGCCGCGGTCCTGCTCTCGGTGTTCAAGCCATGGGGCCGGATCGCCCGGCGCGCCGCCGCGCCGCTCCCGGCGCCGGTGCGCCGCACGTCCGCCGCGCCGTGACGCTGGGGGCCAGGGGCGGGGCCAGCGGCGGGGATCAGAGGAGGCGGAGCTGCTCGGCTGGTGCTGGACCGGGCTCCGGGGCGGGCTCGCCGCGGAAGCCGCCCGTGCCGGACGGCGGGCGGACGAGCCCGTGCCGCTGCGCCGCCTCGCGCACCCGCGCGGCGATGGTGTCGCGGTAGTGCTTCGGGGCGTAGGAGCCGCCCCGGTACAGCGCCCGGTAGCGGGGCAGGAGGCGCGGGTGTTCGCGCTCCAGCCAGGCGCGGTACCACTCGCGCGCGCCGGGGCGCAGGTGCAGCACGATCGGTGAGACGCGGCGGGCGCCCGCAGCGGCGATGGCGGCGACGGTCTCCTCGATGTGCTCGGCGGAATCGGTCAGGCCGGGCAGGATCGGCGCCATGAGCACCGAGCAGTCGAGGCCGCGGTCGGCGAACCGGCGGACGACGTCGAGCCGGGCGAGCGGGCGCGGGGTGCCCGGCTCGACCGTGCGCCACACCTCTTCGTCGAGCGAGCCCACCGACACGGCGAGGCCGACCTCGCACCGCTGCGCCGCCTGTTCGATGAGGTCGAGGTCGCGCAGGATCAGCGTGCCCTTGGTGAGGATGGAGAACGGGTTCGCGAAGTCGCGCAGGGCGGCGATGATCTGCGGCATCAGCCGGTAGCGCCCCTCGGCGCGCTGGTAGGGGTCGGTGTTGGTGCCCATGGCGATGGGCGCGCCGGCCCAGCGCGGGTGGGCCAGCTCCGTGCGCAGCAGCGCGCCGGCGTTGACCTTGACCATGATCTTGGTGTCGAAGTCGCGGCCGGAGTCGAGGTCGAGGTACTGGTGGCTGCGCCGCGCGAAGCAGTAGACGCACGCGTGGCCGCACCCGCGGTAGGGGTTGATCGTCCATTGGAACGGCACGGCGGCCGCTCCGGGCACCCGGTTGATGATCGAGCGGGCCCGGATCTCGATGGCGACGGGGTCGCCGTCGGCACCGGCCAGGACCGGCCCCGCCGCGGCGGCGCGCAGCCCGCCGCGGCCCGGGCCGCGCTCGGGTGGCGCCGCCACGGCGGCACGCCCGAACAGCGCGTCGTCGTCGTGGTCCTCGCGGAGTTCTTCCCATCGCACGACGCCGATTCGAACATGTTTTCGATGATCTGTCCAGCGGCGGCCGCGGCATCCGCTCAGGTCGGCGGCCCGTTGTGCGCCGCACGGGGCCCGCGCATCGCCGATGCGGCGGCGCACGGGCCCCGGCGCGGTGTCAGGACGCGGGGTAGACCTCCGCGCGGTCGATGGTGACGATGGAGTCGGTGGCGCCTTCCGGCCGGTCACCGGTGACCGTCACGGTCAGGGTGTGTTCGCCGGGGCCGAGTTCGGGGCTGAGGTAGGTGCGCTGCTCCCCCACCCGCAGCGGGTTGTGGTAGCTCACCGGGTCCGAGGGCGGGCCGCCGTCGACGGAGAACGTCGCGTAGCCGTGGTCGGTGTCGAGCGAGCCGTAGACCGCGATCCGCGATCCGGTGAAGTGGTAGGTGGCGGTGGCGCCGGCCTGGGCCGTGTAGTGGTCGTCGCCGTAGAAGCAGTGGGCGCCGCACGTGGCGCCGGCCGTCCAGTCGCCCTTGTAGGAGACCCGGTTGCCGGTCGTGCCGGTGTCCTTGTCGTCGATCGCGGTGCTGCCCGCTCCCGGGTCGCCCGAGGGCAGCCGCTGTGTGGCGCCCGCGGCGAGCGGCCGCCCGAGGTCGGGGGTGCCGTCGGCGTTCCAGCCGATGCGCTGCGCGCGCGTCGAGCGGAAGGTGTAGGTCCGCTCCGACGTGTTCTTGCCGTGGTAGGCGATCCAGTCCTCGGTGCCGTCTGGGGACTTGAAGAAGAAGTGGTGCCCGGGTCCCCACACACCGGCGTCGTCGTTGCGGCTGAACAGCGGGCCCGGCAGCTGCTCCCAGGCCCCGGCGTCCATCGGGTCGGCGCCCTTGCCCAGCCGGATCGACCAGATCTGGTAGTCGGGCTTGCCGGTGTCGCACGTGGAGTAGGTGAGGTACGTCGTGCCGTCGCGGTACAGCGGGGTCGGCCCCTCCCTGACCTCGGGGCAGCCGCCGTCGCCGGGGAGCGCGACGGGGTCGCCGGTGACCGTCCACGGGTTGCTCATCGGCGCGGCGTAGACCTGCTGGGGGCCGCCGTCGAAGCCGCGGCCCGGGCTGCTCCACGCGAAGTACGGCTTGCCGTCGTGCAGGAACGGTTCGCCGTCGATGGCGTACTTGCCGGTGTCGGCGATCTGCGCCTTGAACTCGTAGGGTCCGGCCGGGTCGTCGCCGGCCGATTCGAGGACGTAGAGCCGGTGGCTGGCGTCGCGCTCCTTGGGATCGGTCAGCCTGCTGTCGGCCGCCGTGTAGTAGATGTACCAGCGCGGCCCGTCCGCGGTCTCGAACCGGTGCATCGCCGGGGCCCACAGCTCGGTGCTGCGGCTCGGCTCGCTGTCGCGCCAGACCTCAATCGGCTCGGCGTTGGGCAGGGTGGCGAGGCTGGACGACTTCCAGACGGAGATGCGGTCGCCCTGGGTGGCCGACAGGTAGTAGTCGCCGTCGTGGTGCACGACCGTGGGGTCGGCGCCGGGGTTGAGGGGGTTGCGGAACTCGCCGGCCGCCGCGGGCGAGGGGCGCTCCACCGGTTCGGCGGTCGCGCCGGCCGCCGGTGGGATGGTGAGCACGGCGAAGAGCAGTGCTGCGATGGACAGCGCGCGACGTGTCGAGCGGGGGGACGTGCGTCGTGGCATGGCTGCTTCCCGTCAGGAGAGGAAAGACGACCTTCTTTTTTTACATCGTTGTAAACGTGGGGTAAAGGTGCCGCGGCGAAAGAGCGGCCCGCCCGTCGACCGCGGCCGACCCAGCGCGTAGGTTCGGTGCGGCGCACCGCCGAACCCGCCGAGCAGATCAGGATCACCGATGCCGACCACCGGTCCCGCGACGAACTGGGCGGGCACGATCACCTACGGTGCGGCGCGCGTCCACCGCCCCGCGACGGTCGACGCGCTGCGCGCCACTGTGGCCGCCGCCGACCGCGTCCGGGCGCTGGGCACCGGGCACTCCTTCAACCGCATCGCCGACACCAGCGGGGACCTGGTCCGCCTCGACGGCCTGCCGAAAACGGTGCGGATCGACGCCGCGGCCGGGACCGCCACCGTCGGCGCGGGCATGCGCTACGCCGAGATCGCCGGCCCGCTGCACGCCGCGGGCTTCGCCCTGGGCAGCCTCGCGTCACTGCCGCACATCACCGTCGCCGGCTCCTGCGCGACCGGCACCCACGGCTCGGGCGACACTCGGCGCAGCCTCTCCGCGGCGGTCGCCGGCCTGCGGATCGTCGGCGCCGACGGCGGCGTGCGCGAACTGAGCCGGGCGGCGGACCCGGAGCTGCTGCGCGGTGCCGTCGTCGCACTGGGCGGACTGGGGATCGTCCTCGACGTCACCCTCGACATCGAACCGGCCTTCGACGTCGCCCAGTGGGTCTACACGGGCCTGCCGCTGGACCGGATGGCGGCGGACGTCGACGCCGTCTTCGGCGCCGCCTACAGCGTCAGCGTGTTCACCGACTGGCACAGCGGCGAAGGGGTCGCGTGGCTGAAGCGCCGCGCCGACAGCGACGGAACCGGGCCGATGCCCCGGCGGTGGCTGGGCGCGCACCGCGCCGAACGGCCGCACCATCCCCTGCCCGGTGTCTCTCCGGTGCACTGCACCGAGCAGTTGGGCGTCCCGGGGCCGTGGCATGAGCGCCTGCCGCACTTCCGGGCGGCGTTCACCCCCAGCCACGGTGAGGAGGTGCAGTCGGAGCTGCTCGTCCCCCGCTCCGCCGCACCCGAGGCGTTCGCGGCCCTGCGGCGGCTCGGCCCGCGCATGGCGCCGCTCCTCCAGGTCGCGGAGGTGCGCACCGTGGCGGCCGACGACCTGTGGCTGAGCCCCGCCTACGGCCGCGACTCGGTCGCCCTGCACTTCACCTGGGTCAAGGACACCGCGGCCGTGCTGCCCGTTGTCGCGGCCGTCGAGGCCGAACTGATGCCGCTGGGCGCCCGGCCGCACTGGGCGAAGCTGACCGCCGACACCCCGGCGGAGACGGCGGCCCGCTACGACCGCGCCGCCGACTTCGGCGCGCTGCTGCGCTCGTTCGACCCGGCCGGCAAGTTCGGCAACGCCTACACCGCCGCCTTCTGAACCGGCCGCGCCCCGCGACTCGGCGGCAGCGGCGCCGGGCCGCGCTCCCGGTCAGGGGGCGGTGAGCGCCAGCGCGCGCGGGACGTCGGCGAGCGCCGCGGCCACGTGCTCCGCCAGCGTCTCGCGGGTGCCGGGGCCGCCGTCGGCCGACCATTCGTCCAGTGCGAGGTGCCACGCCGCCAGCATGACCCCCAGCACCAGGCGGGGCCGGGAGTCCGTCGGGTCCAGGCCGAGGCGCTCGGCCAGGAGTCCGGCGAGCTCTGCCGTGGTCCGGGCGCAGAACGCCAGGCTGTGGGCCATGAGCGCGGGGGTCGCGTCGGCGAGCCGGCGGCTGCTGCGGAACCGGGCCGCCCAGCCGTCGTCCATCGCGTCCAGGCCGTCGACGAGTGCGGCGTGCAGGACGCCGAGCAGCGGGCCGGTCATGGGGCGGTCGGCGATGTCGTGGACGCACGCCGCCCAGAACTCCTGTTCCGGTGCCAGCGCGGCGTCCTCCTTGGAGGCGAAGGTGCGGAAGAAGGTCCGCTTGGACACCTCGACCCGGTCGACCAGCTCGTCGAGCGTGACGTGGTCGAAGCCGCGCTCCGTGAACAGTTCCAGCGCGGTGCCGATGAGGGCGCGGCGGGTGCGCAGCTTCTTGCGTTCGCGGAGCGGCAGGGACGGCTCGCCGGTACGGGGACTGCCGGTGCTCATCCCGCCAGCCTAGCGCGCCACGGCCCCGCATGCGCATTCGCCTATCCATCGCATATGCGTCTTGTGCGCAAATGGCACTCAGTGGCATTATTCTGCTGTCACAACCGCGAAGGAACACGAGCAAGGAAGCACCGCCATGCGCGCACTCGTCGTCGACCCCCAGGCCCGCGGCCGTCTTGCCCACGCAGAGGTGGCCGACCCCGAACCCGCCCCGGGGCAGGCGCTGGTCGCCGTCCGGGCGATCTCGCTGAACCGCGGCGAGACCGACTCCCTGCTCCCCGAGGCGCCCGGCGGCGCACTCCTCGGCTGGGACGCCGCGGGCATCGTCGTGCGGCCCGCCGCCGACGGCTCCGGTCCCGCGGTGGGCACCCCCGTCACGACGGTCGCCGCCGCGGGCGCATGGGCCGAACTGCGCGCCGTCGACACCGGGAACCTCGGCGTCGCGCCGGAGGGCGCCGACTTCGGCGCGCTCAGCACGATCCCGGTCGCCGGAACCAGCGCGCTCCGCGCCCTGCGCCGGGTGGGGCCCCTCCTGGGCCGCCGCGTGCTGGTCACGGGTGCCACCGGGGGTGTCGGCCGCTACGCCGTCCAACTGGCGGCCCGCGGCGGCGCCCACGTCACCGCTCTGTCCGCCGACCCCGGCCAGGCCGAGGGGCTGCGAGCGCTGGGGGCCCATGACGTGGTGGCGTCGCTCGACGACGTCACCGAGCGGGTGCACGGCGCCATCGAGGTACTGGGCGGCGAGCACCTCGTCGCCGCCTACGCCCTACTGGACAAGGGCGGCGTGCTCGTCTCGGTGGGCCACTCCGCCGGGGCGCCAGCGGTCTTCGACCTCGGGGCGCTCCGCGGCGACGGCGGCGCACACGACCGCTCCCTCGTCAGCTTCCACCTCCTCGAAGAACGCGACATCGGCCCCGACCTGACCTGGCTCGCCGGGGAGGTCGCGGCGGGCCGCATCGACCCCCATGTCACCTGGCGCGGCGACTGGTCCCGCGCCGCCGAGGCCGTCGAAGCGCTGCTGGGGCGGCGGGTCCGGGGCAAGGCCGTCCTGGAGATCGCACCGCACGGCGCCCACTGAGCCTGCGGGGGCGTTCAGGGGCGGGGGCGCGCGGCCGCGGGGGCGGAACGGCGTTACCGCCGCAAAAAACCGTGGGGCGGTGGGGCCGGGTGATCACCCGGCCCCACCGCCCCACGGTGCACGGGCGGGCACGGCGGTCGCCTCACGGCGTGGCGCACAACGCGGCTCCGAGACCGCGGGACCGCCGCCGGAGCGGCCGTACCCGCGCGGTATTCCGCGAAGGCTTCGAAATGGAGCCCGGGGGACACTTTCAACCGTGCCCGCCCGCACCCGTCATAACGGGGAGCCCCCGCTCGGTATTCCCCCGATTCACCTGCGCCCCGCACCACGGCGGCGCGCCCCGCACCCCGGCGGCCCGGCGCCGCACGGCGCCGCACGGCGCCCCCGCACCGGCGCCCCCGCACCGGCGGGACCGCGCCGGTCAGCGCTCCTTCGGCATCACGATCCACAGCGCGATGTAGATGACGAACTGCGGACCGGGAAGCACGCACGACACCACGAACAGCAGCCGCACGAGGAACGGCGACAACCCGAAGCGCCGCGCCAGGCCGCCGCATACCCCGGCGACGACGCCGTCGCTGGTCCGAACCAGACCGGTCGATGCCATAACGATTGCAGCTCCTTGAATCTCGATCACGGACCGCCGGTTCCGGCGGTTCCCTCCCCCGCTGCCCCGGCAACGGCCGCCCTACCCACGATCGCGCGGACCTACCGCCCTACCGCGGCGGTCCCGCGCTCAGCCGGTGACCGCGCGCGGATCCTCCGCGGCGGTGAGCTCCACCGCGAAGGTCAGTTCGCCGTCGGCCGCCCCCACCACGACATGCGCGCCGGGCACGAGCTCGCCGCCCAGCAGCATCGAGGACAACCGGTTGCCCACATTGCGCTGGATCGTCCGCTCCAGCGGGCGCGCGCCGAACTCGGGGCGGTGGCCCTTCGCCGCGAGCCACCGCACCGCGTCGTCGGTGAACCGCACCGTGACGTCCTGGGCGCGCAGCCGCCGCTCGGTCTCGTCCAGCATCATGCGGGTGATCTGCGCCAGTTCGCCGTCGCCGAGCTTCGCGAACACGATGATCTCGTCCACCCGGTTGAGGAACTCCGGCCGGAACTCCTCCTCCAGCCGGCGCATGATCCGGTCGCGGGCGCCCTGGTCGGCCGCGTCCGCGACGGCGAACCCGAGCGGGCCGCCGCCCGTGATGAACTCCGACCCCAGGTTGCTCGTCATGATGATCACGACGTTGCGGAAGTCGACCGTGCGGCCCTGCCCATCGGTGAGCCGGCCGTCGTCGAGCACCTGCAACAGCAGGTTGAACACGTCGGGGTGCGCCTTCTCGACCTCGTCCAGCAGCACGACCGCGTAGGGCTGGCGGCGCACGGCCTCCGTCAGCTGACCGGCCTCCTCGTAGCCCACGTACCCGGGCGGCGCGCCCGTCAGCCGGCTGGCGGTGTGGCGCTCCTGGAACTCGCTCATGTCGAACCGGATCATCCGCTCCGACGATCCGAACAGGGACTCCGCGAGGGCCCGCGCCAGCTCGGTCTTTCCGACACCGGTGGGGCCCAGGAAGATGAAACTGCCGATGGGCCGGTCCGGTGCCGCCAGCCCGGCGCGCGACCGGCGGACCGCCTCGGCGACCGCCGCCACCGCCTCGTCCTGCCCCACCACCCGGGCGCGCAACCGCTCCTCCAGCCCGACCAGGCGGGCGCGCTCCTCCTGGGTGAGCTGCGCCACGGGGACCGAGGTGATGCGCGAGACGACCTCGGCGACGTCCACCACTCCGACCTCGGGCACCTGGGTCGGCCCCTCGGCGCGCGCCCGCCCGATCGCCTCGCGGGTGCGGCCGATCTCGTCGCGGACCTCGGTGGCCTGCTCGTAGTCCTCGTCGCGGACCGCCTGCTCCTTGCGGGCCTCCAGTTCCCGCTGCCGCTGCTCCAGCTCGCGCAGGTCGACGCTCGGCGTCTTGACGCGCAGCCGGACCCGCGCGCCGGCCTGGTCGACCAGGTCGATCGCCTTGTCCGGCAGGAAGCGGTCGGAGATGTAGCGGTCGGCCAGCTCGGCCGCCGCCGCCAGGCTGTCGTCGCTGAAACGCACCTGGTGGTGCGCCTCGTAGCGGTCGCGCAGGCCCCGCAGGATGTCGACGGTGTCGGCGACGCTCGGCTCGGAGATGAGCACCGGCTGGAACCGCCGCTCCAGCGCCGCGTCCTTCTCGATGTTCTTGCGGTACTCGTCGATCGTCGTCGCGCCGATGATGTGCAGCTCACCGCGTGCCAGCGCGGGCTTGAGCATGTTGCCGGCGCTCATCGACCCCTCGCCGCCGCCGGCGCCCACCACCGTGTGCACCTCGTCGATGAAGACGAGGAGCCGGTCGGCCTGCGACCGGATCTCCTCGATGAGGTTCTGCAAGCGCTCCTCGAAGTCGCCGCGGTACCGGGTGCCCGCGACCACGCCCGCGAGGTCGAGTTGGACCAGCCGCCGCCCGCTGAGCGTCTCGGGGACGTCGTCGTCGTTGATCCGCTGCGCGATCCCCTCCACGATGGCGGTCTTGCCCACACCGGGGTCGCCGATGAGGACCGGGTTGTTCTTCCTGCGGCGGGCGAGCACCTCGATGGTCTGCTCGACCTCGTCGTCGCGGCCGACCACCGGGTCGAGCCGCCCCTCGGCGGCGAGCGCGGTCATGTCGGTGCCGTGCTCGTCCAGGTTCGGGGTCGCGCTCGGCGCGCCGGAGGCGGACCCGCCGTCGTCGCCGCCCGCGCCGCGGGAACGCCCCGCGTTCTGCAACGCCTCCGGTGTGACGCCCGACTCCGCGAGCAGCCGGCCGGCCGGCGACTCGCCGTTGACGGCGAGCGCGAACACGAGGTGCTCCGGGGTGATGTAGGCGTGGCCGAGGGAGCGCGCGATCTGGTGCGCGTCGAGCAGGGTGCGCTTGGCCGACGGGGTGAGCATGGGCGGGCCCGGCCCGGCCTCGGGTGCCCGTTGCGCCTCCGCCGCGGCGGACCGCTCAAGGGCCGCCGGGTCGGCGCCCGTGCGCATCAGCAGTTCCCGGACCGGCTCGTAGTTCGCGAGGGCCCACAGCAGGTGGGACGCGTCGAGGTCGCTGTGGTCGGTCTCCGCCGCGCGGGAGATCGCCTGCGCCACCACCTGGCGCGCCGAGTCGTCCATCAGCCGGGACAGGTCGACGCGCTGCGCGGGGCGGCGCGCGCCGCCGGGCCCGAAGAAGCGCGCCAGGAACTCCTCGAAGGAACGCGGGTCGAACCCGCCGCCCTGGTCGGTCGTCATGGTCACCTCTCCTCTCCGCGGACACCCGTTTCCGGCGCCCGGGTCATGGCGCGATCTCCGGCGCCCAAGTCATGGCGCGGTTTCCGGCGTCCGGGTCATGGCGCGTTCACGCGCACGCCGTCGCGCACCGGCGGCGCGCTCGCCCCGGACGGCCCGGTGCGGTCGAGGACGGCGGCGCCGTCCGTCGCCAGCAGCAGCGAGAACAGCAGGACAGTGACGCCCAAGGTCGCGAACACGACCGCGGCGATGACCGGAAGGAGCCATTCGGCGCGCGGGTCGCCGAGCTGCGCGCACCCGTGGGTGAACCGCGCGGCGAACACGGGGTCCTCGCGGCGCGTCCGGTCCTCGATGGCGCGCAGACGATCGTTGTCGTACTGGGACAGGGACATGACCCACCAGGCCTTCTCCGTCGTCCTACCTCGGCTCCCGGTGCGCCCCGCTACCCGGGCCCGCCGGTGCGGAAACCGGGGCGTCGGCCCGGCCCGGGCCCTGGGGAGCGGAATCACCGCTGGTGGCGGCCATTGCGCAGGAGAGAAGGCGGGGCCGGGTGCCCCGGTGATCGGGTCAGTCGACCTCGTAGGCTATGAGGTGGACCTCCGCGGTGTCCTTGGTGGGGTAGACCACGAGCACGTCGCGCTGCACGTCGCCGGACTTCGGGTCGACGCCGCGGCAGCTCACGGAGCCGCCCACGCTCCGGCCGCCCACGCCGAACGCCTCCTGCTCCTCCTCGCCCGGCCCTTCGGGGTCGGGGTAGGTGCCCAGGTTCGCGGCCCGGCAGAACCGCTCGGCGCCCTTGCGGTCGGTGCCGAACGCGGCCTTCATCCGCGTGCGCTCGTCGTCGGTCTCCGCGGTGGCGACCGTGAGGTCCTTCGCGTTCTCGGGTGCCTTGAGGCCGGTGAACCCGGCCAGGCGCTCCCGGTCGGTCGGAGGCCCCTTCGGCTCGGCCTCCTCCTGCCCGCCGCACGCGGTGAGGAGCGCGGCGGCGAGGACGGCGGTCGCGCCGAGGAGGATCCCGCGGCTCCCGCGGCTCATCCGGTCCCCACAGTCGTCTCCTTGTCGGTGGACCCCTCGATCCAGAACTCCTGGGCGATGCCGGTGCGGTGCATGTTCCACAGGTCCTGCTCGCTGAAATCGCTCTCGATGCCCATGGGCCCCTTGACCGCCGGTCCGGTCTTGTCCTCGTCCCAGTCGTAGTACTTCTTGACGTTGGTCTGCGTGGTGGTCGTCTGGGTCCACTCGCCGTCGGGCTCGGCGGGCGGGTACACGGTGACCTCGCCGACCTGGTTGTACTGCCAGCTCCCGAGCGTGTTGATCCAATCGGCGTCGTCGTAGATGTAGCCCGTGCCCTCCTTGTTGTAGCCGAACGCGTTCCACTCGGTGCTCACCGGGTAGGTCACCGGCTCGGTCACGCCGCGCTTCTTGGCGTCGGCGATCGCGTCGGCGCCGATCTGCTTGTTCGCCTTCTTCACCTCGGCGTCGAACTCCGGCACGTCCTTGCGCAGGTCGTCGGCGTCGATCTGCTTCGTCTCGCCGGAACCGTCGAGGAAGTGCTTCAGGGCACCGCTCGCGTTGTCCATGCCCTTGAGGTCGCCGCCGGTGGCGAAGTTGTACGCCTGCGTCCTCTTGATCTCCAACTGGTGCCCCGGGACTCCGTTCATCATCACCTTGTCGGAGACGTCGTCGATGTCCGTCTGGTCGTACTCCTCGGCCGAATCGATGGCGATGCCCTGCTCCGGGTGGATGGGCGGTTCGGGCCAGTCGTCCAGGTGCTTGTTTCCCCTTTCGGGATCGCACAGCGGCAGGCACACCTGGCCCCCGGGATCGGCCGGGTACTGCATGGTGGTGATGTCGTCGCGCTCGTCCTCGCCGGACCCGGGGGTGTCGGAGCCGCCGCAGCCGGTGCCGCCGGTGAGGTCGGTGAGGTCGGTGAGGTCGCACACCGCGGCACCGACGTCCGCGCCGACCTTCTCGGGGATCCCCGCGGCGTAGAGCCCGCCGGCGATCGCGGCGACGAGGACGACCACCGCCCCGTACTCGACGGCACCCGCACCGTGCTCGGACCTCCCGGCGAATGGACGACTCACAGTGCTCTCCCCGCGTGCAAAGGCGGACGAACCGCCCGCACCCGGGCGAATCTAGCGAGTCGGCGATCGGGCGTCATGGGCCCAGCGGCTCATTGGCGCGCGTTCCGGGGTCCGTCATCGGGATCGGGGGTGTCAGGGGGTCGGGGCGTGTCAGGGGCAGACGGCGCGCACGTGGGCGTCATCTCCGGGCGGGGTGACGCCGAGGTCGCGGAGCACGACCGACACGCCCGGCACGGGATGGGCGCAGGCGCGGTCGAAGTCGCCCTTGCGGTACTCCACGTCGTAGACGCGCCCCGGGTAGGCGCCGGCGTAGTCGCCGCACTCGTCGTAGCGCGCGCACTCCTCCGCGACGGCGAAGTCGAACCCGGCCCGCGCGCCCCGCCCCGCCGCGGCAACCGCGTTCTTCTGCCCGATGGCGAGCCCGGCGCCATGGGCGCGCTCGATCAGCTCACCGGCGTAGGCGAGCGCGTCGTCCGAGGTGAGCAGGCCATGGGAGCGTGTGGGCGAGTCGAGGTTGTCGATCTCCACGGCGTCGAACCCGTCCTTGGCGCACCCCGCGATCCAGCCGCCCACGACGGCGGCGACGGCCGCCCGCTTGGAACCGGTGGAGATGTCGAGGAGCTGCTCGTTCCAGTCGGTGTCGACCACCGGGCCGCCGTCGTCGTCGGTGAGAAGCAGGTCGGCGTGGTCCGCGCGCCAGAAGCCGATCTCGGACTCCTGGGCCTGGTAGCCGTTGACGTAGCAGACGGAGTAGACGCCCGGCGCGGGCTCCGCCGCACGGTCGCGCACGACGAGGCCGACGTCGCTGTCGGGGGTCGAGGCGCCGCCGATCTGATAGTCGAATCCGACCCCCTCGGGGACCGGCGGGCGGCCCTGCCCGGCCGGATCACCGGCAGAGCAGCCCGCCAGGCACAGCGCGACGGCGACCGCCACCGCGCGCCCCGGTCCGCTCCGGTTCACGCCGCACCCGGCCGCGCCAGAGGGGCGGCGGCACGGTCGCGTGGGACGGCGGCACGGCCGTACGTGACGGTTGCACGGTCGTGCGGAGCGTCAGCACGGTCGCGCAGGGCGACTGCACGGTCGCGCGGGACCCGCGCTGCCGGGGGTCGCGGCGGGTCACCGTTCACTCCCGTTCGGCGGCGGTGCCGCCGCCCTCCTCCCCGTCCGCACGCTGGACGGCGTCGCGGTCGAAGGCGCTCTCGCCGCTGTCGGTCACCGTGGGCTCGCCCTCCAGCTCCTCGTTGGCGCGGGTGGGGTGGCCGCCTTTGAGCATCCCCTGGATCTCGCGCTCCATCTCGTCGTCGAGCTTCGCCCCGTGCTTGTCGCTGCCGCGTTCCATATCGGCCGCTCCCTCCTGTCGTACGATGCGTGCCAGAAGGCCGTCCGCAGCCGCTGCCCCGGCATCCGCGGCGACAAACCGGCAGTTCACCACGGGTCTCACGGGACTTATCCGCCGGGGCGGGGGTGGGGTGCGGACGCGCATGGTCTACTGCGCTGCCGTGTCCGCAGACGGCCCGCCGGGTGTTCTCCTCTGGCCTCACTGACGAATCAGTCTCCTCGATCTCAGAAGGGCCGGTCCTGAGGAGTCGGTAGTCCACCCGAGATCGAGGAAACCGGTTCGTCGAGCCGGCCGGGGCCCCTGGCGGGCGGCCGTGCCGGATGGACGAGACAGAGGCGCGGTCTGGGCTTCAGGTCAGCGATCATCGTCCGGCTGTCTTGGGAACAGATCAGCAAAGGAGAGGGCGGTGCGCCGGGTGCTGCGGGTGACCCATCACGCAGTTGGTCGCAGTTAGTCGAGGCTGCCGATGAAGCGGGCGGCTTCGTCCTCGGTCATGCCGGTCTCGGTGGCGACGAGCCGGACGGCGTCGGCGATCCGGTCCTGGTCGCGCAGCTCCCGCGCCCGGTCGGCCAGGTTCGCGACCGGGGCGCCGGGCACCGGGCGACCCTCGGCAATGGCGTCGGCGACACTCTTGGCCTCGACCAGGCCCATGCCCGTGTGCTCCCGGATCGCCTTGATTGCCTGGATGGGCTTGTCCTCGGCGATCAGCAAACGGGCCTCGTCGATCGCCTCCTCGGTCAACGGGGTGGGGCCCTGCGAACCCCCCAGCAAACGATCGAACAGACCAGCCACAGCAACCACCATTCGTGCGAACCGACGGGCCCGGGTACGCCCGAGCCCCGGCAGCGGAGCGTATTTCATCGATGCGAACGGCCGCAAAGCAGGTCGGCCCGAATTCCGCGGGCCCCGGTCCGCGCTCGACCAGGACTCCGCGGGTCCCGGACCGACCTCGACCAGGACCGCGCTCGACCCGGACCACACTCGGCCCGCGCCCCGCATGGCCCCGACCCCCACACGGCCCGCCCGCCACGCGCACCGCCCGCCGCTCGGGGCACCGCGCGCACCGCCGCTCGGAGCGCCCTATTCGGAGGGCGCCCCCGCTACCGCCGCTCTACCCGTCGTCGCCGAGGAGCAGGCGGCGGACGGCCCCGGTGTCGGTCGCGATGGCGGCCGCCCGGTCCAGTGACGAATCGACCGCGGCGGCGAACGCCGCGGCGCCGCCGAGAGCCGCGATGGTCTCCGCCGGCAGGAACTTGACGAGCAGCGCGGACGTGCCCGGCGGCATCCCGGCGAAGTGCACCGTCAGCAGGCCGTGGTCGCGCAGCAGCAGCATGGCCAGTGCGGCGGTCGCCTCCACCGGGGCGAGACCGGCCGCCGCCGACAACGCCGCAGACGACGGCGCGCGGCGCAGCAGTTCCGCGCGGATCCCCTCGCCGGGCAGCCGGGTGATGAACGGGGTCTCCTCGACCCAGGACCCCAGTCGCTCCCGCAGCTCCCCGCCGACCTCGCGGGTCGACGCCACCAGCTCCCGCACCCGCTCGGGCCGGTAGCCGCCGAGGCTCCGCGCCACGGCCGGGTAGAGCATCGGACGGCATTCGGCGCCGAGCTCGAACGCACGCGCGCGGGCCGCCGCCACCAGGTCGGCGCGCCCGCCGAGCAGCCCCACCCGCGGGCCGTCCAGTCCGTACTTGTCCAGGCCGGTGGCTCCCAGGTCGGCGCCGAACTCCAGGGTGTGCGGCTGGCCGAGCACCGCGGGCCCGACCCGTGCCCCACCTGCGTCGTCGACCACCACCGGGACGCCGCGGTCGTGGGCGGCGGCCACGATGGCGCGGAGATCCGCCTCGCCGAGCGCGTCGTAGGTGACGGCGAGCCGGGTGAGCACGACGGCCGAGACGTCGTCCAGGTCCGCCAGCGCGGCGGCGAACGCGGCGGCGCCGCTGGTCTGGACGAGCAGGCCGCCCGCGTCGCGGACGGCGCGGGCGACGGCGGGGTGGCTGTAGGTGGGCGAGACCGCGACCACCGACGACCCCGGGCGCACGGTCACCTGCATGGCGACGTACAGCGCGGCGGTCAGCCGGTTGGTGACGAGCACGTCGTGGCGATCGGAGGTGCCGCCGAGGTGCGCCAGGCCGAGCGAGCGCACCTCGGTGTCGTAGACGGCGCCCGCCCACTCGTCGTCGAGCAGCCACGGGTCCTGGTCCTCGGGCAGCGCGAGGCGCCGTTCCAGGCCGGTGGTGTTGTACAAGGGCAGTCCGGCCGCGCGCCTGCGCCGGATGTGCTCCCACGCCTCCGACAGCTTGGCCAGGTGGGACGCCGTGTCGGCGAGGATCGCGCCGGGGGCGTAGGGCAGCCCGGCCGGGTCGGCCGGTTCGGGCGGGGCGGGGGCTGCGGCGGGGGTCGTCATGGCGGCTCCGTTCGTCGGTCGTGCCCTCCAGTAGACCGAGGTCCCGCCCGTGAGACCAGCTCAACCTTTGTCCGCTGAATGTTCGATACCGTGCACCAATGCTCTCCCTGCCGGCCCTGCGGCTGCTCCACGAACTGCGCCTGCGGGGCACCCTCACCGGTGCCGCCGAAGCGCTGTTCATCAGCCGCTCCGCGGCGAGCCACCAGCTCGCCGTGGTGCAGCGCGCTGTGGGTGTGCCGTTGACCGAGAAGGTGGGGCGCGGCCTGCGGCTTACCGAGACCGGTGCCGAGTTGGCGCTGCGGGCCGAGCGCGTGCTGCGCGAATTGGAGGAGGCCGAGGCCGCGGTGGAGCGCGGCCGCGGCACGCCGTCGGGGACGGTCCGTGTCGGCGTCGTGCAGACCATCGCCGTCCGCATCCTCGCCGGTGTGCTCACCGACCTGCGTCGCGACCATCCGCAACTGCGGGTGGAGGCGCATGGGCGCACCACCGAGGACGCCGTCGCCGCGGTGCGCTCGGCGGAGTCCGACCTCGCGGTCGTGCCGTCCTACGGGCGGTCCCCGCTGCTCGTCCCCGCCGGGCTGCACCGGGAGCACCTGTTCCACGACCCGGTCCGGCTCGCGGTGGCGGCAGGGCACCCGCTGGCGCACCGCAGCGGCGCGGTCCGCATGGCGGAGCTCGCCGGGGAGCGGTGGATCGCCGGAGACCGGCGCGGCTACTTCGGGCGGCTCGTCCCGGACCTGTGCCGCGAGGGCGGCTTCGAGCCCGACATCGTCCACCGGAGCACCGACTTCACGGTGGTCGCCGCCCTGGTCGGCGCGGGACACGGCGTCGCGCTGATCCCGGCGTCGGCCGACCTGCACCGCTGGCCGGGTGTCCGCACCGCGGCGATCGACGCCGAGGGGGCCGGGCGCGAGGTCGTCGCGCTGGTCCGCGAGGGCAGCACGGAGCGGCCCGGCGTCCACGCGGTCGTGCGGGCCTTCCACCGGCACAGCCCCGCCGCCGGAACCGGCTGACCGCCGGGCCTCCCTGGCTTCCCCCGCCCCGCCGCGTTCGGCGCCCGCCACCCGCTGGCGCGGGTGCCGCCGCCGCGCGCTCCTCCGCCGCCACCCGCGCCGCCGCCGGGCGAGGCGTGCCCGCGGCAGACCCGCGCCGCCCGTCCCGCGCGGATGCCCCTCTCAGGACGGTTGACGTCTGCATTCAACACACGCTAATTTCATGCGATACACGAATATTACATGTAGATAAGTCATCGCTTTCCGACCGGACCAGCGGAGGGACCCAGTGCACCGAGACAGCGAACCGGACCGACCCGGCACGCGGCGCAGCGCCGCGTGGTTCGGCCTCGACGGCAAGCTCGGGTTCGTCCACCGATCCAAGCTGTACAACCAGGGCTACTCCGCGTCGATGTTCGACGGCCGCCCCATCATCGGCATCTGCAACAGCTGGTCGGACCTTGCGCCGTGCAACGCGCACCTCCGGCAGGTCGCCGAGTCGGTGAAACGCGGGATCCTCATGGCGGGCGGCGTCCCGCTGGAGTTCCCCACCATGTCCCTTGGCGAGACGCTGATGCGGCCCTCGGCCATGCTGTTCCGCAACCTCATGGCCATGGACGTCGAGGAGAGCCTGCGCGCCAACCCGCTCGACGGCGTCGTCCTCCTCGGCGGCTGCGACAAGACCGTCCCCGCCCAGCTCATGGGCGCGCTCAGCGTCGACCTCCCGACGGTCATGGTCACCGGCGGCCCGATGCTCAACGGCAAGTTCCGCGGCCAGGACGCCGGGTCGGGCACCCACGTCTGGAAGTTCAGCGAGGAGTACCGCGCCGGCCGCATGAGCCGCGCCGACTTCGGCGCCGCCGAGGCGTGCCTCTCGCGCAGCAGCGGGCACTGCACCACGATGGGCACGGCCTCGACCATGGCGTGCCTCACCGAGGCGCTGGGCCTGTCCCTGCCGGGCAGCGCGGCGATCCCCGCCGTCGACGCCCGCCGCCACAACATCGCCGAGCACGCCGGCGGCCGGATCGTCGCGATGGTCGAGGAGGAGCTGACCCCCTCCTCGATCCTGGACCGCCGCTCCTTCGAGAACGCGATCCGCGTCAACGCCGCCATCGGCGGATCCACCAACGCGGTCGTGCACCTGCTCGCCATCGCCGGGCGCGCCGAGGTGGACGTGGCACTCGCGGACTTCGACACCCTCGCCGCCGACATCCCGCTGCTGGTGGACCTGCTGCCCTCCGGCCGCTTCCAGATGGAGGACTTCGCCTACGCCGGCGGCCTGCCCGCCGTGATCCGCGAGCTCGGCGATCTGCTCGACACCGGCGCCGCCACCGTCACCGGGCGCACCCTGGGCGAGAACACCGCCGACGCGGACAACTGGCAGCCCGACGTCATCCGCCCCCGCGCCAACCCGCTGCGCGAACCCGGCGGCCACACCGCCGTGCTGCGCGGCAACCTCGCCCCGGACGGCGCCGTGATCAAGGTGTCGGCCGCGTCGGAGGAGCTGCTGCGGCACACCGGGACCGCCCTCGTCTTCGACACCGTCGAGGAGTACCACGAGGTCGCCGACTCCCCGGACCTGCCCGTGGACGCCGACACCGTCCTCGTCGTCCGCAACGCGGGACCCACCGGCTACCCCGGCATGCCGGAGATCGGCAACCTCGCCATCCCGAAGCGGCTCCTCGACGCCGGGATCCGCGACATGGTGCGCATCACCGACGGCCGCATGAGCGGCACCTCCTACGGGACGGTCGTGCTGCACGTCGCCCCCGAGTCGGCGGTCGGCGGCCCGCTCGCCCTGCTCCGCAGCGGCGACACCGTGACCCTCGACGTCCCGGCCCGCCGGATCGACATGGACGTCCCGGACGCCGAACTCCGCAGCCGCGCCACCGCACTCGCCCCTCCCGGCGCGGAGTCCGGCGGCGGCTACGCCTGGCTGTACCGGCGGCACGCCCGGCAGGCCGACACCGGGGTGGACTTCGACTTCCTGATCGGGCGGCGCGGCCACCAGGTACCCCGCCGCCACCTGTGACCCCCAGGCAAGGAGCAACGATGGCAGACGACGTGCCGCGGACCATCCGGGAGAACCGGGTGATGGTCATCTACCGCGGCCAGACACCCGAGCAGTGCCTGGAGTTCTCGGCGGGGCTGCACGCCGCCGGGATCCGCCTCTTCGAGGTCACCCTGAACGGGCCCGACCCGTTCACGGCGATCACCGCACTGCACGACGCCTACGGCGGTGCGCTCCCGATCGGCGCGGGCACGGTGCTCACGGCCGACGACGTCGCGCGCGCCGCCGACGCCGGCGCCCGGATCATCGTCTCCCCCAACGTCGACGAGGCCGTCATCGCCCGCACGAAGGCGCTGGGGCTGGTCTCCGTCCCCGGCGCGTTCACGCCCACCGAGATCGTCCGCGCCGTCGACCTCGGCGCCGACGTGGTCAAGGTGTTCCCGATCCGACCGGTGGGCGCCGACTACATCCGCCAGCTCCGCGGGCCGCTCCCCGACGTGCCGATGATGGCGACCGGCGGCGTCGACGCCGACCTCGCCGGCGCGTGCATGCAGGCGGGCTGCACGGCCGTCGGCGTCGGCATCCAGCTCTTCGGCGAGCGCGCGTTGGCGGGCGACCCCGAGGCACTGGCGGCAGGGGCGCGCCGCATGCTCGACGCCGCCGCGCCAGGCTGACCGGCGTCCCCCCTTTTCCAACCCACGACCACCGGCGACGCAACCGCGTGGAAAGGATTCGCGCCATGTCAGGGGAGACCGTGCGGCGACCGGAGGCAGAGGACGCCTACCGGCTGCGCCCCGAGGACGTCCGCGAAGCGCCGCGGACCTTCGCCGGCAGGCTGCGCTACCTGGGCCCGGGCCTCGTGCTCTCCGCCTCGGTGGTCGGCTCCGGCGAGCTGATCGTCACGACGTCCCTGGGCGCCCGCGCCGGGTTCGTGCTGCTGTGGCTGGTCATCTTCAGCGCCACCGTCAAGGTGTGGATCCAGATGGAGCTCGCGCGCTGGGCCATCCTCAACGGCAGGACCGCCCTCGACGGCTACAGCACCGTCCCGCCGAAGATCGGCAGGATGGGCTGGATCAACTGGCTGTGGATCGGCCTCGACGTCGCCAAGAGCTTCCAGCGCGGCGGCGTCATCGGCGGCACCGCCGCGGCGTGCTCGATCCTGTGGCCCATTGTCGGCGCGCCGCTCAGCGGCGCGTCGCTCAGCGCGTGGACGGTCGTCATCGCGGTGGTCACCGTCCTGCTGCTGCAAAGCAGCAAGTACAGCGTGGTGGAGCGGGTGACCACGGTGTCGGTCGCCGTGTTCACCCTGTCCACCCTGTCCATCGCGCTGATCCTGCCGCTGACGCCGTTCTCCTACAGCCCGGAGCAGCTCGGCACCGGGCTGAGCCTCATGATCCCCGCGGGGACGATCGGCCTGGCCATCGCCATGTTCGGCTCGACCGGTGTCGGCGCCGACGACATGACGAACTACACGTACTGGTGCATCGAGAAGGGCTACGCGCGCTGGACCGGCCCCGACGACGGCTCCGAGGAGCGCGCCCGCCGCGCCGAGGGCTGGCTGCGGGTGATGCGGCTGGACGTCCTCGTGTCGTGGCTGATCTGTACGACCTGCACCCTGTCGTTCTACGTCATCGGCGCCAGCGTGCTGCATCCGCAGCAACTCGTCCCCGAGGGCAACGCCATGATCACCACGCTGTCCCGGATCTACACCGACACGCTGGGGCCGTGGGCCGAGTACCTGTTCCTGGCCGGCGCCATCGCGGTGCTGTTCTCCACGCACATCGCCTCGGCGGCGGCCGTGCCGCGGCTGTGGACCAACACCCTCGGCCTGCTCGGCGTCATCGACTGGACCGACCTGGCGGTGCGCCGCCGCACGATCCGCATCCTGACCTTCTGCCTGCCCACGCTCTGGGCGGTGTTCTACCTGTTCGTGCAGTCGCCGCTGCTCATGGTGCAGATCGGCGCCATCGGGACGGGGATCTTCCTGCTCGCAGTCACGGCCGCGGTGTGGACGCTGCGCACCAGGGAGGTCGACGCCCGGTTCAAGGCCAACACCTGGCTGACCGCGGCACTCGTCCTGAGCAGTGTCGGGATCGGGCTGCTCGGCGTGTACTCCATCGTGGAGGTGTTCGGCGTCGGCCCCGGCTGAGCCGCGCAACAGAAAGAACGAGCGTACCTCCCGGTGCGCTCGTTCTTTCTGTTGCGCCGTCGCGACCCGCCGGCCCGGCAGGCGCTCAGCGGTCGCCGACGGCGACCGTCTGGCCGGTGAGGAACTCCTCCAGGCCGCCGTACCCGCCCTCGACGCCGACCCCGCTGTCCTTCAGCCCGGCGAAGGGCACCCTCGGGTGGTTCGGCGTCCCGGTGTTGACCCCGACGATGCCGACGTCCAGGGTCCGCGCCACCTCGGCGGCGCGCACGGGCTCGCCCACGACGTAGCCGCCGAGGCCGTAGCGCCCGTCGCGCACGGCGCCGACCACCTCGCCGAGCGCGCCGTAGCCCCGGACGGAGACAGCAGGGCCGAAGACCTCCTCGGTGACCAGCCGGGACCCCGGGTCCGGCCGCACGCACACGGCGGGGCGGGCGAAGTGGCCCTCAGCAGGGAGGGGCATCGCGCCGCGCTGCACCGCGCCCCCCGCCTCGTCGACCAGCGCGGCGACGCGGGCGCCGTCGGAGGGCAGCGCCAGCGGGCCCAGCGTCGTGCGCTCGTCCATCGGGTCGCCGAGGACCAGGCCGGCCGACGCGTCGGCGAACCGCTGCGCGAAGTCCTCCAGCACGTCGGACGGCACCCACACCTGGTTCGCCGCGATGCACGACTGCCCGTTGTTGCGGTACTTCGCGACCATGAGGATCTCCACGGCCCGGTCGAGGTCGGCGCCGTCGAGGACGACGAACGGCGCGTTCCCGCCGAGTTCGAGCACGCACCGCACGAACCGCGGCGCCGCGGCGGCCGCGAGGATCCGGCCGACCCGGGTGGACCCGGTGAACGTCAGCCCGCGCACGCGGGGGTCGGCCAGCCAGGTGTCGGCGACCGCCTCCGGCGCGCCGATCACGGTCCCGATGACCCCCGGCGGCACGTGCGCCTCGACGATCTCCGCGAGCCGCAGCGCCGAGCCCGGCGCCACCTCGGACGGCTTGAACAGCACCGTGCACCCCGCCGCGACCGCGGGCGCGATCTTGCGCGCCGGGATGGACACCGGGAAGTTCCACGGGGTGAGGACGGCGACCACGCCGAGGGCGCGTTCGGCGACCTCGTGGCGCAGCCCCGGCACCACCGACAGGGAGGCGCCGGCCCGCACACCGGCGGCGTCGGCGAACCAGTCGAAGAACGCCGCGGACAGGCCGACCTCGGCGCGCGCCTCGGCGATCCGCTTGCCGGTCTCCCGCGTGATCAGCGCGGCGATCTCGCCGCACGCCGGTTCGGCGCGCAGGTCCGCCGCGATCCCGCGCAGCGCCGCGGCGCGGTGTGCGGCGGGGGCGGCCGACCAGCCGTCCAGCGCGGCGGCAGCGGCGTCGAGCGCACGCCGCGCCTCGGGTTCGGCGCCGCCGACGAGGTCGGCGCACGCCGCCCCGGTCGCCGGGTCGAGGACGGTGCTGCGCCACGGGACCTCGGGGTCGGCGGGTCCGCCGTTGATCCGCACTCCGTTGCGGACGGGGATCGCGGTCATGATTCGGGCTCCTCTCGCGGGTGGGGCCGGGTCACCGCCGCGATGGCGGCGGTGTCGAGGGGGATGCCGAGTCCCGGCGCGTCCGGTACGGCGATGCGCCCCCGGTCGGGTACCGGGGGGTCGACGAGCAGCGGGTCGCGCAGCGGGTTGTCGCGGATGTCGTACTCCACCGCGGCGACCGGCCGGGCCATCGCCGCGAGTTGCAGCGTCGCAGCGAACGCCACGGCGCCGCCGTACAGGTGCGGCAGGACGGCGGTGCCGTGCGCGGCCGCCGCCTCGCAGACCGCCAACGCCTCGGTGATGCCGCCGGCCTTGGCGATGTCGGGCTGGAGCACGGCGATGGCGGGCGAGGCCGCGAGGCGGCGGAATTCGCCGATGCCGTAGACGTTCTCGCCGGTCGCGATGGGCAGGCCGGTGCGGCGGTGCAGCTCTTCGAGCTCGGGGAGCCGGTTGCCGCGCAGCGGCTCCTCGATCCACGCCACGTCGTAGGCGCGCAGGATCGGCGCCATGGCGGCGGCCTCGGCGAGGTCCCACGCCTGGTTGGCGTCGGCGTACAGCGCGGGCGCGGCGCCGAGGACGCCGCGCGCCTCGGCGAGGATCCGCTCGTCGTCAGCCCTGCCGAACCCCAGCTTGACCTTGACCGCGTCGTGCCCTGCCGCGACGCAGCGGCGCGCCTGCGCGGCGACGTCGCCGGGGCCGAGGCTGCTGGCGTACACCGCGACCTCCTCGCGGACCCGGTCGCCCGCGACGCGGCTCATGGCGAGCCCGCTCGCGTGCCCGGCGAGGTCCCACAGCGCGATGTCGACGGCGCTGATCGCCTGCATCACCGGGCCGGGGGCGCCCCACTGGCGGCCCAGCGGCTCCAGGCCGGCGCACAGGCTGCGGTGCACCGCGCCGATGTCGCGGGGGTCCGCCCCGACGATGCGGGGGAACACCCCCTCACGCAGGGTCGCGACGCGCTCGCTCGCCGCCCAGGGCGGGTAGTTGATCCAGCTCTCGCCGTGGCCCGTGAGCCCGTCGTCGGTGTCCAGCTCGACCAGCACGGCCGACCGGTGCCGCAAGGGGGCGAAGGACATGGCGATGCCGTCGGCGGCGGGGGCGCGCAGGACGCGCAGCCGCGCAGCGGTGATCCGGCTCACACGCCGTCCTCGGCCTGGTCGAGCAGTGCGGAGCGCAGCCGGTGGATGTGCGCGCGGGCGGCGAGTTCGGCCGCAGCGGGGTCGCCGGACTCGATGGCGGTGAGGATCGCCCGGTGGTCGTCGACCGACTGGCGCGGGCCGGCGGTCACCTGGGTGGTGCGCATGGCCAGGCGCACCTGGGTCTGGACGTCGTCGAGCAGGCGCACCACCTCGGTGTTGCCGGACGCCTGGCGGACGAGCGCGTGGAACCGCATGTCGGCGGCTGTGATGGCGGCGACGTCGCCGGCCCGCACCGCGCGCTCGTGCTCGGCGAGCGCGTCGTGCAGCGCCACGACGAGCCGGCGCCCGGAGTTCTCCACGGCGAGGCGCGCGGCGAGCCCTTCGAGGACCTCGCGCACGTCGTAGATCGCCGCGAGCTCACGGGCGCCGACCCGCGCGACGACCGCGCCGCGGCGCGGTTCCTCGCTCGCCAGCCGGTCCTGGACCAGGCGCAGGACGGCGTCGCGCACGGGGCTGCGGCTCACCTCCAGCCGCACGGCGAGCGCCGGCACGCTCAACCGGGCCCCTGGCGCGAGTTCGCCGGTGAAGATCTCCTCGCGCAGCCGCTCGTAGACCGCGTCCGCGATCCGATCCGTCGAGGTCGCGTTCATCGGCGCATTCTCCCGCTCTCCAGCTTCGACACTTCGCCCGCACAGTTTACATGCAAATATCGGATTCTACATTTTTACCGGATCGGGGACGGAAGCGGCCGCCGGTCCCGGAATAGGGATTGAGGCCGGCGCCGGCGGGTGGCAGTGTCGGGTACGGCACCGGCGCGGGCGGCGGACAGCGCACCGCCGCCGGCTCGGCGCGACCTCGGAGGTCCGGCATGGGCGGTTGGGGGCTCGTCCGGTCGAACGCCGCCTTCCGCACGCTGCTCTGCGCCCGGACGGTGTCGTTCACCGGCGAGGCGGTCGCCCTCGTCGCATTGATGCTCTTCGTCGCCGATTCGACCGGCCGGGCGATCGCCGTCTCGCTGCTGCTCCTCGTCGGGGACTTCGTCCCCGCGCTGGTGGGCCCGCTCACCGGCGCCATCGGCGACCGGTACGACCTCCGGCGGGTGATGATCTGCTGCGAACTGGTCCAAGGGGCGCTCCTGCTGCTCATCGCGCTGTCCCTGCCCCCGCTGCCGCTGCTGCTCGCCCTCGCCGCCGCCCGCGCGACCGCGGGGCAGGTGTTCCTGCCCGCCTCGCGCTCGGCGGTCCCTGCGCTGGTGCATCGCGGCGACCTCGCACCGGCGAACTCCGCGATCGGGTTCGGCACGAACGGGGCCGAGGCGATCGGACCGCTGCTCGCCGCGGCGCTGTTCCCCATCGCCGGGATCCAGGGGGTGCTCGTCGCCGCCGCACTGTCCTTCCTCGCCTCCGCCGCGGTACTGGCCGCCCTGCGCCCGCTGCCGCCCGTACCGCGCGACGGCGCGGCGCGGTCCGCGTCACTGCTGGCCGACGCGCGCGAGGGGATCGGCTACATCCGGTCCGCCGCGCCGGTCCGGATCATCGCGCTGGGCTTCTGCGCCGTGGTGGCGTTCAACGGCATCGACGACGTCGCCCTCCTGCTGCTCGCCACCGACACCTTCGGCGCGGGCGACTCGGCGGTCGGGCTGCTGCTCGGCGCCGTCGGCCTCGGCCTGGTGGCCGGCTACGCGCTGCTCGCCCGCTTCGGGACGCACGGCTCGACGGTGGTGCTGCTCGTCGCCGGGTTCACGGTGAGCAGCGCGGGCAACATGCTGACCGGGATCGCGTGGGCGGTCGCCGCGGCCTGCGTCCTGCAAGCGGTGCGCGGCATCGGGATCGCCGCGATGGACGTCGCCGTGAACACGCTGCTCCAGCGGCTGGTGCCGGCGCGGCTGCTCGGCCGGGTGTTCGGCAACGTCTACGCGGCGGTCGGTGCGGCAGCGGGGCTCTCCTACATCGGCGGCGGCCTGCTCCTCGACGCCACGGGGCCCCGCACCGCGCTGGTGGTCGCCGGGGCCGGCGGGCTCGCGGCCACCGCAGCGGTGGCGCTGCTGCTCCCCCGCGCGCTGCGCCGGTCCGAAGCCGCGCCCGACGAGCCGCCCGACGAGCGGTAGCGGCCCGCGCACGGCCCCCTGCCCGCGCATCACCCTCGGCCCGCGCGCACCGCCGCTGCGCCCAGGGCGGCACCTGGCACCATGACGCTCCGCGCTTGCCCCATGGCAATCCAGACACTAGGGTCATCCAGTCGATTTCGCATCATGCGCCCGTTTGCGGTGATTCATCGCTCCTGGGGCGCCCTGGAGACCCCTCGTGTACAGATTCCGCTTGATCATCGGTGCGGCCGCGACCGTCGGCATGCTCGCCGCGGGCGCCGCCCCGGCCGCCGCCGAACCCGCCGTGCAGATGACCCCGCTCGCCCCCGCCGACGCGAGTGCCGAGGCCGCGCCGAAGGCCGCCGCCCCGCAGAAGGGGGCGGTGACCCACAAGGCGTGGAAGCAGCAGCGCGGCAACTGGTGCGTCCCCACCAGCGTGCAGCTCAGCCTGCGGACCTTCGGCGTCAAGGTGACCCAGTCCACCCTCGCCGAGAAGATGAAGACGGAGGGCCCCGGCACCAGCGGCAAGAACGCCTCGGTCGTCTACAACTCCTACCTCTCCTCGAAGGGGTACAAGCAGACGTGGGCGAACGGGCAGGACGCCTCGGTGCTCATGGACCGCGTGGCCTACGACGTCGGCGTCCTCAAGAAGGCCGTGCCCCTGGGGGTCTGGGGGAAGGAGGCCTCGTGGATCAAGGCGGAGAACAACTTCGGGCACGCCATCTCGGTGCGCGGCTACGACAAGTCCAAGAAGACGTTCATCATCTGGGACCCCGCTGACGCCAAGTACGGCGGGCACCACACGGTCTCGGCCAAGAACCTCGCGAAGGCATCGCAGAAGAACGGGCTGTTCTACGTCTCCAAGAAGTGACCGCACGCCGCTGTGACCCCGCCCGCCGTGCTGCGGGCGGGGTCACAGCGGGTCGGTCGGCGAGAGTTCCGCGCGGAGGTGCGCCGCCTCGGCGCGGGCGGCCGCAGCGGCATCGTGCCGGTCGGCTGCGTCGTGGGCGCGGGCGAGCGTGTCGAGCGTGTCGGCGAGGAACGACGGCCAGCCGCGGGTCCGCCACAGCGCGACCGACTCCTCAAGGGCGCCGGTCGCGGTGGCGACGTCGCCCGCGGCGAGGTGGACCTGCCCGGTGAGCGCCAGCGAGTCGGCCAGGTGGTGGTTCATGCGGTGGCGGCGGCTGAGCCCGGTCGCCGCCTCGACCGCGGGCAGCGCCTCGGGGTCGCCGAGGGCGATGTACAGGCGGGCGAGGTACATCAGGGAGAAGACCTCGCCGTAGCGGTCGCCCATGGCGCGGGTCATCTCCAGGGAGCGGAGCAGGTGCCGCCGCCCGGTCTCGATGTCCCCCTCCAGGCACTCGGCGGCGCCGAGGAACTGCATGGCGGTCGCCTCGAACCGGGAGTTGCCGAGCAGCCGGGCGAGCTTCATGGCCTCGGTGAGGTGCACGACCGCGTTGTCGGTGCGCTGCTGCTCGTGGTCGGCAATGGCCATCACGTGGTAGGCGCGGGCGCGCCCGCCCAGGTAGTCGGCCTCCTCGGCGAGCCGCAGGGCCTCACCGGACGTCTCGCCGGCCGCGCGGGGCAGCCCCTGGGAGACGAGCCCCCACGTGCGCATCACCAGGGCGTCGGACATCCCGCGCAGGTCGCCGAGCCCGGCGAACATCTCGAACACGCGGTCGGCCTGCTCCAGCATGCCGATCATCGCGAAGTCGCCCCGCTCGCCGGGGCCGATCCAGGTGTTCAGGTCGGCCATACCGCGGCGCAGCACGGCCTCGCCGCGGACGTTGCCCGCCGCGCGGCATGCCGCGAGCGCGGTCTCGTGGCAGCGCAGCCAGTCGTCGAAGCGCCCCCGGACGTCGAAGTACTTCTCCAGGCAGCCCGCGAGGTCCCAGGCGGCCTCGTCCAGCCCCGCGGCGCCGGCCTGGCGCACGACGGCGGCCATGGCATGCCACTCGTCGTCGAACCACGACATGGGGTCGCTGAGGGCCTCGGCGGCGTCCTCCGACGGCAGCGGCCAGCGCTGCGCCGTCCCGTGCATGGTGGCGTAGCACGGCCCCGGGATGTACTCCGTGGCCTGCTCCGCCAGCCACAGCCAACCGCCGATGGCGCGCCGCAGCGCCGCGGGGCCGCGCTCGTCGCCCGCGCCGAGCTCGCGCGCGTACAGCCGGATCAGGTCGTGCATGCGGTAGCGGAGCCGGCCCGACGCGCCCCCGACGATCGTGAGCAGCTGCGCGTCGACCAGGGCCTCGATGTGCTCCTGCGCGGCGTCCATGGGCACGTCGAGCAGCGCCGCGACCACCCATTCCGGGTAGTCCGGCGCCTCGACCACCCCCAGCAGGCGGAACGCCTCGCGCGCATCGGGGTCGAGGGCGCGATGGCTCAGTTCGATACAGGCGCGCACCTCGCGGTCGCCCACCGCCAGCACGTCGAGCCGGCGCCCTTCGTGGGCGAGCATGCGCACCAGCCGCGACAGCGGCCACTGCCTGCGCCCCGCCAGGCGCGCCCCGGCGATGCGCACCGCCAGCGGGGCGTACCCGCACAGCCGGGCGATGCTCTCGGCCGCGTCGGGGTCCGCGGCGACCCGGTCGGCGCCGAGGATGCGTTCGAGCAGGCGGATGGCCTGGCCGGGTTCGAACACGTCGAGGTCGATGAGCCGCGCGCCCTCCAGGCCGACCAGCCGGGTACGCGACGTGACCAGCACGGCGCTGCCGCCCGCCGCGGGGAGCAGCGGCCTGACCTGGGCCTCCGAGGCGGCGTCGTCGAGCACCACCAGCATGCGGCGCTCGCCCAGCATGCTGCGGAACAGGGCGGACCGCTCGTCCTGCGGGACCGGCACGGCCGCCCCCTCGACGCCGAGCGCGTGCAGGAACCCGGCGAGGACCTGCGCCGGGTCAACGGGGTCCTCGGCGCCGCGCAGGTCGACGTAGAGCTGACCGCCGGGATAGTCGGCCGCCCGGGAGTGCGCCACCCGCACCGCGAGCGAGGTCTTGCCGACGCCGCCCATCCCGGAGATCGCGGCGACGGGCGCGCCGCCGGTCCGGCCGCCCCCCGCATCCCCGAGTGCCGCGCCGAGCTCCGCGAGCAGCGCTTCGCGCCCGGTGAAGTCGGCGATGTCGGGAGGGAGCTGCGCCGGCACCGGCGGCGGCCGCTGCGCCGCGGGTGCGGCGCCGTCCTGCGGGTCGGCCTCGGGCGCGGGCGCCAGTGTCGGGTCCGGTGCCGGCGGCGCGTCGAGCGCCGGGTCGCCGCGCAGGACGGCGGTCTCCAGGTCGCGGAGTTCGCGCCCCGGCTCGATGCCGAGCTCCTCGATCAGCAGGGCGCGGCCGCTCCGGTAGACCTCCAGCGCCTCGTGCGTGCGGCCCGCGCGGTACAGGGCGAGCATCAGCGTGCCGCGCAGCCGCTCGCGGAACGGGTGCTCGGCGACGAGCGCGGTCAGCTCCGCGACGGCGTCGTCGTGCCGGCCGAGGGCCAGTTCGGTGCGGAACAGCTCCTCGGTGGCCGACCACCGCCGCTCGGCGAGGCGGGCCGCCTCCTCGCGGACCAGGGGCAGCGAGTCGAGCCCGCTGAAGGCGGGGCCGCGCCACAGGTCCAGCGCCTCGCGCAGCAGCGCCGCGCCGACCGCCGACTCGCCGCGACCGATCGCGCCGCGGCCCTCCTCGACGAGCCGCGCGAAGCGGACGGAGTCGACGGCCGCGGGGTCGGCGGCGAGCCGGTAGCCGCCGCCCTCGCGCACGACGGTGTCGGGCCCGCCGAGCGACTGGCGGAGGTGGTGGACGTAGACGTGCAGGCTCTTCTGGGCGGAGCGCGGCGGGGCGCCGTCCCACATGGCCTCGATGAGCCGGGCCTCGGCGACGGCCGAGCCCGGCGCGCACAGCAGCACGGCGAGCAGCCCGGAGAGCTTCGGGGAGAGGCGGACCACGTGATCGGGCGCTGCAATGTCGCGGACCTCCAGCGGTCCCAGAATCGCGTAGCGCATGCACGTTCCCTTCCACCACCGCGCGGGCCCGGTGGCCCGGGCGCGCTGTGCGAATGCGGCCGCCGACCGGGGCCCGCGCCGCACCATCGGTGTCGCCCTGAGCGCCCGCACCACCGGGGCGCCGCAGGGATCCAACCGTAATGCAACCCGGTTCCAGTCGGTATCGGGGAACCTGTGGGTACACGGAGTCCGGGTGCCCACACCGGACCGCACGGCGACCCCGACGCAGCATCACCGCAACGGGACGCCCCGACCCGACCAGGACGGCGGCCGGAGTCCTCGGACCCCGGCCGGGGAGGGACGGGGGACTCGGCGGCCGCTTCAGGCTCCGGCGGGCTGACGCCCGCGGAGGATCCGGGAGCGGCCGCCGTTGCGTACGGCCGAGTGCCACCGGGCGGCGCGGGGGCGCGCCCGCGCCGCCCGGTTCCGCGGCGGCCCGGCCCTGGACGCGACGCCCGTTCGGCACCGGGGCCCCGCACCGGGTCCGGTATCCCGGGTCACCCGATCGCGGGCGGCCCCCATGTGCGCTCGACGTGGCTCCCCTGCTCGCCCGGTCGCGACACCTTCCAGATCCAGCCGAGGCGGCGCAGCCCGAGCCGCTCTGCCACCCGCTGCGACGCGGTGTTCGCCGCGGACGTGCTGTAGAAGAGCCGGCGGCCGTCCGAGCCGAACGCCGACGCCCAATGCGCGGTCACCGACGCCGCGTGGCCGCGCCCACGATGGGAGGGGCGGGTCCACACACCGGCTTCGGCGGCCCGGTCGGAGAACACGGGAGTGCAGCAGAGCGCGACGACCCGCTCCCCGTCCACCGCCGCGGCCCAGGGGCCGAACCGCCCGTCCAGGAGGGCGTGCCACTCGCCGTCCGCCCACGTGCCGGGGTTGGCGCCGCGCAGCGCCCCGGTACCGGCGCCGTCGGTGGAGCGGACCACCCGGGCGGTGCTCTCGGCCCGCACGCCGGGCGGGACGAGGTAACTGGGCCCGCCCGACACCTCGACCGGCCCCAGCCGGCCCCTGAGCAGCCGCGCGCAGCGCAGGATCGTCGTCGGCGGCGCGCATTCGGGCCCGCCCCTGGGCAGGACGGCGAGGTCGGCCAGTTCGGCGGCGAGGGGGTCGGGAACCGCGGCGCCCACGGCGGCGGTCAGCCCGTCGTCCGCGACGCCGAGGGCGACGTAGTGCGCGCCGTGGTGCAGGCGCCCGTGGTCGTCGCCGTCCCACAGCATGGCCATTTCGAGGTTGAGGAGCGCTGCGGCGCTCGCGTCCTCGGCGGATCCCGTCGGCATGGCACCGGAACCTACCGGGCCGGGCCCACCGTGATCGAGTGCTTTTCTGCCGGCAGGGCGGCTTTCGGCGACCGGGGACCCCGGGCGGCGCCCGGCCGCCTCAGACCCGGGCCGCCGCCCCACCCGTGCCCAGGGAGCGCAGCACCGCCTCGACGGCCTCGCGCAGCCAGGCCCGGTCGGCCGCCGGGTGGAACGGGCGCGCCAGCGCGCCGAAGAGGATCCCGTCCAACTGCGAGACGAACACGCCGGCGGTGCGCTCGGGCGCGGGGAAGCCCACCTCGCGCATCGCCTCGGCCGCGCGGCCGAGGAAGCGCAGGCTCGCCTCCTTGTACAGGGCCTCGTTGTGCTGCGCGAGGGAGGCGTCGAGGTACAGGACCATGCGCGCGCGGGTGTGGTGCCGTGCCTCGCCGAGCCAGGTCTCCAGGAGCGCGGTGAGGGTCTCGGCGGCGCGTTCGGGCGTGCGCCACCAGTCGGGCGGCAGCTGGTCGAGGATCGCCTCGTCGAGTTCGATGATCCGGCCGAGGGCCGCGTCGATGAGCGCCTGCCGGGTCCGGAAGCAGCTGCTGGCGGTGCCCGGCGGCAGCGCCGTGCGGGCGTCGACCGCGCGGTGGGTCAGGCCGCGCAGGCCGGATTCGGCGATCACCGCGATGGCGCCGTCGGCGGCCTTCTCGCGGCGCGTCCGATCCTGCTCCGTTCGGATGGGCATGCCGCCAGAATAGGGCGCCCCGCCCCGGACTCCGGGACACGGGCGCGGAGGCGGGGGACCGTGGGAGGCCCGGTCGGCCGCGTCTCCCACGGGGGCGGCGGCAGCGGCCGCTGGGGAGTCAGTGCGGCAGGACGCGGCGCACGAGTTCGTCGACGGCTTCGCGGGTGACCGGCTCGTTCGTGACGATCAGCCAGTAGAAGACCGCCCCGCCCAGCGCGGCGAGCAGGGTGTCGACGCCGCTGTACCCTGCGCCTGCCAGGAGGGCGCGCAGCGGTTCGCGCCGCTGCCGCACGAACGCCCTGTTGAGTTCGGCGAAGGCGGGGTCGCTCCGGGCCGCGGCGCCGAGCGAGGCCACCAGCGCGGCGCTGCGCTGGTCGAAGGATGCGCCGAGCGCGCTGAGGTACCCCGCCACGTCGCGGGCGGGGTCGCCCGTGTCGGGGGCGCTGGGCGCGTCGGGCAGGGCCCGGTCGAGCGCGGCGATCAGCAGTTCGGGCAGCGTGGGCCAGTGCCGGTAGATCGTGGTCTTGGCGACGCCCGAGTGCTTCGCGATGTGCTCGACACCGATCCCCGCGATTCCGTGCTCGGCGACCAGCTCCGCCGCCGCGGCGAGGATGCGCTCCCTGCTGCGGAGGATGCGCGGATCGGTCGCGTCATCGTTCACCACGGCGGTTCTCCTTGTACGGACAGCCGGAGCTCGGCACCGGCGTGGTCGACGGTGTTGCGCGCAGGATAGGGCGGCCCGGCGACCTCGAAGTAGATGAACCCGTGGTCCGGGGGTGCGGCGAGCCTGCGCGGATCGCTGCCGAGCTCCAGCCGCAAGCGGCGGCCCCGGCGCAGGAGCTGGGCGAACGGGGTCAGTGAGAAGCGCAGCTCCACCTGCTCCCCCGGTACCAGCGGCGCCGGCGCGGCGTGGTCGTGGATGGTCTCGGTCGCCGTACTGCGCTGCGCGTCGACGGCCCGGTGCGCGGCGGCGAGCCAGCCGATGGCGAGTACCTGAGTCCGGCCCGAGCCGTCCACCTCGGAGAGCCGCGCCTGCACGTGGGTGTCCAGCGCTGTGGAGCGAAGCGGCAGCGTCAGTTCGACGGGCCCGACGAGGTGCACGTCCGAGGGCATCGGCGCGGAGTCGTAGCCGATCACCTGCGCACCGAACCGGTCGAACGCGCCGGGGTACTCCATCCCTGCGGGGATCGCCGCCCACGCGCGCTCGTCACCGCCCGCCGATGGACCCAGCTCCGTCCCCGCGAGGCGCAGCGTCCACGTGCTGGTACCGGGGACAGGCCAGTCGGACGCCGATTCCCAGCGCTCGGCGCCGTGCAGCCAGTAGCGCACCGGCGGCAGTTCCGCGTAGCCGTTGTCGGCTCCGCGCAGCGTGTGGTCGTAGAAGTCGAGCATCTCGTCCTGGTAGCGCAGCCACGGCCACTTCGTCCACCGCGGGCCGATGAAGAGCTTCTTCGGGGCGGTGATGCGGTGCCACGCCTCGAAGGCGCCGAAGAGGTGCATGCCCACCATGCTCCACTCCGAGCCGATCAGCACGGGAACGGTGATCCGGTCGAGCGTCGGCCAGGCCGCGGCCTCGTCGTGCCGGGCGCCGGTGAGCGCGTACGCCGCCCACCGGTCCATCCACGGCTCCGGTGCGGGCAGCCGGCGGACGAGCGCGGGGAGTGAGGCCGCCATCAGCCGCCGGATGAGGTGCTGGACGGGCGCGGTGCCGATGACGTAGCCGAGCGCGTGGCGCGCCTCCGGGGCGAGCCGCACGCGGTTCGCCGCCCCGTTGACCGCCGTGTACCGGCCCATGAAGCCCGAGTGCAGCGTGCCGTTGTGCGTCACCCCGTGGCGGTACCAGTCCGTTGTCGCGCCGAAGGGGAAGACGGCCTTCAGGGCCGGCGCGCGCAGTCCGGCGGCGACGAGCTGGCTTACCGCGAAATAGGACATCCCCGTCATCCCGACGCTGCCGTCGCACCAGTGCTGCGCGGCGAGCCATTCGATCGTGCCGCACAGGTCCGCGCGCTCGCCGTCGGAGTGCATGACCGGGTCCAGGCGCCCGCCGGAACGCCCGGTGCCGCGCGCGTTCACGACGAGCACCGCGTACCCGCGGGCGGCGAGGTAGCCGACGGCGCCCGGCTCGACGAACGGCGCGGGCAGCCCGGTCGGCATCAGGTCCTTGTTGTACGGGCTCCACGCCAGCAGGGCGGGGCAGGGGGCGGCACCGGCCGGGCGGTACAGGTCGCCGCGCAGCACGGTGCCGTCGGCCATGGGCACGGCGACGTCGGCTTCGCTGTGCACCCGGTACCGCGTCCGCTCCGGGCCGCGCGGGGTCCACCCCGCGCGCTGCATACCCGCCAGCCGGGTCCGGTAGGGAACACGCATCGCAACCTCCATCGCACTTATGCTACGCAAACGTAGCATAAGTGCGATGCGCGATCCGCGGCCCTCGTCGCGCTGCCCGCCGCCCGGGACGGGCCTTGCGCCGCTAGAGCGGGTGCATGGTGATGATCGCGCCGTACTTGTCCTGCACGACCCGGTAGCGGGAGGTGCTCTCGCCGCCGTTGTCGGCCGACTTCCTGCCGATGGGGCGGCCGGCGTCGACGTCGCGCTCGTAGTTGCCGTCCTTGTTGGGGCCGCGGAGTTCGACGTCGTTGGCCTTGTCCACGAGCGCGTCGAGGTCTTCGTCGCGGCCGAAGACGCTCTTGTCGCTGGTGACATTGGGGCCGCCCTCCACGTGCTTGCCCCGGACGTACTTCTCGCCCTCGTCGTCGAAGCCGGCCGGGATGCACTCGTCGTTGTGGACGAGGATGTCGACCCCGCCGGGCGACACGTAGTAGGTGTGCAGCCCGGCGACCGAGAGGTTGTGCACGCGCTGGTCCCGCGCCGTGCGCCGGTCGGCGGCGGTGACCCGCGGCCACTCCCCCGAGGCCGACCGCAGCCGCGTGCCGGCGGCGAGGTCGGCGGCGTCGATCCAGCGGGCCGACCCCGGCGCCCAGAACGGGTGCTGCGCCGTGGCGGTCAGCCGGGCGGTGGTCCCACTGCCGTCGGTGACGCCGATGTCGACGAGGGACTTCGCGCCGCGGCCCTCGATCAGCCCGGTGACGGTGCGCGGCCCCTCCTCGCCGGTCGCGGGGTCGAAGGCGAGCACCCGGTCGCCGGGAGCGACGTCCTCGATGGGGCTGCGGGAGCCGTCGGCCATGAGCACGGGGGTGCCCGGAATGAAGCTGTTGGGCTTGCGGCACGCGGCCAGCGCCTCGTCCAGCCTGCGGCGCGCGTCATCGCCCTTGCCCTTGGCGTCGTCGGCGGCCTTCGACGCCCGGCGGAACCGGTTGAACAGCGAGATGACGCGGGGGATCTTCGAGAGCGCCTTGAAGATCTTGCTGAAGGGCAGCACGCTGACGAGCGCCATCAGGCACGAGCCGATGTCGCCCTCGTTGAAGCACTTCTTGATGTCCTCGATGCCGATGAGGCCCTCGACGATGCCGATGAGCTCCTCGTCGATGCCGTTGAGGTCGTTCTCCGCCGCAGCCGCGTCGCGTTCGGCCTGGCCGAGGTCCCGCTGCGCGTCGGCGATGCCGCCCTGGTCGGCGGGGTTCTGCCGGCCCTGGAGAGCGTCGGGCCCGCTCTGCGGCGCCCCGCCGCCGCCCCCGCCGGGCGCCCCTTCGCCGGCCCGCGGCCGCGGCTCGTCGCACTCGGGGCCGTCGAACAGCGCGCACAGGGCGCGGGAGGTCCCCTGGGTCACGGAGGTGGGCAGCCCCACCGCCAGGAGCCCCACGACGATGACGGCGGCCAGCACGATGAGCGCGCCGTACTCGATCTTGCCCGCACCGGATTCCGCGCGCCACACCCACCGCACAGGTAACCGCCTTCAGTCATCGCACCATGGGGGATGTCACACCCTCCGACGCCGCCGCCGAACGGAGGGTTGCCGCCCGGCCGGAACACGGCATGGCCGGACCCGGCCGCCGACCGGCGGAACCGTCCGGGCGGTGCCCGGCGGCGCCGCGTCGGCGCCCCGCCCGCCAAGCGGGGTGCGCCTCGGTCCGGCCGGCACCGGGGGGTGCGGCCCGCCTGCGGCGGCGGGGCGCGTCCGGTCGCGGCGGCCCGGCCCGGGCCGACATGATCCTGCGGCAGTGCCGCGCCGCGGGCGTCGCGATGGCGGAGGAGGACGCCCTCCTCCTGGAGATGACCCTCATGGGCATCCTGTTCACCGCCCTCACCGTCTCCCCCGGCATCGGCGTCGAGTCGCACGTCCGCACCGCCGTGCGCCGCACCCTCTCCGCACACTGACCGCCGCCCGCCGCGCGGGCTGCGGCGCACCGTGTCCGGCATCGGGGGGTCCGCGCCATTGCCGGGTGAAAGCCGCCATTATCCACTCCTTCCAGTATGTCCATTTCGTTGGATTGATGCGCATTATCGAATCATCGCGTTCGACCAATAGCAGCATTAAAGGAGTGCTATGATCTCGAAAATGGCAGAACTGTGCCACTTATGCATTTCATGCCAGCCCGCTGCGCAATCATGGAGATGAACATGCTGCAAATTCCCATTGAGGATCTGGACGTCGAGCCGGGGCACATCCTGGAATGGCGGCTCCGCCCCACCGGCGCCGCCGCCGCGAAAATGGCGTCCGACCAGCAGCGAGGCGCATCGTTCAACCAGGACAAGCATCTCACGGTGGCGATGGACGCCCGGCGCGACAACGACCCGCTCGCGTCCTGGGTGGCCACGACCTTCGACCTGCCCGGTAAATTGGACCGGGCGGCACTGGAATCGGCACTGCTCTATTTCGTACGCCGCCACGAAGTACTCCGCTGTGAATTCCGGCAGCTCGCCGGCGATGTCAGCTGCACGGCTCTGGCGCCCGACGAAGTCGAACTCGACCACTTCGACATCGGCTACATCGACACCACCGAGGAACTCCGCGACTACATATTCGAGTTCTTCGTCAAGGGCATCGACACCCTGGGCTGGCCGCTGATCGTCATGGGCGCCGTGGAGCGCGAGACCCACACGACCATGTTCATCGCCTACGACCACCTGGTCTCCGACGGGATGTCCAGCCCGATCGCCGTGAACGACGTCGCGACGGCCTACACGGCCTACCTCGACGGCCGCGAGCCGGACCTGCCGGCGGCGGGCAGCTACGTCGACTTCGGCCACGCGCAGCGCCACGAGTACGCCGGCATCGAGGCCGACGACCCCCGGCTGGACTACTGGCGCGGCTTCAAGGAGCGCAACGGCGGGTTCTTCCCGCCGTTCCCGCTGGACCTCGGGGTGGCCCAGGGCGAGATGTACCCCACCGTGAACCAGACGGACAAGCTGCTGGCGCACGAGGAACTGGAGGCGCTCGACGCGCACTGCCGCGCGGCCGGCGGGCGGCTCTCGATGGCGATGCTCGCCGCGATCGGCGTGGCGCTGCGCAACGCGGGCGGCCCCGACGTCTACCGCGGCCTGATGCCGGTCAGCGAGCGCGGGCGCGGCGACCTGCGCAACTCCATGGGCTGGTTCGTGAACACGATGCCGATCGAGTTCTCGGTGGCGCCCGAGAAGGACTTCGCCGAGGTGCTGGCCGGCGTCGACTCGGCGTTCCGCACCATGCTCGCGAACACCGATGTGCCGTTCGTGCAGGCGTGGCACCTCCTGGCGCCCGAGATGGCCGACGTCCGGTCGTGGCCCTACGCCGTGAACTTCTTCTCCTACATCGACTTCCGCAAGGCGGTCGGCGGCGAGGCCCTGACCGGGTGGAACGCGAAGAAGCACATCTGGGCGTCGCGCAGCAACGGGATCTGCTACTGGTTCCACCGCAACCCCGACGGCCTGTACGTCAACCTGATCTTCGCCGACACCCCGCAGGCGCACGTGACAAAGGCGGCGCTGCGGGAGTCGCTGATCGCCACGATGACCCGGATGTCCCGCCACGGGTCGCTCTGACCGCCGCGCCGCGACCGCCCCGCGGCCCCGGCGCGGGGCGGGAGGCAGCGCTTGACTTTGTGATCAGGGAGTTAGCAAACTGCCTAAATGCTTGATGTCGACGTGCTGAAGGCGCTGGGCAGCGAGAAGCGCCTCGCGATCATGGAGTGGCTGCGCGAACCCGCCGCGCACTTCCCGCCGCAGCGCGACGGCGACCTCGTCGAGGTCGGCGTCTGCTCGGTGTCCATCGCCGACCGGCTCGGCGTCAGCCGGCCGACCGCCAGCACACACCTCACGCTCCTCACCCGGACCGGCCTGCTGCGCGCGGAGAAGGTCAGACAGTGGACCTTCTACCGCCGCGACGAGCAGCGCATCGCCGAGGTCAAGCGGATGTTCGACGAAGGATGGTGACCGTGCCCCAGCAGCAGACGTCCCCCCGGCCGGCCGACGAGGGAACCGGCGCCTACGAACGGCTCATCGGACTGCTCGACGCGGCCGGCGCCCGGTACCGCGTCATCGACCACGCCCCAGAGGGGCGCACCGAGATCGTCAGCGGATACCGCGGCCACCCGGTCGCCCACGCGGCGAAGTGCCTCGTCTCACCGCGCCCGGAAGCTGACATCCGCACGGACGGCGCACCGCCGTACCTGACCCCCAACCGACCGTCCGGCCCCGCCCGAGAGGATCCTGCCCGATGACCGGCAGCAGCCCGCGCCCAGGACTCACCCACACCTCCCGGCTGACGGTCGACGACGGGTTGACCGTGCCGGCGGTCTCCGACGCCCTCCACGGCTTCGCCGACATGCCCCGCGTCTTCGCCACCGCCTACCTCGTCGCGTTCGTGGAGAACACCTGCATCGAGGCCCTCGCCCCGCTGCTCGACGCAGGGAGCAGGACCGTGGGGACCAGCGTCGACCTCAGCCACAGCGCGGCGACACCGGTGGGCATGACGGTCACCGCGCGGGTCGAGCTGGTCGAGGTCGAGGGGCGGCGGCTGCGGTTCGCGGTCGAATGCCGCGACGACAGCGACGTGATCAGCGCGGGCCACCACGAGCGGCATGTCATCGACGCCGCGAAGTTCGATCGGCGGCTGGCCGCCAAACAGGCCGCGGCGGGCCACTGAGCCGACGCGCGCCCTCCACGCCACCACGGGCAGGCATAGCGCCGCCGGGCGCCGCGGGGAGGGGCGCGGCGCCCGGCGGACGGTGGGGGCCGCCGATGGGCGGGGACTACTCGGCGGGGTCGAACTCGATGTCGCCGGGCTTCGCCTTGCCGAGGGCCTTCTCGAACTGGCCGTCCTTGAGGTCGAGGGTCGCGCTGCCGTAGTCGGCCGCTGCGAAGGTGTCGCGGACGCCCTCGGGGAAGTTGTTCCAGCTCACCAGGTCCGGATACTGCCACTCGCCGTAGTGGTTCTCGGGCTGGCCGTCGCCTTCGTCGTCGTGATCGGCCGCGAACCGGAAGGCGTGGGTGCCCGGGCCGTCCTTGTGGTAGACGATCTTGGGGTGGGTGTCCTCCCACAGCACCTCGGCCGCCGGCAACGTGTCGTAGTCGCCGTGCGCCGAGGCCGAGACGTACTGCGCCTGGTCGTCGCGCACCCAGACCACGACGTGTTCGAGGTCGTGGCGGTGCCCGTGGCCGCCGGGCCCCACGACGGTCTGGTCCTTCTCGAAGTACAGGCCGTACATGTAGGCGCACCAGCCGTTCGCGTTGCACTTGGAGCGCGCGTAGGCGTTGGTGTTGTCGAGGTCGGACTGGTCGCGGCAGTTGCCGTTCAGGGCACCGCCGATCGCGAGGCCCTCGGCGACGGTGCCGTCGGGGCCGATGGCGGGTGTGGGGTAGCAGCCGTCCTTGTCGTAGTCGAAGGCCGGCTGCCACTTGCCGTCGGGTTCGGCGACGCTTGCGGGGATGGCGGCGGGCGGCTCGGCATGGGCCGCGGCCGGGGGCAGGGCGACGAACAGCACAGCGGCCCCGGCGAGGACGCGCGCGGCGAACGAGAATCCGCGGCGCCGCCGTCTTCGGCTACCGGCGGCATTCGCACTCCATTGCCGATCGGAACGCGATATCCGGGCGTTCTCGGCCGCGGCGGAATCGTCCTCGTCCGCGCCGCCATTGTGCACAGCACTCATCACTCAGAACCTCCCGATCGGTTCCGCGGCCCGCCGCGTTTCCCGCGGCGGAATCGGCGTGGCCGGGGCGTAGGATCCGGGTCAATGGGCGCATTGAGCTGGGACGACCGCCCGGCGCGCCGACACCGCCGGCTTACCGCAAGGCGCCAGGACAACGACCCTCGGATATTACCCTCCGTAGGAATTACACCGATCCTCCGACGACCGATCCACTATTGTGTGGGGTCATTAATGTAACGGAGCCATCCGATTACCACAAGGGGCCGAATGGTGGCTTTTCGTGATCACCGTTTCCGCGCCGAATGGAATTGCGCAAACGAATTGGCATTCCCCGAAAATCCCCGGCATAACATCGCTATGGCGGACCGCGGTGGAAACGCCGAGCGCACGGCCGCCTTTTCGGCCGTCCTCCTGCGGCCGCGCCGACCGCCGCCGCGGCGGCCCGTGTGGGGATCCGCCGTCGTTGGTGTCGCGCCCGATTGGGTCCGTTCATGCGGGGTTCACGCGCCCGGCGGGTGCGGACCGCGCCGCGGGGGCCGCCCTCGTGCGGGCCCGGCGGTCACCGAGCGTGCCGGGACGGGTGCCCGGCCGGCCCGCCGTGTGCGCACCCCCGCGGTCCGGCCGCCGGCCGCCGCGGCACGGGCGGAATCTGCGCGGACACGATCGGTGGGCTCGACCGCTAGAACGGGGCGCACTTGACGGCTATCGTGTCTCCGGACTCTGTATACCGTAGCCACGCGAGCGTTGAGAGGTCACTCCTCCCCCACCAGCCACGCCGTATCCCCACTGCGGAGGTGAGCGTCCAGTGCGCGAGTCCGCTGCGCACACGTCGGCCCCGTCCACCGCGTCCGGCCCGGTGCGCGCCATCTCCGCGGCGCTCCTCGCGGTCGCCGCCCTCACGGCGTGCTCCCCCTTGGTCGACCCGAAAGAGGTGGCCCAGGAGGAGCGGTCGGTGGTCGACGCCCCGCTGCGCGACGGCGGCGAGCTCGTCATCGGCCTCGACGCCGAACCCGACGCACTCGACCCCAGCCTCTCCACCACACTCGTCGGCCGCCAGATCTTCAGCGCCATGTGCGAGAAGCTCTACGACGTCGACCGCGACCTCCGCGTCGTCCCCCAACTGGCCGCCGCGGCGCCAGAGCTCTCCGACGACGGCCTGACGCTGACCATCCCGCTGCGCGACGACGGCGTGCTGTTCAACGACGGCACCCCCTTCGACGCCGGCGCCGTCGCGCAGAGCCTCCGGCGGCACATCGAACTCCCCGGCTCGGTGCGCGGCACCGAACTGGACGCCGTCGAGAAGGTCGAGGCCGCCGGCGACGACACGGTCGTGCTCCGCCTCTCGCGCCCCGACGCCGGGCTGCCCGCGACCCTCGCCGACCGCGCCGGCATGGTCATGTCCCCGGCCGCGCTCGACGAGCACGGCGCGGACTTCGCGCGCGACCCCGTCTGCGTCGGCCCGTTCGACTACACCGAGCGGGTCGCCCAGGACCGCGTCGTGCTCGACCGCAGCGACCACTACTACGGCGCCGACGAGGTGCGCCTCGACCGGGTCGTCTACAAGGGGATCCCCGACGACAACATCCGCCTCGCGAACCTGCGCTCCGGCCAGCTCGACCTCGTCATGGAGGTCGGGCCGAACGACGTCGCCCAGGTCGCCGACGAGGCGGGCCTGGAGCTGCTGAACCAGCCGTCCCTCCAGTACATGGGGATGACCGTGAACATCGCCAACGCCGACGGCGTCGGCAAGAAACCGCGGCAGGTCGAGGGCGCGCTCGCCGAGCACGACGAGCTGCGCACCGCGATGTCCCTCGCACTGGACCGGGAGACCATCAACGAGGTCGTGTTCAGCGGCGTCTACCAGCCCGCCTGCGGCCCCATCCCGCCCATCAGCCCCTACGCCACCGAGGCCACGCTCGCCTGCCCCGACTTCGACCCCGACCGGGCGCGCGCCCTGGTCGAGGAGAGCGGGGTCGACACCCCCGTGCCGGTCGAGGTGATGATCCCCAACGACCCCACCAACCTGCTCCTCGGCCAGGTCATCCAGGCCATGGCCGGCGACGTCGGATTCGACGTGACACTGCGGCCCACCGAGTTCGCCTCCTCGGTCGCCGCCGGGCAGGCCGGCGACTTCGAGGCCTACGTCCAAGGCTGGTCGGGCCGGGTCGACCCCAACGGCAACATCGGCCAGTTCTTCGTGACCGGCGGCGGCAACAACTACTCCGGCACCGACGACCCCGAGGTCAACGCGCTCATCGAGGACGCGGCCGCCGAGACCGACCCCGACCGGCGCGGCGACCTGTACGACGAACTGGTGCCGGAGCTGCGGGAGCGGAACTCGATCATCTACCTCTACCGGAACCGGATCTACAACGCGCACCGCTCCGACGTCGCCGGGATCGAGGTCTACCCCGACGGCCTCATGCGGGTCGGCCGCGCCGGGCACGTCGCGGAAGGGGGCTGAGCCGCATGGGACGCTACCTCCTCGGCCGACTCCTCCAGTCGGTGGTCACGCTCGGCCTCGTGTCCGTCGCGATCTTCGCCGGGACCCGCGCCATGCCGGGCGACCCCGCCCTTCTGCTCGCCGGCGAGGACCCCTCGCCGGAGACCGTCGCGTCGATCCGCGCCGAGCTCGGCCTCGACCAGCCGCTGCCCGTGCAGTACCTGGTGTGGGTGTGGCGGATGCTGCGGTTCGACTTCGGGGAGTCGGTGCGCACCGGCCTCCCGGTGTCCGACGCCGTCCTCACCCGGCTGCCGGTGACCTTGGAACTCGCCCTGCTGAGCCTGCTGGTCGCGGCCGTCATCGGCATCCTCGGCGGGGTGATCGCGGCGAGCCGCCAGGGCCGCCCCGCCGACTGGATCGCCAATACGTTCGCGCTGCTGGGACTGTCGGTGCCGAACTTCTGGCTCGGCCTCATGGGCGTCCTGCTGTTCGCCGTCGTCCTCGGCTGGCTGCCGGCCTCCGGGTACGTGCCCGTGGGCGAGTCCCTCGGCGGCAACCTCGCGAGCATGGTCATGCCGGCCCTGGTCCTCGGCAGCGGGCTCGCCGCCGTCGTCATGCGCCAGACCCGGTCGTCGATGATCGAGGTGCTCGGCTCCGACTACATCCGCACCGCCTGGGCCAAGGGGCTGTCGCCCGCCCGGGTCGTCCTGGTCCACGGGCTGCGCAACAGCATGATCACCGTCCTCACCATCCTCGGGCTGCAACTGGGCGCGCTGATCTCCGGCGCGGTCGTCACCGAGCAGATCTTCGTCCTGGCCGGCTTCGGCAACCTGATGGTCGAGTCGGTGTTCACCCGGGACTTCCCGGTCATCCAGGCCACCGTCATGGTCACCGCCGTCGGCTACATCCTCGTGAACCTCGCGGTCGACGTCTGCTATTCGCTGATCGACCCCCGCATCCGGGTCAGGGGAGGAGCGCGATGACCGCCACCGAAGCCGCCCCAGCGGCGGCCGGGGAGACGCCCGGCGGGCCGCCCGCCGCGCGCGGCACCGTGTGGCGCCGGCTGCGCCGCAACCCCGCCGGAATGGCGGGCATGGTGCTGTCGGCCCTGTTCGTCCTGGCCGCGGTGTTCGCCCCGGTGCTGGCCCCCCAGGACCCGGCGGCGGTCGACTTCGACCGGCTGTTCGCCGAACCGTCGGTGGGCGCCCCGCTCGGCACCGACGAACTGGGCCGCGACCAGGTGTCGCGGGTGCTGTACGGCATCCGCTCCTCGCTGTTCGTCGCCGCCGGAGCCGTCCTCCTCGCGGCCGTCGCCGCCGTCCCCCTCGGCCTGGTCGCCGGGTACTACCGGCGCGTGGTCGACCCGGTCGTCTCCCGGCTCAACGACGCCGTGATGGCGTTCCCCTTCCTGGTGCTGGCCGTCGGGCTCGCCGCGATCCTCGGCCCCTCCCTCACCAACGCCGCCATCGCCATCGGCGTCTCGCAGATCCCCAACGTGCTCCGCGTGATCCGCGGCGAGACGATCCGGCTGGCCGAGGAGGACTTCGTGGACGGCGCGATCGCCGGCGGCGCGAGCGACGCGGCGGTCCTGTTCCGGCACATCCTGCCCAACGCCGTCAACGCCCTGCTCATCCAGGTCAGCGTGGGGATCCCGGTGGCGGTCATCGGCGAGGCCATGCTGTCCTTCCTCGGCCTCGGCGTGCAGCCGCCCACGCCGTCGCTGGGCGTCATGCTCTCCGGCGCCCAGACCTACTTCACCCAGGCGCCCTGGCTGGCGGTGTTCCCCGGGCTGGTCATCGTGCTCCTGACGCTGGCGTTCAACCTGTTCGGCGACGGACTGCGCGACGCACTCGACCCGAAGGGGGCGCGCCGATGAGCGCCACGGCGGACACCCCGACGGCCCGCGCGGCCGCCGCCCCGGTGCTGCGCACCGCCGGGCTGACCGTGGAGATCCCCGGCGAGCACGGCGAGGCGCCCGTCCGCGCCGCCGTCGGCGTCGACCTGGAGGTGCGCCCGTCCGAGGTGCTCGCGCTGGTCGGGGAGTCCGGGTCGGGCAAGAGCGTCAGCACCATGTCGATTCTGGGGCTCGTGCCGCGCGGCGCCTCCGTCGCGGGCTCGGTGGTCCTCGACGGACGGGAACTGGTCGGGCTCGACGCGCGCGGCCTGCGCGGGGTGCGCGGCAAAGAGGCCGCCGTCATCTTCCAGGAGCCCATGACCTCCCTGAACCCCGTGTTCACCGTCGGGTGGCAGCTCCGCGAGGTCCTGCGGCTGCACATGGGGGCCACGCGCGCCCAGGCGCACGACCGCTCCCGCGAACTCCTGGAACTGGTGGGGCTCGACGCACCCGAGCGGCGGCTGCGCGCCTACCCGCACCAGCTCTCCGGCGGCCAGCGCCAGCGGGTCATGATCGCCATGGCGGTGGCGTGCGACCCCAAGGTCCTCATCGCCGACGAACCCACGACGGCGCTGGACGTCACCGTCCAGGCCGAGATCCTGGACCTGCTGCGCGACCTCAGGGACCGCCTGGGCACCGCCATCGTCCTCATCACCCACGACATGGGCGTCGTCGCCGACATCGCCGACCGGGTCGCCGTAATGTACAAGGGGGAGATCGTCGAGACCGGCGACGTCCACCAGGTCCTCGGCGCGCCCCGGCACGCCTACACCAGGCGCCTCCTGGCGGCGGTGCCGCACCTGGGCGCGAAGGCGGCCGCAGCGGGCTCCGCCGACACCGCGGACACCGCGGAGGACCGCGCGGGCTCCCCCGCGGGGGCCGCAGAGGACCACGGGGGCGCGGCGGCCGCCGACTCCCCCGAGGGCGTCGCGGACGCCCGTGCCAGCACGGCGGCCGCGCCCTCCCCCGCGGATGCCGCGCCCGCTGCTGCCGAGCGGCCCCTCGCACTCGACGTCCGCGACCTCGTGGTCGACTTCGGGTCGTTCCGCGCGGTCAAGGGGGTCTCGATCGGCGTCGCCGCAGGCGAGATCGTCGGCCTCGTCGGGGAGTCGGGCTCGGGCAAGTCGACGCTGGGGCGCTGCGCCGCCGGGCTGACCAGAGCGGAGTCGGGCACGGTCGCCCTCGCCGGGACCGACATCTCCGGCCTGTCGCGGCGGCGCATGCGCCCGCTGCGCCGCAACGTCCAGATGGTGTTCCAGGACCCCGCGTCCTCCCTCAACCCGCGCATGACAGCGGGTGACGCCATCGCCGAACCCCTGCGCCGCTACGGCATCGCGCGCGGCGCTGCGCTGGCGGAGCGGGTCGGGGCGCTGCTGGCCGACGTCGCGCTCGCGCCCGACACCCGGCACCGCTACCCGCACCAGATGTCGGGCGGGCAGCGGCAGCGCGTCGCCATCGCACGCGCGCTCGCGCTGGAGCCCGCCCTCCTCATCGCCGACGAGCCGACGAGCGCCCTGGACGTGTCCGTCCAGGCCGAGGTGCTGGAGCTGATCACCGGCCTGCAACGGCGCCTGGGCTTCGCGTGCCTGTTCATCAGCCACGACCTCGCCGTGGTCGAGATCCTGGCCGGGCGCGTCGCGGTGATGCGCAACGGGGAGATCGTCGAGGAGGGGCCGACCGCCCGGATCCTGCACGACCCCCACCACCCCTACACGCGCGCCCTGGTGTCGGCGGCACCGGTGCCCGACCCCGTCGAACAGCGCCGCCGCACCGGTCGGCGGCACTCGGACGACCGCCCGTAGCCGCGGCACCGGTCGGCGGCACTCCCCTGAGAGGTGCCCCGACCGGACCCTGCCGCCGGCGGCGGGCACCCGCGCCGACCGGCCCGGACACTCCCCTACTCCGGCATGGAACCCCGCGTGCCCCCCGTGCATCCAACGCACCAGTCATCCGCCGCACCACGACTGGAGACGCGACCCCGCCCGTGTTCGGAATCCTGCGGCCCTGCCGCCATACGCTGCCCGACGACCTGCCCGCGGCATGGCTGGCGCACCTGTGCGGACTGTGCATCGCCCTGCGCGACGAGCACGGCCAGTTCGCCCGCGTGGCGACGAACTACGACGCGCTGGTGATCTCGGTGCTCGTCGCCGCCCAGGAGGGCGCGTCCGCGCCGACCCGCGCGGCGGGCCCGTGCCCGCTGCGCGGGATGCGCACCGCCGAGGTCGCCGACGGGCACGGGGCCCGCCTGGCGGCCGCCGTGTCGCTGCTGCTCGCCGCCACCCGGCTGGACGACCACGCGCGCGACCGCGACGGCGTGTACGCGCGCAGGGGCGCGCGGACGGCGGCGCGCGCGGTCGCCGGGCGGTGGGAGGCCAAGGCGGGTGCGTCGAGCCGGGGCCTCGGATTCGAGAGCGGCGCGGTGCTCGCCGTCCTCGACCGGCAGGGCGACGTGGAGAGCGCCGCCGGGCCCGGCAGCGACATCCTCGCCGTCACCGGTCCAACGGAGTACGCCACCGCCCAGGCGTTCGCGCACACCGCTGTGCTCGCCGGGCTGCCGGGGAACGTGGCGCCGCTGCGCGAGGCGGGCCGGCTGTTCGGCCGGATCGCCCACCTGCTCGACGCGGTCGCGGACCAGGACGAGGACCGCGCATCGGGCGCGTGGAACCCAATAACCGCGACGGGCACCGCACCGGCCGAAGTGCGGCGCCTGTGCGACGACGCCGCCCTCGGCGTCCGCTTCGCGCTGGAGGAGGCGGCGTTCGCCGACGACCGGCTGGTGCGCGCGCTGCTCGTCCGCGAACTGCGCCGGTCCGTCGGGCGCGCCTTCGCCCAGGCCGGGCACCCGCCACCGCACCGCGGCGACGCCAACGGGCGGCACCCGAACGACGGCTACGGCGACGGCGACGGCCACGGGCGGTATTCAGGCGCCGGCGACGGGTGGCACCCGCACAACGAGGACCCGGTGAATACCGCCGACCACCCGGACTACGCGGGCTACGGCGGCGGCGACGAGGGCCGCCGCCCACTCGATGACCAGGGCGGATCGTGCTGCAACTGCGGCTGCCGCACGCCGAAGATCTACCAGCCGCCGAAGCGGCGGGGCCCCATTGCCGGTTGCGGTGTCGCCCTGTTCATGTGCTGCACCTGCCAGCAGTGCTGCCGCGACCCCTACCCCGGCCCGTGGTCGGGGCAGCGCCACACCACCGGCACACCCGACTGCCCGGACTGCGGATGCTGCGAATGCTGCGGGGCGTGCGACTGCGGCCTCTGACGCCCGGGCCCCGGGTCCCCACCTGCCCCACCGATCCTGACGAACGTTGCCGTCCACCGCGGGTGGACTGTCGGTGTTGACTGTCGGTGTTGTTGGGCCGCAGGTCCGCGGGGCGGCCTTGTCGCAGGGCGAGACGGAGGTAGTCGGCGGGAAAAGCGGCACCGAAGTCGGCGGTGGGGTCCGGTCGGCGGTCATCCGCGCGGTGTCAGCGCGCCGTGTTCACCCCGGCGGCCGGCCTCCGTGAAGTCATTTCCACTTCAAGGCGCCCGAAGTGGAAATGACTTCACGGAGGCTGCTGAAAGAGCCGAAAGTCCACCCGCGGTCGAGAGAACACCTTCGCCGAGAACGGTTCCGCGGCAACCGTGTTCGCGTCAGGCGAGGGTGCGCGGCGGGACCTTCGGCGGCGGCGCCATCGAGATCCGGAGCACGGCCGGGAGCCGGTCGAGCTCGAGGGATGTCCGGAGGTCCGCGAGCCCCTCGGAACGGACCCGGCGCCAGATGCCCCCCGTGTCGGCGTCGGCGTCGAGGGTGAGCGCGAGCCGGACGGCGGGCCCGTCGCCCGGTCCGGTCAGGTGTGCGCGCACCCCGCGCACGCCGGGATAGCGGCCGATCTCGTCGATGAGCACCCGCCGGGCCGCCGATGCGGGCATCTCGGTCGTGCCGGGGCCGGTGTCGCGTTCCAGGCTGAGGCGCGCCACCGTGCCGGTGCGGACCTGGACGGCGAGCAGGCGCAGCGCCGACAGCGCCACCACCGCGGCTACGGCGGCCGCCGCGTACGGCACCCACGGCCGCCCGAACCGCCCGCCGACGGAGTCGCCGAGTGTCTCCGACGCGGCGAGCCCGCTGAAGCCGCCGAGTCCCGCGGCGAGCGCCGCCCCGCCGGCCGCCATCAGCACCAGCCCCAGCAGCGCCAGAAACCAGCGGTTGCCGCGCGCCGTCCTGCGGGCCCTGTTCCCCGCGGCCGCCGCCATCACGTCTTCGAGAAGTCGACGCGGGTACGGACCTTCAGCGCGCGGACCGGGGCGAGTTCGGCGATCCGATCCTCGACCGCTGCGCGGACCGCGTCGCGCATCCCGTCCGCGTCGCGCATCCCGTCCGCGCTGCGCAGGTGCGTCCGCACGCGTACCGTCACCCGCCGCCGCCCGACCGCGACCCGCGCGGCGCGCACGCCGTCGACGCCGCAGGCGGCAGCGGCGGCCGCCTGCCGCAGGCCCGGCCGCGACAGTCCCACGACCAGGTCCGCGTCCCCGGTACGCAGTGGCAGGTAGCCGACCCGACCGGGGACGAGCGCCAGTGCCACGAGCACCGCGCCCGCGCCGATGAGGACCGCGGAGGCGACGCGTATCTTGGGGTCGTTCCAGCGGGCCCGGCCCGCGTACTCGGCCGCCGAGCCGAACGGCAGCAGCCGCAGTGGGCTGCCGACGAGGAAGGAGACGACCTCCGCCGCCGCCACTCCGGCGATGACGAGTACGACCGCGCCGACAATGAACACCGGCAGCGAGCGCTTGGGGCGGAACGTGCGGACGGCGGCCCGTTGCGCGCGCGCCTCCGTCCCGGTGTCGGGGCGGGGGGCGGTGTCGGCGGCCGTCATGGCCGGCCCGCCCGGTTCGGAATCCGGTCCGGCATCCGGTTCAGCAGGTGACCTGCCCGCATCGTTGCTCCTCCAAGTCCGCCGGCCGCGCTTCGGCCGGTCCGCGGTACCGCTCATCGGGCGCGCCCCCTCGGTACGAGCCCGCCGACCTCGATGTCGGTGTGGCGCACCACCAGGCCCGTGTGCGCCTCGACCCGGGTCCGCACCCGGGCGCGCACCTCCCTGGCGACCGCACGCAGCGGGGCGGGGTAGCGCACCGCGATCACCATGCGCAGCGTGACGCTCGTGCCGCTGCGGCGGACCTGGACCGCGGCCGCACCGGGGGCCGCGCCCACCAGGCCGCCGAGCCGCCCGGAGCGCTCGCAGACGCCCTCGACCTCGGCGGCGGCACGTTGCGCGACCTTCGCGACGACCCGGTCGGTGACGGTGGTCGTCCCCCGCTCCGCCGGGTCCCCGGGGGCGGCGCGCCGGACGACCGGGCCCGGTGCGGTGTCCGCACTCATCTGCGCCACGCCTCAGCCGCGCCGGGTGAACAGCTCGGCCAGGTCGATCTCGCCCTCATAGGCGCGGCCGGCCAGGAATCCGACGATGCCGAACACCAGGACGAGGACGAAGGCCCCGAACCCGCCGAACGCCGCCGCGAGTCCGAGCACCGCCCCGAAGGCCAGTCCGACGATGGACCACATGGGATCCGCCTCCCCATCCGTGTGCCAGTGCTGCTGAGAAAGGTGTTGCTGAAAACAGGTGTTGCTGAAAACAGGTGTTGCTGAGAAAGGTGCTGCTGAGAAAGGTGCTGCTGAGAAAGGTGTTGCTGAGAAAGGTGCTGCTGAGAAAGGTGTTGCTGAGAAAGGTGTTGCTGAAAACTGGTGCTGCCGAATGGGCTGCCGAGCACCGTGCGGTGCTCCCGGTCATCGCAGTCGGCGCGCGCGTTCGCGGCGCTCGCGGACGCGGCGGATCGCAGCGGCGGCCGCGGCGAACGGCGTGCGCGGAGTCCGGTGGACCCGCACGGCCCCGTGCCCCGCGGGCGCCGACACGCCCCGCTGCCACCGCGCGAGCCCGTCGGCGAACGCCGCGGGATCGCCGCCGGCGTCCGGGTGGTGCTCCCGGACCCATCGCCGGAAGGAGGCCCGGTCCCCGTTCATGGCGGGTCCCCCCGCGCCTGCCCGCCGTCCGGCCGCGGAGGGTCGGTCAGCACGTCCTCGATCGCCACGAGGACCCGGCGGCCGTGCGCGATCGGGTGGACGAGGTCGCGGATACCGTCGGCGATCTCGGGGAGCGGCCGCTCGAAGCGCACCACCACGCCGATCTCGACGCTGTCCGGGCGCACCGCGACGCCGTCGACGCGGCCGCCGGGAACCGGGGTGGACACCGTGCCGAACGGCCCAGCGGACAACCCGACGACGTCGGGGCACCCCCGGACCCGCGCCGCGATCTCCGCGCCGAGCGGCCCTGCGTCGTCCGCGGTGCTCACTGCACCCGCGGCTCGGCCCCGGAGCCGTCACCGTTGTCGGCGGCATCGTCGTCGGGCAGGTGGATGTCGTCGACCGTGATGTTGACCTCGGTGACTTCAAGGCCGGTCATGCGCTCCACACCGGTGATGACGTTGCGGCGCACCGCACCGGCCAGATCGGGGATGGAGACGCCGTACTCCACGACGAGCTGGATGTCGACGGCGGCCTGGCGCTCGCCGACCTCGACGGTGACGCCGCGCGCAGCGGTGCTCGTCGCGGTGGACCCCGGAATGCGGTCGCGCACGGCGCCGAAAGCCCGCGACGCGCCGCCGCCCATCTGGTGGACCCCGCCGACCTCGCGGGCCGCCATCCCGGCGATCTTGGCGACCACATGGTCGGCGATGGAGGTGCGGCCGTTGGTCGTCACGAGGTCGCGCGAGGCGGAGTTGCGGTTGCTGCTCTTGCCGGTCTCGCGCGGTTCGGGCGTCGCGGCGTCCGCCCGGTTGGCGTGGGTGGTGTCGGTCATCGGTGCTCTCCTTGTGTCATGCGCGGTGTCGTGTACGGCGGCCGGTCCGGATCGCCCCGCGCCGGTGCCCTGCCGCCCCCTCCGCGGCAGGGCACCGGTGCGCGGCGGTCCGGGATCGGGGGGCCGGGTTCGGGAGTCCCGAGTCCCCGGTCGCGCCGTTCGCTGGTCCGTCACCAAAGAAGACACAGCGGAGACCGGCCGACTCACGGACGAATGGGTGTGACCCGAGTCACCAATAGGGTGCATCATTGCGGGTAGCAGCGCACCGGGTTCAGTCGAATACCCAGAGCGACCCCGCCGCGCATGCGGCGGCACCGACCGCGGACGGCATCGGCGCACGGCAGGGAAAGGCGGGCCGGAACCGATGGGCATCCATCCCGACACACGGGACGAGACGCTGGTCGAGCGCGCCCAGGACGGCGACACCGGAGCCTTCGAGGAACTCGTCCGCCGCCACCAGGACACCGTGTTCCGCATCGCGCTGCGGACCCTCGACGACCACGGCGAAGCCGCCGACGCGGCCCAAGAGGCCCTCATCACCGCATGGCGCAAACTGCCCGATCTCGGCGACGCCCGCACCTTCCGCGCGTGGCTCTACCGGATCGCGCACCGCCGCGCCCTCAACATCATCCGGGCGCGGCGGGCAACGGCGGCCATCGACGACGAGGCCGCCGTCCCCGACCCCGCGAGCGGACCCGAGCACCAGTCCATGGCGTCCAGCCTGCGCGCGGCCTTGGACACCGCGCTGGCAGGGCTGCCGCCGCCGCAACGCACCTGTTGGATACTGCGGGAACTGGAAGGATTGGGATATGAGGAGATAGCCGAGATCGTCGACGCGACCCCGACCGCCGTACGCGGGCGCATCCACCGCGCGCGTACCCAACTCGTGGAGGCGCTTGAGCCATGGCGGTAGACCAGCCCGATGAACCCGACCGGCTGCCGTGCGGCACCATGCTCGACACCCTCCTCGCCCACCTGCGCGCCGACACGCTAAACGAACACGAGCAGCACTGCCCGCACTGCCGGTCCGCCGCCGCGCGGCACCGGTCCCTCGTCGACGCCGCCGCGGCGGCAGAGCGCGACCAGGCCGGCGCGCCGCCCGAACTCCTCGACCGCGTCATGCGCGTCGTGCGCGCCGAAGGGCGCTCCGCCGACCTCATCCCGTTGAACGACCCGGGCCCCGGCGCCACCCGGGTCCGCGACACCACGGCCGCCCGGATCCTCCGCGCAGCCTGCGAACCGGTCGAGGGGATCGACGTCGGCCGCTGCCGGATCGCGGACACCGAGGACGGGATCGTCGTCACCATGACGGCGCGCGCGGTAGCGGGCACTCCCATCCCGGAGGCCACCCGCGAGATCCGGCGCGCCGTCCTCGCTTCGGCCCGCGACCAGCTCGGTTGGACCATCGCACGCGTCGATATCGAGATCATCGACGTCGAATGAGCGCGGGCCGCCCTGTCCGCCCTGTCCGCCCCGTCCGCTCGGTCCACTCCGCACATTTCGGCCCTGCCGTGGGGGTTCGGCGTACTCGGCCCCAACCCCGTCCGTGCGGCCCGTAGGCTCCCGCTGTGGACGACTCATTGCGTGAACTGCGCGCGACCTTCACCGAGGACGCGGACCTGTACGACCGGATGCGACCGGGCTACCCGGCCCGGATGTTCGACGACCTCGCCGCGCTCACGGGCATCGGGGCACACGGCCGCGTGCTGGAGATCGGCTGCGGGACGGGGCAGGCCACCGCGCCCATGGCCGAGCGGGGCCTCCGGATCGTCGCCGTGGAACTGGGCGAGGCCATGGCCGCCGTCGCCCGCCGGAACCTGGCCGGCCACCCGCGGGCCGAGGTGGTGATCTCGGCGTTCGAGGACTGGCCGCTGCCGGCGGAGCCGTTCGACGCGGTGGTGTCGGCGACGGCGTTCCACTGGGTCGACCCCGACGTCCGCGTGCGCAAGGCCGCCGACGCCCTGCGCGTCGGCGGGGCACTCGCCACCGTGTCGACGCACCACGTCGCCGGCGGCAGCGAGGCCCTCTTCAACGAGTTGCAGGACTGCTACGAACGGTTCGACCCGGCGACACCGCCGGGGCTCCGGCTGCGCCCGGCGGCCGACATCCTCGAGGACCGGGCCGAACCGCCCGGCTCCGAGCGGTTCGGCCCGGCCGAGTTCCGCCGGTACGAATGGGAACTGACGTACACCACCGGCGAATACCTCGACCTGCTGCGCACCTACTCCGGGCACCGCGCCCTGGCACCCGAGGCCCGCAGAGGGCTGCTGGACTGCATCGCCGCCCGCATCGACCGCGAGCACGGCGGATACATCACAAAGCGCTACCTGACGGAACTGCGGGTCGCCCACCGGACCGTGTGAGAACCCGCCACCCGCTGCTCACCGTTGTCCCCCGATGACCGGCCCCGGGGCTCTGCGCAACGGAGCCCGCCCCCGGAATCCGGGGACGGGCCGCGGCCCCTCTGCTAGAAGGCGAAGACCGCCCCCTTCTCGGACGTGAGCACGCACGAGTTGGGGAACTCCTTGCCGTAGGACTCGGAGCCCTCGGCGATCGCGGTGACCGGCCGGTAGACCATCGGGCACGGGCCGGGGTCGGCCTTGACCTCCTCGATCGACCCGGCTTCGCGGATCTGCGCGCAGGCCGCCGCGGCGTCGGGGTGGCTGCCGCCCGCCGGGCCGCAGCTCAAGGTCGCCACGCGCGATTCGCCGGGGTCGCCTTCGACAACGCGCAGTGTGTAGTCCTGGTCGGCGGCGTGGGCGGGCGCAGCGAGGAGGACGGCGGCGGCAGCGCATACGACAGCGAGGGCAAGGCGGGTCACGGCATCTCCGGGAACTCGAACGAACATTGCACACAGATAGTATCTGTTCAACTACTTTGAGTTCTTGTTTATTGGAAATAAGGCTCTCTCGGAAACAGAGCGCACCCGGTCGCGCTGCGACCGGCTACCAGCCGGTGAGGAGCAGGTGATTGATGAGCAGGGCCGCCACCGCCTGCACCGCGAGCCAGGCCCGGTGGTCGCGGACCGGCAGGAGGGCGGCGGCGGGCAGCGTCCACAGCACGAACGGCAACCAGATCCGCTCCGTCTCGGCCTTGCTCATCCCGGAAAGGTCGGCGAGCAGCGCCGCGCACAGCCCGGCGAGGGCCAGGACGACCAGCACCGCCGGACCGCCGGCCGGTGCGCGGCGGAGCCGCCGCACGGTGCCCGGCACGGCGGCCATGACCCGGCGCAGGCCCGCCGCCGAGGCGAGGCCGGCCGCGATCGCCGCGTTCGCGAGGTTCCCCCAGATCCAGTAGGCGTACGGCCGGTCGAAGCCGACACCCTGGTAGTAGCGGACCACCAGCAACTGGTACCCCTCCCACCACCAGAATCCCGCCGCGGTGAACGCCGCGGCGACCGCGAGCACGCCCAGCGCCGCGTATGGGAGGGGGCGCAGGGTGCGGGCGCAGGCGAGGACCGCCAGCGGCAGCAGGCCGAACAGGACCAGGCCGTACGACAGATAGAGGGCCCAGCCGAGCAGGACGCCCGCCGCGAAGGCCGCGAGGCGCGGAGTGCGCGCCGGGGCGGCGGCCACCGCCAGCAGTGCCGTCCCCCACGCCGCCACCGCGGCGAAGTAGCCGTCAGCGGAGGCGCCCACCCAGATCGCGGCCGGGGCGAGGACCAGGAAGGGTGCGGCGCGGCGCGCCCACCGCTCGGCCCCGAGGGCGCGCAGTGCCACCAGCACAGCGGGCACCGCCGAAGCGCCGGCGAGCACGCACCACATCCCGGCCCATGCGCCGCCGCCCAGGCCGATCCGGTCCAGGCCGACGAACGTGAGAACGGCGGCCGGCGGGTGTCCGGCCACGTGCGCCGGCCACTGGCCGGGCTGGAACGCCACGATGTGGTCGGTGAAGCTCCGCACGGCCGCTCCGATGTCGTCGAAGCGGTGGACGGCCAGGAGGTACTCGTGCTTCTGCGTGAGGCGCCCGGCGATACCGCGCTGCCAACCGTCGATGAGCGCGAGGGAGAGGGTCCACGCGGCGGCGGCCCCCCATGCGCCCCACAGCAGCGGCCGCCAGGGGCAGCGGGCCGCCGCGCGCGGACCGAACACGATGACGGCGACCGCGGCGGCGACAGCGAGCGGGGTTCCCGGACCGGCGTGCGGCAGCCATTCGGCGTAGAGCGGCGGGCGGTCGACGTAGAGCGTGCCTTCGGCGCGGTCGATCGCGGTGCCCGCGACGCCTACGACGGCGACGAAGACGGCGCAGCCCACCGCGACGGCGACGTCCCACCGGCGGCCGGATCGCACCGGCGGCACGGCGCCGCCGACGGCACCCGTGCGGACGTCGGACGGGTCGGGGTCGCGGGGTTCGGGCGGCTGCACGCGGCCACGCTAGGCGCACCGCGGCGGATCGGGGCGCGGCGGCGCGCCCGGTTCATCGAACCGTAAGGACGCGCCGGCGGGCCGGAACGCCGTAAGCGGTCCGTAACCGCGCCTCCCCCGCCCACGGCGGTGTCTCCATCTATCGTGGTCACAGCCTTGGGGACGGGTCGGCTGCGGTCCCACCCGCCGACGCGACCACCGCAGTTCCGAGGGAGGCCGCCATGGACGGATCCGAGGACCGGCCGAGGGGCCCGGACGCCGCGCCGCGCCCGCCGCCGCGCCCTTTCCCGGCCCGGCTGCGCGGCCTCGCACGGTCGGGCCCGCCGCACGGGCCGTCCCGTCCGGAGTTCTGGCGCAGTCCACTGCGCGGCCCATGGCTGACGTCGGTCCTCGGCGCGGTCCTCCTCGTCGGGATCATCGTGCTGTTCACGACCGGCCTCCTGTCCTACGCCGCCTACAACCCCGGCCTGGCCGCCGTGAACGACCGCACGCCCGGCAAGGGGATCCTGGGCGGCTACCTCTTCGACTGGCCCACCGACCCGCCGTGGCTCTACCGGCTGACACAGGGCCTGCACGTCACACTCGGCGTGGCCCTCGTCCCGGTGCTGCTGGCGAAGCTGTGGTCGGTCGTGCCGAAGCTCTTCGCCTGGCCGCCCGTACGCTCATCCGCGCACGCGATCGAGCGGTTGTCGCTGCTGCTCCTGGTGGGCGGCGGGCTGTTCGTATTCACGACCGGGATCCTGAACATCCAACTGGAGTACCTGTTCCCCGGATCGTTCTACCCGCTGCACTTCTACGGGGCGTGGGTGTTCATCGCGGCGTTCGCGGCACACGTCGTCCTGCGCTTCGCCACGATGGTCCGGAGCCTGCGCTCGCGCGGGGCCCCCGCCGAACCGCGCACGCCGGCCGCCGGCGCCGCGACCGAGCCCGACGGCGGGACGGGGCTGGTCGCGCCCGCCCCCGACCCCGCGACGGTGTCCCGGCGCGGGGCGCTGGGCACGGTGCTGCTGAGCTCACTCGCGCTGCTCGCGGTGACAGCGGGGCAGAGCCTGGGCGGCCCGTGGCGGGAGACCGCCCTCCTCGCTCCGCGCGGCCGCAACCCCGGCACCGGGCCCAACGGCTTCCAGATCAACAAGACCGCCGCGGCGGCCGGGGTCGGCGCCGCCGACATCGGTGCGCGGTGGCGCCTCACCGTGCGCGGCGGCGGCCGCGAGGTGGTGCTCACCCGGTCCGAGGTGGCGGCGCTGCCGCAGGCCACGGCCGCGCTGCCGATCGCCTGCGTGGAGGGCTGGTCGACCGGCGACCAGGAGTGGAGCGGGGTGCGCCTGCGCGACCTCGCGGCGCTCGTCGGGCTGGGTGAGCGGCCGCCCGGGGTGTTCGTGGAGTCCGCCCAGCGCTCGGGCGCGTTCCGGGCGGCGGCGCTCAGCGCGGCCCAGACCGGCGACCCCCGTTCGCTGCTGGCACTGAAGGTGAACGGGGCCGACCTCTCCGCCGACCACGGCAGCCCCGCACGGGTGATCGTCCCCGCGAACCCCGGCGTCCACAACACCAAGTGGGTCACCGTGCTCGACTTCGGCGGCGCCGCATGACCGGGTGGGCGTCCCGCTACGGCGCGCCGCCCTGGCACCTGGCCGTCATGGTGTGCTGCTTCGCCTTGGCGCTCTACGCCGGGTGGCGGCTGGTCCAGGGTGATCCGGTGGGGGTCGCGCTGTGGTTCGTCGGCGCGGCGCTGCTGCACGACCTGGTCCTGCTCCCGGCCTACACCGCCCTGGACCGGGGTGCCCGAGCGGCGGCCCGGCGCGTGCGCGGCGTACGCAGGCCGGGCGGGGCGGCCGGGCGCGAGCGGGGAACGGGCAACGGGCCGCCGCCCGCGGGGCACCTCCGGGTCCCGGCCACCGTCTCGGGGGTGCTGTTCCTGGTGTGGGCCCCGCTGATCCTCGGGCCGGCCCCGGCGTACGAGCGGACGACGGGCCTGCCCCCGGACGGCTTCGGCACCCGGTGGGTGCTCATCACGGCGGCCCTCTTCGCGGCGTCCGCCGCGCTCTACGCGGCGCGCCGCGCCATCGCGGGGAGGCGGCGCCGGCACGGCCGGACCTAGGGCGTGCGTGCGGATCCGTGCCGGGCCCGCGTCCGCACGCACTCCCCGGCCTGCCCGAGCAGCGTCACCGCGGGTCGGCGGCCGCCGACCCGGTGCGGTGCAGGGCGGCGAAGGTGCGGCCCTCCGCCGTCCAGGACGCACCCGTGCGCCACCCCGCCGCCTCGGCGAGACCGGCCAGGGCCGGCAGGCCGACCACCGCCCAGGGGAACGGGTCTCCGCTCCGGCCGCTCCCGTCGGCCAGGTGCACCGACATCCGCTCGTCGACGTCGTCCGGCGCCGCCTCGACCAGCAGCACGCCGTGCGGCCGCACCACAGCGCCCAGCCGGGTCAGCAGCGCGTGCGGGTCGCCGCCGATCCCGATGTTGCCGTCGACCAGCAGCGCCGTCCGCCACTCCCCCTCGTCCGGCAGCCGTTCGAAGACGGAGCGGCACAGCACACGCCCGCCCGCCTCGGCGGCGCGGGCCACGGCGACCGGATGCACGTCGATCCCGAGGGCTCGCTGCCCCCGTTCGATGAGAGCCGACACCATCCGCCCCGGCCCGCAGCCGACGTCCAGGACGGGCTCCTCGCTCCGGTCGAGCACCGTGGTGTCGGCCGGGTCGGGACCCGCCCGCCAGCGTTCGACGTCGAGCGGCAGCGGGCGCAGGCCCGCCCGGCACAGGTACAAGGGGTCGCCGTTGTCCAAGGCTTCCGTGTAGAGGTCGCAGTCCCAACCGGGCGCGCGCGTCTCCGCAAGCCCCGACCTGCGGGCGCTCACCGGCGCCCCCTCAACCCCGCGGCGCGGACCTCGGCGGCGAACAGGCCGTCCGGGTAGTCCCGCGCCACCCGGGCGGCGTCCGCCGGGAGGTCGACGTCGACGAGCGGCGGCAGGTCGCGGACGCGCAGACCGGCATCGGTCAGGCGGCGGCGCTGAACGGCGCCGGTGCGGTGGGTCGACATCGGGACGCCGAGCACCAGCCCCGGGTCGGGATCGGCGAGGCCCAGCGCCCAGAACCCGCCGTCCTCCGCGGGACCGAACCAGGCGTCGGCACCGGTCCAGGCGTCCTCGGCGAGGACCGGTGCGAGCGGCCCCGTGCCGACCTGCGGGGTGTCCATGCCGATCAGCAGGGTGGGACCGGAACAGGCGGCGAACCCGGCGGCGAGCCGCTCGTCCAGCCCGCCGTCCGGCTGGGGGACGACATCGAACCCGGCGGCGGGCAGCCACGGCCCCGGGCTCCCGTCGAGGAGGAGCACGCGGCGGCGCGCCGGAGCCGCCGCGACGGCACGCAGCGTGTCGCAGAGGGCCGCTCGGGCGAGCAGTGCCGCCTCCGCGGGACTGTATGCGGGCGTCAGCCGGGTCTTGACCCGGCCGGGAACAGGCTCCTTCGCGATCACCACGAGGGTGGTCGGCCCGGCGGGCGGGTGGTCCGTACCCGTTGACCGCCCGGCCCGGTCGCCGCGCCGCCGCGGCACCCCGGTCACGCGCGCCCCCCGCCCGGCCCGGCGGGGGCGCCGGTGCCCGGCGGTGCGGGCGGCCGGCGCAGGACGGCCCGCATGTCGCGGATCGCGGTCCAGGTCCCCCGCCAGGTCCCGGTGACCTTGGACCGCCCGGCGCGCGGCGCGTACGGCACGCCGACCTCGGCGATGGCCCACCCGGCGTCGGCCGCGCGCACCACGGTCTCCAGTGGGTATCCCGATCTCCGGTCGGTGACGCCGAGCGCGAGCAGGCCGCCGCGCCGGGCGGCCCGCATGGGGCCGATGTCACCGACCCGGACCCCGGTGCGGCGCCGCAGCATCCGCGCGACCACCGTGTTGCCGACCCGGGCGTGCAGCGGCCACGCACGCGCACGGGTCGGCCTGCGGCGGCCCAGGACGAGGTCGGCGGCCCCGCTGCGCACCTCCTCAACCAGGCCGGGCAGCAGCGCCGGATCCAGCGAGGCGTCGCAGTCGCAGAAGCAGACGATGTCGGCAGTGGCGGCGCGCAGCCCCGCGTGGCACGCCGCACCGAACCCGCGGCGCTCCTCGGTGACGACCAGCGCGCCGAGGCCGGCCGCGATCCGGGCCGACCCGTCGGTCGACCCGTTGTCGACCACGATGGCCGTCCATCCGGCAGGGACGCGGCCGAGGACCCACGGCAGTGCGGCGGCCTCATCCAGGCACGGGAGGACGACGTCGACCGGGGACGCCCGGCCCGGCGCGTCCGGAGGGGCCCCCGGTTCGGGGGCGTCGGTGGTGTTCCGTTCGTCGGTCACGGTCCAACGCTACGGAGCGCGGGCCGCCCAGCCCGGACAACGCACCTTACGGAATGCGGACGTCTGTACCGGTCGGCGGGCGGGCGGCCGGTCCCGGGCCGGCCGGGGTGCGACACTCGGGTCATGCCCCAGCCGGAGCCCGACCCCGCCGCCCAGCGCATCCTGGTCGTCGACGACGACGCCACCGTCGCGGAAGTGGTGGTCGGCTACCTGGAGAAAGAGGGCTTCACGGTCGGCCGCGCCGCCGACGGCGCCTCCGCACTGCGCCGCGCCGCCGAGTCACGCCCCGACCTGGTCGTCCTCGACCTCATGCTGCCCGGACTGGACGGCTGGGAGGTGTGCCGGCGGTTGCGCGCCGACGGGCCCGTCCCGATCATCATGCTCACCGCGCTGGGGGCCGAGACCGACCGCATCCTCGGCCTGGAACTGGGCGCCGACGACTACATGGCCAAACCGTTCAGCCCTCGCGAGCTCGCTCTGCGCGTGCGGTCTGTGCTGCGCCGCGCGACGAACCGGCCCTCCGGGGGGCTGCTGCGCGCGGGCGGGATCGTCCTCGACACCGAGGCCCGGCGCGCGGAGCACAACGGCGCGCCCCTCGCCCTCACCGTGCGGGAGTTCGACCTCCTCGCGTTCCTCCTCGCCCACCCGGGCCGCGCGTTCGACCGACCCGCCCTGATGCGGCGGGTGTGGGGGTGGGAGTTCGGCGACCTGTCCACGGTGACCGTGCACGTGCGGCGGTTGCGGGAGAAGATCGAGGCGGATCCGGCCCGCCCCGCGCTGATCGTCACCGTGTGGGGCGTCGGCTACCGGTTCGACCCGCCCCCGCAGGGCGGAGGGTGACCGCGATGCGCGACGTCCTGCTGATCGCCCTGTTCGCGTTCGCGGGCGCGGCGGCGGCCGGCCTGGCCGGCCTGGTGGTGCTCCGGTCGCTGCGGCACCGATCGGTGTCGGCCGCCCTTGCCGTCGTCGCGGCGGTCGCGGTGACCGCGATGCTCGCGGGCACGCTCTCGGTCGCGCAGGCGATGTTCCTCTCAGGGCACGACCTGTGGGTCGTCACCATGGTGTGCGCTATGGCGGCCGTGGTGTCCCTGGCAACGGCGCTGCTCCTCGGCCGGTGGGTGATCGCGGGCAGCACGGACCTGACGCGGGCGGCGCGCCTGGTCGGCGACGAGCGGTTCACGGTCCCGGACACCCCGTACACCGCGGAGCTGACGGCGCTCGCCAGGCAGTTGGCGGCGACCGACGCCAAGCTCGCGGCGTCGCGCGAACGGGAACGGCGGCTCGACGCCTCCCGGCGGGAGCTGGCGGCGTGGATCTCCCACGACCTGCGCACCCCGCTCGCCGGGCTGCGGGCGATGGCGGAGGCGCTGGAGGACGGCATCGCACGCGACCCCGACCGGTACCACCGGCAGATGCGGGTCGAAGTGGAACGCCTCGCGTCGATGGTCGACGACCTGTTCGAGCTGTCGCGGATCGAGGCCGACTCGCTGCCGCTGGACCTGACCCGCGTCTCCGTCTACGACCTGGTCGCCGACGCGCTGGCCGCCACCGAGGCGTTCGCGCGGGCGGGCGGCGTGCGGCTGGTGGGCGACCGGGTCGACAGCGCCCCGGTCGACGTCGACACCGGCCGGATGACCCGCGTCATCGCGAACCTGCTCGCGAACGCGATCCGGCACACCCCGCCCGACGGCACCGTGGCCGTCGCGGCGCACAGCGGACCGGACGGGAACGTGGTGCTGTCGGTGACCGACGAGTGCGGCGGGATCGACGGCGACGACCTGCACCGCGTCTTCGACGCCGGCTGGCGCGGCAGCGACGCGCGCACTCCCCCGGCGGGCGCCGGGCTGGGGCTGGCGATCGTGGCGGGAATCGTGCGGGCGCACGCGGGGACCGCGGCGGTGCGCAACGTCCCGGGCGGGTGCCGGTTCGAGATCAGCCTGCCGGCGGCCGGGGGCTGACCCCGCCGCGCAGAGGCGCGTGCGCGAACTCCGCCACCCCCTCGGCGAACCCGACACCGGCCCGCCAGCCCAGTTCGGCGCCGATGCGGGCCGAGGACGCGGTGATGTGCCGGACGTCGCCGAGCCGGTACTCCCCCGTCGTCACCGGTGCGGGGCCGCCGTACGCCTCGGCGAGGGCCGCCGCCATCTCCCCGACGGTGTGCGGGGTGCCGCTGCCGGTGTTGAACACCGCGAGGGCACCGGCCTCGCGGTCCCCGACGGCGGCGAGCGCCACGGCGTTGGCCCGGGCCACATCGCGGACGTGCACGAAGTCGCGGCGCTGCCGTCCGTCCTCGAAGACGGTCGGGGCCCGCCCCGCCTCCAGCGCCGAGCGGAAGAACGAGGCGACACCCGCGTAGGGGGTGTCGCGCGGCATCCCCGGCCCGTACACGTTGTGGTAGCGCAGCGACACCGCACGGCCGCCGACGGCGCGCGCCCACGCGGCGGCCAGGTGCTCCTGGGCGAGCTTGGTCGCGGCGTAGACGTTGCGGGGGTCGGCCGGCGCGTCCTCGCCGACGAGCCCGGGCGCGAGCGGCGCGCCGCAGTGGGGGCACGGGGGGTCGAACCGGCCGGCGTCCAGGTCGGCGGCGCGGCGCGGCCTCGGCCGGACGTCCCCGTGATCGGCGCACGTGAAGCGGCCCTCACCGTAGACGACCATCGACCCGGCGAGGACCAGGCTGCGCACACCCGACCGGGCCATGGCGGCGAGCAGCACGGCGGTGCCCAGGTCGTTGTTCGACACGTAGTCGGGGGCGTCGGCGACGTCCGGTGCCAGGCCCACCATCGCGGCCTGGTGGCACACGGCATCCACCCCGCGCAGCGCCCGCTCGACGGCGGCGGGGTCGCGGACGTCGTCGGGGGCGTCGTCGGGGGCGCGCGCCGCGCCGGAGTGCGCCGAGGGGAGGAAGGCGTCGAAGACGACCGGGTCGTGGCCGTGCGCGTGCAGCGCGTCGACGATGTGCGATCCGATGAATCCGGCGCCGCCGGTGACGAGTATCCGCATGGTCGGACGGTACGTGCTCCGGCTCCGCGGCGGCGGCCGCCGCCGCGGAGCGTCACCGAACGGTAAGCGGGGCCCGGTGGGTCCCGTCGGGCGGCGGAGTGTCTCCGGGCGAGCGGCGGGTTCCACCGCCGCCCGGCGCCACCCCGCCCGCGCGTCCGGGCGAGCGGCTGCCGCCGCTACGGGCCGGGCGCCCGCCCGGCTCCGACGTCCGGGGCGGCCCCGCGGACCTCCAGGGTCGGCCCGGGAGGTCCGCCGGCGGTTACGGCTTGCGGCCGACGCCGCCGGTCATGAACCGCACATCGACGGGGGTCGTGTCGGTCACGGGCGTATCGGGGCGCCACAACGGCAGCGGCACCAGCCCCGGGTTGAGCACCTCCAAGCCGTCGAAGAAGCCCGCCAACTCCGTGGGCGTGCGCACCCGGCCCGTGCCGAGCTGCTGGAGCAGCTGCTTCTCCAGCGCGGCGCTCTCCGGTGCGTCACTCAGCCGGGTGAAGTTCGTGATGAACATGTACGAACCGCTGGGCACCGCGTCGCGCAGCACCCGCACGATCCCCGCCGGGTCCTCCTCGTCGGAGAGGTGGTGCAGGATGCCCACGAGCATCACGCACACCGGCTTGTCGAAGTCGATCAGCGCGCGCACCTCGGGGTGGTCCAGAACCTCGTTCGGTTCGCGCAGGTCCGCCGTCACCACCGTGGTGCCGGGGTTGTCGGCGAGGATCGCGCGGCCGTGGGCGAGCACGATCGGGTCGATGTCGACGTAGACCACCCGGGCGTCGGGGTTGGCCTCCAGAGCCACCTCGTGGGTGTTGCGCACCGTGGGCAGGCCGGACCCGAGGTCCAGGAACTGGGTGATGCCCTCCTCGGCGGCGAGGTGGCGCACGACCCGGTGCAGCATGGCGCGGTTGTGCAGGGCGATGTCGCGCAGCTCCGGCATGATCGCCAGACTCGCCTCGGCGACCTCGCGATCGGCCTCGAAGTTGTCCTTGCCGTTGAGCATCACGTCATAGACGCGCGCCGCCGTGGGGACATCGGTCGCGATGGGTTGGTGGAACTCGTCGGTCGCGATGGGCTGATGGAACTCGTCGGGCATGGCACCTCATCCGGCTCTCTATCGGCAGCGGCATTGCGCCGGAATCCTAACCGGCATGAGCCCCGCATGGAGGCCCAAAACCCCAATACCACGGCGATTTCGGCCCTCGACGTCGAAAAGTGGACGTTCCCGCTCCCGCCCGCCACCCCGGCCCCGCCGGACACCACGGGCTTCGACCCCGCCGGACACAAAGGGCCTCGCCCCCGACTGTCATCACCATCCCCGACCCCCGACGGTCATCACCGTCCTCGACTCCCCGCCGCGCACACCACCCGGCCTCACCCTCCGCCTCAGCTCGCCGCGCCGCCGACCGGTACCGTTGCACGATCAGGGCGTGCGGCGCCGCGATGCGACGGAGGCCGAAGGGAGGACCACGGCGGAGCCCCGTGGCGTTAAACTCCAAGCGGCTGAGCAGTCGCGCATCCACCACTGCGCAAGCCTCGTGCGACGCATCAAGTCTCCCCGGGGTCGGTGCAGCCCCGGCGGGGAACCGTTTTCAGGGCCGGTAGCTCAGTTGGTCAGAGCAGAGGACTCATAATCCTTGGGTCGCGGGTTCGAGCCCCGCCCGGCCTACAGTCGCCCAGCACGCAAAAAGCCCCGGTGACCTCGCCAAACGAGGTCACCGGGGCTTTGTCGTGCATCCGGCTGATTGCGGCTGGCACCGACTCACGTCGGGTGTCCGTGGCGAATGCGTGGTGAAGTTCGCTCAGAAACCGTCGAACGCCTTCTCCGCCTTGCGGCGTGCATCGTCTTCGCCGCCGTCCAGGCACTTGGCATAGATCCGCAGCAGTACCTCAAGGCTGTGCCCCGCCCATTCGGCGATCTGTGCGGAGTTGATGCCTTCGTTGAGCCATGTCGACACGCACGCATGGCGAAGGTCGTAGATTCGCTTCGCCAGTGGTGTCGCGAACTGGGCATCGCTGAACGCTCGCCGACGCGCCCGCTGCCATGCCTTCTGGTAGGTGCATGTCGCGAGCTGTCCGCCGTGCTCACCGAAGAACACCAGACCGTCCGGCCCCTTCCGGTCCTGCTCCCGGTGAGCACGCAGGATGAGGCTGAGCTTCGGCGAACACGGCACCGGCCGGTCCTCGTTCTCAGCACGTCCCTTGGGCTGCCGCAGATCACGCTGCTTCCCCGTGTCGGTCCACCGCCGACCCACGTCCGGGGCGACCTGACGAACGGTGATCTCACCCCAGCCGTCCGGAGGTTCGACCCAGCACCCGTGCTGTTCGTCCCATACCTGTTCAGGCAGCACGATGTCGGTCCATCGCAGACTCACGGCCTCCTCGGGCCTCAGGCCAGCCAGGTAGATGACTGCGAAGAACGGCCGCAGCAGGTACCCGCTCCGTTTGAGCTTCCCGACCTCGTCGAGAAGGGCACGGGCCTGCTGAGGGTTCGGCACGGAGCGTCGATCGATGACACCGGTGGTCTTCGGTGCACGCCACTTCAGTCCGTGAAGCGGGTTGGATTGCAGGTGTCCCAGCTCAACTGCGTAGTCGAGGACGTGCGACAGGATGCGCCGCGCTTTCACCGCCGGTTTCGGCGCCAGCGGGCCGCCACCGTTCGACGGCACCTTGCTGGTGATCCGTTCGAGCACCGCGCGGATGACCGCCGAGTCTTCGAGCGACTCCACAGGCAGGACGTGGTCGCCCACCCAGTCGAGTGCCGCAGCGATGTCCGCTGGGCGGTGTGAGTCCCGGTGAGCAGTGTTGAATACCCAATTCCGCAGAGCTGCACGAAGCACTTCCTCGGACGGACTATTGCGATCCGTGGTAAGCAGCGCCATCGTGGCATTGGCGAGGATCTTCGCTCGATCCCTGCGGTGCAACGCGGAGGTGCGCTTCCAGTGCTTGTCCATGTAGTCGGCTGCGAAGTCGACCCACGACGGCCCGGACTTGCGCTGTTCCCATGAAAGCGGCCGTCCCGTACTCATGCTGAAGGCTTCGCCGCGACGCGCTGCCGTGATCAGTTCGGACCTGAACGATTCCGCGAGGGTGCTACCAGCGAATGTGACAGGCCAGGCGCGCCCACCAACGGCCCACCGAACCGTGTATGTGGTTCCGTTCCTGCCGTTGTACGTCCTGATACTCCAAATGCGGACGTCATAGGTGCTGTCGCTTACCAAGCGGCACCCTCCAGGGCGGACATGAACTTCTCGAACTCGGCACGCTTGATCCGGAGTGAGCCGTTGGGCAGCTTCACGCACTTGGGCGCGCGCCCCTTCGCCCTCCAGTCGTGGAAGGTGGATTTGGCGATGCAGAGTTCGTCGCAGAGTTCATCGACGGTGAGCCAGCCGCGCGGTTTCGCCGGTGCGGACTTAGGGGCCTTCTTGCCGGTGGTGCTCATTCGGGGGACACCTCCACATAGACCAGGACGTGGGCGGGGTTCTTGCGGCTGGGGCGGTGCGGGGACGCATCGGCGGCCGGCAGGGCGGCGGTGATGGCGTGCAGGACGCGGTCGACGTGCTCGGGGCGCCCGACCAGGCGGACTTGGACGATGTCGAGCCGGGCCGGTGGGCGGTCGGCCATGATGGGTGGTGCTCCTTTCACAGGGGCGCGGCCCCGGGGGGTCTGCTTGGCGGTAGGTCCCGGGGCCGCTTGATCGATGGGTGTGCAGAGTGAGTGCGTCACCCCCTGAAACTGCCGATGTGTCGCCCGAAGTGGACATGGGAGCGGCTCAGTACCGGCCGCGTTTGATGGCGCATGTGGAGCAGTGCGGCCCGTAGGCGGTGGCGTAGGCGCGTTCGTAGGCCACGCCGCAGGTGCGGCAGTGGCCGCTCTCCGCGGGCGCGGGGTGGTCTCCCATAGAGAGTGGTTCCGCAGTAGTGTCCATAGCGCCCCGACCGTCCCGCACTCCGGATGAGCTGGGATTTCGCTGAACCGCTGGGGTGAACACTGATTCGGCAGCGTTTCGCGGTGCTGGTGTGGTTTCCCCGGCCGTAAAGAGCGCGTCTGCGCTGGTCGCAGACGCGCCGGGGGCCGGTTCGGCGGGTGAACGCTGGTCGCCGTCGGGTTCTCCGCCGATGTGGTTCTCACTGGCGAGCCGGTAGAGGCGGGAGCGGTGCGGGGCAGGCCCGCGCCCGGCTTCGGCGAAGCTGATCCCGATCGCGCGCAGCACGGGCGCGTCCCTCTTGAGCTGCCCGGACGCCCGGGTGGCGTCCACCGGCCAGGACTTCGGGCGCGGGTCGGGGACCGCGACCAGGCCCATGAGCTGGCTGATAGTGCCGGTCCAAGTGCCGGCGGACTCGATGAAGGCGGCCACCGCCGCGGTGAACGGCTTGGCCTCGATCAAGTCGCTGGTGTTGGTCTCCGAGGCGGCCCGGTAGGTCTCGAAGGTGTCCCATCCGGCGACGGTGTCGAGTGCGGCCAGCACCGTTGCGAAGTCGGCCATGCGCGGAAGTTCCGCGA
>NZ_PYGA01000012.1 GCF_003014485.1 Murinocardiopsis flavida | reverse complement strand
CCAGGGCCTCGACCCGCTCCGCGGGCCGGGGGCACCGGTCGCCGTCGCAGTCGGCGACCGCGACGGCCGACTCCTCCGGCAGGCCGGAGGTCTGGCTGAGGAGGTGGCGCACCGTCACCCGGGACGCGTGGCCGGGGCCGCCGAAGGCGAATTCGGGGACCCATTCGGTGACCGGGTCGTCCAGGTCGAGTGGGCCCTGCTCGACCAGTGCCATGACGGCGGTGGCGGCGACGGGCTTGGCCACCGACCCCCACAGGAACGGGGTCTCGGGCGTGACGGGGTCGCCGCGCCCGTCCGTCCCCCAGGCTCGCCGGTGCAGCGGACCGTCGGGGCCGACCACGGCGTAGGCCAGGCCCGGCGTGCCCATCTCCGCCATCCGGCCGCGCACGTACCGGTCGATGTCCGCGTACCGGCCGGAGTCCGCAGCGGGTTCCTCGGCTGCGGCCGGCGGGCCGCTTCCGAGGCAGAGCAGCACGGCCGCGCATGCGGCGGCGCACCGGACGAGGAGGGGGAGGGGCGGCATGGGCGACCTTCGGGACGGAGCGAATAACCGTATGGACGTATTACATTAACCATATCCTGATACGGTTATCAAGTGCCCAGGACCGCGGACCACGACCAGCGCCGCCGCCAGATCGCCGATGCCGTCTGCGCGCTCATCGCCGAACACGGCCTCGACGCCGTGACCGTCGCGCGGACGGCCGCAACGGCGGGCATGTCCGTCGGCCTGGTCCAGCACTACTTCCGCACCAAGGACGCCATGCTCCTGCACGCCTTCACGGAGGTGGACGCGCGGATCCGCGGCAGGATCGGCGCGCACGCGCAGGAGGGGACGGCGCACCGGCGCCCCATCGCGCGCATCATGGCCGAGGCGATGGCAGAACTCGTCCCCCTCGACGAGGTCCGCCGCACGGAGTTCCGCGTCGCACGGGCCTTCGCGGGACGGGCGCTGGACGCGCCCGCTCTCGCCCGGGTCGACATCGAGACCGCGCACGCGCTGCGGGCGGACGCCGCCCGCGCCATCCGCAACGGGATGGAGTGCGGCGAGGTCGCCGAGGACGTCGCCCCCGGGCCCGCCGCGGCTCGCCTCACCGCTGTGGTCGAAGGGCTGGCGATGCAGGTCTACCGCGACCCCGCCGGGGTTGACGGGCTGTCGGCGGCGGAGTTCACGTCAGCGGTCATCGACGCCGAGCTGGCCGCGGTCTTCACCGGAGAGTGTCGCCAGTACGGATGACACGGCTCCGGCGGCACGCGGGAACGCAGCGGTCCGACGGCCTTCGAGCGCCTATCGGGCGGCACATCACCCACAGAGCGCAGTCATGGCGGGCTCGGACGCCTCCCCGCGGGCCCTTGAGATGGGCACTGCGGGGAACGGGCCCGCTCTTCGCCGAGGCGTGCGAGGCACCCGGAGTCCGGGGGCGGACCGGTCGGTGACGGGCGGTGCTGGTCCACGATCGACTTCTTCGGCCCCGGCCCCGTCGAGTTCCCGGCATGGCCCACGGCCGCCCTGGGCTTGGCTCGAACCCATGGCACTCACGCCGCGCTCACACAGCCATCGGGAGCACACGAAAGGGGCCCCTCGTTCAATGAGAGACCCCTCGCGAACTGCGGAGGATCGGGGATTTGAACCCCGGAGAGCGTTGCCACTCAACCGCATTAGCAGTGCGGCGCCATCGACCGGACTAGGCGAATCCTCCTGGCTGGGCCAAGCGTACGAGACCCGTGCTCGCAGCGCAAAACGAAATGCGGTCAGGTGGTGGCGCGCTCGATGGCGAGGTCGGCGTCGTGGCGGAGTTTGCCGACCGCGCGGGAGACCGTGCTCTTCACGGTGCCGACGCTCACACCGAGGCGTTCGGCGACCTCGGCCTCTGTGAGGTCCTCGTAGTAGCGCAGGACCACCGTGATGCGCTGCCGGTCGGGCAGCCTGCCGATCGCGCGGCCGACGACGTCGGCGAGGTCGGTCTGCCAGGTGAGGTCGTCGACCCGCTGCTCGGGGATCTCGTCGGTGGGGAAGACGTCGAGGCGCCTGCGCCGCCACTCCGAGATCTGGGTGTTCACCATGGCCCGGCGGACGTAGCCGTCGCGTGCGTTGGGGCTGCTGATGCGCTCCCATGCGAAGAAGGTCTTGACCAGGGCCGCCTGCAAGAGGTCCTCGGCGTCGGCGTGGTTCTTGGTGAGCGATCGGGCGATGCGCAGGAGCACCGCGCCGCGGTCCTCGACATAGCGAGAGAACTCCTCGTACCTGGTCGGACTCCCTGCACCAGCCACACGATCACCGTTCCGCGCTCTCGGGCGCGTGCCGTCCCTGCTCACCATGCCTGCTCGGGCTGGTCATCGCGCGTTCATCAGCCTTGCACGGACGGTGTAATCGGTGGCCCTGTCCAGCCCTAATTCCTGACAAACGGGACGCCGGGGGTGCCGAGGGGGCCACGGGGCGCCGGGCGCGAGCGCCGGGCCGGGGTTATGGCGATGTATAGCTGATTCTAGGAATGCTGCTAGAGGACGGTAGAAAGCGCGATTCGCGCATTCGCGGTCGTGGCCGGACTCGGCCGTCGCGCCCGTCGGGGTCCGCGGCGGTGGCGCCACGCTGGCCGCTCTGTGTGCCCCCGGCCGTCACCGCCGCAGCAGGGGCCTCCGGCCGGATCAGGACACCGGAAATCCGTTGCTCTTTTTTGTGCCGTCGGCGAACTATGAAGCAAATTTCGATTGGAGCATTGAAATGTGGCAGAAGATCGCGGCAATCGCTCTCGCATCGATTTCCATGAGCGCGGGGATGATCGCCGTCGCGGCGCCCGCCTCGGCCGGCCCCACCCCCGAAACCTCCGCCCTGACGTGGATCAACGAGAGCCAGGTCCTGGCCACCACCAACCGGCAGACCGCCGCGTCGACGGGGACGACGGTCGGCACCGTCCAGGTTCGCTACGGCAATTATCAGGGGCGCCAGCACGGCTGGGGGCGCATTCTGAATCCGCGGCAGGGCTACAGTCTCGTCTTCGAGGTGGACACCAACGGCGACCGTGTGCGCGACGAGGCCGCCACGAAGTATCTGACGGGCGGTACCGCTCATACCTGGGGGGCGCCCACCTCCTCCAGTAGTGCCCGTGCCTTCCGCGCGTGCGTGCTCGCTCCCTCGCAGCCCCCCTCGTGTTCGGAGACCATCAACCGCACCGGTTGGTGGTAGGGGCCGCTACTCGGGGCGGCGGCGGAGGAAGTCGCCGAAGTGGGGGACGGTGAAGGCGATCTGGCCGCGCTCGGCGCTGTAGATGAGCCCCTTCTTGATGAGGCTGTCGCGCGCGGGGGAGAGGCTGGACGGGCGGCGGCCCAGTGACGCGGCGACCTCGGTGGTGGCGACGGGGTCGTCGCCCAGCGCGGCCATGGCGCGCATGTAGTCGCGCTCGGCGGGGGTGGCGCGCTCGAACCGGCTGCCGAAGAAGCCCACCGCCAGCTCCTCCTCGGCCTCGGGCGCGGCGACCTTGACGTCCTCGGCGGTGATGGGGCTGTGCAGGGCGAGGTCCCAGGTGACCTTGCCGTACGCCTGGACGAAGTAGGGATAGCCGTCGGAGGCGTCGTAGAGGGCTTGCAAGGCGTCGGGCTCGAAGCCGACGTTCTCGAGCAGCGCCGGTGCGGTGAGGGCGTGGTCGGCCGCGCTGCGGGCCAGGCGGTCGATGCGCGTATAGCGGAACAGGCGCTCGGAGTAGCTCTTGCTGGCGGAGAGCACGGCCGGCAGGTGCGGCAGCCCGGCGCCCACGACGATGAGCGGCCCGCCGACCTGGGAGAGTTCGTGGCAGGCCGTGCACAGCGCGGAGATGTCGTCAGGCGGGACGTCCTGCATCTCGTCGATGAAGACGGCGACGCCGACACCGAGGTCGGTGGCGATGGACGAGGCGTCGACGAACAGCTCGACGAGGTCGATCTCCAGGTCACCGGAATCGGCCCGGCCGCGCACCGCCGGCGCCTCGATGCCCGGCTGCCAGCGCGGACCGCCCTTGCCGCCTTTGCCGGCGGACTCGGGGGCCGCCTGGGCGAACGCCTTGAGCACGCCGAGCACGTGCTCGATGCGCTCGGGCGCCCGGTGCCGCGGCGCGAGTTCGCGCAGCGCCATGTGCAGCGCCGCGGCGACCGGGCGCCGGATGGACTGGTCGGGCCGGGCCTCGATCTTGCCGGTGCCCCACATGCGCTGGATGGCGAGGGAGCGGAAGGTGTTGAGCATGACGGTCTTGCCCACGCCGCGGAGCCCGGTGAGGACCATGCTGCGCTCGGGGCGGCCGCGCGCCACGCGTTCGAGGACGACTTCGAACTGCTGGACCTCGCGCTCGCGGCCGGCGAGCTCGGGCGGGCGCTGGCCCGCGCCCGGGGCGTAGGGGTTGCGCACGGGGTCCATGGCATTGGACTCTATACGGCTCTCTAGTGCCGCCTCTAGAGATCGGTAGAAAGCCGCAGACGAGCGCGCCGCCCAGTCGAGGCCGCGCAGCGCCCGGCGGTCGTGCGAGCGTGTGTGGGGGACACGCCCCTCCCTCGCTGGCCTCGCCGCCGAAGGGCCGGCGGCGAGTGCTGCAATGGCCATACTCCCCTCCCTCGTCGAACGCTTGTTCGACAAGGACGACTGTAGGGCATTGGGACGGTGTGCGCCAGTCCGCGGCTCACCGTGCGTGCCGCGCGGGTCGCAGGGCGCACGGGGTCGCGCAAGCGGTCGTACACGCGGCGGTGCAGGCGCTCGCACACGGGGTCACGCAGGCGGTGGCGCACGGGCGGCGTGCGGGGATCCCGTGGCCGGAACCCCGTCAGGACAGCACCTCGGACTCGCGCTCGACGGCGGCCTCGGTGAACTCGCGCAGCATCTCCTCGGCGTCCTCCGGGCCCAGGACGGTGGTCGTGCCGAGGTACTCGCCGTGGCGGTAGACCAGGTTGTACATCTTGACGCGCTGCTTCCCGACCTTGGTCTCCACCAGGAAGGCCCGGGACTCCTCGCCGAAGGTGGGCAGGTCCAGCGTCCGCATCGAGTAGGTGCTCTTCGTGCCGTTGGCCGAGGTCGACTGGTAGGCCGAGCAGTCCTTAGGGGGGTTGATGTCGAGCGCCTTCTTCGCCGGCTCGCCGGGCAGGTGGACCAGCATGTGCGTGATGGTGGTGCGCCCCGTGGAGAAGGTCGCCAGCGAGGTGGGTGCCGAGCGCACCTCCTTCAGGCCGCCCCACTGGTTCACGGCGTCCAGGCAGGCGGGCTTGTCGAGGGTGGTGGCCTCGCGCAGCTTCTCGGTCTGCTGCACGGTGTCGAGCTTCGCGTAGGCGCCCGACTCGGTCTGGTCCGGGACGGGCTTGGTGCCGCTGAACTCGGTGAGCTGCGCCTCGCCGAGGTCGGTGGCCGTGACCCCTGCGCCCTGCACTCCGCCGGACCCGCACCCCGCGAGTGCGGCGAGTACGACGGCGCTCAGTGCGAGTGTGGTCGCTGTGCGTGGCTTGCGGGGGTGCTCCATGGTGCTGCTTCCTGTTCTGTGCGATATTGCGGCTGGGGTACTCGGTCGGGATCAGCAGGCGTGTTAGCTGTGTGTAGCTCAACGGTCGCACTGAGTGCCTAAGGTTCGAGTATCGAGGAAGGACAGCGGTGTCGGAGCGGATTTCGCCATATTTCAGGTCCGTACTCGGGTCGATCCCGCCGTACCGGCCCGGGCGCAAGGTCGAAGGGCCCGGCGGCCGGTCGGCGAAGCTCTCCTCCAACGAGTCGCCGTACGGCCCGCTCCCGGCGGTACGCGAGGCGGTCGCCGCCGCGGCGGCCGAGCTCAACCGGTACCCCGACAGCGGCGCCACCGAGCTGACCGAGGCCATCGCCGGGCGCTTCGGCGTCCCTGCCGACCACGTGGCCGTGGGCGCCGGATCCGTCGGCGTCCTCCAGCAGCTGCTGGAGACCGCCGCCGAGCCCGGGGCCGAGGTCTGCTACGCCTGGCGCTCGTTCGAGGCCTATCCGCTGCTCGCCGGGCTGTCCGGCGCCACAGCGGTCGAGGTGCCGCTGCGCGACGAGGTGCACGACCTCGACGCGATCGCCGCCGCCATCACCGACCGCACCCGGCTCGTGTTCGTGTGCAACCCCAACAACCCCACCGGCACCGTGGTCCGCGAATCCGAGCTGACCGCGTTCCTCGACCGGGTCCCCGACCACGTCCTGGTCGTCCTCGACGAGGCGTACCGCGAGTACGTGCGCGACACCGACGTCCCCGACGGCCTCCGGCTGTACCGCGACCGCCCCAACGTCGCGGTCCTGCGCACCTTCTCCAAGGCCTACGGCCTCGCAGCGCTGCGCGTCGGGTTCCTCATCGGGCACCCGCACGTCGCCGAGGCCGTCCGCAAGACGATGGTGCCGTTCGCCGTCAACCACCTCGCCCAGTCGGCGGCGATCGCGTCGCTCGCGGCAGAGGACGAGCTGCTGGAACGCGTCGAGGCGACCGTCAAGGAGCGCGAGCGGGTCCGCGACGCCCTGCTCGCCGACGGCTGGTCGGTCCCGCACACCGAGGCCAACTTCGTCTGGCTGCGCCTCGGCGAGCAGACCATGGACTTCGCGGCGGCGTGCGAGCGCGCCGGGGTGGCGGTCCGCCCGTTCGCGGGCGAGGGCGCGCGCGTCAGCATCGGCGCGCCCGACGACAACGACGCGTTCCTCGCGGTCGCCGTCGAGTTCCCCGGGCGCAACTGACCGGGCGGGCCCGCATAGCCCGGCCGCCGGGCCGCTCGACCGCCCCGGACCGTCCGCCGGACTACCCGATCGCCCGCTCCCGGTCCGTCCGCCGGGCTACTTGACCGCGCGGTCGAGCTTCTCGACGATCAGCCGGTAGAGCTGGCGCGGCCGCCCCGGTTGCAGCGTGCGGTTGGGCGGCAGCGGCCACGCAAGTCCCTCTTCGACAAGGGTCCGCAGCAGCCGCCGCGCCGTGCGCGGGGTGACTCCGAGCATGCGGCCGGCGTTCTCGGCGTCGACCACCAGCGGCGCCTCCTCCTCGGCGATCTTCTCCGACAGCCGAAGCAGGGTCTCGCGCCCCTTGGTGCGCAGCGGCTCGGCGCCCCCGGGCCGCTGTGGCGCGCGCTGCGCCGGGACAAGGGAGCGGCCTTCGCGGTCGACGGCGAAGCTCTGGCGGCTCGCCTGTGCCCGGTTCAGCGCCGCACGGGCGTGCGCTTCGGCGTCCTGGGTCGTGCGGCCCATGCCGATGCCGACCTCGATGGCGATGCCGAGCTCGGTCTTGATGCGCTCGACGAACGGCGGCTGCCGGAAGCCCTCGGTCGCCGCGACGAGCGACCCCCGCGTGGCGGTGATCATGAACGTGTGGTCGTCGACCGGGTGCGCCGTGGCGTTGATGCGGTGCGCCTCCTGGAGCAGCAGCCGGTGCAGCGACAGCCGCAGCTCGTCGCGCCAGTAGCGGGGTGTCGAGCGCCGAGTGGAGTCGCGCAGGGTCGGGACGTCCACGACCACCACCCCGAGCTGGGCCTCCTCCAGCCGGTGGTGCGCGCCGAGCAGGCCGGCGGTCTGGAGGGCGCTGCGCACGCCGGAGTTGGTGGGCCGCAGCCGGATCGTCGGCACCCCGATGGCGTCGAGCCGCTCGGCGACCCCGCGCACGCAGGTGATGGCCATCTTGGTGGCCTTGCGCCGCCACAGCCCCTCGTGGAAGGACGTGAGCTGGCCGGTGCTCAGCAGCTCCTCGTGGACCTGGATGCCGTCGACGGGGAGGTCCACCTCGGAGTACGCCTCGACCACATCGGTGCGGCCGAGCACGTCCAGGCTCGCGCGCGTGGGGTCGAACCGGTCGTCGAGCGTGGCCCGCAGCAGCGCCTCGTGCAGGCTGGCCCCGCCGAGCGGGACGTAGGTGGCCGGCATGGTCAGCACCCCGGCCTTACGCGCGTACTCGTAGGGGACCGGGCTCGCGAACAGGTAGGCGTCGATCGCGGACCCGAGCCGCAGAACCTTGTCGGTGGCCTCTTGCTCGTCTCGATACGCGGCGGCGATGAGTCTGGCGTTCAGGGGTCCCGTGGACCCGGGGCCCATCAGCATGACCCGCTCGACGACCTCATGCGGCCCAATGACACCAATTGTCAAATCGCCAGTACGCTGCGCACTCACCTCGGGCTGCTCCCCGCTACCACTTCACGCTCTTCACTATGTGCGCCCACTGGTCCCCGACCCGGTTCTTCGTCACGGCATGGTTGCCGAGATCGTACCCATTGTGCGGGGCCTATGAAGATCGTTTCCCGCAGAACGTCGAACAGCCGGGCGGATGTTCGTGCGTCCGCCCGGCATGAACTGGACGTTCGGGTACTAGGCGGTTTCCTCGCGCACGATGTCGGCACCGAGCGCGGCAAGGCGCGTTCCGAACTGAGAGTGACCGCGGTCGACCGGGTAGCCGGGGGACACGACGGTCTCGCCCTCGGCGACCAGCCCGGCCAGCACGACGGCCGCACCGCTGCGGAGGTCGTGGGCGACGACGTCGGCGCCGATCAGCTCGGTGGGCCCGTAGACGATGACGCGGGTGCCGTCGACCTCGATCTTGGCCCCCATCTTGGTCAACTCGTCGACCAGCGCGAACCGGCCGTCGTAGATGGCCTCGTGGATGTAGCTCTCGCCCTCGGCGAGGGTCGCCAGCGCCATGAGCGGCGACTGGAGGTCGGTGGCGAATCCGGGGTACGGGGAGGTCACCGCGTTGATCGGACGCAGCGGCACCGCGGGGTCGCGGTGGACGTGCAGCACGGCGCCCTGCTGGGCGAACTGCACGCCCATCTGCTCCATCTTCCAGCGCGCGACGCCCAGGTGCTCCAGTTTCGCGCCGACGAGGCTGACGTCGCCGCCGGTGGCGGCAGCCATCATCGCGAACACGCCGGCGTCGATCCGGTCGGACATGATCGTGTGCTCGACGGCCGTGAGCTCCTCGACACCGGTGACGGTGATGTGGCCGGTGCCGCCGCCGTGGATCTGCGCGCCCATGCGGGTGAGGAACCGGATGACGTCCAGCACCTCGGGCTCCAGCGCGACGTGGTCGATGACCGTGGTCCCTGGCGCCAGCGCCGCCGCCATGATCAGGTTCTCGGTGCCGGTGTGCGAGGGCGTGTCGAGGTAGAGGTGGCCGCCCCTGAGGTTGCCCGCCTCGACGGTGATGTGGTTGCGGTCCTCGTCCTCGGTGACCTCGGCGCCCAGGCGCGCGAAGCCGCGGTAGTGGAAGTCGAGGTTGCGGCTGCCGAGGTTGCAGCCGCCCACGCCCTCGATGCGGGCGTGGCCCATGCGGTGCATCAGCGCGGGCACGAAGAGAACGGAGCCGCGGAACCGGGAGGCGATATCGGCCGGCAGCACGGCGCGCTCGGGGTCGCCGATCTCGGAGGCGTCGATGACGATCGTGCGCTCGGCGACGTGGAACTCGGTCCTGGCGCCGATGTGCTCGGCGAGGTCGAGCGCGCGGTGGACGTCCTCGATGTCGGGGACGTTGCGCAGGACGGTGCGCCCCTTCGAGGCGAGCAGAGCGGCGCCGATCATGGGCAGAACGGCGTTCTTCGCGCCCTGGACGAATGCGGTCCCGTTCAGGGGACGGCCGCCGCGGACGCGGTAGCGAACCTCCTGGCTCATGCGCTCAAGCTCCTTCCTGGTGCGGTACTGCTGGTGCGGGACTGCGAAAATGCGACTCGGCGGGGGCCTTGTGCTCGGCGCGCTGCGCGATGCGGGGGTGTCGGTCGGCGGGCCGCCGTGCGGCGGGCGGCCCTGCGGAAACAACGAGGGCGGCGCCCGGACGTCCCGGTCGGTCCATTGGGTCGGAGGGCGCCGCCGGAGAACGGTCGGCCGACTGTGCGTGCGGGGCGCACCGGGTGCTTCCGGTGTGCTTTCGCGCAGGGAGCAGCCCCTTCACCGCGGGAACATCCTCACTGTACGTCCTGGGACCGCCGCGGCACACCACCACCGGGCCGGTTTTGTCAGCCGAGGTCGGGGCGCTCCCCGGTGAGCCGTTCGTAGGCCTCGACGTACTTCTCGCGGGTCCGCGCCACCACGTCGGCGGGCAGCGGCGGCGGGGGCGCGCCGCCCGCGGGGTCCCACTCGGCAGCGGGCGAGGTGAGCCAGTCGCGGATGTACTGCTTGTCGAACGACGGCTGCGGACGGCCGGGCGCCCAGCCCTCGGCCGGCCAGAACCGGGAGGAGTCGGGGGTGAGCACCTCGTCGGCGAGCACCAGCCGGCCGTCGGCGTCGTGCCCGAACTCGAACTTGGTGTCGGCGAGCAGGATGCCCCGCTCCTCGGCGACGGCGCGGCCCCGCGCGTAGATCGCGAGCGTGCGGTCGCGCAGCTCCGCGGCGAGGCCGGCGCCGTGGCGGGCGGCGACGGCCGCGAAGGACACGTTCTCGTCGTGGTCGCCGACCTCGGCCTTGAGCGCGGGGGTGAACACCGGTTCGGCCAGCCGCGACCCGTCGGTCAGCCCCGGCGGCAGTGGGACTTCGCACACGGTCCCGCGCTCGCGGTACTCGGCGAGCCCCGAACCGGTGAGGTAGCCGCGCGCCACGCACTCCACCGGGACCATCGCGAGGTTCCGGCAGACGAGGGTGCGGCCGGCCCAGTCGGCAGGGGCGCCGGGCGGCGGGTCGGTCGAGATCACGTGGTGGCCCACGAGGTCGGCGAGCCGGTCGAACCACCACAGGGACAGCGAGGTCAGCAGCCGCCCCTTGCCGGGGATCTCGGTCGGCAGCACCCAGTCGTAGGCGGAGACCCGGTCGCTGGCGACCAGCACCAGTGCACCGTCGGCGTCGGTGTAGAGGTCGCGGACCTTGCCGGTGTGCACGTGGGTGAGCCCGGGGACCTCGGCGGGGACGGGCGCGGTGACGAAACCGCTCATGAGCCTCTCTCCAGGGCGGGGGCGCGGGCCGGGCGCGGCGCGCGGAGGCGCCCGCCGGTCGGGAGCCATGCTACTGAGCTGGGTGGACGGACGTACCGGCGGACCGGTTGAACCGGATCGGCGCCCGATACGTCTGACACCATTGGTCCCTCTCGCCACAGAGCGACCCCAAAGGGCACGGAACGGACGGATGGACGGTCTACGTATGGCACTCAGCAGGCGCGGTTTCGGCAAGCTGGCCGGGACGGCGGGACTCGGCACCGCACTCGCCGGAACGGTCGCCGCCCCGGCCCCGGCAGCGGCGCGCACCTGGCACATGGGCGGCACCGCGGTCCCCGCGCTGAAGGGCTTCGACGCCACGCTCAAGAAGTTCATGCAGGACCGCGACATCCCCGGCGGCCAGATCGCCGTCACCTACAAGGGGCGGCTCGTCCTCGCGCGCTCCTACGCGTGGACCGCCGACCCCACCCTGCGGTTCGGCCCGACCGCGCTGTTCCGCACCGCCAGCCTGTCCAAGCCGGTCACAGCGGCGGCCGTCAACGTCCTGGTCCGGCGCGGCAAGCTGAAGCTCGCCACCCCGGTCACCGAGATCCTCGACCTCGAACCGCCGTCCGGCCAGACCGCCGACGCGCGGCTGCCCAAGATCACCGTGCAGCGCCTGCTCCAGCACCTCGGCGGCTGGGACCGCGATGTTTCCGGCGACATCACCACCAAGGACGCCGACGTCGCCAAGGTGCTCGGTGTCGAGCTGCCGGTCTCCGAGAAGCAGGTCGTCACCTACGGCGCCGGCAAGGCCCTCGACAACGCGCCCGGCGCCGCCTACGCCTACAGCAACTACGGATACCTGCTCCTCGGCCAGATCATCGAGAAGGTCACCGGGGAGTCCTACGAGGCGTTCGTCAAGCGCGAGGTCTTGAAGCCGGTCGGCATCGACCGGATGCGCCTGGCGCGCTCGCTGAAGGAGCAGGCCGCGCCGACCGAGGTCCCCTATTTCTCGCAGTACAAGGGCACCACCGTGCTCGACCCCTCCGGCGCGAAGGTCGCGGCGCCCTACGGGACGATCCGGCTGGAGACCCGCGACTCCGGCGGCGCCTGGCTGGCCTCGGCGGCCGACCTGGTGCGGTTCGCGTCGATCTTCGACTCCGCCGACTCCGGCGTCCTCGACGCCGCGGCGATCAAGCGGACCTTCGCCACCCCCGAGACCGGGGTCGGCAGCGGCGGCTCCTACTACGGCATGGGCTGGCACGTACGCCCGGTGTCCGGCGGGACCGGGCGCAACACCTGGCACACCGGCAGCCTGCCGGGAACCTCCACCCTGCTGGTGCGGACCTCGCAGAACATGAGCTGGGCGGTGCTGTTCAACCAGCGCGACGACCCCTCGGGGCTGAGCTACACCAGCATCGACGGCGCCATGTGGGACGCCGTCCGCGGAGTCGGCTCGTGGCCGTCGCACGACCTGTTCCCGAAGTACTTCTGACGCCGGGTCGCGGGGGCGGGCGCCGCCCGCCCCCGCTGACGGTCAGGACAGCGACTTCAGCCGGTCGAACACCGGGGCGAGCCGCCGCACGAACCGCTCCGGGCGGCACACCTCGTCGAGCCGGGCCTCGTCGAGGGCCACGCCCCGTTCGGCCGCCCCGGCGCGCAGGGTCTCCCGGAACGGGGTCTCGGTCTCCCAGGTGCGCATCGCCGCGGCCTGGACCAGCGCGTAGACGTCCTCGCGGGACAGCCCGGTCTCGATCAGCTCCGAGACGACGGTCGAGGAGTAGATGAGGCCGTGCGTGGAGTCGAGGTTCACCCGCATCCGGTCGGCGTCGACCACCAGCCCCTTCATCAGCCGGGTGGTGAGGTTGAGCAGGTAGTCGGTCGCGATGGCGGCGTCGGGCAGCGCGATGCGCTCGGTGGAGGAGTGCGAGATGTCGCGCTCGTGCCACAGCGGGATGCCCTCCATGACCGGCACGATCTGGGCGCGGACCACGCGCGCCATGCCGCTGATCCGCTCGGAGATGATCGGGTTCTTCTTGTGCGGCATCGCACTCGAACCCTTCTGCCCCTTGCCGAACGGCTCCCACAGCTCGCGGACCTCGGTGCGCTGGCCGTGCCGCACCTCGATCGCGATGGCCTCGCACACCGTGGCGATGACGGCGAGCGCCGACACCCACTCGGAGATGCCGTCGCGCAGCACCACCTGGGTGGACACGTCGGCCGCGAGCAGGCCCAGCCGCTCCGCGACGTAGGTTTCGACCGCGGGGTCGATGTTGGAGTAGGTGCCGACCGGCCCGGAGATCGCCATGACGCCGACGGCATCGCGGGCGCGCCGCAGCCGGTCGCGGGAGCGGGCCATGCCGAACGCGAAGTCCGCCACCCGGTGCCCCCAGACGTCGGGCTCGCCGTGGATGCCGTGGGTGCGGCCCACCCGCAGGGTGGCCGCGTGCTCGATGGCGTGGTCGCGCAGCACCGCCACCAGGGTGTCGGCCTTCTCCAGCAGGATGTCGGTGGCCTCGACCAGCTGCGCCGCGAGAGCGGTGTCGAGCAGGTCGGAGGAGGTCATACCGAAGTGGACCCACTTCGCCGCATCGCGGGGCTCGGTGTTGTCGGCCCACGCGGTGAGGAACGCGATGACGTCGTGCTGGGTGACCTCCTCGATCTCCCGAACCCGCTCCGGGGTGGGTGGCGGCGCCTGGCGGACGGGCGCAACGGAGTCGGCCGGGATCGTGCCCGCGGCCGCGTGGGCCTCCATGACCAGGGTCTCGACCTGGCACCAGAGCTCGTACTTGTGGGCGTCGCCGAAGACGCGCCCCATCTCGGGAAGGGTGTAACGCTCGATCACCCGCCCATTTTCGCAGGTGCGCCGGGCAGAACGCGCGGCGGTACGCGGACGCCGGACCGGACCGGCGCCGTTCGGCCTCAGCCGCCGGCCAGGCGGCGGTACTCGTCCGCTATACGGCCCAGGTGCGTGTGCGCTGCTGCGCCGAAAGACGCGATCTCTTCCAGACCGCGGAACAACTCGACGTACGTGGCGATGTCCGCGTCGCCGGTCAATGTGGCCGTGGCGGTTTCGGTGCCCACGATGACCGCGTCCTCGTCGTACAGGTGGAAGCCGTGCCGGGGGAACAGCCCTACCGGTGTCGTCCACGGGATCAGGCCGACGTCGAGATTCTCCAGGGAGGCGGCGTCGGCGATCGCCTGGACCTGGTCGGCCATGATCGCGGGCGACCCCGCATGCCATCGCAGCGCGCCCTCGGTCAGCACCAACCGGAACCGTGTCGGGCCGTCGCCGACCGCTTCCCTGCGGTCGCCCCGCGCCGCAACAGCCGCATCGACCTCCTCGGGCGACAGAGACGCACCTGCCGGTGACCCGAACACGCATCGCGCATAGGCCGGGGTCTGCACCAGGCCGGGGACCATGGTGGGCTGGAAGCCGCGCACCAGGGAGGCGGCGGCTTCCAGCCGCTCTACCCGCCGCTGGAACCCGGCGACACCGCGCGACATGATCACCCGCGCCGACGCCTCCTCCCGGAGACCGCGCACCAAGGCGAGGAGTTCGTCCCGCTGTTCGGCGCCGACCTCGTACACGCGGCAGAGCGCGCCGACGTCGTCGGCGGAGGGGAGGAGCAGCCCTCGTTCGATCTTGGAGATCTTGGACTGGGACATGCCGGCGTGCGTCCCGGCCTCGACCCCGCCGAGACCGCGTCGGCGCCGTGCGGCGCGCAGGGCATGCGCCAGCCGGGCACGGTCCGCGGGGCCGCGTCCGGCATCGGATGTCGGAGACTGCGTCATACGGGGTGCTGGTCTCTCCATTCTTCGGGATGACGAGCCCACCAGCTCGCGAACGGTTCCGCCATAGCGACGGCGGCGTCTCGGGCGCACCGATAGCGGTCCGGTTCATCGACGGGCTCGGCCCCGACGAACCTGCTGCTCTCGTCGTAGCGCATCGTGATGGCGTGGCTGTCGTCGATCAGCCAGAAGTCGTGGTCGACGAGCCCGTCGGGTTGGTCTACCTCGGTTGTGTCGATGATCAGAATCTCCTCCCCGGCCGCTGCGTTCGGCACGTAGCCCCATTCGCACTCGTACCTGAGGTAGGCGGTCAGAGGCGTCGAGAGGACGTGCACCCGTTGGCGGCGGATCCCCGCCTCGCGTTCGGCCGCGAGCTTGGCCAGCCACGGGCGCTTGCGCTCGGCCATGGGAGCCGCGTCCCCCTTGAGGTACCGGGCGAAGTCGCCGCCGTCGGAGGCGACCTCGTAGTGATCCAGCAACTCCAAGCGGAAGATCGAACGAGTGGCCCTTGTATCGATGTAGTCGCCCAGTTCAGTCGCTGTAAGCACGCGCGGCCTCCTTGAGGAGGGAAACGGGGATCTCCACAGCGGTTTCCCCGCTGGGGAGGGTGATCTTCGCCAGTTCATCGGCGGCCAGTTCGTAGCCCTGAACGACGATGCTGGCGCGATCGGTCGCAAATACCGTCGGGCAGGTCACGCCATCGGGACATTCTCCAGCGATACGAGTCAGTCGCATGTCTTCACCCCGGGAGGTGCGTCCATCGCGGGTCTGATGTGAAGGTCTTCATGGTGCGGGTTTCTGAATTCACTTGAGGTTACGCTGCATCACTGTATTATTCCAATAATAATGGAATAATGAAATGAGCACCACCTGAGCTACGTGCTGGAGGACCCCGTGACCAGTCGCCCTGATGAGCCCTCCACACCCCCTCCCGCGGGGACTGTTGCCACTGCATCGCCTCCACCGGGGTCAGCTCCCGGATACACGCGGTCCCTCCTGGTCACCTCCCGCGACCGCTTTCCTACCGGGCTTCCTGGACGCCGTGTCCCGATCTCCGATGCCGAGCCCACCAGGCAGCGTCCGTGGGGGATGGGTCATGCGGTGGTCCCGCGCCCCGTGGCGCGCGCCAAGCATGAGAAGCCGACGGAGAACCGGGTCGAGACGCGGCCGACCGAGAACAACATCGACAACAAGATCGAACGCGATACCCAGACGGTGACGGTGACCGACTAGTGGCCGGGACGATCGTGGCCCTCGCAGCCGCCGATGATGGGGACGCGCATTGCGCTGCGGAGGCGGTGCGGCGCCGTGGGCGCTCCGTGTCTTGGTTGGACCTCTCCTGGTTCCCCCAGCGCGCCACCGTGAGTGCCATGCTGACGGAAGACGGCTGGGCAGGTCGCATCGACACACCCGACGCCACGATCGAACTCGCGGACATCGACTCGGTGTACTACCGGAGTGTGCCCCCCTTCCAACCGCCCGAAGGGCTCAGCGAGCCCGAGCACCGGTTCGCGGTGGTCGAAGCCCGATTCGGGATCGGCGGCATCCTCACCTCGCTGCCCGCCCGATGGGTCTCGCACCCGTCTGCGGTGGCCGATGCCGAGTACAAGCCGGTACAACTGGCAGCGGCGGCGCGCGCGGGCTTCACGATTCCCCCGGTATGGCTGGGCACCGCGGGCCCGGGGGTCAGGTCTGGTCGGCGGCGGCCTTCTCGGCGATGTCGGTGCGGTGGTGGGAGCCGCGGAGGTCGATGCGGGACGCCGCCTCGTAGGCGCGGGCGCGGGCCTGGGCGAGGTCGGTGCCGGTGCCGACGATGTTCAGCACCCGGCCGCCGGCGGACTTGACGTCGCGCAGGCCACTCCACGCCGTGCCGGCGTGCAGCACGTAGGCGCCCTCGACGGCGTCGGCATGGTCGAGGCCGCCGATGAGGTCGCCCTTTGTCGGTTCGCCGGGGTAGCCCTCGGCGGCGACGACCACGGTGACGGCCGCGCCCGGGTGCCATTCGAGGGGGCCGGCGCGGCCGAGCTGGCCGAGGTCGGCCGCCTGGAGCAGGCCGCCGATGGGCGACGCGAGCCGGTCGAGGACCACCTGGGTCTCGGGGTCGCCGAACCGGGCGTTGAACTCCACCACCTTCGGGCCGCGCGAGGTGAGGGCCAGGCCGACGTACAGCAGGCCCTGGTAGCGCAGACCGCGGTCCATCATGGTGCGCAGGGTGGGGTGCACCACCGAGCCCATGACGTCGTCGACGAGGCCCGCGGGGATCCACGGCAGGGGGGCGTAGGCGCCCATGCCGCCGGTGTTGGGCCCTTCGTCGCGGTCGTAGGCGCGCTTGAAGTCCTGCGCCGGCAGCAGCGGGACGGCGTGCACGCCGTCGCTGAGGACGAACAGCGACACCTCGGGGCCGTCGAGGTACTCCTCGATGACCACGCGGCCGCATTCGCGCGCGTGGCGCTCTGCCACTGCGCGGTCGTCGGTGACCACCACGCCCTTGCCGGCCGCCAGGCCGTCGTTCTTCACCACGTAGGGCGGGCCGAACTCGGTCAGCGCCTCGGCGGCCTGCGACGGGGACCGGCACACCCGGAACCGGGCGGTGGGCACACCGGCGGCCTGCATGACCTCCTTGGCGAACGCCTTGGACCCTTCGAGGCGGGCCGCCTCGCTGTCGGGGCCGAAGACGGGGATGCCGCGCCGCCGCAGTTCGTCGGAGACCCCCGCCACCAGGGGGGCCTCGGGCCCGATGACGACCAGTTCGGCGCCGATGCGCGAGGCGAGCTGGGTGACCGCCAGGCCGTCGGTGACGTTGATGACGTGGTTCTCCGCCAGCGCGGAGATGCCCGGGTTCCCCGGAGCGCAGTGCAGGCCGGTGACGCCGGGGTCGAGGGACAACGCTCTGACGAGGGCATGCTCGCGGCCGCCGCCGCCGAGGACCAGGGCTTTCACGTGAGGACCCTTGTTGGTTGTGTGTCTGACAGGGGGTTCCCGGCGCGGATCAGACGAGGGAGCGGAGCTCCAGGGTCTGGTCGCGGCCGGGGCCGACTCCGATGGCGGAGACGGGTGCTCCGGACATCTCCTCCAGAGTACGCACGTAGGTCTGCGCGTTCTTGGGAAGCGCGTCGAAGGACCGCGCCGAGGTGATGTCGTCGGACCAGCCGTCGAGGTACTCGTAGACCGGTACCGCGTGGTGGAAGTCGGTCTGGGTCATGGGGATCTCGTCGTGGCGCACGCCGTCGACGTCGTAGCCCACGCACACCGGGATCCGGTCGAGCCCCGAGAGCACGTCGAGCTTTGTCAGGAAGAAGTCGGTGATGCCGTTGACGCGGGTGGCGTAGCGGGCGATGGGGGCGTCGAACCAGCCGCAGCGGCGGTTGCGCCCGGTGGTGACGCCGTACTCGTGGCCGTGGGTGCGCAGCCAGTCGCCCGACTCGTCCAGGAGCTCGGTGGGGAACGGCCCCGAGCCGACGCGGGTGGTGTAGGCCTTCACGATGCCGACGACCTTGGTGATGCGCGTGGGGCCGATGCCGGCGCCCGTCGCGGCCCCGCCCGCGGTGGGCGAGGACGAGGTGACGAACGGGTAGGTCCCGTGGTCGATGTCGAGCAGGGTGCCCTGGGAGCCTTCGAGGTAGACGGTCTTGCCGGCATCGAGCGCCTTGTTCAGGACGAGGGAGGTGTCGGCCACGTGCGGGCGGAGCAGCTCGGCGTAGCCGAGGAACTCCTCCATGATGGGTTCGAGCTCCAGCGCGCGGCGGTTGTACACCTTGCTGAGGAGCTGGTTCTTGTCGTGGAGGGCGAGCTCGACCTTCTTGCGGAGGATGCCTTCGTCGAACATGTCCTGGACGCGCACGCCCTGCCGGGAGATCTTGTCGGCGTAGGTGGGCCCGATGCCGCGCCCGGTGGTGCCGATGCGGCCCTTGCCGAGGAACCGCTCGCTGACCTTGTCGAGCGCCCGGTGGTAGGGCATGATCAGGTGCGCGTTCGCCGAGATGAGCAGCTTGGAGGTGTCGACGCCGCGCTCGTTCAGGCCGTTGAGCTCCTCGAACAGCACACCGGGGTCGATGACCACGCCGTTGGCGATGACCGGCACCACGCCGGGCGAGAGGATGCCCGAGGGCAGCAGGTGCAGGGCGTACTTCTGGTCGCCGATCACCACGGTGTGCCCGGCGTTGTTGCCGCCCTGGTAGCGCACGACGTAGTCGACCCGGCCGCCGACAAGGTCGGTGGCCTTGCCCTTGCCCTCGTCGCCCCACTGGGCGCCCACGAGTGTGATGGCAGGCATCGGCGTCCACCTCTACTTCGCTCTCGGGTACGGCTGTGGATGGCGGCCGCACATGGCTGAACCCCTGGCGCAAGATCACGACAGGGGCTCTTGCGTATAGAGGCTACACGACCAGGCCGAGAGGTCAGAGGCGCCGGCAGCGGGGTCTGCGGCGGGCGGCCGGTGACACAGCCGCCGACCGGGCGGGTGCGCGGACCCGCCCGGTGTGCGCGGCGCCGGTCAGTCGCCGAGCGCGTCGGCGGCTTCGGGGCTGCTGTCGCGCAGGAAGGTCGAGCAGCGCTCGTACTCCTCGGCCTCACCGATGGCGCCCGACGCAGCGGCGAGCAGGTGCAGGGCGTGCAGGAAGCCGCGGTTGGGCTCGTGGTCCCAGGGGATCGGCCCGTGGCCCTTCCACCCGGCGCGGCGGAGCTGGTCCAGGCCGCGGTGGTAGCCGGTGCGCGCGTAGGCGTAGGCGGCGACGGGGTCGCCCGATTCGTAGGCGCGGGCCGCCAGGGCGGCCCAGGCCGCGGAGTGGGCGGGGAAGTTCGCGGCGACCTCTTGAGGGTCGGCGCCCTTCTCCAGTGCCTCGCGCGCTTCGGCGTTGTCGGGCAGGCGGGTGGCCGGCGGCTCGCCGAGGAGGTTCGAGGAAAGGTCCATGCCCTCATCCTGCCAGGAGATCGCGCCGGTGGGACGCCGGGATGAGGGGAGAGGGCGCACAGCGCGGCGGTGGCGGCGCGTGCGCGAGGAGGGTGAGGAGGGGAGAGAGTGCCCGGCCGCTTCGTCCGCCCAAGGAATCGGCGGCCGGACACATCTGTGCCCCGGCCCTGACACGGTGGACCGGGGACAGCAATCGGGCCCCGCTACTTCATCCGGTTGCCCGCGGACTTGAGCTGCCGCGCGGCCTCGGCGACGCGCGCGGCCATGCCGGCCTCGCCGGCCTTGCCGTAGGCGCGCGGGTCGTACGCCTTCTTGTTGCCGACCTCGCCGTCGATCTTCAGGACGCCGTCGTAGTTCTTGAAGAAGTGCTCGGCGACCGGGCGGGTGTAGGCGTACTGGGTGTCGGTGTCGATGTTCATCTTCACGACGCCGTAGTCGATGGCGGCGTGGATCTCCTCGACCGTCGACCCGGAGCCGCCGTGGAACACGAAGTCGAACGGGCCGGCCTTGCCGTACTTCGCGCCGACCGCCTCCTGGGCCTCCTTGAGGACCTCGGGGCGCAGCTTGACGTGCCCCGGCTTGTACACGCCGTGCACGTTGCCGAAGGTCAGGGCGGTCATGTAGTAGCCCTTCTCGCCGAGGCCCAGCACCTCGGCCGTACGCAGGGCGTCGCCCGGCGTGGTGTAGAGCTTCTCGTTGATCTCCCCGACGACGCCGTCCTCCTCGCCGCCGACGACGCCGACCTCGATCTCGAGGATGGTGCCGGCGTCCTTGGACAGCGCCAGCAGCTCTTCGGCGATCTGGAGGTTCTCCTCCAGCTCGACGGCCGAGCCGTCCCACATGTGCGACTGGAACAGCGGCCCCTGGCCCTTGGCGACGCGCTCCTTGGAGATGGCGAGGAGCGGGCGCACGAAGCCGTCGAGCTTGTTCTTCGGGCAGTGGTCGGTGTGCAGGGCGATGTTGACGGGGTAGCTCTCGGCCGCGACCTTGGCGAACTCGGCGAACGCCACCGACCCGGCCACCATGTCCTTGATGGTGGCGCCGGAGAGGAACTCTGCGCCTCCCGTGGAGACCTGGATGATGCCGTCGCTCTCAGCCTCCGCGAATCCGCGCAGCGCGGCATGGAGCGTCTGGCTGGAGGTCACATTGATGGCGGGGTAGGCGAAGCCCTGGGACTTCGCGCGGCCCAGCATCTCCGTGTAGACCTCTGGCGTGGCGATAGGCATGGTGATGGCTCCCTAGCTCTGCCTGGGGTGGCGACGGCGCCGCCTGAGGGCGCGGTGCCGCCAAGTCTGTCACTGGACGGTGTGTACGGGGGACGGGACCAGTATTCCGTGCTCGCGGAGTAGAGGTCTAGACCAACATACGGGGCGGGGGCCGGCGGCGGGCGCGGGCTCGGCGTATGCGGACACGTGGCGATTTCGGCACGCTTCGCGTTCGTTCGATTGCGTAGGGTAATGATGCCGGTGAGGCGAATCGGATCGTCACCCGGAGTGCATCGATTGTCGGAGTGACAACCGCTACATTCGGCTCCGTGGGAAGGCATCGCAATGATCCTCGGGGCGTTGGGCAGATCGTGGCCATCGTCGGCGCGGTAGTGCTCTTGATCACCCTCGTGGCCCTTGGGGCGTTCTTCCTCTACCGCTCGTTACCGGGCAGCGGCAGCGCCTCCGTCGTCCCGATCGCCCCGGGGTCGGCCGACGACGCCACCGTGCAGTCCACGGTCGACATGAAGGTCCTCTACATCAAGGTCGTCGGCGACGACACCCACGTCCAGGTGCGCGTCCCCGGCGGTGAGGTCGTCACCGACACCGTCATGCGGCAGGGCCAGTACGCGTCCTACTCCCAGCCCACGCTCGACGTCACCATCGCCGACCCCGGCGCGGTCGAGGTCTACATCAACGGCGAGGAGCGCGACATGTCGGACAAGGACCCCGGGTACAGCTTCAAGGTCGACACCGAGACGGTCGGCTAGCGGCTCTCCGAGGCGCAGGCCGGAGATCCAGGTCAGAGGCGCAGTTCAGAGACCCAGGTCCGGCAGCGGCGCGGGTCAGAGGCCCAGGTCCGGCAGCGTGAACGCGGCGCGGTACTCCAGGTCGGCCTGTGCCACCGCGTCGCCCGCGCCGCGGTCGACGATCACCGCCACCCCCACGACCTCGGCGCCCTCCTCGCGCAGCGCCTCCACCGCTGTCAGCACCGAGCCCCCGGTGGTCGAGGTGTCCTCGACGGCGAGCACCCGGCGCCCCTTGACGTCGGGGCCCTCGATGCGCCGTTGCAGGCCGTGCGCCTTGCCCTCCTTGCGGACGACGAACGAGTCGAGCGCCCGACCGCGGGCCGCCGCCGCGTGCAGCATGGCCGCCGCCACCGGGTCGGCGCCGAGGGTGAGGCCGCCGACCGCGTCGTAGCCGAGATCGGCGGTGGCGTCGAGCATGACCCTGCCGACGACCGGGGCGGCGTCGCCGTCGAGGGTGACCCGGCGCAGATCGACGTAGTAGTCGGCCTGGATACCGGACGACAGGGTGACCGTGCCGTGGACGACGGCCTTGGCGGTGATGAAGCTGAGGAGGTCAGCGCGATCGCTCATGGGCCCCGAGCCTAACCGCAGCGCACCCGCTCCATGGTCGGATGGGGGCACCGGCCGCGGCGCGCGGCACCGGTCGACGGCAGCGGAGAGAGGAGACGCGCGATGAGCGATCCGGGGACGGGCACCGGACCGGTCCGGGTGGAGGTCACCACCGACGCACGAGAGGAGGCCGAGCGGCTCGCCGACTCGGTCATCGCGGCGCGCCTCGCGGCGTGCGCGCAGGTCGGCGGGCCGATCGTGAGCTTCTACCGGTGGGCGGGCGAGGTGTGCCGCGACGAGGAGTGGACCATCGTCTGCAAGACCTCGGCCGACCGCCTCGACGCGCTGACCGCGCACCTGGTCGCCGAGCACACCTACGACGTCCCCGAGGTCGTCGCGACGCCGATCGTCGGCGGCAACCCGCTGTACCTGGAGTGGGTCGCCGCCGAGACCCGGGCGGGCACGTGACACCCGCGACGCCCGTCCTGCTGCACGGGCCTGGCAGGGCGGCATCGGGGTGGGACGCCGTCGCGGCGGAGCTGCTGCGGCGGGGCCGCTCCCCGCTGGCACCCGCGATCGGCGACGACGACCGGCCGCCCTACGCCGCGCGCTACGTCGCCCGCGCCAGCCTGGAGATCGCCGCGGCCGCGCCGGACACCCCGCTGCTGCTGGTCGCGGCGGCGGGGGCCGGCCCGCTGCTGCCGCCCATCGCGGCCGCGCAGCGGGCGGCGCGGCGCCCGGTCGCCGGGTACGCGCTGGTCGACGCGCTGCTGCCGCAACCCGGCGGCACCGACCGGGCCGGCCTCGTCGCCGCGCAGGTCCCCGCCGGGCTGCCGGAGGAGGACGGGACGGCCGCCCGGCCCGCTGCGGGCGGCCTCGCCGTCGCGGGGGCGGCCGCGCCCCGCCCGCCCGACTTCTACACGGAGGCGCTGCCGCCGGCACCGGACTGGCCCGACGCCCCGTGCCGCTACCTGCTCACCGATCCCCGCTTCGCCGCCTGCGCGCGACTCGCCGGCCTGCGCGGCTGGCCGGTGTCCGACCTGGTCCGGACGGGTGGCGACCCCGTGGCCCTCGTCGACGCGCTGCTCGCCGAGTAGCGCCGCCGCGCGTTTAGGGGCGCGTTAACCCTGCGGCAGCGTGCGGCTAGTGCGCGCTCGGCGAGAGTGGGTCTTGCAAGCGAAACGACGCAAGCGACACGAATCGCCGATCGACAAGGAACCGACATGCGCACGACGTCCTTCGGTAGGACCCCGATGTTCATCGCCGGCGGTGCGACCGTCGGCCTCCTCGCACTCGGCGGCGCGGGGCTCGCCATCGCCACCGACGACGGCGGCGGCCCCGCCGCCGGATCCGGCGCCAACACGGTCACCGCCGCCGGCGACGGCACCGAGAACGGCAAGGGCGGCACGGGCGGCCAGAGCGGCGCGCCAAAGATCGACCTGCTCAAGGCGGCCGGGATCGCAGCCGACGAGGTGCCCGGCGGGGTCGTCCACAGCATCGAGCTCGACGACGGCACCTGGGAGGCCGAGGTCGTCGTCGCCGACGGCAAGCGCGACTACGACGTCCGCGTCGACGCCGCGACCGGCAAGGCCCAGTCGGACCGCGACGGCAGCGCCGACGCCGAGGACCTCCAGGCGGTCGACGCGAAGGTGAGTCTCACAGAGGCCTACAAGGCCGCCGAGAAGGACCTGGGCGCCGCACCGACCGAGGCCGGGTTCGACGGCCGCGACAATGACCGCGATGACGACCGGGACGACCGGGACGACCGGGACGACCGCATCGCGCACTGGAGCTTCGAGGGCGCCGGCGGCGACCGCGACGACAACGGCGGCGACCGCGACGACAACGGTGACGACCGCGACGACAACGGTGACGACGACGGCGACGACGACCGCGATGACCGCGGCGGCGACGACGGCGGCGAGGTCGCCATCGACGCCAAGAGCGGCAAGGTCCTCGCCGGCGACGACGACTGATCCGGGCCGGTCGGCCGGCCGGCGTTCCGGATCTCCGGCCACGGCATCGGACCGACGTCCCATCACGGGACGAATGGTCGGGGCGCGCCCGCCTCCCCTTGCGGACGCGCCCCTTTCTACGTCCGGTGAACGCGACGGGTAGCGTTCACCGGATTACCGGTCGGTTCACGAGGCCGCCCTCTCCCATGAGGGCCAGAAGACCCGGATCCGGACCGGCCTTCAGCCGGAGCCCGAAGGCTCCGGCGGCCGGCGCGGTGTCCGCCCCCTCAGCGGACGGCCGCGACCGGCCCTGCCGCCGGCATTCGGTCCAGCCCCCTCGAACCAGACCGTCGCGCCGGCGGCGTTCGGGGGTCAGGTCTCCATTGGCGGCTTCCCCACGTCGCTCACGAACTCCCATGCGTGCTCGTAGGTCGCGGGGAGCGGCACGCTCCACACCTCGGCCTGGTGCTCGCGCCCGAAGTCGCGCCGGATCGAGGCGACCCGGTCCGGCAGCCCGGTGTCGACCGGCGCCAGCGCGCACATGCGGCTCCTGCTGAGGAGCGCGAGCGACTCCCCGTGCGAGAAGTAGCGGCGCAGTTCGTGGCCCATGACGATCAGCTGCGCGGTGCGCCGCCACGGGTCGGCCGAACCGTCCAGCGAGACGATGACCATCCGGTGGGTCAGCGCGGGGGACACCGCAGCGCCCCGGTACAGCTCGCTGAGGCGGGTGCGCAGGTAGGCCGTTGTCGCCAGGCCGGTGAGGGGGTCCTGGCAGTCCTCCGTCGACCGGCCGCCGTCGACCCACCCCTCGGCCAGCGCCTTCACCAGTGGGAACGGTGGCTCGTCCCAGTCGAGCACCTGGCACAGCGCGGCGAAGTCGTCCAGTGCCGTGCCGATCGTCCGCCCCGACCGCGCCCGCGCCCGGCCGAACCGCGCGCAGTCGGAGGTCATGTCCGCACCGGCCGCCGCAGCCGCGCAGACCGCGTCGACCGCCGGGGTCCACCAGTCGTCGGGCGGGTCCCACCCCGCCGACCGGCTGCGGGCGCACCATTGCGCCCGCAGCCGTCGCCTCGACCCGGTTCTCGCGCCGCTGACCAGGCTGCGGCCGTCCGCCTCGGACCTCCCCATGCTGGCCTCCTCCTGATTGCTCGGTACTCCGCCGGTCGGGTCCGCCCGAGGCGGCCCGCCCCCGTTCCGGAGGGCCGCCGCGAGCGTCTTCACCCCCAATCACGCGGAATGCTGGCGGTCATGACGCGGGTTAGGAGATATTTTCCGTAGGTGATCTCGCGGTAATCGAAGAGTCACGCAGAGGCAAAGAGCGAGTGGAGGGGCGCGGGCGCTCAGTGGCCCCGCTGAGCGCCCGCCGTTGCGCCGATGGGGACACCCGGCGCCAGTGGAGAGGTCAGGCCATGACGGAGCCGCAGCACGACTACACCGAGGTGCTCTCAGGTGACGATCGGCTGATCGACGCTGTTCGCGAAGGCGACACCGGGGCGTACGCGACCCTGTACGAGCGCCATCACGGCGCGGCCCGCGGCCTCGCCCGGCAGATGGTGCGCGGCGACGCCGAGGTCGACGACGTCGTCGCCGAGGCGTTCACCCGGGTGCTGAGCGTCGTGCAGCGCGGGGGCGGCCCCCGCGACGGCTTCCGCCCGTACCTGCTGACCGCGGTGCGGCACGTCGTCTACGACCGCTCCAGAGGCGACAAGCGGCAGGTCGTCACCGACGACATGGAGTCCTTCGACCGCGGCGAGCCCTTTGTCGACCCCGCGCTCGAAGGACTGGAGCGCTCCCTGATCGCCCGCGCCTTCCTCTCCCTGCCCGAGCGGTGGCAGTCGGTGCTGTGGCACACCGAGATCGAGGGGAGCAAACCCGGGGAGGTGGCGCCCCACCTGGGCATGAGCGCCAACAGTGTCGCGGCGCTGGCCTACCGGGCGCGCGAGGGGCTGCGCCAGGCGTACCTCCAGATGCACCTCGCCAGCGGCGCCCCCGCCGAGTCGTGCCGCCCGACGCTCGATCAGCTCGGCGCCTACGTCAGGGACGGGCTCGCCAAGCGCGACACCGCGTCGGTCGACCGCCACCTCGACGGCTGCGGCGACTGCCGCGCGGTCTACGCCGAACTCATGGACGTCAACGTCGGGCTGCGCGGGATCGTCCTCCCCCTGTTCGCCGGCCCCGCGGCGGCCGGGTACCTCGCCGCGCTGCCCGCCGGAGCGTTCTCCGGCGGCTGGTGGGGGCGGATGCCCAAGCGCCAGCAGCAGGCCACCGCGGCGGGTGCCGCAGCGGTGGCCGTCGCGGCCGCCGCCGCGCTGGCGCTGGTCAGCGACGAGCAGCCCCTGCGGCCGCAGCCCGAGCAGCCCGCTGCGGCGCCGGGGCAGCCCGCCCCGCCGGGAGACGGCGGCGGTGGCGGCGGTTCCGGCGGCGGGCCGGGCGGCGGCAGCGGCGGCGGAGGGGGCGGCAACCCGCCCGGCGCCCCGCCCGCTGCGCCGCCCGGCGCCCCCCAGGCCGATCCGCCGGCCGACCCCGACGACCCGGCCGCCCCCGATCCGGCGCGGCCCGACGACCCCCGCGACCCCGCGCCGTCCCCGAAACCGCCGCGGCCCCCCGGCACGCCGGCGTTCGCCGCGGAGATCGACCCCGTCGGCTCCCTGGTCCCCGGCAAGCCCGGGATCATCGTGATGAACGTCCGCAACACGGGCGAGCGCACCGCCGAGGACGTCGTGGCATCGATCGACCTGCCCGAGGGGGTCACCCTGACGTCGGCGCCGGGCCGGGGCAACGCCGCACCGGCGGCCCCCGCACCCGAGGCCGGCGGCGACGGCTGGACCTGCAGCCCCGCCGACACCGGCGCCGAGTGCGTGCTCATGGGCATGGACGCCGGTGCCGACAGCTCCGAGTACCTCGACGTCGACGTCGCCGGCAACGCGAGCGAGGGCGACCCGCCGCGCATCTCCGTCAGCTCCGGCACCGCCGACGCCGTCGGCGAGGGCAGCCACGGCGTCGACCCCGAGGGCATGGCGGCGCGCTACGCCACCGCCGGCCCCGTGCGCACCGAATCGGTCGGCAACGCCCTCCTGAGCTGCGTCGATGAGGAAGAGGAGGAGGACGAGGGCGGCGACGGGCACCCGTGGCCGTGGTGGCCCGACACCCCGGCCGACACCCCGACCGACCCGCCGACCGGCCCTGCCGTGCCGACCCCGCCCACGACCCCGCCCACGGCCCCGCCCGGCGGCCCCGACGCCGACGACCGGCCCGCGCCCCCGGCCCTGCCCGGCGGGGACGCCCCGACCGAAGGCCCCGGCCTGCGCGCGCCCGAGCCGCCGAAACCCACGGCGCCCACTGCGCCGCCGCGCCTGCCCCGGCTCCCGATCCCGGACGACCCCGCCCCCGCGCCCACCGCACCCGCCGACCCCACCCCCTCGGCCCCGCCGAGCTCTTCGCCCGAGCCGCCGGACGACGACGGCCCGTGCGCGCAGGCGCAGCAGCGCAAGGGCGACAAGCTCGACAACGACCTGTGGGACATGCGGCCGATGGACCGCGACCGCGACCCGTCGACCACGTCGTCCAGTTCCGCGCGCTGGACCCTGCCCGAGGGCGGCAAGGTCCGCTGGGCCGGGCTGTACTTCTCCGGTGTGGGCGCGCGCGAGGGCGCCGACGCGAAGCTGCGCGGGCCCGGCGCCGCCGCCTACACCACGGTCCGCGCCTCGGAGGTCGAGTCGGCGGAACTCCCCGGGTACTCCGCCTACAAGGCGTTCGCCGACGTCACCGAGCAGGTCGCCGCGCACGGCGGGGGCGAGTGGTGGGTCGCCGACGCCCCCACCGAGACCGGCGTGAGCGCCTACGCCGGGTGGAGCCTGGTCGTGGTGCTGGAGGACCCCGCTGAGGCGTACAACCAGGCCATGGTCCTCGACGGCACGGGCAGCGTCTTCCAGGACGAGAGCGGGCTGCGCTTCCCGCTCGCCGGGCTGACCCCGAGGGCGGTGCCCGCCACCGTGGACGTCGCGGCATGGGAGGGCGACGCCGGGCTGGAGGGCGACCGGGTCCTGCTGAACGACGCCCCGCTCACCCCGCAGGGGGCGCGGCGCACCGCCGGAAACGCGTTCGCGAGCGCGTCGCGCGGAGCGGTCGGGGACACCCTGACCTTCGGCAACGACGTCGCGCGCTTCAGCTCGCGGCTCCCGGACCGGCCGGAGCTCAATCTCGTATCGACCGGCGACGCCTACCTCGCCGGGGTCGTCGCCGTCACATCGTCCATGCGAACATGAGACACCCGAAGTGCCGTGACCCCATGGTCACCGCAGGTGGCGGCCTGTGCGGGGGTCCGACCCCGACCCGCACCGCGCCGTCCGATGCGACACCGCGAGGCGGTGCGGGCACGCAAATCCGCACAGACTTGGCTAGGCTGTGCCCCGGCTTGTCCGTGGCCGCGCGGTGGACGCCGGAAGGACCTCCTTCCCCCGCACCCGCCGGGGCCGGCCGGACCGAACGAAGGGACGGTGTCGGGTGGATCGCTGTGCGCTGTTCGTAGACGCCGGTTACCTGCTCGCCGATGGCGCGATGGCCGTGCACGGCACGCGCAACCGCGACTCCGTGTCGTGGGACTACTCCGGGCTGATGCAGCTCCTCACCGAGGTGGCGAGCGACCGCACCGGCCTCCCGCTGCTCCGCTGCTACTGGTACGAGGCCACCGCCGACGGCCGCCGCACACAGGAGCAGGACGGAATCGCCGACATCCCCGGCATCAAGTTCCGGGCGGCGAGCATCCGGCCGGGCCGCAGGGAGGGGGTCGAGAGTTACGTCCAGCGCGACGTCCTGACCCTCGCCCGCACCGGGGTGCTGTGCGACGCCGTGCTCGTGAGCGGCGACGAGGACATGGCGCAGGTCGTCTCCGAGGTGCAGGACCTCGGCGTGCGCGTCACCGTCGTGCACATCTCGGTCGAGGGCAACTGGACCATCTCGCGCGCGCTGCGCCGCGAGTGCGACGACCTCATCGAGATCGGCGTGGGGCACCTGCGCCCGCACGTCACCCTGCTGTCGGGCGCGGCGGCTGGCGACCCCACGGTCGACACCACCATGCCCATGGGCAACGGACACGGCCACAGCGTGCCGAGCACCGTCCGCCAGCCCGTTGCCGCGCACGCCGGGTCCGCCCGGCCCGAGCCCGCACCGGTGCCGGTCCCGGCGGCCGAGCCCATGTACGACACCGGCACGCAGGGGCGCGTTCCCGGGTCGGCCATGGAGCAGCTCCGCGCCATGCAGCAGAGCATCGCCGCCCAGCAGCGCGGCGACCACCTGGCCCCGCAGAACGGCGGTATCGACCCCTCCCGCACGCCGTCCGGTCCGGTCGACGCCAACGGCTTCCCCACCGGGGGCCGGCCGCACCCGCCGGCGCCGCAGCAGCCGCCCATGGGCGGCACACCGCCGGCGGGCGCGAACCCCGGGTTCCCGAACCCGTCGACGGGCCCCAATCCGTCCTTCGCGAACCCGTCCACGGGGCCCAACCCGTCGTTCCGGAACCCCTCGACCGGGCCGAACCCCTCGTTCGCGAACCCGTCCACGGGCCCCAACCAGTCCTTCGCGAACCCTGCCAACGGCGCCGCCCGCCCCTACGGCGACCCCGCGAGCGGCCCGGCCCCGAACATGCACGACCAGCGCCAAGGGGGCTACGGGCCGGGGCCCCACACCACGGGCGCGCACCGCGACCCCCTGATGGGCGGCGGCACCCAGTACGAACGCGATATACCGCCATCGAGGGGCACACCACCGGGCCAGGACCCGCGGTACGGACCGAACACCGGGGAGAACCCGGGATACGGGGGTAACAGCGGCCCAAACCCTACCTATGGGGTCAGTACGGGGACTGAGAGCGGCGCACGCAGCGCCGCCGCCCACACGGGCTTCGGTTCACCTACTGGCCCCCGCCCCGACCACAGCGTCCAGCACGGGCCCTACACCAGCCCGACCCCGCGCGTCGACTACGTCGCCCCCGGGGCGGCCGCGACCCGCAGCGCCGAGGAGGCGGTGCGGGTCGCCCGCAAAGAGGGCTCCGACTTCGCCGAGTCGATCGCGCGCGACGCACCCATGCTCTGGCTGGAAGCGGTACTGGCCCGCCGTCCGCGGATGCCGTCCGACCTTGAGGCGCGCCTGCTCCAGGGCTCGGCCCTGCCGATCGACTTCCTGCTCCGCGACGAAGTCCGCGACGCGCTCCGCGAAGGATTCTGGGACGCCCTGGAGCGCGCCAGGACATAGCCGCCCTACCCGGACGTGTTCCACGGTCGCAGCCGCGCACCGGCCCTGGTGGCGGTATGAAGGAATGGACACGCGAATCCCGTCGCGCACGGCGCCGACGTATTCGACCGCGGCAGGAGGTGGCAGTGATCCGGGTGACGACGGCCGACCTCGACCGGTTGGAGTTCCGGGCCGTGCAGTCCGGCGAGCACGCCGAGACCGCGCGGCAGCTGACCGAACTCGCCAACGCGGTCGCCCCCGAGAGCGAGATCTCCCGCGCGGAGCTGTTCGTCCGCGCCGGTGAGCAGTGGGAGATGGCCCAGGAGTTCGAGCGCGCGTCGGCCGCCTACCGCCGCGCCATCGACGACGGCGGCGCAACCATCATCGACGCCCGCGCGCTGCAATGCGGCGCGCTGCTCGAACTCGACCGCATCGAGGCGGCCTACGACCAGCTCAAAGGCGTGAGCGACGACGGTCCCCGCAACCTGCCCACGGTCCTGCACATCACCGAGACCCTCTACGCCCACGACGACCTGCGCGGCGCGCACGAGTGGGCGACCCTCGGCGTGCGGCGGTTCCGGCACGAGGACGCCACCCCGTACGTCCGCGACCTGCTCCAGGAGCTCCTCCGCATCCGGTTCCGCATCGGCGGCGACCTCGGCCTGGCCGACGACGAGTTCGACCACCTCCTCGACGGCTGACCCCGCGGCGGGCGGCGTGCGGTCCACGGCGGGCCGCTGTCGGCGGGTCGGCCGGACGGCCCGGCCGCTGCCGACGGGTCGGCCTAGAGTGGACCGGGGGGTTCTGATGTACGTCGAACGGCGGGCGCGCGCCGGCGCCGCCGCCGCGCTGTGGAGCACGCCGGGGTCCGGTTCGGGCATCCGGGTGCTGCCCGACGGCTGCATGGACGTCGTCTGGTCGGGCGGGGCCCTGCTCGCCGTCGGCCCCGACACCCGTGCCCGGCTGGCCACCGAAGGCGGCGGCGCCCGCGTCTTCGGCATTCGGTTCGACCCGGGCACCGGCCCGGCGGCGTTGGGCGTCCCGGCGGCCGAGCTGCGCGACCTCCAGGTCCCGCTGGACGACCTGTGGTCGGCCCGCGCGGCGCGGGAGCTCGCCGAGCGCCTGGCGGCGGCGGCCGACCCCGCGGCGGTCCTGGACCGCGCGTTCGCTGGGGCCGACGGCCGCATTCCGGCGGCCGACCCGGTGGTGTCCGCCGTTCTCGCGGGGGTCCGCGCGGCGGGCGGCACGTCCGTCGCCGCGGTGGCCGACGAGGTGGGTCTCAGCGAGCGCCAGGTGCGCCGCCGCTGCGAGGCGGCGTTCGGGTACGGCATGAAGACGCTGGAGCGGATCCTGCGCATGGGCAGGGCCCTCGACGGCGTGCGCGCCGGTCTGCCCCTCGCCGAGGTCGCGGCTGCGGTCGGCTACGCCGACCAGCCGCACCTGAACCGCGAGGTCAAGGCGCTCGCCGGTACGGTACCGACCGCGTTCGCCCCGCAACCCGCCCTGGTCGGATAGGACGGGTCCCCGTCCGTGGGCGCGGGCGTCCGTTCCAAAGACGTCTGGGGCCAGGGCGTCCTTGACTCCAGAGGGCGTCCGGGGGCGAGGGCGTCCTTGACCCCAGGGGACAGGAGCCAGGCTGCCCGGCAGCCTTGCCCAGGTCCGCTGGGGGGCAGGACGTTCTCGGCCATTGCTGGCGGCACGAGGCCGGGGCGGCAACCCGTGTTCTCTGCGCTGGGTGGAGGCCCGTGCTCGAAGTCATGTGCATTGGAGCGGCGCGGAGCACCGCGGTCGGGTCGGGGCGCTGGTCAGCTCACTGTGAGGGGGGCAGGCCGAGGGCGGGGAGGATGGCCTCGTCGACGATGGCGGCGAGTTCCTCCTCGCCGGGCAGTGCCGTCGCGTCGACGCTGTGCTTGAGGACGAGCGCCTCGCCGATGTCGACCACCACGGGGGTGAGGCGGGCGGGGTCGACGACGCCGTGGTCGGCGTAGTGCCGCAGGACGGTCTTGGTGAAGCGGCCGCCGCGCGCGTCGAAGACCCGGGACACCATGGCCGCGACGAACTCGGGGTCGCGTTCGCGCTCGAACATGATGGTCCCCAGGGCCCGCGCGGAGGGGGTGCGCATCCAATCGACCATCAACCGGAGGCTGCGCAGCAGGTCGCCGCGGAGGTCGTCGGCCGCCGGGCTGGGCTCCTCCTGTGGGAACTGCTCGTAGTAGGCGTCGATCAGCAGTTCCCGCGGCGAGGCCCAGCGCCGGTACAGCGAGGTCTTCGCGGTTCCCGCGCGCTTGGCGATGCCCTCCATGGTCAGCCGCCCGAATCCGACCTCGATGAGCTCCTCGATCGCGGCGGCCCGGATGGCGTCGACCAGCTCCGCCCCGCGCCGCCGGGTCCGCCCGGACGCTGCACCGCTCATCCCGCCACTCCCTTTAGATACGAACGCGTAGCTTATATGGCGATTATTAGATACGATCGCGTATCTAATCAGTGGTCCCGACCGTACACCGGCCGACGACCGCGCACCCCTTCACCCCTATGAGGAGTCCCGATGTCCCGCCCAGCCACCCGAGCCGCGACGGGTCCCATCGCAGCGGCAGGACGGTCGCTCCCCCCTGACCTCGCACGCGGCATGATGCTGCTGATCATCGCGGTCGTGCACGCCTACCTTTTCGCGTTCCCCTTCCTCCCCGGCACCGGCCACACCGCCGACCTGGGCGCCGCCGACACGGTGACGAGCAGCCTGGTCACCCTGTTCGCCGAGTCTCGCGGCTACCCGATGTTCGCAGCGCTCTTCGGCTACGGCCTGGTCATGGTGGCCCGGCGCCAGGACGCCACCAACGGCGCCCGCGCGGCGCGCAGGCTGCTGCGCCGCCGCGGCGGCTGGCTCATCGCCTTCGGCTTCCTGCACGTCGTCCTGCTCTACGCCGGCGACATCCTGACCGCCTACGGCATCCTCGCGCTGGCGTTCGCCGGCGCCCCGCGGTGGACGCCGCGGCGGATCCTCACCACCGCGGCGCTCCTCGGCGGCGCGGGCGCCCTGCTCTACTCGGCCGGCATGCTCGGGATGACCGCCCTCGCGGGCTCCGCCGGCATCCCCGCACCGGACTCCCTGCCCGCCGACGTCGCCGGGCGCGCGACCGCGTGGCCGATCATGGCGGTCCTGCTCGCACTGACCTCCATCGCGCCCGTCCTGATCGGGGTCTGGGCCGCGCAGCAGCGCATCATGGAGCAGCCCGAACAGCATCGCGCGCTGCTGCGGCGCACCGCGGCGATCGGCATCCCGGTCGCGGTCCTCGGCGGCGTCCCGCAGGTGCTGATCATCACCGGCGCGATCGCGGACCCCGGAACCTGGGCGACGTCGGCGTTCTTCGTCCTGCACCTGTTCACCGGGTACGCCGGCGGGTTCGGCTACGCGGCCCTGATCGCCCTGGTCGCCGCGCGGCTCGTCCGGCGGCCGGCCGGTCCGGGCCGGATCGCCACCGCGCTCGCCGCCTGCGGCCAGTGGTCGATGACCTGCTACCTGCTCCAGTCGGTCGCGTGGTTCGTCCTGTTCTACGCCTACACCCTCGACCTCACCCGATTCCTGAACGTGACCGCGGCCGTGCTCGTGGGCGTCGCGGTCTGGCTGGCGACGGTGGTCGTGGCCGACCTCGGCCACCGCGCGGGACGGCGCGGCCCGGCCGAGGCGCTGCTGCGCCGCCTCACCTACGGCGCGCCGGCGGGCGCACCCCCGGTCACCGCGGGTCGATGAGGGCGCGCCCCGACGCGTAGGCATCCAGCAGGCTCGGGCCGGTGTACCCGGCCCGAGCGATCCCCTCCAGGTGGTGGTCGGCGTTGACCGCCACCGTGTGCGCCAGGTGCCGGAAGAGTGGCGCATCCGACATCGAGTCGCCGTAGGCGACGCAGCGGTCCGCCGGGATCTCCCACTCGGACCGGGTCTCCTCCACGATCCGCACCTTGTCGGCCGGAGTGAGAATCCTCCTGCTGTCGAGCGGTTCGCTGAACGGCAGAACGGGGAACCGCGAGGCCGCCACCCGGTCGAACCCGTACTCCAGCAGGCGCTCCGCGTAGAAGTCCGGCGACATCGTGATGACGAGCGACCGCTCGCCGCGCTCGCGGATGTCGGCGCACACCCGGTCGATCCCGTCGAGGAACGGCCCGGCGCGGAACGCCTCGGTAACGTGTGCTTCGGTGAGACCGGCCCACAGGGCGAAGACTCCCGCGGAGAATGCGCGTGTGTCGATCTCCGCCGCGGCGAACGCCCGCTCCAGCTCGGCCAGTTCGGACTCGGTCCCCACGATCTTCGCGATCTGCGTACTGGCCGTCGTGCCGGTGAGCAGAGTGCCGTCCATGTCGAAAATGTGCAGATGACTCATCGCGCTCCAGTATCGGCCATGGTCCGCGATGTCACGCCGACACACCGCAGTTCTGCGCCGACACTCCGCTATCTTGCGGTGTTCCACAGACTCGAACACAAGATGTAGTATCTGTCCCGCTGGTGGTTCACGGGGTCGATGCGCCCGGTGAGGCAAGAGGGAACCCGGTGCGAGTCCGGGACTGCCCCGCAGCGGTGAGTGGGAACGAAAGCCGCCAACCGAGCACTGGGCGCCGCGCCATGGCGCCCGGGAAGCGGCGGCCGGTAGGACGGAGCCCTGTGCGGCTCCGGTGCCCGCGAGTCCGAAGACCTGCCATCAGCGTGCACGCGCCACGTGCACGGAACGGGGCCTCGTGGGTGGGCCGCCGCGCAACGCTCCGGGGGAGCCGTGTCCGAATCGGGCCGCTCCCTCCGTGTGCCAGCGCCCCCCGCCGCCCCGGTCGGCCGTTGTCCTCTCGAACCTTGGTTGGAGCCAGCATGACCCTCTCCGATGTCGCCCCGGTACAGCCGGCGTCCGCGTCCCCGCCGGCCGACCCGATGCGGCGTGTCCGGTTGGTCGTGGAGGAGGCATGCGCCGACCTGCCGGGCGTTTCCGCGGAGGCGGTCCTCACCGAGACGCGGCGCACCCTCTACCCCGGGATCCGCCCGGACGAGCTGGAGCTGGCGCTGATCATGGCCGCCCGCACCTTTGTCGAGTCCGACCCCGAGTACTCCCAGGTCAGCGCGCGACTGCTGCTCGACCGGCTGCGCCGCGAAGCGCTCTCGTTCCTGTCCGGCGGGTTCGACGAGGCGTCGCAGGGCGAGATGGCGCGGCGCTACGCCGACTACCTGAAGTCCTATGTGGTCCGGGGCGTGGAGCTGGAGCAGCTCGACCCGCGGCTCGAAGGGTTCGACCTCGCCCGCCTCGGCGCGGCGCTGCGGCCCGAGCGCGACCTCGACTTCACCTTCCTCGGCCTGCAAACCCTCTACGACCGCTACTTCCTGCACAGCGCGGGCACCCGCTACGAGCTCCCGCAGGCGTTCTTCATGCGGGTCGCCATGGGCCTCGCGCTGAACGAGGACGACCGCGAGGGGCGCGCCATCGAGTTCTACGAGCTGCTCAGCTCGTTCGACTTCATGGCCTCCACGCCGACCCTGTTCAACTCGGGCACGCAGCGGGCCCAGCTGTCGTCCTGCTTCCTCACCACGGTCGGCGACGACCTCCAGGGCATCTTCCACGGCATCAGCAACAACGCCCTGCTGTCCAAGTACTCCGGCGGCCTTGGCAACGACTGGACCCCCGTCCGCGGCATGGGCGCCCACATCAAGGGCACCAACGGCCAGAGCCAGGGCGTCGTCCCCTTCCTCAAGATCGCCAACGACACCGCAGTAGCGGTCAACCAGTGCTTCGCGCCCGACACCGAGGTCTACACGGCCGGCGGGGCCAAGCCGATCAGCGAGGTGGAGGTCGGCGACCTCGTTCTCGGACTGAGCGGCAACTACCGCGAGGTCACCCAGGTCATGCTCTACGGCCAGACCGACCCGATGGTCGAACTGAACGTGAAGCACTCCATCGACACCCTCAAGGTCACGGCAGGCCACCCGTTCTACGCGATCCAGGGTGTGCCCCTGGACCAGTCGAACCGCCGGACGCTGAAGTGGCTGGCCGAGGACAAGGTCCGCCCCGAGTGGGTGGCGGCCGGCGAGCTCGGCAAGGGCGACTACGTCGGCCAGGTCGTCCCCAAGGAGGTGGCCCCCGTCCAGGGGTTCACCGAGGACGACGCCCGCCTCTACGGCATCCTGCTCGGCGACGGGCACCTCGCGAAGGACGGGTTCGAGTGGGGGGTGTCGGGCAACCCGGAACTCGACACGCACCTCGACTTCGTCCGGTCCTACCTGACCGCGCGCGGCATCCACTTCTGGGAGAACGGGCGCGACGAGAGCTACGTCCAGATCCACTGGGCGTCGGGCCGCGGCGTCACGCGCGACGCCGCGACGGGGCGGATCTCCGGCGCGGGCGAGCCGACGCTGCCGTTCACCCGCGAGGACCTCTACGACGGCGACCGCGCCAAGCGCATCGCGGCCAGGTTCAGCCACCTGCCGCAGGTGCAGACGCGGGCCCTCCTGCAAGGGCTTCTGGAGACCGACGGCGGGGTGTCGCGCGGTGTGGAGATCTACTTCACGACCACGTCGCGCCCGCTCGCCACGGGGGTGCGCTACCAGCTCCTGCGCCTGGGAGTCCCGGCGGCCGGACAGTACCGTGAGCGCGCGCAGGACCACGTGGGCCGCCGTTCGGACGGCTCGGAGATCTCGTCCTCCGGCGTGGTCAAGGCGTTCGACGTCCGTGTCCCGGCGGTGTCCGGCATCGCCGAGCTGGTGGGGTGCCGGCCGCTGACCAAGCGGAACTGGATCGAGCACGGCGGGATGGTCTTCTCCCGGGTCCGGGACGCCTCCCCTGCCGCGGTCAGCCCCACGGTGTTCGACCTGAAGGTGGAGACCGACGAGTCCTACATGACCGCCGCAGGGCTCGCGCACAACGGCGGAAAGCGCAAGGGGGCGGTGTGCGCGTTCTTGGAGACGTGGCACATCGACATCGAGGAATTCCTCGACCTGCGCAAGAACACCGGTGACGAGCGGCGGCGCACCCATGACATGAACACCGCCAACTGGGTGCCCGACCTGTTCATGCGCCGGGTCGAGAGCGACGGCGAGTGGACCCTGTTCTCCCCCGACGAGGTGCCGGACCTGCACGACCTTTACGGGGCGGCGTTCGCCGAGCGCTACGAGTCCTACGAGCGGGCCGCCGACAACGGCGAGATCAAGGTGCACCGCCGGGTCCGCGCCGTCGACCTGTGGCGGCGGATGCTCACCATGCTGTTCGAGACCGGCCACCCGTGGATCACGTTCAAGGACCCGTGCAACCTGCGCTCGCCGCAGCAGCACGCCGGTGTCGTGCACTCCTCCAACCTGTGCACCGAGATCACCCTGAACACCAGCGCCGACGAGGTCGCCGTGTGCAACCTGGGCTCGGTGAACCTGGCCCGGCACACCGGCCCTGGCGGGATCGACCGCGAGCGCCTCCGCCGTACCGTGCGCACCGCCGTGCGGATGCTCGACAACGTCATCGACGTGAACTACTACACGATCCCCGAGGCCGAGCGCGCCAACATGCGGCACCGGCCCATCGGGCTGGGGCTCATGGGCCACCAGGACGCCCTGTTCGAGCTGCGGCTGCCGATCTCCTCGCAGGGCGCCGTCGACTTCGCCGACGAGTCCATGGAGCTGATCAGCTACCACGCCATCGAGGCGTCCATGGAGCTCGCCGCGGAGCGGGGCAGCTACCCCAGCTTCGACGGCTCGCTGTGGAGCCAGGGCATCCTGCCCATCGACTCCATCCGGCTGCTCGCCGAGTCCCGCGGCGGCGAACTCGACATGGACACCACCGCCCGGCTCGACTGGGCCGGCCTGCGCGAGCGGGTCCGCGCCACGGGCATGCGCAACTCCAACGTCATGGCCATCGCGCCGACCGCGACGATCGCCAACATCACGGGTGTGGGCCAGTCGATCGAGCCGATCTACCGCAACCTGTTCGTGAAGTCGAACATGTCCGGCGACTTCACCGTCACCAACCCCTACCTGGTCCGCGACCTCAAGGCGCGCGGCCGCTGGGACGACGACATGGTCGCCCAGCTCAAGCTGCACGACGGCAGCCTCGGCCGGATCGACCGGGTCCCGGACGACCTCAAGGAGCTCTACGCCACCGCGTTCGAGATCGACTCGTCCTGGCTGGTCGACGCCGGATCGCGGCGGCAGAAGTGGCTCGACCAGGCGCAGTCGCTGAACCTGTACATGGCGGTGCCCAGCGGCCGCAAGCTCGACGAGCTGTACCGGCGCGCCTGGCGCAAGGGGCTCAAGACCACCTACTACCTCCGTTCGCAGAGCGCGACCCACGTGGAGAAGTCCACGCTGAAGGGCACCGACGGCAAGCTGAACGCCGTCGCGGCCGGGACGGCGGCGGCCGCTCCGGCCGCTCCGGTCGCACCCGAAGCGGCGGCGGTGCCCGCGGTGGTGCCAGCCGAGGAGCGGGCCCGCACGGAGGAGCTGGAGCTGGACCTCGACGAGGGCGCCACCTGCTCCATCGACGACCCCGAGTGCGAAGCCTGCCAGTAGACCCGCCGCCCCCGCCCGCCCCGGGCCTGCGCGCCCGGGGCGGGCCCCGCGCACCGATCCGATGAGAGACCAGCCTCGATGACCACCGAATCCGTTTCGCCCCCCGCCGACCCGGCCGACTCCACCGGCCTCGGCGAGATCCAGCGCGACGCCGGGCGGGTCGACGTCGCCGACAAGGCGATGATCAACTCCCGCGCCGACGTCAACCAGCTCCTCCCGCTGAAGTACACCTGGGCCTGGGACAAGTACCTGGCCGGGTGCAACAACCACTGGATGCCCACCGAAGTGGCGATGCAGGCCGACATCGCGCTGTGGAAGTCGCGCGACGGCCTCACCGAGGACGAGCGCCTCATGCTCAAGCGCAACCTCGGCTTCTTCGCCACAGCGGAGTCGCTGGTCGCCAACAACATCGTGCTCGCCGTGTACCGGCACCTCACCAACCCCGAATGCCGCCAGTACCTGCTGCGCCAGGCGTTCGAGGAGGCCGTGCACACGCACACCTTCCAGTACATCTGCGAGAGCCTCGGCCTGGACGAGGGCGAGCTGTTCAACATGTACCGCGAGATCCCCTCCATCACGGAGAAGGACGCGTGGGCGCTGCGCTACACCCAGAACCTGGAGGACCCCGACTTCCAGACCGGTACGCAAGAGGCCGACCAGGCGTTCCTGCGCGACCTCGTGGCGTTCTACGTGATCTTCGAGGGGATGTGGTTCTACACCGGGTTCGCGCAGATCCTCTCGCTGGGGCGGCGCAACAAGATGATCGGCATCGCCGAGCAGTACCAGTACATCCTGCGCGACGAGTCGATCCACCTGAACTTCGGCATCGACGTCATCAACCAGATCAAGATCGAGAACCCGCACCTGTGGACGGCGGAGTTCCAGGCCGAGATCCGCACCATGCTCACGGAGGCGTGCGCACTGGAGATCGCCTACGGCCGCGAGACCATGCCGCGCGGCATCCTCGGCCTGAACGCGGAGCTGTGCGAGCAGTACATGCACTTCATCACCGACCGCAGGGCGGAGCAGATCGGCCTCGCCCCCATCTTCGGGGCGGCGGAGAACCCGTTCCCGTGGATGTCGGAGATGATGGACCTGACGAAGGAGAAGAACTTCTTCGAGACCCGGGTCATCGAGTACCAGACCGGCGGCGGCCTGGACTGGGACTGACCCGCTTGAGACCCGGCCGGGTTCCCTCTTCGGCGGAGGGGGAGCCCTGCCGTTTCGGGAGGCGGACGCGCTCCCCCCGTCGGCGCCCTGCTTCGGCAGGGCGCCGGCTTTGTCCGCCGGGCGGGGCCGATGCGCCCGGGCGCGCCCCGCGGCCTCAGCGCCGGTATTCGCCGATCCACAGGTGGGGCGCCGTCTGGTGCAGGTGCGCCGCCATCTGCCGGTAGTCGCCGATACCGCGGATGACGATGCGCAGCCGCGCGCCCGGCAGGCCCGGTGCGGGCGGCGGCTCCTTCTCCGTTGCGGCGTGCAGCAGCGCGAGGCGGTTGCGCCGCCGCCCCGCGACGAATGCGGGGTCGTTCAGGAAGACCTCCACAGCGAAGTGCTGGCGTCCGTTGTCGGTGAGGGCGGCCTCGGCGATGGCCTTGCCGGCGGCCTGTCCCAGGCTGGTCGAGACCCCCTTCGCCGACATCGTGTAGCTGCCGCCGATGGCGCGCACCTGCGCCCACGGCACCAGTTCCGCCCCTTGCCGCATGACGTACCAGAGGCCGTGGCCGTCGACAGCGAGGCCGTGCGTGCGCAGGGCCGCCGGCAGCATGAGGAGCACGAGCAGCGAGATCGCTCCGAAGAACACGGCGATGACCGTCGCGATGATCCGCTCGCCGCCGGCCCCGCCGTTGGTCAGCACGGACTCCGGCCAGATCGCCCCCGCCGCGGCGCAGGCCGTGAGGAACAGCAGCGCCCCGACCCCCGCGAGGACGCAGCCGATCCCGCTGGCGCCCGAGTTGACGAACGCGGCGTCGGCCGCCGGCCACGGCCCGCCCGGGCGCCGGGGCGCCGGTAGCTGGTCCACGGTGGATTCCTCCTGTCGGGTGGGTGCGGGGACGCGCTGGTGCCGCCGCGCGGGGTGAGACGCGAGGGGCATCCTGTCGGTTCCCGCGTGCCCGGTAGGGGTGAGCGGTGGTGATCGCGGGCGCGCCGAGGGTTACGGCCCGAGGGCCTCCGTTGGTAGAACGGTGCCCATGGCCGACATGAGCGAACACCCCGTCGCGTGGCGCCGCATCGATGTGCCCGTGGGATCGGGACTCGGTTCGCTGATCGCGGAGCCCGACGGGTACCGCCTGGAGGGCGCCGAGATGGTGGCCGACGCCGCGCAGCGGTACTCCTGCCGGTTCACCGTCCGCACCGACCTGGCGTGGGTCACGCGCGAGGCGGAGGTGGAGGTGCTGTCGGCCGAGGGGGTCCGCACGGTCCGGCTGAGCGCGCGCGGCGGGCAGTGGACCGTCGACGGTGCGCGCGTGCCGCGGCTCGACGGCTGCGTGGACGTCGACGTCGCCGCGGTGCCGCTCACCAACACGCTGCCCATCCGGCGGCTCGGTATCGCCCCCTACGAGTACCGGGACGTCGCGGTGGTCTGGATCGACGTGCCGAGCCTCGACGTGCGGCGCATGACCCAGCGCTACACGCGCCGCACGCCGGCGGGCGGCCGCGACCGCTACCAGTACAGCGACCCCGAGTTCGGGGCGTTCGAGCTGACCGTCGACCGCGACGGCCTGGTGGTCGAATACCAGGGCCTCGCCGAGCGCCTCGGCTGACCGTGCGACGCGGCGGCCCTCGTCAGGCGTAGAGGGCCGCGACGTCGACGGTGACGGGGAAGGGGCTGTCGACGCTGAGGGTGCGGTGGGCGCGGGCGGTCTCGACGTGGCGCCCGGTGCCGGGGTCGAGGGCGTCCGCCGCCAGCACGGGCGCCCCGTTGCCGCGTCGGAGCCGCCACACGTGCGGGATCCCCGCCGCGGCGTAGGAGTGGGGTGCCGCGTCAGGGCCGGGGGCGCGGTCGGGCGCCGAGTCGACGTCGACGGCGAGGACGACGTCGCGCGCGGGGCGGTGCATGCGGGCGGGGTCGTCGGCGGGGCCGGGCGCGTAGACCACCAGGTCCGGTGATGCCATCGCGCCCCCGCCGAGGTCGACCGGCAGGCGCACGCCGACCCGCAGGGACGGGGGCGCCGCCGCGTCCAGCGCGGCGCCGAGGCGCACCAGGACCCGCGCGTCGAACTCCCGGTGCACCTGGGCCGGCGCGGCGGGGGCGGCAGGGCCGGCGGCGGCCGCAGTGGGGTGGTGGCCGCGCGGGCGTTCGAGGAGGGTGCCGTCGGGCGGCGCGAAGCCGAACCGGTGGTACAGCCCGTGCGCGTCGGCGGTGTGCAGCAGCCAGCGGGCGCCGCGCCCCGGCCCGTCCTCGATCATGGCCCGCACCAGTCCGCCGCCGAATCCGCGGCCCCGTGCGGCGTGCGCCACGAACACGTCGGCGAGGTAGCAGGTGGCGCCGTCGCCGAACGCGCGGGCGAACCCCACCATCGCGCCGGAGTCCGCCCGGTAGCAGCCGACCACCCGCCACGCGGAGTCGAGCTGCGCCTCGACGTCCGCACGGGTGCGGGCGCGACCCCAATAGGCGTGCTCGGACAGGAACGCCCAGACGGCGTCCCGGTCGACGCGGTCGGGATCGTCGTCGAACTCGAACTCCACTGTGTCCATGGTTTCGGCCTCTTTCTGCGCGACACACGCGCCAGGGGGCGCGTTCGTCAACCAGACGATTACTGAGAGTTACTATTTGGGTGGCGTGTTCGCCGCGGGGGAGTGGAGGGGCGATGGTCCTGTACCGGAACGGTGCCGCGGTGCCGCGTGCCCCGATCCGGACGGTGGCCACCGCCGCGGTCCTGGCGTGGGGATTCGCCGCGCCCGCGGTGGCCGACGGCGGGCCGGCGACCGCCGGGCGGCCCGCCCTGTCCATCGCGGTGTCCGACACGCTCGACACGATGGCCAAGGGCGACCACACCACCTACCGGATCACCCTCCGCAATGACGGCGCCGAGGACGTCGAAGGGGTCGCCGTCCACCAGACCCTGCCGGTGGGGATGGCGCTCCTCGACCACGCCCCGGAGGGCGCCCGGACGGACACCGGGGTCTCCTGGGCGGCGGACCTCCCCGCCGGTGCCGAGGTCGAGTACACGGTGCGTGCGCGCATGGGCGCCTCGGACGCCGACGTCTGGCGCGCCACGGCCACCGCGTGCGCGACACGGGGCGCCGGAACCCGGCCGCTGGTGTGCGCGTCGGACGCCAACCTGCTCCCCGCTGGGGCCGCGGCGGGCGGCGGGCCGCGGGGCACCCACGACGCCGGGGTCCCCGCCGCGCGGTGGCAGCTGGCGGTGGCGGCCGCGGTCGTGCTCGCCGTGGTCGCCGGCGCGGCGTTCGTCCTGCTGTGCCATCGGATCGGCCCGTACCGCACCATCAGCGGGGCGGCGGGGCGCGGGTAGCTGCACGGGTCCGCTACGCCGCGGGCGTGTTGGCGCCGTCGGCCGGTTCGCGGGCGGCGTCACCGTAGCGCGCGGCGAGGCGCCCCAGGTGGGCGCGCAGCTCCGGCGGGTCGAGCACGGTGAAGGCGATGTCGAGCGCCCCGAGGAAGGACGCGAGGTCGTGCAGCGAGTCACTGCCGGTCTGGAGGAGGCAGGTCTCGGAGTCGAGCACGCTGAGGATCCCGGCGCCCGGGGTGATGCGCTCGGCGACGGTCTCCGCGGGCGCGTGGAACCGCACGCGGGCCCGGTGCTGCCACGCGAGCAGGCCCAGGCCGCGCAGGACGTGGGCGGCGGCGTCGCCGTCGGGGGGTTCGCGGGGGACGTATCGGGGCCCGTTGGGGTGGCGCGGGCGGATCCGGTCGGCGCGGAAGGTGCGCCAGTCGTCGCGTTCGGTGTCCCAGGCGAGCAGGTACCAGCGGTGCCCGGTGTGGACGAGGCGGTGCGGCTCGACCTGGCGCAGGGACGTCGTGCCCCGGCGGTCCAGGTAGTCGAACCGCAGCCGCTCGCAGCGGCGCGCGGCGTCGGCGATGGCGGTCAGCGTGGCCGGGGCGACCGTGGGCCCGCTCTTCGCGGCGGAGACGGTGGCCGCGCGGAGGGCGTCGACCCTGGCGCGGAGCCGCGCGGGCAGCGTCTGCTCCAGTTTCGCCAGCGCCTGGAGCGAGGTGTCCTCGATGCCGGTGACGGATCCGCCGGCCGCGGAGCGCAGGCCGACGGCGACCGCGACGGTCTCGTCCTCGTCCAGCAGCAGGGGCGGCAGGGCGTGCCCGGCGCCGAGCCGGTAGCCGCCGGCCGTGCCCGGGCTCGAGGTCACCTCGTAGCCGAGGAGGCGCAGCCGCTCCATGTCGTTGCGGACGGTGCGGGTGGTCACGCCGAGCCGGCCCGCGAGTTCGGGGCCCGGCCACGCGCGGCGCGCCTGGAGCAGTGACAGGAGCCGCATCAGGCGGACCGAGGTCTCCAGCATCGGTCGGACCTTCCCTTCCTTGCGGAACCGGAGCTTCCGCGAGCCCTCCTAGTGTCCTCTTCGGGAAGCCGCGGAGATCACCGGGGTCTTCGGGCCGGACACGAGGGAGCGATCATGCTGCGCGGATTCACCACGGTCAGTTACTGGGCGGACGATGTCGCCGCGGCACGGCGCTGGTACACCGAGCTGCTCGGGGTCGAGGCCTACTTCGAGCGGCCGGGGAACGGCCTGCCGCCGGCCTACGTCGAGTTCCGGGTCGGCGACTACCAGCATGAACTGGGCCTGATCAGCACGGACTACGCACCGGCGGACGCGCGGCCGGGCCCTGGCGGGGCGGTCATGTACTGGCACGTCGACGACGTCGCCGCGGCCGTGGAGCGACTGGTGTCGCTGGGGGCGACGGAGTACCAGCCGATCACGCACCGCGAGGCGGGGTTCGTGACCGCATCGGTGGTCGACCCGTTCGGCAACGTGCTCGGCGTCATGTACAACCCCCACTACCTGGAGGTCCTCGCCGCGCGGACGGCGTGAGCGGTACCGCAGCGGGCGGCCGGTACTACGGCGGGTCGGGGACGGGCGGCAGGTCGGTGCCGAGGACGGCGAGCAGCCGTTCTCGGTCGGCCTTGCGCAGCCCCGACACGACCCGCTCGTAGGAGTGCCGCAGCATCTCCACGATCTCGTCGTCGGGGACCGTGCCGTCGAGCAGCACACTGTTCCAGTGCTTCTTGTTGACGTGGTAGCCGGGGATCACCGCGCCGAACTGGCCGCGCAGCTCCAGGGCGAGCGCGGGTTCGCACTTGAGGGTCAGGTGCGCGGGCATGGCGCGCCCGTCCTCGGGCTGCATGAGTGCGAAGATCCGGTCGGCGACCCGGTACACCAGCAGGTTCGGGCCGAACGGCTCGTCTTCGGCGCTTTCGGGGAACCACAGCGCGGCATCCATGATCTGCTCCGGGACCACCGGGCCTCCTCTGCTCCGCTGCCGGTACGGGTCCCCAGGAGCCTAGGGCAGGGGTGCGACGGAATGGGGCGGGAAGGGGGGCGTGGCGGATCGGGGCACGGCGGATCGGGCACGGCAGGGGCGCGACGGGGGGCGCTGCGATCAGCCGGCAGCGGGCCGAGGTAGCGTCGCCACGGCGGGCCGCCGGGCACGGCGGCGCGGACGCGGGCGGGCGGAGGGCTGATGGTGCGGGACGCCGACGGCGAAGCGCGGTACGGGAGCGGCGACCGGCCCGGCGGGCTCCGGCCGGGCGCGCTCGACGGGATCACCATCGTGGACTTCTCGCGGGTGCTGGCGGGGCCGCTGGTGACCATGGTGCTGGCCGACCTGGGCGCCACCGTCGTCAAGGTCGAGCGCCCCGGGACCGGCGACGACACCCGCTCGTGGGGACCGCCGCACGACCCCACCGGCGAGGCCACCTACTTCCTGTCGGTGAACCGCAACAAGACCAGCGCGGTGCTCGACCTGGGCACACCCGAGGGCGTGCGGCGCGCACGGGAACTCGTCGCGGGCGCCGACGTCCTTGTGGAGAACTTCCGCCCCGGGGTGATGGACCGCCTCGGGCTCGGCTACGCGGACCTGCACGCGGCGCACCCGTCCCTCGTCTACTGCTCCATCAGCGCGTTCGGTCGGGGGGCCGGCGCGGCGCTGCCAGGCTACGACCTGCTCGTCCAGGCGGTGGGCGGGTTGATGAGCGTCACGGGAGACCCCGGCGGCGAGCCGCAGAAGGTGGGGGTGGCGCTGGTCGACGTCATCGCCGGGCTGTACGCCACCGTCGGGATCCTCGCGGCGCTGCGGCACAGGGAGAGGACGGGCGTCGGCCAGCGCGTCGAGGTGGAGCTGCTCATGGCGCTGCTCGCCTCGCTGTCCAACCAGGCGGCCGCCTACACGGGAGCGGGCGTGGTGCCCGCGCGGATGGGCAACGCCCACCCCAGCATCGCCCCGTACGCCACCTACCCGACCGCCGATGGGACGCTGGCGCTCGCCGTCGGCAACGACCGGCAATTCGCGGCGCTCGTCCACAGCCTGGGGATATCGGAGCTGGCGCGTGACCCCCGGTTCGCCACCAACGGGCAGCGGGTGGCGCACCGCGATGAGCTGCGTGCGCTCCTTGAGGAGCGGTTCCGCGACCGGGGGACCGCGCAGTGGGCGGCAGAGCTGACGGCGGCCGGTGTGCCGTCCGGGCCCGTCAACGACATCGCCGCGGCGTTCTCCCTGGCGCAGGACCTGGGGCTGGAGCCGGTCGTCGCCATCCCCCGCGGCGACGGTGCCCCCGACGTGCGGCTGCCGCGCAACCCCATCACCCTGTCGGCGACCCCGGCCCATTACCCGGCCCCACCGCCGCTGTTCCCCGGGGAGGACCCCGCCGACCCCGCCCCGGAGCCCTGACCCCGCCCGGGAGCACCTCGCCGCATGCAGACCGGCGGTGCGGAGGGCGGCGCGGCGCCCGCGAACACGCGGCGGCCGTCCGCTCGGTGAGTGGACGGCCGCGGCTTCAGGTCGGGTTGCGGCTCAGCTACAGCCCTCGAACTGCGGGACGCTGGTGCGCACATTCAGGTCGGTCTTGCCGAACCACTTCTTCAGCAGGTCGGCGGCCGTGCCGTCCTGGTACATCTTGGTGATGGCCTTGTTCGCCGCCTCGCAGCCGCCGAGGTCGCCCTTTGCCAGGCCGATCCCGTAGTTCTCGTCGGTGAAGGGCGCGTTGACGAACCGGAACGCGTCGGGGTCCTCACCGAGGAAACCGGCGAGGATCAGGTCGTCCGTCGAGACCGCGTCGGTGTCGCCCGCCGCGAGCTCCTTGATGCAGTCGGCGTAGGTCTCGGCCTCGGTCACCTTCGCCGCGACCCCCAGCCCGTCGCGCACCCGCGCGCCGGAGTTCGACCCGGCCTCCTGGCACAGGTTGCGGCCCTTCAGGTCGCGGACGTTGTCGACGGCGTTCTCGTCGGCCCGTACCAGGACGTCCTGATGCGCCACGTAGTACGCGCCGGCGAAGGTGACCTCGGTCTTGCGGGTCGGGGTGATGGAGTACGTGGCGGCGATCATGTCGACGTCGCCGTCCACCAGGGCCTTCTCGCGCTGGTCCGAGGTCACCGCCTGCCATTCGATGTCGTCCTCGGAGAAGCCCAGCTCCTTGGCGACGTAGGTGGCGACGTCGACGTCGAAGCCCTCGAACCTGCCTTCGCCGACCTCCAGGCCGAGGCCCGGCTGGTTGGCCTTCACCCCGATGCGCAGGGTGTCGGCGTCGAGGATGGTCGAGGTCTCGCCCTGCGCGACACCGCAGGAGGTCGCGCCGAGCAGGGCCGCCATGGCGACGGCGCACACGCCGAGGGCGCGCCTGCCGCGCGAAACGCTGCCGGAGAGCGCGCTCATCGTGCGTCCTTTGCGTGGGTCGGGAGCGGTGGTGTCCATCGGTGCGTCGCCCTCCTAGCGGTATTCGGCGAGCCGGGGCCGCACCCCGGCCAGCACCAGGCCGGCGATGATCACCGCGGTGACCGGGATGCCGACGGCCCACCCGGTGATCCACCGGTCGCCGGACTCGATGGCGGAGTCGAAGGCTCCGCGGTGCAGCGTGTAGAGCTCTTCGAGGGACTTGTCGTAGCGGTCGAACTCGCCGCGCACCTCGCCGTCGTTGGCGCCCATGCGCAGGGCGATGGCGTCGCGCCGGTCGCCGTCGGACACGAGGCCGCGCATCTTGCGGTCGGACTCCTGGTAGGTCTGGTAGGAGGCCATCACGTCGTCGAGCGCCTCGGGCTGGCCCGCGATGTCGCCGGACCTCTCCTGCTCGCCGAGGAAGCCGAGCATCCGGTTCTCGTCGCCGATCGGGGGGATGTCGCCGTTCTCGTAGTCGGCGATGCCCTTGTCGACCTTGGAGTAGTACGCGTTCAGGTTGTCGACGTCCACGAACAGGATCGACTGGGAGCTGTCGAGGTACACCTGCTGGTAGGTGTCCGCGCGCCGCGGGTCGAGCAGGAAGCGGCTCTGGTCGCCGTGGATCCCCATGCCGATGGCGCGGGCGCGCGACACGGCGAGGACGGAGTCGAACCCTTCCTCTTTCGCCCGCTGCATGTTCTGCGCCTCGTAATAGGACACCCCCGCCGCCCCGAGGGTCACCAGGGTGGTGCCGACGATGGCGGCGGCGATGGCGGGGTTGAGCCGGCGGCGGAACGCGCGGGCCAGGTAGACGTGCAGCCGGGTCAGCAGCAGCACCGCGATGATGCCGGTGAGGCCGATGGCGGCGGCGCCGCCGAGGACCCAGGTGCGCTCCGTCTCGTAGGTGGTGCGCACGATCGACGCGTTGTCGAGGGTGAGGTTGTAGGCCTTGGGCAGCACTTCGAGGCGCATCAGCTCGGTGGCCTCGCGGTACTTCTTCAGCACCGGCGCCGGCGGGGAACCCGGCCGGTAGTCGTTCTGCTCGCTGAGTTGCAGCGCCTCCGACGCGAGCCGCTCGTAGCGGCCCATGCCGTCGAGGGTCTCCTGAACCGTCTTCTGCTGGGTGGGGTCGGAACCGGCGAGCTGCGCGGCCTGGAGCATGGCGTTGTTCGCCTCGCTGCGGCGCTGCTCGTACAGGTCCAGCGACTCGGCGCGGCCCAGCCCGAGACTGCTCTCCTCGCCGATGAGCAGGACGTTGGCGACCTGCGCGTCCATGTCGCTGAGCGCGAAGTAGAGGTCGGCGGTCGCCACGACCTGCGGCCCGGCGTCGTGCCCGATGACCTGGAGGCCGTCGCGCGCGTGCGTGTAGATGACCGCGACCGTGGCGAACAGCAGCGCGATGGCGGTGATCGCCGCGAGCGTCATGGCGCGCACGCGCGCGGGCGTGGAATCGGGCCGCAGCGTCCGGCTGAGCAGCCGCATGGCGCGCCCCCGCTCGGCGGGAAGCCCGCTGTCGCGGTCGTCGGCCGCCACGGCACCGCCGCCGTTCACCGCGGGGTCCCGCGGCGCCCCCGGAGCCCCTGGGGGCGGGGTCAGATCCGTCGACATGGCGGATCATCCTCTCCGTAAAGTGATGACGGTCCACGCGCCGACGTAGATGCGGTCGCGGTCGTTCACCGGAATCTCGGTATTGACGGGTACGAGGTCGGGGGACCCGTTGAGCATGGTGCCGTTCGCGGAGCCGGGGTCGACCAGCGCCCACGACCCGTCGGGCTTCGCGATCAGCACGGCGTGCATGTGCGACACGGCGGGGTCCTCGGGCGGGGTGGCGAGGTCGATCTCCGGCGAGATGCCCCGCGACCGGCTGCCGCGGCCGATGTGGATCCGCGACCCGTACATCGGGACCTGCCGCTGCGGGCTGTACGGCGGGAACGCGATGGCGCCGGGGTCGAGTTCGCCGCGGTCTACCTGCGACCGGTAGTAGGCGAGGTCGGCCGTGACCACGGCGGTCCAGCTCCCCGTGATGGGGTTCGACGGCTGCGAGCGGGCCTGCGCCGGGACCTGGGGGCCGCCGGTGTCGGCCACCGGCGGCACCGGGGGGACCGGCGGCGGCTCCGGCGCGGGCTCGGGGACCTGCGGTTTCGGCGGCGCGGTGCTGTTGTGGTCGCGCCCGCACGCCTCGCAGAACCGGCCGGTGACCGGGAACTGGCAGTCGGCGCATACGCCGCCCTCAGGGGCCGGCGCGCCGCCGGGGTCGACCGGCGGCGGGAACGCCATCGACGGCCCGGTGGGCGGCGGCAGCCGCCCCACGGACCCGCTCGGCGGCGCGGCGGACATGCGGATGCCGCAGACGTCGCAGTACTCGTCGTCCGTCGAATTGTGCCCTGCCGCACACGTCGGCATGAAAGGACCCCTCCTAGAGCAGGATCAGCCCGCGTTGTTGCCGGGCCCGGCGGCCCGGCGTCCCCCGATACCCACGGTCCGGGTGGACCTGGTGTTCAGCGACATCTCGTCTTCCTTGTCGACGTTGCGCTTCAGCCGTGCGGTGCCGCTCTCCTTGTCGACCTCGACGACCTTGCGCAGCAGTCGTGCGGTGCCCTCGTTGCCGGACTCCTCGGCGAGCTGCATGGCCCGGCCCAGCCGCGCGGTCGCCGTGTGCTCGTCGTTGTTGTCGCGTGCGCGCAGCCCCTCCTGGATGGCCGCCGCGAGCTCGACCTGGCCGGTGTAGTGCGCCACGCGCGGGTTGAGCTGGGTGGACTTCGCTTCGTCGTCGGTCCACTCGGCGAGGATGTTGCCGGTGGCGAGGACGGTCTCCGCGGCGCCGCCGGCGACGAGCTTCACCCACCCGGCGCGCATTTCGCGGCCGGGGTCGCCGGCCGGCACCTCCACGCAGATGTGGTAGTCGCGGGCTTCGTCGCCCCAGGAGCCGGTGGGATAGTCGCCGGCCTGCGCACCGGATTCGGTGCGCTTGGCGGTGAGGTCCTCGACGGTGGGCGCGACCTGCTTGACGAACCGCAGGGTGGCGTTCTGCGGGGTCCACACCCGGAGGGCGACGTCGGCGACGGCCTTGCCCATGGCGGCCTCCGCCATGGCGCGGAAGTCGTCCTCCATCTCCTCGGGTTTGAGGATGTCGACGGTGCCGAGCAGCGCGGAGGAGATCTTGCGGACCTCCTCGACGTTCCAGTCGGTGCCGACGCCGCGGCAGTCGCACACGAAGCGCCCGGCGCAGTACGCGAGGGTGCGGTCGAAGGTCGAGGTCAGCTCGTGGTTCTGGCCGTCGGTGAGCAGGATGGCGTGCTTGATGGCCTGCGGGAACGGCTCGAACATCCGCGCGGCGAGGTTCAGCCACGGCCCCATGGTGGTGCCGCCGTAGGCGTCGAGCCTGCCGATGGCGGCCTTGGCGTCCTCGCGCGTCGCGGCGGACACCTCGACGAGCTGCTCCTGCGGCGGGTAGATCATCTGCGTGGTGTCGGTCCCCGCGACGATGGCGAAGTGGACGCCGTCGCGCAGGGCGTCGACCGCGGCCTTCGCGGCGCGCTTCGCCGCGGCGATCTTCGCGCCGTGCATGGACCCCGAGGCGTCGATGATGATCACCTCGGCGGCCTGGGCGTGGGCGGCGGCCCCGCCGGATCCGCCGCTCGCCTCGACGCTCACGACGGCGTGCACCTCGCGGCTGCCGAGCGGCAGGTGCCGGTTCTGGTCGACGTGCACGGTGAAGGCGGGCAGGTCACTCATTGCTCGGGCTCCCTGGGTAGTGCGGCCGGTCGGGTGCCGACTGGGCCGGTTCTGGCTGGACGTGGCCGGTGCTGGGCCCGGTGGCAGGCGGGTCGAAGGAGAACGCCTTCCCGGACGGCGGGCCCCCGTGCGCCGCGGCGGGCTGGGGGCGCAGCGGCACCGGGATCACGACGACGGTGATGTTGTCGTGCCCGCCGGCCTCGTTGGCGAGCCGGACGAAGGTGCGCGCCGCGGCCAGCGGGTCGGCTCCGGCGTCGGGCACGGCGGCCGCGAGGTCCTCGGCCTCGGGGAAGTAGTTCCACAGGCCGTCGCTGCACACGAGGATCGAGCCGGGCCCGCGCGGCGCGATGGCGGACACGTGGACGTCGAGCTCTGGTGCGTCGCCGCCGAGCCACGCGATGAGGGCGTGGGCGTTGCCGGAGTTCTGCGCCTCCTCAGCGGTCAGCGCCCCGGCGGCGACCATCTGCTCGGCCCAGGAGTCGTCGCGGGTGAGGGCGACCGGTGCGGTGGGCCGCTCGCCGGGGGCCGCGCCGTCGGCCGTGCCCGGCACCCAGTAGGCGCGGCTGTCGCCGACCCAGCCGATGGTGATGTCGCCGCCGCTGCCGGCGTCGGCGCCCACGAGCGCCGAGACGTAGGTGCACGCCGGGGCGCTGCGCATCGAGGTGGCGAGGCCGGCGACCCCCTGGGCGGCTGCGGTCAGCGCGGCGCGGGTGGCGCGCGCGGGGTCCTGCCCGGCCGCGACCTCGGCGGCGAGGACCCGGGCACCGGTGTCGGCGCCCAGCTCGGAGGCGTTCTCCGGGGTGGGGGACGAGGAGACGCCGTCGCACACCACGGCCGCGACCAGAGGACCGCCGTCGGGCGCGGTGGCGCCGACGATGGCCATGGAGTCCTCGTTCTTCTTGTGCCTGCGGCCGCGGTCGCTGGCGCCCGAGGCGAGGTCGAGGTGGAGTTCGACGTGGTCGCGGGCGCTCGGCTGCGACAGTCCGCAGCCCTCGCAGTAGCCGTCGCTGACCCGCGCACCGCAGTAGGCGCACCCGCTGCGCACCGGGGGCCCGGTGGGGGCGGGCGCGATGACCGTGCCGTGCCCGTTGGCGGCGCCGAACCCCGCTGCCGGGGCCGCCCCCGCGTCGGGGCCGTTGCCGTCGAGGCGCTTGCCGCACGCTTCGCAGAAGGTGTCGCCGTCGAAGAGTTCGGCCCTGCATTCGGGGCAGGCGAGCTCCGCCATCACACCCACGTCCTCGGGCGCAGGCGGTTGGCCTCGTCGATGAGCTCGTTGCGTTCGGCGAGGTCGCCCGCTGAGCGGGCCAGCCCGCGGAAGGAGTCCTCCAGGTTGAGGCGGAGGCCGTCCTCGGTGAACGGGCGGTTCAGCAGCACGGTGCCGGGCGCGGCGCGGTTGCCGGCCTCGGTCCAGCGCAGCGCGGCCTCGCAGATCTCGGCGGCGAGCTTGTTGTGCGCCTCGCCGCGCAGCCCGAGGAGTTCGAGGCGGCGCCCGGCGTTGAGCAGGTGGCCTTCCGTGAGCCGGGCGGGGTCGAAGCCCGCGACGCCGCCGCCGACCTGCGCCACGATCGCCGCCATCTGCGCGGGCAGGTACAGGCTGGACAGTTCGGGGACGCTGTCGAGGACGTCGACCGCACCGGCCTGGTCGCCCTGCGCCAGGCAGGCGCGGGCGAGGCCGAACGCGGCGCTGACGAAGGAGTAGTCGGTGTTCCACACCAGGCCGTAGTAGCGGGCGGCCTCGTCGAGTTTGCCGAGGCCGAAGCAGGCCGCGGCGAGTCCCAGCTTGGGCGCGGCCTCGCCGGGCAGGTGGTCGTAGAGGTACTGGTAGCGGTCGTGGGCCTCCTCGAAGGCCCCGGCGCTCAGCGCGATGAGCGCGCGGTACCAGGAGGTGCGCCAGTCGCCGGGGTGGGCCTGCTCGACCTCGTCGAGCGGCACCGCGGCCTCCTCGGGGTTGCCGAGGGAGATGAGGGCGCGGGTGAGCATCAGCCGGGTCTCGGTGGTGGGCTTGGACACCGCGCGCAGGCGGCGCACCAGCTCCTCGGCCGACAGCCCGGTGAAGCCCGACAGCATCCCGGCGAACGCGTCGTCGGCGTCGGTGAGCGGGATGGGCAGCGTGGTGGCGAGGGTGAGGTCGTCGGGGGTCGCCAGCAGGTGCTCCGGGTCGTCGGACTGGGCGACGAAGTGCTCGGGGCCGAACAGGTCGGACGCCGCCGGCCGGGGCTGGCCGTCGATGGTCGCCAGCACCTCCCGAAGGACGCCGGTGAGCTGCTCGGCCATGTCGGCGGAGTCGTGGAAGCGGCGCTCCATGTCGGCGTGGGTGGACCGCCGCAGGAAGCGGTCGAACGACTCGTGGAGTTGCAGCAGCGGCACCGACTCGCGCGGCGGCAGTGTGTGCGGGTGCTCCCGCATGAAGCTGAACGGAAAGCTGAGGACGGCCAGCGACCGGCCGACGGTGTAGAGGTCGAAGCTGATGGTGGGCCCGGGGTTGAGCAGTTCGGCCTCGGGGACCCGGTACCCGGGCGTGGCGTAGACGGGGCTGTCGGCGTCGTCGACGGAGCGCACGCCGCCGAGGTCGAGCAGCTTTATCTGCTCTTCGCTCTGGATGATGTTGTCGGGCTTGAAGTCGCAGTACAGCAGGCCCTTGCTGTGCAGGTAGCCGAGCGCGCGCAGGGACTCCAGGCCGTAGGCGATGACCTGGTCGAGCGGCAGCCGGGCGTGCTCGCCGTCGGCCTTGCGGCGGTCGGAGAGGAGCTCCTTGAGGGAGCGGCCCCCGACGTACTCCATGACGATGTGCCCGGTGGGCGTGCCGGTCTTGGGGTCGGGGTGCTGCACGAAGTTGATGATCTTGACGATGTTGGGATGCTCGACCTGGGCGAGGAACGCCCGCTCGGCGGCGGCGGCCTTGTGCGCCTCGGCGTCGCCGGTGTTGAGGAGCCCCTTGAGGACCACCCAGCGGTCGCTGACGTTGCGGTCGCGCGCCAGGTAGATCCAGCCCAGGCCGCCGTGGGCGATGGCGCCGAGGACCTCGTACTGGCCGGCGACGAGGTCGCCGGGCTTGAGCTTGGGGGTGAAGGAGAACTCCGCGCCGCAGTTGCGGCAGAACCCGTCGACCCGCCCGGGGCGCCCTTCGCGGGACCGTCCGACGGGTTCGGTGCAGTTGCCGCAGTAGCGGTCCTTCTCGGGCACCTCGGGGTTGGTCATGAGGGCTTCGGACGGGTCGCGGGTGGGCACCGGCGGGATCCGGACCATGCCCATACCGAGGAGGCCGCGCGAGGACCCCGACCGCGCGGACCCCACCCGCCCCGAGGGGGTGCTGCCGGTCATGAACGCGCCGGAGACCGAACGCCCCGACAGCGAGCTGCCGGTGACCGACCGGCCGGAACCGGAGCGGCCGGAGAAGGTGCGGCCCGAAGGCGAGCGGCCCGAGGGGGTGCGGCCGGACGGCGAGCGGCCCGAGGGGGTGCGCCCGGAGCCGTGTCGGCCCGGGGCAGGGGGGCCGGCGGCCTGGTGCGCCGGCTGCTGCGGCGCGCCGTACTGCGGCGGGGCCGCGCGGTGCTGGCCCCGCGGCGGCGGGCCCTGCGGGCCCGCGGGGTGCGGGCCGCCGGGAGGGGGGCCCGCCTGGTGCGGTGCCGGCCCGGGTGCGGCCGGCCCGGCCGGCTGCTGCGGGGCCTGGGGCGACGGAGCCATGCCGCAGGCGGTGCAGTAGCCGTCCTCGATGGTCCCGGAGCACCCGGGGTCGGTGCACTGGTTCATGATCTCGCCTCGCCGTACTTGGGGCCGTGGTTCACGGTCTGCCGCCGGGACCGTCGCCGTGGCCGTTGCCGGAGTTCACCGGGCCGGAGTGGGATCCGCCGGGTTTCTGGATCGCCTGCTGGTACTGCGCCAGGACCTTCGTCGCCGCGCGGAGGTCGCACGGCGCGCTCCAGAGGAGGTCGCGGGCCTCGCTGTGCAGCCGGATGACCTCGGGATCCTCGGCGCAGCCCAGCCGGACCGCTTTGATCTTGTAGGCGTCGAGGCGCCCGCGGAGCTCGCTGCGGCGGCCCAGCAGGCCGAGGACGCTCTGCTCCGCGGCGTGCGCCGCCGCGGCCGCGGTGTCGGCCGCGGCCTGGAGGTCGGCCATCGCCGCGGCGAGGTCGCCCCACCGGCCCTCGGCGCGCAGCCCGCCGAGGGCGTCGAGGCGGGCGCGGAGACCGGCGGAGTGGTCGCCGATGGGGTCGGCCGCGGGAGCCGAGATCTTCGCGACGACCTGGGCGCGGGTGTCGACGGCGGACCGGGCCGCCGCCTCGGCCGCGTCGACGGACCCGGTGAGCAGGGCGAACCGCGGCTCGAAGTCGGCCTTGAGCGCGGCGGCCTCGGTGAGTTCCGCCGCCAGCTCCTCGGCCTCGGCGGTGCGGCGGTCGAACTCGGCGAGCCGCGCGGGATCGGGCACGCCGCGCTGCGGGCCGGACTCGGTGAGGAACGACAGCGGGTCGGAGCGCACGGAGTCGCGGAGGGCGGCGATTTCGCCGGCCAACCGGTCGCGGCCCGTGTGCTCGACCCCGACCTCCCCGTACCGGGTCTCGGCCCTGGCCCAGGCCTCCTCGACGGCCTGCAAACGCGGCAGGAGCACCGTCCACGCGGAGTCGGCAGCGGAGATCATCTCGACGGCGGAGTCGTAGGCGGTGGTCATGCGGGCCACCGCTTTGTCGAGTGTCAGCCGCTCGGTGGCGTCGGTGGGGTCGAGGAGGGTGCGTTGGGAGAACCGGCTCTGCTCGCGGGGCAGCTCCACGGACTCGCCGGTGAGGAGCCGGGTGAGTTCGGCGAGGTCGTCGTGGCTGGGCCGGCTGATCTGGGCGCGCATCGCGGTGGCCTGCTCCACGACCCTGCGGTAGGCGTCGAACACCTGCCACAGTTCGGTGGTGTGGACGGCTGCGGCGGCCCAGCGCTGCTCGGTGCGGCCCGAGAGCGCGGCGCCCTTGAGGAACTGGTGGCCCTGGTTGTTGTCGAGGTCGACGAGGTTGATGGAGATGCGCTCGCGGTCGCCGGTGACGCGGGCGAGGGCATGGTCGATCGCGTCAAGTGCCATGGGCGGCCCTTCGGACCCAGGGGTGCCCACCACCGACCGCGTACCCCCTCATGCGCGCCGCGCGCGTTCTCGGACCAGAGAGAGACCTCTGCCATTGTGTCCCGAGTGTGCTGTGCCGGAATCTCAAAGTCGTACGTGCCCCCGTCTCAGGTGGGTCACGGCACCCGGCCGTCCTGAGGGGCCGGCGCTGGATGGACCGGATCCGGAACCGGTTCTCGGAGTACCGATTGTGGGCCCGGCGCGCCCGCCGCCACAAGTGATGTCGTCCGCAACGGCCATGTCCGGCCATGTCGGAACCTGTCCCTCGCCCGCCTCGTCCGGCCGTCACCGCTCCGAGGCGGCCGACAACGGACCGGTGCGGGCGGCGCGGTGCGCCGGCGGCGATCCTGGTCCACCAGGCGCGGCTGCCGGACTGAGCGCCGATTCGGGTTGCGCGCCGGTGTGCCGGGTAGCTGGCGTAGCGGACGCGTGTGCGCGGCGGCCGGGCCGCGCGCGTCCTCCCCACGGGCGACGGCGAGGAGGCGGGGCCGATGCTCCCCGACCGGTTGGATCACGAGATCGTGGTGGCGGCCCCGGTGCACCGGGTGTGGGCCGCCCTCACAGAGGGCGACCAAGTCGCCCGGTGGTACGCCTTCGACGGCGCCGAGATCACGGCACGGGACGGCGGCTCCCTCGTGTTCCGGTGGGCCGAGCACGGCGACTTCCACGGCCGGGTCGTGGCGGTCGAACCCGAGGCGTTCTTCTCCTACCGGCTGGCGGCCTTCCCCGGTGCGGCACCGGCGCCGAGCGGGTCGACCCTTGTCGAGTTCACCCTGCTGCCCAAGGGCAGCGGGGTGCGGCTGCGCGTCGAGGAGAGCGGGATCCGCGACCTCGACATGCCCGAGAAGGAGCAGGCCGAGTACGCGGCCGCCGCGGCCCAGGGCTGGGAGAACGGCCTGCATCTGCTGCGCGCCCACGTCGAGGCGGAGTGCGACTGACACGGCCCGTCCCGGTGCGGGCCGGGCGGCCGGCCCGCGGGGCCCGCCGGGCTACCCGGCGTCGGCTTCGCGGGCGCGGGCTTCGACGAGGCGCTGTACCCCGTCGAGGAGGAGGCCGAGGCTGAAGGAGAGGTCGTATTCGGCGTCCTCCTCTGCGGTGGAGTCGGCCACGGAGAACGCGCCGGCCTGCACGGCGGTGGAGAGGCTGGGGAAGCGGTCGGCGGTGATCAGCCGCTGGAGGAAGCCCTCGTAGTCCCTGTTGATGTCGGAGACCTCTGCGGGGTCGCCGTCGCCGTAGCCGCTGAAGTCGACGTGCAGCTTGGCGGTGCCCTGCACGTAGTTGTGCAGGGTGAGGATGACGCCGAGCTTCTCGGTCTCTGACAGCCGGGTGGGTTCGAGCACCTTCAGGCCGGCGTCCAGCCAGCGCAGGTGGTTGGGGGCGAGCGGGGGCCCCTTGGCGTTGATGTGCAAGGTCCAGGGGTGCCGCAGCAGGAGTGCCAGGTACTCGCGGCACCAGGTGTCGAGGCCGTCGCGCCAGCCGGGGCCGGGGGCGCCGCCGCCGAGGTCGGCCGGCTGCGGCATCCGGCCCGTGACCGCGTCGACCATCAGGGCGAGCAGGTCGTCCTTGCTCTCGACGTGCCGGTACAGCGCCATGGTGGTGACGCCGATCTGCTTGGCGACGCGGCTCATCGAGACCGCGGAGTAGCCGTCCGCATCGGCGATCCCGATGGCGGCGTCGATGATCTGCGCGAGGTGGACAGTGGGCCGCGGGCCCTTGCGCGGGGCCTCGGTGAGGCCCCACAGCTGCTCCATGACGCGGGTGATGCCGTACTCGCCGCTGTTGCTGCTGCCCATGGCCACCTTGCGTTCGTCTGCGGGTTGACGACCATCCTATTACTGTGTATATCCTACACTAAGTTTACGACATACACAGTAAATGGAGGGAAGGTTCGTATGAACGCGACTGCCGCGGCCCCACGGGCCCGAGCGGCGGCAAAGGCCGTCGGCACCGGTCCCGCCGCAATCGCGACAGCAGGCCTGCGCAAGTCCTACGGCGCCGTGACGGTGCTCGACGGCATCGACCTCACGGTGCGGGCGGGGACCGTGTTCGCCCTGCTGGGCCCCAACGGCGCGGGGAAGACGACCATGGTCAGGATCCTGACCACACTGCTGCCCCCCGACTCCGGCACGGCCGCCGTCTTCGGCGCCGACGTCGTCCGCACCCCGGAGGCCGCGCGGCGGCACTTCAGCCTCACCGGGCAGTACGCCGCAGTCGACGAACTCCTCACCGGCGAGGAGAACCTGGTGATGATGGGCAGGCTGAACCACCTCGGCGGCGCGGGGGCCCGCCGGCGGGCGGCCGAACTGCTGGACCGGTTCGACCTCGTCGACGCGCGCAAGCGCCGGGTGCGCACCTACTCCGGCGGCATGCGGCGGCGGCTCGACCTCGCGATCAGCCTCATCGCCGACCCGCCCGTGATCTTCCTGGACGAGCCGACCACCGGCCTCGACCCCCGCAGCCGCCGCGCCGTGTGGGCGGCGATCGCCCGGCTGGTCGAGTCCGGCAGCACCATCTTCCTGACCACCCAGTACCTGGAAGAGGCCGACCAGCTCGCCGACCGGGTCGCGGTCCTCCACGGCGGCCGGGTGGTCGCCGACGGCACACCCGCCGAACTGAAGGACGGCATGGCGCGCACCCTTGTCGAACTGCGGTTCGCCGCCGACGACGCCTACGGCGCCGCCGCGGCCCTCCTGTCGGGCCCCGATGTGCGGGCCGAGCCTGAGTCGCTGGTCCTGCGCGTCCCCGGCGCGGGCGACGCCGCACAGGTCAAGCACCTCCTCGACCTGCTCGAAGCGCACGATGTGCACATCAGCCGGCTGACGCTGAGCGAGCCGACCCTCGACGAGGTGTTCCTCTCGCTGACCGACCCGGCCGCCCACCACTCCGCCGCCGACACGAACCAGGACGCGACATGACCGCCACCGCCACCGCGCCGCCGGCACCCGCCCCGCCCCCGCCGCCGCGGCACGGCCGCCTCTACTGGGCGGCGGCCGACACCGGCGTCATGATCGTGCGCAGCCTGCGGCAGGTCGCACGCCAGACCGACGGACTGCTCATCGCGGTGATCCTGCCGGTCACGCTCATGCTGCTGTTCGTCTACGTGTTCGGCGGCGCCATCTCGACCGGCACCGACGCGTACATCGACTACGTCGTCCCCGGCATCATCCTGCTGTGCTCGGGCTACGGCGCCGCGCTCACCGCGGTCAGCGTCACCGCCGACATGACCGAGGGGGTCATCGACCGCTTCCGCACCCTGCCGATCATGAGCTCGGCGGTGCTCATCGGGCACGTCGTCGCCAGTCTGCTGCGCAACACGTTCTCGACCCTGCTGGTGCTCGGCACTGCGCTGCTCATGGGGTTCGACCCGAAGGCCGGGCCGCTCGAATGGCTCGGGGCCGCCGGTGTGCTGCTGCTGTTCGTGCTGGCGATGTCGTGGCTGTCGGTGGTGTTCGGGCTGCTGGCCAAGTCCCAGGAGGCCGCGGGCGGGTTCACCTTCTTCGTGCTCTTCCTGCCCTATGTGAGCAGCGCGTTCGTGCCCACCGACACCATGCCGGCGGCGCTGGCCTTCTTCGCGGAGAACCAGCCCATCACCCCGGTCACCGAGAGCGTGCGCGCCCTGCTCATGGGCACGCCGATCGACGGCAGCCTGCTGCCCGCGATCGCCTGGCTGACCGGCATCACCGTGGTCTCCTACACGCTCGCGACCACCCTGTTCCGGCGGCGGGCCGCCCGGTGACCGCGCGGCGGGCGCCGGGCCGGACGGTGGCCCGGAACGCCGCCCGCCGCGCTCCGACCCGCCGTCAGCGGGCCCGCCGGTCGCGCCAGAACGCGACGAGGGCGATGACGGCCAGCGGGAGCCCGCCGCCCACGGCGATGCCCGTGATGAAGCCGAGGGCGTCGGCGGGGTCGCAGCTCTGGACGGCCCGCACCGTGCCGACCGCGCCGACCGCGAGGACGAGCACCGCGACCAGCAGCAGGAAGCGCCGGCTGAGGAAGTTGCGCCGGCCGGGCGGCGGCGGTGGCGCGTCGAGCGCCGCGGCGGGGCCCACACTGGCCGCCTTGGGGCGCTTGTACCAGGCCCAGATCACCCAGGTCCCGCACAGCTCCCAGCCGTCCGGGGCGAGCCGCCGGTCCAGGTAGCCGTGGCCGTGGACCGAGACCATCTCGCGCCGGTACTCCCAGCGTTGGAGCAGCTCGGGGTCGCGGCGGCTGACGAACCCTCCGAGCGCGTCGACCTTGTCGACCTCCCACCCCTCGTCGCCGAACCGGTTGAGGAGCCGCTCGTCGGCGTAGATGTCGGCGGTCCACCGCCAGGTCTCGACCCCGGGGTCCGGGGCCGCCGGCCCTTCGTCCGCCGCCAGCTGGTCGGCGAACGAGGCCGCCGGCCCGAATTCGGCCTCGGGGTCGGCCTCGGCCTCGGCGGCGTAGGCGGCGAGGTCCTCGACCGTGGCCTCGACTCGGTCCGGTGGCAGCCCTTTCGCCGCGAGGCGCGCGGCGAGGTCGTCGAAGTAGCCGATCATTCCGCCTCCTTGCCGAGCACCGCGTTCACCGACGCCGCGAACCCGAGCCACAGGCCGCCCTGCTCCTTGAGCGTGGCGCGGCCGTCATGGGTGAGCCGATAGTAGCGGCGGCCCGGCCCCTTGGCGGCGGCGCGGAACTCCGCCGCCACCAGTCCGGCCTCCTCCAGGCGGTTCAGGACGGGGTACAGGGTGCCGCCCTTGATCTGGCCGAACCCGGCGTCGACAAGGGACTTGGCGATCTCGTAGCCGTAGCTCTCCCCTTCGGTGAGGTGCGCGAGGACCAGCAGGTCGAGGACGCCTTTGAGCCAGCTCGCGCGGCGGTCGCCGACGGCGCGGGCGCTCTTCGCGGGTTCCGCCATCAGGCCGCACCGGCCTGCGGCTGCGGCTCGGTGTCCTCGGGCGCCGGGAGGAACACCAGGTCGCGCAGTGAAAGGAGGGTGTGGAAGACGATGGGCAGCAGCAGGCTGCCGGTAAGGAGGTACAGCGCGGTGGGGGCGAAGCCCATGAGGGCGAAGGCGACGACGCCGGTGCGGCCCTGGTAGACACCTGCCAAGGCGAAGACCGCCAGCGCCAGCGCCGCCGCGACGTACAGGTTCAGCCCCAGCACCCCGACACCGAACGCGATGAGCAGGCCGCGGTAGAGGATCTCGCCGACCACGCCGTCGAGCACCGCGACCGCCGTGGCCATGCCCCGCTCGGTGGCCGTCCGCGGCAGCATCGCCTCGACCTTCTCCAGTCCGGGGACGGGGTGGCCCTGCCGGGCCCGCCGGCGGAGGCCGATGGTCACCCACACGACGACCGCGACGATCGCCGCCGCCAGCGCGACGCTGAACACCAGGTCATCGGGGAGCCGCAGGCCGACGTCGGCCGCTGCGAGCCCGGGGGAGGCCGCCACCGCCGCGCCGATGAGCACCGCGACCACGCACCAGAAGGCGATCGTCTCCGCGTAGTAGCGGATCAGCGCACGGGGGTCGTGGGGCCGTCTCTGCCGCAGCCGGTCGTACATGCGGTGCCCGAGCAGGGGCTCGCCGATCGCGGCGTAGGCCGCGAGCAGGCCGGCGAGCACCATGCCCGTGGTCGAGAACTCCGGCGTGATCGTCATCTGGACTCCTCCGATAGCAATGCTCCTCCGCTACCTAGACGATAAAGCTATCTAGTTAGAATAACAACCTATGTAGCACCGGATCTTCGCTCGGCCGCGCCCGAGCGGCGGACCCCGCCCATGCGCCCCGGAGCCCCGCGACAACCTGCTGTGCAAGCGGTGCGGGACTCCGGTAAACTGGCCCGGATCCACGTTTTGCCTGGTCAAACAGGCCATTCATGGGCCGTTAGCTCAATCGGCAGAGCAGCGGACTTTTAATCCGCGGGTTCAGGGTTCGATCCCCTGGCGGCCTACCGGCAACGAAACGACCAGGGCGTTCACCTGGAAAGGTGAACGCCCTTCACCGTCCCCGGCCTCACGGGCGAACGGCCGTCACCAGCGGCATGTCTGCTGCCGCAGGTGGATTCATCCGTCGTCAGACGGGGCCGGTGGCTCCGGCGAAGAACGCGTACAGGGGCAGCACCATGTTGTTGACGGCGTGGACCGCCACCGCGGGCCAGATCGATCCGCTGCGGCGCATCAGCTCGGCGGCGATGATGCCCACGATGATCGCCACGGGCAGGACGATGTTGATGCCGTGGCAGACGGCGAAGATCACCGAGCCGGACACCACACCGACGACGGGCCCGTAGCGCAGCAGGGCGTTGGTGATCACCCCGCGGAAGAGGAACTCCTCGCCGATGGGCGTGAGCACCGCCAGGAACAGCAGCGTCAGCAGCATGGGCAGCACGCCGCCGCTCGCCGCGTCGTAGTACATGCCTTGGGGGTCGGAGCCGAAGTCGGTCAGCGCCGTGATCGCCGAGACCACCACGTACTTGACGACGAGGGCGAGCAGCCCGCCGAGCACGCCGAGGAGCATCCAGCGCCAGGTGGTGCGGCGCACGCTGAAGGCGCCCCAGGAGCGGATGCGGATCAGCGCGGCCGCAGCGAAGCCGGCGAGTCCGGCGACGCCCGACCAGGACGCCACGACGAGCCCGTAGCTCACCGGCCCCAGGTCCAGGCCGAGCGGGCCGAAGGCGAGGAGTCCGGTCGTGGCGGCGAACATCGCGACCAGGCCGACGATGATCTCGGGCCAGCCGGGACGCGGGGCGGTCGGGGTCGACGCCTGCGGGTGCGGATCGGGGTGTGCGGTGGCCATAGCGGGGCTCCGTGTTCTCGTTGTCTCGGTCGGTGCTGCGGTGCTGCGGTGCTGCGGTGCTGGGGTGTTGCGGCACCGCGGCACCGCGGCGCCGCGGTGCTGGGTTGCCGCAGCACCGCGGGGCCCGGGGGCGCGCCGTGCGGGGGCGCGGCGCCGACTAGTACGAGGCGCCCCGCCCGGTGGCCATGACGGCCGCGCGGATCGCTATGCGGAGTCCGGGGACGGCGGTGTCGAAGCGCTCTTGGATCGCCGTGAGCATCGGCCGGTGCGCCGAGCGCTCGCCCGGGGTGAACGCCGTCCAGATGTCGCCTTCGGCGGCGATCGCGGCCAAGGCCGCGTCACCGAAGGGGACCGCCGCAGCGTCGTGTCCGGCGAGGACCGCGTTGCGCGTGTGCTCGCGCAGCACGCGGACCTGCTCCGGGTGGCCGAGGGTGACGGTGCGGGTGGGGAAGATCCCCAGCGCCCGGCCGCGGTCCACCGTGATCGTCCCGTTCGCGGTGAGCTGTTCGCGCACCGCCTTCTCGGCCTCAGCCGCCCTGAGGTAGACGGCGGAGTTGAAGTGCCGCGGCTTGTCCGGGGACACATCGGCCAGTACGTCGGCGAGGAACGGGTCTTCCGGTGGCCGGGCGGTGGTGCGCTCCGCCGTGGCGTTGTGGACGCGGAGCTGCCCGGCGGCGGTCAGCTGGGCCAGCGCCGCGGCGCACAGCAGCTGGCCGCGGTACGCGATGCTGACGGGATCGAACCTGTTCTGGTCGATGTCATAGCTGAGCAGGTAGAGCCGTTGCGGCAGGGTCAGGTCCATGTCGTCCTCCGAAGGCGTCGCTGTGCGCGGATCGTGCAACGATGACGGCAGACCGTGGCGGGGCTCGCCCCACTGGCGGCGTGTCGCCCCGCCGACCGCGCGATTGCGATGGCGGGGCCGCTCGCCGTCCCCTGGTGCCCGGCGTCCTGCGGCCGGGCCGCGGCCGGGGGCGTCATCGGCGCGGCTCCCAGCGGAAGACCTGGGTGGCCAGCGCGATGGCGACGGCGACCCAGCCCAGCGTGGGCACCAGCAGGATCAGGGAGTCCGCGATGGGAACGCCGCCGTTCCAGGCGTTGACGACCAGCTCGCTCGCCGAACCGCCGGGCAGCACCCGCTTGAGCAGGGTGAGCTCCTCGGTGCCGGTGAACCCCACCCAGCCGGCGACGACGAGGGTGCCGACGAGGATGGGCAGCGTGGTCACCTGGGCGTGTTCGGGGGAGTTCGTCAGCCCGGCCGTCGCCAGCCCCAGGCCGAGCATCATGGCCACCGTCGCGAGGACGGCCCCCGCGAGGAGGAGGGGGTCGGCCGGCCCTCCGGCCACAACGGCCAGCACGGCCAGGATCGCGGTCACCTGGGCCAGCGAGATGGCGGTCACCGGGAGCAGCAGTCCGGCGAGGATGCCCGTGTCGCCCGCCGCGGTGGAGCGCAGCCGCTTGAGGAAGAGGTTCTGCCGGCGGGCGGCGAGCGTGGTCACCGCGGTGGTGTAGAGGCTCATGGCCGCGATGAGGAACATCAGCACCGCGGCGACCGCCCCGCGATCCAGGCCCGGGACCTTGTCGTACAGGTAGATGTACCCGGCGCCGGACGCCGCGGGGATGACGAACATGGTGACCAGAACCAGCCGGTTCCGGAAGATCTGGATCAGCTCGCCCAGAGCGATCGAGAGCATGGTGAAGGTCCTTGTCGTGCGGGCCCGGCGGGTGTGCTGGGCGGGTGGGCCGGGTGGGTTGGGCCAGGCGGGTGGGCTAGGCGGTACCGATGGAGCGGAAGACGTCGTCGAGCCGGGTCGGCCCGGCCTGGAGCTCCCGGAGCTCCACGGCGTGCTCGTGGGCCCAGCCGAGCAGGAGGTGCAGGTCTCGTTGCAGGCCGAACGTCTCGATCAGGAAGGTCTCGCCGCTCTCGCGCGCGGCGTCCAGGGGCGGCGGCGGTGCGGTGTCCGGCAGGGAGAAGCGGATCTCGGCCGGCAGGGTCTGCGTCAGCTCGAAGACGGTCCCCTCCTTGTGGAAGGCGCCCTTGTGCATGAGCCCGATGCGGTCGGCGCGCTGCTGGGCCTCTTCGAGGTAGTGCGTGGTGAGGACGATGGTGGCGCCGTCCTCGCGCAGCCGGTCGACGGTGTCCCAGAGGTCGTCCCTCGACTGGATGTCCAGGCCGGTGGTCGGCTCGTCCAGGAAGACCAGTTCCGGCGCCCCGTACACGGCCGTCGCGAAGTCCAGCCGCCGCTTCTCGCCGCCGGAGAGCTGGGCGACCTTGGTGCCCGCCTTGCGCGTGAGTCCGACGGCGCCGAGCACGCGCTCGACCGTGTCCCTGCGCCGGGTGAGGCTCCCGATCAGCCGGATCGACTCGCGCACCGTCAGATCGGGGGAGAATCCGCTCTCCTGGAGCATGATGCCCATCCGGGGCCGCACGGCGCGGCGGTCGCGCGGGCTCTGGCCGAAGACCCGCACGGTGCCCGAGGTGGCGGCGCGGTGGCCTTCGACGGTCTCCAGGGTCGAGGTCTTCCCGGCGCCGTTCGTGCCGAGCAGGGCGTAGAGCTCGCCCCGGCGCACCTGGAAGGTCAGGTCCCGCACGGCGTGGAAGTCGCCGTAGGTGAGGTTCAGGCGTTCGACGTCGATGACTGGCGTTGAGGACATGTGTCCATTCCAGCCGCCGGCGCGCTCGACCGGCAGTGGGACCACGTCACCACCTCGCAATGACGTTTCTCCGGGTGAAGGCATGACGCGGTGTCACTGGTGGTGGAGCGGGGCCGGGACGGATCCTGGGGGCAGCCCCTGCCGTCCGACCCCGGAGAACCGCACATGGACACCCGACCCCCGAGCGTCCCGCCGGCGGCCGCCGAGGCGGCCATGGCGGCCCGCGCGGCGTTCTCCGGCCGTGGCCGCCGCACCTACGCTGACCCCATGGCCCCCTTGTTCGAGAACGCCCCGCGGCCGTCGCCGGCCGCACCGGCGCGTGCCGCGACGATCCCCCTGCCCGGCCCGGACGCGCGGCAGCCGGCCGGCGACCGGTGAGGCCGGCCGTGGAGGGGGACCGCATGGCGTCCGAGGAGACCACCGAGGAGGCGCAGGGGCAGCTGCGCGCGCTCAACCTCAACATGGTGACCGCGTCGATCTCGACCGTCGGGGCGCTCCTGATGGCGATCGGCGCCGAGACCGCGGGGCAGATCGCCGTGCTGGGCGTCGGCCTGATGGCGGCGCTGATCGCCATCACGCGGTGGGGGGCGGGCCGCCTCCTCGTCTCACTGTCCTGCCTGCTCGTCACCGCTGCCGTGTGGACCTTCGGCGTGCTGCTGGTGGACAACGCGACCCCGGCCTACAACTTCGCCCTCGTGGGCGCCGTCGTCGTGCACCAGATGCCGCGCCACCGCCGCGCCGTGATCGCGGGGCTGGCCGCCTTCGTCGCGGCGGTACTCGTCGCGCGGCTGGCGGTGTCGGACTGGGACTTCGCCGAGGTCCTGCTCAAGTACCTCGTCGTCACCGTCGGCGTCGGCGTGTCGGGGGTCGTCCTCGCGTTCCTGCACCAGCGGGTCTCCGTCCTCATCATGGAGCTGGAGCGGGCGCGGGAGCGCGATGCGGAGCTGGCCGTGGTGCGCGAGCGCATCCGGTTCGCCAGCGACCTGCACGACATCCAGGGCCACACCCTGCACGTGGTGAAGCTGAAGACCGCACTGGCGCAGAAGCTGCTGCACAGCGACATCGGGCGGGTCGAGGAGGAGCTCCGGGAGGTGCACGCACTCGTCGGCGACACCATCACCCAGACGAAGGAGCTCGCCTACGCGCAGCGGCGGCTCAACCTGTCGGCGGAGCTGGAGAACGCGAAGAACCTCTTCAGCGCGGCGGGCATCCGCGTGCGCGTCGACCGCGAGGGCGAGGCCGGCACCGGCGCGAGCGAGCTGCTCGGCCAGGTCCTCAGGGAGACGACGACCAACATCCTGCGGCACGCGCAGGCGGAGCAGGTGGAGATCACCCTCTCGGAGTCGGGTATCTCCATCGTCAACGACGGCGCGCGCGAGGATGCGCCGCCGGAGTTCCGCGGTCTCGCCACCCTCAGGGACCGGGTGGCGGGCGAGGGCGGCCGGCTCACTGCCGAGCAGCAGGACGGGCGGTTCCTGACGGCGGCGGAGTTCCCCCCGCGACCCGACGCCGCACGTTAGAACACGGAAGGACGACCGATGACCACCGTGGTGCTCGCCGATGACGAGGCCCTCCTCCGCAAGGCGCTGGCCGCGCTGCTCCCGCTCGAGGACGAGATCACCGTGCTCGCCGAAGGAGAGGACGGCTCGGAGGCCGTACAGGCCACGCTGTACCACCAGCCCGATGTGCTCGTCATCGACCTGGAGATGCCCGGTGTCGACGGGCTCGAGGCGGTCTCGGCGATCCGCCGTGCGCGGCCGGACCAGGTGATCCTCATGCTGACCCGGCACGCGCGGCCCGGTGTGCTCCGCAAGGCGCTGAAGCTCGGCGTCCAGGGCTTCGTCAGCAAGTCCGCGGAACCGGCCCACATCGCCTCGGTCATCAAGGCCCTGCACGGCGGCAAGCGGTGGATCGACCCGGACGTGTCGGCGCTCGCCGTCATCGACGACTGCCCGCTCACCGACCGCGAGGCCGACGTGCTGCGGGCGACCGGCGGGGGGTACTCGGTCGCCGACATCGCCGCCCAGCTCCACCTGGCGGAGGGCACGGTGCGCAACTACCTCTCCAACGCGATGCAGAAGACCCAGACGCGGACCCGCCACGAGGCGGCGCGGTACGCCCGCGAGCACGACTGGCTGTAGCCGCCGCCGGGGCCGCGGTCCACAACCGCGCGCCGGCCCCTCAGCGCGCGTCCGGCCGGGGGCCGGGGCCGTCCCCGCTGCGCTGCGGCGCCGCGGCCGCCAGGCAGCAGCGGACGAAGTCCCGGACGACCGGGTCGGCGTCGTCGGCCGGCGCCCAGGCGACGGCGACCGTGCTGGGGGCGACCCCGCTGAGGGGCCGGTACACGATGCCGGGGCGCGCGTAGAAGCGGGCGGCGGATTCGGGGGCGAGGGCGATCCCGTAGCCGTTGGCGATCGCGCCGAGCCAGTCGTCGGGCCGGTCGGCGATCGCCCCGATGCGGACCGGCCTGCCGTCGCGCTCGTCGGCCGCCAGCCAGTAGTCCCGCCATCGGCCCGTCTCGGGCCGGGCCGCCACGAACGGCTCGTCCCACAGCTCCCTGAAGGCGATCAGTTCGCGCGTTGCGAGCGGGTGCGCCGCGGGCAGCGCGACCCAGCGGGGCTCGGTGAACAACGGTTCCACGCGCAGCGCGTCCTGGCCGGGGAACGGCAGCCGCAGCAGGGCGGCGTCGACGTCGCCGGCCGCGAGCCCCGCGGTCGGGTCCGACCACGCCGCCTGGCGCATCTCGACCCGCCATCCCCGCCGAAGCCGGGCGAACGCCGCGATGACGTCCTGGGTCGCCTCATTGGCGCCGCTGGCCATGGCGCCGAGCTTCAGCACGCGGGCAGCCCGCCCGGCCGCGTTCGCCGCCTCCCGCCGCGCCCGGTCCCACGCGGCCAGCAGTTCGGGCACCCGCTCCGCCAGCGCGCGGCCCGGTGCGGTGAGGGACATCCCGGCCCGCGACCGCGTGAACAGCGTGGCGCCGAGCCGGGCCTCCAACTGCCGGATCTGCTTGGTCAGCGCGGGCTGCGACACGAACAGCCGGTCGGCCGCGCGGGTGAGGTTGCCCTCCTCCGCCACGGCCGCGAAGTAGCGCAGCAACCGGGTGTCGACATCCATGCCGCCAGGTTATGGACGCAGGTATTGGACGCCGATCCGGGGTGCGGTGAGGATCGATCAGGAGGCGGGCAGCGGCCCGCCGCCAGGAGGCGCCCACTGCTGCGGACCCCGGCCGCACCCCGCCGCACCCCCGCCGGCCAGTGGGCGCCTCCGTGTTCCCGATCGAACGGAGACCACGGTTTGTCCACTGCCTACGTCGTCGTCACCGCCCTCACGATCGCGGCGAACGCCGGTATCGCCGCCGCGGACCTCGCACGCGTCCGGTTCGTCTACGCCAACGCGGCCGAGGTGGGCGTCCCGCCGTCCTGGATGCCGCCGCTCGCGGCCCTCAAACTCGCGGGGGCGGCCGGGCTCCTGCTCGGCCTCCTGGGATTCGACCTCATCGGAGTCGCCGCGGCGACCGGACTCGTCCTGTTCTACGTGGGCGCGCTCGCGTCCCACGTCCGCGCCCGCGTCTTCCACAACATCGCCTTTCCCGGCGGCTACTTCGCGCTGGCCGCCGGGTCCCTCGCACTCGCCCTCGTGTGAGGGCCGCCCGGACGACCGCCCGAACCGCCGCCTGGAGCGGTGTCCCGGACGGCCGCCCGGGGCGGTGTCCCGGGCGGCGCCGCCGGATTGAGCCCACAGGCCCATGCCGCCCGCGCCCCCGAGTTGGTAGCTTCCAGCGATCTGATGATCACCGGCCCAGCGATCCGGCGCCGTGCGGGTCGCGGAGCGCGGTGCACGAGCGGTGCGCGCTCCTCGACCCCCCTTGCCCTCAGGCCCTGCCACCAGCGGACGACGGCCCCGTCTCCAAAGGTGGACCGAACGTCGCTCCCGGGTGTCCCGACCGATTCCAGGAGCCCCCTTGCTGAAGCGCATCCACGACCCTGAGCGCGGCGCGGGGGCCGTCGAGTACGCGAGCGTCATCGTGCTCGTCGCGGCGATCCTGGCCGGGCTGATCATGGCGGGCGTACCCGCGAGCGTCACCCCCGCCGTCGACGACGCGCTCTGCGCCCTGACGGGCGGCCCCGAGTGCGACGAACCCGACCCCGGCGCCCCGCAGCAGGCGAACGAGGCCGGCGCCCACCCCGCCAAGGCGCCGGTCGACGACGACTGGCAGGTCCCCTTGGACGAACTCCCGTCGGCGAAGAGCGGCGCAGGGAAGGACGGCGGGGACGGCGGCGACTCCGGCGAGGACAAGGGCATGTGGCGCCCCCCTGAGGACGAGGAGTGGTTCGAGTTCGACGACCGCGGCGACTACAACTGGGACTGCGGGAAGGTCTTCGACGTCGCCTGCAAGATCGGCGGCGGGTTCAGCGCGGGCGGGCGGGACATCTTCGACGGCGCGGCCTCGGCGGCCTGCCTGGTCCACATCTGCTCCCACTCCGGCTTCAAGGACACGTGGGGCGGTGCCACGCAGATCTTCAAGCAGAGCCCCATCACCACGGGCAAGCAGATGTGGAAGGGGTTGACCGACCCCCTCAAGGAGGACTGGCGGAAGGGCGGCCCGGGCAAGGCCATCTCCCACGGGGTCCCCGCCGCGGTCGGGGGCCTGCTCAAACCCTTCAAGCTGCTGAAAGACGGCGACGGCGATTCGGACAAGAAGGAGCCGGACAACAAGAAGGGCGGCGACAAGCCGGCCGAGCGGCCGGGCAAGCGCGCCAAGAAGCTCCTGGACAAGGCCCGCAGGAGCGCCGAGCGCGGCGACACCGAGGCGGCCGATCGCGCCGTCAAGGACGCCCAGGACACCATCGACAAGGAGCGGAAGCGGGCGCGCGCCGAGGGCTGCCCGGTGTCGGCACCCGGCGGCGGCGTCCGCAGCGGCACACCGATGGTGTCGGCGCCGGTCGGCGCCCTGCTCCTCGCCGACGGCTGCGACGAGGGCGAGCAGTTGGCGCGGGACATCGGGGTCAGCGGCGACCGCGAGATCGACCGGATCCTCAAGGAGGAGAAGAAGCGCAGCGACTTCTACGGCACGCGCAAGGGCAAGGCGGCGGCCAAGCAGGTCAAGGAGCTCGACAAGATCGTCGACGAGACCCAGGCCCTCGCCGACTCCGGCGACGTCAAGGCGGCGCGCAAGCGGGTCGACCAAGCAGAGGCGCTCGTCAAGGACCTCCAGCGCAGGGCCCGCAAGGAGAAGGACCCCGAGCGCAAGCGGCTCCTGGAGGACGCCGTTCGGACCGGCGAGGCCCGGTTGCAGCGCACCCAGGACTTCGCGCGCACCGCGGCCGTCGTCGACCGGTTCGACGGCATCTATGCGTCGGACCCGCGGGTGCAGGCCGGTGACCAACGGGGCAAGCAGATCCTGAAGGACGTCTGGGACATGTACACGCCGGTGATCGACTACGAAGGCACCGGTCCGCCCCGCCTCGACACGGCCAAGCGCGGCGCCGACGGCGAGACCGGGCGCCCCGTGCTGCACATCGACCGCTCGCGGTACAACAGCGAGACCGAGATCTCCGGCGCGGTCGCCCAGGCGCTGCTCCTCGAACGTCACGGCTACCACCAGAAGTCCTCCACCGGTCTGCGCAACATCGCCGACATCCGGAACGACGGCCACAACGAGTCGGACCGCCGGCGGTACGTCGAGAGGTCCATCGAGGTGAACACCGACGCCTACCGCGCCTCGGTGCACATGCTCGCCCGCGACGGAATCGAACCCGCCAACGTCGGCGATCCGGTCCTCCGCGGCGTCTACGAGAATGCCATCGAGTACGCGGACGACATGGCGGACGAGCCGGACCGCACGCGTGAGGACCTGATCGTCGAGGGCGTGCGCGACTCCATGTACCAGCGCAACGACGGGCTCGGCGGCAAGACTCCCGCCGACTCGTTCATCGAGGAGTACGACGAGGCGATGCGCGACCGCAAGGGCGACTGACCCGTCAGGCGGCGAAGAACCGCCGCGCGCTCGCGCGGAGGATCAGCACCAGGCCGACCACGGGGAAGACCAGCCCGATCACGGCGAGGGGGTCGCCCTGGGCGAACCTGCCGATCTCGCCCAGCAGCATCAGCACGTGGACGGCGACGATCGCGGCGCGGACCCACCGCTCCGCCCGCGGCAGCCGCAGGGCCGCCACCACGCAGATCGCGGCGAGGAGGGCGTAGGGCAGGGAGTAGCCGAGGGCGAACGCGTCGCCCTCGCCCAGGGCCGCCACGACGTTGAGCAGCAGCACCACGGCGACGGCCCAGAGCAGCACGCGCTGGGCGAGCAGGGACCTGGGGAGGGGGCGGTGCGGGTTCATGCGGCCTCCAACGGGGACGTCGGCGGCCCCGAGGGCCGGGCGGCAAGGGCACCGGGGGCGGACAACTGGGGCGAACCGCTCCGATGCCGGGCGCCGGGGGCTGCGCACCGCATGCGGGAACGGGGTGACCACGCGATCACCCGGATATGAGACCACATACCGGGACGCCGTGCCGCCCACCCTCCCCGGGCGCGATGTCCGCCCGTGCGTAACGCGGCCGGGGTCCTCAGCGCGGGGGCGCGGTGGATCCGCGGACGAGGAGTTCGGGGGGCGGGTCGTCGATGCGCTCGTGCCGGACGGGTGCGCCGTCGAGGAGGCGGAGGATCGCCGCGACGGAGCGCCGTCCGAGCTCGCGGAGCGGCAGCCGGACCACGGTGAGCGGGGGCGACAGGTGGGCGGCGAAGAAGACGTCGTGCACCGCTGCGATCGAGAGGTCGCCGGGGACCCGCAGCCCGGATTCGCGCGCGGCGGTCATGGCCCCGACCGCGCTCAGGACGTTGCTGACCACGACGGCCGTCGGCGGCGCCGGGCCGTCGAGGAGCCGGGGCAGCGCCGCGGCCCCTTCGTCGGAGGTGTGCCCGCCGCGCAACTGCGGGCCTTCGGGCAGCCCGGCCCCGTGCAGGGCGCGCCGCCATCCGCGGACGCGCGACTCCGAGCGGGCCTTGGGCGTGCCGAGTTTGAGGTGCCCGATCGCGGTGTGGCCGAGGTCGATGAGATGCCGGGTGGCGAGGTGGCTCGCCGCTTCGTCGTCGAGCGCGACGCTGGCGATGTCGCCGCGGGTGCGGTCGTTGACCAGGACGAGGGGCAGGCGGGCCGAGGCGATCCGGGCGATGATGCCGTCGGCGGTGCCGCTGCCGCGTTGCAGCAGCAGCCCGTCGATGCGGTTGCCGCGGACGACCTGCTCGAACATCGCGTCGTTGCGGGCGAGTTCGGCGGCGTCGGCGAGGAGCAGCGCGTAGCCGGACGCCGCGGCCTCGGCCTGCGCGCCGGTGAGGATCTCGCTGTAGACGGGGTTGCTGGTGTCGTGGACAGCCATGCCGAGGATGCCGGACTCGGAGCGGCGCAGGGCGCGGGCGACCTCGTTGGGGGTGTAGCGCAGGTCGGCGGCGACGGCGAGGACGCGTTCGCGGGTGTCGTCGCGGATGCGCAGGGTGTCGTCGCCGCGCAGGAGCCGCGACACCACCGCCGGGCTGACGCCCGCGGCGGCGGCGACGTCGGTGATCTTCGCGCGGCCGTTACCCGGCCGTGATGGGCGGGCGGGTTGACGCTTGTCGGGCACGGCTGGAAGCATACCGGCATCGATAAATCGATTTACCAAACGGCAGAGCAGACGCGGGAACGGCGGCGGCGTCCCGGATCTCCGCGGCGGCCCGCGCCGCGGCCCGCGCCGCGGCCCGCCGCGCCCCGCCGGGCCCCAAGGTCCGGCGGCGGCCGCCGGACGGGGATCCCCGGCGGCGCGCCGAGCGACAAGGAGGACACCGCATGACGGTCCTGAAAGGCATGGCCTGGTCGCATCAGCGCGGCGTCGGCTGCCTGCGCGCGGTCTCCGACGCGTACGCGCGGCGCACCCCCGGTGTGCGCATCACCTGGGACGCGCGGTCCCTGCGCGACTTCGAGGACGTCCCGATCGCCGCGCTCGCCGCCGAGTACGACCTGATCGCGATGGACCACCCCTACGTCGGGCAGGCCCACGCCGCCGCCGCGCTGGTGCCGCTCGACACCGTCCTGCCCGCTGCCGTGCTGGCCGAGCAGCGGCGCGACGCCGTCGGCCCGGGCTACGACGGGTACACCTGGGCCGGCGGCCAGTGGGCCGCCGCCATGGACGTCGCGGCGCAGGTGTCGGCCTACCGGCCGGACCTGCTGGCGGGGATCGGCGTCGACGCCCCGCCCCGCTCCTGGGACGGGGTGCTGGACCTGCTGGCGTCGCTGCCGCCGGGGCTGCGCGCCGTGCTCCCGGCGAACCCCACGCACCTGCTGGCGAGCCTGCTCACGCTGTGCGCGCAGCAGGCCGGCGGGGCAGCGGGGTGGCTGGGCCCCCGCGGACTCGACCCCGAGGTCGCGGTGCCCGCCGCCGAGCGTCTCCTGGCGCTGCTGGACCTGGTGGACCCGGTGTCGTTGCGGACCGACCCGATCGGCGCGCTCGAATCGATGTCCGCCGGTACGGCGGTCTGCTACGCGCCGATCGTGTTCGGGTACGTGAACTACGCCCGCCCCGACCACCCCGGCGCCGCGGTGCGCTTCGCCGACATCCCCTCGCCCGACGGCGCACCGGCCGGGTCGCTGCTCGGCGGTGTCGGCCTCGCCGTCTCCGCCGCGAGCACGGGGGTCGCCGCCGCCGCGGAGTTCGTGGCCCACGTGGCGGGCGCCGACTGCCAGCGCGGCGAGTACGTGCGCGCGGGCGGCCAGCCCGGGAGCCGGACCGCGTGGACGGACCCCGAGGCCGACGCGGCGTGCGGCGGGTTCTTCGGCGCGACGCTGGCGACGGTGGACCGCGCTTACGTCCGCCCGCGCGACCCGGTGTACCCGGTGGTGCACCGGCGGGGCGGTGCGGCGGTCCACGAGCTGGTGCGGCAGCGGGCCGAACCGGCGGCGGTCGTACGGCGGTTCAACGAGGTGTGCGCGGCGCTCTACGCGGACGCCGGGCGATGACCACCCTGGCGGGGCTGGTCGCGGCGGCGCACGGCGAGTTCGCCGCGCTGCCGGCGGTGCACACGCCGGCGGGCGCCGTGACGTTCGGCCGGCTCGGCGCCATGGCGCGGTCGCTCGCCGCCGGGCTGGCGCGGCGCGGCGTGCGCCCCGGCGACCGGGTGCTGATCGCGCTGCGCAACAGCCCGGAGGTGCTCGCCGTTGAGCACGGGCTCTGGCTCGGCGGGTTCGTGCGCGTCGCCGTCGGCACCCGGCTGCACCCGGCCGAGGTCGCCGGGATCGCCGTCGACTGCGCGGCGGCGGCCGTCGTCTGCGAGCCGCCGCTCGCCGCGGCGCTCGACGGACTCCCGCCCGGCTGCCGGATCCTCGCGCGGGGACCCGACCTCGACGGGCTGCTCGCCGCGGCGGCCGACCCGCCCGAGCCGCGCCGCGACCCCGCCGAACTCGTCGCGCTGATGTACACCTCGGGCAGCACCGGGCGGCCGAAGGGCGCCAGGGTGACGAGCGGCGCGTGGGTCGCGATGCTGGCGGAGATGCGCCGCGCGCTGCCGCGGTTCGGCCCCGGCGACGTCGTGCTGCATGCCGCGCCGATGAGCCACTTCGGCGGGTCGGTGGGGTCGGCGTACACGCTCGCCGGTGCCGCCGCGGTGCCGCTCGACCGGTTCGACCCGGCCGCAGCCGTGGCGGCGGTCGAGCGGTACCGGGTGACCGCCGTCGCGCTGGTCCCCACGATGCTGGAGCGGTTGACGGCGGCGGCGCGCTCCGCCGCCGCCGATGTCGGGTCGCTGCGCGCGGTCGTCTACGGTGCGGCGCCGATGCCGTCGGCGGCCGTCGACCGCGCACGTGACGCGTTCGGCGACGTGCTGCACCAGTTCTACGGGCTCAGTGAGGCGCTCGCCCCGCTGACCGTGCTGCCGGCGGCGGACCACGCGGCGGACGCCGGCGAGCGGCGGTCGTCGATCGGGCGGCCCGTCGAATCGGTCGAGGTTCGGATCGTCGGCGGGGACGGCGGCCCGGTGGCTGCGGGCCAGACCGGCGAGATCGCCGTGCGCGGCCCGCAGGTCATGTCCGGGTACTGGCGGGACGGCGCCGGGCCGCGCCCGGTGCGCGACGGCGGCTGGTTCCGCACCGGCGACCTCGGCCGCTTCGACGGCGCGGGGTACCTGCACCTCGCCGGGCGGCGCAGCGAGGTGATCATCACCGGCGGGTTCAACGTCCACCCGGCAGAGGTGGAGCAGGCCGTCGCCGCGCTCGACGGCGTGGCGGAGGTGGCGGTCCTCGGCGTGCCGGACGCGCAGTGGGGAGAGGCGGTCGCGGCCGTCGTGGTGCGCTCGCCCGGCAGCGCGATCACGGCGGCCGACGTCCGCCGCTCCTGCGCGGACCGGCTGGCGGGGTACAAGAAGCCGCGCCGCGTGGTCTTCGCCGCGGAGCTGCCGACGAACAGCACGGGAAAGGTCGCCAAAGGGCGGCTCCGGTCGCGGCTGGCGAGCCGCGGTGACAACGAGGAGGAATAGCCGTGCCAATGGCACTGGAGGGTGTGCGCATCCTCGACTTCACCCAGATGATGCTCGGCCCTTACGGGACGCAGATGCTGGCCGACCTCGGCGCCGACGTGATCAAGGTCGAGCGGCTGGACGGCGAGTGGGAGCGGGGCCTCAAGTTGCAGGGCGGCCTCGTCGGGGGCGACTCGGCGGCGTTCCTGGCGATGAACCGCAACAAGCGCTCCGTCGCGGTGGACCTGTCGTCGCGGCCGGTCCGCGACGCCCTGCTGGAGATCGGCGCGGGCTGCGACGTCGTCGTGGAGAACTTCCGCCCCGGCGTGCTCGACCGCAAGGGGCTGGGCTACGCGGACTTCCAGCGGGTCCGGCCGGACATCGTCTACTGCTCCGGGTCGGGCTGGGGCCAGGACACCCCCTACGCCAGGGAGGGGCGGCCGGGCCAGGACCTGCTGATCCAGGCCATGTCCGGGCTGGCGGCGAACGGCGGCCGCAGCGGCGACCCGCCCACACCGGCCGGCACGGCGGTCGTGGACGCCGCGACGGCGCTCACCCTCGTCAACGGGATCCTCGCCGCGCTCATGGCGCGGGTGCGCCACGGCATCGGCCAGCGGGTCGAGGTCGACCTGTACTCGACGGCGATCGCCTTGCAGTGCCAGGAGATCTCCTCGCTGGTGAACCAGGACGCGGAGTTCTCGCGCTCGGCGGCCGGCGTGGGGCAGGCGTGGCTGGACGCGCCGTTCGGGATCTACCGCACGGCCGACGGCTGGATGGCCGTCGCCATGGCGCCGCTGGAGGTGGTCGGGCCGCTGTTCGGCGTCCCGGAGGTCGCGTCGATGGACTCCTGGGGCGCCCGCGACGACGTCAAGCGGCGCATCGAGGAGCGCACCGCGCTGCGCCCCACTGAGGAGTGGCTCGACACGCTGCTGCCGGCCGGCGTGTGGTGCGCCCGCGTGCGCGGCACCAAGGAGGCGGTGGACGAGCTGCGGGCCGACGGTTCGGACCTGATCGTGCGCACCCGGCACGCCGCAGCGGGCGACATCGAGCTGATCGGCTGCCCGATCCGCATGTCGGAGACCCCGTGGCGGCTGCGGTACGCGCCGCCGTCGATCGGCGAGCACACAGCGGAGGTCCTCGGCGAGGTGCTCGCACCGGGCGACCTCGCCCGGCTGCGCACGGACGGGGTGATCGCGTGACGTCCGGGGCGGGCCGGCTGCGGCGGGCGGGGCGGCCGCCGCGCGCGGCCCGCGGCGCCGTGCCCGGTGTCCGCACGCGGTGTGCGGGAGGTGAGTGCGCATGAGCGCCGGACCTGCGGAGCGGGTGCACGAGCACCTGGTGGAGACCCGCGGCGACGGGGTCGCCGTGCTGCGGGTCGACCGCGAGGACGCGCTGGGGGCGCTGTCCCGCGGCATGGTCGAGGCGCTGGGCCGCTACCTCGCCCGGCTGCGGACCGACGACGACGTGCGGGTGCTCGTGCTCACCGGGACCGGCCGCGGGTTCGTCGCGGGCGCCGACATCGGCGAGTACAACGGGGTGTCGCGCACCGCGTTCGACGACTACCAGCGGCTCTCGCGCGGCGTGTTCGACCAGCTGGCGCAGTTGCCGCAGCCGACCGTCGCCGCCGTCAACGGCTACGCGCTGGGCGGCGGGTTCGAGCTCGCGCTGTGCTGCGACCTCGTCGTCGCCTCGACCGGCGCCCGCTTCGGCCTGCCGGAGGTCTCGCTCGGGCTGCTGCCGGGCGGCGGGGGCACCGTCCGATTGGCGCGGGCGATCGGCGCCCGCACCACCAAGGAGCTGGTGCTGACCGGCCGCCGGATGAAACCCGCCGAGGCGCGCGACCTCGGCCTGCTCACGGCGGTGACGGAGCCCGACGAGCTGATGGCGCGCGCCGGTGAACTCGCCGCGACGATCGCCGCCCAGGCGCCCCTGGCGGTGCGCGAGGGCAAGCGCCTGGTCGACGACGGCCTGGACACGGGGCTCGCCACCGCGCTCACCCGCGAGCAGCAGACGCTGTCGTGGCTGTACGGCACTGCCGACGCGCAGGAGGGCGTCGCGGCGTTCCTGGAGAAGCGCCCGGCGGTGTTCCGCGGGCGCTGACCTCGCACTCCGGAACAGCGCAGCCGAGCGCGGCGGAATCCGGGCCGGCACCGGCGGGGAGGGGCGCCCCGGCGGCGGCGGTTCTACCGGGCGGCCGCGGATCGGGAGCGTAGAGTCCGAGCGGTGAGCGGAATCAGGTGGGGCAGCGCGCAGGCGCGCTGGGTGCTGCTCGCGACCGTCACCGGGTCGGGCATGGGGTTCCTCGACGGCAGCGTGGTGGGTGTCGCGCTGCCCGCGATCGGCCGCGAGCTGCACGCCGAGGTCTCGGGTCTGCAATGGATCCTCAACGGGTACATGCTGGCGCTGGCGTCGCTGATCCTCATCAGCGGCTCGCTGGGCGACCGGATCGGGCGGCGCCGGGTCTTCCTGATCGGCACCGTGTGGTTCGCCGTCGCGTCGCTGGCCTGCGCCGCGGCGCCGACCGTCGAGCTGCTCGTCGCCGCGCGGGTGCTCCAGGGGGTCGGCGCGGCGCTGCTCACCCCCGGCAGCCTCGCCCTTCTGGAGGCGGAGTTCGCCGAGGAGGACCGCGGCCGCGCCATCGGCGCGTGGTCGGGGCTGACCGGGGTCGCGAACGCCATCGGCCCGTTCGTCGGCGGCTGGCTGGTCGACGCCGGGGACTGGCGCTTCATCTTCCTGCTCAACATCCCCCTCGCCGTCATCGTGGTGGTCGTGGCGGTGCGCCACGTCCCGGAGTCGCGCGACGCCGGCGCCGGGTCGGCCCGCGATCTCGACTGGACCGCCGCGGCGCTGACCGTTGTGGGGCTGGGCGGCACCACCTACGCGCTGACCGCCGCCGGCGAGGCGGGCGTCACCGCGCCGTCGGTGCTGGTCGCGGCGGGGCTCGGCGTCCTGGCCCTGCTGCTGTTCGGGTGGTCGCTGCGCCGCAGCTCGCGCCCCCTGATCCCGCCGCGGTTGTTCGCCTCGCGGCTGTTCGTCGCGGCGAACCTCGTCACGATCGGGGTGTACGCGGGCCTGGGGATCATGTTCTTCCTGCTGGTCGTGCAGTTGCAGCAGGTGCTCGACTACAGCGCGGTGCAGGCCGGTGCCGCCACCCTGCCGATCACCCTGCTGATGCTGACGCTGTCGGCGCGCTCCGGCGACCTGGCCCGGCGGTTCGGGCCGCGCGCGCAGATGAGCATCGGGCCGCTCGCCATGGCCTGCGGACTGCTGCTGATGCTGCGCATCGGCCCGGGGGCCGGGTACCTGACGGAGGTGCTGCCCGCCGTCCTGGTGCTGGGACTCGGCTTGGCGGCCACCGTGGCGCCGCTCACGGCCACGGCGCTCGGCGCGGCGGGGCCCGCGGACGCCGGGACGGCGTCGGGCGTCAACAACGCGATCTCGCGCGCGGCGCAGCTGACGGCGGTCGCCGCCATCCCCGCCGCGGTGGGGATCAACGGGACCTCCTACCTCGACCCGGTGCGGTTCAGCGCCGGGTTCCACAGCGCGATGCTGGTCGCCGCCGCCATCGCCGCGGTGTCCGGCGCCGTCGCGTTCCTGCTGATCCGCCGCCCCGCCGCTCCGCCGCCGTGCGGGTCCGACTACGTGTGCGGGCTCGACTCCGCGCCGCTGCGCGCAGCGGCCGAACCGGCGGCCGACTGAAGGTCGCCCCCGCCGCCCGGACCCCGCACCGGCGGGCCGCCCGGGTGCCCGGAATCACCGCCGAGTTCCTGACATGAGATGTCAGGAACGCCGCTTAGCGTGCCGCGTACGCACACGGCGCACAGCGGAGGGACCGGAATGCAGCATGACTTCATCGAGATCACGGGCGCGCGGGAGCACAACCTCAAAGGCGTGTCCCTGCGCGTGCCCAAGCGCGCGATCACGGTGTTCACGGGCGTGTCCGGCTCGGGCAAGTCGTCGCTGGTGTTCGGGACGATCGCGGCGGAGTCGCAGCGGCAGCTGAACGAGACGTTCAGCGCCTTCGCGCGCAACAGGCTGCCCCGCCACGGGCGCCCCGATGCCGACGCGATCGCCAACCTCTCCACGGCGATCGTCGTCGACCAGAAGCGGCTCGGCGGGAACTCGCGGTCGACGGTCGGCACCATCACCGACATCTACGCGCTGCTGCGGCTGCTGTACTCGCGAGTGGGCACCCCGTTCGTGGGCTTCTCCAACGTGTTCTCGTTCAACGACCCGCAGGGCATGTGCCCCGAGTGCCACGGCCTCGGCCGGATCGACGTCCTCGACCTCGACGCGTTCTTCGACCTCGACCTGTCGCTGAACGACGGCGCGCTGCGCTACCCCGACTTCCGGGTCGGCACCTACTACTGGGGTTACTACGTGAACTCCGGCCACTTCGACAACGACAAGCCGCTGCGCGACTACACCGGGGACGAGTGGCACATGCTGCTGTACGGCAGCGACGGCAAGGTCGGCTTCGACACCGCCTACGGCAAGCTGTACTCCGACTACGAGGGCGCCGTCGACCGCTTCACCCGCCTGTACATCAGGAAGGGCGCAGAGGACATGTCGGAGCGCGGCCGCGCGGCGTACCTGTCGTTCGTCGTCTCGGGCCGGTGCGGGGCGTGCGGCGGCACCCGCCTCAACCCCGAGGTCCTCGGCTGCACGATCGACGGCCGCAACATCGCCGAACTCGCCGCGATGGAGGCGGTCGACCTCGTCGAGGTGCTGCGCGGCATCGACGCCCCGGTCGGCGCGACCGTCCTCGCCGAGCTGATCGAGCGGATCGAGCACCTCATCGGGATCGGGCTGGGCTACCTGAGCCTCGACCGGCGCACCGCCACCCTCTCCGGCGGGGAGTCGCAGCGCATCAAGATGGTGCGGCACCTCGGCAGCAGCCTGACCGACGTCATGTACATCTTCGACGAGCCGAGCATCGGCCTGCACGCGCGCGACGTCCGGCGGCTCAACACCCTGCTGCGGGAGCTGCGCGACAAGGGGAACACCGTGCTGGTCGTGGAGCACGATCCCGACGTCATCGAGATCGCCGACCACGTGGTGGACCTCGGGCCGCGCGCGGGCGCCGACGGCGGCGAGATCGTCTACGAGGGCGGCCTCGCGGGGCTGGCCGCCGCCGACACGCTGACGGCGCGGCACCTGCGCACCGGGGTCCGGCTCAAGGAGCGGGTGCGGCGGCCCACCGGCCGGCTCAAGATCACCGGGGCGGCGACGCACAACCTCAGGGACGTGAGCGTCGCCGTGCCGACCGGGGTGCTCACGGCGGTGACCGGGGTCGCCGGTTCGGGGAAGAGCACCCTGATCAACGAGCACTTCCTGGTGGAGAACCCCGAGGCGGTCGTCATCGACCAGTCGGCCATCGGCACGTCCCGGCGGTCCAACCCGGCGACCTACACCGGGGCGATGGACGACATCCGCCGCCTCTTCGCCAAGGCGAACGGGGTGAGCGCCTCACTGTTCAGCGCCAACTCCAAGGGCGCCTGCGAGGCGTGCAACGGCTTGGGGGTCATCTACACCGAACTCGCGTTCATGGCCCCGATGACCTCGACGTGCGAGGTGTGCCAAGGGCGCCGCTTCAAGTCCGGGGTCCTGGCGCACACGGTGCGCGGCCGCACCATCAGCGACGTCCTGGCCATGCCGGTGGCGGAGGCCGCGGCGTTCTTCACCGAACCGGGGATCGCCGCGGTGCTGGGCTCCCTGGAAGCCGTCGGGCTCGGCTACCTGACGCTCGGCCAGCCGGTCAGCACGCTGTCGGGCGGCGAATGCCAGCGGATCAAACTCGCGGGGGAGCTGCGCAAGAGCGCGGCGACCTACGTCCTGGACGAGCCGACGACCGGCCTGCACATGTCCGATGTGGCGCACCTGCTGCGGATCCTGGAGCGGCTGGTCGACGGCGGCGGGACGGTCGTGGTGATCGAGCACGACCTCGACGTCGTCAAGAGCGCCGACTGGGTCATCGACCTGGGCCCCGAAGGCGGCCGCGACGGCGGCGCCGTTGTGTTCGAGGGGACGCCGGGGGAGATGGCGGCGTCCGGCGACTCGCACACGGCGCGCCACCTCAGGGAGGACGTGCGCAGGTCGGGGTGACCGGTCCCGGTCCGCCGTTCCGGGGCGGGCCGGGACCCGTGTCCAGCGGGTTTTTCGCATCGGATTGGATATATTGGGCCGACCTGGATCCGATCCACCAACACAAGGGGCGACCCCCATGCACCCTCAATACGGCGGCGAGCAGGACCCCTACGGCAACCAGCCCTACGGTCAGCACGGGTACGCCCAGCAGGGATACGGGGGGTACGGGCAGCAGCCCTACGGGTATCCCATGGAGCGGCCCGGAACGGTGCTGGCGGTCCGCATCCTCACCTTCATCGCCGCGGTCGTCGCACTGCTCTTCGCCGCGCTCTTCGGCGCGGCCTTCGCGATCCCCGAGGTGCAGGACGGCCTGGCCGCGGGGGCCGCCGACGCCGGGCTCCCCGCGGGGACCGGCATCGTCATCGTCGCCGTGGCCCTGGGGTTCTTCGGCGGCTACGGGATCATCTCGCTGATCCTGGGCAGCATCGGCGGCAAGCGCTCCAGCGGCGTGTGGTGGTTCCAGATCCTCTTCCAGGGGCTGATGCTGGCCTTGGAGCTGCTGTCCTTCGTCACGGGCGGTTTCGGGGCGATCGTCTTCATCGTCTACACCGGGGTCATCGTGCTGCTCCTCTCGATGTCCAGCACGCGGGAGTGGTACAAGGGCTGACCCCGAGAGGCCCGCGGCGCTCCCTGCCGCCGCGGGCGGGTCTCCACGCCGGCGCCGATCCGCCCTAGGATTCCGCTGTGCACAACTCAGCAAAGGACGGCCGCGCCGACCACCCGCACCGCGGGGAGGTCCGCGAGGTGCCGACCGCGCGCAACGCCACCAGCCTGGAGTACAGCCCCGATCGCGACGGCAGGGCCGACGCAGGGGAGATCGTGTGGACGTGGGTCCCCTACGAGGAGGACCCGCAGCGGGGCAAGGACCGCCCGCTGCTCGTCGTGGGCCGCCGCGGCACCGAGCTGCACGCCCTCATGCTGTCGTCCCAGGAGCCCGACACCTGGGAGGAGCACGACTGGTTCGACCTGGGGGCGTGGGACGACAGCGGCCGCCCGTCCCACGTCCGCCTCGACCGGCTGTTCCAACTGGGGGAGTCCGACATCCGCCGCGAGGGCGCGATCCTCGACGGGCGCCGGTTCGCCGAGGTCGCCGCGGTCCTGCGGGAGCGCTACGGCTGGCACTGACAGCGGGCCGGGGCCGCAGGCCCCGCCCCGGCGCGGTCAGGCCGAGGCGCGGTCGAGCCGCGCGACCTCGGCGTCGGTCAGCCGCACGTCGGCCACCGCCAGCAGCGCCGACAGCTGCGCGACCGTGCGGGCGCTCGCCAGCGGGGTGGCGACGGTGGGCTTCGCCGCCAGCCAGGCGAGGGCGACCGTGGCCAGTTCGACGCCCCGCTCCGTGGCGATCGCGTCGAGCGCGGTGATCACGGCGCGGCCGCGCGCGGTCTCCAGGTGCTTGCCGGCCCCCGCCGCGCGGACGCTCTCGACCTGGGCGCCGCTGCGGTACTTGCCGGTGAGGAAGCCCGAGGCGAGCGCGTAGTAGGGCACCGCGACCAGGCCGTGCCGCGCGGCGGTGTCGGCGAGCGGCCCCTCGTAGGTGTCGCGGGACACCAGGTTGTAGTGGGGCTGGACGGCCACGTACGAGGCGAGGCCCTCGCGCTCGGATACCGCCAGCGACTCCTGGAGGCGTTCGGCGCTCAGGTTGGACGCGCCGATGTGGCGGACCTTGCCGTCGCGGACGAGCCCGTCGAGCGTCCCGAGAATCTCCTCCACGGGGACGCCGGGGTCGTCGAAGTGGGTGTAGAAGAGGTCGATGTAGTCGGTGCGCAGGCGGCGCAGCGACGCCTCGATCCCGCCCTTGATCGTCGCGGCGGCCAGCCCCTTGTACTCGGGGTGCCCGCCGACCTTGGTGGCGAGCACGACGTCGTCGCGGTTGCCGCGCGAGGCGAGCCAGTTGCCGATGACGGCCTCCGACTCGCCGCCCTGGTTGCCCGGCACCCAGGCCGAGTAGACGTCGGCGGTGTCGACGAAGTTGCCGCCCGCGGCGAGGTAGCCGTCGAGCACCGCGAAGGACTGCTCTTCGTCGGCGCCCCACCCGAAGACGTTGCCGCCGAGGGCGACCGGATAGACGTCCAGGTCGGATGGTCCCAGCCGGAGCCGGTGCGGGGTGCGGTCGTTGGGTCCGATTTCAGCCATGTGCAGAGCAAACCGCACCCGGCACCGCGCTATTCCGTGCCCCGCGGCTCCGGCGTGTCGGCGCGGGACGGCAGCCCGCACGGTGTGCGCCCGGGCGCGGGGCCGCATCCACGGCCCGTCCTCGTGTCCGGGGCGGTCCTGGCCGGCCGCCGCCCGCTCGCCTGTGCCCGCGTGGACCGGCCGCCGCCGCATCGGGCCCCGGCCCCCGCGCACCGCGGGGGCCGGGGCCGGTCATGGCGCCTCCGTCTCCGTCACGCTCCCGCCGTCGGTCGACCACCAGCGGGTGATCCCGAGCCCGCGCAGGAACGGCAGGTCGTGCCCTGCGACCAGCAGTGCGCCCCGGTAGTCGGCGAGCGCCAGCGTCAGCTGCCCGACGCTGTGCAGGTCGAGGCTGTTGGTCGGCTCATCGAGGATGAGCAGTTGCGGCGGGGTCCCGGCCAGCAGCAGGCACGCGAGGCTGACGCGGAACCGCTCGCCGCCCGACAGCACCCCCGCCGGCTGGTCGGGCCGGTCGCCCCGGATGAGGAACCGGGCCAGCCCGGCGCGGACCTCGTGCGGGGTCGCCCGCGGCGCCGCGGCGCGCACGTTGTCGAGGACGCTAATGCCGTCGTCCAGCGTGTCCAGCCGCTGCGGCAGGTAGCCCACCGGGCCGCCGCGGGTGATCGCCGCCCCCGGCAGTTCGGCCCGCCCCGCTGCGGCGCGCAGCAGGGTGGTCTTGCCCGAGCCGTTGCGGCCGAGGACGCCCACCCGTTCCGGGCCGCGGATGGACAGGGTGGCGCCGGGCCGCCGCACCTCCAGGACGGTGCGCCCGGCGGGGACGTCGGCGCGTGCCACGTCGATGCGGATCCGGTCGTCGTCGCGTACGGCGTGCTCGGCGTCGGCCAGGCTCCGTTCGGCGTCGGCGACCTTGGCGGCCTGCATGATGCGGTGCTTGCCCGCCGAGACCTCCGCCTCCCGTTTGCGCTGCTTCATGATGACGCGCGGTTCGCGCTTCTGCGCGTACATCTTCTTGCCGTACCGCACCCGGCGGTCCAGCTTGGTGCGCGCCTCGACGAGTTGGCGCTGTTCGCGGCGGACGTCGGCCTCCGCGGCCCGCGCCATCCGCTGCGCCGCCTCCTGTTCGGCGGCGAGCTGTTCGGTGTAGTCGGTGTAGTTGCCTCCGTAGTGGTGGACGGACCCGTCGCGGAGTTCGGCGATGTGGTCCACGAGGTCGAGGAGTTCGCGGTCGTGGCTGACCACGATCAGGACCCCCTTCCAGGACCGCACCGCGTCGTAGAGCCGGTGCCGGGCCGCCCGGTCGAGATTGTTGGTGGGCTCGTCCAGCAGCGTGACGGCGGTGCGGCGCAGGACCAGCCCTGCCAGCCCGGTGAGGACCGCCTCCCCGCCGGACAGGCGGCCCACCGTCCGGTCGAGGACGTCGGTGCCGCCGTCGGGCGCCGGTGCGACACCGAACCGCTGGAGCTGTGCGCGGGCGCGCTCCTCGACGTCCCAGGCGTCGCCGATGGCGGCGAAGTGCACCGGTGCCGCGTCGCCGTTCTCGACGGCGCGCAGCGCGGCGCGCACCGGGGCGATCCCGAGCAGGTCGGCCACTGTGCGGTCGGCGTGCAGTGCGACGTCCTGAGCGAGGTACCCGACCTCGCCGGACGATGCGGCGTCGCCCGATGTGGGCGCGAGGTCGCCCGCGATCAGCCGCAGCAGCGTGGACTTGCCGGACCCGTTGAGCCCGACCAGCCCGGTGCGGCCGGTGGCGAACGCGGCGTCGAGGCCGGTGAGGACGGGTGTGCCGTCGGGCCAGTCAAAGGACAGTCCGGTGCACACGATGGATGGTGACATGCGGGGCCTCCCGGTCGGTGGCGCGCCGGACCCGGGTCGGGGTCGGTGGGCGCGAGGCGGCGGGCCCGCGCGGGATCGCGTCGGGCGGCGCTGCGGATGAAGTCGCCCCGCGGCGGCGGGGAAGGGGACCGCCCCTGCTGAGGGGCGGAACGGGGGCCGCACGGCAGGGTCAGGCGTGCGGTGCGGCCGGTGCCGGGCGCGGGCTGCGCGCCGTCGGCCGAGGGCTCAGGAGACCGGCTCGACGGCGCGACGCGACCGGGGCGCGAAGGCGTTCGGCAGGCCCAAGGGAATCGGCTCCTCAGTCGATCGATTAAACGCGACTATCATCGCGTTAGAGAGTATGGCACGACAGCTCTCACTAGTGCAACTATGGTCGCGTTATGAGTTCCGATGCTGACGGCGCCCCCGCGCGCCCCGGCGGCCGCACCGCCCGCAACACCGCCGCCGTACTCGACGCGACGCTCGCCGAACTCGGCGACAGCGGATACGCGGGGCTGACCGTGGAGCGGATCGCCGCGCGCTCAGGCGTACACAAGGCCACCGTCTACCGGCGCTGGGGCGGCGTCGACGGCCTGCTCGCCGCTTCGCTGGCGCGATCGCGCGAGGACGGCTGGGCGCCGCGGCGCACCGGCGCGCTGCGCGGCGACCTCGCCGCGCTGGGGCACGAGGTCGTCCTCGGCTTCACAGGGTCGGACCTGCGCTCCGTGCCGGCGGCCGCCATCTCGGCGGCCTTTCAATCCGACCGCGCCGCCGACGCGCTGCGCGCGTTCTTCGCCGACCGCCACGAACGCAGCGCGGCCGTCGTCACCGAGGCGATCGAACGCGGCGAGGCCCCCGCCGGCACGGACCCGTGCGAAGTCGTCCGGGCCGCCGTGGCGCCCCTGTACTACCGGCTGTGCGTCAGCAGGGAGCCGGTGGCGGCGGCCGACGTCGACCGCGCGGCGCGGCTCGCCGCCGACGCGGCGGGCACCGGCGCGTTCGTCCCCCCTGCCGCCTGAACCCCCGCCGCGCACCGCGGCGGGGACGCGGCGGTCCCGGCGGCGGGCGCCGCCGGGACCGCCGGTGTCCTCAGAGTGACCGGAAGAAGCCCCGGATGTCGTCCACGAGCAGGTCGGGAGCGTCGTGTGCGGCGAAGTGGCTGCCGGTGTCGTAGGTGTGCCAGGACACGATGTTGTGGTGGTCGCGCTCGGCGAACGGGCGGATGGACTGGAAGTCGAACGCGAAGTTCGCGAGCCCCGTGGGGACGGTGGTCGGCTCCGTCGGCGCCTCGGCGTGCGCGTCCTCGTAGTAGAAGCGCGCGGACGATGCCGCGGTGTTGGTCAGCCAGTAGGTCATCACGTTGGTGAGGATGTAGTCGCGGCTCACGGCGTCGCCGAAGAGCTGGCAGCTCCACGCGAGCTGCCCCACCGGCGAATCGGCGAGCGCGTGCGCCAGGTTCTGGGGCGCCTGGGACTGGAGCTTGTCGTAGGCTCCCTGGTTCTCGTAGAACCATTGCAGGAACTTCACCCGGCCCGTGTCCTCCTCGCTCAGGCCGTCGAGCTCGCCCGGAGTCCCGTTGGGGAACGAGAAGATCTGGGTGACGTGGACGCCGGTCACGTGCTCGGGGTCGAAGCGGCCGATCTCGGGCGACACCAGGGAGCCGCCGTCGTTGCCGTGCGCCCCGTAGCTGTCGTAGCCCAGCCGGCGCATGAGCTCGGCCCACGCCTTGGCGGTGCGGTACCGGTTCCAGCCCCGCTCTGTCGTCGGACCGGAGAACCCGAAGCCCGGAAGCGACGGGATGACCAGGTGGAACGCGTCGGCGGGGTTCCCGCCGTGCGCCCGGGGGTCGCTGAGCGGGCCGATCACGTCCAGGTACTCCGCGGGCGTCGTCGGCCAGCCGTGGGTGAGGATCAGCGGGGTCGCATCGGGCTCGGGGGAGCGCACGTGCAGGAAGTGGATGTGCTGGCCGTCGATCTCGGTGCTGAACTGGGGGTAGCTGTTCAGCTTCGCCTCCCAGGCGCGCCAGTCGTAGCCGTCCTTCCAGTAATCCACCAGCTTCTGGACGTATTCGAGGGAGACCCCGTAGTCGGATCCGACGCCGGGCAGTTCGCCGGTGAAGCGGGTCCGGTCGAGCCGGTAGCGCAGGTCGTCGAGGTCGGCCTCGGGGATCTCGATGCGGAAGGGGCGGATTTCGGTGCTGTTGTTCTCCATGTCGCCGACACTAGAGGGTCCTTAGGAAGAGTTCGTTCCTAATGAACTGGCACAGTGGAGAATATGTTGGAGACATCGGCACGACTGCTGAAACTGCTGTCCCTACTCCAGACCCCGCGCCACTGGCAGGGGGCCGAGCTTGCCGAGCGCCTCAGTGTCAGTGGGCGCACGGTGCGCAACGACGTCGAGCGCCTGCGCGGACTCGGCTACCCCGTCGACGCCACCCGCGGTTCGGCGGGCGGGTACCGGCTCGCCGCGGGCGCCTCCATGCCGCCGCTGCTGCTCGACGACGAGGAGGCGGTGGCGGTCGCCATCGGCCTGCGCACCGCTGCGGAGAGCGCCATGGAGGGCGTCGAGGAGACGTCCCTGCGTGCGCTCGCCAAACTGGAGCAGGTGCTGCCCTCCCGCCTGCGGCGCAGGGTCGGGGCGCTGCGCGACCACACCGTGCCCGTCCCGGCCGACCGGCGCGGTACGCGGGTCCCGACCGACACCCTCGTCACCATCGCGGGCGCCTGCCGCGACAACGAGCGGCTGCGCTTCGACTACCGGAACCACAGTGGGTCGGCCGGGCGCCGCAGCACCGAACCGTACGGGCTGGTCACCTGGGGTCGGCGCTGGTACCTGGTCGCGTGGGACCTGGACCGCGCGGACTGGCGCACGTTCCGCGCCGACCGGATCGAACCGCTCACCCCCACAGGCCCGCGGTTCACGCCGCGGGACCTGCCTGAAGGGGGCGACCTCGCGGCGTACGTGTCGCGGCGGGTCTCGGCCGCGGCGTGGCGCTACCGGGCCAGCATCACGGTGCACGCCCCCGCCGAGGCGGTGACCGCCCGGATCTCCCCTGCGGTCGGCACCGTCACGGCCGTCGACGAGCACACCAGCGTCCTGCACACGGGGGCCGACGAACTGGAGACCCTCGCCGTTTACACCGGCATGCTCGGCGTCGACTTCACCGTCGACGACCCGCCCGAGCTGGTCGCCCACCTCCGCATCCTCGCCGACAGGTACGCCAGGGCCGCTCCGACGCTCTGACGCGGCGGCCGGCGGCGGTCACCGCACCGGGGCCGGGTCGTCCCGGTGCTCCGCGTCGGCGGCGACGGACACGGCCCCAGAGGTGCCGTCGACCGTCACCTCGTCGCCGCTCTCGACGCGCCCGGTCGCGTGCGCGACGCCCACCACGGCGGGGATGCCGTACTCCCTGGCGACGACCGCGCCGTGCGAGTTCGCGCCGCCCATCTCCATCACCAGGCCCCCGGCGGTGAGGAACAGCGGGGTCCACCCGGGGTCGGTCGAGGGGCAGACGAGGATCTCGCCCGGTTCCAGGTGCGCGCCGACCGGGTCGAGCACCACCCGCGCGGTGCCGGTGGCCGTACCGGAGGACGCCGGGGTGCCGGTCAGCCCGCCGCCCTCGGGGAGGGCGCCGGTGGCGACCGCCTCGGGTTCGGTGCCGTCGGACAGCACGATGCGGGGCAGGTGCCGGCGGCCCAGCTCCCGGTTGTAGGCGTCCTTCCGCTCCGCCACCCGCGCACGCAGGTCGGTGCCGTCCAGGCCGGAGCGGGCCTCGGCGAGGTCGACGAAGAAGACGTCGTCGGGGTGCTCCAGGAGGCCGCGCCCCGCGAGGTCGGCGCCCACAGCGGTGAGGTGGGTCCGCGCGGCCGCCAAGACGACCACGAAGCAGTACTTCGGCAGTTCCCGGATGCCCAGCAGGGCGCGGGCCCGGCCGAGCGCGAAGCGCGCCGCTCCGGCCCGCGCCCCGCTCACCCGGCCGCTCAGCTCCTCGATCATCGCCTCGGCCTCGGCGGCGCCGCGGGCGAACAGCGTGTCGGGCGCCAGGCCGGGGTCGTCCAGCCGCAGGTAGTTCGCCAGCACGCCGATGATGTGCGTGGGGTCCTCCGCCCAGCGGGGCCGCCCCAGATCGATCTCGCCGACGGTGCGGTGGCCGTACTCGGTCAGGAACCCGGCGAGCCCGCCCGCGAGCGGTTCGGGCAGCGCGTCCTTGTGGAACCGCTCGGCGAGGTCCGCGGGCGGGGTGCCGCGCAGCAGCGCCGCGGCGTCGTCGTCGGCGGCGACCCGCTGGGCGAGGTGCCACAGGGCGAGGTCCATCTCGGTGGTGACGTTGTCCGGCAGGCCGCGCAGCACGGTCGCGATCTCGCCGGGCCGCGCGTGCCCGCGCAGCAGCAGGGACGCCAGGCCGAGCGCCGCCGCTCCGGCGAGGCCGAGCGGCAGCAGCCGCACGGCGGTCGGGCCGAACGTGGTGCCGAGCAGCTCCTCGGCGCGGTCGAGTCGCTCGACGGGCTTCGCCGCGGTGGCCGCCGCCTGTGCGCGCAGACCCGCGGCGAAGCGGCGGGCGTCCCGGTTCGCCCAGGCCGGGGACACCGCAGCGGCGGCGGCCCGCAGAGGGAGGCCGTTGCGCAGCGCGAACGGCACGGCGCGGCGCAGGAACGGCAGTGCCGAGGTCCGGGTCAGGCTGAACCGCGGATCGTCGGCCAGCGCGCGGACCACCACGGCGGATCGCGCCTCCATGACCCCGAGCAGCCTCAGGGCGATCGCGCGGCCCACCGTGCTGCGCAGCGGGGTGGTCGCGTCGATGAACAGCCGCCCGCCGCCCTCGGCGAGGGCCGGCGCGCCGTCGCGGAGGTCGGGGACCGGCAGCCCGATCATGCGGGCGACGCCGCCCGTGGCCACCCTGACAGCCGACGCGCCCATGGGTGTGAACGGCCGGAACATGCCCTGGGCGAGGTTGATGTTGAGGAAGGCGCGCGCGCCGTCGGCGTGGGTGCGGCGCACCGGCACCGGGTACAGCGTGGTGATCGGTCGGGACTGGGTGAGCCACAGCGCGCCCTCGGCGTCGATGGCCCACTCGGTGTCCTGGGGCGCGCCGTAGTGCCGCTCGACCCGGTCGCCGAGCCGGGCGAGCTCCGCCACCCGGTCGTCGGTGATGGCGGGTGCGTCGGCCGCGGTGCCGGACGTGTCGGCCGCCGCGGCGACGGTCTCGGTGCCGCCGCCGGGCAGCGAGCGGACCGCGTGCAGCTTGTCGCCGGTGCGGCGCTCGATGATGCGGCCGGTGTCGGTGTCGACCACGAAGTGGTCGGGGTTGACCGCCCCCGACACCACCGATTCGCCGAGCCCGGGAGCGGCGTCGATCACGGACTGGCGGCGGGTGCCGGTGACGGGGTTCGCCGTGAACATGACCCCGGCGAGTTCCGCCTGCACCATGTCCTGGATGACCACGGCGAGCAGCACGGAGCGGTGGTCGACCCCGTTCGCCGCGCGGTAGGCCACGGCGCGGTCGGTCCACAGCGATGCCCAGCAGTTCCGCACGGCGTCGAGGACGGCGTCGGCGCCGATGACGTTGAGGTAGGTGTCCTGCTGGCCGGCGAAGCTGGCACCTGGGAGGTCCTCCGCCGTCGCCGACGACCGGACGGCGACGGGCGTCTCCGACCCGTCCCGGACAGCGGCGGCGACGTCGTCGGGGACGGGGACGGCCAGGACCAGTTCGCGCGCCCGCTGCGCCAGCGCCCGCAGGGCGGCGGTGTCGCCTGGGTCGGTGGCGTCCAGTTCGTCGAGGACGCCGTCGAGCGCCCCGCCGACGGCGCTGCGGTAGGCGGCGGTGGTCAGGCAGCGGCCGGGCGGGACGGGCAGTCCGGCGCGGGTGAGGACGCCGAGGTTGGCGGCCTTGCCGCCGACCAGCGCCACCGTGTCGGGCTCGATCTCGGCGAAGGACAGGACGAGCGGTTCAGGTGTGGTCATGGCTGCGTCTCCTAGCGGACTCGCCGAGCAGCTCCATCGCGCGGGCGACGAGGCGGCGTTCGTCGGCGGTGAGGTCGTTGACCAGTGAGAGCTGTGCCTCGGCGCGGAGGCGCTCGAATCGGCGCAGGAAGGCCGTACCGGTCTCGGTGAGGACGATGCGCCTGGCCCGGCGGTCCTCGGGGTCGTCGCGTCGGGCCACGAGGCCCCGCCGGACGAGCTGGTCGATGAGGCGGCTGGTGGCCGAGACCGACCGGCCGATGCGCTCGGCGAGTTCGCGCTGGGTGGGCGCGCCCGACCGGTCGAGCAGGTAGAGGGTCGCGACCTGGATCATGGACGGCTCGTTGTGCTCGAGCCCCCGCAGGGCCTCCAGCGCGAAGTCCGGCATCAGCGCACGCCGGACGTCCCCGATATCCCCGGCCAGCCGCTCCAGATCCGCCCCGTCCACGATCAAACTCCTTGCGTCACTGCAACTAATGCATCAACGCAACAATAACCCGCCCCTTCCTCCGAACCAAGCCCCCGCCGCCCGCGCCCTCAGCCTCCGGCCCGCAATGCCGTCGACCCCTCCCCTCAACTCCGCGCGACGTCGAAGGCCGCCGCTCGCGCTTCGCGCGGAGCGGCGGCCTTGGCGGGTCCGCTGGGGACGGGGCGTCAGGCGGGCAGGTTGTCGAGTGGCTCGGCGAGCATGCCCTCTTCCGGGACGGGGGTGGGGACGGTGCGGGTGGGTGGGAAGCCGAGTTCCTCGGCGGCGAGGGCGGCGGAGGTCGGGCCGCCGCCGTCGTCGACCAGGCGGCCGCCGTCCCACAGCATCAGCAGGGCCGACACCGTGTGCCCCGCCTCGTCGTGCTTCAGGTCGTAGTGGGCGGCCTGCGGGATCGCCGCGTAGGCGAGCCACAGGTCGTAGCCGGTCATGAACACGTCCAGGTCGAACTTCACGGTGAGTTCCACCAGGTCGGGGCGGTACATCTCGTCGATCCCCGCGAACGCCTCGTCCAGCGCGATCAGCCGCGGGCACGTGGGGTACCCGGACTCGTACTGGGCGTTGGCGGCGGCGAACAGCGGCAGGTGCAGCGCCGCGGCCTTCTCCCCGCCCGACAGCTTGGAGTGCCGTCCCGACGTCAGCTTCTCCTCGGACTTGCCCGGCTGGGTGATGCGCAGTTCGAACCGGTGCCAGTCGCGGTAGTCCAGGACCCGACCGAGCAGCTTGCGGTACGAGGACACCTGGTCGGCCGCACGCGCGGCCCGGATCTGGTCGCGGAGGTGGCCGCGCAGCTTGGCGAGCCCGGCCGCGCCGAGCGCGTGCGGGTCCCGCTTGAGCAGCTGGACGACCGCCCGCTGCGACTCGGTGAGCCGGTCGCTGCTCACCCAGCCGATCCCGATCGCGGTCTTGGACGACATCGGGCGGGCCCGCATCTCGGCGTTCATGGCCGTCACCAGGTCGCGGGCCTCCCGGGTGCGCTCGTGGATCTGGCTGGCGAGCCCGGTGAGGAGTTCGTCCTCCATGACGCCGCGCTCGCGCTCGTCCAGCAGCCGGCCCTGCTCCTCGACCTGTTCGGCGATGCGCGCGGCGAACTCCGCCACCGGCACCCGGGTCTCGGCGTCGTCGATGGTGATGAGGTTCAGCCCGTCGTCCTGCTGGCTCCACATCGCCTCGAACCCGGGGCCGGGGCCCGACCTGGCGTCGGCGAGCTCGTTCTCCAACGCGGCGTAGGCGTCGGTGAGGTTCTTGGCGTTGCCGGTGATCGCGGTGTGGCTCGGCCCGGACTCCCCGACGGCCCGGCGCAGCAGGTCGAGCAGCTCCGCGAGCTGCGCGGGCAGCACACCGTCGACCTCGGCGGCGGCGTCGCGGGACTCCGGCAGCGACAGCGCCGCGTTCAGCGCGGTCGCGGTCTCCGCGGGGTCCGGCCACGACTCCTCCGGCAGCCAACGAGGACTGATGGGCACGTCGAGCGCCGCGCGGACCTCGGGGAGCGCGCAGGACCGCAGCCGCGCCAGCGCCTCGTGCCGCTCGGTCAGCGCCTCGGCGAGCTGCCGCCCGGCGGCGTCGTGCTTGGCCTGCTCGCCGGAGTAGGCCACCCGCGCCTCGCCGGCCCGTGCGGTCGCGGCGTCGGCGGTGGCCGCCGCCGACGCGATCCCCTCCTCGGCCCGCGTGATCTGCGGCAGGAGCTCCTGGAGCGCGGTACCGATGTTGTCGTTCAGGGACGCGAGGGTGTGCTCCTCCTGGGTCAGTTCGGTGCGCAGCCGGGCGATGCGCCGCGCGGCCTCCTCGTTGGTGCGCTCGTCCTCGTGGAGGAGCCCGCTGCGCCCCTCGATGTCCTTCTCGCCGTCGCTCTCGGTGTCGCGCAGGCGCACGAGCGTGGCGCCCAGGGCGGTCACGTCGGCCACGGCCTGTTCCACGGCGGCGAGGGCGTCGCCGTCGTGCGGGAGCCGGTGCCGGTCGGCGTCGCGCCGCAGCGCGTCGCGGGAGGTGCCGTAGTCGGCGGTCGCGCGGTCCAGGCGCTTGCGCGCGCCGCCGAGCACCCGCTCCGCCTGCTGCACGGCGCCGCCTTCGCTCTGGACGCGGCCGAGCGCCGCGGCGATCCCGTGGGTCTTCGGTAGGTCGGCCCGGGCGTCGGCGAAGCGCCGCCGCCGCGCCTCCAGGTCGGCGAGTTCGGCGTCGAGTCCGGCGGCGCGGTCGCGCAGCTCGGCGATGCCGGCGTCGCATTCGGCGAGCCTGCGGCGGCGCCGGGCGGCCCGCGCCGTCGCGCCGATGAACTCGGAGTCGGCCTTGGGGAAGGACCCCTGCTGCGGGCCGACGCCGAACCGCCCGGCCCTGGTGACCACGGCGCCGGCGGGTTCGGCGGGGAGGGCGTCGTCGGCCAGCGCGATCGACGCGAGGATCCCCTGGACGACCTCGACCGGGACGAGGTCCTGGTCGGCCTCTGCCACCAGGACCTCGGCGAGCGACGGTCCGCCGGGGCGCAGCTCCGGCGGCAGTGCCGCCAGGTAGCCGTCGGGTTCGCGGTCGGCGAGCGCCTGCGCGGTGAGCGCCGGGTCGGGGTGGACCCAGGCGGTGAGCAGGTGCGCGCCGTAGAGCGCCCCTTCGACGGCCGCGGCGACGGCGGGGTCGGTGCCGGGGGCGAAGTCGACGAGCTGCCACAGCGGCGCGCCCGGCCGCGCGGAGCGGTCGGCCGGGCGCAGGTCCGATGCCGAGGGGGCGTCGTCGTGCTCGGCGGCCACCGCGTCGCGCTCGTCCTGGGCGGCGCCGAGGGCCGTTTCGGTGTCCGCGCGCTCCCGCTTGCGCTGCGCGGTGGTGTCGCGCAGCGCCTCGACGCGGTTCTCCGCGTGCCGGGCGAGGAGTTCGCCCAGCCCGGGTGCGTCCGGTTCGCCGAGCAGTTCGAGGCCGGAGCGCAGGGCCGCGAGGTCTTCGGGCGAGGGCAGGTTCGGGCCGCCCGTCGGGGCCACCCACGCCTCGCCCCAAGCGGTGAGGCGGGCGGACGCGTCGGCCTGCGCGGTGTCGAGCGCGGACGTGGCGGCTTTCAGGCCGTCCTCTGCCGCGGCGAGGTCGTCCTCGGCGGCGGTCGCGGCCTGGGCGCAGCGGTCGCGCTCCTCGGCCGCGGCGGCCGTGGCCCGGAACCGCCCGCGCACCGCGTCGATCTCGGAGCTCCTGGTCGCGACGTGCGCCGACACCGCCTCTCGCAGGTGCCCGCTGGAGCCGCTGAGGTCGTCGTCGGCGAGCGCGATCCCGGCGCGGAGCGCGGTCTCGTGCAGCCGCTCGGTCGTCCGGGCCGCCTCCGCACGCGTGCGGGCCAGGGCACCCGACCGCTCGGCGAGTTCGCTCCGGAGGCGCTCGGCGGCCCTCTCGGCGTTGCGCAGGCCCGTCTCGGACTGCTCCAGGTTCTCCCGCTGCGCCGCGACGAGCCGCTGCTGCTCGGCCAGGCTCTCGCGGCCGGCGTAGGCGGGGTGCTTCTTGAGTCCGTCGAGGTCGCCCTGGTGCCCGGCGCGCCGGTCGGCGGCGTCGGCGCGCTCGCTCTCCGCTGCCGCGCGCTGCTCCTCGGCCGCCCGCATGGCGTCGGCGGTCGACCGGACCGCCGCGGCGTGCTCGACGACCTTGGCGCGCCGCCGGTCGGCCTCTGCCAGCCGCGCGCCCGCCTCGACCCGCAGGTAGGTGCCGTAGGACCCGCGGAACGCCTCGATCGCGGCGCCGACCTTGGACAGCCCCGCGAACGAGGTCTCGACCGCCTTGAGGTTGTCGAAGTCGCGGGCGACCTGCGCGACCAGCTCCTCGTTGATCGGGCGCAGCCCCGCGGTGAGGGTGTCGGACACCTTCTCGGGGTTCAGCCCCTGGGCGAGCATCGGCCGCCGCAGTTGCAGCAGCAGGTTCACCAGCTGATCGTACTTTTGCGCGCCCAGCCCGAACAGCCGCGCGTCGACCGCCGCCCGGTACTCCCACGCCTTCCCGGTGACCGCCCCGCGGCCGAGGAGCCCGGTGAGCATCTTCTTGGTGAGCGGCTGCGCGTTCTCGTTCAGCAGGCCGAGGTCGACGCCCATGCGCCCGTCGGCGACGAAGTACCAGCGGGACACGTCCGCGTCGTGGCGCTGGGCGCGCAGCCCCACACCGATGGTCACCGCCTCCGCGCCGCCACCGGGCAGCGGGCGGGCGAACTCCATCCACACGTACCCGTGCGCGGTGTCCTGCCCCTGGTAGAGCAGGTTGGACTTCATGGTGCGCTCTTCACCGCTGAACGGGTCGAGGCGGCGGGCGTCGACCTGGCCGTCCAGGATGAACGGGAACAGCACCTCCAGCGCCTTGGTCTTGCCCGACCCGTTGTGCCCGCGCAGGACCAGCCGCCCGTCGGCGAAGAGGAACTCCTCGTCGTCGTAGTCCCACAGGTTGACGATGCCGGCGCGGCTCGGCTTGAAGCGCCCCTCCGCATCGGGGGCCGCGGGGGTTTCGGCGGTCACAGGTCCTCCTCGGGTCCGGCGTGGAAGTCGAGCATGGCCTGGGGGTCGCCGTCGGCCCGGCCGGGCAGCGCCTGGGTGATGTTGCGGTAGCGGGCGGCGGCGGGCAGGACGAGCACGCCCCCGGGCCCCGGCTCGACCAGCCGCAGCCGGGCGAGCAGGCCGAGGGCCGCGCCGCGCAGGCCGGCGGGGTCGGCGCGCCAGGTGTCGGTGAACGACTCCGGGCCGAATTCGGCGTAGAGCGCGTCGACCATCTCGGCGAGGGTGTGGTCGGGGACGAACAGCACCTCGCCCGCTGCGTCGCCGCCGGGCGCCTCCGCCGCCCCGGCGGGGGCCTCCCGTCCGGGGTCGGCCTCTGCCGCGGCCGGCGCGGCGCGGTCGATGCGCGCGACCAGGTCGGCGTGCGCCCCGGCGCCGGACGGGTGCGCCACCCAGTGCAGCCGCTCCTTCGCCCACCCCTCCTCGCGCAGTTCGGCGAACTTGGCGAGGAGCAGCCCCGCGGCGCGGTTCACGGCCCCGCCGCGCCCGGGGAACGCGGTGTCGCTGAAGTCGCCCGTGGAGTCGACCAGTAGCACACCCTCGGCCCGGACCTCGGCGCGCACCCCCGTGAACCGCCGGACGGCGGCGAGCTCCGCCGGGTGGCGCAGCGCCTGCGCGATGGCGGGGCCGACCTCGGCGTCGTAGACCACCGGGCGCTCGACCAGCGCCCGGCGCGCCTGCCGCAGCCGGGCGGGGCCGTCGACGCGCTCCTCGCCGGTGCGCCCGCCCGCGTGCAGCAGGTCGGCGACCGACGCCAGGTGCTGCAACGGCCGCGCCGGCTTGAACAGCGCGCCGCAGACGTCGTGGTCGATGTCGTACAGGGCGTCGCCGCGCTCGGGGTCGCGCGCCCACGACTCGCTGGAACCGTCGGAGACCCGCAGCGCGCCCCGCGCGGCCAGCCAGTCGACGGCGTCGACGACGGCGGCGCGGTGCGCCCGCAGCAGCGGGTCGAAGCCCAGGCCGCCGATCGCGGCCGCGTCGGCGGCGAGGCGGCGCACCAGGTCGGCGAGGCTGATCTCGACCCGCGAGCGGTGCAGCGACGCCAGGATCAGGCACAGGTAGGCGATGCGGCGCCGGTCGAACCTGCGGTCGGCGCCCCTGCCGCCGCGCAGCCACTGGGTGGGGTCGAGCGTGTCGAAGACCCGGGTGAGGCGCGCGTGCTCGCCGGTGATGCGCACCCCGTAGCCGAGGAACGCGCGGAAGTCGGTGGTGAGCTGGTCGGCCCATCGGGTGACCTGCGCCAGCGCGGCGGGGGTGGGATGGCGGGCGGTGATGAGCGGATGCCGCAGCAGCAGCCGCACGGCACGCTGGTAGGACTCCAGGTCGGCGGCTGCGACGTCGGCCGCCACCGTGACGCGCGCCATCACTCGGCCCCTTCGGCGGCGGCAGGACGCGCCGCGCCGGGCCGGTCGAGCTCCAGCCGCAGGCCGGGCAGCCGCAGGCTCCCGTGCGCGGTGTGCACGACGCTGCCGGCGGCGTCGGGGACGAGGGTCAGCGCCACCGAATCGGCCTCCGAACGCCCCGGCACCCGGCCGGTGACCGGCACCGGCCGGGTCGGCAGCGCCTTGGTGAGCAGCCGCAGCAGCGCGGCGGTCTCGCGCTCGTCCAGCGCCCTGCCGTGCGCGCCGCGCACAGCGAGCGCGGTGGCGGCGGCGCGCTCCGCCGTGCGGCGCTGCCGCTGCCCGTCGCGCATGCTCGCCCGCTGCGCCTTGTTGTCGGTGCGCACCGCCTTGGGCTGGCCGGGGCCGCCGCCCTTGCCGGTGCGGAACACCGGCAGGTGCACCTCGACGCCCGGGGCGTCCCACCAGGTGGCGCGGGACGAGATCTGGTCGGCGTCGTCGTGCGCGGCGCCGACGTGGCGGACCGAGCCGAGGTTGAACGCCGCCGCCGCCAGCGCGTGGACGGCGTCGTCGTCGGGGGAGTCGGTGACCCACTCGGCGAGGTGCCGCAGCTGCGTCGTCCGGCTCACCCCGGTCTCGCGCGACTCGGTGACCTGCCGCAGCAGCGCGATGACCCCGGAGATGGCGGCCCGGGTGGCGGCGAGCATGCGCTGCGCGCCGGAGTCGTCGCCCCCGGTCCCGACGAACCACTCGTGCAGCCCGTCCCAGCGCCGCTGCCAGTCGGCGAGCCGGTCCTGCGGCAGCATCAGCACCCGCTCGTCGGCCTCTGCCGCGCGCCGGACCAGGGTCCCCGTGCCGGTGTGCTCGACCTCGCGGACCGCCTCGGCCAGCAGCGGCGCGAAGCGGCTCAGCTCCCCGCTGAAGTCGCCCATGTGCGACAGCAGGGCCTGCTTGTAGCGCAGGAACCGCTCCGGCGACGCGTCGGTGGTGCGGCCCAGGTCGGCGAGCATCAGGTAGAAGCGCGCCGCCCGCTGGGTCATGTCGGTCAAGGTGGCGTCGAGCCGCATCAGGCGGCGGTAGACCTCGTCGGTGTCGCCGGCGCCGTTGGCCTGCGCCAGCGCCCGGAGGTCGCGCAGGAGTTCGGTGACGACGAGCCGCGACAGGTTCGCGTCGCTCACCCTGGCGCTGAGCACGGCCTGCACCGCCTGGTAGGTGCGGTAGCCGATCTCGGTGAACTGGTAGATGGAGTTGCGGTTGCGGTAGTTGGCGAGGCTGCCGGCGCGCGACGCGTCCTCGGCGCGGTGCAGGACGTCCTCGTCGCGCAGGTCGTCGAGGAGGCGGCGCAGGTTCGCGCCGGGGTCGGGGACGCCGTCGTGCTCGCGCGCCAGCTCCGCCAGCGCCTCGGCGACCTCGCTCGGCGCGGCCTGCGGGCGGTGGGTCGCGCGCAGCCGGTCGAGCGCCCGCAGCACCCAGTAGTACGCGAGGTGGTTCTCGCGCTGGGTGAACGCGAACAGCCGGAGCCGCTCCTCCAGCGTCAACCCGTCGAAGTCGACGGCGCCGCCCGTGCCGTGCGGCGCCCCCTGCGCGCCGACCTCCTCCATGCGTCCCCCTTCCGCTGCGCCGACCGGCCGCCTCACAGCCTGCCATCGCTCGGGGACACGGTCCGGCGGACACGGTATCGTCCTGATTCCGCACCAGGTGAGGAGCCCGGATGATGTGGCGTCTCGAAGCCGTCGACGCCGACCTCGCTGCCCGCCTCGGCGCCGCCGACCCCGCGGCGCAGCGGCGCATGGCCGGGGCCGCCGCCCGCGCCGCCGCTGCGTTCACCGGCCTCGCCGACCCCGCGCCGATGGCGGCCCTGCACGCCCTCGACAACGGGCAGGTCGACGACGCCGTGCACACCGCGGCCGCCGCGCACGCCGCCCACCTCACCGGCTGCTACTGGGACGCCCACGACGCATGGGCCGACGCCGACGACGAGGTGTCGGCGCCCCGCCCGCCTGACACCGACCTCGACCGCTCCTGCGCGGCCCAGGCGGTGGCCGAGGCCGTGCGCGCCGACCCGCGTGCCGCGGCGCTGGAGGCGGTGTACTTCGCCGCGATCGCGGTCGGCGGGCTCGCCGCGCTGAACGGGCTGATCCGCTCGCAGCGCGACCCCTGACCGGGCCGCAGCGGGCCCGGGCGCGCCGAATGGAGTGCTATGTCCGCTTATAGTCCTTTCATGGGAAGGTCGGGCAGCCGCCGCGCCTCCCGGGGACACGGGGGAGCACGGTGCGGCGCGACACCATCATCTCGATCGTCATCGGATCACTCGTCGGCGCCTTCTTCGGCCGCGACTGGTTGAGCTGGGCCGGCCCGGCGGTGCCCCGATGGCAGGCCGCCCTCGACACCGCGGGGTGGACCGTGTTCGGCGCGTTCGCCGCCGCCGGGGTGCTCATCGCCGCGGCGGCGCTCCGCGGCCCCGCGCCCGCGGCGGCGGGGGCCGGCGGCCCGCCGAAATGGGGCTGGTTCCCCGTGGTGATCGCGGTGGAGGTCGCGCTGATCATCGGCGGCCAGAACCTGCTCAACGGCCCGTGGGACCGCCCCGAATGGGCCCCCGTGTGGACCATGGCGGTCGTCGGCGCGCACTTCGTGCCGTTCGGCCTGGTGCTGCGCATCCGCGCCTTCCACGTCCTCGCCTGTGCGCTGTGCGCGCTGGCAGCGGTGACCGTGCTCGCGGCGGCAGCGCTGGGCGGGACGGGGGCCTGGTACGCGCTGCCGGGCTTCGGCGGGGCCGCGGCGCTGTGGGGCTTCGCCGGGTGGGCGCTGTGGCGCACCGCCCGGGGGCGCGCAATGGAGTCCGCCCCCGCGTCCTGAGCGCCGCCGCGCCGTGCGTACCCCCGCGTGGAAGCGTTCCCGCACGTCGGCGGCTCCGCGGCCGGGAAAGCCCGCGGTTGCGCGGAAATCGTGCCGAATTCCCAGGTTTGCCAATGCCGGTTTCGGCCGTCCCGACCGCCCCGGAGCCGATATCGTGCAAGCGGCGGCCGCCGCGATCCGGGTTCTCCCGGTGCGGGCCCGCGTGCCTCCCGACCCCTCTGGCGGCACCGCTGCGTTGTCCCGCGCGATCCGAACCCGCCGCCGCGAAGTCCGCCTGTACGGCCCGCATCCTCCAGAGAGGCACGTCCGTGACCGAGAGTGTTCGCCTGGTCTGCCCGTTCGGACGCAAGCGCGCGGAGTTGTGGGGCGGTGCGGCGCTCGCCGCGCTGGGGCTCGCGACCGCCGCGCTCACCGCAGCGAGCTGGGCGGGTGTCGCCCTCGGAATCCTGCTCGCAGGGGCGGGCGGCGCCCTGATCTGGCACGCGGCGCTGCTGCGGGCCCCGGTGCTGGAGGTCGGCGACGGCGAGTTCCGCTACGTCCGCGGCCGCTACATCGTCCGGCTGCCGTTCTCCGAGATCGGCTCCTACTACGTGCTGCCCGGCCGCACCCGCTCGCTCGGCCTGTGCGACACCGCCGGCCGGCCGCGCGTCTTCCCCTCGGTCGAGGGCCGCCGCGCGAACCGCCCCTACCTGCCGCTCACCGGCCTCACCTCGCCCGGCCGGGTCGACACCTTCATGAGCACCGCCGGAATCCCGCAGCGCGACCGCTCCCTCACATCCGGGGCCACCTGAGCGGCACCGACGACGAAGGGCCGCCTCCCGTTCGGGAGGCGGCCCTGCCGGTGATCGGCGGCCGGCCGGGGTCAGCGGGCCGGCGGGGCGGAGCGCGTCAGAACTTCAGCCCCTCGGCGTCCTTGCCGAGGACCTCCTGCACGAACTCCGGGTTGTCCTTCAGCCAGGCGCGGGCGCCTTCCTCTTCCTTGTCCTTGTGGTCCTCGAGGACGACCTTCTCCATGTCGGCGAGCGTGTCGTCGTCGACCTTGAACTTCTTCAGCCACCCGTTCAGCTCGCCGAAGTCCTCGGAGAAGCCCTCACGGCCCACCATGTGGATCTTCTCGGCGCCGCCCATGGACTCCTTCGGGTCCTCCAGGTCCTTCAGGTCGAACTTGGCGTAGGAGGGGTGCGGGCGCCACAGGGTGACGACGATCGGCTTCTCGTCCTTGATCGCGGACTCCAGCTCGGTCAGCATCGCCGGCGTGGACGACTCGACGAGCTCGTACTCGTCCTTCAGGCCGTAGTCGGGGAGCATGCTCTCCTTGGTGGTCTTCACCAGGCCCGACCCGGACTCGATGCCGATGATCTTGCCGTCGAACTCGTCGCCCTTGCCCTTGAGGTCCTCGATGCTGTTGACGTCCTCGACGTACTCCGGCACCGTGATCTGGAGGCTGGCGTTCTCGTTCCAGGCGCCGAGGTCCTCGAGCTGGTCGCCGTACTGGTCCCAGTACGACTTGTGCGTGGTGGGCAGCCAGGTGTCTAGGAAGAGGTCGATGTCGCCCTGGGCCGTGCCCTCGTACATCGGGCCGACGTCGACGTTCTTGATGTCGACCGTGTAGCCCTTCTCCTCCAGGATCACCTTCCACAGGTTGGTGACGGTGATGTCCTCTTCCCACGGGATGAGGCCGATGCTGATCGTCTTGCCGGCACCCTCGCCCTCCTCGGGTCCGGTGTCGACACCCCCGCCCTCGCCCGCGCACGCCCCGGCGAACAGAACCAGGGATGCCGCTGCGGCGCCGATGCCCAGCAGTCGTCTCGATCGCTTAACCACGTTGTACTCCTCGTATCGTGCGTTCATTGGCGGGCGGATCGAGCGGGGATCCGTCCCACCCGCTCAGGCGCTGGCGCCGCGGCGGGTTCGGTGGTCGGTCGTTGGGTCAGCGGGACGCAGCGGCGCGCTGCGCCTTCGCCGCCGGCGAGAACCGGGTCACCGCTCCGGTGAGCCGGTCGAGGTAGATGGCGAGGATCACGACGCCGATACCGCCTTCGAAACCGATGGGGATCTGCGCCTGGGCGATGCCGGTGTAGACCTGGTTGCCCAGGCCCGATGCGCCCACCATTCCGGCGATGACCACCATCGACAGGCTCAGCATGATCACCTGGTTGATGCCGGCCATGATCGTGGACAGTGCGAGCGGGAGCTGGATGTTGCGCAGGATCTGGGAATCGGGCGCGCCGAACGCCTCACCGGCCTCCACCAGCTCCTTGTCGACCTGGCGGATGCCCAGCTCGGTGAGCCGGACCCCCGGGGGCATGGCGAAGATGACGGTGGCGATGACACCGGGCACTTCGCCGACGCTGAAGAACGAGATGGCCGGCAGCAGGTAGACGAAGGCCGGCAGCGTCTGCATGAAGTCCAGCACCGGCTTGAGGACGTTGCTGACCCGGTCGTTGTAGGCGGCCAGCACGCCGAGCGGCAGCGCGATGGCGACGGCGACCGCGGTCGCGACGATGATCAGCGCGAGCGTGCTCATGGCGTCGTCGAACAGGCCCATGCTGATGATCAGCAGGAACCCGAGCAGCGAGAAGATCGCCAGTCCCGTCCCGGCGATGAGCCACGCCACCAGCACGAACAGCATCGTCACCAGCAGCGAGAGCTGCACGCCCACGATGAAGTGCAGCGCGATGAACGCCGCCAGGCCGCAGATGACGTAGATCGCGAGCCGCCGCTGCCGGGGGTCGCGCGTCATGGTGAAGCTCAGCACCGCAAGGGCGAGGAACAGCGGGATCGCCGGGAGGAGCTGCGGGTAGACGAACCTCGCCTCCTCGCCGAACAGTGACTGGGCCCAGGTGAACAGCACCGGGTCGAGCTGCGACAGCATCGCCGTCGTCGCGCCGCCGTAGGCCTCGGCGGCCCAGACCGCGATCCACACCGCGAACGGGATCGTGGCGGAGTAGCGGTGCCCGCGCAGCCACAGGCCCACGGCCACGACAACGGACGCCGCGACGAAGAGCTGGGTGGCCGACGGCTCCGACAGTGTGACGCCGAGGAACTCGACACAGACCTCGATGATCGTGCCGATGATGTCGAACAACCAGGCGAGGTTGTCCTTCAGGAAGTCGACACCGGCCTTGAACCCGTCGCCGACGGGCACGCGCGGGACGGTGATGGACAGAGCGGGCAGGTTCATCGCTCGCTCCCCTCCTCGGCGGTGTCCGCTTCGGGCGGGCCGTCGCTCGCCCGCGCCGCGGCGGAATCGGTGTCCTCGGCCGCGGGCGCGTCCGATGCGGCGGCGGTGGCGCCGCCCTCGTCGGCACCCTTGACGCTGCTGTCGCCTTCGCCGTCGGCGGCAACTTCGCCGCCGCCGGCACCGTTGCCGGTGTCGTCCCCGCTGCCGATCGGCGCGAGCGCCGCGAGCAGGGTCACCCGGGGGATGACCCCGACGAGCCGGCCGTCGCCGTCGACAACGGCCAGCGGGTAGGGGCTCTCGGCGGCCTGGTGGAACAGGTCGGCGACCGCGGTGTCGGGGTGGACGCGCTCGATGTCGCCGTCGACGAGCCCGTCGAGCTCCTTGACGCCGTTGCGCACGGCCTCGCCGATGGCGCCTTCGCGCACCGCGCCGACCAGCTGGCGGTTGCGCCGCACGACGAACGCCGAGACGGTCTGGTTCTCGCGCATGGTGCGCAGCGCGGCGCGCGGCCCGTGGCTGGGGTCGATCACCGGAATGGGCGGCTCCATGACCGAGGACGCGGTGAGCACCCGGGTGCGGTCGACGTCCTCGACGAACTGGGCGACGTAGTCGTTCGCCGGGTCGTTGAGGATCTCCTCGGCCGTGCCGATCTGCGCCACGCGTCCGTCGCGCAGCACGCAGATGCGGTCGCCGAGCCGCATGGCCTCGTTCAGGTCGTGCGTGATGAACACGATCGTCTTGCCGAGGGTCGCCTGGAGCTCCAGCAGCTGCGACTGCATGTCGCGGCGGATCAGGGGGTCGAGCGCGCTGAACGCCTCGTCCATGAGGATGATGTCGGTGTCGGCAGCGAGCGCCCGTGCCAGGCCCACACGCTGCTGCATCCCACCGGACAGCTGGGTGGGCAGGTGGTCCTCCCAGCCGTCGAGCCCCACGAGGCCCAGCGACTCCTTCGCCTTGACCAGCCGCTCCTCGCGCGGGACCCCGCGGACCTCCAGGCCGTAGGCGGCGTTCTCCAGCACCGTCCGGTGCGGGAACAGCGCGAAGTGCTGGAAGACCATGCTGATCTTCTGGCTGCGCAGGCGGCGCAGCTCGGCGGGCGGCAGGCCGGTGATCTGGGTCCCCTCGATCTCCACCGTCCCGGCCGTGGGCTCCAGCAGTCCGTTGAGCATGCGGATCAGGGTGGACTTCCCCGAGCCGGAGAGTCCCATGACAACGAAGATCTCGCCGGCTTTGACGTCGAAGTTCACGTCGATGACGGCCGCGGTCACGTCGAGCTGTTTGATCTCGTCGCGGTGGCGGCCGTCGCCGAGCAACTCGACGGCCTTGTTGGCGCGTTTGCCGAATACTTTGTAGAGCTTGTCCGCTCTTACTGCTGGCACGGTCCCCTCTTCGGTCGTCCGGCCGCGTAGGACGCGGCGGCCCACCAGTAATGGCGGCACCCGACCCGCCCCTCCGCGGCCTGTTAGCGGTGGCGCGAGCGCTTCACGGTCGGTAACGGTATGCCCAGATCCTGGACGGAGAGCGCCGCTGGTAACCGTGCCTGCACTGTTTGTTTACGCCCGTTTTAGCTCGATAGATCACCATACAGACGCGGCCCTGGACTTTCCCTGTGACTGGTCACGGAGAGATAACGCGTTTACTCATTGTGCCGACGGAAACTTGACCTGCGACATGCAGATCTCTGCGATTCGGGCAAGCTTTTGTGATTTACGACACAGTCCGATTATCTGTGAAACACGCCACTCGATACGCAACGTTCCAGCTCAGATCGGCCACAAAACGGTCACCGGCCAGTGTCGATCGCGCTCGCGCCCCAACTCCCGGCGCCGAGATCCCGCACCGCCGGACGGCTCTCACATACAGTCGAAAACGTGACGCAGTCCCGGATACGCGCCATCCTGACCGTTGTAGCGCTCACCGCGCTCATGTGGGTGCTGGAGATCTTCGACCTCATCACGGGCAACGCGCTCGATACGTTCGGTATTCGGCCGCGCACCTTCGATGACGTCTACACCATCTTCACCGCGCCGTTCCTCCATTACGGCTTCGACCACCTGATCGCCAACAGCGTGCCGATGCTCGTCCTCGGCTCCCTGGTCGCCTTCAGCGGCATCGGCCGGTTCGCCGGGGCCTCGCTGATCATCATCCTGGTCAGCGGCATCGGCGTCTGGTTCACCTCGCCCCCCGGCAGCATCACGCTGGGCGCGAGCGGGCTGATCTTCGGCTACTTCGGCTTCCTGGTCCTACGCGGCATCATCGAACGCAAGACCATCGACATCGTCATCATGATCTGCGTGGTCCTGTTCTACGGCGCCATGATCTGGGGCGCGCTCCCCGGCCAAGAGGGCATCTCCTGGCAGGCGCACCTCTTCGGCTTCATCGGCGGCCTCCTCTCCGCCTACCTGCTCCCCCGCCGCGACCAGCCCCGCCCCTTCCCCGCCACCACCCCCGGCCCTTACGCCTACTGAGGACGGCGCGGATTCAGATCTCGGTGCGTGAGAAGTTCAGGTACGAGCGGGACGCCGTCGGCCCCCGCTGGTGCTGGTAGCGCGACCCGTACCCGGCCGTGCCATAGGGGTGCTCCGCCGGCGAGGTCAGCCGGAACATGCACAACTGGCCGATCTTCATCCCCGGGTACAGCTTCACCGGCAGCGTGGCGACGTTCGACAGCTCCAACGTGACATGCCCCGAGAACCCCGGGTCGATGAACCCGGCGGTCGAGTGGGTCAGCAGACCCAGCCGCCCGAGCGAACTCTTGCCCTCCAGCCGGCTCGCGATGTCATCAGGCAGCGTGACCATCTCGAACGTCGAGGCGAGCACGAACTCACCGGGGTGCAGGATGAACGTTTCGTCGCCCTTGACCTCGATCAGCCGGGTCAGGTCGGGCTGCTCGACGGCGGGGTCGATGTGCGGGTATCGGTGGTTCTCGAACACCCGGAAGAACCGGTCGAGGCGGACATCGACACTCGACGGCTGGATCAGCCCGGGGTCGTATGGATCGACCCTGACCCGCCCGGACTCGATTTCAGACCTGATGTCGCGATCGGAGAGCAGCACGCTCCAGAACCTACCGCCAACCCGACCCCGCCGCCGCGCATCCCGCCAACACCCCGGCTGCACACCAATGCCCGATACGGTAAGCTCCCATAAGAGCCGCCGCCCCCAGTCGGCAGCACGCGGATGTAGTTCAATGGCAGAACTTCAGCTTCCCAAGCTGATAGCGCGGGTTCGATTCCCGTCATCCGCTCCATGATCAACATTGGCCCTAACCTGCGGATATAACCCGCAGGGCAAGGGCTATTTTCACGCCAAGGGCTCACCAAGGGCTCACACCCCTCGAAAGCGGGGCCGGATCACCGCCCGCACGGCCCCCGTCCGCGGCACCGCTGCGGAGTTTTCTTGGTCGGCCCGGGCCCGATCCGGGGAGCCGATTGGTCACAGGCGGAATCCAGCCCTACGGTCTCCGGCATGGGCCGGAAAAGACTCGCCATCTTTCAGGCGCGGCTTCGCAGCGGCCGCGGGGAGTTCCGTTCCTGATGGTGACGGGGCACGGGCGGGCCGGATCGATGTGGTGAGGACCTGAACGCCGCCGCCCTCACGAAGGCGGCGGCTAACTCCAACAGGACGTGTCCGCGGGCGAGGAGACTCGCAGTAGCGCTCTCCGTGACGTAAGTGCCTGAAAGTGCAAATCCGGGATCATGCACCGAAATAGCCCGATCACGGAAAGGTGCACCGCAGGCGGACGCTGCGTCCGACAGGAATGCACCAACACCAGACCATCGACTGTCTGGCACGGCTTCGGGATCAACGGTCCTGCCCCGACGGAGTACCTAGACAAGCTGGCATCGAAGGCCCACGATCCGCACGTTCAGGGCTGGACTCTGCATCGGCTGTGCAACATCCCGCGCGCGCTCTCAGGGCTGGGGCCGGGCACCATGCTTCCGAGCTTCAGGCAAGTCCTGCCACGCTCAGCTTGCCGTCCTGAGTGAGCAGGGAAAGCTCGTCGAGCAGGCCGCTGCCGAACACGCCCCCGCACCCGTCGCTGCTGAGACCGTGCCTCAGTCTGGGAAGGGGCCGTAGGGCTCGTCGCGAGAGAAAACCTCCTCGGGTGTGCGTTCCTCCTGCTCCTCGGGATCACCGAACAGGGCGTGCTGATCGCCTGGGGTGTAACCGGAGCGGCGCTGGTCGAAGTCCATGGACTCGGCCTGGGAGACATACAGCGAGGCGCCCTTTCCGTAATGCAACGCCAGGGTGGCGGCGTCCTCCTTGTAGGACAAGCGCTGGCCGGTACCCATGGCGCGCAGTTCGGCTAGCACGCGGGCGACATCGCGCTGATCCCGCCAGTCCTTTGTGTAGACGCAGATCAGCACACCTTTACCTGGTTTGTGGTCGGTGGCGACCTTGGCCGCATACCCCAGACGCCCCTCCTCAGTGGCCGCCACGACGTCGGCCCAGACGCCGCGCACCCACTCAACGTCAGGGAAGAGCATCCACTTGCCGGTGACCCCCGCATTGGCCAGCCCTGTCACCTCCTTCTTCTCCGCCTCCGACAGTGCCATGTTGATCGCATAGCGCCACGGGCCCATCTGTCACTCCCTCAGTCCGAGTGCCGTTCACTGATCCGACAGGGCGGACTCTAAACAGGGGTGATGACAATCCGTGTCTGCGTGAATGCGTCTGGCGCCTGCCGTGCCGGCGTGAACGGACAGCCTCGTGCCGCGCCCAGCTGATGCTCGTCCCGGGCCAGCGCCTCGCGAACTCCTCCGGCCCAGGCCCGTGCGGTCGGCAGTGGTGTCGTCGCGCTTGAGGCGCCGCAGATCATTCCGAGGCGCGATCGGCGCGATCGCCGTGGGAGCGACTGGATCCGCTGTAACAACACTCGGAGGCCGTTGAGATTGCGACCAACCTAGACCAGTGCTGTACCTCTCTACGCTAAAGTGCTGTAGTATCTACAGCAATCGAGTTTGGAAAGGTGCAGCAGATGAGCTACCTCCGTGTTCTCGCCAACGGATCCAGTACCGACCATCCCGTCCCCGACCTGCCATTCGTCGACGACACCCACATACCCACCGCTGACGGCAAGGCCGTCGAAGCCGTAGGGCGCAACCGCGGCAACGGGATGTGGGGCCGCTTCGACCGCTCCCGCGGCGGCGAAGGCTGGCTGGCCTTCACCACCGACCCGCTGCGCCAGGACCTGGCCTGGTGCGTGCGCGCCCATCCCGAGCACGGCCGCTCGGTCCTGCTGGTGCGCGACGGCGACGGCGCCGCCCTGCACACCGACTGGACCGGCCGGCCGCTGCTCTTCCGCTCGGGCGGCTACTTCTGGGACGGCACCACCTGGTTCCGGCCGCTACAGGTCTGGGACGGGGCCAGCGAGTCCTTCGCCGAGCGGCCCGTCAAGGCCGCGCGCACCGTCAGCGCCGCCGACCTGCTCGACGACTCCACCGACGCCGAGCAAGGCCGCATCCGAAAGATCGCCACGATCGACGTCGAAGCAGCACTCACGGTGCAGGGCTGGGGCCACGACCTGGCCCGCTGGGCGGCCGCGCGCGGCGATGGCGCACTGCCCCTGCACCAGTGCGTGGTCAAACTCAGCGCGCCCGAACTCGCCGGCGACCAGTTGCTCGGCGTCGCCGAAACGGCCCAGACCGCGGGCATCGCCGCCTCGACACTGCGGGCCTACCTCGCACGCGGCCAGAGCGAGGTCCCCCCGCCTCAGACCGTGCTGGGCGGGCGCAGCATGTGGGCCCGCCCGGTGGCCGCCGATTGGGCCGAGCAGCGCCGGCGCTCCGACGAGGGCGTGCACAGCGTCCTGACCAGCGACGGCACCGGACACGCGCTCTCGGTCGGCGCCCAGCGGATCCAGGAGCGCTTCCACGCCTCCTTCACGGCCCAGTTGTGGGACAACCCCGACCAGCGCAAGCGCTGGGCCCTGCGCCATCGCACCAAGGACGAAGTGGAACGCACCGCTCAGGAACTCGCCTGGTCGGTGGCCGTCTCCCTTGACGAGATCGTGCCCATGCACCACCTGGCCGCGGCCGTGCGCTCCGCGGTCCTGGCCGAGTTCCGCAGCGACGTCGAGAGGGTCCGCACCCGCAGCGGCTCCGTCGAGAAAGGGGATCTGAACCTGGACCTGGCGATCGCGAAGATGCTCGACTGGGTGATCCGCCACGACTCGGCCGTCGCACGCCGGCTGGTCCAGGAGATCGTGGGGCGCGCCCACCGCGAACTGGAGATCGAACCCCCGGTCACCGCCTACGGGCTGGAGCAGGCTTTGGCCCTGGACGGTGAACTGGACAGCGCGGTGGTCAGGGAGTTCCTCGAACGCGCACTCCCGCCCGCCACCCAGGCGGGCTGAGGTTCGGGTGGTGCCGCGTGCGGAACCACCCCGCGCGCGGCACCTTCACGTCCCATGGGCGCGTCGAACGGCGTTCACGCGTCGATGCGTTCCGGATGGCTCGGCGACATCCCCGCTACGCGCCGAAACTCGGCTCGGCTGCGGGGAGCATCCACCTTCTGCTACTTAGTGTATTCGTATAACTGCAAAGTGCTACAGTAGGTGACGGGTCTTGGCGCCATCCGGCGGCCCTGGGTGGTCGTCTGGCTGTTCGTGACCCGATTGCGACCAATGCCGCCTGGGTATACCCAAGAGCGTATTTTCCCAAGTCGAGGCTGCGGTGACCACCCATGATCGCAGTCGGTCGAAGTTGGACGTTTCAATCCCATTTCCGACGATGCGCGTTATGGTGTGGGCGGGTCAGCCGCCGGCGGCGCCGACGACTGACCCGCACTAGACGGTGACTACGCGCTCGCTTGCATCGCATTGCGTAGTCGCCGGAATGGGGCTCCGGGGGGAGCTACTCACCGTGGCTCTTCTCGGGGCTCCCCAGCCACTGGAGAACCGGACCGAGTGAGGGCAGGACCGGTTTGAGCAGCTCCTGCAGGACGAGCATGCAGCCGAACCGGACTGCGTACCGCAGCGCCAACTTGGCCCAGCCTGCCCGTTTCGGCTTCCGGCCCCCGACCGGCCCCTTGCGGTGCCGACCGCGGTAGGCAGCCTCATCATCGCGCATTGACCTTTCCTTTCCTGGCATGGAGGCGGGCGCCTCCGACCTGACTCCCCCGGCCGGAGGAGCAGGTGGTTCTGATCAGGAAAGGTGTGGCGATGTGCCTTGGCCCGGGCCCGTGCCCCCGGTGGGCATCAACTCCGCGGGGCGGATGCCGACGCGAGCGCACCGCGGCCCCGTGTTCGCCGAACACGGGTTCGTGATCCGGGCGGGCCCTTCGGTCTGTGCTCCCCGTGGTGTGCGCATGGCCTCCCGCTGCCGTGGCGTGCTCGCCCGCGCCTAGAGCGTTAGGCATACCTCACATTCATGCGCACCAACTAGTTTGATATCTTGCGACCTGCAACATGACGAAATTCTCTCTAGTCACCAATTTGGGACAAAGACATACTCTGATGGTGTCATGTTGCAAATTCGCACCTGCACATCCTCATGATCCTCAGGAGATGCAGTACTCGAATCGTACCGAACCCCCTAGGAGGAGGCCACCATGGACCCCACCAGTACCCCGGCCGTGGACCGCGCCCTGCTGACCGAGGCGCTGAACAACCTGCGCCGCGAGGCCGGCCTGACCCAGGAGCAGGTTGCCAAGGAGGCGGGCTGGTCGCCAGCCAAGCTCATCCGACTTGAAAGCGGCAAGCAGGTCATCGGCAAGGCGGACTTGAAGGAGCTGCTCGGCCAGTACGGTCTCGCCAGCACGCCGCACGGCACGGAGCTGATCGAGCTTGCGCTGCGGGCATCCCGACGAGGCTGGCCCGAGCAGCACCGGGCCCTGCTTGAACCCGGATACCTGCGCTACATCGGCCTCGAGGCCGGGGCCGCGGTCATCCGCGAATCCCACAACCTCGTGATCTCGGGACTGCTCCAGACCCCGGAGTACGCCCATGCGGTGGTCGAGGGCAATCCCGCCGTCGCCGACCCCGACACCATCGTCGACGTGCGGCTACGCCGCCAGGAGGAACTCCGGTCGCGTGCACGGCCTCCCCAGGAGATCCACATCGTCGACGAAGCGGCCATCCGGCGCTACGTCGGCGGCGAGGGTACCGGCATCATGCGGCGGCAGTTGGAGTACATGATCGAACTCGCCGCTCAGCCGCGAATCGACATCCGCATAGTCCCATACACCGCTGGGTATCACCCCGGCCTGCATGAGCCGGTCGTCATCTTGGAATACGAAGTCCGATTGAATCCCATGCTCTTTAAAGAGACATCGGGAAGGATTCTCCATTACACCGACCCGGAAGTCGTGAGCCGATGCCAATCCAAATTCACTCGGGTGCTCACCTCCATGTGCCTCAGCGCCGAGGAGTCGAAGCAGATGATCGCGGATTCGGCCCGTACCATGTGAGGCGTGAGTGCTGGAGTGCCGTGTGATCCCTGAGATGCTGATGCGCTCCCACATGGCCGCATCCGGCCCAGCATCGACCGCACTGGTCAGAACCCATTTCTGAGCGGATCCGGCGGTGGTCCGGATTCTTGGAGTGCAGCTCGGGGCATGCTCTCCTAAAGCGAATCACATTCTAGAGTGCGCCCCTGGGCTGCGGTGCGGCGCCCGACAAGGAGAGTGCTACGTGGGTTTACCAAGCGACGATCTCCAATGGCGAACCAGTAGCTACACGAGTATATCGAATTGCGTGGAAGTAGCCGATCACGGGCCGGGTAGCTTCGTCCGCGACTCCAAGAACAGAAACATCGGTCACCTGGAATTCTCACGGCGCGAATGGATCGCTTTCCTCTCGTCCACCGCACGACCAACCGTGGACAGCACTTGACATTCGACGCCACCCTCGACGCGCGGGTCCACGTCCTGCCGACCACCACCGGTGGGGCGCCGCCGCGCCGAACGCGGCCCCTGGAGGGCCTCCGCCCTCCCCCGTACTCCACGAGAAGCCCGCACAGGGCAGTGGCCAGGAGATTCTGGTCGTGCTAGGGCGATCTGCCCCGGGGTCCAGCCCGCCGCACCGGGCCCGACCTCACGGCGCACGGATCGCCGGAAAAGACTCGCCGATTCCTTAGGAGGTCGGCCGGAGTCGGGTGATCGTGTGGGCATGGCACAAATCGAATCGCGCACCCTCAGCGACGGATCGGCCCGCTACCGAGTCAAATGGCGCCTGGGCGGAGCCCGAACGGGCGGCTGGCAGTTTGAGACCTTCGACAACCACCCCGCGGCCGTCTCGTTCAAGCTTGCGGTGGAACACGCCGGCCACCAGTGGCCGGACGGGTGGGTGGAGGGGTTCGGCTGGCACCCCGACTACCGACCCGGCTTCGGATGGACCGCGCGTGAGGACGAGACCGAGGATGCGGAGCCGGTGCGGTTCCGGGAGTACGCCCTCGACATCATCGCCTCGATGTCGGGCATCGACGACCGCACCCGCGCCGACTACACCCGTGACCTGCGCCGCCATCTACTGCCCTACTTCGGCGGCATGGACGTCCGCGATCCGCGCGCCCTCTCGGCCAAGGCGGTGCGCGAATGGGTCAACCGGCTGCGCGACGGAATTCCCGACCCCACGATCCCGATCAATCCCACCACCGGGGCCGGCAGCAAGAAGGGCGCCAAGCGCGGGCACAAGCACGGATGGCTGCGCGAGCCCTTGCGGCCCAAGACGATCCAGAACCTGCACGGGCTGCTCTTCATCATCCTGGAGAGCGCCGTCAAGACCGAGCCGCCGCTGCGCCAGTCCAACCCGGCGGCCAGGACGAAGCTGCCCCGGGTCGATGACGGCGAGGGCGACGAGGAGATGTGCTTCCTCACCCGCGAGGAATTCGCGTTGCTGCGTGCCTCGATCCAGGAGGACGTGCGCGACATGCTAGAGGTGTTCTTCCTGACCGGAATGCGCTACAGCGAACTCACCGCGGTGCAGGTCCGCGACGTCACCACCCGCAGGCAGCGGGACCCGAGTACGGGCCGAACGGTCTTGACCGGGTATGTGGAGGTGCGCCGCGCGTGGAAGCGCCGCCCCGACAACACCTTCGAACTCGGCGCCCCCAAGACCAAGAAGTCGCGCCGCCGGATCGCGCTGAGTCCTCGGGCGACCGCACTGGTGACGGCGCGGACGACAGGCAAGAAGCCCACCGACTTCCTCTTCACGACCAAGAACGGCTGCTGGTGGCGCCACGCCTCCTTCTACACCCGCCGGTGGAGCCCTGCCGTGAAGAAGGCCCAAGCCGAGGGGCTGCACAAGAAACCGCGCATCCACGACCTGCGCCACAGCCACGTCGCTCTGCTGATCGAGGAGAACCTGCACCCGTTCAAGATCCAGCGCCGCCTGGGGCATCAATCGATCACGACGACCATGGACCGGTACGGGCACCTGATCAGCGACATCGACGACGAGATCCTCGCCGCGATCGACGGGGAGCCAGACCTTGCGCTGTACGAGCCGTCGGCGGCCCTCACCGACAGTGCGGAGGTCGCCTCGATGGGTGGATCGCATCTGAAACTCGTCGAACCATAGAAGGCCGAGTTCCTGGGGCTGATCGCACGGCGGCCGTCGGGGCTGCGACCTCTGATGGCGTGAATTTCCTCGTGCTCCGTAGACAGGTAGAAAGCGGCTTCGTGGCCGGTGCGTTGGTACTGGTGCCCAGGTGGGAAGCGCATGTCCCCACGTGCGCGGGGCAGATCGTTGTACGGTCGTCGTACACCCTGTACGATCACCGTGCAACGTGCGGATTGGGATTCAATAGATCATCCGCTTGTGGAATGTTCTATTTTTTCGCGGCCGAACAAGAGGAAGAGCGGACCCGATTTCGCTGGAATCGAATAATTCGGGCCCGCCCTTTTAATGGGACCCGGCTAACGGACCGTATCCGTTAGCCGGGGTTTCCACCGCGAAGCAGGTCGATCACGAACCCGATGATCACGCTTGCAGCTCCCCGGGCGACCCCGCCCAGAGCCGGACCCACCCACCAAGGGGGAGTCCACCGCTTCCGCATACACGGGTCGCTGTTGTCCATGCCCCACCTCCTCCCGAGCGGCCGCCCCACTGCCTGGTGCGGTCGGTACCGACCGCTCTGCAGATGTACGGTCGGCGTCCCCGGGTGGAGAACGACGACATTACCGGGATCCAGCGACCCGCACCACGAAAGAGCTTCGGCTCGGCCTCCTATGAAGTTCATTCCAGCGCTCTGGCCTGCCCGCCTTTTGGAGAATGAAATGCAGTTCTCCCAGGTGGCCGATGGCGCTCCCTCCCGTGTGGAGGGGGCGGGTCGCCGTAGCGGGCGCTGCTGAGCGCGGCTGGACATGTAGGTCTACGGGGCACCGGAAGAGACGAGTAGCCGATCGGCCGCGGCCGTCGAAGGTCCGTCCCAGACCCGCTCGGCGTGCAACACGGTGGTGCGGTGCCCGGCGGCCCACTCGGTGAAGGCGTTCAGGCCGCGCGTCTCACCGGCCGTTGTGAGGTGGTAGCCCGAGCTGTTGATCCAGAACCGGGTGGGGCCCTCGATGTGCGTGCCGAGCCCCACGGCGAGCAGGCCGTCGCGCACCTGGCGCTCGATGTCGATGCCGTCACCCATGATTGGCGCGGTGCCGTGTTCACGGCGCACTGCGAACGCGGGAGCCCGCGGCGCCGACGAAGACCTTGACCGACAAGCCACAGGGCGAATCCGGTCCGTGAGGACCAAGAGCCCGGCGCTGGGTCGAAACCGCGGTACATGGACGCGCTCCTCTCCGAACCACCTCCGCTCGCGGTAGACACCGATGACACCTCCGGCACCGGCCCGAGGACCAACCGTGCAACTCGCCGCGGACGGCCACGGAGTGGTGGCCCTGAACACGAGGTGCCACGTCTGTCTCCCACCGACCAGGCGCTGGTGGCCCCTCGGGGCCGGTGCCGCTGACCCGGCCACCGGCTGGTCCCTGACCCGGAGTCTCACGGTGCGCGAACGGTGACACGGCGCTGACACTCCACGAACACGCTGCTCAGTCCGTGTCCCGTGCCCGATTCCTTTCGCCGGTTCCTGCGGTGATGCTGCGCCGCATGTCACGACGGTGCGGCTGCCCCTACTGTCCGCACACGGTCTCCCGCGTGCTCGCACTGCGGCAGCGCGGTGTCGGTGCGGTGATCGCCGGGGCTCCTGAGGTGGGTGGTGTCCGCGACGGCACGCACCCCCTGGAGGCTCCTATGGGCACCGCAACCGACTGGGACGGGCGGGCACGCTCACCACTGAACCGCGCTGAGGCCGAGTTCCTGCGTATCGCCCCCGACCGCCTGCTCCTCGACGGACCCTCGGCCGCGCTGATCGGCGCGGCCGCCCCGGTCCCGCTCAATCAGGTGCGCGAGGCGCTGCTGCGCCCGATGGGCCACGCGGTGCGCGACGCGGTCTGGCGCACGATCATCGCCCGCGCGGTGCACGACCGGGAGTGGATGCTCGGCGCGGTCGGGCTGGCCATGCCGGCGCTGCGCGCCGCCGCGCACCGCTCGTGCCGCGGCCTGGACGCCGATGCCCGCGACGACGTCGACGCCGCCGTGCTAGCCGGCTTCATCGCCGCGGTGCGCGCGGCCGATCCCGGATGGACGCGGCTGGTGTGGCGGCTGCGGTGCCGGGCCCAGCGCGCCGGCCTTCAGGCCCGCCACCACCAGACCCAGGAGGCGACGATCCCGGCCGCGACCGCGGCCTCGGAGGCGCCCCGCGCGCCGTGGGGCCACCCCGACCTGGTGCTGGCCGCCGCGGTGAAGCAGGGCGTGATCAGCGCGGGCGAGGCCCAGCTGATCGCGGAATCCCGCCTGGAGCCCACCACCCTGAAGCAGATCGCCGCCGACCTCGGTGTCCCGTACCTGAGGCTGCACAAGCGCCGCTCCCGCGCCGAGGCGCGGCTGGTCGCCGCGATCACCGCCGGGGACCTCCCCACACTTCTCAGCACATCGCAGCCCGATGACCTGGGCTGACCGCCCGCTGCGCCGGGCCGGTGGAAATCCGTATGTCTACTTTCGGGCTCTTCTCGCGAGTTTTCGGGGGTGAGAGTCCGGCCGTCGCCCGTGTGATCGCCTGCCTGCCCTGACAGCCGATCGCCCCTGCTGATTCCGATTCGAGCGAAGGAGGAGCCCGCGCGTCGGGCGGCGCCGGACTCTCCCCGCCGCCGGTGGCGGCGGGCGAGCCCGCTGGTGGAGGCCCCATGAAGTCCCGAACCCCTGCACCCTGCCCCCGAGCCCAGAGCCGCTCCGAGCCCGGCCCGCACGCTTCCCCGGCCCTCGCGCCGCGTTGCCGCCGTGCCCGGGCCGCGGCCCGCAGTGCGACGGTGGCGGCCGGCGCGCTGCTCCTCGCGCTGGCCCTCAGCGCCGATGAGGCCGCGTGGGCGGCCGAGGACCCCGCCACCGGCACCGAGGAACTGGTCGCGGTCGTCAACCGCATCCGCACCGTCATCGTGTCGTTGGCCGCGGCGCTGGCCACCCTGCTGCTGACCATCGGCGGGCTGCGCTGGCTGCTGGCCGGCGGGGATCCGGGCGAGATAGACAAGGCGCGGCGCGCCCTGATGGGGGCCGCGATCGGCTACGGCATCGCGATCCTGGCCACCGTTTTGATGACGATCCTCGACTACATCGTGGGCGGCCAGTGATGGCGCCCGGGCAGCCGGTGGCCGCGGAGCAGTACCCGGAGCCGCCCTCGACCGAGCCCGGCCCGGAGCCGAGCCCGCCCCCCGAACCCGAACCGGAGCCCGACGGCGACGGCGGAGATGGGGGTGGGGGCGGTTCGGAGGAGTACCCCGAGCCGCCCTCCACCGAGCCCGGCCCCCCGCCGCCGGATCTGCCCAGCCCCAGCAACGAGGACCCCCCGCAACCCCTCGGCGGGGAGTGCGGGTGGGTCGAGGTGTCCTGCCACGTCACCAACTGGTTCCGCGATCTGGTGCGCGATGCGCTGAATCCGCTGTTCGGGTGGGTGGGGGAGTACGCCTTTCACACCCCGGAGCCCACCGAGGCGGTCCACGCGCTGTGGTCCGGCGTGCTGGGCACCGCCACCGTCCTCTACGTGCTGCTGGTCGTGGCCGGCGGGATCGTCGTGATGGGCCACGAAACCGTGCAGACCCGGTATTCGGCCCGGGAGATCGCGCCGCGCCTGGTGATCGGGTTCGTCGCCGCGAACCTGTCGCTGTGGGTGGCCACCCAGATGATCACCGGCGCCAACGCGATCTCGGCCGCGATCGCCGCCCAGGGCATCGACGCCGAGGAGGCCGCGAAGAACTTCTCCGAGCGCCTCGGCGTGATCTTGCAGGAGTCGGTGGTGTTCATCGTGCTACTGCTGGTCGCCGTCGTCGTGCTGCTGGTGGTGTGGCTGGCGACCGAGGCGGTGCGCACCGTCATGACCATCACCATGATCGTCGCCGCACCGATCCTGCTCATGTTTCACGCCCTGCCCTACACCCAGCGCCTGGCCGCCCTGTGGTGGCGCACCATGGCCGGGCTCATGGCCATCCCCATCGCCCAGGCCTTGGCGTTCCTGGCGTTCATGCAGCTCTTCTTCGAGGGCCAGATGCAGTTCTTCGGGACCTGGGAGGCCGAGGACGCCCAGGGCTCGGCGAGCGGGCCCGGCCCCACAGGGGCGGGCATGGTGATGATGGCCTCCCACCTGGTGCTCGCAGCCGAGCCGGATGAGGGCCAGGGCGGGATGCTCATGAGTTTGATGATGTTCTTGACCCTGCTCTACATCCAGGTGAGGATCCCGTTCTGGATCTTCAAGCTCGTGTGGTCGCCCAACGTCGGCTCCTCCCCGCTGGCCTCCATCATCCGCACCGTGGCGATGGCGGCCGTGTTCCGCACGCTGCTGCCCGGGCGCGCCGGCGCCCGCACCTCCACCGCGGCCTCGGCGAAAACCCCCTCCCCGGCCGGGGCACCGGCCCCCGGGCGGGGGCGGGACTTCTCCCACCTGGGCACGCGCCGCGACCCCGCGCACGCGCCGCCGCTGCGCACCGGGACACCCGCCGGCGCCCCGGCAGGGCCGGCCTCGTGGCGCACGGTCGCCGAGGACCTCAACGCCCGCACCAGCACACCCCGCACCGCCACCGCGGGCGGGGGCGCCGACCCCGGTGGCGCGCCCGGCCTGGGCGGCACTGCGCGCCGCCCGGTCAACGCCCCCCGCCTGCCCCTCGGACCCGACGCCCCGCCCGGCTCCCCGCGCGACCGCGCACTCGGGCCCGCGCCCGGATCGGGTGCTCCGCCCAACCCGCCGGGGCCGGGCCGCCGCGCCTCAGGTAACCCGGCCCCGAGGGCGGGCGCGCCCCGTGCGGGCCCGGGTGTGCAGCCGGGCCGCACCGCTGCGGCGCCCGGGCGCCCCCGGCTCGTGCCCGCCCCGACCACGCCCCCCTCACGGGCCGTGCAACCGGGTTTGTTCCCCGGCCCGCCCCGGTGGCGCCAGGGCGTACTGCCCACCGCACCCCCCACGCGGGTGCCGGGCCGCACGGCCACCGTGCGCCTGGGCGAGGCGGGCCCGCCCCCGGAGGCCCCTGCCCGCCCCCTAACGGGACAGGAACCGCTGTTCGAGGCTCCGGCGCGCCCGGCCGGGCCCCGTCCGCCTATCCAGCCGCCCCTGCCCGACTTCCCTTCGCTGCGCCGCCTGCGCCGAAAAGAGGACCGCCGTGACCAGTGACGAACCCTCGACCTGGCGGGCCCGTATCCCCGCCGACATCGACCGCCCCGACCCTGTCCTCGCCGGGCTCAGCGTCCGCCAACTCCTGCTGCTGGCGCCGGTGGCGCTGTGCGCCTGGGCCCTGATCGCCGCCACCCGCGGCCTGATCCCGCTGTGGGCCACCGGCGCGGCCCTGGTCCCGCTGGCCGGGGCCGCGATCGCCCTGGTCCTGGGCCGGCGCGACGGCATCGGCCTGGACCGCCTCGCCGCCCTGGCGCTCACGTGGCGGCGCGGGCCCAAGCACCGCGTCGGCGCACCGGACGGGGTCGCGCCGCTGCCGGATTGGGCCCCGGCCGATCCGGGCGGGCCGCACCTGGAGCCGCTGCGGCTGCCCGCCTCCGCCATCACCGCCTCCGGGGTCGTCGATCTGGACGGGCGGTGCGCGGTCATGATCGCCTCCTCCACCGCGAACCTGCACCTGGCCTCCGGGCGCGAGCAGGACGCCGCCATCGCCGCCTTCGCCGCCCTGCTGCACGCGCTCACCGCCCCGGCCCAGATCCTCGTCCGCGGCACCCGCCTGGACCTCGCGCCGTTCGCCGACTCGCTGCGCGCGGGCGCGCCCCACCTGCCCCACCCCGCCCTGGAGGAGGCCGCCCACGCCCACGCCGACTTCCTCACCCACCTGCAAGAGAGCCGCGAACTGCTGCACCGCACCGTCATCGTCGTCCTCACCGCGCCGGGCCGCGCCGAGGCGGTCGGTCCGGGCCTGGTGCGCCGGGCCGAGGATGTCGCCGCCCAGCTCGGCGGGCTCGGCGTGGCCGCCCAGGTCTGCGACGGCGACGCCGCCACCCACGTGCTGCGGTCCTGCCTGCACCCCGCCTCCACCCGCCCCGACGACGCCGCCGGCCCCGCCGGTCCTGAGGAGGAGGTTTCATGAGGCTGCGCGACCGGCTGCGTCCCCGCAGCGAGAAGGGGTCGGCCCGCCTGGGCGGGCCCGCGATCGAGATCGGGCCCCGCCACCTCGGCGTGGACGACGCCTACTGCCAGACCCTCATCGTCACCGGCTACCCGCCCGAGGTCCACGCCGCCTGGGCCCAGTCGCTGCTGACCTACCCCGGGCGCATCGACGCCGCCCTGCACATCACCCCCCACGACCCCGGCCTGGCCGCATCCCGGCTGCGGCGCCGCCGCGCCCGCCTGGAATCGTCCTGGCGCTTCGACGCCGCCCGCGGCCGCATCGAGGACCCCGAACGCGCCGCCGCGACCGCCGATGCCGCCGAGCTGGCCGAGCGCCTGGCCACCGGGCACTCCAAGCTGTTCACCTGCGCGCTGTACCTCACCGTGCACGCCCCCACTCCGGAGGCGCTGGCCGCCGAGGTCGAGCACGTGCGCACCCTGGCCGCCTCCCTGCTCATCGACACCGTCCCGGCGACCTTCCGGGCGCTGCACGGCTGGATCGCCACCCTGCCCCTGGGCACCGACCCGCTGTCCATGGGCCGCACCATGGACACCGACGCCATCGCCGCCGCCCTGCCCTTCGCCAGCCCCGACCTGGCCGCCGACCTCGGGCCCACCACAGTGGTCTACGGCGCCAACACCCACTCCGCCGGGCTGGTGATGTGGGACCGGTTCCACGGCGGACTCGACAACCACAACGCCGTCATCCTCGCCCGCTCCGGCGCCGGCAAGTCCTACCTCGCCAAACTCGAGATCCTGCGCTCCTTGATGGTGGGCATCGAGGTCGCCGTCATCGACCCCGAAGACGAATACGCCCGCCTCGCCGAACACGTCGGCGGCACCCGCATCCCGCTCGGCACGCCCCAGGGCCGCATCAACCCCTTCGACCTCGGCGAGGGCGAGGACGCGCTCACCGAGCGGGCCCTGTTCCTGCACACCCTCATCGCCACCATGCTCGGCCCCCTGGAGCCAGGCCCGGCCGCCGCGCTGGACCGCGCCATCCTGACCGCCTACGCCGAGGCCGGGATCACCACCGATGCCCGCACCTGGTCCCGCACCCCGCCGGTGATGGCCGACCTCGTGGCCGCCCTGCACGCCGACACCGATGATCCCGACACCGCCGATCTGGCCCACCGTCTGGCCCCGTATGTGAGCGGGTCGCGCTCGGGCCTGTTCGACGGGCCCACCGCCACCCCGGTGCGCGGCCACCTCGTCGTCGCCTCCCTCAAACGCCTGCCCGAGGAACTCAAGACCGTCGGCATGCTGCTCCTGCTGGATGCGCTGTGGCGCCGCCTCACCGACCCTCGTGACCGGCGCCCGCGGATGATCACCGTGGACGAGGGCTGGGTGCTGCTCCAGGACCCCGTCGCCGCGAAGTACCTGTTCCGGTTGGCGAAGTCGGCGCGCAAGCACTGGGCCGGCCTCACGCTGATCACCCAGGACGTCGGCGACGTTCTCGCCACCGACCTGGGCCGCTCCGTGGTCTCCAACGCCGCCACCCAGATCGTGCTGCGCCAGGCCCCGCAGAACCTGGACGCGGTCGCCGCCGCGTTCGGCCTCTCCCAGGGCGAGCGCCACATCGCCGCCACCGCGCCGCGCGGCGACGCGCTCCTGCTCGCCGGGCACCACCGGGCCGGCCTGCACGCCCTGGCCGCACCCGAGGAGCACGCCATCGTCACCAGCGACCCGGCCGAACTCGCCGCCCAGCACACCGACGACGGGCACGACGATTCCGGGGCGGGGGAGGGGCCGTGGTGAGCGCCACCCACCTGGCGGCGCTCCTCGCCTGGGGCCCCGTCGCCGCCGTCGCCGTCGGGGCGTGCTGGGTCGCGGCCACCCTCGGCGTGCGCCTGCTCCGCCACACCGTCCTGGCCCGCCAGGCCCGCATCATCGAGATCCTGCCCCCGCCCGAGGCGACGCTGCCAAGCGCCGAGGCCTTCTGGTCCCACACCCTCGGCCTGCTCAAACCCCGCTGGCAGCGCGCCTTCACCCAACCCCACCTCGCCTTCGAATACGTCGCCACCGCCGGCGGGGTCCACATCCAACTGTGGGTGCCCGGCACCGTCCCGCCCGGGGTGGCCGAGCGCGCCATCAGCGCGGCCTGGCCCGGCGCCACCACGACCACCCGCCCCACCCCGCCCGCCCCCGCGCACGCGGCGGTGCGCACCGGCGGGTGGATGCGCCTGGCCCGCGGCGACGAATACCCCCTGCGCACCGGCTTCAGCGAGGACCCGCTGCGCGCCCTACTCGGCGCCATGGGCGGGCTGCGCCCCGGCCAGAGCGCATGCGTGCGCATCAGCGCCCGACCCGCCACCGGCGCCCGGCTGCGCCGCGCCCGCACCGCGGCCGCCCGCATCCGCGGCGCCGCCCCCGCCCCGCTGGCCCTGCTCGACCCCCTCACCCCCGGCGCCACCACCGCGACCGGGTCGACGTGGCCCGACGCCGCCGGCACCGTCCGCACCATTCTCACCAAGGCCGCCGCACCCCGCCTGGCCTGCCAGGTCAGCTACCACCTCGCCTCGACCACCACCTCAGCCGACGAGGCCGAGCGGCTGCGCGGCCACGCCCACGCCCTCGCAAGCAGCTTCGCGGTGTTCACCTCCGGCACCAACCACCTGCGCCGGCGCCGCATGTGGGCCCCCGCCGCCTGGGCGGGCTCCCGCTACCTCGCCCGCGGCTACCTGCTGTCGGTGGCCGAACTCGCCGCCATCGCCCACCTGCCCACCGACGCCGCCATCCCCGGCCTGGAACGCGCCGGCGCCCGCCCGATCGCCCCCACCCCGGCCATCCCCCGCGGCGGGCCGGACGCGCGGGTCCTGGGCGATGCCGACGCCGGCGCCCCCCGCCCGATCGCCGCCGGGGTGAGCGAGTCCCGCCAGCACACCCACATCATCGGCGCCACCGGCAAGGGCAAGTCCACCCTGCTGGCCAACCTCGTCCTCCAGGACGCCGCCTACAGGCGGGCCGCGCTCGTCGTCGACCCGCGCGGCGACTTGGTCACCGACATCATCGCCCGCCTGCCCGAACCCGCCATCGGCAAGGTGGTGCTGTTCGACCCCGACGACAACGCGCCCCCGCCGCGGCTCAACCTCCTCCAAGGCGACCCTGACTTCACCTCCGACACCGTGGTGGGCATCTTCCGCCGGATCTATGACCAGTGGTGGGGGCCCCGCACCGACGACATCCTGCGCGCCGCCACCCTCACCCTCACCCGCACCGGCGATGCCTCTCTGACCCTGGGCGAGATCCCGCGGCTGCTCGCCGACGACGCCTTCCGCGCCCGCCTGCTCACCCGCATCGCCGACGACGCGCTGCGCGACTTCTGGACCTGGTACGAGGCGTTGAGTCCGGGCGGGCGCACCGCCGCCACCGGCCCCGTGCTCAACAAGCTCCGCACCGCGTTGCTGCGGCCGTGGGTGCGCCAGGTCATCGCCTCCGGGCCCTCCACCATCGACCTCACCCGCACCTTCGACTCCGGCGGCCTGGTCCTGATGCGGCTGCCCAAAGGCCGCCTCGGTGAAGACACCTCCAGCCTCATCGGGTCCTTCGCACTCGCCGCCACTTGGCAGGCCGTGCTCTCCCGGATCACCGTGCCCGAACGGCTGCGCCCCGATACGGCGGCCTTCATCGACGAGGCCCACAACTTCCTCAACCTCCCGGGGAGCCTGTCGGACATGTTCGCCGAGGCCCGCGGCTACCACCTCAGCCTCATCCTGGCCCACCAGGAACGCGGCCAGTTCCCCGCTGAACTCCGCAAGGCGCTGTCGGCGAATGCCCGCTCCAAGATCTACTTCGCCATCTCCCCCGACGACGCCGCCGATCTGGCCCAGCACACCCACCCCAGCCTCAGCGGCTACGACCTCACCCACCTCGGCGACTTCCAAGCCGCTGCCCGCCTGCTCGTGGGCGGGCGCGAGCGCCCCGCCTTCACGATGCGCACCCGGCCTCTGCCCCCGGTGATCCCCGGCCGGGCCACCGAAGTGCGCAAAGCCGCCCGAACCCACACCCCCACCGCCCCCGCCCCCTCGGCGCCCGTCACCGACGTGCGCGCCCGACCCTGAAGGGAGCACCATGGCGCCCGCCGCCCGGGCCCGCACCGCACTGGCCTCCCGCCTCACCCCCCGCGACCGCGCGATCCTCGACGCCCTGCACACCCACCGCGTTCTGACCACCCACCACATCGCCGCCCTGTTCTATTCCGGCCACACCCGCCGCACCCGCACCCGGCTGGCCACCCTGCACGACCTGGGCGCCGTGGAGCGCTTCCGTCCCCACCGCACGTCCGGCTCGGCCCCCGTGCACTGGGTCCTCGCCCCGGCCGGCGCCCGCGCCCTGGCCGAGTACCGCGGCATTGACATCGCCGAACTGGGCTACCGGCCCGACCGGGCCCTGGCCATCGCCCACTCCTCCCGGCTGGCCCACACCACCGGGATCCTCGACGTCATGACCGTCTTCACCACCGCGGCCCGCAGCAGCCCCGGCGCGGCGGTGGAGACCTGGTGGGGCGAGGTGCGCTGCGCCCGCGAATGGGGCCGCCACGCCCGGCCTGATGCCTACACCCGTATCCACACCGGGACGGCCCGCATCGATCTGTTCATCGAATACGACACCGGGACCGAACCCCTGGAGCGGGTCGCCGCGAAGCTGCCGGGCTATGCGGCCCTGGCCGCGGCCACCGCGATCACCACCCCGGTGGCCGTCATCACCCGCGGCCACCAGCGCGAAGCCCACCTCGCCGAGGTCCTCACCGCCGCCACCACCGACCGCGTCCCGGTGTGGCTCTCCACCGCCGACCGGATCACCGGACCCGGCCCGGCCGCGCCCGTGTGGCGCCGCGCCGCCGCCCCCTCCCGCCACTCCTGGGACGCGCTGGCCGCCTGAGCAGAGGAGGGAGTCCCCGTGGGCAAGCTCGTCGCCGCCATCCTCGGGATCCTGTTCATCCCCGTCGTGTTCATCCCCGCCGCCGCCTCCACCCGGACCCAGGACCCCGCCCCCGCATCGGTCGAGGGCATCCCCCCGCGGCTGCTGGACGCTTACACCCGCGCCGCCGCCGCACTGGCCGGAATGGAGCCCCAGTGCACCGGGATGCGCTGGCAAGTCCTCGCCGGCATCGGCAAGATCGAATCGTCCCTGCTCGCCGGCCACGACATCGACGCCGCCGGCGACGTGTCCCCGCCGATGATCGGGCCACGCCTGGACGGCTCCGGCGTGGGCGGCAACACCACACCGCACCGCGACACCGACGGCGGGCGCTTCGACGGCGACACCGAATACGACCGGGCCGTCGGCCCCAACCAGCACCTCCCCAGCGGGTGGGACACCTTCGGCGCCGACGGCAACGGCGACGGTAAGAAGAACCCCCACAACGTCTACGACAGCGCGCTCGCCTCAGCCCGCGAACTCTGCCTCAGCGCCGGCAGCGGCGGCGTCGACTTCACCGACCGCGACCAGCTCGCCGACGCGCTGTTCCGCTACAACCGCAGCCATGACTACGTCACCGACGTGCTCGCCGCGATCAAGGAGTTCGACACCGCCCCCAGGACCCCCCGCGGCCCCGCGGGCAGCAGGGCCGGGGCCAAGGCCGCACGGTGGGCGCTGAAGCAGGTGGGCAAGCCCTACATCTGGGGCGGCACGGGCCCCACCGGGTTCGACTGCTCCGGGCTGACCATGAAGGCCTGGGCCGCGGCCGGGGTGGACCTTCCCCGGGTCACCACTGAGCAGTTCCGGGCAGGCCCACGCGTCAGCCTGAACGAGCTCCGGCCCGGGGACCTGCTGTTCTACGACACCGGCGGCCCCGGCGGCGCCCCCGCCCATATGACCATGTACGTCGGCGGAGGCGAAATGGTCAACGCCCCCAGCTCAGGAAAGAAGATCAGGGTCGACCCCGTGGACCACGCCTATTACGCACCCAAATTCATGGGGGCGGTCCGACCCGGCTGAAAACACCGATTCGGGCCCCGATAGGAATCCATTCGGCAACTCGATCGAGATTGACGGACGTCGGTTTGCCGGATTCGCTGAAATTACATTATGCTATTCAATGAACCAGGAACACTGATATTCGGGGGCTTCTAATGGCGCAGAAAGTTCAAATCCTGCTCGTCGACGACCTTGACGGGGGAGAGGCTGAGGAGACCGTCACGTTCGGCATCGACGGCTCCTCCTACGAGATCGACCTCAACACCCCCAACGCGAAGATGCTGCGCGAGGCACTCACTCCTTTCGTTGAAGCGGCACGAAAAGCGACCGGACCAAAGCGGTCGAACGGAAAGACCACAGGGCGCACGTCCGGCCGGGGCGAGAACGCCAGAATCCGTGATTGGGCCAAAGCAGCCGGAAAGTCGATCAACGAGCGTGGAAGGATCCCGCAGGCGGTCATGGACGAATACCGGGCGGCCAACGGCTGACGCTCTGCGCGGTGAGGGGGAGGCGGCACCGCCGCCTCCCCCTCACCATCGGTGGGACGATATGAGACGGGTCGACATGTTCGCGATGATAGAACGGGAGGGTGCACCTGTGCAGATGACGGCAAACACTTTGGTCGTGCGATTGCTGGGCTGCGCTTCGCTACGAGCGGGCGTTGACGGGAGCGGGTGAATACCCGCTTCGCCCTCTGCGAGCCCACTCCAGCGTTTAGGATGCGGGTCACGCCCCCAGTGGATTGAGGTGCCTTCCCATGGCTGAGAACGACGCCCCCGCACCCGCACCGTTCCCCCCGGAAATCGACGTGACCGTCGCCTCGGTCGCGCGCATGTACGACGTCGCGCTCGGCGGTAAGGACAACTTCGAGGCCGACCGTGCGGGTGCCGCAGCGCTTGAGGAACTCAACCCCGGAACCATCGCGCTGGCCCGCGCCAACCGGGCGTTCCTGAACCGGGGTGTGGAGTTCGTCGCCCGGGACCTCGGCATCACCCAGTTCCTCGACCTCGGCTCCGGGCTGCCCACGGCGCAGAACACCCACCAGATCGCCCAGGAGTTCTCCCCGACGTCGCGGGTCGTCTACATCGACATCGACCCCATCGTGCTGGTGCACGGCCGGGCGATCCTCGCCGACAACCCCTTCACCTCGGTCGACGTCGCCGACCTCACCAAGGTCGAGGAGGTCCTCGCCGCGCCCAACACCCGACGCCTGGTCGACCTCGATGAGCCGGTGTGTTTGATGCTGGTCTCCCTGGGCCACTGCCTGCCCGACGACCAGTTCACCGGTCTGATCGACCGCTACTTCGAGAACTTCGCGCCGGGCTCGGCGCTGGTGTACTCCCACATCGTCTCCGACGACCCCGCCTCGGCGCAGGCGTTCACCCGGCGCGTCCTCGACACGGGGGCCGCCTGGGGCCGGGTCCGCTCCCCGCAGGAGGCCGAGGCGGCGCTGGGCGGGCTGGAGATCGTCTCACCGGGCCTCGACGGATCGGAGCCCGCACGCCTGGTCGAGTGCTCCACATGGCGCAACCCGGGGATCGCACCGGCCAGCCGTCCGCCCGAGCCCGAGACCATGATCTGGGAGCACGCCGGGGTGGGCGTCAAACCGCGAGGATGAGGGCCCCGTTGACGGGCGTGCGCGCTGCGCTACCGGTGTGGGCGCGGGCGGGCCACGACGAGGCCGGCCTGCCCAGTTCGGTGGCCTACCTCCCACAGGCCGACCTCGCTCCCTGGACCCCCGATCAGCTCGGGTTCGGCACCGTGGCCCGCCTCCTGGCCGGGCAGCGCCTGCCCATGGCGCAGGGGATCGGTGCGGATCTGACCGTGAGGGACCGGCTGCGACTGATCACATTCACTCCTGCCTCCGGACAGGACCCCGACGCCGACACGGTGCACGCCGAATCGGTGCTCGACGTGGCCACGGGGGTATTCGACCGTCCGGCGCCGGCGGAGTGGAACGAGAAGGCCTTCGCCATGGGGTTCCTCGTGGTCGCCACCGGTCCCCGGGCGGTGGCGCGTGGCACCAGCGCCCTCAGGGGTTTCGCCAGGGCGCACCTGGCTGCGGTCGCGGTGGTCGCCTCCTCCCGCTGACGGGAGTGCGCATCGATGGTACGCAGGCGACCTCGCCCGAGGTGCGGGCTCCGGAGCGCAGCGCTGCGTGCAACCCGCCCGGTCCTCGCCTGCCGAGGATTCAGCGCCCGTTTTGGGCACCGGGGATGAACCGCGCTGTGTCCTTGCCGGGACGCGAGGGCGGAGCGTCGTCGTCGGGTCTGAGTAACCCCTGATCGGCGTCTTGCTCGTACTGCGCGGCCGGGGGCAGATACGGGTCGAAGTCGCTCTCCCGCGGGGACTCCAGCCCGTCGAACCCCTGGCGCACGACCCGGATCACGCGCACGAGGCGGTAGTCGCGGTCCAGCACGGTCACGGTGTCAGGAGTCGCTTTCTCGTAGTGCGCGAGTGCCCGGGCGCAGGCCTCGCGCTCGCGTACGGGGGCGGTGTTCCAGTCGTCGTCGCAGCTGCGGGCCTCCAGGTGGGCGCGCAGGGCGTTGCGGGCTGCTGCGGGGGTGGAGTGCTCTTCTCCGACCGGGCGCCATCCTGTCTCGGCCTCGCGTGTGAGGAGTTCGAAGCCGGGACGCAGCCTGATGAGGTCGGGGTGGGTTTCGTTGCGCACCAGGGCGTCCTCGGTGACCTCGGCTGGCACGGGGCCTCCCGCGGGGACCAGCCGACGCAGCATCGCCGTGAGCGCGGCGTCGTCGGCGCCTGCGGGGGCGTGGATGCTCAAGTCCTCGCCGCCGGCGGTGTGCGTGGCGTCCGGCCCGCGCGCCGCGGTGGAGTCGCTGCTGCGCGGCGGTTCGGGGACGCCGTCGATGAGGGGCACGTAGCGTTCGATGCGCACGATCCGGTAGCGCTGCCCCAGGACGACAAGCTCATCATGGGCTTCCCAGTCGAGCAGGTGGGCGGCCTCGCCGTACTCGCGCCGCCGCTCGTCCTCCTGCTCCTCGGCGCACTGTTTGAGGAAGAAACTGGCCAGGCAGTCGCGGCCGTCCTGCGGGCTGGTCCCGGCGGGGCCGCAGGCCACCCAGCGGCCGCCGCTCTCGCGGGCCGGCTGGAAGCGGGGGTAGAGGATCGCGAGGTCGCCACGGTATTCCGACGCGGTCGTCCCGGCCCGAGCGTCCGCTGGCGCAGGGTGCGCCGATTCCGTCGTGCCGGGATGCATGTTCTGCAAGTGCAGCTCGCGGACGAGCTCGGAGAACGGGTCGCCCGGGCCGGCCGCGGGGATGCTCCACGAGCAGTGCGGGCAGGTGAGGGTGTGCGCAGGGTCCATGAAGATGCTCCGGGTCGCGGTCGCTTGTCATCACCTCCTGCGGCACGCAGGACTGGTCCGAACAGAGAACCTTGAGCTGGGCCCGGATGGTGCTGGGGGCGGGGTGGGGCGCATCTCGGCGGATGCGCGGCTTGGGCATTTGGGGGCGCGGCGCGGTCCGGGCGGGGACGGTGTGTCAGGGCGGTTCCAGCAGCGCGGGCAGTGCCGTGGAGGGCAGGTCGGATGCGGTGAGCAGGCGGTGCATCCCGTGGTCGCGGGCCAGGCGGGCGACGGCCTCGCGCAGGCGGGTGTCGAGGTCGCTGGAGGGGACTTGGGCGAGGAGGAGGACGGCGGTGTCGATCCGGTGGCGTCCGGCGGCGCGGCCCAGGTCGGGGTGCTCGGCCAGGACCGCGCGTGCCGTGCCCGCGGGTGCATCGGGGAGCTGTTCCAGCGCCCCGGCCAGCGCGGCCAGCGGGTCGGCTCCGGTGCTCAGCATGTCGTCCAGTTCGGTGTGGAGCTGCTCGGCGGGTGCCGGGTCCTGGGGCCACACCGCTTCCGGGGCGGGGCACAAGTCCGGCGGGGGGAGGGTGATCGCGCGGGCGGCGGGCCGCCCGGCCCGCGGCGCCAGCGCGAGGGTGTAGGTGGGAACGATGTCGCCCCCGCCGGCGTGCAGGTGGACCCAGGACACGACCCCGGTCTCGGGCCCTTCGGCGGTGCTGGCGGTGACGAGGTCGCCGGGGGCCAGGAGGTCGCGGCCGCGGCCCAGGCCCAGCCGGCGGGGCAGCGGCGGGGGACCGGGCGCGGGGCGGGGCAGCCACGCCCACAGCTGCCCGCTTGTGGCGGTGGTCAAGTCCGCGGGCAGTTCCGGAGACCTCGGGTAGTTCGGGCCGGGCGCGTTCGCGATCGCCACGACCCGCCCGACGGCGAACTCCCCGTGGGCGAGTTGGCGCATGAGGTGGTAACCGTGCCAGGTGAGCAGTTCGGTCCAGTCACCCAACCGGGCGAGGTGCCCGCTGAAGGGCAGAACTCCCTCGAGTTTGCTGGGGCGCGGGGAGTGCAGAGCGTCGTGAGTGATCTGGTCCAGGCCGGCCGGGCCCAGCGCGGCGTCGGCGAGCTGAACGGTGTAGGCGGCGGTGAGACCGGCTCGGCCGGGTCGGTGGCGCAGGTGGGTGGCCAGGACCTGCACGGTTCGGCCGGGGGTGGTGGCCGGGTCCGCACCTCGGGTGCGTCCGTCGAGGTTGGTGGAGGCGTCGAGGTCGATAATGTCCCCAGGCGCGTAGAGCACAGACGGGTCATGGCGGATCACGCCGGAGCGCCCGATCGTGCAGTCCAGGGGTGTTGCGGGTCCGGGGTGGGCGACGGGCACGGCGATGTGCGCGCCCGCGATCGTCTTACGCAGCCGCTCCAGGTGGCAGAGTAGATCCCGGGTGTGCCGGACCAGTCTCCGCAGCTGCGGCCCGGTGAGTCGCTCGCGGTGGGACCACCGTTCAACGGTTTCGTACAGGTGCCCGATCTGGGTGCGTACGGCGCAGACGTGGTCGCTGGCGTGGCGGGGTCCCCGGCTCAAGGGCAGGGGGCCGGGATCGAAGGCCGTGAAGATGCGCCCGCGGTCGCGGCGGGGCGGCTCCAGGCGGGCGAGGATGCGCCGGGCGGCGTCCTGGCAGTGCCAGGGGCAGAACACGCTCGTGTCGGCGCGGGTCCAGTCGTTCTGCTGCTCGGCCGCGGCCCGGGCCGCCTCCCCCAGCGCGGCGGGCGCGAGCCCGCCGGGCAGGACCACGCGCAGCCGCTCCCCGCAGGCGTCGCAGACCACCTCCGCCCACGGGTGGGGGCCACCCGTCTCGGCCCCGACCATCCCCATTCCGCTCCACCTCTCCTGGGGTTCCCGCCGTCGCGCCCAGGGCCGGGGGGTGTCAGCCGCGCGCGGGGGCGGTGGAGTCCTCGCCTAGAAGCACGCGGGTGCGGCCCTCCGGCGTGTGCAGGACGACCTCACGCAAATCCTGCCACCGGGTCTGCGTGCTTCGCCGGCCCGGCGCGGCCTCGCGCCCAACAGCCGCGTCGGGCCAGCTGGACAATACCGCCAGCCACGCCTGGACCGGGACGTGCGGCTCGTTTGCGCCCTGGCAGGTGGCGGTGAAAAAGCTCCGGCGGGGCCAGGCGGGGTCGGGTTGGCGGGGTAGGCGGTGGCCCGTATTGGAGTGGACGCAGCGCAGACGGGTCGGCCCGGTCTGCACTGCGAGCATGGTGTGGCCCGTGGCGGCGGACTGCTCGGCCAACCAGATGTCGGTGGAGACGCCGGTGGGCGCCCGCGTGAGCAGGGCGGCCGAGCCCCAATCGTCCACGCTCCAGAAGTCCCACGGGCCCAGGCGATCGCGGTCGGCGTCGAGGACGACGTGGAACGTGATGTCACCGGGGTCGACGTCCAGCACGCACTGCACGTCGACCTCCACCTGCCAGGCTTCGCCGGGCCAGGGGGCGCGCGCCTGGTTGAACGGCTCGTTGCGCAAGACGACGGCATCCAGCGGATGCACGAGCGGCTGTTCCTGGACTCGGTGCCGGGCGGTCCGCGTCAGGAGGGTGTCGGCGTGCTCTTGCAGCGGGTGCGTCCCCAACGTGGGAGAGGCGCGGGTGACCAGGTCCCAGGCGCTGCGCACCCCGGCATCGCCGCCGGCACGGGGACCCACCGGGTACCCGGCCGCTGCCAAGGACTCCATCAGCCGCATTTCCAGGTCGCTGTCGGCCAGCAGCGCCTCCAGTTCCTCATCGTGGCCGCGGATGCGGTCGGGCGCTGCCAGGGCGCACAGCGCCACCAGGGACAGCAGGACATGGCTGTTATTGGAGAGATCGGCGAAGCTGAGGTCGGGCCAGCGGTGTCGGATCTGCTGCTGCGCCGTTTCGACCGCCAGCATCCACGCCGGGTCCGCGGAGCCGCGCACCGCGAAATGCATGGCGGGATTCCATTCCGGGGGGAAGCTGGTGCCCATCGCCGCCTCCCCGCTGCCTCGGTCGGATGCGATTGTCCCACGCAGGCCGCGGCGGGTCTCGCGCGTTGGTGCGGTGGCCCGGCGCAGACCCGGTTCGGGCCGATGCCCAGGGCGGGTCGCGTCGCCGGTCTCAGCCGCGACCGGGGTACCAGACCTGGTGGTCGGGCGCCACCGGCGCCAGGCGCTCGGCGACGAGGCCCGGGTCGACCTCGCCGGTCGCCACCAGCAGCTCGGCGACGCCGCGCACCACCGCCCAGACGTCGGGCGCCTCCAGCAGGACCGCGATGTCGCGCTCGGCCTGGCGCGGCCAGATGAGCCACCCCTCGACGGAGTTGACGTGCACCTCGGCGGTGACCGGCATGTGGAGGAGTACGTCGAGGCTGGCAAGCACCATCGGATCGTGGTAGCCCAGCTCTTTGGCGCGTTTCAAATACGCCTGCGCGGGCGCCATGCGGGCGGTGGACTGGAGGTGGGCGTCACTGCCGCCCAGCGCGCACCCCCCGGTGACCCCGTCTGCGCGGCCGAGGGAGACCCAGAGGCGTTTGACTTCGATCCCTGCCAGGGTCGCGACCGCGGCTTGCGCCGCCATGCCTGTCGCCTTGAGGTCCTCCCAATGCGGGTGGCTGATGTCCTCCCAGTACCGGGCCAGGGGATGGGGGGCGCTCGGGTGGTCGATGCGTTGCACGGCGGCGATCGCCTCCGCCAGCACCGGGCGGGCTCCGTCCTGCGCTGATTCCACAACGTGGGCGGTGAGACGGGTGCGCGGAGGGCCGTCGACGCGCAGCAGGTGCCCGGCGACAACGGTTCCATCCACCAGATGCAGGCGGGCCTCGCCCCCTTCGGCCTGCCGGAGGAGGGCCTCGATCTGCCGGGTCGCCTGCGGTGGTGTCGCCATCTGCACTCCTGGTCCGGGGGGTGTTCTACGGTATCGTCCGCAGGCGCCGACCGGGCGTGACCACGGTGCACGGGGCGGGAGCCATCCCTGTCGGGGCTGAGCGTGCTCGGGCGGTCCACGGCAGACTGGGCCTATGGCACAGGACGTGATGAGGGTTCTTCTCTGCGATGAGCCCGGGTGCGGGGCCGAGTTGGCGGCGCCCGCGTCGCGGATGGCGGAGAAGGCCCACGCGGCGGGCTGGCAGCACCGTCTGCTGCTGGGCGCGTGGGCTGGTGAGGACGATGGGTGGGAGGAGCGCACGGACCGTTGCCCGGACCATCCGGCGGTGCCCTACGAGGCGGGGCGGTGGCGGGTGCGCGGTGCCGCAGCCGAGCAGGCGGTGCTGGAGCAGGGGCTCCGCGCGCTACGGGACGCGTGGCCGGATGCGGCCGCCCTGTCGGTGATCGAGCCCGGCACCCAGCCGCCCGGTGACGCGTGGTGGCGGACCGAGGTCGAGGTCGGCACCCGGGCGCGGGCCGAGGATGCCGCCCGGATCCTGACCGAGGCCGGGGTGGCGGGGGTGAGCGCCAGCCCGGTGCGCCAGGCCAGCAGCCCGCGCTAGGGCGGAGCGAGCCTTGCCCCGGCGGGCGGGGTGCCGCCTTGCACCGAGGCGTTGCGCTCCCGATGGGTATGCGCAGGCCGGTGGCCCTGCGGCCGCGGTATTCCAGGACGGCGCGGGTGCGGGCGCGCGTCCGTGCCGCAGGAGCGGGCACCCTGCCTGGCGGCGGGGCACCCGCTCCCGACGGGCTGCGGCCGGTTTGCTCAGCTGGTTTCAGAGGGGGGCAGGACGCGGTCGAGGTAGTCGTTGCGCGCGGCCTCGGTGAGTTTGCCGTCCAGCGACAGCGCGGTCCTCAGCGAGCGCGCGGTCACCGCGCGGGGGATCTCCATCTCCCGTTCCGCTTGTCCGACGAGTTCGCCGATCATGTGCTGGGCGCGGCTGGGGTCGTGGCGCACGAGCCAGTCCAGCGTCTTGGCGATGGCGGGCGTGATCCCGTGGAAGCCCATGGCCCCCTCGGGATCGGTGCGTCGGCCGCGGGCGAACTCGCCCAGCAGGGCGTAGCGCAAGGTCGTTGCCAGGTCCCCGGTAGGGATGATGCGGTCCAGGCTCACGGCCACGTTCCATCCGAGTTCGTCGGCGACCTGGGCGACGGCGGGCTCGGTGCGGTGGCGCAGGGCCCAGCGCTTGCGCCGTTCGGGCCGTTCCCACAGCCAGGAGAAGAACATCTTGGCGAGCCTGCGCCGCAGGTCGGCCTGGCCGACCGGGAGCGAGAACGTGTCCTCGGCCTCGGCCACGGTGGCGGTCACGGTCTCCGGTGACCGTTGGCGCTGCTCGGCCCAGTCCGCAGCGACCGGGCGGGCCCACATGCTGCGCCCGTGGACGACGGATTGTTCCGGGGGGACGTCGCCTTCGCCGCGGGCGATGTAGGAGCGGAGGGTTGAGGCGCCGATGCCGCCGATCCGGGCCATCTCGGGGATCCCGACCAGGTGGTCGGCGGCCAGTTCGGGTGCGGAGAGCGTCACCACGCACGCCGCGAGCGGCGTCGCGGCGCCGCGTTGGGCGCGCAGGGACGCCCAGAGGGCGAGGTCGTCGCTGAAGCGGGTGGCGGGGGCGGCCTGGGGGTCCAGGTTGGTGATCTTGAGGAGGCGCCCCGCGGCGGCGTCGGCGGAGTCGTCGAGGAGGTCGGCGGCGGTGACGGTGACGGCGGCGCGGGCGGGGCGGTGGTCGTAGGCCTCGCTGGCGGCGTCGTAGACCTGGCCGGGCCGGTACCAGGTGGTGCCGTCCCACCAGTACCCGCCGGAGCGGTAGAGCAGGGGGCGGCCCCACCAGTCCATGTGGACGGCGGAGGCGTCGTCGTGGCGGTAGAGGAGCACGGTGGTGCCGTGGTCGGGGTGGTGGCGCAGGGCCCAGCCGAGGTCGTGGCGGAGGGGGTCGGTGGTGAAGGCCAGCCAGCCCTCGTCCTGTTCATCCCAGCGTCCCCACATGCCCTCGGCGACACCGCGGCCCACGGCCTCGACGGCGCGGGGGTCCTGGACGGGGATGTGGGCGTCGTCGACGAAGGGGATGCCGGGGACGGGGTGGTCGGTGCGGATGCCGTTGGCGACGGGGCGGAACGTGTGCATGAGGTGCTGTGCCCTTCCACGCGACTAGTGCTGTATTTATTTACAGCACTGGGAGTGTAACCCTCTACAGCGTCATGTAAACCTCGGCTCGTCCGGTTCCGCGGCGTGCCGCGGAACCGGGGGCCGGCATGCGGAGATCGAGGTATGCCGATCCGGGGCCGGACCGAGGAGGCCGCCCGGGTCCTGATCGAATCCGGGCAGGCGTGAGCGTTCGGCCCTGTCTCCGAGGCCGGCAGCCGGGAGGGCGTGGATCAGTGCGCGGGGGCCCAGGGTGGGATCGGCGTCCGACCCGGTGTAGGGGGCGCGGATGCGGCCCTCGGAATCGCGGCACAGGTGGGTCTGGATGACGTGCAGGCGGTGCGGGACGCTCCAGCGGCTCTCCGGGGTGTTGCCCGGTGCCAGCGCCCGCCCGCACGGGCCCGGCGCCGCCGAGTTCCAGGGAGCAGGCGGGGCGGGGAGCCGACGGAGCGGTGGTGATGGGCACGGCGAGCTGGGCGCCCTGAGTGCGGCGTGTCGGTGGGTCAGCAGGTCGCGGGTGCGGAGGGAGGGGGCGTGCTGGGCGTTGGTGAAGGTCTCCTCACCGAGCGCCGCCGGCTCGGGTGGGGTTGGAGGTCCTCGGCGAGCGCGGACAGCCCGGAGACGCACGCATCGGCAGCGCGGCGCGGCGAAGTCCTCAGGGGTGTGGCTGAGATGCTCGGCGTCCCATTCCGCATCGCCGGCGGCGAAGGCGGCGTTGCGGTTCGTGCTGGGGGCCTGGAGTCGGGCGAGGTGGCGGCGGGCGGCGTGGAGCCAGTGACGGTGGCAGTACACCGGCTCCTCGCCATCAACGGTGGCGGCCCGGTCGTTGTGGGTTTCAGCCGTGGTGATGGAGTTCCGCGGTCAGATCCAGGGAGTGGGTGGCGGCTGGCAGGGCCACGCGCAGCGGTGCGGTGCAGTCGGCGCAGGCCAGTTCGGCCCAGGGGCCGGGTGGAGGGGCGAGGGCCGCGGGGTGTTCCCGGGGCGGAGGGTGGGCGCTGGTCAGGGGCGGGGCGCGGTGGCGATGTCGGACAGGCGAAGGCGGGTGGACCCGGCAGGTCCGTGCAGGAGGAGGTCGCCGAGTTGCTCCCAGGTGCGCACGGGCACCTCTTCGGTGCGGGACGGGGGCGCGGTGTGGTCTCCGGCGGCGGCGCGCAGGGCCGAGCCGGGCCAGGCCGACAGGACCGCGGCCCAGATGTGGGTGGGCACCGCAGGCTCCTCGTCGTCGAGGGCGTCGAGGGCGTCGAGGGCGGTCACCGTGAAGAAGGTGTTGCGCGCCATCGCGTGCTGAGGGCTCAGCGGGGAGTACCAGTCGACGCTCTCGCGGTAGGCCGCATGCACGCAGCGCAGCCGGGCGGGCCCGATCTGGGCGGCGATCACCGTACCGGTCCAGGCTGCGCCTCGGCTGGCGAGCCAGACGTCGGTGCTGCCCGGGGGGCGCCGGGTGAGGATGGCGGCCGCGGTGTGGTAGCCGTGCGTTCGCTCGGCGGCCGGTTGGGGCTCCCAGGTGTCCAGGTCGATCACGATCGGGAGGGTGCGGGGGTGGTGCGGGGCGGTGTCGGGGGGGGGGGCGTAGGCCACCTCCGCGTGCCGGGGCCGGCCGGGGGCGGGCTCGGCCGCGCCGCAGAACGGGTCGTTGAGCAGGACGTGGTCCTCCAGGGGGCGCGTCAGCGGCGGGAACGGGCGCGCGAGGCGGCGCTGGATGGCCGGGGCGCGTAGGAGCGCGTCCGCGGTCTCCACGACCGGGCGCTCGGACAGGGCCGGGCGTGCCCGCCGGGCGTGGTCCACGGTGTCCCAGGCGCGGGCGATCGCCGTGTCCGCGCTGCCGTCGGCGTAGGGGCCGACGCGGTGCCCGGCGGCGGCCAGGCCGTCCACCAGGCGCATCTCCAGGTCGCTGTCGGCCAGCAGCGCCTCCAGTGCCTCATCGGTGCTGCTGGGGGCCGTGTAGCAGACCAGGGCCAACAGGGCCGCCAGTTCCAGTGGGGCCGTGCGTTCCGCGTGGACCTCGTTGTGCGTCCACTCGGACCAGTGCGTGAGCATCCACGCCCGGGCGGCCTCCACCGCGCGCACCCACCCCGGGTCGCGGGCACCATTGAGGAGGATGGCACCGCTTATGCCCCAGGAACCGCCCACAACCGGGTCTCCCACTGTTCGCGCTGGATCGGGCGCAGGCGGGGCGTTGCGCCCGCCACGGCCCATTCTGCCGAGGCCGTGCAATGCCCCGCGACCCCGAGCGCGGGCGAGTTGCCAGGCACTGCACGGCGCAGCGCGGTGCTCCTCGCCGCTGTGCTCATGTTCGGTGGGAGCCGCGCATGGTGATGCCTGCGGGACCGTGCCGGGCGCGCCGCCCCCGCGGTGCTGCTCGGGCGGTTCTGCGCCGCGCGGGCACCCGGAACGCTCCACAAGGCCGCGCGCAGCTGTGCCCGAAGCGGGTCATGCCAGGCTGATGCCGGCCAGTTCGTTCCACCGGTATTCGTGGGCGTCGGCGTCCTGGATCACCTCGACCAGGGCGAGGCGGGTGATGCGCAGCGGGGCGCGGGCGGGTCGTGAGCGGCGCAGGGCGCTGGCGACGTCGCCGGAGTCGCCGGCGGTGTGGCAGTAGCCGGTGGTGATGTGCGGGGCGCTCGGCTGGTAGGACACGGCGTCGGTGCCGAGGACCTCGCGGATCACCTGGGTGGCGGTGTCGGTGAGCGCCGCGAACGCCTCGTCGGCGTCCAGGTCCAGGACCGCGCCCGAGCCGCCGGCGCTGGGGGCGGCCACCGTCGTGAACGCCGGGGTGCCGGTGAAGGCGCCGGTGAACCGCTCGATCAGCGCGGCGCGACGGGGTGCGGTCAGGGGCGCCTGGCCGGGGGCGCCGACCATCTGCACGGTCGCGTGCAGCCACGCGGGCTGCACCGGGGCCACCATGTGCGTGAAGCGGTCGGTGAGGATGTCGCGGTGGCGCCGGACCAGGTTGGCGAAGGCGGCGTTCTCCTCCCGGTCCAGTTCGGGGAGGGCGTAGATGTGCGGGACGCGCTCTCCGGCGTTCCATCGGGTGGTGCCGCCGCCGATGAAGGGGCGCATGGGAATCTCCTGACGCTGTCGGGTGGGCCGGGCGGTCCGGGGTGTGCCTGTGGTGGTCAGATCCAGTCGGGTTGGGCGGCGGCGGTGTCGATCAGGTCGGTGTCCAGGGTGATGAGGATCCCGGCGTGGTCGCTGTGGCCGTGGTCGAGCACCGTGTAGTCCACCAGGGCGGGCAGCAGGGCGGGGGTGAGGTGGGCCTGGTCGACGCGGACCTTCCCGGCAGTGGGCGCGAGCAGGTCGGGGTCGCCGCGGTGGCGGGACAGGTGCAGGGCGGCGTCGGTGAGCCCGCCGGCGTGCAGCTTCTCCCCGACGATGCGGTTGGGCACCCAGTCGCCGCTCGCGTCGCGTGTCCAGCGGGAGGAGCGGTTGTAGCGGGGGATCGACTCAGAGGCCGGGGCCTGGTCGTCGAGTGGGAAGTGGTTGATGTCGCCGGCCACGATCCCCGCGCCCTGGTAGCGCCAGGCGCGTGCGGCGACGATCTGGGCCTCGATCGCGGCCTGGTTGGCGGAGTAGGGGGTGAGGTGGGCGCTGATGACGGTGAGCGGCAGCGCCATCTTGTCGACTTCAAGAACGCCCACGCCGAGGCCGTGGTGGAGTTCGCGGGCGTATCTGGTCTCCCATTGGGTCCAGCGCAGCGGCCCGGGCCGGTACATGACGGCGGTGGGGTTGGCGGAGCGGCTGGGGGTGATCCCGCCGAGCACGCGCAGGCCTAGCGCGTGTTCGGCCGCGGCGAGGCGCTGGTGGCTGTGGTCCTCCCACCTGGCGAGTTCCTGGGCGCACAGCACGTGCGGTGCATGTGCGGCGATCGCGGCCATCAGGGGGTCCCAGCGCCCGTCGGGGCGCCCCTCGGAGTCGGCGGTCCCGCCGTAGGCGAGGTTCTGGCTCAGGACACGCAGCAGCATCAGACCGCCTTTCAGCTGGTGGGGGAGGGCGTGGCGCGGTGGTTGCCGCGGATCTGTGTAACGCGGGGCCGGGAGATATGGAGCAGGGCGGCGATCGCGCTATCGGTCCAGCCCTCTCCGGCGAGTTCGGCGATCAGGGCGCTGCGCTGGGCCGTCAGGGTGCGGATGCACTCCTCGACCTTGTCCAGGTGGGCGTCGATGAGTCGGACGCGTCGCGCCGGTTCAGCGATGGCCTCCACGTCGGCGCGGATCTGGCGGCGCTCGGCCTTCAGGTCCCGGCTGCCGCGCCCGTCTTGGCCCGGCGGGGTGGGCTCGGGGCGCAGTGGCGCCGGGGCGGGGGTGACCAGGAGGGCGGTGGCGTCGTCGAACTGTTTGGCGCGCGGGAGCCGGCGCCCGTGGGGGTCGGCGCGCTCGGCGGCGCGGACCGCATCGAGCAGCGCGGCGGTCCCGGCTCGATCCACCAGATCGAGGAGGGCGGCCCAGTCGCCCAGGCCGAAACCGTGCCAGCGGGCGGCGCCGTCGGTGAGCAGGGCGTAGCGGCGCACCTCGGCGGCGGGCACGGACCCGGTCAGCGCGTACTCGGCGGCGGCCGGGTCGGCGGCCGCCACCCAGAACCCGCCCTCGCGGTTGCGGGCGGCGCGTTCGGCGCCGACCTTGGCGAGCCGGTGCTGCTGGTGCTCGGGTGAGCCCAGCGGGGCGGCGTCCATGGCGCGGCGCTGTTGGGGTGCGACCTCGTCGATGCGGGTGTCGCAGCGGACCTCGACGCCCTCGTTCGTCTCGATGAGCAGGGTGGAGTCGCACAGCACGAGGTAGTCGAGGGCGTGGTCGCCGAGGCGGGTGATGATCACGGTGGCGCTCGGGGTGCCGGGGTGGGTCAGGTCGCAGCCGGGGTGGGCGCGGGCCACCGCCTCGATGGCCGCGGCCAGGGCGGCGGCCAGTTCGGTGTCGGGTGCCGTGTTGAGGGTGCTGAGGAGGTGGGCGGCGAGCGCGGCGACGTACCACGGGGTGCCGTGGGAGCATCCGTTGTCCAGTTCGGCGGGCCCGCCTGCTCCGTCGAGCAGGACCGCGACGGGCCCGGATACGGCGATGACGTCTTCGTTGGGGCGTGGGGACCCGGGGCGGGTATCAGAGGCGATGTGCATGCGGCTCCTCGTCGCGTGGTGGTGGTTCGGTGGGGCGGTGGTGATGCGGGCGCCGGTGCGCCACCGGTCGCGGTGCGCCGCGCCTCGTGCGCGGTTCAGGGGCGGCGGAGGGTGCCTGCCTAGGTCGGCCTCCGGCCGCACCGGCTCAGTCGGGCCGCCTCGTCGGCGGCCGGGCTGGACTGCCACGAGTCCGCGGGGGCGGTGATGCCCGCGGCATCGAGGCGCGCCAGCACGGTGGCCTCATGGCGGGAGAACCCCTGGGCGATCTCCCTGGGAGCCATCCGGGAGGCGAGCAACCGGAGTTCGCCCGCGGTCACCTCGGCGAGTCGGCGCTGCGGTGGCCCCGATCCGAGGATGCGCGCGATCTGGGTCGCGGATTCGGTGGAGCGGCCGGCCGGGGGTTCGGAGCCGGAATCGCGAGCGGGTGTGCGGTCGGCAGGGTGGTCCGCGGGCGCCGCCGTTCCCTCGGCCCGTGTGCGTCTCCGGCACCCGGAGCCGTGCAGCAGTTCAGGGGCGTGGCGCGGCGGGGTCCCGGTGCGCTGGGCGATCGGGGACGCGGTCGGCCCGTGTTCGTCGGCTTTGCGCAGGTCGGTGGGGGAACTGTCGGGGTCCATGGTCTCCTCTTCATCGGGGGCGCCGATCCACGGTGGGCGGTGTGCGTGGGCGCACGGCGCGGCGCCTGCGCGCGGGGCAGGTCTCAGTCGGGCAGCCGGGCGAGGCGGGCCTGGACCTCGGTCCGGCGCGGCGATCCGGTCGCCTCGTACAGCGCGAGGGCGCGTTCCAGGTCGCGCCGGGTGGCGGGGGTGTCGTGGCGGGCCTCGGCGATGTCCGCGTGCAGCAGGCGTGAATCGGCCTCTTCCTCGGTCGCCCCGAGAAGGCGGGCGGCGGTGCGGCTGCGTTCGGCGGTGCGTTCGGCGGCCCCGGCGTCGCCGCGGCCGAGCAGAGCGCGGCCGAGACCGGCGCGGCACCGCAGAGCCTGGTAGCCGTCGTTGATGCGGTCGAAGTAGGTGAGGGCGTCGGTGTAACCCTGGATCGCGTGGTCGTACCGGCCGGCGGCGCGGTCGATGTCGGCGAGCTTGCGGGTGAGCAGTGCGCAGCCGCGCTCGGCGCCGAGGTCGGCGTGGATGAGCCGGCTGTGGTCGGTGGCGGTGCGGGCCTGCTCCAGATCAGCGGTCAGGAGCAGGGCGGTGGCGAGGCTTTCCAGTGTGGTGGCCTCGCCCTGGCGGTCGCCGGCCTGGCGCCAGAGGGGGAGGGCCTCCTCCAAGTGGCCCCGCCCCAGTTGCACCCGGTCGGTGCGGATGCAGGCGTTGGCGGTGAGCAGGTGGACCGTGGCGAGCGGTTCGGGGGCGCCGAGGCGCAGAGCCGAGCGCATCGCCGCCTCCAGCAGGTCGGCCGTCGGCTCGTGGAGTTTCAGGGTGGCCGAGGCCTGCTTGGTGAGGTCGGCGAACTGCCAGCCGAGGGTGTCGTCGCCGCGCGCATACGCCTGGCGGGCGATTGCGGTCAGGGTCGGCAGGTGGGCGCGCATCCAGTCCAGCGCCGCATCGTAGGTGTCGGGCCCGACCCCGGCCACCGGCGGCGATTCGAAGGCCGGGGCCCATCGGGCGCCCCAGGGGTTGAGGGCGCGGCTGGCCCTCGCGGCGGCGGAGACGTAGTAGGCGGCGAGTCGGACCTCGGCGGCCGTGCGCTCCTCGGGAGCCAGGCGGGTGGCGGCCCAGGCCAGCAGAGCCGGATCCGCCCCCCGCCACTCGTTGCCGTGGGGGTCGCGGTGCAGGTGGCCGGTGTCGGTGAGGATGTCGAGGAGGTCGCGTACGAGTTGTTCGGGCTGGCCGGCCAGGGCGCGTGCGGCGTCGAACTCCACCGGCGCGGCGGGGTGGAGGCCGAGGCGGGCGGCCAGGGCGCGTGCGGCGTCGGGCAGGGCCTCAAGCGTGGTGGGCGAGGTCATCGCAGTCCCTTCCGGGCGTGGCGGGGCGTGTCAGACGTGTTCGACGTGGACCAGGGCAGGGTCGATGGCGGCGGTGTCGAGGGTGAGAAGGAGCGCGTCGTGGTCGCTGTCCTTGGCGGGCCGTACCTCGTAGCCGGCCAGGGCCGGGACCAGCGGCTCGGTGACGTGGATCTGGTCGCAGCGCACCCCGCCCGGCGCGGTGGGCCCCAGCAGTGCGGGGTCGCCGCGCAGGGCGGCCATGTGGGCGGCGACGTCGGTGAACCGGCCCCGGTCGAAGACCTCGGCGACGGTGTAATCGGGGCGCAGGTCGCCGGCGGGGCCCCTCCAGCGCCCGACGACGTTGGCCGCGGGCAGGGTGGCGGGGGCGACGACCGGGCCCTGGCCGGGGCGCGGCAGGGGGTGGTGGTTGATGTCGCCACCGATAATGCCGACATCGCCGTAGCGGCGCACCCGCCAGGCCAGGTGGGCGGCGCGGTCGGCGGCCGCGGGGGCGCTGACCGGGCTCAGGTGCGCCGAGGACACGGCGATGGGGCGCGGGCTGCCCGGGACGTTGAAGACCCCGATGCCGGCGAACCCGTGTGTTGAGGTCGGGTCGGTGTAGCGGGTCTCCCACTGGGTGAGTTCGAGGGCGTCCGGGGCATACATCAGCGACGCCGAGCTCGTCGGTGACAGGGCGTCGGGCGGCAGGGCGAGTCCGAGTTCGGCGATCGCGCGGATGGCGTGGGAACGGTTGTGGTCGGTCCAGCCGGCGGTTTCCTGGAGCAGGACGATGTGGGCGCCGGAGTCGCGGATCAGGGCGGCCAGCCCGGGCCACCGGTCGCGGGGCGGCTCCTCGCCGTCCAGGGGGAGGATGCCGCCGAGTTGGAGGTTGAGGGAGAGCACGGTCAGGAGCACAGGAGGTTCCCTTCTGAAGGTGCGGAGTCCGGCAGCGGGTGGTCAGAGGCCGATGGTGGCGGTGACCAGGCGGTGGTCGGTGTCGAGCAGGCCTGCGGGGATGTGGACCCGGTAGCTGCCGGGCACGAACAGTTCGGGGTCGTTGACGAGTAGGAGGTCGATGGCCTGGGAGCCGCCGTGTTCCGCGCGGGTGTTGGTGGTCGGCACGAGCTGATCGGCGGGGTCGGCGCCGCGGTGCCGCCAGTCGAGTTCGGCTAGGGCGTGGAATCCGCACCCGTCCACCCGGCCACCGTCGGGGCTCCAGGTGCCGATGAGGTGGTCGACGGCGCGGGTGTCCCGGGTCCACGCGGTGCCGGGTCCGCCGGGTTGCCAGCCTTTGTGGTGGCGTTTGTGCGGCGGTGTGGCTGGCCAGTCCTTCTCGGGCCAGTGCGGTCCGCTCCCGGTGCCGTTGAGGTCGCCGCCCAGCAGGGTGGGCGGCCCTTCGACGGTCCAGGAGATGTGGCGGGCCTCCTTCAGTCGGGTGTCGCCGTCCTTGGGGTGCCAGTGCTGCAGCACGACGCGCAGCTCGCGTCCGGTACCGGTGCGCAGTTCGGCGACGTTGCGTCGGGACAGGTTGGGGATGGAGCGTTCGTCGCCCCACCAGGTCATCTCCAGCCGGGTGGGGTCATAGATCAGCGCGGGCGGGTGGTCGGAGCGGTCGCACCACCCGATCTCGATGGCATAGGGGGTGCCGTAGCGGCGGCGCAGCGCGGAGGCGGCCCGGTACCCGCCGCGCCCGCCGCCGGCCCACCACTGGGTGGCCTCGTTGACCAGGATGAGAGCAGGTGGCTCGTCGACGTCGGTGAAGATCCGGGCAAAGGGGTCGTCGAACGCGAATCCTTGCTCGTGGAGTCCGTTCTCCAGGTTGATCAGGGCGATGGGCAGAGCGGTCATCGCGATCTCCGTTCAGCGGTGAGGGGGCGCCGGTTCCGGGGCGCGGTGGTTCTTGATGCCGGTGGCGGGGTGGTCGCGGGTGAGGCGGTGCGACGCGTCCACGAGCGCGTATGCGGGCAGGTCCAGCAGGGCGGCATCGCCGTCCTCGGCCTCCGCCAGGGCCCGGCGCAGATCGGCGCGGTCCAGTGCCGTGCACTGCCGAACGAGCAGGGCGAGTGCCCCCGAACGGTCGTCCCCGGCGTCGGCGAGCAGGCCGTGGATCCGGTCGGTGATGTACTCCGCGCGGCTGACCCGAGCCTCCCACCAGGTGTGGTCCGTCCTTGTGCGCCGCACCAAGCGCTTTCTGAGCAGGACCATCAGCGCGCCGGCGACGGTGCTGTAGTCGCGCCGCCCATGGGCGCTCCGGGCCATCACCTCGTTCACCTGACGCACGATCATCGGCGTGCCGGTCTGCCACAGGGCCTCCATGACCGCCGATTCCAGTGGCCCCAGGCCCGTCATCGGCCCAGCCGCCGGCTGCCGCGGGCGCGGAGCTGCACGCCGGCGCGTTCCAGAGTCCTGCGGATGTAGCCGTAGGAGCGGCCGGTCTGCTGCGCCAGCATCCGGATCGAGGCACCCTGGGTGTATGCCTGCGCCAGATCCTCGGCGCGGACCCGGTCCTCGGGCGGGACGCAGCTGCGTTTCCTGCGGCGCAGGGTGATGCCCCGGTTGCGCATGAGGGTGCGGATCCGGTCCTCGCTGAGTGCGGTGCGCGCAGCGATGTCGACCACCCGCAGGCCCTCGTCGAGGTGGAGGCTGATTATGGCGGCGGGTGTGGTGGGGGGCGGGGTGTCGGTCATCGGCGGCCAATCGTGTGCGTCACGGAGTACGGGCGGGGAGTCGAGGCGGGTTGCCCCCGGTGAGGGCTTGGCGGGCCGCGCGCCCGGCGGCATCCAGCAGGGCCGCCGCTCGCTCCGCGACGTGGCTCTCTTCACCGATCGGGGCGATGTCGACGGCGTCGGAGGCGCTCGGGATCCTGCTGGGCAGGCACCAGTGCAGGAGCCCGGTTTCATCGGGGCGCAGAGTCACGGTGACGGCGCGCCCGAACCGGGTCAGCACGACGTCTGCTTCTGCCGAACTCGCAATGACGCGCATCCCGCGTCGGGCGCAGGCGGTGCTCAACCGCTGGCGGGGGCCGTCGCCGCGCAATGTGCGTTCACGGTTCACGGCGCCACCAGTGCGCGCGCGGCGTAGCGGGGACTGTCGGATCTGGTCGGGACGACATTGCCCGGTCCCCAGATGCAGCACAGGATGCTGATGCGGCCCGCGGGGTCAAGGTCCGCATAAAGCGTTGCGCTGATCCGGATGCGATAGCCGGGGTGGTCGGTGTCGTCGCGCTCGAGGCCCCGGACACTTCCAGCGCCGTGTCCGGGGCGCCCTCGCGCCACAGCCGCCCCCCTCCCCCGAACAGCGTGACCTTGGCCTTGCGTGTGGTCTTGGGCGGGGGGTCGAATCGCAGGCGGTGGTGACCCCGTTGGGCCCGTACCGTCCACTGGGTGCGGTGGGTGTTCGATCCGGTGGCGGGTTTGGCGTACTTGGCCGTTGGTGCGGCGTGCTCGGCAGTGGGGTTGTCGCTGGTGCCGCGCTTGCGGGCGGCGTGGACCTCGGTGCTGGTACGGGCGTGGTTCAGGGTCATAAGGTTCGGTTCTTCATCGTGATCGGGAGAGCAGTCCCTCGGAGGGGCGGGCGGCCTCCTCCACCGGGCCGCCCGCCAGCGGGTCGGTGCCGAATCGCTGCTTTGGGGAAGCGGGGACCGGTTCACAGGGCGGCGACGGGCGGCCAGGCGATGATCAGCGCGGAGTAGCCCACGTTGTAGGCGGCGTGGGCGGTGATGATGGGCCAGGCCCGCCCGGTGCGCCGGTACAGCCACACCATCAGCACCGCGGCCGGAACCATCGCCAACACCGGGAAGCCGTAGTAGGCGTGGTAGGCGAGCTTCGCCACGACGGCCACGGTGTAGACCTCGGCGGCCGGGCGGCGGGCCGCGCCCAGCACCACCACCAGCAGCGCCACCACGACGACCTCTTCGACCAGGGCGGTGGTGATCTGGGTGGGACCGAGCATCGCCGCGGTCCAGGCCGCGTCGGCGCGGGTGTCGATGGCGAACCCGCCCGCCATCGCGCTGGGCACTACCGCGGCGAGCACCCACCCGCCGACCATCCAGACCACCAGCCCGGCCAGCGCTAGTGCGAACACCCTTCGCCCTTGGCGGCGTGAGCGCGTCCGCTCGGCTCCAGTGGCAGTTCGAACCCAGGCCGGGGCGAACAGGTCCGTCACCCGCAGCCTGCGCCGCCAGGCCACCAGCCACGCGCTCAGGCCCGTGATGGCGAGGAGGACGACGTGCATGATCCATCCCGGCAGTGCCGACTGCCAGAACGTGTCGGCGTCGGGGGCCGGGGTGAGCGGCGCGGTGCCCCCGGCGAGGTAGCCCATGACGATGCCCAGAAGCGGGTAGCCGAACACGAGCACATAGATGAGCAGGAACGCCGCGTAGGCCGCCCAGGCCGGCATCGGCCGGGCCTGGGGGAGCAGGTCGGCGGGGGTGGGGTCGGGCAGCAGCCGCTGCCACCCGCGCGGCGGGTCCTCAGTCCCGGGCGCGGTGGTGGTGCGGGGGGCCGGGGCGGGGGAGTGTGTCGTCATTGACCGTTTCTCGTGTTCGGGGTGTCGGGTGTTCGGAATGTCGGGTTGCGTGGATCGAAACCACAGCGCCACGCGCCTGGGGTTCGTAGCGTTGGTGCTGGTCGGGCCCGCGCTACGGGGGCGGGCCCGACCTCAGGGGACGCGGCAGAGTCCGCCGTAGACCCACGCCTGCGCGGGATCGGATCCGGTGGCGGGCGGTGGGTGTGGTGCACCGGCCGGGTCGGGGTCGGTCACGGTGAGGTCGGGCCGCCAGGAGCCGATGTAGCCCAGACCCGGGTCGACGGGTTCCGTGCCGTGGAAGAACCGCGTGACCTGCTCGGGGGAGCGGACCTGGCCGGGGATGCCACGCTCGGTGTAGTAGTCCTGCAAGAACGCGGCGCGTTGGGGCGCCATGGCGTTGTCGACATGAGAGATCGCGATGTAGGAGCCGGGGGGGAGTGCGTCGCGCAGCGTCTGCACGACCCGGTGGGGGTGCTGGTCGTCAGGCAGGAAGTGCAGTACGGCCACGAGCAGCAGCGCGACCGGCTGGTTGAAGTCGATGAATGCGTTCACATCGGGGTGGTCGAGGATCTGGGCGGGGTCGCGCAGGTCGCCCTGGACCACGGTGGTGGTGCTCGGGTCTTCGGCCAGGATGGCGCGGGCGTGGGAGAGGACCATGGGGTCGTAATCGACGTAGACCACCCGGGGCTCCCGCCCGGGGACGTGGCGGGCGGCGACCTGGTGGGTGGGGTTCTGCGAGGGCAGGCCCGAGCCGATGTCGAGGAACTGGTCGATGCCGGACTCTGAGAGGTATCGGACGACACGGCCGAGCCACTTGCGGTTGGCGAGGGCCATATCTCGCATCTCGGGGACTTGCTCCAGGAGGGCGTCCAGCGCACTGCGGTCGACCTCGAAGTTGTCCGTGCCGCCGAGCATCAGGTTGTACATGCGTGCGGCCGAGGGGCGGCTGAGGTCGACACCCGGTACCGGCCGCGCGGGCCTGGTGTTGTCGTAGAAGAAGTCAGGGTTCGGCATGGTCGGCTCGCCTCCGGTCGGGTGTCGGGTCGGTGGCCGGGAGCAGGGGCAGCAGGGCGTCGGCGATGCCCTGGATGGTCGGGGCATGCGCGATCGCGGCGGCGTCGAGGTGGTGCAGTGCGGGGTGCAGGCCGGCCAGGCGGGCGCGCAGGACGAGGTGGTCGCGGGAGTCGAGTCCGAGGTCGTCCAGGGGGGTGTCGCGCTCGTCGAGGGCCGGGGGGCGGGCGAGAAGTGGGGCGACGGCGGCGTGGACGGTGTCGGCGAGGATGGCGCGACGCTGGGCGGGGGGTGCGGTGGACAGTGCCGCGGTCAGCGCGCTGGAAGCAGACTCCGTGTTCGCTGTGACCGGGGGGTGGTGGTTCCACCGGCGCGGCGGAAGGAACGCGGGACGGCGGCGGGCGGCCACGGGCCAGGCGGGGGTGTGGCCGCGGGTGAACAGCTCGGCTGCGGCGGCGAGGAACCCGGTGTACTCATCGTCTCCGCTGAGGGCAGTGATGGTGCCGGGCAGGCGGTGGTGGGCCAGGGTGTCGGTGATCGCGCCGGCGAGTACCGGGCGGGTGCCGACCTCCAGGAACAGGCTCTGCTCTCGGGCGGCGGTGCGCACGGCGGTGTGGGCCTCGACGGGGGCGCGGAGTTGGCGGATCCAGTAGGCGGCGTCCAGGGTGGTGCCGTCCACGAGGTGTCCGGTGACGGTGGAGACCATCGCCACCTGGCCGGGGGTGGGGGTGATGGCGCCGATCTCGGCCGCGAACGCGCCCAGCCGGGTCTCCAGCAGGGGGGAGTGCGCGGGCGGTGCGCCGACCACCCGCCGCGCGAACACCCTCTCGGCCTCCAGGTCGGCTTGGAGGTGATCGAGGTCCACCTCCGGGCCCGACAGCACCGTTTGGTGCGGGGCGTTGGCGGCGGCGATGACGACCCGGCCGCCCACCCGGGCGCGCAGTCCCTCGGCGCGAGGTCGGGTGAGCCCGGTGGCGAGCAGCCCGCCGTGCTCGGCGACGGCGGCGAGGTGGCGGCTGCGGGCGCACACCAGCAGGGCCGCGTCCTCCAGGGTCAGGGCGCCGGCGGTGTGGGCGGCGGCGATCTCGCCGAGGGAATGCCCGACCACCAGGTCCGGGTGCACCCCGTGGGAGCGCCACAGCGCGGCGAGGCCGACCTGGACGGTGAACGCCGCCTGCTGGAGGGCGGCCACCCCGGCGGGGGTGGCGCCGGGGCGCCAGGGCACGTGCCCGGGGTAGCGGGCCATCGCCTCTTGGACGTGGGCGACCGTGTCGCGGAACACGGGGAACCGCTCCGCGAGGGCGGTGCCGGTGGAGGGGTCGTGGGCGGCTTGGCCGGGGAACACGAACACCACGCGTGCCTCGGGACGGGGGTGGTGGGGGCCGACGACCGTCGGGTGGGGGCGGTCTGAGGCGAGGGCGTGCAGGGCGTCGCGGGCTTGGGCGGGGGTGGCGGTGATGACGGCGGCGCGGTGCGGTCCGTGGTCGCGGCCGGTGGCGGACAAGGCGGCCGCGGCGTGCAGGTCGGCGGTGTCGCCGAGGTGGCGGGCGGTGTCGGCGGCGGTGCCGGCGAGCAGGTGCGGCGCGTGGGTGGACAGTGCCAGGACCGCCGGCCCGCCTTCCTCCTCACCCGTCGGGCTCGGAGGGGCGGGGGGTTGGGTGAGGGCGGCGTGGGCGTTGGTGCCGCCGAAGCCGAAACTGGACACCCCCACCAGGGCGGTGCCGTCGGCGGATCCCGGCAGCGGGGTGGTCCTGGTCGGGACGGTGAGGGCCAGGTCCTTCAGGGCGGGGCGGATCGCGGTGTGGTGCAGGGTGGGCGGGATTTCGCCGTGGTGGGCGATCAGCGCGGCCTTGATCAGGCCGGCCAGGCCTGCGGCGCCTTCGGTGTGGCCGAGGTTGGATTTGACCGAGCCGATACGCAGGGGGTCCGCCGGGTCGCGGTCGAACGCCGCGGCGAGCGCTTCGGCTTCGGTGCGGTCGCCGGCCTTGGTGCCGGTGCCGTGGGCCTCCACATAACCGATCCGGTCCGTCTGGATCCCCGCCTGGGCATAGACCTCGGTCAGCAGCGCGGCCTGGGTGTCGGGGTTCGGCGCGAACACCCCGCCGCGGGATTTGCCGTCGGAGTTGACGGCGCTGGCGGCCAGTAGCGCATACACCCGATCCGACCCCGGGGTGGTGTCGTGGTGGCGGCGCAGGATGAGGGCGACCACCGCCTCGCTGCGCACGTAGCCGTCGGCTGCGGCGTCGAAGGGGGCGCACCGGCCTTGGGGGGAGAGGACCCCGCCCTCGGTGAACGCGCGGCTGATCAGCGGGTTGCGGATGAGGTTGGCGCCGATGACGACCGCGGTGTCGACGTCGCCGGCCTCCAGATCGCGGCGGGCGTAATGGGCGGCGACGAGGCTGGAGGAGCAGGCGGCGTCGATGGTCAGCGCCGGGCCACGCGTGTCCAGGTGGTGGGCGGTGCGGGCGGCGAGCATGCTCAGACCCACTCCGCCGGCGGCCAGCATCCCCGGCCGCTGTCCCGGCGCGAAGCGCAGCATGGCGTGGTCCATGGCGGCGCATCCGGCATAGATCCCGGTGCGCGACCCGGCGACCGTGCTCAGCGGGATGCCCGCGTCGTCCAGGGCCTCCACCGCAACCTCCAGCCCGAGGCGCTGCTGCGGGTCCAGTTCGGCGGCCTCCTCCGCGCTGATTTTGAAGAAGCCGTGGTCGAAGGCGTCGATATCGATCACCCCGGCGCGCCACGGCGCCTCGGTCCGGTCCTCCTCGGCGAGCAGGGTGCGCATCTGCTCCCAACGCGGGGCGGGGATCGGCGCGACCGCGTCGCGCCCCTCCAGGAGCAGGTCCCAGAACGCTGCGGGTCCGCGGACGCCGCCGGGCAGGCGGCACCCGATCCCGGTGATCGCCGCGGTGCGGGGGTCGGGGGTCATCGGGCCACCGCCGTCCACAGCGCCACACACCCCACGACCCGCACCTGCACTTGGTCGAAGCGCGCGTGCAGCTCGCGCTTCAGGTCGCCCACGGTGTCGCCGCGGTTGGAGAGCCACCCGGCGCGGTTGTAGGCGTCCATGAGGGCCCGGGCCTGCACGGTGGCGTGCACCCCGGGGCCATGGGGCAGCAGGGTCGCCCCGAAGACTGCCCCGCCCCGCACCGCGACTGCGGCGATGTTGTCGAAGAGCACGGCCTTCTCGGTGATCCCCCGGCCGGGCAGGCAGTGCAGGAGGAAGGTCGAGCCCACCGAGTCCATGCTGGCGGGCGCCAGCGGGAACGGTGTGCGGGCGTCGGCGCGGTAGGTGCGGGGCTGGTGGCGGGAGAGGCGCTGCGCCGCGGTGGACAGCGGTCCGGGGTAGGTGTCGAGCAGGTGCAGGCCGGTCAGCGGCGTGGCCGGCTCCGCGGCCGTGGCCCGGTCCAGCAGGTGGCCCGTCCCGACGCCGATGTCGAGGTGTACCGGTCCCAGGTGGTCCCGGTACACCTCGACCAGGTTCTCGGCGGGGCAGCGCCACACCCACCGGCAGGACGCTCCGAGCACGAGTGTGTCGTAGAGGGCGAGGGTGCGCGGCCGGTAGATCACCGGCGACGAGGGGTTCGGGGTGTCGGGCATGGCGGCGACCTCGCAGTCAGGGTGGAGGTGTCAGCGGCGGGCGAGGACGGGTGCGGTTCAGCGGTGCGCGGCGGCGACCCGGGTGAGGTAGGCGTGGGCGTGCTCGGCGTCGAACATCCAGTCCGTCAGGGTGCGGGGGTCGTCGATGCCGGCGGCCCACCGGTCGGCGACCTCCGGCACCGCGCCGGCCGCCCCGAGCAGCGCGGGGAAGTGGGCGGGGAAGATCCCGTGGGAGATCTCGGAGAATCGGGCCGCGGGCCGGCCGTGGGCCTCCCAGAACGCGTCGAACGCGGTTTCCATGAACTCGCGGTCGAACGGGCGCTCGCCTCGGGCGGTGATGCGGTCGGCATAGGCCTGGGCGCCGCGGGTCGAGGTCGCCCAAGTCTGGCCGGACAGGGGCCCGGTGGTGATCACCGCATCAGCCATGCCCAGCACGGCCGCACCGGAGTCCAGGACGCCGACCGGGCACCGCACGACGGGGTTGACCTGCTGGACCAGGACGGCGCGCCCGCCGATGGGCCGGGCGCCGCGCAGGCGTTCGGCGATCTGCGGCGCCCACACCCGGACCTGCTCCATGAGGATCGCGACCGCGTGCTCGGGGGCGATCGCGTGGCGGGCGACCTCCCGGCCCTGCGCGTCGGTGATGCGCCTGGGCAGCGCGGCATCCAGCGGCCCGCCCGGATGCCCGAGCCCCATCAGCCCGTACCCGGGGCCCGCGTGGGTCAGCACCGGGGCGAAGAACACCTCGCCCCCATGGGCGAGAGCCCCGCCCGGTTGGGCCGCGACGACCTCCACCACCCCGTCCTCGGCGCCCGGCACGGTATCGCCGTCCAGGTAGACCTGGACGATGGTGCGCGGATGCGCCCCGCCCTGGCGGCCGGGGTCGACGTCGAACAACTCGCCCAGGACACCCCCGCCGACGGCGACGACCACCAGGTCGAACATCTGGGTGAAGTAGCCCAGGTCGGACACGGTGACGCCGTGGGTGATGACCCGGCCCCGGCGGGTCGCCTCGCCCTTCTCCTTGAAGACCTCCAGCCAGTCGGCCATCTTCAGCCGCCGATCGACCGAGATGGTGTGTCCGCCGGGGAAGCGCCCGGTGAAGCCGGCATCGCCGCCCGGGGTGCGCACCTGCATGCGGATCCGGTCGATGGGCGGGGCGTGCTCCGCCCAGACCGGCAGGCCCGCGGCGCGTTCGGCGGCCAGGACTGAGGGCGGGGTGAACTGGAGTACTGAGGGCGCGCCGGTGCGGACCTCCTCGGTGGACTGGCCGGTGAGCAGGGTGATGTCGTAGCCGCGGTCCAGGAGCTGGTGGGCCAGGTACAGGCCGGATTGGCCGGCTCCGACGATGGCGATCTTCCTCATACCCCACCCCCACCGCTGAGGGGAGCGCCGGATGGGGTGACGGTGACCAGCCGCGCGTACTCCAGCTCGCCCACGAGGGGGTGGATGATGTTCGCGGGATCGAAGGGGCGCCCGAGCGCTGCGGCGGTGCGGATCTCCTCGGCCAGCATCAGGGGCGCGGCCCGCTCGGTGAGCGCGGCCACCGTGAGCGGCCCGGCCTCCCCCAGGATGGCGAGGAGCGTGCGTGCCTCCGCGATCCCCGGGATCCCCGGCTCCGGTCCGTTCGCATCCTGGCCGGCGACGGTGACGGTGTGGTCGGGGGTGATGGGGTAGCGGGCGCGCTGCGGGCAGCCGGGGTCGGTGTACTCGTACGGAGCCACGACGACGGCGGTGTTCTGTTGCTGGGACACGGTCATGCTTTCTTCTCGGGTGTCTCGGCGTTGAGGAGTTGGTCGCGCACGGCGGGTGTGAGCGCGTGGCCGGCGTCGTCGACCAGCAGCGACATCTGGTAGGCGACGACCTTGGTGTCGGCGTCTTTTCGGGTGAGTACGGCCAGGCGGGAACCGTCGCTGATGGCCATGACCACCAGGTGTCCGCGGCGCATGCGCAGCAGGAGCTGCTCGGGTTCGCCGGAGCCGAACATCCGTCCGGCGGACTCGGCGAGTCCGTGCAGGCCGCTGACCGCCGCGGCGAGCTGGTCGGCGTGGTCCCCGGGCAGATCCGGTGAGGCGGCCAGGCCCATCCCGTCGGAGGTGAGCAGCAGGGCGTGCTCGACCCCGGCGGTGTCGGCGGCGAAGGTGCGCAGCAGCCACGCGAAATCGTCCGCGGTCTCCAGCTCAGCCGGTGTGGGTGGCGTCACGGCGTACTCCCGGTCTCGACGCGGGCAGTTGCGGTGAGGTGGACCGGCAGCCCGGCGGGGGAGTGGATGAACACCGAGGCGACTGGCGGAGGTGCTTTGGTCCGGCGCAGGTCGGGAAAGCGGGCGACCAGCGCGGCGAGCCCGATCTGGAGTTCGAGGCGGGCCAATGCCGCACCGAGGCAGATGTGGGGCCCGTGCCCCAGCCCCAGGTGGCGGGGACGTCGCCGGGTGGCATCGAACTCCTCGGCATCTCGCCCGTAGTGGGCGGTGTCGCGGTTGGCGGCGAGGTAGGCCAGCAGCACGGGCTCGCCGGTGGCGATGGTGCGCCCGGCGATGGTGATGTCCTCGGCGGCGAACAGGAACGGCAGCGCCGCCACCGAGCTCGCCTGGCGCAGGGACTCCTCCACCACCGCCGGCAACTCCAGAAGCCCGCCCTGCACCGCCGTCATCTGGTCGGGGCGGTCCAGCAGCGCGGCGATGGCGTTGACCAGCGCCGAGGCGGTGGTCTCGAACCCCGCCGTCAGCAGCAACCACAAGGTGTCGCGCAGCTCCGCATCACCGAGTCGGTCCCCCTGCTCCCGGGCACGGAGGAGCGCCGAGACCACATCCTCGCCGGGTTCGTCCTGCTTGGTGGCGATCAGCTCATCGAGGTAGGCGGTCACCTCGGCGCGCATGGCGCGCACCTGCTCGGGCGGGGCGGTGGAGAACGCGACGGTGACCATCTGGCGGATGCGGTCGTGATCGGCCTCGCCGATGCCGAACAGCGCCCCGAACACCGCCATCGACAAGGGGTAGGCGTAGTGGGCCTTGAGGTCGACCGGCCCCGGCTCGGCGGCGAGGCCGTCGAGCAGACCGCGGGCGATGGCCTCCACGGCCGGGCGCAGCGCTGCGATTCGGGCCCGGGTGAAGGCTTGGGAGATGAGTCCGCGCAACCGGCGGTGTTCGTCCCCGTCGGCGGTGAGCATGTTGTCCAGGTGGACCATCGCCGCCACCGGGTGGTCCTCGGGCACCTCGCCGGAGGTCAGGGCGGTCCAGTGGCGCCAGTTGCGGCGGAACCGCCGGTCCGTCAGCGCGGCGCGCAGGTCGGTGTCGCGGGTCAGCGCCCAGACCTCCAGCCCGTCGACCACCACGCGGACCAGCGGCCCCGCGGCCGCGAGGTCGCGTGCTTGGATGGCGGCGCGGCCGGGGACGAGGACGATCGGCTCGGGGCGTGGGGGCATGAGGGCGCTCCAGTCGCAGACGCAGGGGTGGGCCGTGCAGGTGAGCTCGTGGGTTCGAACTCCACGGGCAGGGTTTCCAGGCCGTGGGCGAAGGGGGAGCGGCGCCAGACCAGCGCGTCCTCGCCTACGGCCAAGCGGGGCGGGGGCAGCAGTTCCAGTACGGCTTCGACCGCGTCGATACCGATCTGGCGGGCCAGGTGGCGGGCCGGGCACTGGTGCGGTCCCGTGCCGAAGGACAGGTGCGCCTGAGATCCCGACAGCCCGGCCGTGCTCGGCCGCGGGGCCGCGACGGGATCGGAGTTGGCGGGCCCGTAGCCGATGATCAGGCAGTCGCCCTCGCGCACCCGTGCACCGGCCAGGCTCATGTCGGCGGCGGGATAGCGGCCCGGCAGCAGCGTGATCGGCGGGCGGCGCCACAGCACCGCGTCGACCGCTTCCTCTATCCGGGTGCGCGCCCCCACCACCGCGGAGCGGAATGCCGTATCCGTCAGCAGGGTGTGCAGGGTGTTGGCGATGAGGTTCATCAGCGGGTCGTGGGCCGCGGAGATAATGAGGATGAGCTGGTGAGCGACCTCTTCATCGTCCAGGCCGTGGGGGTGGGCGACCATGCGCGAGACGATGTCGGGGCCCGGATGCGCCCGGCGCTGGGAGGTGACGGCCTGGGCATAGGCGAACAGGCCCATCCGTGCGGCCTCGGCGTCCTCGCCGCCGTCCCACACCTGGCGCATCAGCGACACCAGTTCGTTGCCCTGGTCGGCGTTCAAGCCGAAGTAGCGGTTCAACAACATGAGTGGCAGCCGGAACGCGATGTCGGCGACCAGGTCGCAGCGTCCCGACGGCGTCGCGTCGGCCAGCAGTTTGGCGGTGATCTCGCGTACCGCCAGCCGGGTGCCGGAAGAGGAGATCGCTTCCAGCGCGGCCACGATCACCGCCCGGTAGCGGCTGTGGTCCGGCTCGTCGGACGCCAGCGCGTTGCGGAAGTACCAGAACGGGCCGGGCACGCCGGCCGGGGTGGCGCGGTGCTCGCGGGCCTCGCGCCAGCGCCGCGGATCCCGCGGAAACCGCACTGGGTCCTGGAGAACTTCCTTGTTCAGGTCATAGCCGAGCAGCACCCACGCCATCACCCCCGGCGCGGCCTCCACCGGTGCGATCGGGCCGAACCGCTCCCGCAACCCTTCGAGCACCACAGGGAGGTCATCGGCCAGCGCGGCACCGTAGATCGGCACCGCGCCTGCGTGCGGCGGCGCCGCGGTCGAGTGCTCGGATTGCTGAGGCCGGCCCATCAGCGCCCCTGGCGGGCGTCGGAAGGACGAAAGCAGAACGTGTCGCCGCGCTGGCGTCGAGGGGCGCAGCCGCAGTGCGGAGTGGAAGGGAGAACCGTCATGACAACTCGCTCGGTGCGTGGGGCGACGATGTGTGTGCCGTACGCAGCCGAGTCTTGGCAGCGGGAACCGAGAGGTCTACTCCCATGGGGGACGTCCCCACGGGGACAACCACTCTCCGAGCGTGGCCGGGAATGGTCGACAATTGCGGGCGCTCTCGCTGCGGAGTGTCGGTAGCCATACCGTCACGGTGCGGCGTCTAAAGGCGCCCCTGGAAGGTGACCGGTAGTGACGTCTCAGATGTCACTACTGTCATCGCAGGTCACGCGTCAGAGCGCGCCTTCTCTGATACCAGCCGGTCGTGGTACTCGACCACGAGCCGTTCACCCGGGTACAGGCTTCGCAGCTCCGACAGGAGATCGCTGGCACGGCTCAGCATGGACCCCGATCGCCGGTCGAACTCGAACGCACCCGAGCCGACCGCCACCGCCTCATCAAGGTCGCCACGGCGGGCAGCGAGCATCCCAAGGTTGATCCGGGCATCGGCGAGACGCATCGGCCACCGCCTCCCGTCGGGCTGCTCACACTGCCGCACGACCTCCGCGGCGTGCTCGGCGGCAACCCCATCCCAGCCCAGCAGCGTATAGATCGTTGCCGCGTAGAACTCGTATTTCGACGGGTCGAAAATGAAGTGATGCTCCGGATGATCGGGCTTCGAGAGCTGCGCCAATAGCCGCTGACCATGCTGGATCGCCTCATGCGCCCGGTCATCGCCCATCCGCGCCCGCGCCTTGGCCTCTTGCAGCACGAGCTGCACACCTGCGCTGGTCACTCCGGCGCGGTCACGGCCTGCCTGAGCGACGGCCACCACGTCCTCGAACCGGCCTTCGGTGAGGGCGAACCACGCATCCATCTCGAACGACCAGCCGATGACCTCGCCGTGCCCGGCCTGCTCGCCGAGCCGGAACGCCGCGCGGCGCGCGGTATTGGCGGCGTGGTGATCGCGTACGTCGTAGTGCACGCACCCGAGTAGGCACGCCAACCAGCCCACTTGGACCAGCAGTTCCCTGTGTTGAGAGAGGGTGGTGCGCCCGTCGAGAAGGCTGAGCGCGCGGTCCATCAGCGCTTTGGAGCGGTCGCGCAGCTCATGTCCGGGCATGGTGGGATATGCGCGGCACAGGCGGTCGACGCCGACGGCCAGAATCTCGATGGTCCCCATGCTGACATCAGAGTGCTCGGCGCGGCGAACGGCATCGAGGAGATGCAGTTCCTGCTCGGCGGACACAGACTCCGGACTGCTGGCAGGAACACCGCTGATCCCGAGCGCAGTGCTGATCCGGGCGATCGCACCGGCGGTCGGTGCCCGACGGCCCGCGAGGATATGGGAGATGTAGGACCGGTCGTAGGTGGTCCGCCGCGCCAATTCGCCCATGCTGACCCCCTGGGCGTTCATCTCTTCGCGCATCGATGTGCGGAAGTTCTTAGAGGGGGCGCTCATGGTGGTCCCGACCCTTCCTGAATGCTCGCACTCTCAGAGTGCGGCGGTGCCACCGCAGCCGTTGCGCGAACGTCCTCTCCAGCGACATCATGTTCGCCTCCAGGCTGCGACCGCACCTCTGGGGGTACATGCTAAAGGGTGCCCCGAATGCGCCACTCGTGGATGAGTCACCGTGGAGATACGCCGATGCTCGATCGCCTGCTCCTGCTCTGGGATGTCGACCACACTCTGATCGACATCCGCGGGGTGGGAAGCCTGGTGTTCGGCGAAGCGTTCCAGGAGGCCACGGGCCGCCCCATGAGCGCCGGTATGGCCACCGCGCACGGGCACACCGAGCCTGTCCTGCTGGAGAAGACCCTCGACCTCAACGGGATCGGTGACCGCGACGAGGACCTGTTCCGCCGCTTCGCCGACGCCCAGGCCGCCTCCTACCGAGCCCACCTCGTCGACCTAACGCAGCGAGGGCGTGTCCTGCCCGGGGTGGAGACAGCTTTGCGTACGCTGCGCGCACACCCTGGGGTCGTGCAGACGGTCCTGACCGGCAACACCCGCGCGTCAGCCAAGATCAAGGTCGGTGCCTTCGGCCTCGATCGCTATCTCGACCTGGAGATCGGTGCCTACGGCGACGACGACGCCCACCGGCCTACCCTCGTCGACATCGCCCGTCAGCGCGCTGGCCGCTGTCACGGCGCGGTGTTCGACACGACAGCCACGATCCTGATCGGGGACACACCCAAGGACGTCGAAGCGGCGCATTCGGCAGGAGTCCGAGTAATTGCAATCGCGTCCGGGAGTAGCACCTCTGCGGAGTTGGCCCGCGCGGGGGCCGATCGCGTGGTCACGACGCTCGACGGAGTTGATGCTCCTCATCTGGTGACCGAACTGCTCGCGGGCCTCTCCCGGAACCTGACCAGTGGAGAACAGCAGTGAACAGCACGGCGGACCCTTGTCCCGCCTGCGGGCAGCCCGCGGTCGGGCGCGGCGCCGGATGTGTCCAGCACTCGGTACCGGAGAACCTGTGGCGCCATCCCACGCTGGCGAAGGCAGTCGCCGATCTCGATCTGGCGGCAGTGATTCGGTTCCTCCGTGCCAACACGGAAATGACCCAAGAGGCACTTGGCCTGCTCATGGGAATCCGACATCACCGGGTTTCCGAATTGGAAAACGGACGCCGACAAATCTGGGACATCCGTGTTTTCAAGCGAGCGGTCCAGGGATTGGGGGTTTCCAATCAATTCATTGACTCTAATGAAGAAAGAGTGAATGTAACCGAGTGGCAAGTTCCGTTTCCATTGAGGGCTTCAGTGCCCCCGCGACCTGTTAACGATCCTGTGGATGCTGACATTCAGGGGCATGGCCGGCGTGTGCTGTCGCTGTCGTTCACCCATGGAGCGCTGAGTCAGTCGGTCGAGAACGCGCAGTCGTTGTGGCAGGTGGACCTCGCCGATGAGGGGCAGATGCGGATTTTGTCCGTCTCGGCGAGGGAGATCACGACTCCGGTGCTGCGGTGGCTGGTCGCCCCACCGACAGTTCTCGAACTCCCACTAACGGGAACGGCGACGGTGAGGGCGGATGATGTGGCCGCAATTCGCCGTGCCTGTCAACTGTTCGAAATGTTGGATCACGAGTTCGGCGGGGGACACGCGAGGATCGCTGCGGTGCAGTACTTGCACAGTGAGGTCAGACCGTTGCTCGCGGGGCGCTACACCACCGAAGTCGGCAGGGAGTTGTTTGCAGCAACCGCCCATTTCTCCTTCAAGGTCGGCGCGATGGCCTACGACGCGGGTCTGCATGGGCTCGCCCGGCGCTACTTCGTGCAGTCCCTGAACTTTGCGCACCTGGCCTCCGATACGGCTCTGGCCGGCAAGGCGCTGGCGCTGATGAGCCACCAGGCGAACTTTCTTGGCGATTATCGCAGCGCGGTGGACTTCGCCCGTTCCGCCAAGGCCGGCACCCGCAGTGCCGTGACCCCGGGCGTCTATGCGATGTACTCGGCGATGGAAGCCCGCGGTCTGGCCTCGCTCGGCGAAGAGCGCCAATGCACGGCTGCTCTGGCAGAGATGGAGGGTGGTTTCGCGAAGCGCCACGCTGAGGAGCCCGCGTGGCTCGGCTACTTCGACGAGGCAGAGGTGCACGACGAGTTCGCCCACTGCTTCCACGACCTTGGCCACGCCCAACTCGCTGTCGAGCATGCCCGCACAGCGAGCACGCTCACACGGCAGGAGTATCGGCGCAGCCGGACTTTCGCCGGTCTCATTCTGGCTGGTGCCCACTTACTGGACCAGAATGCCGCGGATGTGGAGCACGCCTGCGCCCTCGCCGAGCAGACATTGAGCGAGGCCGGCCCCCTGCGCTCGGCCCGCGTGCACTCATACATCCGGCGGTTCGACGACCGCCTGGCCCCCTACGCGGCAACAGTGGCCGTCCAGCGCTTCCGCGCCGAGTCCCTGAATCGGCTCGGACGTGCAGGCACGGCCTGATTCACACGCCCGGGGTCCACGCAGTCGGCAAGGCGGGATCGCGCACGGTGGCGATGCGCTTCGCAGCCTCGGCGCGAAGCCGCGGTTCACGCCCGGTCCGGGCGCACAGCCAGGCGGTCATCCGCAGCTTTCGGATTTCCAACAGCGTCGCGTATCCCGACCAGTCGCGGATATCGGCGCCGTAGGCGTCGACGAAACCGGCGTACTCCTCGGGTGTGTACCAACCAAGGTCGGCGTAGGTGGCGGCGACGATCAGGTCCCACTCGCGCGGGCCGCAGGAGACCCGTTCCAGGTCCAGCATCACCACGTGCCCGTCGGAGCCGCGCACCACGTTCTTGCGGTGCGCGTCGCCGTGGACCGGCCCTGGCTGCAAGGTGAAGTCGAGCTCGGTGAACGCCTGGCGGAGCTCGCCCCGACGGCGGCGGAGGAAGGCCACATCGGCGGAATCCAGCCCGTGCGCTGCGCTGAGGTAACCCTCGACTCCGGCTAGCGGATCCAGCCTCGGAAGGTCAATTTCGGTCGGGGGCGCAAGCCCGTGCAATTGGTGGAGGAGCTGTCCAAGATTGCGGGTGGAGGCGATTGAGGGATCCGGAACCTGCTCCCACAGGCTCACCACCCACGCGTCGATGCTGATGAGGTCGGAGCGGATCGGCCGCACGACGGGGAAGTGCTCGGTGAGTAACCACTGAGCGATGCTGATCTCCCTGGCCACGCGCCCGGTGTTCGCGGCGGAGGTGACCCGCAGCACGACCTGGTGGTGGGGTACGGCGAAGCTCGCGTTTTCCCCCACCGGCCCTAAAGGCCGCAGACCGGTCGGGTCCAGGCCAACGCGTGAACATACCGCGTCCGCGACCTGAGCAGCGGTTTCCGCGGTGAGGTGTCCTTTGGCCCCTGCGTCATATCCACTCAACCGCGCCGCCCCTTTCGGCTCTCCCGAAGCCTCGCTCGCTACAGCAGCACTGGATCCTGCGCTGCGCGGACTGCTCAGGCAGCGCCCTCTCTGGACCGTGGTGGTCCCTAATAGGGATTCCACGCCCGTGGGCGTGCAGGGTCAGCCAGATCGGCGATCCGCACCTGGATCTCGGTGTCCACCTCCACACTCTCGCCGGCTTTCTGCGCCAGCCAGGACACCATGATTAGTTCCCACACGCGCTTGTACACCGGATAGCCCTCCCAAGTCCGGACGTCGAAGCCGTAGACCGTGCAGAACTCCCGGTACTCGGTCTCGGTGTGCCAGCCCAGTCCGGTGTAAAGAGCGGTAAGCACCAGGTCCCATTCCGGTGGTCCCCAACACACCCCATCCAAGTCGTAGAGCACCGCGCCGTGCTTGGTCATCTGCACGTTGCCGATATTGGCATCGCCGTGAATCACCGAACGGGCCAGCCCAGTGCGCACTCCGGCGTAGGCCGCGCGGAGGTCGATAAGGCGTCGCTGCAAGACCTGCTTGTCCTCTGACGGGATCTGAGCACGGTGGATCCGATCACCGATGCGGCTGAACGGCGCGAGTGCGGGCAATTCGAGGTCGGCGGGAGGAGCGAGCCGGTGCAATCTCGCCAGCAGCGTCGCCAACTCGACCGGGACCGTCCACTCCCCGTAGATGGCCTCCCACAGGGTCACGACCGCGCCATCCCCGCTGATCCATGGCTGTGCACCAGGAAGCGGTCGGCCGACGGGAAGGCCGGCGGAGTCCAACCAGCGCGCGACCCGCACTTCGCGCCGCGCGCCTTCATGGTTCCGGGCGGAGCGCTCCACCCGGGCGATCACCCGTCCATGGTCGAGCGCGACCACGGCGCGCTCACCCAACCGGAGGAGCGTGGTGCCGCTGGAGCCGATGTGTGCTTGATCGGCGGCGTGTTTCGCCGCCCGTAAGACAGTCTCTGTTAGCGCGTCTCCCTCGGGCACAGCGCTCCTCCGGATCGTTCGCCTGGATCCCGCAGACTATCGGCGTGGTGATGATCGGCTCCCAGCACGACCTCGAAGGGCCTTGACCCCACGCCTCGCCGCGACCATCGCGACGATGCGCTAAGAACTCCTAACGCAATGCGCTTCGAGGATCAGACAGAAGCGCTTGGCGTTCGGGACTTTGGGAACGCCCGTATGTTGACCATGCCCGACTGGTAGCGGAGTGTGGATTCGGCCCATCCAACCGGAGGTGGAATCTCGTGGATCTTCCTAATGATCACGACGACATCGTGTTGTCCTTCTACTGCAAGACCCCCGGCTCATTCGACGAGAAGGACTGTCCGGCCTTCCACAGGACCAACCGCAATACCTGGATGGTGCAGGGCGAGCGGCGCGAGGACCCCCAGGTCAGGGCGCAGCTTCGAGCACCGAAGGAGACCGAGGGTGCCGTGGAGATCCCCGACGACCTCGCGGACCTGTTCGCCCGCATGTACGCCAAGGAGCACTATGGAGTTGATCTCGGCAGAGCGGCGGAACGAGCTGATTCTCAGCTCCCGCACACGCCTCAAGCTGGAACTGAGGGACCGCTACGCAGTTGATTCGACCCTGTTCGACGCCTGGCGGCGCGGCGACGCCGGCACCGTCAGGGAACTCACGGCGCCTGCCGCGACGAGGGTGGCCGCCCAGGTCGCCGACGGGGTGAGCGTGCGGCGGATCAAGGTCCTGTCCGAGCCGCCGTCGGACTACATGAGGCACATGCTCGACGTGAGCGGGGTCTTGGTGGAGGCGGGGGAGGATATCCGTTGGCTTCCGCGCCGCCTTGCCTCGAATGTGCTGCTGCCCGCCAACGACTTCAATGTCCTGGACGGCACGAGCGTGGTCTTCAACGTGCTGGATGGCGATGACTCCCCGGCCGAGCAGCAGCTCTGGACCTCCATGGAGGTCGTGAATAGGTGTGTCTCGGCGTTCGAGGACGCCTGGGAATTCGCGATCCCGCACCGCGACTACCTGTCCACCTAGTCCCCGAATGACAGGTTCATCGGCTGAGGCCGCCCGGCAGGAGTTCGCCGGGCGGCTCCGTGAACTACGCAAAGACGCCGGATTGACCGGCCGCGGGCTTGCCACCGCGACCGGGCTGCGACCGGCGAAGATCTCCCGGATCGAGCACGGACGGCAGAATCCCACCGAAGACGACATCCGGACGTGGGCGAAAGCCTGCACTGCGGCCCCGCAGATCCCCGAACTGATCGCCGCGCACCGCGAAGTCGAGCAGTTGTGGACCGAGCACCGCCGCAATCTGCGCGCAGGGATGGTGCACGTCCAAGGGCGTGGCACCGATGTCTACACGCAGACCCGTCTCCTGCGGGTGTATGAGTCGAATGTGATCCCCGGGATCGTGCAGACCCTCGGCTATGCGACGGCCGGGCTGGCGACCGTCGCCTATGTTCACGGTCGGCCGGCCCACGAGGTCGAGCCGGCGGCACGGGCGAAACTGGAGATGCAGCGGCTGCTCACCGCGCCGACCGGGGCGAACACCTACTCTTTCGTGATCGAGGCCGGAGCGCTGGACCACGGCGTCGGCGGCCCCGCAGTGATGAACGGCCAGTTCGACTTCCTGATCGAGGTGACGAGGATGCCGCACGTTGCGTTCGGGATCATCCCGCCGCTTGCCGCGCGGCACATCCGGCCGGGCGAAGGCTTCTACATCTTCGATGAGGGCCTGGTGCGCAGCGAGACCTGGACCGGGCTGATGAGGACCCGGCGCCAGGATCAGATCGCGTTCTACGTGAAGATCTTCGGGATGCTGCGGGGCATGGCCGTCTACGGGGCGCCCGCCCGGGACTTGATCGAGGACGCCAGGAATCGGCTTCGCTGAAATCTCGTGAAACTTTCTGGCCCTCGCGCCTCACCATCGGCCAATCTCGGGTGACGGCGGACCCTGCCCGGTGACGGACGGCGTCACTCATCGCGGTGTCCGTTCGCAATGCCGGTTTTTTCGAGAGGACGACACCTGTATGCGCGTTGACGTTGTGGGCGGTAGCGAGCGCCTTCGTCACGAGATGGTCGATCGGTTGGCCGCTGAGCAAAAGGCGAAGGGCTTGGCGCTGCGGCCCGACGTCGAGGCGGCGCTCAGGAGCGTTCCCCGGGACCTGTTCGCCCCGGGAATCCCGCTGGAACAGGCGTATGCGAACGCTGCGATCCCCACGAAGCGGCGCGGCCAGGAGACCATCAGCTCGGTCTCGGACCCTTTCCTGATCGCGGAGATGCTCGGCCAGGCGGCGGAGGCGCTCGGCGACATGGCGGGCCGGCACGTGCTGGAGATCGGTAGCGGTGGCTACAACGCTGCGCTCCTGCGCGAACTCGTCGGCCCGTCGGGATCGGTCACGACCGTCGATATCGACCCCGAAGTGACCGACCGCGGCGAAGCGTGCCTTGACCGAGCCGGCTATGGCGATGTCACCGTGGTGTGCGCCGACGCCGAGCACCCGATCGCACCGGGGCGTCAATACGACTTGATCGTGGTCACGGCCGGCGCGTGGGATGTCCCGCCGGCCTGGCGCGACCAGCTCACCGACGACGGCGTGCTGGTGGTGCCGGTGCGCACGTTCGGGTTGACCCGGTCGTGGGCGCTGCGACGCCGGGGGAGCCGACTAGTGAGCGAGAGCCACCGCCAGTGCGGGTTCGTCTCCATCCAGGGCTCTGGAGCCCGCGCGATGCGCTACGTCGACATTGCCGACGGTGTCCACCTGCGGCTGGACGAGGGCCAGCAGGTCGATGCCACCGTTGTCGCCGAACGCCTGATGGAACCCCGCGAAGAGGCGTGGGCCGGGATGAGCCTGGCTCCCCGAACCGTCCTGTCCGACCTGGACCTGTGGCTGGCCGCCCGCCTTGCGCGCGAGGCGACGGAGTTCGTGGTGCTGTCGGCGCAGGCGGAGGCCGTCGAGTCCGGCACCGTCGCGCCGGCGTGGCGGTTTGGCACCCCGGCCGCGGTCCACGACGGCGCCTTCGCCTACCGGTCGAAGCTGCGGTGGGCCGACCGGCGTTTGGATCTGGGTGCCTACGCCCACGGCCCGCAGGCCAAAGCGGCGGCCGGACAGATGGTCGAGCACATGCGCGCATGGGTGGACGCGGGCTGCCCCTCCCCGGTTCTGCACGTCCTTCCCGCGCAGACCCCCGACGGCGAGTTGCCGGAGGGGACTGTAGTGGACAAGCGGCACACCCGCCTTGTCCTGGCCTTCACCTCCGATGAGAAGGGAACCCCCTGATGGACCCCAAAGAAAAGGAATACGAGCTGAACCTGCGCCTGGTCGACGTCGGGCCCGCTGCCGGTGGTTTCGCCACGAGTACCGACGACGGCTGCGGGTCGGGAAACACCGGCTCGGACGCCTGCACCGGCGACGGCAGCTAGGGGCCTGCGCACCCGATCGGGCCCGGCCGCCCCAAGGCCGGGCCTTCACCGGTCTGTCCGCCCCGAATGTGGAGCCAGCGATGTACCACGCGGCGGATGCGGCGTTGATCAGGGCCGCTTCCTACCCCCGGGACCTGACGCTTCCCGCATGGCCCGACCTGACCGTGGACCGGACCGAGGAGTGGATGACATGGCTCGATGAAGCGTGGGCGCTGCCGGGATTCGCCGCCGCCCTCGGGCACGCCGCCCCGCCCTTGGCCGCCCAGATCACGCGCGCACTCGCCGGTGGGCAGATGAAGGCACGCAGGCGACGACGCCTGGTGGAGGCCACGGTCCGCTACCTGCTGCGGTGGACGACCCGCGCGACCCCCTTCGGCAGGTTCGCCGGGGTTGCGCCGGTCGAATTCGGCCCCCGCGCGGTCGTTCGCTGGGAGGATCGCCACCAGGAGGTCGCCCGCCCGGATGAGGGTGCGATCAGCGAATGCGCGATGGTGGCCGAGCGGGACCCGGCGACGCTGCGCACCGTCGCGGTAGCGACGAACGCACTGGGATACGCACGCGGCGCAACGTGGGTCCTGCCGTGCGCCCGGGTCCAGGACGGACGGGTCTGCGATGTCGAGATCGACCTGACCGAACCGATTCGGGTCGCACTCGGAGCGGCCGACGCTGCGATCCCGTTCACGGAGCTGGCGGCGGCGGTGGCCGCGGAATCGGCCCTCGACCACGCAGCGGCCGAGAAGCTGCTGGCCGCACTGGTGGACGCGGGTGTGCTGCTGTCGGCGATCCGGCCACCGATGACCGCCACCGGCCCGGCCGCCTACCTCGCCCGCCACATCGACCCACCCGCCCCCGAGGACGAGGCCGCGATCGACCAGCGGATCGACTGCTCGGTCACCGTGCCACCCGCCGTGCTCCACGAGGCCCAGGACGCCGCAGGCGCACTCGTCGCCCTCGCGCCGCATCTGCCCGGATGGTCGGACTACCACCGCGCGTTCATCGAGCGGTGGGGGCCGGGCGCGGCCGTGCCCCTGCGCGAGGTCCTCACCGTCCTGGGATACCCGGGCGGCTACCGGGGCGCGACCCGCCGTGCTCAGTCCACTTTCACCGACCGCGACGCCCGGCTCGCCGCGCTCGCCCAGCAGGCTGTCCTTGAGGGCTGCACCGAAGTGGTCCTCGATGACGCGCTGATCGCCTCGCTGCGCGGCGACGATGAGCGGCCGCCGATCCCGCATACCGAACTGAGGTTCACCCTCGCCGCCGCAACGCCCCGCGACCTCGATCGAGGCGCGTTCACGCTGACGGTGGTGAGCGGGGCCCGCCACGCAGGCGTGGCGGCCGCCCGGTTCCTGCACCTGCTCACCCCTGACGAACTGGACCGGTTCCGCCGCGTCTACGGTGGCCTGCCGACCGCCCTGCCCGACGCGGACACCGTGCAGGTGTCCGGGCCTCCGCTAAATGCCCGGCTGGCCACCGTTGCCCGCACCCCCGAACTCCTGCCCATCCTGCCTGTCGGCGACCTGCACCCCGATCCCGCGGTGACGGTGAAGGACTTGGCGGTGACCGGTGACGGCCGCCGGCTCTGGCTGATATCGCTGGCCACCGGACGCCCGGTCGAACCGCTGCTGTTCAACTGCGTGTCCCTGCCCGACTCCCAGCAGCCGCTCATCCGGTTCCTCACCGAGATCTGGACCGCCTGGACGGCGCCCTGCGCACGGTTCGACTGGGGGCACGCCCAGGCGCTGCCGTTCCTGCCCCGGATCCGGCGGGGCCGCTCCATCCTGCACCCGGCCCGCTGGAGGATTCCCCAGTCAGCGCTGCCCGCCCGCACCGCGCCGTGGCGGCAGTGGCTGGACGTCTGGCAGCGACGCCGCCAACGCCTCCGGATCCCACGCGCGGTGCTGATCGGCGACGACGACGTTAGGCTGCGTCTCGACCTGGACGAGAACGCCCATCTCGCAGTGCTGCGCAGCCACCTCGACCGGCACAGCGGCGCCGTCCTCACCGAAGCCCCTGGGATGCCCGGCTGGATCGATGCCAGACCGGCCGAGCTCCTGCTCACCCTCGCCCGCACCCCACCGCGCCACCAACCGCCCACCCGCAAGGTGCGCCCCGCGGGCTCGGTCCAGCACCTCCCCGGCCGTTCCCCGTGGCTGGACGCCCGCTTCTACGGCCACACTGAGCAGATCCTCGCCTGCCTGGACCGCATCCCCGACCTCCCTGCGGGGTGGTGGTTCCTGCGCTACCCCGATCCCGAACCGCACCTGCGGCTACGGATTCCCCTGCATGGCACCGCCCCGTTCGCCGACACAGCCCGCGACCTCGCCGGGGGTGCGGAACGGCTGGCGGACGAGGGCCTGCTGGCCGACTACACACTGGCCACCTACCGGCCCGAGGCCCGCTACGGCACCGGGCCAACCCTCGCTGCGGCCGAGCAGGTGTTCGCCGCCGACTCCCGCTTCGTCCTCCGGCGCCTGGCCGGGGATCGGCAGGTCGCAACGGCCGCCGCAATGATCGCCATCGCGCACGCCTTCACCGGCGACGGAGCGCGCTGGCTCTCCGACCACGTGCCCCACCGCAGTGGGCCCCGCCTGGAGCCCGCTCAGGCGACCCAAGCCTGCCACCCCTGCGGAGACGAGGTACTGGCCTCGGCGCTGACCGCCTACCGCGCCCTCGCCGAACACGACGGTCTGGACATCGACCAACTCCTGGCCGATCTCTTGCATCTGCACCACGCCCGCATGATCGGCGTCGACACCGCGTCCGAACGGCACTGCCTGCGTCTGGCCCGCGCCGCCGCCCGAACCGGCCTGATGGGCAGGGCGTCATGACGGCAGGGCAGTGCCTCGCCGAGGGAGCAGCGGGGATCGCGCTCCTCCATATGGAAACCGGCAACACCGGTGCGGTGTTCGCGATGCTGGAACAGGCCGTCGCCGGCGGCGTCAGCACCGCCGAGGGCGCCGGCCTCTACTACGGCGCTCCCGCCCTCTCCTTCGTCCTCGGCACGTGTGATCAGCCGGGACTCGCCAAGGCGAAGGCCACCGCCGCCGCGGGGACCGCAACGGTGACGCGCCGCCGCCTGGACGCCGCCCACCGCCGCATCGACCAGCGCCACCGACCGTCCTACGCCGAATACGACCTCATTAGCGGGCTCACCGGACTCGGCGTCGTCCTGCGCCGCACCGGTGATCCCGACCTGCTCGGCGACGTGCTGACCTACCTGGTCCGCCTCACCGAACCCCTCGGCGCACTGCCCGGCTGGTGGTGCCGGCACGGCCCCGGACGCGACCGGCCCGCCGCGGCCGGAGGCCACGGCAACCACGGCATCGCCCACGGCATCACCGGCCCGCTCGCCCTTTTGGCGCTCACGCACCTCGACGGCATCCGGGTCGAGGGCCACGCCGAAGCGATCATCCGGATCCTGCGCTGGTTGGACGACTGGCAGCGCCATACCGGCGACGGCGCCCCATGGTGGCCACAGACCCTCACCACTACCGAACTCGACCGCGCCGAGTCCGCCCAGCCCGGTCCGCTGCGGCCGTCCTGGTGCTACGGAACCCCGGGCATCGCCCGCGTCCAGCAGCTCGCCGGCCGCTCCCTCGGCGACACCGCCCGCCGACGCACCGCCGAGAACGCGTTCTCCGGCTGCGTGAACGACCCCGCGCAACGGGCCCGGCTCATCGACCCCGGTCTGTGCCACGGAACCGCGGGACTTCTGGCGACCGGGCGACGCATGGCCGCAGACGCCCTCACACCCATGGCGTTCCCGTCGCTGGCGAGCCTGCACCAGCGCACCGCCCCCGTCAGCGACGGCGGTCCCGCGGGCTTGCTCACCGGCGCGGCGGGCGCCGCGCTGGCCGCCGCCGGGACCGAGACCTCGTGGGACGCCTGCCTTCTGCTCTGCTGACCGAAAGGATTCCCAATGAGGTTGTCAACCCGGAGCGGTGACGGACCGTGAACGGTTCAGGCGACCGCGGCCAGCTTCGCAGGAGGAACCGCCGCGTAGGGCCGCTCCTCGCGCAGCATCGCCCAGAGCACATTCACCCGGCGACGGGCCAACGCGAGCACGGCTTGGACATGGCGTTTCCCCTCGGCCCGCTTGCGCTCGTAGAACGCCTTCGAGGCCGGGCAACAACGGATGCTGACCTGCGCGGACATGTAGAACACCCGCAGCAGACGACGGCTGTAGTGCTTGGGCCGGCGCAAGTTGCCGCTGATCCTGCCCGAATCCCGAGGCACGGGTGCGACCCCCGCGACGCCGGCCAGCCGGTCCGCACTGCCGAACGCGGCCATGTCACCGCCGGTGGCGGCGATGAACTCCGCACCCAGCAGGGTGCCGATGCCGGGCAGGCTTGTGATCACCCCAGCGTGTCGGTGCTCGCGAAACCGGCCCTCGATGGCCGCGTCGGCCTCGGCGAGTTCGGCGTCGAGGGCGATCACCTCCTTGGCCAGGCGCTCGACCACCGCGGCGGCGGCTTTCTCGCCCCTCACGGTGGTGCGCTGGGCCTGGGCGGCCTCGATCGCGGCCTCAGCGACGTGAGCGGCGTTGCGGACCTTACGCGAACGCAACCAGGTTTCCAGGCGGTCCCTGCCCATCCTGCGCAGTGCGCGGGGGGTCCGGTAGCCGGTCAACAGCACCAGAGCCGCCTTGGAGGCGCTGTAGTCGAAGGCGCGTTCCAGGGCGGGGAAGTAGCCCAGGAGCTGGTCGCGCAGCCGGTTGATGGCCCGGGTGCGGTCACAGGCCAGGTCGGTGCGCCGGGCGGTGAGGATGCGCAGGTCCGCGGCGATCTCGTCGAAGGACGCGATCGGGTGCAGGTCGCGGCGCATCCTCGCCTGGTCGGCGATGACGAAGGCGTCCTTGGCATCGGTCTTGCCGTCGCCCCGGTAGGCCCCGGAGGCGTGGTGCACGGTCCGGCCCGGGATGTAGACGAGGTCCTGGCCGTGGTCGAGCAGCACGGTGATGAGCAGGGCGCCGCCCCCGCTGTTGAGGTCGATCGCCCACCGTGCGCCCTCGCCCAGGGTGTTGACCTCGGCGATCAGATCGAGGATCTCGCCCTCGTCATTGGCGACCTTCTTCGACAGCAGCCGCTTGCCGTCGGTGTCGATCACCGTGCAGTGGTGGTGGGTCTTGCCCGCGTCCACACCGGCCCAGAGCTGGGGCATCGGCTCCTCCGTCGTCATAGTCCACATGGGAGTCCCAGACGACGACCGCACCGTCGTGTCCCTACACAGCGATCTGTTCGCGTATCCCAATCAGCGGTCGGGTCGTCGTGGAGCGCCAGGCGGCCAATCCTTTCCAGCCACCCAGGTGACAACACCATGACAGCCATACCTGGCGCTCCTGGGGTTCTCCCGACCCTACGGACGGTCAGGAACGAACTCCCAAGAGAAAGGTAGGGACCACCATGCGCACACCCTGGACACAGGTGAACATCACCTATCCCGGCTTCGACCGGCAGCAGCGGGAGCACCACGCCGTCGACCACCTTGCCCGTGCCTTCGCCACCGCTGACGCCGAGCGCCTGGTCGCCTCCTGGTTCTTCATCCGCAAGGGGCCCTGGCGGATCCGCTACCGGATCGCCGACGGCGCCGACCACGATCCGACCACGGGCGCTGACCCCCTATTCCCCTTGCTTACCGACGGCTTCGACTGGCACGGCGACATCTACGAACCAGAGGTCCACGCCTTCGGCGGGACTGCGGGTATGGACGCCGCGCACGCCCTGTTCCACCACGACAGCCGCCACCTGATCGCCTTCCTCAGCAACGACGCCACCGACGATCGCCGGGAACGATCACTCGTCCTGTGCACAGCGCTCATGCGGGCGGCAGGACTGGACTTCAACGAACAGGGCGACGTCTGGGCCAAGGTCGCCGAACAGCGCCCTGATCCGACCGGCACAAGCCCCGACCCACCGGTGTGGAGAACCTTCACCGGCGACATCCGCCATCTCCTCCTCGGCGAGGCCCGTGCCGACCTCATCGGCGACGAATGGCTCGCCGCGTTCAAAGGAGCCGGCGAAACACTCCGATCCCTACGCGAAGGCGGCCTGCTCGATCGGGGGATCCGCGCGATCATCGCACTGCACGTCATCTTCCACTGGAACCGGCTGGGGCTGCCGGCGGCTACACAAGCCCGACTCGCGCGGGCAGCGAAAGAAGCCGTCTTCGACACCGCCTCGACCGATCGCGCGAAACTCCCGGCTCAGGCGATCACGCGACGCCTCACCGAAAGCGCCGCATCACCCCTCTAGTCTGCGGCGTCCCGGAGTCGGCACTGATCTGCGGCGACCCCAGCCTCGCCTCCCGGATCGAGCACACAAGGAAAGGTAGGTAACAACGTGGATGACGTCCTTCCGCGTTCGAACATCGCGAAACTCGTCCCCAGCGACCAATCGGCGCTTCCCGACGGCCGGTCAACGATCGATGTGCTTCACGCAATGGTCACCGAATGGGCGGGTATCAGCGGCGGCAGGATCTCAGCCGCACGCGAGGGACGGAAATGGGTTCGGCTCTCCGACGACCCGTGGACCATCGGGGACCGGCGATCCCCCGGAAGCGCATCCGACGTCGCCGCCGTGTTCAACCACGCCAACGCCCGGGCCCGGGCGAGCGGATACCGCAAGGACATCATCGGCAACGCCCCGGACGGCTCCTACATGTGCGCGGTCACACGGCTGGACGACGCCCCCGCGGTCCTGCTCGCGATCCTCGACCGCCAACTCAGCGGTGCCGACGAGATCGCGACGTGGTACATGGCGAGCGTGTGCGCCCCCCGCCACTGCCTCTACCACGCACCGGATGCGGACCTGCGGAATCCGCGGACCCCCACCCCGCCGGGGCCGGTCCAATGGCCCCGGATCCCGGCCCCGCAGTGGCTGCCCGGAACCGGTGCGGTCGAGGAGACCGACGCCATCCGGGCGATGACGCAGGACGGCAGCCCGACACGGCACACCGGTCTGGTCCGGCCGCCAACACCGCCATTCCTGTGAGCCCACAAGACGATTTCGCGGGCCCACGGCTCGACCGCGCACACGCGCCCAACAGCACACCCGACAGGGGTCGCACCGGCGGAGACCACATCCGGTACTGATCCGCCATGGCCGAATCCCGGCTCCACCGCCTCTGACCGCGGTCGGCGCCGCGCACCGCCCGGGGTGTCGTCCCCGGACCGAATGGCAGATGGTGATCGAACGCCTGTCCGATACCCGGGTTGCGCCGAAAGCGGCTGGCGCGTCCCGGGGGCGGCCGGTCATCGTGGCAGTCCTGCCCTCCACCTTTCTCCTGATGGGAGTCACATGCGCCTGCCCCGCAGGAAGCGAAAACCCGCCCCGCGCCCACCCGACCCCGCCCCCAATGAGCAGATGGCGGCGTCGAAGTACGCGCCCTACCTCGACGAACTCGCCGCGACGTCGATCTGGCACATGTCGACCCGGCTGCCCCGCCTGATCGGCCTCGCCTGGACCTGGGCATGGCGGGCCGACCGCACGGACACCGCCGCGACCATCGGCCTGAACTTGGCTGCCGGGGTGTTCACCGCGGTGGGCCTGTTCGCCGTCACCGGGGTCCTGGAGCCGCTGTTCACCGGCGGACCGACGCCGGAGCGCGTCCGGGCGGCGCTGCCCTCTCTGGCGCTGGTCGCCGGCGCCTACGCCGCGCGGGCGCTGCTCCAGGCCGGGGCGGGGTGGGCCCAGGCCCGGCTGCGCCCCCAGGTCGAGCGCCTCACCGAACTGCACCTGTTCGACCTCACCAGCCGGATCGGGCTAGAAGCTTTCGACGACTCCGAGTTCAACGACACGATGTACCGGGCGCGCGACCGCGGCCAGTACGAGGCGGCCCAGGTCATCACCTCCGCGGTCGACGTCCTCACCAGCATGGTCAGCATCACCGCCGCCGCCGGAGTGCTGGCCGTGCTGCACCCGGTCCTGCTGCCCCTGCTGGCGCTCACCGTGATCCCCGACGGGTGGGCCGCGGCCCGGGCCGCGCGCATGCGCTATGAGCGGATCCGCGACCTCACCCCGGGCCGGCGCCGCAAGTGGGCCCTGGGCGACATGCTCGCCTCCCGCGATTCGGCCGCCGAGCTGCGGGCGTTCACCATGCGCGGTTTCCTCATCGACGAGTACACCCGCATCTCCGACATCGAACGCGCGGCGATGCTCGCGGTAGCGCGCCGCCAGACGGTGATCCGCCTGCTCGGAGAAGGGGCCGGAGGCGTGGCCACCGCCGTGACGTATGCGGCGCTGGGGGCCCTGCTGGTCGCCGGTGCGATGCCGCTGGCGGTGGCGGGGACCGCGGTCTTCGCGATCCGCACCGCGCAGTCCTCGCTGTCGACCCTGCTGTTCTCCCTGTCGGCGACCTATGAGTCCGGACTGTACTTCTCCGACTTCCTGGAGTTCTCGCGCCGGGCCGCGCAACGGCTGCCCGACGCCCCGACGGCGCGGGAGACCGCACGGCTCGCCGCGGTGCGGGCCCGCGGTGTGGTGTTCGCCTACCCGGGCGAGCAGACCCCCGCCCTCGACGGCGTCGACATCGACATCACCCGGGGCGAGGTGGTGGCGCTGGTGGGGGAGAACGGGTCCGGCAAGTCGACCCTGGCCCGGCTCATCGCCGGGCTCTACACCCCGCAGTCCGGGTCGATCACCTGGAACGGGACCGACATCGCCGGGATGGACCCCGACGCGCTGCGCGGCCGCATCGGACTGATCAACCAGGAGTACACCCAGTGGCCCCTCTCAGCCCAGCGCAACATCACCATGTCCGCCGAAGCCGACGGCACCCGCCTGGAAGAGGCGGCCCGGCTCAGCGGCGCCGACGAGGTCGTTACCGGCCTCGCCTATGGGTGGGACACCATGCTGGACAAGCGCTTCGTCGACGGAGCGGACCTGTCCGGCGGCCAATGGCAGCGCATCGCCTCGGCGCGCGGCCTGTACCGCGACGCCGATCTGCTGATCGCGGATGAGCCCACCTCCGCCTTGGACGCGCGTGCGGAGAAGCGGTTGTTCGAGAGCCTGCACGCGCACGCCCAGGGGCGCACGGTCCTGCTGATCACCCACCGGCTCGCCTCGGTGCGCATGGCCGACCGGATCTACGTACTGGAGAAGGGCCGCGTCGTCGAGCACGGCGACCACGAGAACCTGATGGCGTGCGGGGGGCTGTACGCCGAACTGTTCCGCATGCAGGCCCAGGCCTACGAAGAGGGCGCGCCCCTGACACACGACACCGGATCGGACACCGCGGTGAGCAGTCCGTTGGCGGAAAAGACGCCGGGCCTCACCCATTGACCCCTGACCGCGGTCCTGTCCAGCGAGCCCCGCACCGATCGACCATCACGAGAGGGACCCCGTCGTGCCCGAGAATCCCGCCGCACCCGCCCAGCACGCGAGCGCGGCCCAGCTGCGCACCGCCCTGGCCGACCAGCTCCGCGACGGCGGCCACACCCGCACACCGGCTGTCGAGGAGGCCCTGCACACCGTGGCCCGCCACCTCTTCCTCCCGGACACCGGTCTTGAGGACGCCTACGCCAACGACACGGTCGCGATCAAGCACGCCGCGGACGGTACCGCGCTCAGCTGCGCCTCCCAGCCCAGCATCGTCGCCCTCCAGTTGGAGCAGCTTGAGGCCCGCCCCGCCCAGCGCATCCTCGAACTCGGCGCGGGCACCGGCTACAACGCCGCCCTCCTCGGCCGCCTCGTGGGCGATCGAGGACAGGTGATCACGGTCGACGTCGACGACGAACTCCTCGCCGGCGCCCGCGCCCGCCTTGCCGAAACCGGCGTCGCCAACGTCGAGACCATCCTGGGCGACGGCGCCCTGGGGCACCCGCCCGGCGCCCCCTACGACCGCATCATCGCCACGGTCGGCGCCCACCACCTGCCTGTGGCCTGGCTGGAGCAGCTGGCACCCGGCGGGCGGCTCGTGGCCCCCGTCCGCATCGCCGGAGACGCCCACCGCTCCATCGCCTTCGAGGCCGAGGGCGAGCACTGGCGCGGGGTCGACAGCCGGATGTGCACCTTCATGCCGCTACGCAACAGCATCGGCGACGACCCGCGCAGGCGACTGGACATCACCGGCCACAACACCGTGCACCTGCACATCAACCAGGACCAGCGCATCGAGAACGCCCAGGTCCGCGGCGTGCTGGAGGAACCCGCGGCGACGGTATGGACCGGCGTGGAGTTCGGCACCGGGCAGTCCTTCGAGCCGATGTGGATGTGGCTCGCCCTGAGCCTCGACAACCCGGTGTCCCGCATGCCCGTCCAGCGCCGGGCCGTCGAGGAGGGCCTGGTCGCCCCGGGCTTGCGGTGGGGCGACATGGCCGGTGTGCCGACCAGCGGCCGAGGGCTGGCCTACATGACGACGCGCCCGGCACCCGGGGCCCCGGGCCGCGAGGTCGGGGTGATCGGCCACGCGCAGGCCGGCCACGCCCTGGCCGAGGAGATGGCCGCGCTCATCCAGCAGTGGCAGCGCCGTCGGGACCAGGAGATCACCTTCGCGCTCTACCCCGCCACCGCCCAAGTCCCGGCCGCGGCGCCGGGCCGCTTCGTGCTGGAGCGCGGCGCCCACCGCCTCATCGTGTCCTGGGCAACACCGTGACCGGGCGCGCCGACCCGCCGACGACCTGCCTCGCCCGCGGGTCGAATGCGCCGTCCGGGCGAGCAGGCACCGGCCGCGCCCGCCGCACTCAGCAACGGCCCCACGGCACGGCACAGGCGAAGCGCGTGGGGACGACTCCCCGTCCCGGGCCGCGGGAGGGGACGAACCCGTCATCGCGCGGGCACCTCGCCTCGCCGCGCGTCGGGTCGGAGACCGCCTCCAGCCCCCGCACACCCGATGCGCACGAACCAGCGTCGGGCGGTGGGGGTTCACGGGGAGCCGGCGGGCCGCCGCTCATCGGCCCACCGCTGGGCCGTCGCCATGTCGGGTGCGGTCCCGGCGGGGACGTAGGTGAAACCGTCCCACTCCTCCAGCACACGCGGTTCCTCAGGCCGGGCATGGCCCGGCCCGCCGTGCAGGGGCCGGCGGCGGCGGTAGATGTCCAGCACGGGGCGGCGGCGCTTGGTGAAGGCGGACAGCGGGTCGTCCGGGTCGATGCGCGGCACGGCGCGCGAGGGCTGGTTCGGGGGCCCGGGCCGACGGTGCTTTCCCATACGACTCATGGTCTCAGGCCGCCTGCGGAGTCGCCTATGCAGCGCTGCCCTTCGCCCGGCTGTCTCCGAAGGTCGCCACGCCCCGGCGCGCGGCCACGCCAGTATCGTGCCGACCCGTATGGGCCGACGGGGAGGCCTCGCGACCCCAAGTCTTGAGCACCGCGCCCGAACCACCACTGACGATGACCGCCGACCCTGTGGAGCCCGTTCATGCCGTTCACCCTCGCCACCGAACCCGGCGATCCCGAGTGCCCCAACGAGGACTTCGCCGCCGCCGGCGCCGACTGCGCGGTCCTCCTGGACGGCGCGACCGCCCAACCCTGGGAGCAGGACGGGTGCGTCCACGGCGTGGCGTGGGTGACCCGCCGCCTGGGCGGAGCCCTCCTCGCCCACATCACCCCCCAGGTCGCACTCCGCGACGCGCTCGCCGCGGCCATCACCGACACCGCGCGCCTGCACGCCGAGGCATGCGACCTGAGCCGCCAGCAGTCGCCCTCGGCCACGGTCGTCGCCATCCGCCTCACCGCAACCGAGCTCGACTACCTTGTGCTGGCCGACTCGGTCCTGGCCGTCGAAGCGCACACCGGCCCTGCCCGGATCATCACCGATACCCGGCTTGACGACCTGCGTGCACGCCTGGAGCACCGGCCGCCCCCCAACGACTCCGGGGGCTGCGTCGAACAGGACCGGGCACGGCACAAGGCGCTGCGCGATCACCGCAACACCACGGGAGGGTTCTGGACGGCCGGCGCCGACCCGCGCGCGGCCGAGGAGGCCCTCACCGGGGCGATCCCGCTTTCGGAGATCGCGGCCGCCACGCTGCTCACCGATGGGGCGACCCGCCTGGTCGAGGTGTTCAAGCAGACGACCTGGCAGGCGACCTTGGAAACCCTGCACGCCCACGGCCCCCGTACCGTCATCGAGCAGGTCCGCGACGCCGAGAAGCAGGATCCGGACCAGCAGGCCTACCCCCGCGGCAAGGCGTGCGACGACGCGACCATTCTGCGATGGACCCCCGACAAATGAGGACACGCCCGTTGGTCCCGGGGTGTCCCTGCCGGGACGCCGGCGGGGACACCTATGGCCCGCGCCCGCTCACCCGCCGCTATCGAATGGAGTTGCGTCTCCCGCTGGTGTAAGCGGCTACTGCCCGCAGTTCATCGTCTGGTCGTTCTCGAACATGATCGTGCAGCGCTTCGGCTCGTGGTCCCATAGCCAGTAGACGACCTCGGGATCCCCTCACGCCCGCGAGGTAGAAGGCTCGGTCGTGTCCGTGGCCCACGACCGGTTGGGGAGGGGGTGCAGCGTTCAGCGCGCGGGACAGCAGTTCCTTGGCGACGGATTCACGCTTGCCGCCTGCGACGGGGCCCTGCGCCCGGTTGAGTACCGGGCGCCTCAGTGCAGTAGCCCGGGTGGTGCTCCCATGGGCGATTGCGCCGCTGCCATCCGCTACGGCTTCGGTGCGACCGGGTCGAAGGGGTGGGTCGCGTCCAGCCGCGCCACTCGCGTGGAGTGAGGCGCCGTTCTCCGACCCTGTATTTGTTAATTCCTGTGCACGGCGGCCGGAATCGGTCAGGTTGCTCTCTAAGTGGAGCGGCCAGATCTCCGGTTCAATTCGGCCCGGATCCCTCGACAATTCGCTTGCGCCTGGCGGGATTCCAGTCTCTCAGCCCTGTGTCCAGGTCTTTCTCTTCACATGGGCGCATGTAGGTTCCAGTCCGATTCGAATCAACGCTCTTCGCGGCCTCGATAAGCTCTGACCGGTCAAGAACGCTTCGGCCCGTTACGGCTGTAGTGTGCCTCGGTATCAAAATGCATGGAATCGCCCGGCCGACCACTTCCATGCACGCGTACCGAAATGCATGCTGCTCCTGGCCTGCGAGTCCTGTGCGGCGGGCCGCGGCGCACGCCGGTGCCCGCCGCCTGTTGGCGGCTCGTCCCCCAAGGAATGGAAACGATGAACTACAGTGAACACGCCCTGGATCGGACGAACCGGCTGACCACACCCTTGGCAGGAATGCCCGATGCGTTCGGGGTGGAGGTGCGCAAGAGACGGTACGTTCAAGCGGTGCTCTCCGCCCTGGCGCATCGTTTCGGATACGAGCAGATCGACATACCGCTCATCGAGCGGGCCACGTCCTTCTCCGAGGAGGTCGTGGGCCGCTCTCCCTGGCCGGAGTGGAATGAACGAGGGTGCTTCTATGTCGAGGTGCCCGACTACGCGAACTCCTATAACACCAAGCCCGAAACGACCTCGGCGCTCCTGGTTCCCGAAGGGACGGTCTCGGTCACCCGATGGTTGGGATCGCAGCTCATCGCGGACCCGGGCTTCGTCTTCCCAGTAAAGCTGTTCTACGTCACCCCGTGCTTTCGCAACGAACTCGTGGACCAGCTCAGTGAAGGCAAGCGGCGTCAGTTCACCCAGTTCGGACTTGAGGTGCTCGGCGCCGAGGCCGGCAACGCCGACGTCGAGGCAATCCACCTGATCGCGGAAAGCCTGCGCGAGTTCGGCGTCGCAGCCGACGCAATCCGGGTCCGTGTCGGAGACGTCACGGTGTTCAACCGGCTCGTCGAGTTGAGCGGACTCAGCGCAGAGGGCGCCATCTCGGTGAAGGAGTCCTTGGACGGCATTGCCGAATGCAAAGCCGGTAAGGACGCCCTGCGGTGGCCGGCACTCATCGATGACATCGCGCGCGTGCTGGAAAAGGAGGAGACTCCCCGGCCTTGGGCCGCTGTATGGCACGAACTGGCGGCAGCGGGGGACTCCGCGGCGGTCGTGCAGCGCCTCGACGACCCGGTCGCCACCGAGCGCCTCACCGAGTTGCGTGAGCTAGCCCGCGTGCTCGCGGCACTCGGCGTCCGTGTCGATCTCGATGTGTGCGTTGTCCGCTCCCACGAGTACTACACGGGCATCGCGTTCGAGATCGACGTCATCAGCGCTGATCGCACCCACGTCGAAGTCGGCGGCGGCGGGCGCTATGACCGGCTTGTCGGCCACTTTGCCCCCCGCGGGGCGCGACATCGGATCCCCTCGACCGGATTCGCGTTCGGCCTGGAACGGCTGATCCCCGTGCTGGAGTCCCAGGGCCTATTGGACCCCGATCGCTCCTGTGCTCCTCGGGGGGTCAGTCTGTGCACCGCTTCGGCCGAGCGATTGCTGATCGGCCGCCCCGACCCGGCCGGATACCTTAAAGTAGCCGGTGCCGCGGCCCCGGCCCGCGCAGAGGGCGTGCGTGTCGACACCTACTTGGGCGACCCCAGTCCCGAGCGCTGGCGCGAATACGCCTCGGCCCGCGGCATCCCGCATACCGAACCGCTGCTCGACGTCGAGGACCCAACTGGTGAAGACCGATGCAACCCCGCCCCGGGGCACCCGTGACCTGCTGCCCGATGAGGTGGCCGCACGTGACCACGTGAGCTCCACGGTCGCCGACATCTACCACCGCTTCGGATACCAGCGCATCGAAACGCCGTGCGTGGAGGATCTTGAACGCCTCACCGGCGGACAAGGCGGTGAGAACGCCAAGCTCATCTTCGCGATCATGAAGCGCGGCCTCACCGACCCCCTCGCCGGGGAGACGGCGCTCAAGGACATCGCCGACCTCGGCCTGCGGTTCGACCTCACCGTTCCGCTCACCCGCTACTACGCCCACAACCACGCCAACCTGCCGATGCCCTTCCGCGCCTTCCAACTGGGCCCGGTCTGGCGCGCCGAACGTCCCCAGCAGGGCAGGTACCGGCAGTTCCACCAGTGCGACATCGACATCATCGGCATGCCCGGCGTCCTGGCCGAGATCGAACTGATCGAAGCCACCTCCCAGGCACTGCACGCGGTCGGCCTGTCCGGCACCACCGTGCGCCTGTCCGACCGCCGCATCCTCTCCGCCCTCGCCCACCACGCACGACTGCCCGAGCAGTCCTGGGACGGGTTCTTCATCAGCCTGGACAAGCTCGACAAGATCGGCTGGGACGGAGTCGGCCGCGAACTCGTCGACAAGCGCGGCCTCGCACCAGAAGCCGTCGCCCAAGCGCTGGAGACCGTGCAGGGCCTGCACGCGGTAGAAGCCGACAAGAGCATCGACGCGCTCGGCACCGCACTCCCCGAACTCCCCGACAGCGTCCTGAACGACCTGGCGAGCACGACCGGCGCGCTCGGCGACATCGGCGGCCTCTCCTGGGTCTTCGATCCCACCCTGGCGCGCGGCATGGGCTACTACACCGGACAGGTCTTCGAAGTCGAGCACCCCGACTCTCCCGGCTCGCTGGCCGGCGGCGGCCGCTATGACCGCCTCGTCGGCCGCTCCCTGGGCAAAGACGTGCCTGCCTGCGGCTTCTCGCTCGGCTTCGAGCGGATCGTCAACCTGTTGGGGACCCGGCGCCGCGAAGCCGTGGCCGTGCTCCTTGACGCCGAGGTGAGCGAGTCCCGCGCTCTCCACCTGATGCGCGCGCTGCGCGCCGAGGGCCGCACCGCCGCGTCCGTCCCCCGCAGCGGCAAGTTCGCCGCCCAGCTCGCCCGGTTGGAGGCCTGGGGCTACACCTCGTTCATGCACCTGCGCGCCGACGACACCACCCCTTCTTCCCGGCCTGAGGAACGCCCACTGGGCTCACCGCCCCAGACGTGAGACAAGGACGGCCCGTGCTCTCCGACGCTTTCGACCGCCTCTCGCCCGTACTCCGCCAGCGCTACCGGGAACTCCTGGAACGCGAATTCACGGACAGCCCGGAACTGTCCGACCTCCATCGGCTCTACATCGACTACGCGCTTCGCGACGCCCACCTGCCCCGCCCGGTCCTGGCCTATGTCGGATACCACGCCGACTCGGCCACCGTGGACTTCAGCGACGCCGACACCATCGCCGAGGGTCTGCTGATCGCGCAACTGCTGCGCGATGTCCTCGCCATCCACGACGACATCGTCGACGAGGACCTGGAGAAGTTCGGCGCCGCACCGCTGCCCGTCGCCTTCTCCGGAGGCGAGCGGCTGACCCAGCACGGGAAGAACCTCGCGCTGTACTACGCCGACTACCTCGTGGGCGTCATGCTGCGCGTCGCCGCCCGCCTGCCCGCCGCAGCCCGGGTCTCCGCGCTCATCGCTGAGATCCTCCACACCAACCAGCGCGGTCAACTCGCCGAACTCCTCGCCGAGACGCGGCCACTGACCGCAACCAGCGTGGACGACCTGCTGCTCATCGGCGAGCGCAAGGCCGCCTACTACTGCTACGTGTTCCCCTTCCGGCTGGGCGCTCTCCTCGCCGGCCACGACGAACGCCACATCGATCCCGCCGCTGCGGTCCTGACACGGATCGGCACGGCCTCGCAAGTGATCGACGACCTCACCGGCGCCTTTCCCGGCCTCATCGACCACGACAAGGACACCCTGGGCGAGATCGCCAACCTGCGGCGCACGGTGCCCCTGGTCCTGCTCGCCCAGTCCACCCGCGATGCCCAGGTGCGACACCTGTTGGAATCGCCTCCGCCGCTGGGCGGGCAGGACGCGCATCGGCTCCGCAGCGCTCTGTGGAATTCCACCGTGCCAGCCGAGGCCGTCCGCCTGTGCGACGGACTGATCGCTGACATCACCCCGCGGTTGAACGGCCTTGCGCTCGGTGCGCCCGCCACTCAGTACCTCAACGACCTCGTCGAGCACCGCCTGATCGGAAGCGTCGATCGGCTGCGCGCCGGCAAGTAAACGCACCATCGGCGACCGAGCCCCGCGGGCCGCCCCCTGGTCACGCGCGCCGTTCTACCTGCACGGCCAGGCCCAATTGGCGCCATCACGCTACAGCTGCACTAACGCCCCTCACCGGGCCACGCGACCAGCGACGGAACGAGTTTGCCAATGGAACGCCAACAGGCCCCCTGGGGCGACACCATCTGGTTCGACCCCGCCGATATCAGTCTCGACCCGCCGTTCCTGACCACCGGGGTGAGCTGGCCGCACGAACTCCACGCGCTGAAGCGCATGGTCTCCCCCGGCGACCGGGTCATCGACGTTGGAGCGAGCCTGGGGTACCTCACCTGCCACCTCGCGCACCTCTCCGGTCCGGCCGGGTCGGTGCACGCCGTTGAACCCAACACGGCCATGGCAGAGCTGCTCGCCCGCAACGTCACCGCGAACCAGCATGCCAACGTCACCATCGCCCCTCTCGCCTTCGGAGACCGCGAAGGCCATGCCGATCTCTGGCTGAGCCGCACCAACCTCGGACGCCACTCGCTGTACCGTGCGAACGTACCCAACCCTGCACACACCGAGCGGGTTCCGGTGGTCACGGCCGACAGCTACTGGCGCCACCAGATGGCGGGGGCTCCTGTGGGTCTCCTCAAGCTCGACGCCGAGGGCGCAGAGCACCGCATCCTCCAATCGGCCCCCGAACTGCTTGCAGCGACGCGCCACGTGTGGATGGAGTTCTGGCCGGAGGGGATTGCCGCATCCGGCGACGACCCGTACTCGGCACTCACCCTGCTCCAAGACGTCGGCTTCCGACTGACCCGATACGACCTTGTGACCGGCGCGTCGGAGAACGTAGGACAGGTCACCGAATTGAGGGCGGTCGTCCACGACTTGGCGCAATGGGTTGAAGAAGACGGTCAAGGATTGTCACCGATCCTCTACATTCATGCGGAACGATCCTGACTGCCGTTGGCGTACGAATGATCGACCGAGCTTGGCCGGGCCATTATGATAGCGAAAGCCAGCGTCGTCACCAGGACAAGTTCGCACAACATCCAGGTCGGCTTCATAGGCGAGGATAGTGGTTCAATGAGCCCTAGTTGACGAGAAAGTAGGTCAGATCGCACTCTTATGCCAGTCCTTGAGGGTGATCTTTCCGATGGGATTATCGATATTCCTATGCTGGCCGATGCAGTTCCCGTAATTAATTTTCGGGCCGCTACTGACCTATATTGAATTCCACTCGGTTGCTGCGGATTTCGCGTCCTTATAGATTCTGGCGTGCGCGTCCAGCAACTCCCGATGCTCTCTTTCCCGGTAAGCCTGCCAGCCGGTGTGGTCGAACGGGTCATTCCGTTCGACGGCTATTGCGCGGCGCAGCAGTCCGGCATACTCACCAGGGCTGGCCAGCGCAGAGGCGCGTGCCCACACCACAGGCGTGGTCTCGTCACCAGTGTCGGTGAGTTGAGCGCGAACTGTCGCGGCATCGGGGGCCACTGCCGCGAGCCCCAGATCGCGCGCCAGCTCCAACTGTCCGGAGTGCGTGATGTGGCGATAGGGAAGCGCGAGCACTGATCCCTGGGCGCACCACGTGGCCAACTCATCCGGCGCCACCATGGTGTCGGTGACCGCGACCGTGCAATCCGGCTCCTCACGCACGGCGGTCTGGAGTTCAGTCAGCAGAGCCCTATTGCGTGCCACATCAGCAGGGCCGACGGAGCGCAGCAGCAGCCGAAGCGGTGGTCGCTGAACTGGGTCCAGGGTTCGCCAGGCCCGCACGAGCGCCCCGAAATCCCGATTGGGCCGCAACGCTCCGAACGCGAGGATCCCGGGCGCGTTGTTCGCAGACCCCGCTGGGCGCCCGGCACTACCGTGCGGAAGACAGCACAGGCTTCTTGGTTGATCGGCCGTGCGGTTGATCCGCTCGACGGCGGCCGTGGTGAGCGTAATGACCGTATGCGCCAACCGCATGGCAAGACGCATCTTCTGCTGAAACGCCTTGCCGTCTGCCTCGATATTGGGTGCTAGGTCATGGGCGGTAAACACCAGTCCCTTGCACTGGGCCCTCAATCGTGCAGACAAGAGCCGCACCTGTTCGATCGAGGCCAGTTCCACGGTGTGCAGGTGCAGCACATCGAAGAACCGCCAATCATCTAGTTTCAGCAGTTGGTCGATCGTGAATGGCGCGCTGCCCGGTGCGGTGACGGGTGAGTACAGATGGGAATGGAGTTTGTGAACGTAGGCGATATGACTGGGGATATGCAAGACGCGAATCCGGGTCACCGGGCAGTCCCGTTAGGAGATGATTTCGGGGGCGCGCTCGATTCAGCGCATTCGGTTCTCGATTGGCCAGGTGGTAGCGGTGAAGAACACGGCATGGTGGGAATGCGCCCAACTCCTTCCGGCGAGACGGAGAAGATCCAGATCGCTATCGCTAACACAGATCGCACTCTGAGCAGGTCGGGGGCGGTTCGGGCCATCGGTGTCGTACACGATCGAAGAGACCGCCCAACACGGTGATCCCATGGTGGGGCAGTCCATGCCCGGTCCCGATCCGCCCCGTCGTGAGGTCATGTGTAGTAGACCATCTGAAGCGCCCTAGGTCTCCAGGCCGGTACACGCGAGACCCCTTCACCCCGGGACCGGTACGGCGACAGATGGGGCCCGCACGATCGGCACGGAAGCGGGAAGATCTGCGGTGAGTCCCGGGGCCGGAGGACTAGCGGGGGTGGTGGAACTCGCCCTTGCCGGCACTGTTGAGGAAGCACTCCCACTCGCGGGGGGTGAAACTCAGGTGCCCGGCCTCAGGCTTCGTCGAATCGCGCACCAGGACCCCGGCCGTGGTGTGGGCGACCTCGACGCAGTCTCTCCCGCCGCTTGTGCTGTAGCTGCTCTTGTACCAGGCGGGCGTGTCTTCGATGGTCGGGCGCGTCATCTCATGTCTTTCAGTGCGGAGGCGATCAGTTCGACCGATTTCGACTCGGACAGGGCCAATGCCTCCAGTCTGGCGTATCGGTCGATCAGTCGCTCCGCGTCGGTGGTCTCCAGGTACAGGCTGCCCGCAGGGCCGTCGGCGTAGGCGATCTCGGGGAAGGGGTCGGCCATCTTGATGAGGATGTACCCGCCATCGGGGCTGGGGTGCGCCCCGGCCGTATAGGGCAGAACCCGGACGTCGACGTTGGGCCGCTCCCTCTCCGCCAGCAGATGCGACAACTGGTCGCGCATGACCGCGGCGCCGCCGACCGGGATGCGGAGCGCGGACTCGTCGAGCACCGTCAGCAGAGAGGCGGACTCGTCGCCGTGGAGGACTTCCTGGCGCTTGAGCCGCATGGCGACCCAGTCGCTGATCTGCTTGTCAGTGGCGTCGTGCTCGACCGCGCGGATCCACGCTTCGGCGTAGCCGGCGGTCTGCAACAGGCCGTTCACGCGCATCACGTCGAACGATCTGATGCGCTCGGCGCGGCTCTCCAGCCACATGTAGTCGGCGATCCCGCTGGAGAGGTCCTTGGTGATGGGTTCCCACCAGCCGGTCTGGGCCACGTCCTCGGTCAGGCGGATCAGGATCTCGCGGGTCGGCGGGTCGCTGATCCCGTAGAGGTCCATCAGCGCCAGGACATCACCGCGCCGGATCGGTAGGGAGCCCGCTTCGAACCGGGAGAGCTGGGAGGCGTCGCGCTGGAGATACTCCGCGGCTTCTTTCAGCGTCAGCGCGTTGGTGTCGCGCTGGTCCTTGAGGATCTTGCCGAGCCACTGCGCTCGCAGTGTCACCTTGCGCGCCATACCGACCCTCCACGAAGTAGCATGAGCAAATTTGCAAATGTCTATTGAAGATGTCTATGCCATGTGTGAATCTAGCAGGGCGTGAGGGGATCCTCACCAGCAGCCGGTGTCGGCGGCGACGCAGCCGCCGGAGAAATGCCGCCCGGAGCGTGATGAGTTGGCGCTCCGAGAACGCTCCGGGCGGCGCGACCGAAGGAGTTCCGATGCACGGAAACCCACACGGCACGTCCTGTATACAGCACCACCCCGGCCTCCTCGCCAACGGCGAGCCGGGCGGGCGCACGCTGCACGCCCGCGACGCCTCATACGCCGAAGTCCCGCGGAGCGAAACGGCCCCGGGGACAGCGCCATGACCGGCCCGACCGGCGACGCCCATCACCGCGGGCGGTGCCGGCGCTGGAACCACCTGAGCGAAGGGGATGTGGTCGAAGCGCGACGCCTGGTCACCGCGACCGGGAGAACCCTCGGGCTCGGCGACGAGGAGCTCGGCTGGGCCGAACTGATGGCGAGCGAACTCGTCACCAATGCCCTCGTGCACGCCCTTGGTATCGGCGTGGAGGTCGAGGTGTGGCACTGCCCGCTGGGATGCGTCGTTACCGAGGTCCGCGACGGCGTGGCAGCACGCCCCATCCTGCCCGCACACCGCGGCGCCGATCTGGACGCCGAGAGCGGCCGCGGTCTCGCCATGGTCACCGGCTTCTCCGATGGTCTCTGCGGAGCTGCGCCGTCGCACGTGCCCGGAACCCGCAAGACCGTGTGGTTCGCGCTGCCGCTGGCCGATGGCGCTGGGCCTGTCTCGGTGCGCGTCCTGTCATCGCTGATCCAGATCCGCAACACCCGCCAGCACGGCCCGTCCAGCCACACCGCTGCGTCCAACACACGGGTACCAGTGCTGGATCTGCGAGCGGGGCGTGTGCCCGACGACCGCGGCGCCGTGACCCGGGCCCAGCGCGCGACCGCCTGAAAGTCCACGCCCGCACGTGCGTTCCACGCTGCGGGTCGTGGACCCTCCCAGCGGTCGAGGCCCCACGGGGCGTGCAGCCATCTCCCGCCGGGACCCCACCGATTAGAACGACGCCTGCTGAAGGACCACACCATGCCCGCACCCTCCGGAGGCCGCCCCCGTGCGACGGCGCCCGCCCCGCCAACCGGCCGAGTGCCCCCCGGTGATCACCGCCGGGTCAGGCCCCTACCTCACCACTCTCGACGGGCGGCGCGTCCTCGACGCCACGGCCGGCGCCACCGCGGCGACCGGGGACCGGGTGCTGCTGGGCTACGACTGGAACCCGGCCAGCTCACTGCGCCGGGCACCGCTGCTGCCGGTCCTGCCACCGGCCTGGGAGCGGCCGGCCGAGCGCCAACTCGCCGACGACCTCGCAGCGCTGCTGGGTTGGGAGTACGCGGTCCCGGCCGCCAGCGGCCCGGTCGCCTCAGCCGTGCTGTACGAGGTCGCCGTGCGCGGCTGGTGGGCCACAGGGTGGTCGCCGGACGGCGTCGTCGAGGTCGACCTGGCCGAGTTGAGCTGTGCCGAGTACGCCGGGGCCGACGAACCGGGCGTGTGGGAGGTGCTCGATCGCATCGAGCGCAGCATCACCGCCTCCCGTGACGGCTACGTGGTCAACACGGTCGTCGTGCGGGCCGCGGCGGTGACGCCCGTGCCGGTGCGGGCGATGCGGACGTTGCGCAGACTCGCCACCGACGCCGGCCTGATCCTCGGGTGGGACGAGACGAAGGTGGGCCTCGGCCGCAGCGGCGCACCTGCACTGCTGTCCTCACTGCCGGTAGACGTACGTCCGGATGTCGCAGCGATCGGCGACAGCCTCGCCGCTGGGCACGGGGAACTGGGTGCGGTGCTCTGCGACCAGCGGCTCTTGAGCCGGTGCCGGTTTCGCGCGCACGACTTCGGCGACATCCACCCGCTGGCGGCGGCGATCGGAACCGAGACCCTACCCGGAATCATCCGCGCTATGGCCACGGCCACTGAGCGCGGGGATTACCTGCGGCGCGCGGTTGCTGAGCGCCTCGGTCAGCACGCCGTCGTCACGGCGTGCGGGCTGGAGGTCTGCGTCTACCCCGAGGTATAGCGCGGACCCGACATCCCCGGGATCGGTCCCGCGGTGGTGGCGGAAGCCCGGCGCCGCGACCTGCTGCTGCGGTCGACCGCAGACGAAACCGGACTAGGACTGACACCGGTACTGACCTGCGAACACGCCGACCTGGACGCCATCGCCGATCGGGTGTGCGCAGCGGTCGAGGCGTGCATCGAGGCCCCGCCGCCCCGGGTCCGCCTCGGCCCGGGCCGCCGGTGACCGGTATGCAGGCGCGGATCCATCCTGAAGTGTCACGTGTCACGTGTCACGTGTCACGTGTCGGCCGGCGGCCCCGCGGGCAGGTCCGGTGCGCGCTCATCTGGGTTCTCGGACCGCGCGCACCGCCCCTACGCGGACTCTTCCATCCCAGGAAGGACCGACGGTGCAGCCCCTGATCACCTCCGACGCTCCTACCCTGGGCCGCTACCGGGGTCTGGGAGTTGGGGTCCGGCGAAATGGAAAGGTCGACCTTGCTCATCCCGCTACCGCCTGGTCGCTCTCACGACCGTGCGCCGCGAAGCACTCCCGTGATCGGGCGCGCAATTGGGGCCAGGGCTGCGGTTGGACATGGCGCTGTGCGAAGGTGCGCACTCATTCGTTCTATGTCGTCAAATGCCGAATAAGAACATCTTTGTCCGCTTGTGTGCGGTTGTCCGGTAGACACGCTGACTGCCATTTTCAATGGCCGTTTCAGGTCAGACCGTCGCATGAATAACCGCTTGGCGCGAGGTGTCGGTGGTGTTACGGTCAGTACCCTGACGCACGTTGCAGTTGATGCTGAACATGCCGATTGAGGAACGCGATGACATCCCCCACTGTCCGCGTGAGTGCCGCCGGATTCCTCTTGGCGGCAGCCGTGGCCTGCACCTCCAACGCCGAGCCCGATCCTCCCGCAACCTCGCCCCCGGTCTCGACGGCGCAGCCGAGTCCGAGCCCGTCGGCGGGGAATGGAGCCATCGCCGCCTATGAGGGCATGTGGGACGCCGTTGTCGACGCGTCCCGCGACGCGAGTTCGGACCACCCCGAGTTGGATAAATATGCCACCGGTGATGCGGCCGCGCTGATGCGCCAGGGAATGGAATCGGTTGAATCCTCCCACGTTGGAAAGCCTTCGCACGATCTCACTGTGAAATCCGCGAAGCCGAATGCCAACCCGTCACGTGTCGAATTGCGCGATTGCCAGGACGGATCGGAATGGCGTCCGAAGGGGGATCCGCCGTCTGACCAGAAGGACATCCGCGTCGACGCGACCGTTGTCAAGGATGCGCTGAGTTGGAAGGTCTCCGCACTCCGGATCTGGGGGCCGGGAACATGCTGAGAAGCGCGATCGCGATGAGCACGCTGGTATTCGCGGGGACACTTTTCGCGCCTGCGGTGGCAACCGCGGACCCACCCCATCAGTTCTACGGCAGTACGCAGTGCGATGCCGGAGGCGGACCCGGATGCGACGTGTCCGCCGAGTCCGGGGGGCGGCAGCCCGCACCCAGGAGCGAGGAGCCGGAGAACGGAGGGCGCGGGGGGTCAGGGGCATCGTCGGGCGCACCTCGCTCGACCGAATCCGCTCCCTCGTGCTCGTCGGGGTCGCGGCGGATCCGCGTCCAGAACTCCCAGGGTGAGATGGAAACACGCGAGGCCACCGATGATGTGGACTGCTCCGCTTCTGCCGCGGGTGCGGCGGAAGGCGGCGGGGGCGGCGAGGAGGTCTCCCCGGAGGTGTTGGCCGAGCAGGCGCGGGCCTCGATGCGGCTGCCGGAGCCGGTCATGGCCGGCTCCCCCCGCCTGGGCGCCGAGCAGCTCGTCCACGTCCCCGTATGGCTGTGGGTCGAGCGCGCGGCCTGGAAGCCGGTCTCGGCCCGCGCAGAGGTCACCGGAGGCTCGGTGTCGGTGAGGGCGACTCCGCAGACGGCGCGGTGGTCGCTGGGCGACGGCCGCACCGTCGCCTGTAAGGGCCCGGGCACCCGGTACGTGCCCGGGCGGCACGACCCGGCCTCCGAATCGCCGACCTGCGGTGCGACCTTCACCCGCTCCTCCGCGGGAGAGCCCGGCGGGTCGTTCGACGTCGGGGTCGCGATCACCTGGGACGTGGAATGGGAGACCTCAGAAGGCCGGGGCGGTGCCCTGGAGCCGCTGGTGACCTCCGCGGAGACCGGGGTCGTGGTGTCGGAGTCGGCGGGGGTGGTCACCCGCAGCTGACTTCTCGGCTGGGGGGCCGATCTGATCGAAACCTGCTGGGGGCGCGTCGTGAGGGAGTTGACGAACCGTGGCCTCGACCACACGCAATACCATCCGAACCGACCGGAAAACCCAAGAACAAGAAAAAGAGCGGGTGCGGCTGGCAGCGCCGTCACGCCGGCGCTGGCGGTGGCTGGCCGCCGGGGCGCTGCTCATCGCCTGCGGCGGGGCCGCAGGGGCGTGGGCGTCGCTGCACGGCGAGCAGCGGGTGCCGGTCGCGACCGCGGTGAGCGATCTGCCCGCCGGCCACGTCCTGACCGCCGAGGATGTGCGGGTGGTGCCGATGGCCGGGGCCGAGTCCCTGGACCTGGTGGATGCCCGCGACGGCGCGGTCGGCAAGCCCCTGGCGGTGCCGCTGCGCGCGAACACCCCGATCGCCGAGGCCGCGCTCGGCGGCGCGGCGTTCCCCGGCGAGGGGGAGGCGGTCGTGGCCGCCGAGGTCGCCCCCGGGGTCCTGCCGGGCGCCGCGGTGGAAGGGGCCAGCGTCGCCGCGATCATCACCGACACCCCGACCGAGGCCGCCTCCCCGTCCGCGCCCCCCGACGAGGAGGGCGCCGAGGGGGAGCAGGGCACCGCGCCGCCGCCGGGCCGCTCCATTGAGGCGCGGGTGCACGCGATCGACGCAGCCGAGGCCGGGCAGGGCCGGGCCCCGGTGGTGGTGGAGGTCGTCGTCGCGGCCGAGGATGCCGAGGCGCTTGCCCGCGCGGCTGGCGCCGAGCAGTTGCGCTTCGCGGTGGTCCCCTCAGGCGGGGGGCGCTGATGCTGATCGCACTGTGTTCCCTGTCCGGCGCCCCGGGCGTGAGCACCCTGGCGCTGGCCCTGGCCGCGACCTGGCCCGGGACCCAGTCCCCGGTGCTGGTGGAGGCGGACGCCTCCGGGGGCGACATCGGCGTGTGGCACCGGGTCCCCGGCGAGCCGGGTCTGGTCGGGCTGGCGGCCGGGGCCCGCTCCGCGGAGCCGGGCACCGCCTCCGCCGGCCTGGCGGACGGGCATGCCCAGGATCTTCCCGGCGGGGTGCGGGTGGTGTGCGCGCCGGCGGCGCCGCACCTGTGCGAACCGTCAGTGCGCCTGCTGGCCGCGCGCTCGGAGGCGCTGCGCGCCGGGGCGGGGGTGGTGGTGCTGGATGTGGGCCGGATGGTGCCCGGCTCGGCCGGGGCCGCGCTGGCCGCGCGCACCGATGCGGTCCTGGTGTGCACCACGGCCGAGCCCGCGCAGCTGCGCCGGGTGGCCGCCTGTGCCGAGGTGCTGGCCGCGCTGCCCGGGCGCGGGGCCCGCGTCGGGCTCGCCGTGATCGGCAGCGGGTTCGCCGATGCCGAGATCGCCGAGCAAACCGGGCTGGAGGTCTGGGCGCGCATCCCCCACGACCGGCGCGGGGCCGACTTCGTGGCCGGCCGCGCCGGCGGGGCCGGGATCGCGCGGCGCCCTCTGCTGCGCACCGCGCGGCGCCTGGCCGGGCGGATCACCCGCGAGTACGAGGAGCACCAGGCCGCGCTGCGCGCCCTGGTCGCCGAGGAGGCGCAATGACGACACCGAACCGCTCGCGCGAACCGGCCCCCGCAGCGCCCGCCGCGACGGTGGAGCGGGTCGCGGCCGAGGCCACGAACCGGCTGGTCGCCGCGGCCCGCGACGACGAGGCCGCCGGGCGCCCGGTCGTGGTCGGGGCCCAGTACCGCGAGCGCGCCCGCACGGTGATCGCCGACGTCCTGGACGCCATGGCCGGCCACGCCCTGTCGAACGCCCGCCCGGTGATGGCGCCGGAGGTGGAGGAGCAGGTGCGCCGCCTGGTCCTGGCCCGGGTGTGCGGCCTGGGCCCGCTGGAGGAGCTGCTGGCCGATCCGGAGGTGGAGAACATCGCCATCACCGGCGCCGAGCGGGTGATGGTGCGCTACCGCGGCGGGCACCGCGCCGCCGCTGACCCGGTCGCCTCCAGCGATGCTGAGCTCATCGCCCTGGTGCGGCGCCTGGCCGCCGAGGCGGCCTCCGGCGAGCGGCGCTGGGACGCCTCGGCCCCGATGCTCAACCTGGAGCTGCCCGGCGGCCAGCGCCTGGCCGCGGTCATGGCGCTTTCGCGCCGGCCCTCGGTGGTGATCCGCTGCCACCCCGCCCACCATCTGCGGCTGCGCGACCTGCACCGGGCGGGCATGGTCGAGGACACCGCCCGCGACCTGCTCACCGCCGCCACCCGGGCCCGGCTGAACCTGCTGATCTCCGGGGCCACCGCCGCGGGCAAGACGACCCTGCTGCGCGCCCTGGCCGCCCACATCCCCGCAGGGGAGAGGCTGGTCACCATCGAGGACACCTTCGAACTCGGCCTCGACACCGCCGATGAGGGGGCGGCCCACCCCGACTGCGTCGCGCTGCAGGGCCGTCCGCCCAACCTGGAAGGCATCGGCGAGGTCACCCTGGCGGACCTGGTGCGCCAGGCGCTGCGGCTCAGCCCCGACCGGGTGATCGTGGGCGAGACCCGCGGGCCTGAGACGGTCGCGGTGCTGACCGCCATGAGCATGGGCACCGACGGGTCCATGGCCACCCTGCACGCCAGCAGTTCGGCGGGGGTGTTCACCAAGCTCGCCGCCTACACCGCCCAAGCCCAGGAACGCCTCTCCCTGGAGGCCACGAACCTGCTCATCGCCGCCGCGGCCCCGCTCATCGTGCACATCGACGCCACCCCGGACGGGGCGCGGCGGGTGAGCAGCGTGCGCGAGGTCGTGGGCGCCGAAGGCCACCAGATCGTCTCCAACGAGATCTACCGGCGCGATGCCGAGACCGGGCAGGTGACGGGCGGGGATCCGCCCGCCCCGGCCACGGCCCGCGCCCTGGCCGGGGCCGGGTTCGACACCGCCCGCCTGGTGGGGGAGTGGATCGCATGAGTGCCGCTCTGGTTGCGGCGACGGCGGCCTGCGGGGCGCTGCTGGCCGCCGGGGCCGCCGCCCTGGCCTACGCGGGCGCCACCCACCCCGCCGCCGCCCGCACCGCCCGCGCCCTGGCCGTGCGTGCCGCCGGGTTGCGGCGCCGCGAGGCCGCCCTGCACGCCGGCGCGGCCCTGGCCGCCGGGGCCGCGACCGGTGCGGCCACCGGGTGGCCCGTGGCCGCGGTCCTGGCCGCGGCCGGGCTGTGGTGGCTGCCCCGGCTGCTGGGCCCCGACACCGCCACCACGGCGGCCGTGGCGCGCATCGAGGCGGTCGCCGCGTGGGCCGAGCAGCTGCGCGACATGATCGCCGGCGCCTCCGGCCTGCAGCACGCCATCGCCACCACCGCCCCCATCGCCCCGGAGCCGATCCGCGGCGCGGTCCAGTCCCTGCACCGCGCCCTGGCTGCGGGAACCGGCGCCGAACAGGCGTTCACCGCCTTCGCCCACCGCGTCGCGGTGCCCACCGGCGACCTCGTCGCGATCGCCCTGTCGAGTGCGGCCTCGGGCCACGCCGCCGATGTGGGGGCGTCGCTGTCGCGGATGGCCGAGGCCGCCCGCGAGCGCGCCACGACCCTGGGCCGCGTCGCCGCCTCCCGCGCCCGGTTGCGCTCCTCGGTGCGCATCATCGTGGCCACCAGCGCCGTGATGGCGGCCGGCCTGGTGCTGACCAACCGGGAGTTCCTCACCCCCTACGACACCCTGGCCGGGCAGTTCGTGCTCGCCGTGGTGGGGGCGATGTGGGCCGCGGCCCTGGGGTGGCTGGCGCACATGGCCCGCCCCGACCTCGGGCGGCGCCTCCTCGATGCCGGGCACCCGGTGGGGGAGGCGGCCCGATGAGCCCTGCACTCACGGCCGGTGCCGGGGCGCTGATCGCCGCCGGCCTGTTCGCACTCGCGTGGGCGGCGCGCCGCCCGAGCCTGGCCGACCTGCTCGCCGAACCCCGTCCCCGGCCCGGCACGGGCGTGGGCGGGCCGGTGGTGGCCGGGTGGGCGCGCTATGGCACCTGGGGGGCTCCGGTGCTGTCCGCGCTCGGGCTGCCCACCGCCCGGGTGCGCCGCGCCCTGGCCGCGGCCGAACGCGACACCGGCGCCTACCTCGCCGAGAAGACCCTGGCGGGCGTTGCCGGGGCCGGTGTCGTGCTGGTGCTGGGCGGCACCGTCGCCGCCACGGCCGCCCCGCTGCACCCGCTGGTGGGGGCCGGGGCGGCGGCGGTGTGCGCGCTGGCGTGCTGGCTGGCGCCCGACCTGTCGGCGGCCTCGGCCGCGGCCGAGCGCCGTGCCGAGATGGACGCGGCCACCAGTGTGCTCGCCGACCTTGTCGTCATCGCCCTGGCCGGCGGCGCCGGCATCACCGGCGCGCTCTCCCGCGCGGCCGCCCAGGGCCACGGGGCCGCGTTCTCCCGGCTGCGCCTGGCCGTGCACACCGCCGCGCTGTCGCGCACCCCGGCCTGGGAGGCGCTGGCCGACCTGGCGGAGCGCACCTCCTCGGTGGCCTTGGGCGAACTCGCGGCCTCCATCCAGCTCGCGGGCACCGACGGGGCGCGCATCCGCGCCTCCCTGGCCGCCAAGGCGTCCTCGCTGCGGGCGCGGGAGTCGGCCGAGGCCGAGGCCCGCGGCCAGGCCGCCACCGAGCGGATGACCATGCCCGTCATGGTGCTGGTCGTGGGCTTCCTGGTGCTCATCGGCTTTCCCGCCCTCGTCCATATCACCAGCGGCTTCTGACCTGAACCCTCACCCCCATGGGAGGACCCCCGCATGCTCCACATGTTCCGCCTCGGCGCCGCCCTGGCCCGCGCCCTGCACCGCCGCACCCGCGCCCGCGGTGACGCCGGCGAGCAGACCACCGGCTTCATTCTCATCGTCGCGCTGGCCGTTTCCATCGCTCTGACCGTGGGCGCGATCCTCACCAGCACGCTCACCGACGCCGCCGAGTCCATCGATCTGGGCATCGAACCGTGACGCCCCTCAGAACAGTCCTGCGCCGGTGGGGGAGGAGGGGCGATGCCGGCAGCGCCGAGATCATCCTGACCCTGCCGCTGTGCCTGCTCCTGCTGCTGCTGGTGGTCCAGGTCGCGGTGTGGGCCCACGCCCAGCACCGCACCCAGGCGATCGCCACCCACACCCTGTCCGCGCTGCGCGCCGCCGATGCCACCCCCGCCACCGGCCGCGCCCGCGCCGAGGAGTTGAGGGGCGACCTCGGCGGGGACCTGCTGCGCGGAGTGGAGATCGAGGTGGAGCGCGGCCCGGACACCGCCCGCGTCAGCGTGGGAGCGCGCATCATCGGGCCGCTGCCCGGGTGGAAGCCCCGCACCCGCGCCGAGATGCACGCCCCCGTCGAAGCACCGCCCGGCCCGGAGGGCGCCCGGTGAGGGGCGAGCGCGGCGCGGCCGCGGTCGAACTCCTGCTCATCGCCCCCGTCGTGATCGCCGCCGCCCTGTTGATGGTGCTGGCCGGGCGCCAGGTCTCGGCGCAGATGGCGGTGGATGCCAGCGCCCACGCCGCCGCGCGCACCGCCTCCCTGCACACCGACCCGGCCGCCGCCCGCACCGCGGCCGAGCGCAGCGCCGCGGCCACCCTGGGCCCCATCGGGCGGGTGTGCGCCTCCCACAGCCTCACCCTGGAGTTGGACGGGCTGCGCCCGGGCGGCACCGTCACCGCGCGCCTGGACTGCCGCACCGATCTGGGCGGCCTGGGCCCGCTGTCGGATCCGGCGGGGCGCACGATCACCGGCCGCGCGGCCGTGGGCCTGGACACCTACCGGGGCACCCCGTGACGCCCCGCCACTCCCGGGGGGACCGGGGCCACGCCTCGGCGTTCGTCATCTGCACGATGGGCGCGGTCATCGCCTGCCTCGGCCTGGTCTACGACGCCGGCGGGATGCTCATCCAGCGCGGCCAGGCCAGCGCGATCGCTGATGAGGCCGCCCGGACCGGCGCCCAGCAGCTCGACCTGGCCGCGCTGCGCGCCACCGGCCAGCGCCGCCTGGACCCACAGGATGCTGAACGCGCCGCCCGCACCCACCTGGCCGAGGCCGGCGCCCGGGGCGCCATCGCCGTCGACGGCGCCTCGGTCACCGTCACCGCCCGCCTGGACTACACCTCCCGGTTCCTTCCGATCGGTGCGCGCACCGCCGAGGCCTCCTCCACCGCCGCCGCCCGCGCCCCCTGACCCCCGGGCGGCGGTTTGCCCGCGCGTGCGGAGTCGAGGTACCACCGCGCGGGGCCGCTGCCCCACCGCGATCACCGCGGTGACACACGGCTGACCAACGGCGAACACCCGGCGGAGGGAGCAGGGGCAATGGGCGCGAAGCTGCGGTTCGTCACGGTCGCGGCCGCCACCGCCGCACTGGTGGCCATCCCGCCGCCGGCGCTGGCCCGCCTGGGCTGGCCCGCCCCCGCGCTGGAGGCCGATTACGTGCTGCTGAGTCTGCGCAGCCTGGTGGTGCCGCAGCCGCTGCTGGCCGCGGTGCTGATCGGCGCCGCCTGGGCGGCCTGGGGCGTGTTCACCGTGCTGGCTGCGGCCGATGTGTGGGCGCTGGCCCGCGGGCGCAGCGCCCGCCTCACCCCGCTGCGCCTGCTCGCCCTGACCTCGATCGGCACGACCCTGGCCAGCCCCGCCTCGGCCGCCGCCGAGACAGCTCCGGCCGCCTCCCACGCCCCCGCCGAGGCCGCACCCCGCACCGCCCCGGATGCCGAGGCGCCCCAGCCCGAGCCCTGGGAAGTGGAGCGGACACGGACCCTGTCCGGCTTCGCCCTGGACTCCGCCGCGCCCACCCCGGCGATGCGCGAGAGCCTGGCCGTGATCACCGACCTGCTCACCGCCCACGGCACCGGGACCGTCACCGTCACCGGCCACACCGACCCCTCCGGGCCCGCCGCCCACAACCAGGAGTTGTCCAAGCGCCGCGCCGAGGGCACCGCCGACCTCCTCACCGAACAACTCCGCGGCACCGGTGTCGAGGTCGAGGCCCAGGGCCGGGGCGCCCGCGACGCCACGGACGGACCGGCCGCCGACCAGCGCCGCGTCGAGATCACCTACACCCTCACCCCGCCCCGCCCGCCCGAGCCGCCCGGCGAGGACGCGCCGCCCGCCCGCGAGGGCACCGACGCACCGGAGACGCCCCCCGGCCCCGATCCCGGCGGTGTCGACGCGGCCCCGGGTGCGGTGCTGGCCGCGACCGCCGCCGCCGGGCTCGGCGCCGGATGGGCCCTGGGCCGCGCCGTCCCGGCCCGACGCCGCACCCCCCGCGGCCCCGCACCGGATGCGAACACCCCCGGCCGCGCCGCCGCCGAGGCGTCCGCACCGCCCCCGCCCGCCACCCCCGCCCCCGAGGACGCCGAGCCCGCGGCGCCCCCCGACACGGCCACCAGTCGCGACGTCGCGGCCCACCCCCCGGTGATCGATGACCAGGGCCGCCTGCTCCTGGCCCGGGCCCACACGGGCGACGTGGTGCGCGCCGCCTCCGCCACCGGTCTGGCCCTGCACGGCGCCCACGCCCCCGCAATGGCCGCGGCCCTGCTCGCCGCCGCCCTGACCGAGGGCCACCACGTGCTCCTCAGCGACGACCTCGCCGCCGACCTCGGCGCCCCGGGCCCGTATCCGGGCCTGCGCACCGCCCCGGACCCCCGCGCACTCGCCCTGCACGCCGAAGCCCGCCTCCTGGCCCAGCGCCGCGCCGCCGCCGAGGACGAGGACGCCCCCGCCGCGGAGCAGGGGCCGTGGCTGCTCGTGCTCAGCACCCCCGCGCCGACACCGGCCCTGGGCGAGCGCCTGGCCGCCCTCGCCCACGCCGGCCCCGCCACCCGCGTCGCCGTAGCCTTCCTCGGCGGCACCCAGGGCCGCACCATCCGCTGCGACCGCCTCGACGAACTCCACATCGAGACCGACGGCGCGCCGCGGCGCCTGTCGGGCCTGCGGGTGCGCGCACTGGAGGCCGACGAACTGGCCGCCGCGCTGCACCGCCGCACCCCGCCCGAGACCGAGACCCAGACCGGGGCCGACGGCGAGGCGGGACCCGCACCCGAACCCCGCACCCCCGACACCGATCCGGACTCCGGCGGCCCTGCGCCGCCCGCACCCCCGGCACCGGACCGGCCGGCCCCGGATGAGAGGAGCGCCCCCGCGCCGGAGCCGGACCCCGCAACGGAACCGGAGCCCGAACCTCGGCAACGGCCCGAACCACACGCGGAGCGCCAACCGCAGGCAGAGCCGACACGCACCGCGGCGCCGGTGCGGCTGCGGCTCTTCGCGCCGCGCCTGGCCATCGAGACCGCCCACGGCGAGATCGACAGCGGCCTGCGCTCCCACGCCCGCCTGCTGCTCATGCTGCTGGCGCTGCGCCGCGGCGGCGTCAGCGCCGAGGAGGTCCTGGAGACCCTGCGCCCCGACGCGGCCGATGCCCGGGCGCGCAACACCCGCAACGCCGCCGTCACCAACGCACGGCGCGTGCTGCGCCGGGCCACCGGGGCACCCGAGGCCGCGGTCATCCTCCACCACAACGGGCGCTACCGGCTGGACGAGCAGATGGTCGACGCCGACGTCTGGATGTTCGACGACGCGGTGCGCACCCGCGGCGAGGACGACCCCGCCCAGCGCCGCTCCCGACTGGAGTCGGCCCTGGCCCTGCACGCCGCCCCGCTGCTGGCCGAGGAGACGGCCCCCTGGATCGAACCCGAGCGCGAGCAGCGCCGCCGCGCCGCCGCCGAGACCGGCGTGGAACTGGCCCGCACCGCCACCGACCCCCGCGAGGCGCTGGCCTGGCTGGAGCGGGCCCGCGCTGCGGACGAGTACAACGAGGCCCTCTACCAGGAGATCATGCGCCTCCAGGCCGCCCAGGGCCGCGCCGACGCGGTCAGCCGCACCCTCGAACTGCTCACCGAGCGCCTGGCGGCCATCGGCGCCGAACCCGGCCAGGCCACCACCCGCCTGCTCACCGAACTGACCGCCCTGCCTCCGGCCCGCAAGGCCGTCCCCCTCAAACCACGTCGAGCGCGCCGCTGAGCGCGCACCCCGCCTCCGCCACGACCGCGCACTCGGGGGGTCCGTTGGGGGGTCCGTTGGGGGGTCCGTTGGGGGGTCCGTTGGGGGGTCCGCCTAGAACGGACCCCCCACCACCCGCGAACACCGCAGGTCAGACCCGCTGACAACGGCCGGCCGCCACCCCCGACTCGCCACGAAAGTGGCAGGTGAAACCGAATGACCGCGCGCGGCCCCGCTCCTCCGGCTCCAGGCCCGGCCCCCGCTCACCTCTCATCCGTTCTCACCGTCCCCTCTCCTCACCCCCTCACCAACTAATCCCCCCCTTCCTATTGAACAATTCAATTCATTGAATTGAATTACCTCAATTGACCATTTTTCGGGCGCGACAAGATCACCCGCGGCGCACGCCGGCCGCCCGCCCATGATCACCCAGGTCGCAGGGAATTGCGCACACGCGCGCGTGACGCGCGGGAAACCCCGTAAAACGCGCCGAAAAAACCCGCTAATTCCCGCTTGACTTCCCGCCGCCCCCCAAGTCACGGTCGTACCGCAACCCCAAAACACGGCACCGGGAAAACCGGCGAAAGAAAAACCGAAAAAGGGGTTGACTCACCGGAAACACCCAAGCGAATCTCGGACCAATCAAAACCGGGAACACGGAAAAGGAACGGAGGTGAGGCGCACATGCGCCGCAATCAGAACCGGCCCCGGTGCCGAGACCCGGGCGAATAACAAACCCGGCCCGGGCGGCAATGAAACACCGCCGGGAAAACGCGCCAACACCGCGCGGACCCCGGCAACCCCGCCGCCCAAGGCGCGCATAGTGCCAGCACAACGGCGCTATGGCACCGCCGCAGCCTCCTCAGGGGACGCCTAACTCCATAACGCGGGACATTCACGGACCCGGCAATCGGCTGGCCGTAGTAGAGAGCCCATATCCCCTCCGGAGTACCCGGCGGTAATGCAGCTGATACTTGATGAACTCAATAGTGTGCGACGGCAGGCATGGAATCGGGTGCGGCGTATGAACGCGCATAAACCCACGAGAGAACCGTTCTCGAACGGCTCTGGCCCGCCGCAATGCGAACCGATTTCCACTTGCCGTCTAATGCGTCTCCATAGTGATACGCGCCGGAACTCAAGAGAACCCTCCGGTGTCAGGCGAACTCTACCTGCGCCGAGGAAGAGACGACGCGTATCGCTACGGAGGCACATTCCAACAAATACCGCAAAGGAAGGTAGGACGAATGAGTAAATCCATCGAGCCCTACGAGACCATCGCGAAGCAGATCGACACCCAAGGCGGGACCGAGCGGGTCCTGGCCGCGGTCAAGGAACGGCCCCGAACCCCGGTGCCGACCCAGGCCGACATCTGCGAGGACCTGTTCGCCCAACTCGCCGACCTCCTCGACGACGTGTCCCTGGGGACCCTCCAGATCACCTGGACGACCGGCAAGTTCACCAAGGACCCCGAGCGCACAATCCGCTCCCGCAAGGCATCCAAGGACAAGAGTCGGCCCCCCATGGGCACGGTCTCCCGCAAACGCCCCGTCACCACCCGCTACACCCTCACCCGCTACGGCGCCGAGCTGCGCGAGTTCCACGGCGCCAACGCCGCGGCCGAGGCGTTCGCCACCGTGCTCGGCCTGCTGGACGCCCTCATCGGGCGCGAGCGCAGCCCCCGCCTGCGGGTCGCCCTCACCCGCATCGAGCAGGAGTACACGACCCGGCTGCGTCGGGTGCAGAGCGTCAAGTGCCCCATGACCGACTTCATGACGCTCGGGCGCACCCTGGCCGACGGCTGAGCCCTGACGCCCCCGTGAGACCGCCGCTCCCCGGACACGGACGGAGACCGCGATGACCCTGGACATGAGGGCCCACGCCGACTACCCGCACGTCCCCGGCACGCTGTACGACTGCCGGGCGTGCGAGGCGCAGTGCCACTGCGGCGACGACGACGGCTTCATCTGCATCGCCTGCGCGGAACACGAAGAGACGCGGGTCTTCCCGGAGGCGACCGCCGAGCGGGCCCTGGCCGCGCTGCTGGAGCACACCGCCGAGGTCTACGCGGCCGCCGCGGCCCGCGCCCCGGCGGCCGTGCGGCCCTGCCGTGCGGTCCTGGACACGCTGCTCACCCGCCTGCGCACCACCCGCCCCGACCTGGCGGGACTGACCCGCGAGGAGGCCGCCATGGTGCGCGGCTCCGCCGAGGACGCCATCGCTCTCGCGACCACCCAGGAGTACGGGTGGGATTCCGCAGCCGCCTACCACGCCGACCCGGGCTGGTTCGACACCCAGCCGGTGCCCACCCGCGCGCGCATCGTGCGCCGGGCGCTGGCCCAGTTCTGACCCGAGACCTGTCCCGGCACCCGAGCACGGGCTCGACCGCTGGCCCGGCACCGCCCGCGCCGTTCTGCGCGGGGCGGTGGCACCGGGTGGACCCATGGCCCGCCCGGCGCCGATTCGAGAGATGGAGGAACCATGCCCACACGTCCCCTCAGTCCTTACTGCGACAACCTGCTTAACACCGAGCTGGGCCCGGATTACACGATCCATGCCGCACCCCCCGAGGACGGGCTGGCTGGTTCGCTCGAGTGCGCGCTTGAGCTCACCGTGGAGGAGATCAGCCGTCTGGAGGCCCAGCTCATCGAGCTGGGTGCGGCGCACGACGACTCCGAGGAGTACCAGCGCGAAATCAGCGCGGCGCTCACGAGCGCGATGCGGCCCGGGATCGAGGCCCCCGAGGTCTTCTGGCGCGTGTTTGACCACCTCAAGTGCGCGCACCAGCACTTCCGGCACCTGCTGTTCCTGGTGCGGATGCTCCGCCTCCGCACCACCTGACCTACCGGCCCGGGTCGGGCAGCACCCGCAGTCCGACCCCGTCAAGCCCTCGAACCGCCCCTGCCCGCACGCTCGCTTCGACCTGCACCCGCAACCGCCGGGCACGAGCCCGGCCAGACACGAAGGACGCACATGAGCCGCGAGACCACTATCCAGGACCTCATCGACATGCTCGCCGAGCTATTGGAGGAGTGCGGATCTCCCGACACGCCCGTCCGCATGGCTGTCCAGCCGCGCCACCCCTTCGCCCACCGCGTCGCAGGCATGGCGATGGATCACGGGGAGGACGGCCACGTCCTCTACCTCGGGCAGGGCGCCCAGATCGACCACCTGCCCGGTACCGCCCGCGCGGCCCTGCGCGACTCCGGCACCACCGGGTGGTAGATGCCTCGCCCGCCGCCCCGCGCAAAGGAGGGCACCCGCACCCCTCCTGAAACCCGCCCACCCGGACCCCGGCATGAGGGCGCCGCCGTGCGGCGGCGCCCGCGCCCAGTGCACCAGCCGACCGTTTGGCGTAACCGACCCGAGGAGTCCCCGTGTTTCGTACCTACGTCCCGCGCCCGTACACCATCCGCGCTCTGCCCGTTACCACCGACAACTACCGCGACGCCGCGGCCTGGATCGCCAACACCATCGCCGACGAGCGCGGCGTGGACATCGTGGAACCCGGGGAGACCGGCCAGGGCCGGCCCCGACTCACCTTCCGCCTACGCGATCGCCGCTTTCCAGTTCCCCTCAATGTTCCGATCCCCGGCTACCTCGTGCGCGGCGAATGGGACGACGGCTCCACCGACTACCGCGGCGACGACGCTGACGACTTCGACGTCAGCCATCAGCGCGCCGAGGACTGATAAGGGCGGCGCGCCGAGGGCGCCCGCCCTTGCCGTACCGGCCCCGAACAGGCCCGGCACTCGCCCGGAGTGCCGGCTCTTCCACCGCGGAGCGCTGCGCTCCGATCACCGCCTCACCCCAGTCCCGACAGCCCACCCAATGGAGCCCGCCCCGGGCGGGCGGGCTCCCACACCATGAGGAGCAGACATGCGATTGACGTTCGCGGAGTTCGCGGCGCTGGCGAGCGCCTACGTGGACACGCCCGTGCGCCGCATCCCCGAATCCACCCCCGCGTCCGTGTGCGACGGGCTGCACGACGCTGGCCTGGCCACCGAGACAGGAGTGCTCACCCGCGCCGGAGAGGACTTCGCGAGCCAGGTCATCGGCAGCGGCGGCCATGTGAGCATCCCGGGCCGCATCCCGTGCGCCATGGAGTGCTCGTGGAAGCCGGTGCGCGCAGGCTTCCTCGGCTGGATGTCCTTCGACGGCGAGCAGCTCTACGACCCGCTCGGACGGGAACGCAACACCGTTCGCGTCACCCGCGCGGTCGCCGAGGAGATCTCCCGAGCGCTACTGGCCGACCAGGAGCGCCGCATGGCCGCCGAGGGCGAGTACACCGACTACGTCCCGACGTGGCAGGGCGAGGAACTCTGGCTGCACCTGACCATGCCCCCGGGGGAGGAGCCCGACCCGGGCTGGCGCGTCGGCCCGGACGAGCAGGGCTACTACGTGCTCGGCGGCACCCGGTGGCAGTGGGACGCCATCGAACCCCGCGACGACCATTCCCGATAAGGAGGCTCGCCTGACCCGCCCCGCCCGCGTGCGGCCCGGCATCCTCGCGGTGCCGGGCCGCACGCGTCTATCGAGAGGAACGACCGTGCCTGATCTCGCCCCCGCGCTCGACCGGTCCCGCCAGGCCGCCATCGACGCCTGGACAGAGGAGCGTCGCGCGTCCGCCCGCACCGAGGACGCGCTGCGCGCCCACCTGGGCGCGCTTCTGCGCGACGTCTGGCCCGCGGCGCACATGATCGAGGTCGCCTTCGCGCACCTCGGGCGCATCGACTACACCGACGGCCGCATCCGCAGCGTCCTGCACCGCCCGGTTGCTGCCCTGCTCCCGCTCCTCCACACCACCAGCGACGGCTCCGACCTGGCCGACCTCACCACCGACGACATCGAACTGCCTCCCGGCGTCACCGCGCAGCAGTGGCACACCATCCGCGCGGAGGTGGACCGCACCCTGACCTTGCTGCTGGCCCGCGGACTGCCCAGCAGGACCGAGGACGAGTTCGTCCCCGGCGACGAACTCGGCCCGAGTCCGCGCCTGTACCTGGACCTGACCCCCAACGACCACGAGGCCACGACCGCGACCTGACCAGTCCCCCCCCGGAGGGCGGGCTGCTTGTGCCGCCCGCCCCGCACCCATGCGCGAAGGAGAATACCCGTGCTGTTCAGCCCGTACTGCCGCCGCCTGCTCACCCAGGAACTCGGCGAGAACGCCGTTCTCCCGGTGATGGTCCCCGTGGACCACCCCGACCACGGACTCGAATCCGCCCTCTATGAGAGCGCGCTCGCCATCACCTGGGTGGAGGAGCGGATGGCGCGGCTGGCCCATGACTGGGCCCGCAACGCCGAGGACATCACCACGGCCCTCGCCGAGGGCCGTGTCCCGACGATCGGTGATCACACCGACGAACTGCGGCGCTGCGCCGAGCGCTTCCAGACCCAGCGCGGCTACTTCTGCACCCTGCTGCGCCTGACCAAGGCCGCCCGTACGCGCACCACCACCTGACCCACCCGCCAACCGGGGCCGGACAGCACCCGCTGCCCGGCCCTTTCGCCACGCCCCAACCCGGACTGCCCCGCGGCCCCGGCGGCACGTCCGTCATCCACCACCCCATGACGAGGAGAACCGCGATGCCCCTGCGCCTCACCGCCCACTCCCCGGAACTCGCGCGCTCGCTGCGCTGGCTGGTCACCGCGCACGCGGCCGAGACGACCGCAGTCTTCGGTACCGAACTCGCGGCGCGCAACCACCTCACCTTGCTGCTGCGAGAAGTATGGCCCCAGGTCACCGCCGTGGAGATCACCTTCGGCACCGCTGCGGCAGACCGGTGCGACTACACCACCGGGCACATCCGCTGCCTGCTCCACCAGGTGGGCGGTCGGGCCGCGCCGCTGGTGGACTCCACCCGCGACGGCGCGGCACTGGGCGATCTCACCCGCGACGACATCGCCCTGCCGCCCGGCGTCACCGGTGAGCACTGGCGCCGGATCGCCCGCGACGTCGACACCGTGCTGGCGCTGCTGCTGCGCCACGGAACTCCGCACCGCGGCCCCCAGGACGAGTTCACCGTCGAGGCGGAGCAGGCCGTGCTGCACCTCCACCTCACGCCGACCGCGGCGCTGCCCTGAGGGAACCGGGCCCAGAGCCCCCGAACCAGACACCCCATCCGACGGAGGACCCACCCATGAATCCCATGCCGCACATCATCGTCACCGCCGGTCACGTCGGTCGGCTCCGCGAGCAGGGCCCCGGAGGGCTGCTCGTGTGGGTCGAGCCCCACGACGAGGTCGTGGTCCTCGACCGCTCCGGCCAGCCCACCGTAGAGGGCGGCTACACCCTGAAGGTCCGCACGGCCCTGAGTGCCAAAGCCGGACACATCGACGAAGACCTGATGGTCGTTGCGGGATTTCCCGGCAACACGGACGGCTTCGCGGATGACGCGGTGCTCGCCGACCACCTCACCGAGCAGGCCGAGGAGCTGTACGCGCAGTGGCCCGAGACCCGCGCCATGACCCCGATGGTCATCCGGCTGCGCGCCGCCCTCGCCGAGCACGGCATCCACCTCACCGGACCGCCCCGACACCTGGGCCGCCCAGAGACCCCGGGACTCATCGAGAAGTACCGCCGCCTCGACGATTCCGACTACGAGATCGAGGTCGCCACGACCTTCGGCCACCGCGATCCGGTCAGCGTGGCCGCCCACAGCGTGTTCACCGGGCGGCAGTACACCCGGTTCGCTATCGACGTCGCCTCGATGGCCCCGGTCGCCGCGGCCGAGGTCACCGCCGCCGTCATCGAACGCGCCGTGCGCCCCGGCCGGTAGCCCGGCACACCGCGGCAACATCCCGGAAGAATCCGCGGGCCCCCGGCAGCCAGACCCCGCGGGGCCCGTCCACCACGTTGAGGAGCGGACCGATGACCACCCCGCCCGTACCGCCGCCCGCCCCCGCCGGACACGGAGCGGGGGAGCGACTGCCCGCTGGTGAACTGCGCCGCCGCGTCGCCGACCACCTTCTCACCACCGGCTCCGACCTCACCCCCACCCAGGTCTCCCGCCGCCTGGGCAAGTCCTCCGGGGCCGTGGGCAACGCGCTGGAGACCCTGGTGGCGCGCGGTGAGGCTGACAAGGTCACGGGCACCCCGGTGCGCTACCGCGCCAATGCCGCGACCCCCGCCGCGGCCGCCGCCCGGGAGCCGGTGCCCGCCCCGGCCCGCCCCGAGCCCGCCGCTGCGGCGCCGGTCACCGGGCCCGTACCGCGCCCGTCGGGGCAGATGTATCACCCCCGCACCCTCTCCGGCCTGCCCGACGTCGAAGCGCTGCGCCGCCTGCGCGAGGCCGGAGTCGCCGCACTGCTCTACGGCCCGCCCGGCACCGGAAAGACCTCCTTGGTCGAGGCGGCGTTTCCCGACCTGCTCACCGTCCAGGGCGACGGCGACACCACCGTGGCCGACTTCGTCGGCGAATACACCCAGACCCCCGAAGGCCGCTTTCATTTCGTGCACGGCCCGCTGGTCACCGCGATGCGCGAGGGCCGCGCGCTGCTCATCGACGACGCGACCCTCATCCCGCCCACCGTGCTGGCCGTGGTCTATCCCGCGATGGACGGCCGCCGCCAGATCATCGTCAAGGCCAACGGCGGCGAGACCGTGGACGCCGCCGAGGGGTTCTACACCGTCGCCGGGCACAACCCCGGGGTCCACGGCGCCCTCCTTAGCGACGCCTTGAGCTCCCGTTTCGCCGCGCAGATCGAGGTCTCCACCGACCTCGACCTCGCCGCCCAGCTCCACATCGACCCCAAGGCGATCCGGGTGGCCCGCAACCTCGCCACCCGCCAGGCCAAGGGCGACATCGGCTGGGCGCCGCAACTGCGCGAACTCCTCAGTTTCGAGCGCATCGCCGCCGTGCTCGGCACCCCCGCCGCGGCCGGAAACCTCATCGGCATCGCGCCGGAGGAGGACCGCGAGGTCGTGGCGAGCGTGGTCAAGGGCGTGTTCGGCGCCGCCGTGGCGCCCCTGGCCCTGGGCGGGCGCATCTGAACCCCCCCCCGCACCCCGTGAAAGGAGCCGATCATGACCGCCCACATCGCCGCCGGTGCTGCGCCGACCACGGTGTTTCCCGCCGCCCCCGGGTGGATGGCCCTGTCCGCCGCCCTGGGCGATGAGGTCCCGGTGATCGCCGACCGCGACGACCTCCTCGTCACCATCGCCCCCGGCGCAGGCCGCGGCGCCCCGGCCTGCTTCATCCCGGACCAGGCCGCGATCGAGATCGACGGCGCCCACCTGGGCACCGTCGACCCCGCCACCGCCGCCCCGCACCGCGCGGGGGACCGGGCGCGCTATGCCACCGCGTGGGGGCTGCTCACCCACGAGTGCGCCCACGCCGCCCACACCCGGTGGCAGGCCCCGCCCGGCACCCCGCCCGGCGCGGCAGCCGCCGCACTCCTGCTGGAGGAGTCCCGCATCGAAGCGGCCCAGATCCGCCGCCGCCCCGAGGACCGGTACTGGCTGCGCGCCAGCGCCACCCACCTCATCCTCGCCGAACTCAGCCCCGGAACCGGGAGCAGGGCCACCGGTGCCGGTCTCGCCGCCCGAGCCCGCGCGGTGCCCACCACCCCCCAGGACGCCGCCCGCACCGCCGCCCTGCTGCTGGCCCGCGCCGACGCCGGGATCCTCACCCGCACCGAGACCGCAACCGTCACCCGCGCCGTCACACCGGTACTCGGCGCCGACACCCTGGCCGCCCTGCGCGGCCTGTGGCGCGCCGCCCAGACCACCGCCGACACCGACGCCGAGGCCATGATCGAGCTGGGGCGGCGCTGGTGCGAGGCGCTGGGCACCGACCCCGCCGACCCCGCACCCGAGGCCACCGGTGAGCAGGCGCCCGGGCGTCCGTCGCCACTGGGCCGGGCGCTGGCCCGCGCAGCCGCTGCGATCGCCCGCGCTAAGGACCCCGCGCCCGGCGACCCCGCCGCCCGCGCGACCAAAACCGCGGCCGAGAACACCGCGGCCAGGGACGCCGCCCGCACCGAAGCGGGGCGCGTGTTCGCCCCCGGCGGGCCCAGCACGCCCCGGTCCCCGATCGCGGGAACCCGCGCGCCCACCAGCGCCGAACGCACCGCGGCCCGCCACCTCGGGCGCACCCTGAGCACCGCCGGATCCCGCGAGCGCACCCCCGCCCGCACCACCGCGGCCACCCCGCCGGGCCGTCTGCGGATGCGCGGCGCCCTGGCCGCCGAGGCCCAGCGCGCCGCCGGCGCCGTGCCCACCGCCGAACCCTTCACCCGCACCACCCGGACCACCGTCGCGACCCCGCCGCTGCGCCTGGGGGTGGCCTGCGACGTGTCCGGGTCCATGCACGCCTTCACCGCCCCGGTGGCCTCGGCCGCCTGGATCCTCGCCCACGCCGCCCGCCACACCCGGGTGCCCGCCACCACCGCCACCGTCACCTTCAGCGCGCAGGTGCACCCCATCACCCACCCCGGCACCGCACCGCGCGAGGTCACCGAGTTCCGCGCCTGCGGCACCGGGCACGCCATCGACACCGCCATCACCGCCCTGGACGGCGCACTGGACCTGAGCCGCGCCGATGCCGCCCGCCTGCTGGTCATCGTCTCCGACGGGGTCTTCGGCCCCACCCGCACCGAGGCGGGCCAGGCCGCGCTCGACCGGCTGCGCGCCACCGGCTGCGCCGTGCTGTGGCTGACCCCCGACGACCCCGGCGCCACCCCGCTGCGCGGGGCCCGGGTGCACACCCTCACCGACCCCGCCGCCACGGCACGGGCCATCGGCCAGGCCGCCACCGCCGCAATGCGCACCCGCCGCTGAGCACCCCGCACCTGTCTACTTCCGCGTGCTCACCGGCAGTTTCCGAGACGAGCACACCCGCACCGCACACCCGAGAGAAAGGACGCTCATGCCGGACGGCAACACCATCGACCCGGTCACCGGGAAACCCCGCCTCATGGCGCGCAAGTGCGCCACCTGCCCGTTCCGACCCAACAACCCCATGCACCTCGATGAGGGCCGCCTGCGCGAGCTCATCCAGCACAACCGCGCCGTCGGGGCGGCCCTCACCTGCCACACGACCCTCTCCTACGGCGACCACCCCGACGTCGGCCCGGCCTCCTGCCGCGGGTTCCACGACGCCTTCCCCGACACACGGGTCTTCCAGATCGCCCGCAGATTCCTCGGCGGCTTCACCGAAGTCGACCCGCCCGGCGAGCAGTGAATCCCGCATCCGCCCACCACAACAACGGCCCGGGACCGCCCGGTCCCGGGCGTACGCGGTTCGGCGCGAGCCGCCGCGACGCCTCCACGACGAGGAGCAGAGACCATGACAACCACGGCAACGGCCCCGGTGCGCCTTTGGGAACCTGGGCTGGCCTACACCGACCACGGCGGCGGCTGGTTCGCCGGAGAGCGCAGCACCCACCACCACGACACCATCCGCCTCGGAGAAGCCGAGGCGCGTCGTTTCGCCGACGCGCTGTTCACCGCCGAGACGACCGGCGCTGACGCCGAGAGCCACCTCCTGCTGCCCATGTGGGAGCTGGACGGCGGCCTGTACCTGCAGAACACCCACGAGCCCGGTCAAAGCGCCGCGCGCCTGGGCCCCGACGCCGAGGGCTACTACCTCGTGGGCGCGCCGGAGTTCGTGTGGGATCAGGTCCTGGCCCGGCCCGCAGATCACCCCGCCGGCCTTCACGAGGAGACCACCGGATACCAGGTCATCGTCAGCCGCACCGACGCGGTCGGGTGGGAACCCTGGGGCGCCACCCCGGACCCCGACCGCGAGAGGGCCTGGAAGGAACTCTTCCGCGTGCTGAGGAAGGATCAGGAGGCGCAACTCCGGGCCCCGGTGTTCGCCGCGCGGATGCTGCACGTGCGCACACGCCGCGAATTCGCCCCGATCGACCTGGGCACCGACATCCGCCGACCCCACCTCTCTGGCGGGGTCATCGACCGCGCCCGCACCCACGGCGTCTTCGACACCGAGTCCCACTATCAGCTCATCGGCTGGGACGGCCAGACCCTCGCCCGCCACGCTCCCCACCCGACGCACATCTACCACTACAAGGCGGGCAACGACCTGCTGGCCTACCGGTCGGACCACCCGGATGCGCCCGGCGGTACGGCGATCGTGCGCACCAGCCGCACCCGGACCCTGCTGGGCCCCGAGATCAGGGCGTGAGCGCGGCCCCGGCGGGGGCCGGTCGGTGTTGCACCCCCGGGACACCACCCCGGCCTCCGCACGGCCCGCCCCCGAGCGCGGGTCCGCACTCTCCGCGGGTGGCGCGGTCACCGGTGGGGCGACGCGAGCGCCGGGTTGACACCGGCATCGGAGTCGAGCGCCACTAAGCCCCCGCGGATCCCCCACCATTCCCGCCGGATCCGCCGAAGGAGGCACCGATGAAGACGAGCCCCGCCACACCAACGGCGTCGCCGGAGTTCGGCGCCCGCGCCCGCGCCTGGGCGCGCACCCACCTCGACCGCCTGGAACCGGCCCCCGCAACGCCGCCGACAGAAGGCGGAGGTCCCCTGCGCGACCTCACCCTGCTCGCGCTGTGGATGCACCTCCTCCGCCGCTGAGCTGACCCGTCCCGGCGATGTACCCGAAAGGAGCAGTCACTGTGGCAACCACGCAGAACCCGCCATGGGAGCACGACCTCGATGTCCGGTTCGGCAGCGAGGCCCTCGCCGACGTGTACACCGACGCGCGCTGCCTCGATCAGCCGGGCCTCGACGAGGCCTCGCTGACCGACAGCCTGCACCGCCGCTTCGAGGTCGCGCTGAAGAGCCGCGACGGCGACGGCGCGTTCGCGGGAGCGGGAACGGCCCGGGTGATGGCCGTGCACACCCGCCACCGGTCCCGGTGCCGTATCGCGGGCGAGATCGCCGAGGGCGACATCCTCACTCTGACCATCCGGGTCGAGACGATCCCACCCGGAACCGCCAACCGCACCGTGTATGAGGCGCTGACCGAGGCGGTGGAGACCACGACGGTCCCGGCGCGGATCATCTCCTCGCCCTACGTCGTGCACGTGGGCTTCCGGGCCGAGCACGACCAGCCCGACTTCCCGCACTGGACCGACCCGTGGTGGAACGCCTGAAACGGAAGGAGAACGACTATGAAGCTACTCACGGCCCCCGCCGCACGCAGGGTTCAGACCGATAACGAGTTCAACTGGTGCATCGAGGGCGAACTCGTCATCGCAGACACTGTCGCCATCGACTGCACATGTGGATGCAACAGATCCTTCACCGGCCTCCGCAGCCGCCGGGCGACAACGACCGCACTGGTGACAGAGGTCGACCTCACCCGCGAGGAGATCGCGACGGCCATCCGAGACTCCTACGAGCGGTCCGGACTGCTGAAGTACGTCAGCGAGGCCGATCTCGCAGAGACCACCCAGGACGTCGTGGAATTCGCCCGCCCCTACCAGATCGGCGACGTCCTCGAACGCAGAGGCGACGAGGTTCGCGTCCGCCGCTGACGGATAGGAAGCACGCGACAGCCCGGCCCCGCGGACCGAGCGAGATCGCCTCGACCAATGGGGGAATCGGCGCACCCCGCGACGACGCGCGCCGCGATCGCGCCCGAGCACGGTGACGACCGCGTCGACGCCCCACCGTCACCTGTGCTCCACCACCCCGGCCCGGGCCCCGGTGCCCGCCGCGCCGAAGAATCCGCGATACTGCCCGTCACGCCGACCCGCACCGCCGGGAATTCCGGTCCTGAACCCGGCCCGTGCACCCCCGGAAACAGCGGCGCGAAGAAATTCTTCCCCACGGGCTTGACTGAATGCGGCACCCAAGGGTCCATGGACCCGACCGCGAATACGCGGCCAATCCGCCCCCCGCCCAAACGGCGCCCGCGCGGGCTGAAAGAACCCGTTGTGCGCACCCGAGGAAAGGAAATGAATGGGAATCGAAATCATCGGGGACCTGTTCGATGAATGCCCCGATCTCACCACCGGCGAACTCGCCGCACGGATCCAGGCCGACGTCACCGACGTCCAGAACGACGGGGAGATCGACCCCCGGGCGCGGATCACCGTCACCTCGCCCGGCCCGGGGCTGCTCAACGCCCACATCACGATGCCCGGGGCCGAGGAGGCGGCCACCAGCGCTGTGGCCCGGGCCGTCACCGAGCTGGCCACCCACTACCAGCGAGTCGATCTCGACCACCCCGAACACGCGCGGTTCCGCCTCGCCATCGAGATCGCCGACCCTCACTGCGGCTGCGTCAAATCCGCCGCCGTGACCTACGGCAGCCTCTATCCCACCGACCCGGCCTCCGACCACGCCCCGGCGGGACCCCTGAGTCTGGTCGCCGCCCAATAACCCCGGGGAACCACCCGGAGAAAGAGAAATGCACGCGGGGCGCCCGAAGATTCCGTGAACCAAAGGAATGCGCATTATGCGCCCGGGCGCCCCCGTTCTGTTCACACCCCATCGCGAAGGAGGAAAGAACAATGACCGCAACAATGGAAACCCGCACCCTGTCCACCCGCGGGCGGATCCTGGCCCACCTCGGTGACCACCCCGAAGGCTCCACCGTGTCCGACCTCGTCACCGCCACCGCACTGTCGCGCTCCGCGGTGTCCAAGGCCCTGGTTGGCGCCGAGACCGACGGCGCGGCGGTGCGCGAAGGCGGCACCCGAACCGGTGCGCACCGCGTGCCCGACACCTGGTTCCTGCCCGCCGATGCCGCACACCCCGCGCACGGGCCCGGGGCTACCGCGCCCAACCCTGATGCGGCCGTCGACGGTCCCCCCGCGGATGCCCCGGCCCACGAGCCCGACCCCGCCGACCCCGGCCCGCAGGACCCGGCGGTACCCCCCGCGGTGCCCCAGCAGCCGCCCCGTCCGGTCACCGACGGGCCGGAGGCCGTGGACGAGGAACCCCCCGCCGAGACCGAGCGGGTCCCGGACCCCGGGGACCCCGTCGATGCCCCCGTGGACCCCCAGCCCGAGCGCATGGCACCCGACCCCGACCCCCGCACCGCCGCCGCCACCCCCGGCGCCGACGACCGCGAGCCCGAGGAGCAGGCGGCCCCGGCGCCCCCAAGTCGGCGTATCAACGCGACCGGCCTGGCCAAGGCCGCCCCGGGCGAGCTGCGCGCCATGGTGCTCACCCACATGCAGGACTACCCCGGCTCCGAGTTCACCGCGGGCGAGATCGCCAAGGTGATCACGCGCAGCGCCGGCGCGGTCCAGAACGCGCTGGACCGGCTCGTCACCGGCGGGGACGCGGAAAAGACCTGCCCCGCCCCCCGCCGCTACCGGGCCGCGCCCCCACCGCAGGCGCCCGCGCAGGACCACGGCACCGCGTGATCACCGCGCCTCGTGTGGCCGCCCTGGCGGCCCAGGACGCGCAACGCCGTCGCCCCGCGCCGCTGCGCGCCCCGAAGCCGGAGAACCGTCCGGCCAGGGGTGCGCACCGCGGGGCCGCGATGGCTCAGGCCGGTAGTCCCCGGGCGCCCGATCAGGGGCGCCCCGCCATACCTGGCGCTCCTGGGCTCCCTCCCGACCCTACGGACGGTCAGGAACGAACTCCCAAGAGAAAGGCAAGGAAGCCGATGACCACGCCGGAACCCGACCCTGCCGCATCTGCGCCTGCACCCGCACCGCCTCGGGGCCGCCGCGTCGACCAACTCGCCGCCTACCTGGCCGAGCACCCCGACGGAGCGCGCGTGTCCCAGATCGCGTCCGACCTGGGACTCCACAAGCCCAATATCAGCACAATGCTGCACCAGCTCGAAGGGGCCGGCTGCGCGCGCCGCGAGTCCCTGCCCGGGACGCGCGCACACCTCTGGCGGCCGACCCCGTCGATGTCGCGAGCCGAACCGAGCGGCTCTCCGCACACCCCACCCGGACCTGCCGTGGAGCGCCATATCGATCGGCTCGCCACCTACCTGGCCCGCCACCCGGAAGGGGTCCAGGCGTCCCGAATCGACAGCGACCTGGGCATCGACCGGCCCTATACCAGCAAGCTCCTGCGCACATTGGAGGCCATCGGCTACGCGCGCCGCGACGACCAGCGGCGCTGGAGGCGCACCGACCTATGGCGGCCCACCGCACTGACGACCCGACCCGTCCCGCGCCGCCTCCCACCTCCCGGACGGCGCGCCCTCCGGCAGCCCGCACCGTCGGTGAGTGACCGGCTGATCGACGCGGCCCACGCCCCGCGCTGGACGACACGATCGGCCGCCGAACAATGGCTGGCCACCCATCTCCCGCCGGAGGAATCCAGGGCTGAGCTCGGGGCGCTCCTGCACGCCGACGAGATCGTCGTCGACGGCGTGCTGCTCGCCCTGCGCCTCGACACGGGGCCCGGTACGGACCTGGACCGGGCCCTGATCGCGCGGACCCTGCTGTCCTCCGTCGGCGCTGTCGTGCGCGAACGGGTCGCCGACGACCTCGACCGGTGGATCCGCGCTCTGGACGCCGACCTCGACGCCCCGGCATCGCAGGAGCGGCCCAGCCCACCCAACGACGCCCGCGCCCACGTCGGCGTGCTGCGGGTCATCGCCGCACGCATCCGCGACGCCACCCCAATCCTGGACACGATCACCGACCCGGCGGCGGACCGGCCTGCTGACGGAGCGCCCCGCCCTGGCGCGGTCGAGGACGAACACCCGCCCCGGTGCGCCCAGTCGGCATAGCAGGTGCGCCCCCGATCTCCGGCTGAGGCCGGTGAGCATCGCCGGCCGCGCGCGATCCGCGCGGCCAAGCCCGGTCCACCCCGCCGGGCGGGCAGCCCCTGTTCACGACCGCCGGCAGTGCCGCCGGCCTCCCCGCGCACCAACCGACTGCAAGCTCTCCTCCGCATGCCTGAAAAGAAAGGAGTTCCCCGATGTACGCACGCGACGTTCCCCGCCTGCGCGCGCACATGAGCACCTGGGCCCGCGATCCCGGGCGCGACGGCGCCGCCGCCTGGCTGTCCACCGTGTTCGCCATGGAAGACGAAGACGGCACCGCCAGGACGCCCGACGAGGTCGTGCGCGCGGGCCCCTGGCTGGCCCGGATCCTCGCGGCGCAGTTCCCTGCCGCCCACCTCTTCCACGTCGCCCCCGACATGCTCGAACTCGCACGCACCGCGGGCGCGCGGCTGCCCGACTACACCGTGCACCCCCACGACCTGCCTGCCGAGGTCGGGTTCATGGCCCTCGGCGCTCCAATGCACACCCGGTGTGCGCGCGAGGAGAGCGAACCGGTCCGGCTGCTCACCTGGGGCCCGTGTGAGGGGGGCACCATGCTCACCGTCTGGGTCGAGCCGCCGGACTGGCTGACGCCGGAATTCATCCCGCGCCCGGGAGCCTCACCGCTGCCGCGTTCACGCCAGGCACGGCGGGTCCGCCCGCGCCACGGGCTCCTGCTCTCCACCACCATCCGGTACCTGAGCCCCCGGGCGCAGGCGCTGGCGTTTGACGAGGGCAGCGAAGTGCAGCGCAGTGTCCTGGCGATGTGGCTGCTGATGGGCCAGACCCTGTCGGTCAGCGAACGGCAGGCACCCGACCGCGCGACGCGCCGCGCGGTTGCGCGCGAGGACCCCGCACTGGGTACCGACGTCTCCTATATCTACCTGCGGCGCCGCCGTACGGTCCGGGACTCCACCGACTCCGACGCGCCGGGGCGCAACTACCGCCACCAGTGGTGGGTGCAGGGCCACTGGCGCAACCAGTGGTACGCCCGCCGCGACGAGCACCGCCCCATCTGGATCAGCCCCCACCTGGCAGGTCCCGAAGACGCCCCGCTGCTGGGAACCGAACGCGTCAACCTCTGGCGCCGGTAATCGGAACGCGAGCCGACCCACCGACCGCCCAGCGGGATTCTGCGCGCAGGCTCCGCCCAAGAACGCGCCGAGTCGGGCCACCGAGCCCTTGGCACCCCTGCTGCAAGGAGATCACGATGACCACACCGACCCCCGAGCCGAGAGCAGCAACACCCTCACCCGTCCCTGAGCGCAACCGCCGCATCGATTGCCTCCTCGCCTACCTGCTCCAGAACCCCGACGGAGTGCACGTATCCCAGATCGTGTCCGAACTCGGGTTCTCCACGGAGGATGTCCACGCGATGCTCCGCCGGCTCCAGGACCGCGCACGCGTCCACAGCGAAGCCGTGCCGGGCAGTGGTGGCAGGCCCGTGAACCTGTTCTACGCACGGACCTCCCCGGCGGGCCCGGACCGGCCCCAGCAGACCGCCCGCGTCTATCCGGCCCAGCGTCACATCGACCGGCTCGCCGCCTACCTGGCCGTGCACCCCGACGGCGTCGAGGAGCCCGGGATCCGCGCTGACCTCGGCGGCGCCGAATCGCACACCCGCACAACGCTGTACCAACTGGAGGAACTCGGCTACGCGCGCCGAGAACGCCAGGCCGGCACGACACGGCACCTGTGGCGTCCCACCGCCCTGACGGCCCGCCCCGTCCCGAACGAGCTGCCGAACCACGACAGGCACCGCTGCCCGCAGGCCACCGGTGATCGACCGATGCCCCAACCGCCCAGTCCTGAGAAGGGTTCCGCATGGCCGGGCCGCAGGATCGACCGCGTGGCCCGCCACCTGCAAGAGCATCCCACCGGTGTCGATGTCCCCGACATCGTCGCGGGCACAGGGGCCTACACCAATGCGGTGAGGGCAAGCCTGGGCGCGCTGGAGAAGATCGGGCATGCGCGGCGCGAAATCCCGACCGGTGACCGCCGCGCCCATACCTGGTTCCCGACCGACCTCACCAGTGTCCCGGTTCCCCTCGGGCTCTACGCACCCCCGGACCCGCCCCCGCCACCCCCCGCCCCCGATTCCTCTGCCGCCCGGGCCTCCATCTACCTCATCGAGAACCCTGCGGGGGTCACGGCCCGGCAGATCTGCGACGACCTCGGTTGCCCCTATGCCGAGGCGATGCGCGACCTTGAGCAGTTGGAACGCAGCGGGCATGCCTGGCGCACCTGGCCCCTGCCCCCGTGCTCGACCAGTGGTACCCCGGTGCGGGCGGAGCGCCCTGGCCGCGACGCAAGACGGTGCGCGTGATCGACCATTTGTTCGCCTATCTCGCCCAGCACCCCGGCGGGGTGGAAGCACGCCAGATCCGAGCCGACTTCAAATGGACGAGGAAGAACACCGAGACGCACTTGCGTCAATTGGAATCGGCCGGACTCATCCGGCGTGGAGGGGGATTGGAGCCCCAAAAAGTGGCTGCTCACCGACGCTGCGCTGCCGAGCCGCCGGGATGTGGCCGGTGCCGCTCCAGCGCCGACACCCCGGTCGGGGTTCAGCCTCCCCATCCGTGCCGCCGCGGCGGTGCTCCTCGACCACCCCGGCGGCATCCACGCCAGTGACATCGCCACCAAGTGCGACTACAACATCAACTACATCCGGCGGGCGCTGCGCCATCTGGAGCACCTCGGCGCCGCCAGGTCCCGCCGGGACGGCCCGACGCTGCTCCGCTGGTTTCCCGTCGCAACCACCGAGGCGTTCGCCCGAGGCCGGGCTGCGGTGGACACCCTGACCCAGCCCGCGATCGGGACCACGACGACCGAGAAGATCGCGGAATTCCTCCTCCACCACCCTGAAGGGGTCTCCGCCATCGAGGTCCGCAACGCCGTCGGAACCGACAACGTCTCCCGCCGCTTGGTCGCACTGTGCAAGCAGGGTCGGGCGGAGCGCCGCAACATCAACCTCGATTCATCGCGCCCACGTCCCGACGGCACCAGCGGCGTGCGGTGGTTCCCGACCGCGGCAACAGCCGCTGCCCCTGAGGAACGACAGGAGCCGCGGCCCGACCCGTGAGCCTGGCGGTCCGGACGCGTCCCCGCCCCGTCGTGGGCCCGGTGCCGCCGAGGACGCTGGAGCCGAACCGCCAGTACGCGGCCTCCGGGACGACGCCATGGAGCGGGCTGCCGCACTACTGCGGGACCATTCCGAAGGCATCTCGTCCGAACTGCTCCAGAGTGAACTCCGCCTCGGCCCAGCGCGCGTATTCAAACTGCTGCGCGCGCTGCACGCGCGCGGCCGGGCCCGGTGCGAACGCGCCCGCGGCACCACCCGGTGGTACCCGCAGCAGCGGCCACACGGTCACTGACCGAGCAACAGCGCGGGCAACCGCTGCCTCGACCGCGGCATCAGTGTTCACATCACCGCCGATCGGAGGACCAGAATGTAGGACGACCTCATCACGACTCGCGCAGCACTGGAGCCGTGGGCGGGCAAACGCTCCGCGAACGCGGGTGTCTCGTGAGCGATCGCTCACGAGACACCCGCATTCGCGGAGCGCTACGGGGAGAGGGCAACTGATCGCAGACGCGGTCAGAGCAGGCTGGTGATGAGCCGGTAGCAGGTGGCCAGGATCGCGATGAGGCCGATGGCGGCGATGGTGTTGTGCCACCAGCGGTTGCGTAGGTCGTCCATGAGGCTGTGGTTGTTGACGAGGATGATCAGCAGGAGACCGAGCAGAGGCGCGACGACGACGGTGAGCGCCTGGGCGATGATGATCAGCTGGATGGGTGAGCCGCCGACCGCGGCGGTGACGAGCGCGCCGAAGGCCAGCACTGCGAGGATGCCCAGCCGGACCCGCGGTGAGGAGACTCGGTCGCCCCCGCCGAGCCCGTCGGAGAGCAGGGTGCCGCCGGCGGTGGCGTTGGCCAGCATCGAGGAGAACGCGGCGCCGAAAAAGCCCAGGGCAAAGATGATCCGGCCGGTCTGCCCGGCGATGGGTTCGAGCACGCCGGCCAAGTCTGCGAGACCGGCGCTCTGTTCGCCGCTGAGCACGGCGGCCGAGGCGATGATGACCAGTACGGTCATGATGCCGGGTGCGACGATGCCGGGGATGGTGTCGGCCAGGGTGGTTTGGCGGTATTGGTCGCGGCGCAGGCCGCGTTCCCGAGAGGCGTATCCGGTGTAGAACGCGGCGTTGATGGAAAAGTTCGTCCCCACCAGTGCGACCAGCAGCAGCCCGGTGCCTGGCGGGACGGTCGGCAGCATCCCGGCGGCCGCGGCGTTCCAGTCGGGACGACTGAGCACAGCGGTGACCACGAAACACACCGCCATGGCCGCGACCATGACCAGCAGCACCTTCTCGATCACCCCGTAGAGTCCGCGGGTGAACAGGAACGTGGCGACCACGGCGGTGCATGCCAGGGTCCACCACACCGGCGAGCCGCCGAGTACCAGCGACAGCCCCAGCCCGGCCCCGACGGCGTTGCCCACGGCGAACATCAGGGTGATAGCGAAGACACCGAGTCCGGCGGCCGCGCCGACGGGACGTCCCAACGTGCGCTTGACGGTCTCCACGACCGAGCCGCGGGAGACGATCGCGATACGCACACTCATGTCGGTGAACGCGATCATCAGAATGGTCGAGACGACGATGACCCAGATCAAGGAATAGCCGAAACCGCTACCGGCCTGCACGGCCGAGGCAAGGTTGCCGGGGCCGAACTGCCAGGCACCTGCCACGAACGCCGGACCCATGAGGGCTAGCAGGCGCATGATCCGGCCACCGCGCCCGCGGCGCGGGATGGGGCGGGGTCCTGCCCTGTCGGGTTCCATACGGCGGGGTTGGTCGGGTGTGCCGTTCGTGCGGCGGGCAGGCACTGCGTCGGACATGGTGGACCGTTCCTCGCCTCCGCGGTCGTCGCGGAGCTCGTCGGGGACTTCGTTGTCACCGAGCCCGTCTGGCGCACCGTGCGTGTGCACCAGAGGGGCCGGGGCGACGGTGGGCATCGTCGAACCCTGGGTTGTGCTCCGCCCACGGTGCGGCGGGCGGAGCCAGACCGCAAAACAGCGTTTCGGACGTTGGCTTCAGACCAGCCCGGCACTCTTGAGGGCGCGGGTGATCTCTTCTTCGGCCTCGGTCGACAGGTCGATCAGCGGCGGCCGCACCGTGGCCGAGGGGAGGATCCCGCGCGCCTTGAGTCCGAGTTTGAGCGCGACGGTGCCTTCCATGTGGGAGCCGCGGTGGTAGACGGCTTTGGTCACCGGCAGCAGTCGGTCGTGCACCGCGCGGGCCGCGGGGTAGTCGCGGGCCTTGCCGGCGGCGAGGAGCTCCAGCAGCGGCTCCGGGGCCAGGCCGCCGTAGCCGACCAGGGCCCCGTCGACGTCGAACATGGTGTGCAGCAGGTACTCATCGTGGCAGGTGAGGATCTGCAGGTCGGGCTGCTCGGCGCGCAGTACCGGGATCTCGGTGTCCCAGCGGCGCATGTTGCGCACGCCGTTCTTGGTGGCGAACACGCCAGGCTGGGCGGCGATGTCCAGCTGGGTGGGCAGGTCGTAGCTGGCCTTGGTGCTGTCGGGATACTGGAACAGGATCAGCGGCATCCCGGATTCCTCGTGGATGGCCCGGTAGCGTTCCTGCGGGGCACCGGGCTGGAAGCCGAAGCGCAGCCAGCCGTGCGAGGGATAGACCAAGCCCGCCGACGCGCCGGCCTCCACGGCCCGCACGGCCTCGGCCGCGGCCACGGCCGTGCCCTCACCGGTGATGCCGGCGATGATCGGTACCGCCCCGTCGACCGCCTCGACCAGCGTGCAGATCGTGGCGACCTGCTCTTCCTGGGTCAGGAAGGTTCCCTCACCGGCGTGGCCGAGGCACACCAGACCCTTGACCCCGTCGAAGCCGGCCAGCCACGTGCCGTAGCGGTCCAGGGCCGCGTGGTCGACCGCACCGTTCAGGGTGAACGGAGTGACGGGCGCGGGCACCAGCCCGCAGAGATCGAGAAACATGCGCTGAACCCCTTTGGGAACGATTGCGGGAACGTTCCCGTACACTGTGAGGCATGCCATGCCCACCGTCAATGCCTCGCCCTGCCGGCTTTCTCGGCCCGGTAACCTCACAGCTGTGGTGACCATCCTGGACGTCGCCCGGGCCGCCGGCGTGAGCAAGTCGACGGTCTCACGGGTACTTGACGAACGCCTGCCCCGCTCCACCAATTCGACAGCCGAACGCGTCCGCCAGGCCGCCGCCGAACTCGGCTACGTCCGCAACTCCCTGGCCTCAGGACTACGGCGAACCGGCACCAACACCGTGGGGGTGGTGGTGCCGCGACTGACCGACACGGTCATGGCCATGCTCTACGAAAAGATCGCCGCAACCGCCGCCGTCCGCGGAATCTCCGCCCTCGTGGCCACCACCCAGGACCAGCCCGAAGCTGAGCACGACGCCGTCGACACCCTGGTACAGCGACAGGTCGACGGGCTCATCCTCACCACCGCACGCACCCCCACTTCGCCCGCCGACCAACTCGCCAACCATCCCGTGCGGTACGCGCTGGCCCTCCGCACCGACGGCCTCAGCGCCTCCTCGATCGGCGACGACCGCCTCGGCGGGCACCTCGCCACGCGACACCTGCTCGACCTGGGCCACCGGCGAATCGGGCTGGTCAGCGGCCCCGACTACGCCTCCAGCGCCCAAGGCCGCCGCGACGGCTATCGCCAGGCACTCACCGAAGCCGGAATCATCGTCGACGAAGCCCTCATCGAAGGCGACTCGTTCTCGATGGACGCGGGCGAAACCGCAGGCCGGGCACTCCTGAACAACCCCGACCGCCCCACCGCGATCTTCGCCGTCAACGACAACACCGCAATCGGCGTCATGGCCGCCGCGCACACACTCGGTCTGCGCATCCCCGAGGACCTCTCCCTGGTGGGCTACAACGACATCCCCGTCGTCAGCCGACTACCGGTGCCGCTGACCACCGTGCGCGTGCCCTTCGACCAGATCGCCGCCGGCGCACTCGACCTCCTGCTCAACCACAACGACACCGCCGCGCGAACTCTGATCGCCACACCAACCCTCATCCCCCGACGTTCCACCGTCCCACCCCAGCCGCAACCAGGACCTGCATAACCCCCTCGACATCCACTCCGTGCCGCAACGCTCGTGCCGGACGGGAAAGGGGGGTTCCCCCCGAAGTGTGGACACCTTGTTGATCATGCAGCGGTTGCCAGGCTAATCGAGCGCTGCTCGCAGGCGAGCGGACTGAGGCGGCGGTTCCATGAGTGGCGCCGCCGGGTGTTGTAGCGGGCGATCCAGGCGAACACCGCCAGGCGGGCCGCCCGCAGCGTGGCCCAGCATGTGAGCCCCAGCCCTTGCAGCGTCTCGCGTTTGAGCGTGGCGTTGAACGACTCCGCTGCCGCGTTGTCGGCGCTGGAGCCGACGGCGCCCATCGACCGGGTCACGCCGAGCCGATCGCACAGCTCGGCGAACTCCTTCGAGGTGTACTGGGCCCCGTGATCGGAGTGGAACACCGCACCCGACAGGCATCCGCGCTCGCGGGCGGCGGCCCGCAGCGCATCGGCGACGAGTCCGGTGCGCATATGGTCGGCGATCGAGAACCCCACCAGGCGGCGCGAGTACAGATCGATCACGGTGGCCAGGTAGAGGAACCGGCCCCCCTCGATGGGCAGGTAGGTGATGTCGCCGACGTAGCGGGTGTTGGGCCGCTGCGCGGTGAACTCGCGCCCGAGCAGGTCCGCCACGGGCTCCTCGCAGGGCTCGGGCACCGTGGTGCGCTTCCTCTTGCGCAGGTGGATGCCCTCGATGCCGGCCTGGCGCATCACCCGCTCCACCCGCTTGTGGTTGACCTCATAGCCCTTCCCGCGCAGTTCGGCGGTGATCCGCGGCGCCCCGTAGGCCGGGTCCTGCTCATGGACGGCCTGGATTGCCCAGGCCAGAGCGGCATCGCCGGCGGCCCGCACGGCGCGGGCGGGCGCTCCCGCCCTGAAGGCATAGAAGCCCGACCGGGACAGCCCGAGCACCCGGCACAGCCGCTTGACGCCGAAGGCGCCCCGGTGGTCGTCAACGAAGCAGAAGCGGCTCACTGCCTCATCTCTCCCGCGAAATAGGCGGCCGCCTTGCGCAGGATCTCGCGTTCCTTCTCCAGTTCGGCCACGCGCTCGCGCAGTCTGCGGTTCTCCTGCTCCGCGGTGGGTGCCCCCACCGCGGCGGTCGGGCCCGGTATCGGCCTCGCGGCGGGCCCGGTGCCGCGGCGGCCGTCATCGGTACGGATCCAGTTGCGCATGGTCTCGCGGTTGACGCCCAGGTCATCGGCGACCGAGGCGATCGTGGCCCCGGGCCGGGACCGGTACAAGGCGACAGCGTCGGCCTTGAACTCAGGCGGGTAGACCTTCATGGCCATAGATGGACTCCTCCTCTGGTTCCAGTGTCGGAGGTGTCCACAAATCAGGGGGAAGGCCCAAAGCTCCTCACCGCAGCACGCGGCCACGAAGGTTCCCGGCCACGCGGCAACACCGTGCGCGTGCGTGACCACGCGAAGCCGACACCGGGGTTGAAGCCGACACCGGGGTTTTCGCTCCGGCACCAGCCGTGCGGGTGCGGCACGCTCATCCCCGGAGGCGACAGCCGGTCCCGGCAACGGAGCGGGTACGCAGCAGGCGCCCTCGGGGGATTCTGCTCGGGCATGTCCACTTTCGGTGCGGTCCTGGCAGTTTTCGTGGGCGTCAGGGCATCCGGCACCGATCACCCCCCGCGCGGGCGCACCGCCCATGAACCACCCCGATCCCGCCCCCGGCCGCGAGTCCACCACCCCGCAGCCGCCTATGGCCATCTGGCCCTGCGCCCAGAGGCCGCCTGAGGACCAGCGGGCCGAGCGCGGCCTGGCGAACCCGGTCGCCGCGGCCGAGCCCGCCACCCTGCCTGACCTCGCCCAGCGCGTCATCGTCGAACTCTGCGCCCCCGGCTCCGCGGTCGCGGACCTGATGTGCGGCTCGGGCACCATCGCCGCCGAGGCCGCCCGGATGGGACGGCGCGTCCTGGCCATGGACATCGAGGCCGCCTGCCTCGCCCAGACCCGCACCCATCTCGACCAGCCGGGCCTGTCCGCCCACGTCGAAGCGCTGTGGCAGGGCGACCTGCGCGACGCCGCCGACCTCCTTCCCGATGCGCACCGCAGCCGCGACCTCATCGTGCTGGCCCTGCCGCTGCCCGGCCAGGGCACCCCCGCCGGCCGGGAGCGGGGCACCCTCACCGGGCTGTACGCCTGCTCCTACGCGCTGGCGCTGGAACAGGCGCTGCGCGCCTGCGCGGTGCTGGCGCGCCCCGGCGCCCGGCTCGCACTCATCTGCCCCCACCAGCCCGCCGCCACACCGGATCTGGCCGGGCTCGCCGCGACCGCCGCGACCGCCGCCGGGCTCACCTACATCCAGCACGTCCTCGCGTTGAGGGCCCCGATCACCCACGGCGCCCTGGCCCTCCGCCCCGCCCCGGTGCAGGCTCCGCTGAACCCCGACAGCGCCCGGGCCGCCGCGAGCCTGCACACCCCCGTCCACGACGACGTCCTCATCTTCACCGCCCCCACCCGCACCGCAACGCCCGCACGGGCGGGGGTGGGCCGATGAGCGCACCCGACCCCGGGCCGGACCGGCGCTCGGTGTGGGCCACCGGCCAGCTCCAGGCCCGCGCCCAGCGCGCCGAGCGCTACCTTCCCGAGACCCTGGACCACCCCGCCCGGATGCTGCCCGCGATCGCCCGGCGCGCCATCACCGCCTACACCCGCCCCGGCGACACCGTGCTGGACCCGATGTGCGGGATCGGCACCACCCTGGTCGAGGCCGTGCACCTGGGCCGCGACGGGCTCGGCATCGAACTCGAGACCGCGTTCGCCACCACGGCCCGGGCCAACCTCGCCCGGGCCGCCGCCCAGGGCGCGCCCGGGTCCGCGACCGTGCACACCGGCGACGCCCGCACCGCCGCCGCCGAAGTCGCCCCGCCCGTCGGCGGGGCCGCGCTGCTGCTGACCTCACCGCCGTACGGGTCGATGACGCACGGGCGGGTCCGCTCGCGCCGCGACGGCGCCACCGACCGCAAGGTCGACAAGTGGGCCCACCTGTACAACCAGGACCGCGACAGGGCCAACCTCGCCTACCAGCGCCCCGAGGCGCTGCTCAGTGCGTTCGCCGAGATCCTCGTCCAGTGCCGCCCCCTGCTCTGCCCGGGCGGCCGCGTCGTCATCACGACCCGCCCGTTCCGCATCAAGGGGCGGCTGGTGGACTTCCCGTCCCAGGTGGCCGAGGCGGCCCAGGACGCCGGGCTGGTCTTGGTCGAGCGGTGCGCGGCGTTGCTGTGCGCGCTGCGCGGCGAGGGCTTGGTGGGGCGCGCCTCGTTCTTCCAGATGATCGAGACCCGGCGGCTGCGCGAGCGGGGATTGCCCGCCCACGTCATCCAGCACGAGGACGTCCTCGTGCTGGCCAATCCGGGGGGAGGGGCCGCGGTGAGCGGCCCCGTGGGGGAGCCGACCGGCCCCGCGGGGGAGGGGGCGCCGTGAGGCCCGCGCTCGCATCGGCCGTCCCGGGCACCCGCGCTCACCGGCCCGCCCCGTCCGGGGCGCTGCCGGTGATCGGGTCGCTGTGCACCGGATACGGCGGCCTGGACATGGGGGTCGCCACCGCCCTGGGCGGGGCGCGCCTGGCCTGGACCGCCGATGACGACCCCGACATCGCCCGCCTGCTGAAGGTGCGCTTCCCCGGCACGGCCAACCTCGGCGACCTCGCCGCCGTGGACTGGGCCCGCCAGGAGCGCGTCGACATCCTCACCGCGGGATGGCCGTGTCAGGACGTCTCCGGGGCCGGGCGCGGCGCCGGCATCGAGAAGGGAAAGCGCAGTGGGGTCTGGGTCCACGTCGCCCGCGCCGTTCGCGATCTACGACCCGGACTCCTCGTGCTGGAGAACGTGGCCGGCCTGCGCTGGACAGGGCGGGGCCTGGACCGGGTACTCGCGGACCTGGCCGCGGCAGGGTATGACGCGCGGTGGTGCAGCCTACGTGCTGGCGACATCGGCGCCTGCCACCGCCGCGAGCGGGTGTTCGTTGCTGCCCACCCCGTGCGCGAGCGAGGGGAGCGGGGGACCGGCCGACCCGGTGGTGCGCCGGGCCCGCGGGCGCCAGGTGTTGCTTTCCGATGTGCTGTGCCACCTGGACACGGCGCCCGCACCGGGCCCCGGGCCGACCGGGCGGCGCCGGGATGCCGCGCGGGGGCCCGCCCGGGAGGCCGACAGCGCCACCGCGCCCCGTCCAGAGGGCCCGACCGGGGATCCGGTCCGGCCCACTGCCGCCACCGCCCCGCCCAGCGCCCTGCCCACCACCGAGGGGGTTCGCCTTCGGCCGGTGCTGATCCCGCACAGCGGTGGGGCCGCTACGCCCCCGCCATCGCCCGCTGGGAGCACGCCGTCGGACGCCGCGCCCCCGCACCCACCGAGCCCGGACGGCGCGGCCGGCCCCGGCTGAGGCCCGCCTTCGTCGAGTGGGCCATGGGCCTGGATCCCGGCTGGGTCACCGGGACCGACCTCGCCTTGGCCCGGCGCGCCCAGTTCCGCGCGCTGGGCAACGGCGTCGTGCCCCAGCAGGCCGCCCACGCCCTCACCCACCTGCTCAACCGATCGGCCGCACACCCCGAGGAAGGCCCCTGATGCACACCGCCGACGCCCCCGCGCGCGCCCGGATCCTCGCCCAGATCCACGCCCTGGCCGGCTTCCTGCACGCCCGCCCCGACCTGCCCGTTCACGACCTCGCGACCTTCGACCTCTGCTACTTCCCCGGCGGCGACGACGAGGCCCGCGAGGCCGAGGTCGAACGCATCGCCGACCTCCTCCAGGCCCCCGTGGTGCGCGAGGACGGCCACACCACCTGCGAGCACCGCATCGGCGCCGCCGCCTACCGGGTCGTGGCCATCAGCGATGAGGCCCGCGCCCGCCATCGCGCCCTGGCCACCTACGCCCCCAACATCCGCCCCGACTGACCGCGAGCCCCACCCCGCCCCCCATGTCTTCGCGCTGTGAGGAGCTTGCGCATGCCCGCGGCCACCGCGACCGAACTGACCCGGATCCAGCGCGCCGGGCGCAACCTGGACCGGGCCCTGACCGCGGTGGCCGCGGGCGCGCTCGCGTTCTCCACCGTCAACGTCGCCCTGCTCGCGATCGCGCACGGGGTGCCCGCCTGGATCGCGTGGCTGCTGGAGCCGCTGGTCGGCATCGCCCTGTGGGCCGTGCTGTCCTCGGACGCGGTCCTGTCGCGCTACGGCGCCAGCGCCGGGGTGTGGGCGTGGCTGCTGCGCGCCTTCACCGGCGGCGTCACCCTCACCCTCAACGTGTGGAGCAGCGTGTTCACCACCGGGGCCGGCGGGGTGCTGCGCCTGGACCCCGACCCGGCCGGGATCCTGCTTCACGCCATCGCCCCCGTCCTGCTGATCCTGCTCGCCGAGGCCGCCCCCCGCTACCGCGCCGAGTTCGCCCGCATCGAGACCCGGCTGCGCTCCGCCCCCGCCCGCCCGGCCGCACCGGCCCCCCGTTCCCCGGGCCGCGGCCCCGCCGCCCCGGGGCCCGGGGAACCGGCCGAGGCGCTCAGCGCCCACCTCTGGTACGGCACACCCCCCGCCGGCACCGCGGGAAGGTCCGGCCCGCAGGCGCCCGAAGGTCCGGCTGCGGGTCCGGACCCCGGGGCGACCCCGCCCCCTGCCGCAGCCGCCGCGACCGCGCCCGCGCCGCGCCCCCCGCACGGTCCGGACCCGGCGGCCCACAACCCCAGCACAGGCCCCGCACCGCCCGCCCCGCCCGATGCGGCGCCGGGTCCGGACCCAACGCGACTCTCCCGCAAGAAGAAGCGCAAGCACCGCCGCGACCGCAACGACGCCCGGGCCCGCCGCATCCTCGCCGACCACCCCCACATCACCGGTGCCGAACTCGCCCGCCGCCTGGGCGTGCAGACCCGCAGCGGCCAGCGCATCCTCAACCGGATCACCGCCCCCGCCCCGGAGCCCGCCGCGGCCACGACGCTGCCCGCACCCCGTGAGGAGCCCGCACCATGAGCACACCCGACCGCCGCTGGCATGAGGCCGCCCGCTGCCGGGGCGCGGACCCCGGCCTGTTCTTCCCCGCCCAGGGCGGGTCGGTGCGCGCCGCCAAGCGCCTGTGCGCCGCCTGCCCCGTGCGCCGGGACTGCCTGGCCGAGGCGCTCGGCAGCGGCGAGGCCTACGGGGTGTGGGGCGGCACCAGCGAGCAGGATCGCCGCGCCCTGCGCGGGGCAGGCGCAGGCACGGGCGGGCGCCGGTGAGCGGGCTGGACACGCCGCTGCTGAGCATCGACCAGGCCGCCGAGTACCTCAACGTCCGCCCGTCGTGGCTGCGCGCCAAGGTCGCCGCCCGCCAGGTCCCGCACCGGCGCCTGGGCAAGCACGTGCGATTCACCGCCGAGGACATCGCCGAGATCCTCACCGCCGCCCTGCACCACCCCGCCCCCGCGCAGCGGTCCCGGCCGCGCCCCCACCGCTACCGCGCCGACTGAACCGCGCCGGACCCGCGGCGCACTCAGGCGACGGAGGGCCCGGCCGCGCCGAGCAGGAGCCGCACCGCCCGGTCGATGTCGGCGGAGCCCAGCCGCACCGCGGCCCCGCCCCGCTCAGTCCAGGACAGCTCCCCGGCCCGGCACCACACCGTGGCGCCAGGCAGCGACACCACCGCCACCGTCGCGTGCACCGCCCCGTACACCCGCACGGCCCCGGCGCGGCGCAGCGCGGCGAACAGCGCCTGGGCGGTCTCGGCCGGCCCCTGTGACGGGGGCGGGGGCGGGGGCGCGGCCGCCTGGACGTAACGGCCGAAGCGCCGCCGCGGCTTCGCGTCGCCGCGGGGCCGGGGCCGCAGCAGCAGCGCCATCACGCACCCCCGGTCGCGAAGCGGGCCCACACGCGCACCCGGTCCGGACCCGGATCGATGCCCCACGCATCGGCCAGGGCGGCGACCAGCGCCAGGCCGCGCCCCGACTCCGCGCCCGTCCCTGCGGCCCGCGGGGCCGGGACGCGTCCCGGAGCGGCCGGGGTGTGCACCCGGACCTCCACCCCGTGCGCATCCAGGCGCAGCACCACCCCGCCGGGCCGGGACCCCGGTGGCGCGGAGGCGTGGACCAGGGCATTGGTGGCCAGTTCGCTGACGACCAGCAGGACCTCCTCGCTGCGGGCGCGGCCGACGAGCCGACGGGCGGCCCAGACGCGGATCCGCGCGACGTCGCGCGCACAGGCGGGCAGCGGGCGGGTGCAGCAGCGGGTGCGGGTGCGGGGTGTCGCAGACATCGGGGTCGCCTCCAACCCGTGGTCGGTGCGCAGACCCGGGGCGGGCGTGCGCACCCGCATCCAGGCTCACCTTCGCCCCCCGCGGCAAGCCGGTGCCACAAGAAAACTCACCCGGCGCGCCCGCCCCGCCCCAGCAGTGCCGGGACGGGCGAAAACGACTCGGCCGACCGCTTGACCCCGGGCGCGGAGTCGAGCCCTACTGGTGCCCGCCCCGGACGGGCGCACCGCACGTCAGTGCGGCGCGGCGGCAGGAACGGCGCGGCGCGCCCGCACTCCACCGCCGGCGACGACTGCCGCCCCTGCGGGCCCGCCAGATCAAGGGGGGACGGGCCCGCAGGAACCCGTCCGGGGCCCCGCCGCCCCGGGCCGCGCGTGCGGCCCGGGGCGGCATTTTCGGTAGACACCCCTGACCTGATCCGGCCGCAATCCATAAGTCCCATGACAGCCCGAAGTCACTGCGTTACCGTGAAACCTCTCCATTTCCTATTAACCACAGGAGGCCCCCAATGGAGACCACGGCGAAGTGCGCTGTTTTCCCCGAATGTCCCTTTTTTCGCCGCCCTGCGAAGGCGGGTGGATGACAATGAGCGTGCTCACCCGAATTCCCGCCAGCCTGAAGATCGTGCGCGTCGCGCTGTATGCGTTCGCGGTCATATCCGTGTTGGCCAGCGCCGGGCTCATTCTCACCGAGGGATCCGCACCGCTGGTCCTGCTGGCCACGTTCGTGTTCGTGACCGCCCCCGGCGCCGCGGCGTTCCTGCTGGCCATGCTGCTGCCCAAACGGGGGACCGTCCTGTTCTGCGGGCTCATCGCGTTCGGCGTCTGCGGGATCCTCGCCTCCCTGGCCTCGGTCGGGGCCGGGCTCACCTGGATTTCGCAGATGCTCATCCCGCTCGCAATACTCATTTTCTCCCTGCGCGCCGATTCGCGGGAATTCCTGCTCCGCCCTTGACCTGAACCAGACCTTGACCCGCATTCGCCGGCGGCGGCCCCGTGCGCGCCGCGGCCCTATTCGCCGTGCCCGCGAAACGCCCATCCCCCAGGTGAGTTCATGCTGCTGCGAATCCACGATCCCGACCGCGGGGCCTCCCTCGTCGAATACGCCGCCCTCATCGTCCTCAGCGCCGCCGTACTCGGCGGCCTGCTGGGTTCGGGCGTCCTCAGCCTGCTGCGCACCTCCGTGCAGGATGCCGTCGACGCCCTGCTCAGCGGGGACGGCACCGCACCGCAGGCGGGCCCGGGAAACCCGACCCCGTCGCCGCCTCCGGGCGGCGGCGACCCGCCGACCGGGGCGCCCAAGGGCCCGCCCGACTCGCCCGCCCAGCCCGAGCCCGACCCGGGGCTCTGGCCCGGGCTGGGCGACCTCGACGCCCCCAGCCCGCGCGCGCTGCTCAGCGATCTCGGCGGCATCGGCACCGCCTTCCACCCCGGCGGCGGGTCGCTGCAGCGGGCCTGGCTCGGCGACGCCGCGGAACCGGCCCTCACCCTGCCCACCCCCGACCTCACCCTCGCCGAGTACTTCAACCCGAGTGCCTATGCCGTGCGCAAGTACGCCGAGTCCCAAGGCGTCGAAGCCAACCCCCGGCCCGGCGGGCTCCGCGGGCACTTCCACGACCTCGACACCGAGGGCGGGGCGATCCTCGGCGGGATCCTCAGCGGCACCGGAAACGCGTTCCTGCACCCGGTGGAGGCCGGGCAGCGCGCGGGGGAGTCGCTGGTGGCGGCCGGCGACGAGATTGACCGCCACCAACTCCAGCGGGACATGCGCCTGGCACGGCAGTGGCAGCGCGGCGACTACGTCGCAGGCATCGGCCGCCACCTATGGGACAACGCGGCCTACAACACCTTGCACTCGCCCTTCAGCCCGGGCAATTGGCTGGTCAACGACCAGGCGCGCGGCTATGCCGGCAACGGCGCGTACGGCAAGGCCGGCGCGCACGTCCTCGGCTCGCTCGCCGACCTCGTCCCCGGCGGCAAGGCCGTCAAAGGGCTGGGCGCCGCGGGCAAGGGCGGGGCGCCGCCCGCCCCCGCCCCGGCGCCGCTCCCCCGCGCGGGCGGCCCGGACAAGCCCGGGACACGGCGCGACGGCGAGGCCGAGACGCCGCGGGGCTCCTGCAAGGCCAACAGCTTCCTGCCCGCTACCCCGGTCCTCATGGCCGACGGCTCCACACAGCCCATCTCCGCGGTCCAGGAGGGCGAGGAGGTCCTGGCCTTCGACCCGCGCACCGGCCGCGAGGGTCCGCGTCCGGTCACCGACCTGATCGCCGGCACCGGCACCAAGGACCTCGTCGAGATCACCCTCACCGGCCGCACCGGAGCCGCCTCGACGGTCACCGCGACCGCCGAGCACCCCTTCTGGGCACCCGACCGGGCCGCGTGGGTCGACGCCGAGGACGTGCGGGCCGGCACCCGGCTGCGCGGCAGCAACGGCGCCTGGGCCACCGTGGCCGGCGTCGAGCACCGCACCGCTCCAGGCCAGGAGGCCCGCAACCTCACCGTCGCCGGACTGCACACCTACTACGTGATGGCCGGCGACCAGCCCGTCCTGGTCCACAATGACGACTGCGGCGATCTGGGAGAGGACTGGACGCCCCGCGACCCCGCCGAAGCCTGCGACAGTTTCGGATGCGAACAGGTGGCCCGGCAGATCCAAGGCAAGATCGGCGGGCAGCGGTACCGGATCAGCGACTCCGCCGGCGCCCCCTACCTCGGTCAGTACCGCGGCCACGACACCATGTGGCGCACCCACGAGGTCGTCATCCGCGACGGGCGCGTCTACGACGAATTCACCGACCGGAAAGGCATGCCTGTCGAAGAATGGAAGCAGCTCTGGGAATTTAATGGCCAGTACCTTGACTTCGAACAACTGGATTGACAGGTTCCTGCCGATGGACTACCGCATTCTTTTCAACGACGTGCAGAAACGCCCCAAGAACTATGGGCTGGACGGGTCGTTCCTTCAGTTCACCGTCTTCGTGAACGGCTGCGACGCAGGCAATGACTGGGGGCTCCTCCTCGGATTCAACCACTGGCTCGCGCTGCGGCTCGACTGCGAGGCATCCCCGGCATGGCCGGTTCTGGTGCTGCGCTCGGCGTTCCCGGACGAACAGCGCCCGACGTTGCGCGCCGCACTCTCCCCCGAGCAGGACACGCAGGCCAGCGAGGAGATGTTCCGCCTCCTGGGCGCATTTCTTGAGCAGCGCACAGGGGCCTCCGTCTCCTCCATTATCGCCAGATACGAGAACAAGACGCGCAACCGCGCCGACGCCGGCTAGCGGCGCGGGCGATCCCAGCGGGTTCGTGACCAGGTACCCATACGCGTATGGGTGAAAGGGGAGAGCATGGCTCAGCGCACAACGGTGGAACTGATCGATGACCTGAACGGCTCCCGCGCCGAGGAGACCATTGACTTCGGCCTCGACGGCCGGCGCTACGAGATCGACCTCAGCGAGGACAACGCCCGCCTGCTCCGCGCGGCCCTGGCCCCGTTCGTGGAGGCGGCCCGCACGACCGCCACAGCGCGCAAGCGCTCGGCCCCGCGCCCCGACCCGGAGGAGCCCGCACGGGTCCGCGCATGGGCGGCACGCAACGGCTACGAGGTCAGCACCCGCGGACGCATCCCGGGACCCGTCGTGGCCGCCTACCGCGCTGGAACCCCGGCCGCACCGGCGCCGCCCGCCCCGGCCACGGCCCACCACCCGTTCACCCCCAGCGACCCGTTCGCCCCCGCGGCCCCCTGACCGCCACGCACCCGGTCGTCCGTGCCCCATCCGCGGACACCCCTCACAACCACGGGATCCGCGCGGGCTCCGGCCGCGTCCCACCACCACGAGAACGCCCGCGGCCGAGGCCGCGGCACAACCCCATAGCCAGCAGTCCTTCAGTTCCCCCACACGAGGACCCTTGCCATGAAACGCCAGATCGGCGCGGCCGTGTGCGCCGCGATCCTGCTGTCCGGATGCTCCCTGC
>NZ_PYGA01000011.1 GCF_003014485.1 Murinocardiopsis flavida | reverse complement strand
TCACGGAACTTCCGCGCATGGCCGACTTCGCAACGGTGCTGGCCGCACTCGACACCGTCGCCGGATGGGACACCTTCGAGACCTACCGGGCCGCCGCGGAGACCAACACCAGTGACCTGATCGAGGCCAAGCCGTTCACCGCGGCGGTGGCCGCCTTCATCGAGTCCGCCGGCACCTGGACCGGCACCATCAGCCAACTCATGGACCTGGTCACGGTCCCCGACCCGCGCCCCAAGTCCTGGCCGGTCGACGCCACCCGGGCGTCCGGTCAGCTCAAGAGGGACGCGCCCGTGCTGCGCGCGATCGGGATCAGCTTCGCCGAAGCCGGACGCGGGCCCGCACCGCACCGCTCCCGCCTCTACCGGCTCGCCAGTGAGAACCACATCGACGGAGAACCCGACGGCGACCAGCGTCCACCGGGCGAACCGGCCCCCGGCGCGTCTGCGACCAGCGCAGACGCGCTCTTTACGGCCGGAGAAACCACACCAGCACCGCGAAACGCTACCGAATCAGCGTTCACCCCAGCGGTTCAGCGAAACCCCAGCTCATCCGGGGTGCGGGACGGTCGGGGCGCTATGGACACTGGCGCGGAACCACTCTCTATGGGAGACCACCCCGTGCCCGCGGAGAGCGGCCACTGCCGCACCTGCGGCGTGGCCTATGAGCGGGCCTACGCGACCGCCTACGGGCCGCACTGCTCGACATGCGCCATCAAACGCGGCCGGTACTGAGCCGCTCCCATGTCCACTTCTGTCGATTCATCGGCAGTTTCAGGGGGTGACGCACTCACTCTGCACACCCATAGATCAAGCGGCCCCGGGACCTACCGCCAAGCAGTTCCCCGGGGCCGCGCCCCTGTGAAAGGAGCACCACCCATCATGGCCGACCGCCCACCGGCCCGGCTCGACATCGTCCAAGTCCGCCTGGTCGGGCGCCCCGAGCACGTCGACCGCGTCCTGCACGCCATCACCGCCGCCCTGCCGGCCGCCGATGCGTCCCCGCACCGCCCCAGCCGCAAGAACCCCGCCCACGTCCTGGTCTATGTGGAGGTGTCCCCCGATGACTGATGCACCGAAGAACGCGCCTGGAAGCCATCTGGTCCTGCACACGAAGGAGAAGGCCGCCGCGATTCTCGGCGTGAGGGTGAGTTGGTTGGAGCGCCGGGCGGCGGAGCGCAAGGTCCCGTTCACGTTGCTCGGCGGCCGGTACATGTTCACGGACCTGCATCTCAAAGAGATCGTCGCCCTTTACGAACAGGGTCCGACCGGAAACACGGCCAAGCCGAAGCAGGACCTTCGTCGCCGTCGTCGCACCAGTACCCGGCCTCAGCCGACACGCGGGGGAGTAGCGCCGCTGGTACCGCGCCCGCGAGTCCGCGACGACCGCCACTGACCCGCTGGCGAACAAGACGATCCCCGAATCATTGGAGGTGGAATGGCATACGCGGAGAAGCGCGGCAACCTATGGCGTGCTCGTTGGCGCGGTCCGAACGGGCGCCTCGAATCAGAACCCGGATTCACCAGCAAGCGCGCTGCTGCGAAGTACGGGCGCGACCAGGAAGCGGCGATTCGCAACGACACTTACGTCGATCCCCGCAGCGGCCTGCTCAGGGTGACCGAATGGGCCAACACTTGGTTCGCGGCCCTGGACTTGGAGCGCACGACACTGGCCAACTACCGCTACCACCTGGAAAGCCATGTGCTCCCGGTCTTCGGCGAGCGTGAGCTCCGCTCCCTCACGCCCGAAGAGATCGCGATCTGGGAGAGGGAGCTCCAGGTCTCGCGGCGTACAGCTCGGGAAGCGCGCTCAGTCTTCACGACCATGCTCAACGACGCGATCCCGCGCTACATCAAGCTCAACCCGGCGGCGAGAAAACGCGGCAAGGGACGGAAAGGGCAGCGGCGGATCGACAGGGCCGTCCAGCGCACGGAGAAGGCGTGGGTATCGCCGTTCCAGGCCCTGCTGCTGGCGGAGCGGTGCGCTCTGCTGAGCGGTCATGACGACGACTTCGCCCTGGTGATCACGGCTGCCTACACGGCCGCTCGGTGGAGTGAACTCATGGGCCTGGCCCCCGAGAACGTCCGGCAGGGGGAACTCGACATCCACTGGAAGCTCTACGAACTCGATGGGCACTTCTACCGCGGACGGCCGAAGGACGGGTCGATGCGTACGGTCGACCTCCCGCCGTTCCTGTACCGCCTGTTGGAGAAGCACCTGCGGTCCACCGCGCCGCGAACGTGCCACTGCGGCCACCGCGAAGAGCCGTGGTGCGCGGGCCAGGACTACCTGTTCCTCACGGCTCAGGGAGGCCACCACCGCCGCTCTACCTACAGCGAGCGCACATTCCGCCCTGCTGCGGACGGGTGGTACCCCGAACGCGGAGGCAAGGTCCCGCGTCCGGCGCGACCGGTACTGGTCGACCTCGCCGGGCTGTGGCCGGGCCGTCCGGTGGCGCCGTGGCCGCCGGCGGTTCCCGGTGAGCCCTTCCATCCGCCGACCGGGCGCGGCCATGCCCGATTGGTGAGTGGGGGAGACGGGCGCGGCCGGTGCTCGCACTGCCGCCGCACACAGCTCCTTCGGCTCGACGGCACGCTCATCCGGCATGTCGGCTCTGGATCCACCTGCCCGGGCTCCGGAGAGCCGCCCGCTGCGGATGCCGTACTCGCCTCGTGGCTCCCGCTCCGCGCCGGGTTGACGCCGCACGGTCTCCGGCACAGCCACGAGCCGTGGATGGACGACGCAGCGATCCCCTACGTCCTTCAGTCGGAGCGGATGGGCCATGAGGTGCCCGGGATGCGGGGCACCTACGCCCACCCCACTCCGGATATGCGGCGCGCTCTCGTTGCGGCTCTGGAGCGCGTATGGACGAAGTCGCTGCGGGCGCGGAGGGCGATCTCCGAGCGTTCGGCCGTGCCCATCCTGGACGCGTTGCTCGCCGATTCCAAGGGGTCGTGAGGCGCGTTCGCTCCCACAGCGCTCCCAAAATCGGACATCGGGATGGGAGTGGGCGAGTCCTGCAAGTGAAAAGCCCTGGTCATCGCACACGATGACCAGGGCTTTTGTGTTGGGGTGAGTGACGGGACTTGAACCCGCGACTTCTTGGACCACAACCAAGTGCTCTACCGACTGAGCTACACCCACCATGAGCGCCGGGCGAGGTTCGCGTCGCCCGCGTTCATCCACGATTCTAGCGGTTCAGCCGACTGGTTCGCTCACCTTTTCTCCCCGGTGTGCTCGGGTGAGGTGAGGATCCCATTGCCGCCGTTCACGATGTCGGCGGCGATCGCCCGCGCAGTGGCGGTGTCGGGTCCGGGGGCGGTGGCGAACGCCGCGGCGCGGTAGTACCGCAACTCCTGGATGCTCTCGGTGATGTCGGCGAGCGCGCGGTGGCCGCCGTTCTTCTCCGGGCTGGCGTAGTACACCCGCGGGTACCAGCGGCGCAGCAGCTCCTTGATGCTGGAGACGTCGACCATGCGGTAGTGCAGGTGGTCGTCGATGCGCGGCATGTCGCGGGCGAGGAAGGTGCGGTCGGTGGCGATGGAGTTGCCGCACAGCGGCGCCTTCTTCGGCTCCGGCAGGTAGCGCCGGATGTGCTCCAGGACGGCGTCCTCGGCCTCCTGGAGGGTCACCCCTGCGTCGAGGACCTCCAGCAGCCCCGACGTGGTGTGCATCTGGGTGACGAACTCGCCCATCTGGTCGAGTGCGGCCTGCGGCGGTTTGACCACCACATCGATGCCGTCGTCGAGCTGGTTGAGTTCGCTATCGGTGATGAGGCAGGCGACCTCGATCAGCGCATCGTGGGCGAGGTCAAGCCCTGTCATCTCGCAGTCGATCCACACCAAGCTGTCGTTCATACGGGCCAGCTTAGGACTTTCCCGGCGCACAACCGCTGTTCGGCCCGCCAGCGGCCGCCGATGGCACGCCGGGAACGCGGGCGGGCCGGTGCGCGGCGCCGCGGCACGACCGCACCGGCCGCCGCACGCCGGGCGCCATAGCGTCTGCGCGGGGCCGTCAGAGGCTCCGGAGGATCGAGATGAAGTCGACGCTGCCGTTGATCTGGAGGTAGCCCATGACAGCGAGGACCGCCAGCACGATCAGCAGGAACATGAAGCAGCCCATGCACCCGCCGCAGCCGCCCTTCTTCTTCCTGGGCTGGGCCGGCGGGTAGGGCGCGGGCCCCCGCCCCCAGTTGGGGCCGGGTGCCGGAGGGTATCCGCCGCGGTTCGCGGGGGGTCCCCCTTGCGGGCCCGGGTAGCCCTGCGGCCCGGGGTACCCCTGGGCGGCGGGGGGCGGCGGCTGTCGGCGCTTGCCGCGCCGGCCGCCCTGCTGCTGCGGCGACGGGCCCTGCGGCGGCCCACCGGGACCACCGGGTCCACCGGGCCCGCCGTACGGGGCGTAGCCGCCTTGCTGCGGGTAGCCCTGCGGTCCGCCGGGTCCTTGGGCGCCCTGGAAGGGCGGGGGCTGGCCCGGGCCGGGCTGCGGGGGGTACGGCTGCTGCTGGGGCGGCGCGGGCGGCTGCTGCGGGAACGCCGGCTGCTGCGGCCCCGAGGGCGGCTGGTACGGCGGCGGGTACTGCGGCGGCTGCCCCCCGGCGGGGGAGGGGCCGCCGAGGGCCGACTGCCCGCCCGACGGCGCCTGGTACGGCTGCTGGGGGGCCTGCTGCCCGCCGGAGCCGCCCGGCGGCGGGAACGCGGCGCCGGGGGCCGGTGCGCCCGGCGTGCCCGGTGCACCGGCGGCGCCCGCTGCCGCGGCGCCGCCCTGGGCCGCCAGCTTCGCCGCCTGCTCCTTGCGCTCCTGCTCTTCCTTCGCCTGCTGCTCGGCGCGGCGCTTGGCGTCCTCCTCGGCCTTGACCCGCTGCTCCTCCTGGCGCTTCTTGCGGTCCTCGGCGAGTTCCGAGCGGTACTCCTGGAGGCCCTCCTTGAGGTTGCCGAAGAACTTGTTGAACTTGCCGCCGGCGCCGTCGTCCTGGGGTGCGTCGGGATCGCCGGCGCCCCCGGCACCGCCGGAGGCGGCGGCGAACATCGGGTCGTTGGGGTCGAAGACGGCCGTGCTCGGGGCGACCTGGGTGGAGTCGGGGGAGTCGAGGCCGGGGCTGCCCGTGAGGTCGTCGGTGCGGTCGGCGTCGCCGCCGGGCGCGGGCGGGGGCGTGAACCGCATGGTGGAACCCGCCGCGCCGCCGCCGCCCATGTCGGCGGTCGCCTCGTCGTCGTAGGTGGGGGACGGCGGGGCCGACGGCGTGAACCGCATGGTGGAACCCGCCGCGCCGCCGCCCATGTCGGCCGTCGGCTCGTCGTCGTCCGACCCGGCGGGGTGCCGCGACGGCGGGGGGTCGATGCGCATGGTGGAGTCCGCGCCGCCGGAGAGTCCGGCGCCGCCGGGGACGTCGGCGGTGGGTTCGTCGTCGGCGGAGCCGTACTGGCCGGGTGGTGCCATACGCGCCGTGGACGGCTCGATCCGGGAGGTGCTGGGCTCCTCGCGGGGTGGAGCGGGCTGCCGTGCGGGCGGGGGGTCGATGCGCATGGTGGAGTCGCCCGCGCCGCCGGTGAGCCCTGCGCCGCCGGGGACGTCGGCCGTGGGTTCGTCGTCGGCGGAGCCGTACTCGCCGGGTGGTGCCATACGCGCCGTCGACGGCTCGATCCGGGAGGTCGACGCGTCCTCGCCCGCTGACTGGTCGACGCGGATGGTGGCGTCGTCGGGCGACTGCTGCGCCTGATCGAGCGCGCCGCTGAGATCGGTGGTGGCCTCGTCATCGGCGCCGGGGCCGTTGCGCTGCGCCGGCGCGCCGCCGGAGAGCTCGGACAATGAGCGCACGTGCTGCGTCCACTCGTCGCCGTTCCACCACCGCAGGAGGTCGTTTCCACCGTGCGGATCCGCGTACCAGCCTGGCTCGATCGATCCACCCATGGCGCACAGACTATGGGGTTTGTCGACCGGGGAGGACCACGGACCCCCTCCGGAATTCGACCGGTATAGGCCGTTCAGGCGCGCCCCGAGACGGCGTAGGCGCGCGCCCCGCTGGTGCCGCGCACGGGATGCGGGATCGGGGGGTGCCGCGCGGTCTCCGTGCGGTACCGGGCCGGGGTGTGCGCGGTCGGCGGTTTCGGCCCGAGGAGGACCGCGGGGTCGATGGCGCCCGGCCCGCGTGCTGTGGACCCGGGGACCTGGGAGTACCCGAAGTGACCGCCGAGGGCCCACAGGCGCCCGCCGTCTTTGGGGGCCGGGGCGCCGGGGTCGGCGGAGGGCGGGCCGGGCGGCCAGGAGCGCGGCACCCGCCAGCTGTCGAGCCAGTCGAGGATGCGGGTGATCCCGGTGAGGGGGCCGTCGGTGAACGGCAGCGTGGTGTAGGCGACGACCGCCACGGTGACACACACCCTGCCCTCGCGTGAGCGGTCTGTGCCCTCGAAGGTCAACCGCCACGGCGCCGCGGCGGTGGCCGGCAGCAGTTGCGCCACCTCGCCGGTGAGCGGGTTCCACACCAGATGGGTGGCGAGCCCCTGGGTGTCGAGCCGGTGGGCGACGGCCTGCGCCGAGTCGAGGGCTGGATCGGAATCGGTGGTCAGCCAGACGGCGCGCGGCGCGCCGCCCTGGAGTGCACCGCCGGCTAGCCGGGAGCGGACCCGTCTTGTGTCCGGCATCCACGCATTGGCCACAGAAGCCACCTCCCAGCGTTCGCACAACGTCCGCACAACCGTGAGTACGCCAAGAAGTTCGGTAAGTCCATAGTTCCCACATCGCGGGCAAGGATGATCTATCCGTCGCGCCTGATCCGCGATGCGGATAAGGCGAGGTAGGGGCGGTTGGCCGATATCGGCAACCCGAATGTCCGGTTTTCCGCCCGGAATCGGGTCCGGGATGCCCGAAAACGCCCGAAAGGCCCCCCGCGCCCCTGCGGCCCCTGCCGTCCGATCAGTTCCCGCCGCCCTGTCCCTGTCCCTGGCCCTTAATCCGCAGCGCGAAGGACTTGAGGAAGATCTCGCCGATCTCGCTGGGGTCGTCGGTGCTGTAGGCCGCCCCCCGCGTCGCCTTGGCGATCTTGCGCAGCGGCTCGGGGTCGACGTCGGGGCCGAACGCGATGGAGATGACGGCGACCGGCCGGCTCGGCGCGAACTCCTCCTCCAGCGTTGCCAGCAGCTTCTTCAGCGAGATGCTGCCCGGGTCGTCGTTGTTGCCGTCGGTGAGGACCAGGATCGTGTTGACCCGGTCCGTCTTGTAGGTGCGCGACATCTCCCGGTGGGCGGCGAGGATGCTGTCGTAGAGCCCGGTGTCGCCGTCGGGCTTGGGTTCGGCGCCGGTGAGCGCCGCGCCGAGGGTGTCCTTCTGGCTGGCGCCGTCGACCTCGTCGTTGAGCGCGCGGATGGGCACGGTCTCGCGGTAGTCCAGGTCGTTGTTGATCCGCACCGAGAACTCCCACAGCCCGATCTCGGCCTGTTCGGGGAACAGGCCCAGGCCCTCGGCCGCGGCCTTGGAGGTGACCTGCATCCTGGTGTAGGGCGTGCCCGCAACGGGCTCGGCCATCGAACCGGAGATGTCGACCAGGGTGAGCATGCGGGTGTTGAGCTTGAGCTGGTTCCACGTCTCCGTCAGGGAGCGGACGGCCTTCTCCGAGGGGGTCGGAAGGCCCTTGGGCGGGGCCTCCTGGAAGCCCATGTCCGCGGGCAGCGCACGCGTGTCGGCGGCGCCCTCGCTGTCGCGGAAGCCCTCGCCGGTGAGTTCCTTGACGGCGTCCTTACCGGTGGCGGCCGCGCGGAACGCTTCGGCGGCCCGCGACTCCAGCGGGTCGGCGGTGCGCAGCACGTACGGATAGTCGAGCGTGTAGGTACCCCCGTTGGGGTAGTCGACGACGGCGGGCGCGTCGTCGTGCTCGGCGTTGTACCGCGTGGCGGCCTGCTCGGACAGGACGAGCGCGGGCATGCCGGAGTCGCCGCCGCCCTTCTCCAGCGCGTCGAAGGCGTCCTCCTCGCTGGCCGCCGAACCCTTCTGCAAGCCTTGCAGCGCTGCGATGAGCTGCGGCTCCGAACCGTCGCCCAGGGCGGCCGAGACAAGGGAGAGCGTGGCGATGCCCGACGAGCTGCGCACCGGGTCGACCACGCGGACGTCGTAGGCGGCCGCCGCCGAGGAGGTCGGCACGAGGGTCTTCCAGGACGGGTCGGCGCCGCCCTCGCCCTTGTCCTCTTCCTTCTTCTTCTCCTCCTGCGGTGTGGCGAGGACCAGCGGGGACTGGGCGAGCGAGGTCCCGGTGTCGGTGACGGTGGCGTCGCCGGAGTCGGAGCTCACGATGTCGGTCCACAGGGAGGAGTCGGGGATCCACACCTGGGAATCGGTGTCGCCCATGGTGGGCCCGGCGCCGGTGATGCCGTAGGCGACGTCCGCGGAGTCGACGCCGCGCACCTCCACGGTGACGCAGCGGTCGTCGACGGCGTGCTCCTCGGCGTTGAACCGCGCGGCGACGCCGCTCAGCGCGGGGGCGATGTCGGGCGACGCGGCGACCTTGAGTGCGATGTCCCGCCCGCCGCAGGTGCCGCTGCTGCCGAACACGTAGAAGCCGACACCCGCGACGGCGACGACGACGGCCACCGCGGCCGAGAGGGCGGCGACGGCGCCGCCGCGGCCCCGCCGACGGCGGTTGCGCCCGGCCCGGCGGCGCGGCTCGGAGGCGGTGCGGTCGTGATCGCGATTACCGCTGTGGCGTGCCAAGGTTCACCTCAAGGGGAGAAAATGGCGGGACGTCGTCCCGGTACGGGCGGCGGGCGGGATGCGCGCGGCCCGGTGCGGCTCTCCGCGCGGCAGTGCTGTGCCAGCGGGGCGAGGAGTTACTCAGGGTGTCTAGTGGAACGGTACCCACCCCCGCATTCGGGGTGAAGCGGGCATAGCGGCGATATGACCGGAATCCGGTGCCGCACCACGGGCAATGTGCCCGCACAGAGGCCCCGGGTGTCCCATTTCGGACACCCGGCTCCGGTCGGCGCACGGCCCGGCCGGCACCCGCTTCCGATATCCAATCGTGACCATCGGAGTGCGGTCGGCCGTCACTCATCGCAGTTGGGTACGCACAGTCGCCGCGAGATCGAACTGAGGAAGATGTCGCCGATCTCGTCGGGGTCGTCGGTGACGTACAGCGTGCCGCTCGTGGCGGCCGCCGCGTCGGTGAGCGTGCCGCGGTCGGGCTGCGCGCCGAACGCGATGATGAACATGGTCACCGGCCGGTCGGGGTCGAACCGGTCCTGCAACTCCGCGACCAGCTCACCCCCTGAGATGTCGCTGGACCCGCCGTCGCGCCCCGCGGTGAGCAGGATGACGCTGTTGATCTTGTCCTCGTCGTAGTCGTCCTGCATCTCCTCGTACGCCGCGAGGATGTTGTCGTACAGCCGCGACTTCCCGCCCTCGACGGTGATGTCGCCGGCGATCCGCTGCAAGCGCTCCCGGCGCGTCTGGTCCGGGGCGTCCGCGGTCCGGTCGAGCCGGCCGAGGTCCTCGACCTCCTTGCGCCCGACCGGGGAGAGCTCCGACGACAGTGTCCACAGGCCCAGGTCGGTCTTGTCGGGGAACAGCGACAGCCCCAGTTGCGCGGCGTCGACCGCCACCTCCATGCGGGTCTGGTCGCCGCCGTCGAGGTCGTCGGACATCTCGCCGGACACGTCCGCGAGCACCAGCGCCCTGGACGGCATCGACAACCGGTTCCAGTCCTCGACCGAGGCGAGCAGCGCGTCGCCGGTGAGGTCGTCGCCGGCCTTCGGCGGCTCGGCGACGATGCCCTCGCCGTCTTCGACGACTCCGCTCGCGGTGCCGTCTGGCTCGCGGAAGCCCAGCTCGCGGAGCTCCTCGCGGTACGCGGGGCCGCTGAGGATGTCGTAGAGGTCGTCGGCCGCCGCCCGCATCCGCGGATCGTCGCTGGTGGACACGAACGGGTAGTCCAACTCCACGGTGCCCTCCTTCGGGTACAGGGCCTCCAGCGGGGTCGGCGGGTCACCGTTGTTGTTGTAGTCCCAGACCGCCTGCTCGGGCAGCACCGTCAGCGGCGCGGACGCCCCGGCGTCCGAGTAAACGGCCTCAGGCTGGATCTCCCCGAACGCGGAGTCGAGCTGGACGTCGCGGACGAACTCGGTCATGGCGGCGTCGGCCTTGTCGCCGGTGCCCAGTTCGCGGCGCGCCGCGAACATGGTCGCCATCCCGTCGGCGCCGCGGTTGGGGTCGACCATCACCAGGGGGCGGTCGGGGCTGCGCTCCCCGGGCAGGACGAGGTCCCAGCCCGCGTCGCCCTGCCCGGGCACGCCCTTGGCGCCCTTGGGCGCCGCGAGGACGACGGGGGAGCTGGCCAGCGACCGGGGCGAGGTCTCGATGGTCTGCGCGCCCGTCTCGGAGATCCGCGCGAGCTCGACCCACGCGGAGGACTCCGGGACCCAGACATCGGGCGTGGTCGTGGACCGCGCGGCCGCGCCGCCGGACAGCCCGGTCATCGCCAGGTGCGGCGGGGTCTCGGCGGCCTGCGCCGACACGCAGTCGCCCGAATACTCCCGGTCGCCCTTGTTGAACTCCGCTGCCGCCTGCTGCACGACCGGCGCGATGCTCAGGGACGCCGAGACCCGAAGGTAGTGTGTCTCCCCGCAGCCCAGGTAGCGCGCCCCGAGCGGCACGGCGATGCTGGCCAGCACGATCAGGCCCACGAGCAGCGCAGTGACGCCGAGCGGGGAGGCCAGTACGGCCCGTGTGCTGGAGGTGTTGCGATGTCGGCCGGTGGCCACTGGAGCTCCGGTCTGTCGGACGAAACGTGTGGTCGCCTGACCCTACTGTCCGGTAACGCCGGGGAAAAGGGCGCGATGCGGTGCGATCCGGACCGAACCAATGGGGCCATGGGTGGCATCCAACCGAATGATGGGTAAGATTCCACACCTGTCCACACGGGCCTACCCGCGTAACAGATCCGGCGCACCACGGTTGCGGCGCGCCATGGCCGGATTCCCCGGATCCGGTCTTATTGCCGTGGCCACCGGTGCCCAGCGCCCCGTTGTGCCGAGCAGATCCGACCGCCAAAAGGGGATCAACGGCGTCCCCCGGCGCGTCCGAGCAATCACCCGTATTCGAAGAGTGGCGGCCATGTCCAAGCTGAACCTCCCTCGAAGGACCTCCGGCGGGCTCGCGCCCGCCCTACTCGGCGGCGCCTGCGTCGCGGGTGCGCTCGGCTACTCCGTGATCGTCGGTGCCTCCCTACTGCCCACCGACCTGAACACCCCCGACGGCGCCCAAGCCGACACGGTGAGCGGGCTGAGCCGGATGTCCGCCGGGCCGAAGGCCGACCTCCAGATCCAGGTGACCGACCGGACTCGCGCCTACATCCAGAACGTCGTCTGCACCGGCGACACCCGGTCCGACCCCGGCGCCTGCGCCGCACTGGAGCGCATCGACAAGGAGGAGGTCGGCGACCCCTTCGAGGAGGTCTCCAAGGCCGCCGTGTGCACCGACCAGACGTACGGGGCGCAGAGCGCCGCCGTCACCGGCACCTGGAAGGGCCGCGCCGTCGACACCCAGCTCAACCGCGAGGGTTCGTGCGAAGAGGCGCGATGGCAGAAGCTCACCCCGGTCACCGACCCGCTGTCCTGAGCGCGCCACAGGCACTGCCACAGGCACTGCCACAGGCACTGCCTCCGACACCGCTTCCGACCCGCAGTCCCGACCCCGCCGCCGACCCACCCTCCGACACCGCCGTTGACGCCCCTCCGCGTCCGGCCCCGGCACCGGCGGGGTGTGGCGGACCCGGTGTCCCGCATCGGGGATAATCAAGTCCTTGTGAAGGTCATCGAGCTTACCGAGGCCGCCGATCCGCGGCTCGCCGACTACGTCCGGCTGCGCGACGTCAACCTGCGCAAGAGCCTGGAGTCGGTCCACGGGCTGTTCCTCGCCGAAGGCGAGAAGGTCATCCGGCGGGCGCTGCGCGCCGGGTACGCCCCGCGGTCGCTGCTCCTCACCGAACGCCGCAGGGACGCGCTGGCGGACCTCGAAGGCGAGGTCGACGCCCCGCTCTACGTGCTGCCCGAGCCCGTCGCCCGCTCCCTGGTCGGATTCGACCTGCACCGGGGCGTGCTCGGCTCGTTCCACCGCAAACCGCTGCCCGCGGTCGCCGACGTCCTCGCGGGCGCCCGCCGCGTCGTGGTCCTCGAGGACATCGTCGACCACACCAACGTCGGCGCGATCTTCCGCAGCGCGGCGGGGCTCGGCGTCGACGCCGTAGTGATGGCGCCGCGCTGCGCCGACCCGCTGTACCGGCGCTCGGTGAAGGTGTCCATGGGAGCGGTGTTCACCCTGCCCTACACCCGCCTGGACGACTGGTTCGGCGGCCTCGAAACGCTGCGCGCCCTGGACTTCCGGCTGCTCGCCCTGACACCGGGGCCCGACTCCGTCACGTTGGGCGCCGCCCTGTCCGGAACCGGTCCCACCGACCGGATCGCGCTGATGCTCGGAACGGAGGGCGACGGGCTCAGCGCCCGCTGGAGCGAACTCGCCGATACCCGCGTGCGGATCCCCATGGCGGGCCGCGACATCGACTCCCTCAACGTGACCGCTGCCGCCGCCATCGCCTGCCACGAACTCCTGCGCACCGCACACCCCGCCAACTAGCTAGCGGTCCTGGCCGCCGTCCGGCCGGGGGACGATGAAGGTCCAGGCGCCGGGGAGCACCCGCCAACTGCGGGAGGTGACCCCCGTCTGGAGTTCGCCGTCGTTGCTCAGCGACACCGCTTCCCCCGAGATGGCGACCGTGCTCACCCGGCGGCGGTGGACGTCCAACTCCAGCGGGTGGGTGCCCCGGTGCATCCGCACGGCGTGGGTGACGCGCCGCCAGAGGCCCCGCGAGCGCGACACCACGAGATTGATGTGCCCATTGTCGGGGGAGGCGTCGGGGTCGAGGATCCCGGAGCCGCCGCCGATGCTGCGCCCGTTGGCGAGGCCCACCAGGAGCACCTTGTTCCTTGTGTCGATGACCGTCTCGTTGTCGGCCTCGACCCGCAGGCGCGAACCCTCGGCGGCCCACCCGGCGACGAGCCCGCCGACGGGGAAGCTCGCCGGCCCCAGCTTCTCCTTCCAGCGGGCGGCCTCGCGGCTGGAGTCGGCCCCGATACCGACGTGGACCGCGTTCACGGTCACCTCGCCCGTGTCGTCGACGAACAGGTCCAGCGGCCGCGCGACGCCGTCCAGCAGGGTCTTCGCGGCGTCCCCAGCGTCCAGCGGGATGCCGAGGCCGCGCGCGAAGTCGTTGCCCGTCCCCAGGGGGATGAGGCCGACCGTGCGCTCGCCCAGCTCCGAGCGCCGGTACAGGGCGTTGGCGAGGGCGTGCAGACTGCCGTCGCCACCGGCGACGACAAGGGTCGGGTCGCCGCGGTCCAGGACCCGCTCGAGCTCCTCGGCGGTACCGCAGGACACCACCTCGATGGACTCGACCCCGGAGAGCGCGAGCTCCCCGGCCGCGGCGCGAATCTGGTCGTCCTCGTTCGAGCCGGCCTGCGAGTTGCTGATGATCAGCACTGGGCTCCTCCAACGAGCGGGGGTGGACCGGGGTGGACCAGGGTGAACCGGGGGCTGAAGCGGCGCGCCCCCGTTCGCCGGTACGGGCACGTTCGCCTAGTGCCCCGTTTGCGGAGTTCTACGCCTGGAACAGGGTGTGAGCAGGGACCCTGGCGCGGGGGCGCGGTGCGTCCGACCGGTAGTGTGCTGCCCTGCCGGGGGACAGCGATCCTAGTGTGCTGCCCTGCCGGGGGGACAGCGAGCCGGGGGACAGCGATCGGAACGGAGGACCATGGGCGCGACCGTGCTTGTTCCATGGGAGCAGAACAGGGAGAACGCTCCCGCGACGGTGACCGCGGAGGTGTACGACGGCACCGGGGAGCCGCCCGCCGACCTCTCCGACGTGGAGTTCTACGTCGTCCCCTACGCGAAGCCCGGCACGGCCGAGCTGATGCGGCGCATGCCGCGGCTGCGCGCGGCGCAGCTCCTGACCGCCGGGTACGAGCACGCGATCGGCCACCTGCCCGACGGCGTCGGGCTGTACAACGGCCGCGGGCTGCACGACGCGAGCACCGCTGAGCACGCGCTCGCGCTCATGCTCTCCGCCCAGCGCGACATGCCCCAATGGGCGGTCGAGCAGCAGGACCACGTCTGGAACCCGCACTACACCCGGTCGCTGGCGGACTCCCGGGTGCTCATCGTCGGCTACGGCAGCATCGGCGCGGCCATCGAGGACCGCCTCACCCCGTTCGAGACCGAGGTCGTCCGGCTGGCCCGCAGTGCCCGCCCCGAACAGGACGTCCACGGGATCGACGCGCTGCACCGGCTGCTGCCCGGCGTCGACATCGTGGTCGTGGTCGCTCCGCACACCCCCGAGACCGAGGGCCTCATCGGGGCGGCCGAACTCGCGCTGTTGGCGGACGACTCCCTGGTCGTCAACGTCGGCCGCGGCCCCATCGTCGACACCGCCGCGCTGGTCGCGGAGAAGGGCCGGATCCGGGCGGCGCTGGACGTCACCGACCCCGAGCCGCTGCCGGCGGACCACCCGCTGTGGGAGGTACCCGGCGTCACCATCACGCCGCACATCGCGGGCGGCTCCGCGACGTTCTACCCGCGCGCCCGCCGTTTCGTCGACGACCAGCTCCGCCGCTGGAACGCCGGCGAGCAGTTGGCGAACAAGGTCCGCTAACCGGTCGTCCGACGTCCGCTTGTCCGCGCGAAGCGTCGGCGCGGTCGCGTCCAACCTGACGGCTCGTGCGCCCGCCTCATCGCGTGCAGCGGCATCGTCGCCGGCTCGCGTCCGGATGAGGAGGTCGCCGAGGCCGACGCGAAGTTCGAGGTGACGCGCGTCGCCCTGATGGACGGCAAGTAGTCATTCCTGCGGCGCACGTGCGGGAACGGGCCGTTCCCTGGGCAGTAGAGGTTCGGCACCTTGCGGCGCCAGGTCCGCTGGGCGGCCTTGTCGTGGGGCGGGTTTCCGGTGGTATGCGGGGAAATCAGCACCAACGGCGAGCGGGCCCCAGCCCGGGCGGCATCGAACCGGGTGCGCCGTGGGGAGGAGCAGCACCAACGGCGAGCGGGTCCCAGTTTCGGTGATTTTGGGCCGCAGGTCGGCTTTTTCAGAAGCCTCCGTGTAGTTATTTCCACTTCGGTCGCGGCGGGTTCAAAGGGTGAGTGCAACACCGGCCTGTTGAAGTGGAAATTACTTCACGGAGGCTGGCCGCCGGGGTGAACGCGGCGCGCTGACACCATGCGGATGACTGCCGACCGGACCCCACCGCCGCCTTTGGTGCTGCCTTTTCCCGCAGACCACCCGCGTGTCGCCCGGCGACAAGGCCGCCCAGCGGACCTGGCGTCCGATCGACGGCATTGCGGGCGTGTTGCTCCCGGAGGCTGGACCGCATACGCGGAGGGGCCCCGCTGAGCGAGGCCCCTCGCGTTCATCCTGCGGAGTCCAGGTGTCCCGGGGTCACGCCCAGGGCAGGAAGCTCCACATGTCGGCTCCCTGGCTGGAGTCGGGGCGCGGTTCCCCGCCCTTGACCGCGTTCTGGTCCTTGTCGGCCGCGGCGTCCTTGCCGGGTTCGGCGGGCGCGCCCAGGTCGACGAGCAGCCGGTCGACCTGCCACTTCTCCAGGTCGAGTTCGCCGGCGCATGCCTCGATCGCCTTCTCGCGGTCAGCGGGCTCGATCTGCTTCCACTGCTCGCTGGTCCACTCGGGGCGCCGGGTCTGCTCGGCGAGGCACTCCTTGACCTTCTGCGCGTCCTTCTCCGAGATGTCCGCGGCGGGCGCGTCAGGTGCCGCGGGCGGAGCCGCGGGCGGTGCCACAGGCGGTGCCACAGGCGGTGCCGCGGGCGGCGCCACAGGCGGCGAGGCCGGGACCGAAGGCTGCGCGGACGGCTGCACCGACGGGCTCACACTCGGCTCGACGGGCGGTGCCGCCGGCGGCTTCGGCTGCTCAGTCGGCTTCGGCGAGTCGGCCGCGTCCGGCGATTCGTCGTTCGGGCCCCGGTCCGGCTTTACCGCCGGGTCGGCCTCCGCCGGGGCCCCGGGCTGGGCGGCCTCGTCGGGCTTGTTCGGCTCCCCGGGCTTGTTGGGCTCGGCGGGCTGGGCAGCCTCCCCGGGCTTGTTCGGCTCGGCGGGCTGGGCAGCCTCCCCGGGCTTGTTCGGCTCGGCGGGCTGGGCGGCCTCTTCGGGCTTGTTCGGCTCCTCCGGCTTGTTGGGCTCGGCCTGCTGGCCGGGCGCCGCCTCTTGGTCAGCCGCGTCCTGGCCGGCCTCGCCGGGCTTGGTCGCCGGGTTCTGCTGCGCCGGCTTCTTCTTGGTGCTCTTGACCCCGGCCGCCATCGCGGCGAGTTCCTTGGCGTCCCACTTGTCGGGTTGCAGGAACACCGCCACCGCTGTGCCCGGCTCCGCGAGCCAGAAGGCGTCGCCGGTCGCCTCGGAGACCAGGCTCTTCTGCCCGTTGGCGTCGACCTCCTTCAGAGAGGCGGCGTCGAGGTGGCGGAAGTGCTGCTCACGCACGTCTTCGAGCGTCTTGAGGCGCTCGGAGCGCACCACCGACACCTTGCCGTAGACGTTGTCGGGGCTCTGCTGCCACGCGATGTGCGAGTTCTGGTTCCCCTGTCTGTCGACCGTTGACTTGGCCGATACCCCGAACCGTTCCAGGCCCGGGGGGAGATGCGTGACGGTGAAGCCGTCCAGCGTGTACGTGGACGCCTTCTGCTGGACGACCGGCCATGCCAGCGGGGCCTCGCCCGCGGCCGCCGGCCCGCTCAGCGCGCCGATCCCCGCTACGGACACGGCGGCAGCGCCCACCAGTGCTGCCCATTTCCTGTGCGACTTGCGCATACTTCGACCTCTCCTATGTGACCACCCAGAGCTGTTGATTAGGCGCGGTTGGTGGCGCTACCGCCCTTCACTACCAAAAATCGCACACAGAGTAATCAAAAGCTCACAACCGGTTGCTCGTGTCGCGCGAAGTCACCGCTTCATTGGTCTTTGCTGGTGAATGACGGGATTTTCCGGGGGCGGCACCAATGGCTCGCCTGGTCGACATCCCGTGCTCACTCTGCGCACTCACACTCGAACCAACGGTGCACAAACCTCTGCTCAGGGAGTGTCATGTTCCGTCGAACGGGTCCCACCGTCGCCGCGGTGACCTGGACCCTGGTCGCCGGCGCCGGTATCGCCGACGCCCTTCCCGCTGACATCCCCCACGTCCTCCCCCCACCGACCACGACAGTCGCCGCCGCCGCACCGGCACCATCGGCGCCGGAGTTTCCCCGCGCCGTCCCGGACGGGGCCGCTTCCGGCATCGTCGAGGTCGCCCACCGCGGCGCCTCGGGATACGCGCCGGAGAACACGCTCGCAGCGGTCGACGAAGCCGCCGCGCGCGGCGCGACCACTGTCGAGGTCGACGTCCAGCGGACCAAAGACGGTCGGCTCGTCCTGATCCACGACCGCACTCTCGAACGCACCACCGACGCCAAGGACCGCTTTCCGGACCGGTCGTCCTACGCCGTCGACGGCTTCACCTACGCCGAACTGCGCACACTCGACGCCGGGTCCTGGTTCGGCGCCGAGTTCAAAGGCGAGCGGATCCCCAGCCTGGAAGAGGGCGTCGACCGCATGCGCGCCAAAGGGCTGAACCTGCTGCTCGAACTCAAGTCGCCCGAGCGCCACCCGGGCATCGCCAAAGACGTCGCCTCCGTGTTCCAGAGCCGCCAGTGGTGGCTCTGGCCCAGCCCTGAGGGGGAGCGGCCCCGGCTGGTGGTGCAGAGCTTCGACCACGGCGCGCTGAAGTCGCTGCACACACTGCTGCCGCGCGTCCCGATCGGGCTGCTCGGCCGGGTGCCGGAGCGGGACCTCGACGCGTACGCCAAATGGGCCGACCAGATCAACCCCAAGCACACCAAGGTCGACGCCGACTACGTCGCGGCGGTCCACGAGCGCGGCATGGAGGTGTTCGTGTTCACCGTGGACAAGCCCGCCGAGGTGCGCAGCGCCGTCGAGAGCGGGGTGGACGGCGTCATCTCCAATCTGCCCGACACGGTGCGTGCCGACATCAGGACGGCTGAGGCCGACACGGCCAAGCGCTCCGCCGCCCCGCCCACCGCGGACCGGACTTCGGCAATGGGCGCTCCTTGATGCCATGCCCTGCGGGAACATCGGACCGCGCGGCACATCGCACCGTCTCCGGCGGCACCGGTCCCGCACCCGTGCCGTACGGAGTTTCCAGGAGGGGCACCGGGGTCTCGTCCCACGGACACCCTCCGATAACCGCCCGGCGTGACGCTGTGGTCGTCGTGCCATCACATCGAGTCAGGGAGAGCCTATGATCAGCCGGATTGGTGTAGTCGCCACCGTTGCGGCGTGTGCTCTGGTCGGCAGCGCCGGCGCCGCGGCAGCGGCACCGGCCGACACGCAGGGCGAGCGGGAGCGGTCCGCCGTTGTCGACGTGGCGCACCGAGGCGCCTCGGCCTACGCACCGGAGAACACGATCGCTGCCATCGACGAGGCGAAGGCCCGCGGCGCGGGCACCGTCGAGGTCGACGTGCAGCGGAGCAAGGACGGCAAGCTGGTGCTGTTCCACGACCTGACCATGGAACGCACCACCGACGTCGAGAAGGTCTACCCCGGGCGCGACGATTACCGGGTCGGCGACTTCACCCTCCGGCAGCTCCGCAAGCTCGACGCGGGCTCGTGGTTCGACGCGTCCTACAAGGGCGAGCGCATCCCGACCCTGGAGGAGGGGCTGCGGCGGCTCAAGCACGAAGGGCTCAACCTGCTGCTGGAGCAGAAGGCGCCCGAGCGCTACCCGGGGATCGAGAAGGAGACCGCCGACCTGCTGAAGAAGCACCCGTGGTGGCTGGCGGGCAACCCGTCGAGCGAGCCGAACCGACTGGCCATCCAGAGCTTCGACCACGCGTCGGTGAAGCGGTCCCACGACCGGCTGCCCGACGTCCCGCACGGGCTGCTCGGCAAGGTCGCAAAGGGCGAGCTGGGCAAGGTCGCGAAGTGGGCCGACCAGGTCAACCCCGACCACAAGAAGATCGACGCGGCCTACGTCAAGGCCGTCCACAAGAAGGGCATGGAGGTGTACGTGTACACGGTCAACGAGCCGGCGGACATGCGCACCGCCATCGGTGCGGGCGTCGACGGGATCATCTCCGACGTGCCCGACGTGCTGCTGAAGGTCATCGAGGAGCAGCGGCTCCCCTGACGCGGGGCGCCGCGCCGGCGGCGGGTCCGCCGTCCCCGGCCGGGGACGGCGGACCCGCCGCTCTTCTCAGGCGGCACCTTCTCAGGCGCTGCTCACGCGCCGGGGTCGTCGGGCGTCCAGGCGAGGTTCCCCGGGGTCCAGCCGGGGATCCCCGGACGCCGCTGCCACGGGTTCGGGCCGTCGAGCGGGCGGTACTCGACGCCGATGGCGTCGAGGCGCTCCAGGTGGTGGCGGAGCCGGGGCAGGAACTCGGCGAAGTCCCGCCGGTGCGGCGACCACACGGTCTCGGCGAACGCCGACAGCCGCGGATACGCCATGAAGTCCACGGTCCGCGGCGAGTCCATGTGCTCGGTCCACACGTTCACCTGGCCGCCGAGGACCCGTTCGGCGGCCTCCTCCGTCAGCTCGGCGGGGACGGGGTCGGCGGCGTAGACGTCCTCCAGGCGCAGCAGCGAGCCCACGGGGATGGGCTCGTCCTCGGACTCCGACTGGCGGTAGTCGAGGTAGGAGGTCGCCGTGGGGCACATGACGACGTCGTGGCCCGCCTTCGCCGCGGCGATGCCGCCCTCGGTGCCGCGCCAGGACATGACGGTCGCGCCGGGCGCCAGCCCGCCTTCGAGGATCTCGTCCCAGCCGAGGAGGCGCCGGCCCTTCTCGGCGAAGTAGCTGTCGAACTGGCGGATGAACCAGCTCTGCAACTCGTCCTCGTTCGCCAGTCCCTCGTCCCGCATGCGCTGCTGCGCGGACTCGCTGGTGCGCCACTGCTCCTTGGGGCACTCGTCGCCGCCCACGCAGATGTAGGTGCTCGGGAAGAGCTCCATCACCTCGTCGAACACGTTGCGGTAGAACTCGATGGTGGCGTCGGAGACGTTCAGGATGGTCGGGTTGACGCCCCATTCGCGCCACACCTCGGTGTCGCCGACCTCGCCCAGTTCCGGGTAGGCGGCGATCGCCGCCTGCGAGTGGCCGGGGACGTCGATCTCGGGGATCACCGTGATGTGGCGCTCCGCCGCGTAGGCGACGATCTCGCGGATGTCGTCCTGGGTGTAGAAGCCGCCGTGCGGCCGGCCGTCGAAGACCTGCCGCCGCGCGCCCACCTGGCTCTCGTGCCGCCACGACCCGACCTCGGTCAGGCGCGGGTACCGCTTGATCTCGATCCGCCACCCCTGGTCCTCGGTCAGGTGGAAGTGGAAGACGTTGAGCTTGTGCATCGCCATGAGGTCGATGAACCGCAGCACGTCGTGCTTGGGCATGAAGTGCCGGGCGACGTCGAGCATGCAGCCCCGCCAGCCGAACCGCGGGCCGTCGCTGATGTGCACGGGCGGCAGCGTCCAGGTGTCGGTGCCGATGCGCGCGCTCCGGTAGGACGCGGGCGGCAGCAGTTGGCGCAGCGTCTGCGCGCCGTAGAACACCCCGGCGGGGTCGTTGCCGACGATGAGCGCGCCGGCGTCGTCGACGATCAGCCGGTACCCCTCGGCGCCGAGCCCCGCTTCCGGGTCGACGGTCAGCCTGATCTGCGATTCGTCGCCGCTGTCGAGGGGGAGCGGCAGTCCCGTTGCGGTCGCCAGTTCCGCGCGCAGCCAGCGCGCGGTGCCGCGGGAGTCCGAGTCGGAGTCGATGCGCGTCGCCTCGGTGAGGGCGAGGCCGGGGCCGTCGCCGCCGGCGATCTGGACGGGACGCGGCACGATCTGGTGTTCGGGCACAGGGGGCTCCTCCGGTCTAGACCAGGACCCGACAATAATCCCATGCCGGGCGCCGGAAGGGGAGGGGTGCCGCCCCTGGGAAAAGCCGCCGGAGCGCTGCTGCGGCGCCCTCAGCCCGCGCCGCCGCCGGCGGCCCCCACGTGGGTCCAGGTGTCCAGGACGCTGACACCGGGCAGCGCGCGCAGCCGCTCCTGGCAGGTGATGAGGTCGGCGGTCGACCGCGCGGTGAACGTCCCCATCAGGTCGGCGCGGCCGAGGCCGCGCGCCAGCGACCGGCTGTGGTCCCACGACGCGATCTCGGCGGCGGTGTCGTCGAGGCACCCGGCCTCGCCGTCCACGCGCAGCGCGAAACCGCCCAGCCTGCGGTGGCCGGCCGCCATGGGGTCGACCAGGGCGGTCACCCGCACCACACCGCCGTCCAGCAGGCGCAGCACCCGGCTGCGCACCGCGCCGGCGGACAGGCCGACCCGCCCGGCGAGCTCGGCGAAGGACGACCGGCCGTCGTCCTGGAGCAGTTTCAGCAGGTGCAGGTCGACGGGGTCGGGCTCGGCCGTCGGCGGGCCGAAGTGCGGCAGCCCGGGGTCCTTCAGCACCTGCGTGTAGACGAAGGTGTCGACCGCGCGCACGCCGCCCACCGTGCGGATCAGGTCGACGGTCTCGGCGAGCTGGGCGAGGTCGCGACCGCGCACCTCGGCGACCAGCGGGACGCGGCCCACGGCCAGGGCGACGTGGGTGACACCGGCGACCTCCGCGACCGCGGCGGCGACCGGGGCGCCGGGCGCCGCCGTGGAGATGGACAGGTGGGCGCTCGCCCCGATGGAGCGCACCGCGGGGTGGACGACGCCGACCACGCGGATCGAACCGTTGGCGAGCAGGCGCCGCACCCGCAGCCGCGCCGCGGCGCGGGACAGGCCGACACGCCCTGCCAGCGATTCGTAGGCGAGGCGGCCGTCCGCCTGCAATTCGCGCACGATGGCTGTGTCGATCGTGTCGAAGTCCAGTCCGCTCACCGGGAAACCACCTGTCATCTGTCGGGGGGATCTGCCCCCAATTGTGCCTAAATGATGGCCAATACCGTGCCGTGGAATCCGCCCGGCGCCCCCGCGGCAGGCGATTTCGTCACCGATAGCCGAATACTCATTGCCGAAAGTGATGTGACGCGGTTCTCACGTTCTGTCGCATTCGGCGCAATCCCTTAAGGCACCGGGCTTCCCGCGCGCCCTTGCCATCACGGTCCGGTCACTGGGCGGATGCGCGGCCTATCGAAAAAAATTGCCCGGCGGTAGCGTCGATGGATCGTGACCGTTACGTGACCGGGAGGAGGTGCCCAGTGGACGATCCCTTTGCCGTCGTCGCGGGGATCCCCGACCCCGCGGCCCAGGCCGCGGCCGGCGTCCTCTCCGCCGCGGGGCTCCCGGTCCGGGTCCTCGACTCCACCGGGCCCGACGAGATCGCCGCCGTCGGCGCCAACGCCAGGGCCCTGATCGTGCGGGGCGCCCGCGTCGACGCCGACCTCCTCGACCGGCTGCCGCGGCTCGGCCTCGTCGTGAGCGTGCGCCCCGCCGACGTCGACGTCGACGCCGCCGAGGCGCGCGGCGTCTGGCTCGCGGGCCCGCGCAAGGGCGAATCCGCCGACCGCCACGCCAGCCAGGCCCTGTCGCTCGTCCTCGCCCAGGTCCGTCGGGTCGACGCCGACCACTGCACCCTGACGGGCACCCCGCGCGGCGCGCACGAGCGCACCCTCGGGGTCATCGGCATGGGCCGCGTCGGGAGCAGGGTCGCCCGCCTCGCCGGGCCCATGTTCGGGCGCGTCGTCGGCACCGACCCCCGCGCCCACCCATGGCGGGCACCCGCCGAGCGCATGGACCTCGACGCGCTGCTCGCCGCCAGCGACGCCATCTCGCTGCACGTCCCGCTCACCGACTCCACCCGCGCGCTGATCGACACCGCCACCATCGCCCGCATGCGCCCGGGCGCCATCGTGGTCAACCTCGCCGACCACGCGCTGGTGCGGCGCGAGGCCATGCTCACCGCGCTGCACAGCGGCCGGATCGCCGGGTTCGGCTCGGGCCCCACCCGCCCGTTCGACGCCCACGCCGCCGAACCCTGCCCGCTGCGCAGCCACCCGTCCGTGCTCATCGCCCCCGACCGCCCCGCGAAACGGCGCGCCGACCACCGCATCGACCACCGCCTCGAGGACCTCAGCCGGCTCGCGCTCAACGTCGTGTCCTGGCACCGCAACGGCATCCCCCTCGACCCCGCCCCGCGCCCGGCCTGAACGTCCGTTGCGCGCGGCCAGGACGCCGGTCCTCGCCGCGGGTACGGGGCCACGGCACATCCGCCCAACGGGGCAAGGGCCGGGCTGCGAGGCGGCTGCGCAGCAGCGACCGCCGAAGCACATCCCGGTTATGACCTGCCTGACCGGCACGTCGGAAAGGTCCACGACCGGCCGGTCCGCCGCCGAGGGCCTGCCGCGCCGCCCGACGGCACCGGCGCGACCCGCCACCGCCCGCCGCCCCCCCGGCGCGGGGGCACTAGCCTCGCCCTGTGAACCGCTACCTCGCCACAGCAGTCGTCATCGTGTCGTCCGCCGCCGTGCTGGTCCTGGAGGTGGCGGTCACCCGGCTCGTGGCGCCGTACGCCGGCGACACCCTGGAGACCTACACCGCCGCCATCGGGGTCGCCCTCGGCGCCATCGCGCTGGGCGCCAAACTCGGCGGCGACGCCGCCGACCGCATGCACCCCCCGAAACTGCTCGGCCCACTGCTGGTGTTCGGCGGGGGCACCACCATGCTCGCCCGCCCCATCGTGCTCGGCCTCGGCCCCGCACTCACCGGCGCCGGGCCCATCACCGCGCTCCTGCTGGTCGCCCTGAGCATCGCCCTGCCCGTGACGCTGCTCTCCGCCGTCACCCCCGTCGTCGTCAAGACCCAGCTCGCCGACCTCGACCGCGCCGGCGGGGTCGTCGGCCGCTTTAGCGCCTGGGGGACCGTCGGCGCGCTCGCCGGCACCTTCCTCACCGGCTACGTTCTCATCGCCGCACTCCCGATCTCCATGGTGCTGCTGGTCACCGGCATCGGCCTCGCCGTCCTCGGCGCGCTCCTGCTGCTGCGCGGCGGCCTGCCGCGGGGACGCTCCGTCCCCGCCATGGCGGTGGTGCTGCTGCTCGGCGCCGGGCTGCTGGTGTCGGTGCGGTCGCCCTGCGACGCCGAGACCGCCTACTTCTGCGCCCGCGTCGAGACCGACCCGGAGCGCGCCACCGGCAGGGTGCTGCTCCTCGACGACCTGCGGCACGGCTACGTCGACCTCGCCGACCCCGCCCACCTGGAGTTCGGCTACACCCGGTGGTTCGCCGCCTCCGTCGACGCCCTCGCCCCCAAGGGCCCGCTCGACGCGCTGCACGTCGGCGGCGGCGCCTACACCATGCCCCGCTGGCTCGCCGCCGACCGGCGCGGGTCGCGCAGCGAGGTCCTGGAGATCGACCCGGCCGTGACCCGGCTCGCCGAGGCGGAACTCGACCTGCGCCCCGGGCCCGCGCTGCGCGTACGCCAGGGCGACGCGCGCACCGCCATCACCGCGTCCCGCGACGACGGCTACGACGTCGTGTTCGGCGACGCCTTCGGCGGCCTGAGCGTGCCGTGGCACCTCACCACCGTCGAGTTCGCCACCGAGGTCCGCCGGGTGCTGCGCACCGACGGTCGCTACGTCGCCAACATCATCGACCGCGGCCCGCGCGACTTCCTCGCCGCCGAGGTCGCCACCCTCGGGCGGGTGTTCGAGCACGTCGCGGTCATCGCACCGGAGGAGTCCCTCGACGCGCCCGAAGGGGGCAACCACGTCGTGGTGGCCTCCGACGCCCCGATCCCCGCCGGCCGCCTCTCCGACGCCGTCGCGGCGGCCGGCGACCCGCAGGGCGCCGACAAGGGCGCCCTCGCCGGCCGCGGCAGGGTCGCCGACTGGGCCGAGCGCGGCACGGTCCTCACCGACGACCACGCCCCCGTCGACCAGCTCCTCACCCCCTACCTGAGCTGAGCGGCCGCACCCCTGGACCCCGGACCCTACGGGCTCGGGGCCGTCGGCGTGCCACCGCCTCCGGGGCGCACCGGGGTCGCCCCCTTAGAACGCCCCGATTTCGTGTGGTGTTCGTTGACCTGTCCGGTGAGCAGGCGTTTCAGTAGTGCCAAGAGCGGCGTGGCCCTGTGCGGCACGGAGTCGATCGGGGTAGGTGTTGGAATCCGCGACACCAACTTTCGGCGAAATATCGCCCTGGTCAGGCCGTCTTCTGGGCGAGGCGCCCGAGGACGGGGATACCTACCGTTCGGAGGGGGACGCAACGGACCCGTACGGGTGCGCGGCGTCCGGGACCGGGAAAGGGGGGCCGCATGGGGCCGGCGGCGGCACGACACGGCAGTGGGGACCCATCGGACCTGCACACCCCCGGTGGAAGTGGGGCTGGCACTACCCCGGTTCGGGTGGTGACGGTATCGCTCCGGTATCCCGCCGATCCGTACCGTTTTCTGCATCAGCGGGGCACGGGCGCCGCACCGGGTAGGGGAGGCGCGATGACGAAGCAAGCGGCGATTCGCGCACTCGGCGGAAGGATGTGTTCGCGATGCTGATGTGGTCCGTTGCCGTCGCGCTCGCCGGCGCTTTCTGCATGGCATTCGGGTCGGCGATGCAGGAGCGCGACGCGGTCCGCGCCCCCGGGGGAAGCGTCGCCCGCGCCGGATTCCTGCTGCACCTCGCGCAGCGCCCCCGCTGGATGATCGGGACGCTCGCGGCAGGGGGAGGGGTCGCCCTGCACCTGGTGGCGCTCAGCGGAGCGCCGCTCACCATCATCCAGCCCATCGGCGTCACCGGCCTGCTGTTCGCCATCGTCCTGTCGGCGGTCTTCAACCGGCGGCGGGTGCGCACCAGCCAGATCCTCGGCGGGCTCGCGGTCATGGTCGGCCTGGCGGGGGTGCTGCTGCTCTTCCCGCACAGCGCGGCGACACCGCACATGACCACCGGTGTCGGACTGATCCTCACCGGATCCGTCGCGGCGATCGGCGGGGCCGTGTACTTCGCGGCGCCGTGGCTCCCCGCTGGCCTGCGCGCGGTGCTGCTCGCCTCCGCCGGCGGCGCGGCGCTCGGCACCACGTCGGCGCTGGCACGCGTGGTCGCCTCCCAGACCGTCACCGACATCACCGCGGTGCTGACCTGGCTGACGGTGCTGGGCATCGCCATCGCACTGTTCGGCGGGCTGCTCCAGCAGAACGCCTACCGCACCGGGCACTTCGCCGCCGCCTACGCCACGCTGCTCGTCGCCGACCCGATCACCGGGGCGGGGATCGGCGCACTGATGCTCGGCGAAGGGCTGCCCACCACACCGCAGGACCAGCTGCTGGCGACCGCGTCCGCGGGGCTGGCGATCCTCGGGACGGCGGTGCTCGCGAGGGCGAAGAACCGCAACCCCGAGGCCGCGCGACCGAGTGCAGTACGACACGAACTCGTCCACCAGAACTCAGGAGAAACGTCATGACCGGGTCAGCCCAGCGATATCTCACCTCGATGAGCCGTGCCGGCCGTAACGGCGGCACCCGCCGCCGCATCCTGATCGCGACCGACACCTACCCGCCCGACGTCAACGGCGCCGGGTACTTCACCCACCGGCTCGCCACCGGCCTCGCCGAGCGCGGCAACGACGTGCACGTGGTGTGCGCCTCCGCCGCGGGACGACCGGCGATCGAGTACGCCGACGGTGTGGTGCTGCACCGCCTGCGCTCGGCGTCCGTGCTGGTGCACCCGACCATGCGGACGGCCGTCCCGCTCGGCGTCCACGGGCACGTCGCCCGCCTCGTCGACCGGTTCGCGCCGCACGTCGTGCACTCGCAGAGCCACTTCACCATCAGCAGGGCCGCGATCCGGGCCGGCCGGCTGGCGGGTACGCCCGTGGTGCTCACCAACCACTTCATGCCGGACAACCTCTTCGCCCACGCCCACCTGCCCGGGCTGCTGCACTCCACCGCGGGCACGCTGGCGTGGCGGGACATGATCCGGGTCGCCTACGAGGCCGACTACCTGACGACGCCCACCGAGCGGGCCGCGAAACTGCTCGCGGAGAAGGGCTACAGCCGCCCCGTCGAGCCGGTGTCCTGCGGCATCGACCTGGAACGCTTCCAGCCGCGCCCCGAGGAGCGCAGCGTCGCGCGCGCCGGGTTCGGCCTGCCGGACCGCGAGACCATGGTGTTCGTCGGCCGCCTCGACGTGGAGAAGCGCATCGACGAGCTGATCCGGGCGCTGCCCCGGGTCGCCGAACGCCGCGATGTGCAGCTCGCGCTGGTCGGCACCGGCCAGCGCCAGGAGGAGCTGCGCCGCCTCGCCCACGAGCACGGCGTGGCCGACCGGGTGTTCTTCCTCGGGTTCGTCCCGGACGAGGACCTGCCGCAGGTCTACGTCGCCGCCGACATGTTCGCCATCGGCAGTGTCGCGGAGTTGCAGAGCATCGCGACCCTGGAGGCCATGTCCACCGGCCTGCCGGTGGTCGCCGCAAATGCGCTCGCACTGCCGCACCTGGTGAAGGAGGGCGAGAACGGCTTCCTGTATCCGCCGGGCGACATCGGGGCGCTGACCCGCCGCCTGCTGGAGGTACTGGAGTCGCCGCGGCGCGCCGAGATGGGCGAGGCCAGCCGCAGGATCGCGCAGACCCACGATCACCGGAACTCGCTCGAACGGTTCGAGGAGATCTACGACAAGGTGCGGTCGAGCCGTCCGGGGCTGGCCCGCCGCGGGATCCTCACCCGGGTGCCCGCGCAGTCGCGCCGCCGCCAGGCCATGGCGGCCTGATCAACGCCAACACAGGGGCGGCCCGCTCTGCGGGCCGCCCCTCGCTTACGACTCCGTTCCGTCACTTTCCGTACTTTTTGCGTCACGTTCCGGTGATGTCGGGCCTGTCCGGGATAGACAGACTGATGTGTGGTTCGTCGGGTCAGGGTCAGCAGGCACAGGGCGCGCGCCGCAGTCCAGCAGGGACGAGGCGCGGCTCCGCCGTGTCGAGGAAGAGGCCGGGGCGCGCGAGTGCTCGATGGAGGTCTTCGGACGCGAGCACGCCGCGGTCGACCGCAAGGTGCGCGAGATCGAGGCCGAGCTCGAAGAGCTGCGCCGCCGCAGGGTCGAGGCATACGCGGAGTGGTGGAACGCCCGCGAGGACCGCGATCGCTCCCTGCACATAGCGCGCAGGCTGCGCCGCCGCCTGGAACGGGCCCGCCGCCGCGGCGCCGACGTGCACCTGGCGCCGGAGCGCCCGGCCGACGTCCCGTTCGACAGACCTATCGACCGCCCCGTCGACCGCACTGTCGACCGTCCCGTCGACGGCTACGGCTGACACCCGCGGCATCGCGGGGCAGGGTCAGGACGCGACGTCGTCCATCGCCGTGTCGAGCGACCGGCGGATCTCGGTCGCCGCGTGGTACAGCGCCTGGACGGTCACGTTCAGCGCCGGGCGGCGCACCCGGGTGGAGCGCGCGACGGCGTAGACGTCGCGCGCCGGAGCGGTGCCCGGGAGCCGGCGGAACACCAGGTCCCCGTTTGCGGACGCCAACGCCAGCGACGGCACGGCCGCGATGCCGATGCCCCGCTCGACCAGGCTGAGGATGGTGCCGAGCCCCTCGAACTCCCACGCCGCCGTGGGGGCGCCCCCGGCGTCGGCGAGCAGCCGGTCGGTGGCGGACCGCGAGGGTTCGCCGTGCGGCGCGGTGATCCACGACTCGTGGCGCAGCCGCTCCAGCACGACGGGGCGCTCGGTGTCCGCGAGCGGGTGCGAGCCCGGTACGGCGAGCACCATGGGGTCGTGCAGCAGGTGGTAGTGCCGGAGCTTGCCCGCTCCGCTGTCGGGGCGCAGGCCCGACCAGTCGTCGATCAGGGCGATGTCGACCTCGCCGCCCGCGACCAGCCGGGTGCCGCCGCCTTCGCCCGTCTGGCGCAGCACGAGCTGCATGCCGTCGTGCTCGCGCATGCGCTGCGCGAGCAAGGGGGCCAGCGCGACGGCCGCCGTGGGGAACGCGCTCACGGTGACCTTGCCCATGGCGATGCCGCCCTGCGCGGCGATCACCGACTCGGCCGCCTCGACCATGGCGAGGATCTGCTCGGCCTGCTCGGCGAGCAGCCGCCCCGCGTCGGTCAGCTCCGCGCTGCGTGCGGTGCGGTCGACCAGCGAGGTGCCGACCTCGCGTTCCAGAGTGGACAGCTGCTGGGACACGGCGGACGGCGTGTAGCCGAGCGCGGCCGCCGCACCGGCGATGGTCCCGTGCCGGGTGAACTCCTGGAGGACGTGCAGCCTGCGCAAATCGAGCATAAGGACAGCTTACGCTCACCATCGAAAAGAATCGCTTGTATTGATGGGTCGGACTGGGCAGTGTAGGTAACAGGTTGGTCACCCGAGACTTGACCAGCCGGTATTCGCGTCATCGGACGATCCGGAGTTGATCTCCCCATGCCAGTAACCGTGTCCGCCACTCTCGCTGTGAACGAGGCACTGGAGCGGAGGCGGCACCAGGGGCTCTCCGTGCTGCCCCTGGGATTCGGCGAAGCCGGCCTGCCCGTCCTCCCCGGCCTGCGCCGAGCGCTCGCAGCAGGAGCCGACCAGAACACCTACGGCCCTGTGGCGGGCACGCCCCTGCTGCGTGCCGCCGCCGCCGGGTACTGGGGGCGCCGCGGACTCGACACCGACCCCGCGCTCGTCGTCGCCGGGCCCGGCAGCAAGCCGCTGCTCTACGCGCTGCTGCTCGCCATCGGCGGCGACGTCGCCATCGCCGCCCCGAGCTGGGTCAGCTACGCCGCCCAACTCCACCTCACCGGCCACCGCCCGTTGCGCGTGCCGACGGCGCCGGGCCAAGGCGGCGTCCCGCGGCCGGACCTGCTCGCCGCCGCCGTCACCGAGGCCCGCGCCCAGGGCCGCGACGTCCGCGCGGTCGTCGCCACCACCCCCGACAACCCCACCGGCACGGTGGCGTCCGCCGCCACCATGCGGCGCCTCGCCGAGGTCGCCCGCGAACTCGACCTGCTGATCATCTCCGACGAGATCTACCGCGACCTCGTCCACGACACCGCCACCGAGGTGCCCGCCCTCGCCGAGTACGCACCGGAGCGCACCGTCGTCTCCAGCGGGCTCAGCAAGAACCTCGCACTGGGCGGTTGGCGCATCGGGGTCGTCCGGCTGCCCGACAGCCCCGCAGGGCACCGGCTGCGTTCCGACCTGCTCGGCGTCGCGAGCGAACTGTGGTCCAGCCCGGCCGGGCCCGTGCAGATGGCGGCCGCCTACGCCTTCGACGAACCGCCCGAGATCGCCGAGCACATCGCACGCAGCCGGCGCCTGCACGGCAGGATCGCGCGCGCGGCCGCCGACCGCTTCGCGGCGGCCGGCGCCCGGCTCGCCGCCCCGCAGGCCGCGTTCTACCTCTACCCCGACTTCGAGGACCACCGCGAGCACCTCGCCGCCGAGCACGGGGTCCGCACCGGGCCGCAACTCGCCGGGATGCTCCTCCGCGGGCACGGCATGGGCGTCCTCGCGGCCTCGGAGTTCGGCGAGGGCGAGGACGCGCTGCGCATGCGGGTCGCCACCAGCCTCCTCTACGGCGACACCGAGGAGCGGCGCAACGCGGCGCTCGACGCACCCGACCCCGCCGCCCTGCCGTGGATCCGCGCCCACCTCGACCGGCTGGCGCAGGTCCTGGACGAGGTGACCGGCGGGCGGTGCACCGACACCGCCGCCGTCCCCATCGGCGCGCCGGCCGGCTGAACCGCGCAGGCGCCACGGGGCCGGGACCGCACAGCGGTCCCGGCCCCGTGGCGTCCCCGGCCGGTCCCGGGGCGCGGCGGCGCGGAACGGACGACTTCGGGCGGGCGCGCGCTAAGGTCGCTGTCGACTCATATGGGCGCGACCGCGCCCTGCGTCAACGCGGAGGGACCACGATGACCCTGTACGAATGGGCCCAGCAGGTCGACACGGAGCTGGGGCTCCCCGACGGCCCCGGCACCACGAAGGCCGACGTGGACCTCATCCTCGACCTCGCGAAGGACGCCGCCCACTCGGTGGCGCGCCCGGCCGCCCCGCTCACCACCTACCTGCTGGGCATCGCCGTCGGCAAGGGGGCCGACCCCGTCGAGGCCGCCGCTGCGATCAGCCGCCTCGCGCTGGCCCAGGGGGACGCGGAGTCCACCACATGACCGGCTGCCGCGCACCGAACCCATAAGAAACCGGCGCGACGGGCAAACGTGACGCCGCTGTGACGCGGTGATGTGACGCTTGCTGAGCGTGCCATCAGCCCCGCCTCTGGCGCGCACGATCGTTTCCGGAGCGGCGCACAGCGCGATCGGTCGCCGGAGAATCCCTCTTATTTTGGAGCCATAGGGAGCTCGTTGAAATGACAGCGTCCATCCAAGCGGTACTGGATTCCATCGTCGCATTCGTGTGGGGCCCGTTCTTCCTGATCCCGCTCCTGCTGATCGTCGGCGTCTATCTCACGATCCGGCTGCGCGGACTCCAGTTCCGCGTCCTGCGGCACGCCCTGTGGCTCGCCCTCGTGCGCCGCACCGAGACCGACAAGAGCGGAGCCAAGGCCGAAGGCGACATCTCGCATTACCAGGCGCTGAGCACCGCGCTGGCGGCGACGGTCGGCGTCGGCAACATCGCCGGTGCCGCGCTCGCCATCGGCGTCGGCGGCCCCGGCGCGCTGTTCTGGATGTGGGTGACCGGTGTCCTGGGCATGGCCACCAAGTACACCGAGGCACTTCTCGGCGTGAAGTACCGCCGCGCCGACAAGAAGGGCGAGATGAGCGGCGGCCCGATGTTCTACCTGCGCCACGGGTTCGCCGAGAAGTTCGGCGCGACCAGCGCTATGGGCAGGGTCGGCCTGGTCCTCGGATTCCTGTTCGCGCTGTTCGGCGCGCTGGCGTCGTTCGGCATCGGCAACATGACCCAGGCGAACGCGGTGGCGGGTCAGCTTGACAGCACCTTCGGCGTGCCGACCTGGGCGTCCGGCGTGGCCATGGTCGTCCTGGTCGCGGCGGTCATCCTCGGCGGCATCAAGAGCATCGGCCGCTTCGCGGCGGGCGTCGTGCCGTTCATGATCATCCTCTACGTGGTCGCCTCGCTGCTGGTGCTCGCCGTGCACGTCGTCGACATCCCGGCCGCTCTCATGCTGATCTTCACCGACGCGTTCACCGGGACCGCCGCTGTCGGTGGGTTCGCCGGGTCCGCGTTCATCATCGCGATGCAGCAGGGCATGGCGCGCGGCATGTTCTCCAACGAGTCGGGCCTCGGCACCGGCGGTATCGCCGCTGCCGCCGCCAAGACCGTTCAGCCGGTCCGGCAGGCCATGGTCTCCATGACCCAGACCTTCATCGACACCATCATCGTCGTCACCATGACCGGCCTGGTCATCATCGTCACCGGCGCCTGGCACACCGAGGCCGACTCCGGCGACGGCGCCCTGATGACCAACTGGGCCATGAGTGAGGCGTTTGGCGGCATCGCGCCGGGCCTCGCGCCCATCGGCGGGTACATCGTCGCGATCAGCCTGATGTTCTTCGCGTTCACCACCCTCGTCGGCTGGTCCTACTACGGCGAGCGCTGCCTGGACTTCCTCCTCGGCCGCGCCGCCGTGCTCCCCTTCCGGATCGTCTTCGTGCTCGTCGTCTACGTGGGCGCCACGACAGAGCTCAACGTCGTCTGGGCGTTCAGCGACGCCGCGAACGGCCTGATGGCGGTGCCCAACCTCATCGGCCTGCTGGTGCTGTCGGGGGTCGCCATCGCGGAGACCAGGAAGTACTTCGCGGAGCCCAACTGGAAGATGCCCGACCTGGTCGACACCAAGAAGGACTGACCCCAGGGCCGAGAAGGCCGCATCCCACCCGCCGATGGCGCCGCGACCACGTCGCGGCGCCATCGGCCGTCCACGCCCCGTGGGCGGGCGGCCCCGCCCGCACGCGCCGGGCGCACGTCCGCGCAGCGGGAGCGGGTACCACCAGGCGTGGAAAGCAGGTCACCACCAGGCGTGGAAGTGGTGGACCGGGCCCTTGCCCTCGCCCACGTGGAGGGAATCGGCGTGGCGGAGGGCCTCGGTGAGGTAGGACTTGGCGTCGCGAACGGCTTCGGGCCAGCCGGGACGCCGGGGGCGCAGCGCGGCGATCGCGGACGACAGGGTGCAGCCCGTCCCGTGGGTGTTCTTGGTGTCCACCCGCGGCGCCCGCAGGACCTCGGGTTCGGCGCCCGGCGCGAGCAGCAGGTCGGTGGCCTCGCGGGTCGGCAGATGGCCGCCCTTCATCAGCACCCGGCCGGCGCCCAGTTCCAGCAGCGCGGCGCCCTGGGCGCGCATGGCGTCCAGGTCGGCGGCCTCCTCGGTGCCGAGCAGGTCGGCGGCCTCGGGCAGGTTGGGGGTGACGAGGTCCGCGCGCGGCAGGAGTTCGGTGCGCAGCGCCTCGACCGCGTCGGCGGCGAGCAGTCGGTCGCCGCTCTTCGCGACCATCACCGGGTCGAGGACGACGTTCGCCAGGCGGTGGGCGTCCACCGCCCGCGCCACGGCCTCGATGACCTCCGTGGTGGCGAGCATGCCGATCTTCACCGCGTCGACCCGGACGTCGTCCAGCAGGGTGTCGAGTTGGGCGGTCACGAACTCCGCGGGGACCTCGTGGACCTCGCTGACACCGGTGGTGGTCTGCGCGACGAGCGCCGTGATGACGGTCGTCCCGAAGCCGCCGAGGGCGGAGAACGCCTTAAGGTCCGCCTGGATCCCGGCGCCGCCACTGGGGTCGGTGCCCGCGATGGACAGGATGATCGGGGGAGTGCGGTCACGTGAGCCGGAAGCCACGAGGCGTCCCTTCGCTAGTACGAACTAGTGCAGGTTCACGGGTCTCATCTCAGCCGGTACGAACCCGGCACCCCGCGCCTTGTCCCCCTCACGCTAACAAACCACCCCCGCCGCGCCCGCACCGCTGCCATGGACCCCTTGACGGCGGCGGACTCCCAACAGACGATCAGCATAGGAGCTAATACGAGCAAACAGGAGCAATGATGCGTATCAGGTTCCTTGGCAAGGAAAGCAAGATCGGTGACTCGCCCACCCTCTACGCCACTGACCGCGACACCTACCTCGTCCAGGGCTACCGGGTGGTGGACCCCGCCCACCTCGACGGCGTCGAAGTGGCCCAGGGGCAGACGTGTGTGCGGATCTATGACCGGCTGCTCGACCATCTCGTCGCCGACGGGATCGAGGGCGCGCTGCGCGGCCGCGAGGCGCCCATCGTGGCCGGTGTCGATGTGGAGTCCTGCATCATCCGCGGGGCGGTCGTTACGGACGCGGCGGTGCGTGCGGAGCTGCGGCTTCCGGAACATGAGGACGTCGTAGAGGTGCCCGCCCGCGACCTCGCGGCGCTGATGAGGGCCGTGGAGTGGAGCTGATCAGCGGGCACGAGCGCAACGCGCTTCTCGGCGGTATCCAGAGGGATGCGTTCCACCTGGAGTTGCGCGATACCTACCACGTTGACCAGGAAGAAGACCCCTACACGGCGTGGTTGCGCGGTGAGCCCGACGACCAGGCATGGATGGCGCCGTGGCTGGCCATGATCCGGCGGCTTTCCCGTTCCGGGCGCGCTGTGCGCCGGGTTCGCGTGGTCACCGAGCCGGTTTCGGACTACATCAGGTTCGAGTACGAGGGCACTCCGGACAACCTCGCGGCGGGCGAGGACATCCGGTGGCTGCCTCGGCACGACGTCCCAGAGGCGCTGGCGATGCCCGTCGGCGGCCGGGACTGGTGGCTACTGGACGACGCAACCCTCGCCGTCGGGCACTTCGACGTCGACGGCCGGGTCCTCGGCTCCGAGATCGTCACCGACGCCGCCACCGTTGCCGAGTGTGTACGGGTCCGCGAATTGCTGTGGTCCGTCGCCATTCCGCACGACGCCTACACCCCCCGGTAAAGTCGTCGGATGTCGAGTCAGGCCCAGCAAGCGCGGGAAGCCCTCGGTGCCCGTCTGCGCGAACTCCGCCGCGACGCGGGACTCACGGGGCGGGCCCTGTCGTCGGCCGTCGGATGGCAGCTCTCCAAGGTCAGCAAGATCGAGCACGGGAAGCAGACACCCACCGAGGCCGACATCAGGGTGTGGTGCCAACACTGCGGCGCCGACGCAGACGTGGCCGACCTCGTGGCCACCGTGCGCGCGGTCGAAGCGATGTGGATGGAGTGGCGGCGCATTCTGCACTCGGGGACCCGACGCCGCCAGCGCACCTCGATCGGCCTGTACGAAAAGGCGCGCCAGATCAGGGTGTACGAGCCGTCGGTGATCTGGGGGACTCTCCAGACACCGGAGTACGCGGCAGCGGTGCTGCGGACGGGTGTGGATTTTCATCAGATCCCCGACGATGTCGAGGCGGGCGTCGCAGCCCGTATGGAGCGGCAGCAGACGCTCTATCGGGGCGACCGCCGCTTCAGCGCGCTCCTTGGTGAGCAGGCGCTCTACACGCGGGTCGGCGGCACCGAGGTCATGGCGGCCCAGCTCGATCGGCTGCTCGTTGCCATGGCCGTGCCGAGGTTGAGCCTCGGGATCATCCCCCTCGCCGGCCCCGCCGAGCACGGCGTACTGCCCGGAGAAGGGTTCGTCATGTTCGACGACCAGGTCGTGATGGTGGAAACGGTGTCGGCGGAACTCACCATCACGCAGCCGCGCGAAATCGCCCTGTACTCGAAGGCGTTCATGTTGCTTCAGAAGTCCGCGGTGTACGGGCGCGACGCCCGGACGCTCATCGCAAGGGCGCGCTCAACACTGTATTGAAGCAAACATAAGCAAAGTTCTCGCGGCAGCGAGGCCGTCACTCGTAGCGTCGTCTCACATCCCCACTGGCGCTGTGAGGTGACGCTATGGCGATACACCCCGGTCAGGTACCGCGCTCTACGGGTACCGAGACGCCGTCGCTGGAGGCGTTGCGGGAGATCTACGGTGAGGCGTACCGGATCCGGCGCACCCGCTGCTTGTGGATCGCGACCCGGCGCGATGACCACCCGGCCCTCCCGTCGACGATCATCGAAGAGGACTTCGAGGAGTTCGTCCGCCGACTCAACCATCGGCCGCCGCGTGCGGGACGCCCACTCCCCGCCGCCTCGCTCGGACTCGATGGTGCGGAGCCATGAGCCGTGAGACCGGCCGCCCGGACACGGCAGCCGCGATCCAGGACATGCGCCGGTATTGGGCCGGAGTATGGGTCATCTCCGACGACGGGTGCACCGCCATGCGGGTCCTGCCCTCGGGCGAAGAGGTGACGAGGACCGCGCCGACCCCCGAAGCGCTCGACACAGCGCTGTACATCGGCCACGGCGACTGATCGCAGCAGGGACGTCCGCAGCGGCCTCGAAGCGAGTCCATGCGGAGAGGAAGAAGGGGAAGAAACGGTCGCTCACGACGAACGCGCCCCGGCACCTCGGGAAGAGGAGACGGGGCGCGGTGCGTGGTTTCAGCCCCCGCTCGGGGAGCCGTGTCCGTCGCCGGTCGGGGCGACCCCGCCGCTCGGGGAGCCACCTTCGTCACCGGTCGGGGCAAAGCCCGCCCCGCCCGGGGAGCCCTCGGTGTCCCCGGTCGCCTGGTAGCCGTCGGCGATCGCCGCCGCGTCGCCCTGCCACTCGGTGCCGGACACCGTTCCCGCCAGTGGGCCGTCCCAGATTTCTCGATTGGGCGATTCCGATTGGCCTGCCGACGCCGCCCCGACGCCGGCTGCGGCGGCAGCTGCGGCGATGGCCGTGACCACGATGGTCCTCTTGATGGCCTTCATGCGTCCTCCGTGTCCCGGGCCCCGGTCGAGTCCCGTCATCTGGTGCGACGTGTGCTCGTCGTGTGATGGTTGCGCGGTGACCGGCAGCGGCCACTCTGCACACGCGCCGCAGGGGGCCGCCCTCTTTCCGCTGTGCAGCCGTGGCGCGACGGACGCACCCCGCTACCGCGCGAAGAGGTGACGACGGCCGCGCTGATCCCCGAAGCGCCGGCCGGCGCTTCGGGGATCAGCGCGGGACGCCCCTCCGTCCCTGGCGCCCCCGCTCCGGCGTCTGCGCTACCGCTGTGAGGCGCGGTGGCGGCCATGGGTGGGGGGTGGTGGCGTGCTCCGGATCTTGATGCGGTGCTCGACCGCGATGATCGCCACGACGGCGGCGGCGCCCAGCAGCGCGAGCCCGATGGCGGGGGCGGCCGCCGCGCCGGGCGCCAGCAGCCCCCGGTCGTCGTCCTGCCAGGGCCAGAGCGCGCGCAGCGAGCCGAGCATGAGCCCCGTCATCACGACCATGGTGGGGTGGTGGTGCCGTTCCAGCAGCCATTGCAGCAGCTTGACGAAGAACGCGAGCCCCAGGACGGCCCCGGCGGCGAAGGTCGCGATGTAGCCGAGGTCGCGGTCGTTGAGCGCCGCCATCGTCGTCGTGTACAGGCCGAACGTGAGCAGGATGAACGAGCCCGACAGGCCGGGCATGACCAGCGCGCACACGGCGACGGCCGCCGCGCCCATGACGACGGGCGGGGTGGGCTGCACGTCCGTCGGCGGCACGCCGCTCAGCAGGAACGCCACGACGGCAACGGCGAGCGCGACCACGTAGTGCCCGGCCCGCCACCGCCGCCCCGAGCTCGAATAGGGCACCCACAGCGACGCGAGGACCAGCCCGAAGAAGAACGCGTAGCTGTGCACCGGGTTCGCCTCCACCACCGGTGCGACCAGCCGGGCGGCCACCAGCACCGCGGCGACCATCCCCGCGAGCACCGCCGCGACGACGCCCCAGTCGGCCCGGCGGAACTCGGCCGCCGCGCGCCCGAAGCCGCGCCCGCGCACCAGGTCCGCCGCCGCGTTCTTGATCCCCGTGACGACGTGCCCGGCCGAGGTGACGAGGTCTTCGTAGACCCCGGTGATCAGGGCGACGGTGCCGCCGCTGATACCGGGGACCACTTCGGCCGTTCCGATCAGCATCCCGCGCACGGTGTTCAGGGTGTGGGTGCCGGTCGTCGAGGTCATAAAGCCCGTTCTGGTCGGGGGATGGCACACCGGTGCGGTGTCCGGTGCGGGAGGGGCGCGCGTCCACAGGGTAGGAGCCGCAGGGCACCGGATATGACCGGATCCGGGCAGCTCAGCGTGTTCTCAGCCGATTCCCGGCGGATGCTCAGGAAACGCGGGCCGCAACGCCGCCGCGGCGCGGCCGGGCCGCGGGGCGGCGAACCGGGGGCGCCCGGGCGAGAACGGGGCCGGGCGCCGGATCCCGTTCCGCGGTGCTGTCCGGTTCGAGGGCACCGAACCCGCGCCGGTCCCGGTGGGCGAGGCGGTCAGGCGGTCGGGAGGTGGTGCAGCATGATCGGCCCAGGGTCCGGAACCGGCCCCGAGGCGTCGTGGATGCCGCTGTCCGGCCTGCTGCCCGAGCCGTTGCCCGGCGCGCCGTCCTCGGGGAACAGCTCCTTCGCGAGGTACTCGACCAGCAGCGGCGCGAGGACCAGGGTGATGATCCCCAGGATGAGCGAGATGATGATGGCCTTCCAGCCGCGCCCGCTGATGTGGTAGCCGTCGTCGACCGGCCGGTGCCCCATGGCCATGTTCGCGCCCGGCGGGAGGGGCACCCGCGCGCCGCCGTGCGCGGGCGTGGGTCCGGTGGGCGACTGGTGCCCGCGGTGCGCCTGCGGGCCCTGCGCCCCCTGCGGACCCTGGGGCCGCGACATGCGCATGTCGGAGACGTCGAGCTGGGTGGGCGTGGGGTCGGGCCCGGTGGTGTTGGCGATGACCTTGGCGAGCGCGGAGTCGAGCGCCGCCCCGGTCAGGCGCTCCTCGACGTCGTGCTGGAGCATGCCGTAGAGGACGGGGCGCAGCGGCCCGGCGAGCACGGTGGCGTCGGGGAAGTCGGTGAGGGGGGCGTTCAGCAGCTCCACGAGGTTCTTGCGGTCGTAGGCCGGCCTGCCCTCCACCGCGAAGTACAAGGTGGCGCCGAGCGACCAGACGTCGGACGCCTGGGTCATCTCGCCCGTGGCGAGCCGCTCGGGCGCGACGAACCCGGGGGAGCCGGGGAGCTTCCCCGTGAGCGTGAGCCGGTCCTCGGCGTCGGACACCGCGATGCCGAAGTCGCTGAGCACCGGCCGGCCGTCGGGCAGCACGAGCACGTTCGCGGGTTTGACGTCGCGGTGCAGGACGCCGTGCTCGTGCGCGGTGCCCAGCGCCGAGAGGAGCTGGCGGCCGATTTCGGCCACCTGGCGCGGCGGCATGGGGCCGTTGTCGGCGATGACCTTGTCGAGGCGCTGCCCCCGCACCAGCTCCATGACGATCCACGGTCGTCCGCCCTCTTCGACGACGTCGTGGATGGTGACGATGGAGGGGTGGCTCAGCCCGGCGCAGATGCGGGCCTCGCGCAGGGTGCGTGCCATGAGTTCGGCGCGGACGTCGGGCTCGAGGTCAGGGGAGACCTTGACCTCCTTGACCGCGACGGTGCGGTGCAGGGTGAGGTCCTCCGCCTGCCACACCGTGCCCATGCCGCCTTGGCCGATCGGCTCCTGCAATCGGTAACGGTCGTTGGCGAGGGTACGGGGCGCCATGGTTACAGACGATAGCGGTCGTCCGGCTCTGCCCGCATCGCCCGCTTCGCGGAGACCGCGTCGCGGGCCGCGGCGGCCGCCCACCGGTAGTCCTGCTTGCCCGCTGCGGTACGGCGGATGCGGTCGACGCGGTGGATGGTGCGGGGCACCTTGAAACCCGCCAGCCTGGCCCGGCAGAACGCGCGGATCTGCTCGTCGGAGGCCGCCGCGCCGTCCGCGCAGGAGACGAGGGCCGTGACCTGCTGGCCGAGCCGCTCGTCCGGGCCGGCGACGACGATCGAGTCGGTGACCTCGGGGTGGGACTTGAGGATCCGCTCGACCTCCTCCGGGTACACCTTCTCGCCGCCGGTGTTGATGACGGACGCGCCGCGGCCCAGGAGCAGCACGGAGCCGTCGGGGCCGACCGTTCCGAGGTCGCCCGACATCACCCAGCGGCGCCCGTCGGGCCCGGTGGGGAACGTCAGCGCGGTCTTCACCGGATCGTTGTAGTAGCCGAGCGGGATCCGGCCGCTGCGCGCGATGCGTCCGATGTCGGCCGCGCCGGGCGGCAGCGGGCGCAGCGCGCCGTCGAGGACCGCCACGCTCGCGCCGACGGTGAACCGCCGGGTGTCGGTCCCCTCGCTGTCGGCGGAGGTCCCGCACACGCCGGTCTCCGACCCGCCGTAGCTGTCGGCGATGACGATGCCGGGCCGCCACGAGCGCCACAGGTCGCGCACCGCCGGGGTGAGCGGGGTCCCCCCGGAGCGCACCACCGCGAGCGGGGCGCACCGGTCGGGGGAGGGCCCGAGCCGTTCCGCGAGCGGGCGGGCCATCGCGTCGCCCACGAGTTGCACCGCGTGCACCCCCTCCCTGTCGGCGAGGTCGGCGACGCGGCCGGGGTCGAATGTGCGGTCGGTGTTGAGCACGACCGTCTTGCCGTTGAACAGCAGGCTCAGCGCGTTCCACTGCCCGGCGGCGTGCATGAGCGGCCCGAGGACCAGCATGCGGTGCGCCTCGCAAGAGAGCGCGCGCTCACCGGCCCACGCCGCGGAGCGGGCGCGCGGCTCACCGGGCCTGCGGCGTTCCAGCGCCGCGTGGAAGATGTCCTCCTGCCGCCACATGACCCCCTTGGGGTCCCCGGTGGTGCCGCCGGTGTAGATCAGGTACAGGTCGTCGCCGCCGGTGGCGGGCAGCCCGTCCGGGTCGGGGTCGTGCGCCGCGAGCGCCGCCTCGTAGTCCGCGCCGGGCAGGGGCGCGCCCCCGGACGCCCCGGCGCCGTCGTCCGTGCCGCCACCCACACCGCCCCCGCCGCCAGTGGCGGGCAGCCCGCCCAGGCCACCGTCCGCCCCGCCACCCGCGCCGCCGTCCGCGTCCTCGATCAGCAGCACATGGCGCAGCCGGGGCAGCTCGGCGCGCACCGCGGCGACTCCGCGGCTCAGCGAGCGCTCGGCGATGAGCGCCACGGCGTCGGCGTCGGCGAGGACCTGGCGCAGCTCCGCCGGGACGTACCGGTAGTTGACGTTCACCGGGACGGCGCCGGCGCGCCACACCCCGAACGCCGACTCCAGCCACTCGGCGCGGTTGTACGCCAGGATCGCGACGTGCTCGCCGGGGCGGATCCCGGCGGCGCGCAGGTGGCGGGCCAGGCGGGTCGCCCGCTCGTCGAGCCCGGCGTAGTCGGTCCGCCGCGGCCCGGCGACAACGGCGGGGCGGTCGGGCACCGCGGCCGCCACCGACGCCAGTAGCCGCGGCAGGGACAGGCCGCTGCCGCCGCGCGCGCCGTGGGCGGCGGCCCCTGGTGTGCGCCGCCCATGGGGCGGCCCGTGCGTTGTGCGAGTCATCGACGCTCCTGACACCGCCGTACCCGTGGCCGGCTGTGCCGACCGATCCTGGCGCTATGGGCCGCGTCACGTACCGGCGGGGGTGCCCCTGCGGAGGACGCCCGGAGGCCGCGCGGAACCCCTGCCGTCGCGGGCCTCCCGCGGCACCGGCCGCCGCCGGGCCGCCCGCCCCGCGGGCGGGGGCGCGGCGCGTGTGGCGGAAGTCTCGGGACACCCCGGCGGCGCGCCCTGTTGTGCGGGGGACGCACTCGATGTTGCGTTGGTCACCCCTTGCGCGCGCATCGGGGTCTCTGTTCCACTTCTGGGGTCCTGCGCGACCAGCGCATTGTGCGTTATTCGCGCGGGTATCACAAAGATCGAACAACGATCAACGGTGATCGGAGGACAACTGGATGAGCGAGATCCGCAGTCTGGGCCAGCACACGGTGAACAGCGGTGACCCCGCCGAAACCGAGAACGCGGCGACGACGACCACGCAGCACATCGGACTCGCCGAGACGCACTCGGCGCACAACTACAACCCGCTGCCCGTCGTCATCGCCGAAGGCGACGGCGCATGGGTGACCGACGTCGAAGGGCGGCGCTACCTCGACTGCCTCGCCGGATACTCGGCGATGAACTTCGGCCACCACCACCCCGACCTGCTCGCGGCGGCGCACCGGCAGGTCGACAGGGTCACACTGACCAGCAGGGCCTTCTACACCGACCAGTTCGCCCCGTTCGTCACCGCCCTCTCCGGGCTCGTCGGCAAGCAGCAGGTGCTCCCGATGAACACCGGGGCCGAGGCCGTGGAGACCGGCATCAAGGTCGCCCGGCGCTGGGGATACGAGGTCAAAGGCATCCCCGCCGACCGCGCCACCATCATCGTCGCCGGGGGCAACTTCCACGGCCGCACCACCACCATCGTCTCCTTCTCCGAGGACCCCGACGCCTACGGCGGCTTCGGGCCCTACACGCCCGGTTTCCGCGTCGTGCCCTACGGCGACGCCGACGCCATCGCGCAGGCCGTCGACGCCACCACAGCGGCGGTGCTGATCGAACCCGTGCAGGGCGAGGCGGGGGTCATCGTGCCGCCCCCCGACTACCTGCCGCGGATCCGCGAGATCTGCGACCGCAACCAGGTCCTGTTCATCGCGGACGAGGTCCAGTCGGGCCTCGGCCGCACCGGCACCGTCCGCGCCTGCGAGCATACCGGCGTGGTCCCCGACGCCTACCTGTTCGGCAAGGCCCTCGGCGGCGGCATCCTGCCGGTCTCGGCCGTCGTCGCCGACGCCGACGTCCTCGGCGTCATCCGCCCCGGCCAGCACGGCAGCACCTTCGGCGGCAACCCGTTCGCCTGTGCCATGGGGTCCACCGTCGTGCGGATGCTCAGTGAGGGCCCCTACCTGGCGGACGCCCGCAGGCTCGGCGAGGTCCTCGCCCGCCGGATCCGCGGGTTCGTCGGCAACGGCGTGGTCGCCGCGCGCAGCATCGGGCTGTGGGCCGGTATCGACGTCGACGACTCGCTCGCCACCGGCAGGGAGATGTGCGAACTGCTGGCCGAGCGCGGGGTCCTGGTGAAGGACACCCACGGGTCCACGATCCGGCTCTCGCCGCCGCTGGTCATCGACGAGGACGACCTCAACTGGGGGCTCGACCAGGTCGAGGCGGTCCTCACCGACCTGCGCGCGGCAGCGGGCTGACCACCCCGGCGCGGGCGGCGGCCGCACGGCCGCCGCCCGCGCCGGTTCAGTCGAGTTCGGCGGCGAGCGTGTCGGGGTCGGCGTTCTCGTAGGTCGCCCGGGTCGCGTACAGCGCACGCCCCGGGCCCTCGTCGATGCGGGCGCGGACCCGCGCGCCCACGGCCTGCTGCCCGGACGCGGTGGGGTGGAAGCTGCTGCGGTCGATCGTGGCGCCGGTGGTGATGTCGCGCAGTTCGACTCCGCGGATCCACGGCTCCTCGGCGCCCACCTCGTGTCCCTTGGTCGTGGAGTACACGTCCACGAACTCCACGCTGCCGGCCTCGCGGTCCTCGCGGATGCCGGAGTCGACGGTCTTCACCGCGTCGGCGATCTGCTTGTTGAACCGCTCGGTCGTGGTGTTGATCCACTCCTGGTCGGCGGTCGTGAGCGTGTAGTACATGCCGTCGGGCTCCTCGGGGAACAGCCGGGGGTAGCCCAGGACGAGGACGCGGGAGTCGGGGGCGCGGTCGCGGACCTCGGTGATGACGTCCTCGAACGTCGACTCGAAGTGCCGCATGCGCTTGTCGATGTCCTTCTCCTGCCCGACGCACGCGCGGCTCTCCAGCAGCGGGACGCGCAGCAGGCACGTCTTGAACACCGTGGTGAACCCGAGGTCGTTGCCGCCGATCCCCAGCGTGACCAGCGAGGTGTGCGGGGAGACCTGCGAGAGCTGGGAGTCGCCCGACTCCAGCGACTCGATCAGCTTGTTGCCGCGCTGGCCGCTGCACGCGAGGAAGGACAGCTCCCCGGCGAAGTCGTAGCTGCCCGCGACACCCTCGGGGTAGGCGTTCGCAGACCGCCAGCAGCCCTTCTTGCCCGTGGTGCCCTCGTGGTACTCGCCCGCGCCGTCGCCCGAGGAGTAGGAGTCGCCGAGAGCGAAGTAGTTGCCCCAGGTGGCGGCCTCTTCGGGGGAGAGCTTGACGTACTTGCCCTTGGCGCCGGGGCGTTCCTGCGGCCAGCCCGGCGCCTCGGCGCAGCCCTGCCCGGTGAGGTCGCACCACGCCTGCTGGACGCCGCCGCGGGTGTAGGGCACGGCCAGCACGATGACGCAGGCGAGGACGGTGACGCAGGCGACGATGCCGAGCACGAGGGTCCGCCTCGGGACCGCCGGTGTGCGCACTGGCCAGCTCCGCCCTTCCACTCCATGGCGCGCGTGCAGGGGGGAAGCCCGCAACGGATCGCCCATGACCGCCGCATGTACCGGAGCCCAGGCTACCCGCAGCCGCGGCGCGCGCACGGGAGTCCGCGCCCGCCCCGCGCCCCGCGGCGGCGCCGGCCCGGAGCCGGGACCGCCCGCGGTGGCCCCGGTCCCGCCGGCGTCCGCACCGCCCGCCGAGCCCTCGCCGTCCCGCCGCCCGCTCGCCTCCCGCCCCTGCCGCCCGCCCGCGCTTCTCACCCCCGCATCCCAACGGTGCTGCTCAACGATGCGGCGCAGCGCGGGGGCGCGGCGGCGGGCCGGAGCGCCGTGAGGTTAGATTGGCCGGAACCAGAGGCGGTCGGCGGGCCGGCCCCGTCCCCGTTGACCGGGGCGGCGCCGCGCGCGGCCGTTCGCCGTGTCGGTCGAGAAAGGCGCGAGGTCGTGACGCAACGCACGCAGCCACCGGTCCTGTGGGAACCAGGACCGGAGCGGCGCGAACGGGCCAACATCACCGCGTTCACCCGGTGGGCGCGCGCGAACCGGGGGGTCGAGGCCGAGGACTACCACGCGCTGTGGCAGTGGTCGACCACCGACCTCGACGGGTTCTGGTCGGGGATCTGGGAGTACTTCGACGTCCGCCCCGACCGCCCCTACGACCGGGTGCTTGCGGAGCCGGCCATGCCGGGGGCGCAGTGGTTCCCCGGCGCCGAGCTCAACTACGCCCGGCACATCTTCCGCGACCGCGACGACGACGCCGTCGCCATCCGGCACGCCTCGGAGCTCCGCGTGCTAGGCGAGTGGACGTGGGGCGAGCTGAAGCGCCGCACCGCCGCCATCGCCGGGGGCCTGCGCCGCCTCGGGGTCGGCCCGGGCGACCGGGTGGCGGCCTACCTGCCCAACATCCCCGAGGCCGTCGCCGCGTTCTACGCGTGCGCGTCGATCGGGGCGGTGTGGTCGTCGTGCTCGCCCGACTTCGGGGTGCGCAGCGTCATCGACCGGTTCGCGCAGATCGAACCGAAGGTGCTGCTGGCCGTCGACGGCTACCGCTACGGCGGCAAGGACTTCGACCGCCGCGACGTGCTCGCCGCGCTGCGCGACGGACTGCCCAGCGTCGAGCACACCGTGGTACTCGACTACCTCCGCGACGCACCGGTCGAAGGCGCGCTGAACTGGGCCGACCTGGAACGGGCCGGTGAAGGCGACCCGCTGCGGTTCGAGCCGCTCGACACCGACCACCCGCTGTGGGTGCTCTACTCCTCCGGCACCACGGGCCTGCCCAAGGCCATCGTGCACGGGCACGGCGGGACCCTGCTGGAGCAGCTCAAGCACCTCAACCTGCACCTCGACGCCCAGCAGGACGACCGGGTCTTCTGGTTCACCACCACCGGCTGGATGATGTGGAACTTCCTGGTCAGCGTGCTGCTGACCCGGGCGTCCATCGTCCTCTACGACGGCAGCCCCGCGCACCCCGGTCTCGGCGCGCTGTGGGACCTCGCCGAGCGCGCGAAGGTCACCGTGTTCGGCACCAGCGCGGGGTTCCTCACCTCCTGCATGAAGGCGGAGGTGCACCCCACCGAGGGGCGCGACCTGTCGGCGCTGCACGCCATCGGCTCCACGGGCTCCCCGCTGAGCCCCGAAGGCTTCGACTGGTGCTACGCGGAGTTCGGCTCCGACCTGTGGCTGTTCTCGACCAGCGGGGGCACCGACGTGTGCAGCGTCCTCGTCGGCGGGGTGCCCACCCTGCCGGTGTACGAGGGGGAGATCCAGGCGCCGGCGCTCGGCATGGCGGTGCAGGCGTGGGACCCCGACGGCAGCCCGCTCATCGGGGAGGTCGGGGAGTTGGTCGTCACCCGGCCGGCGCCGTCCATGCCGCTGTTCTTCTGGGGCGACGCCACGGGGGAGCGCCTGCGGGACAGCTACTTCGCGATGTACCCCGGGGTGTGGCGGCACGGCGACTGGATCGAGATCACCGAGCGCGGGACCGCCGTCATCTACGGGCGCTCCGACTCCACGATCAACCGCGGCGGGGTGCGCATGGGCACCAGCGAGATCTACCGCGCGGTGTACGGCCTGGCCGAGGTCGAGGACGCGCTGGTGGTCGACGTCCCGCAGCGCGACGGCGGTTCGCGCATCGAGCTGTTCGTGGTGATCGGCCCCGGTGTCAGCCTCGACGACGACCTCACCCGGCGGCTGGCCCGCGCCATCCGCGAGGACTGCTCGCCGCGGCACGTCCCCGACGCCGTCCGCGCCATCCCCGCGGTGCCGCGGACGATGTCGGGCAAGGTCCTGGAGGTGCCGGTCAAGCGCATCCTGATGGGCGAGGCGCCGGAGAAGGTCGCCAGCCGCGACTCGCTCGCCAACCCGGAGGCCCTCGACTACTTCAGCGGACTGGCCGGCGGGGACCGCGGCTGAGGGTGCGGCCGCCCGGCACCGCCGGATCCGGGCGGCCCCGCGCCCGGCGGGCCCTGACCGTGACCTGGTCCCGGCCCTGGCCCGGTCCCTGGCTCCGGCGCGTCCGTCCGGGTGCGGCCGGTCCCTGGGACGGGGGTCGGCCGCACCCGCCCCGCGGGGCTCCGCCGTCACGCGAGGTAGGCGGCGGCGAACGCCTCGGACGGCTCGATCGGCGTGATGACGTCGATGAGGACGCCGTTGGGGTCGGCGACGATGAAGTGCCGCTGCCCGAAGTCCTCGCTTCGCAGGGGGAGTACCGCCGGGAGCCCCGCCTCGTGGACGAGCCTGCGGTACTCGGCGTCGGCGTCGGCCACCTCGAAGTTGAGCAGCAGGCCCTGCGCGGTCGCGGTGTGCCCGGCGGGGAGGGTGGGGTGGCCGGCCTGGAGGATCGCCAGTTCGGCGGGCGGCCCCTCGGGGCGGTGCAGGCTGACGTACCAGTCGGTCTCGAACGTCGGAGCGAATCCGAACAGCCCGGTGTAGAAGTCGCGGGTCGCCGCGACGCGGTCGGTGCAGATCACGGTGTAGAAACCGGTGAGTGTCATGGGTGGTGGCCTCGAATCACTTTTCACGTACCGTCGGTATGTATCGCTACCATAGATACGTACCATCGGTACGTCAATGTGTGCGGGGACACCGAGGAGGACACCGTGCCGCGGACAAAGGCCCAGCAGCGCGAAGCGACCATGCGCGCCCTCGTCGACGAGGGCACCCGGCTCTTCGCCGAACGGGGCTATGCCGCGGTCGGCCTCGCCGAGATCGTCCGCTCGGCGGGCGTCACGAAGGGCGCCCTCTACCACCACTTCGGCAGCAAAGAGGAGCTGTTCCGCGCGGTGCTGCGCAGGGTGCAGTCCGACGTCGCCGACCAGGTCGCCGCGGCGGCCGACGCCGAACCCGACACCTGGACCCAGCTCACCGCCGGATGCCGCGCGTTCCTCACGGCCAGTTCCGGCCGCTCCGCCCGGCGCATCATGCTCATCGACGCCCCCGCCGTCCTCGGCTGGAACGAATGGCGCGCGATGGACGAGGCGGCGTCGGCCCGCCACCTCGAAGAGGCCCTCGCGGCGCTGGTCGAGGACGGCTCGATCCCCGACCAGCCGGTCGCGCCGCTGGTCCGCCTGCTGTCCGGCGCGATGAACGAGGCCGCACTGTGGATCGCCCAGTCCGACGACCCCGGCGCCCTCGACGCCACCGACCGGGCGCTCACCCGGCTGCTGCACGCCCTCCGCGCCGACTGACGGCGCACGCCCCCGCTGCGGCGGGGGTGCGCGACCGCACTGCGGCCGGGCGCGGATGGGACGAATGGGGCACGGCACCCTAACCTGGGTACGTGTCTCGAACCCTGCCGGCCGGTGCCGCACGCACCCCGGTCTTCTCCCCTGGCCGGATCGTCGGTGTCGACGTCGCCCGGATGCTCGCCGTCGCCGGGATGTTCGCCGCGCACCTCGGGGCGGGAACCATCGGCCTCCTCGACGGCGACGCCGCCGAACTCGCCTACGAACTCGCCAGCGGCCGCTCCTCAGCCCTGTTCGCCCTCCTCGCAGGCGTGTCCCTGGCACTGATCTCCGGCGGCGCGACACCGTTGCGCGGAACCCCCCTGCGGCACGTCGCCGTCCGGGTCCTGGTGCGCGCGGTGGTCCTCGCCCTGCTCGGGTTCCTGCTCGACCTGATGGGCACGCCGGTCGCCGTCATCCTGAGCTACTACGGCGGCTACTTCGTGCTCGCCCTGCCGCTGCTGCTCCTGCGCGCACCGGCGCTCACCGCCGTCGCCGCGGCGATCGCCCTGGTCGGACCGCAGGTGTCGTTCGTGCTCCGCTCGCTCATGGGCGACCCCGGCCTGCCCGAGGGCTCGATCGGCGGCCTCGGCGACTTCTTCCTCACCGGCTATTACCCGGCGGCGACCTTCATGGCGTTCGTCGCCGCCGGCATGGCAGTGGGCCGCCTCGACCTGCGCGCCGTCCGGGTGCGGCTCGGCCTCGCCGGAACCGGCGCCGCACTGGCCCTCCTGGGCTACGGCGGGTCCCGGCTGGTCATGGACGGCTTCGACGGAATGGGCCGCCTCGGGCTGGCCGCCTGGCCCGAGGCGCCCGCCATGGACTACGCCCGGACCCCGCCGGAGGTGCGCGGGGTCTACCGCGACGCCGTCGCCGAATGGGCGGGCGACCTGCACGGGACCGTCCCCGTCGACTCCGTGTGGTGGCTGCTCGTCGCCACGCCGCACAGCGGGACGACGCTGGAGATCCTCGGCGCCACCGGCACGGGGCTCCTTACCCTCGCGTGCTGCCTCGCGCTCGCCGACCGGTTGCGGGTCGCCCTGTACCCGCTGGCGGCGGCGGGCTCCATGGCCCTCACGGTCTACGCCGGGCACATCGTCGTGCTCGCGCTCCTCGGCACCCAGCCCGACGACGTCGCGCCCTACCGCCTGGAGTTGTTCATCCTGGGGGCGCTGGTGTTCGCCTCGTGCTGGCGCCCGCTGCTCGGTACCGGGCCGCTGGAACGCGGGCTGTCCTCGCTGTCCGCCGCCCTCGCCGACCGAGTGGCCCCCCGGACCCCCGGCCCGATCCCACCCTGAACCCCGCCCGCCCCGGGCGGCAGCCGGACCGCGCATTTCCCGCATGCGGGCGACCACGCGGGGCACGAACGGCGTGTGAGAGGTGGGTGCGTTCGGTGGGCGTGGGCGGCAGCGGGGGGTGGCTGCCGTCGCGGCTGCGAAGCACCCGGCGGCACGAAGCACCACGCTGAAGCTCTCCCGCCAGACCGGGGTACCGCGAGCGGCAGCCCGTGTCGGCCGTGTGCACTCCGGTGACACCACCATGGCTTCCGGTTTGCCTTGGGAAGCCGGGGGCAACCGACGGTCATGAACGCGCGCAAGAGCAGATCGTGGAAAGGACTCACACCCCGCGCCAAGGCGAGCAACGCCGGACACGACGCCGCGGGAAGCACCTGGCTGGTCACCGCCGCACGGGCCGGGCTCGCGGCAAAGGGCCTCTTCTTCCTGCTGATCGGATTCATCGCCCTCCAAGTGGCCTACGGGGACAGCGGCGGCCGCAACGCCGACAATGCCGGAGCGCTGCAAATGGTCGCGCAGAACCCGATGGGCACGGCGGTCCTCGCCGCCTGCGCCGTGGGGCTGGCCGGACTCGCGCTCTGGCAGGCGCTCATAGCCGTCCTCGGCCGCCGCGCCAACGCCCGCACGGCGGCCGAGCGGCTGGGCTGCGCCGGCCGCGCCGTCGTCTACGCGGCCCTGTGCACCACGATCGCCACGTTCCTGCTGGGCGGCGGCACGACCTCCCAGGACCAGCAGTCCGCGTCCCTGACGGCCCAGGCCATGAAGCTCCCCGCGGGCCAACTGCTCGTCGGCGCCGTCGCCCTCGGCTTCATCGGTGCGGGCGGCTACTTCTGCTACAAGGGCGCCAGCAAGCAGTTCCTCAAGGAGATCGCGCTGGGCGGCACCTCCCGGGGCGTCCGCACGGCCGTCACCCGCCTCGGCCAGGTCGGCCACGTGACCAAGGGCGTCGTCGTGATGGTGGCGGGCGGCCTCATCGGCTACGCCGCCGTCACCTTCGACCCCGAGAAGGCCCAGGGCCTCGACGGCACCCTGCGCGCCGTCGCCGACGCGCCCTACGGCCCGTGGCTGCTGACCTTCGTCGCGGCCGGTGTCGCGGTGTACGGCGTGTACTGCTTCTGCGAGGCCCGCTGGCCGCGCGTGTGACGCCCGGCGCATGACCGCCGCCGTTCGGGTTAGTGGACACCGGTACGGGAGGTGCGGGCGTCGGGCGGAGAGGTGAATGGGGCGGAACACGGCGGAACGGGGGGCGGACCGCTCCGCCCCCGCTGACACCGGATGGTGGGCGCGCGTCGGGCAGTGGCTGGTGCGGGCGCGCGGCTCCGACGGGCACGAGCGCCACACGCTGCTGCTCGTCCTCAAGAGCGCCGTGGCCGCGACCATCGCGTGGTTCGTGGCCGACACCCTGATCCAGGCGCAGTCGCCGGCGTTCGCGCCGTTCTCCGCGGTGCTCATGGTGCAGGTGACCGTCTACCAGTCGGTCGTGCAGTCGCTGCGCTACGTCCTCGCCGTCGCCGTCGGGGTGGGACTCCAGGCCGTCCTCGGCTTCATGGCAGGACCGGACCTGCTGACCTTCGCCATGGTCGCCCTGGCCGCGCTGACGCTCGCGCGGTGGCGGCGGCTGGGCGCGCAGGGCTCGCAGGTCGCCACCGCGGCGTTCTTCGCCTTCTCCACGTTCATCACCACCACGACAACGGTCGACCGGCTCGCGGCGCTGGGCCAGATCGTCGTCCTCGTCCTGGTGGGCTGCGCGATCGGCGTCCTGGTGAACCTGCTGCTCTTCCCGCCCATGCGGTACCGCAGCGCGGAGTACGGGGTGCGGTCGCTGGCGCACTCGCTGTGCGACCTCCTCGGCGACATGGCAGGCGCGCTCCGCGGCAGCGAACTGGAGGAGGAGCGCACGGACCAGTGGCACTACCGGGCGACCCGCATGGGTCCACTGGTGGCGCGGGCGCGCAGCTCCGTCGAGACCGCGTCGGAGAGCGTCTACTACAACCCGCGCCAGCTGCTGAGCCGCGGCCGGACCCGCCCGACGTTCAGCGGGTACGAGGCCGTGGTCGACGCGCTGGCGCGGATGTCGGCCCAGCTCGAATCCGTCACGCGCACACTGGCCCAGCAGCGGGCGGAGTTCGCCGAGCGGGCCGGGTCCGGTGACGGCGGCTTCCTCCGCCGCTACGGCGACCTGCTCGCCGCCATCGGCGACACCGTGCGGCTGCTGAGCGCGATCGACGCCGACCGGCTCGGCGAGCAGACCGCGGAACTCGACGATCGGGTCCGGGAGGCGGGCTCCTCCCTGGACCGGCTGACCGAGGACGGGTCCGTGCCCGGCGGCGATGGCCACACGCGCACCTACGGGGTCCTCATCGTCGACGCGACCCGGCTCATGGACGAGACCCGCTACACCTGCGAGGTGCTGCGGGAGAGCGTCGAGGGGTCTGGCGGACGGGCGGGGGACGGCGGGAACGGATCCGGGAGGCCCGCCGAGCGTGATGGTGGACAGTGGGACGCGGGCTCCGGGCGTGGCAACGGGCACGGGAGGTCCGCCGCCGGGCGTGACGGCGGGCACAGGGGTGCCGCCGGCGGCGAAAACGACTAGCGGCCGCGCGGAGCGGGCTGGAAGAATCGCCCGGTGCAGCACAAACCATTCATGACGGCGGCGCCGTTGCGCCGGGGCGGTCGTGCCATGGTCCGGTGAGGGCGGGCCCGAGCGCGTCGAAGTGACGCTCGATGGTGCGTACGGCCCCGTGAACGCCGTCCGTGCCGCAGTTCATCCAGTAGCAGACCGCCGCGTGCATCGTTGCGCCGAACGCCGCCGCGACCAGGCGCGGCCGCAGGTCGGTGACCGGGTCGATGCCGGTGCGGCTGGTGATGACCGCCACGATACGGCTCTCGTACTGGGCGCCGTTGCGGAGGCGGCAGGCGAGGAGCTGCGGGGTGCTGTCGTACAGCTTCGACAGCAGGACCTGGGAGCGGAGTGCCCGTTCGTCGAGTGACTGCCATGTCTCCACGGCGGCGGCGCGCAGCGCCTCCAGCGGGTGGATCGCGGGGTCCTTGGCGAGGAAGCGGGCGAAGAAGTCGTCGTCCACGGCATTGTGGGCGGCGCTGACGACCTCTTCCTTGGTCGCGAAGTAGCGGAAGAAGGTCCGCTGCGAGACCCCGACGGACGCGGCGATCTGCTCCGTGGTGGTGGCGGCGAACCCGTGCTGGTCGAACAGCCGGAGCGCGCTGTCGATGAGCGCCTCGCGGGTCATGGCCTTCTTGCGCTCGCGCAGGCCGCCCTGAGGCTCGGCAACTGCCGGTCGGGTCATGGCGCCATCGACCTCCTTCGTTCGCGGGCATCCTACCGCCGCCGCCACAAAAAGTCAGCGATTGCCATTTGTCAGTCGCTGCCATAACATTCTCGCGGTCCCGCCGCGCCCGCAGCGGCCGCACCACAACGACGAACATCCGACCCGCACCTGCGGGTCACGGGGGACAAGGGGAGCCCATGACCGCGACCGATACGGCCGCACCGCCCGAGAAGAGACCCGCGCGCCAGGGCGGCGGACCGTGGGGCACCCTGGTCGCCATCGCCTTCGGCGTCATGATGGTGGCGCTCGACGGCACCATCGTCGCGGTCGCCAACCCCGCCATCGGGGCCGACCTGAACGCCACCCTCGCGGAACTCCAATGGGTCACCCACGGCTACCTGCTCGGCCTCGCCGTGTTCCTGATCACGGCGGGCAAGCTCGGCGACCGCTACGGCCACCGCAAGATGTACATGATCGGCGTGGTCGGCTTCGTGGCCGCCTCCGTCGCCATCGCGCTGTCCTCCGGCATCGTCTTCCTGGTCGCGTTCCGCATCCTCCAGGGCCTCTCCGGCGCCGTCATCACCCCCGCGGCCATGGGGCTCCTCCGGGCGAGCTTCCCCGCGCACAAGCTCGGCCGGGCGTTCGGCGTGTTCGGCAGCCTCATCGGCGGCGCGACCGCCGCCGGCCCCATCGCGGGCGGCATCCTGGTCAGCACGTTCGGCTGGCAGTCGGTGTTCTACATCAACGTCCCGGTGGGACTGGCCGCGATCGTCCTCGGCCTGTGGCTGCTGGCACCCAACCGCGCGACGGACGCGGCGTCGCGCTTCGACCTGCCCGGCGTCATCCTCCTCAGCGTCGCGATGTTCGCCCTGGTGTGGGCGCTCGTCGAGGCACCGGTCGTCGGCTGGACGCACCCCGAGACCCTGGTGGTCCTCGCGGTCGCCGCCGTCTTCGGCGTCGCGTTCCTGCTGGTGGAGCAGCGCGTCGCGGACCCGCTGCTGCCGCTGGGGATCTTCCGCTCCATGTCGGTGTCCATCGGCACCGTGCTGATGATCCTCATGGCGCTCGGCCTCATGGGCTCGCTGTTCTTCGTGACCTTCTACCTCCAGGGCGTCCACGGACTGAGCCCGTTGCAGACCGGCCTGCAACTCCTGCCCCTCACCGCGACGATGGCGGTGTGCTCCACCCTCGCCGGGCGGCTCATGGACGCCGTCGGCACCCGCATCCCCACCGCGGTGGGCCTGGTCAGCGCCGCCGCGGGGCTCCTGCTGCTCTCCCAGCTCAGCCCCGACACCGGAACGGTCTTCATCTCGGCCGGGTTCGTGCTGCTCGGCGCGGGCCTGAGCGTCGTGATGACCGGGGCGACGGCGGCCATCATCGGCAACGCGCCGGTCGCCTACGTCGGCGTCGCCGCGGGCGTGCAGCAGGCGGCGATGCAACTCGGCGGGTCCCTGGGCACGGCGGTGCTCGGCGCGATGATGTCGGTCACCATCGCCACGACGCTGCCCGGCCACTACACCGACGCCGGGCTGCGGGCGCCAAGCGGTGAAGAGCTGACCGCGATGCAGAGCATCGTCACCCAGGGCGGCGCGCTTATCCCCGACGGCGCCTCGGCCGCGGTGGCGGCGGCCACCACCCGGGCCAGCAACCTGGCGTTCATGGACGGCATGCACCTGGCGTTCCTGACCGCCGCGGCGGTCATGGCGCTCGCGGCAGGGCTATCGCTGCTGATGAAGCCCGCGCCGCGCACCGAAGAGCCCGTGATGCACATCTGAGCCGAGGGGCCCGGGAGCGGTGCCGTCCCCGGGAGCGGCGGTGCCGTCCCCGCAGAGCGGTGCTGCCTTCGCGCGGCGGTGCCGCCACCGCACGGCGGTGCTGCCCTCGCGCGGCAGTGGTGCTCCCGTACGGTTACGGCACCGCTGCCGCCCCGGCCCGCAGCAGCGGGCCGGGGCGGCGGGCGGGGTTCAGGCCGGGTTCAGGCCGCGTCGGCCTCATAGTCGGTGATGAGGGCGTGGACCTCGGCGGGGTCGGCGGCGTCGGTCAGCGCCGCCAGCCGGGCGGGGTCGGCGAGCATGCGGGCCAGTCGCGCCAGCGCGCTGCGGTGGCCGTCCTGGTCGACGGCCGCCAGGCCGACGACGAGCCGCACTGGGTCGTTCTGCGGATGCCCGAACTCCACCGGCTTCGCGAGCGACGCCCACGACATCGCAGTGCGCAGCACGGCAGGCGACGGGCGCGCGTGCGCCAGCGCCAGACCGGGCGCGATGACGATGTAGGGGCCGTGGGTGTCGACGGTCGCCAGCATCTCATCGGTGTACTCAGCGGTCGTCGCGCCCGCCCCGACCAGCAGGGCGCCCGCGGCGCGGACGGCGCCGCGCCAGTCGTCGGCCGTGGTCCCGGTCGCAATGGAGTCGGTGGGCAGCAGTTCCGCCAAGGTCGGCTCCGGCATCGGGCTCCTGTTCCCGCCGCGTCGGCGCGGCGCTTGTGCGGACATCTGGACCTGTCACCGGCCACTTTATGCGCCGCCTACGCCCTCCCACGTGCGGGGCCACACCGAGACCGCGCCGGGCGCCCCGTACCCCCGGATCCGGGACCCGGCGAACCACGGACTCGGGCCCCGGCGAACCGGCGGACCCGAGGCTCTGGGAATCACGGACCCGGGGGCGGCGCCGGGCCCGCGGCGGTGGCACGATTGCGGCCGAGCGGACCGAGCGGACCGAGCGGGGCCGGACACAGAGCCGGAAGGGGATGGCATGGCGGCGCACAACCTGATCTTCGACGCGGACGACACGCTGTGGGAGAACAACGTCCTGTTCGAGCGCGCCATCGACGCGTTCATCGCGCACGTCGACCACCCCACCCTCCCGCCGGAGGAGGTCCGCGCGGTCCTCAACGACATCGAGCGCGCCAACTCCGTGGCCTACGGCTACGGCGCCGCCGTGTTCGAGCGCAGCCTCACCGACTGCCTCGCCCGGCTGCGCGGCACCCCTCTGGACGACGCGGACCGCTCCGCGGTCCGGGCGGTCAGCGCGCCGGTCCGCGAGCACGCCATCGAACTGATCGACGGCGTCGCCGAGACCCTGGCCGCGCTCGCGCCGCGGCACCGCCTGTTCCTGCTCACCAAGGGGCCGCGGGCGGCTCAGCAGGCCAAGGTCGACGCGTCCGGGCTGGCGGGGCTGTTCCAGGGCGTGGAGATCGTGCCGGAGAAGGACGCCTCGGTCTACCGGGCGTTCACCGCCGAACGCGGCCTGGACCCCGCCGGCACCTGGATGATCGGCAACTCGCCGCGCTCCGACGTGCTGCCCGCGCTGGAGGCGGGATTGGGCGCCGTGTTCGTCCCCCACCCCATGACATGGAGCCTGGAGCACGCCGACGTTCCGGCGGCCCACGACCGCTTCCACGAGGTCGCCGCGATCAGCGCCCTCGTGGCGCTCTTCGAGTAGTCCTCCGGCAGAGGGGCGCCGGGTGGATTCCGGCAGGTGAGCCGGGCGAACTCCGGCAGGTGGGCCTGGCGGACATCGCCGCCGGGCGGCACACCGTCGTCCTGGTGGCAAGGTCGGCAAGGTCGGCAAGGACGGCACTGACGGCGGCGGGTGGGCCCGGTGGGCGGTCGTGTTCGGGCTTCCTGAACGGCGGTCGTGGTGCCGGTCCGGTTTTCGGCCGAGAGGATGTGTGTCGGCGGTCGCTGCTGCGCAGCCGCCTCGCAGCCTTGCCCTGTCCCCATGGGGCCAAGGTGGTCTGGCCCCGCACCCTCGCAGCACTCCCCGCCGGGCCGCTGGCCCGCAATCCCGCCGCGAGCACGCCTCACCCAGCGCTTCCCGCTCCGCCGGGCCGCTGGCCCGCAATCCTGCCGCGAGCACGCCTCACCCCAGCACTCCCCGCCGCGAGTCCATCGTCGCGACGGGAGGCGGGCGGGGCGGGTCTGCGGTCGGATGAAGCGGGTCCGCGGTCAGGCGGGGCGGGTGGTCGCCGTGAGGGGCCGGGTGGCCGCATTGGGGGGTGGGTCCAGGGCGCCATCGGCCACTGGGGGCGATGGTCGGGCTGCGAGGCGGCTGCGCAGCAGCGACCGCCGACACACATCCCGGTCGGGACCAGCCAGGCAGGCACCCCGACAGCCTCCGAGGGACGCCCGCACACGACCGCGCGCCCCCGCGCAGCGAAAAGCACGGCTACGTGCGCAGAGCTCCACCCGGGGAGGGGGATTGGCGGCCTATGTCCGTTATGGTGGCGTGTTTCGCGGCGGAGGGGTGCTGATTCGGGTCCCGCGCCAAGATCATGTCCATCATGCGGACGAGCAATCGGGCGAGACCGCATGCACGTGCCTGGATTGCGGCGTGGTGTCCGGTTTTCGCGGGGGGTGCGGGCCTGCGGGGTGGCGGGGTGACCACCCCGACGTCATTCGGGTGCTGTCTGGGTTGTCCCTCCCATCGCGTTCTCACCATGTGAGACGCCTGGGGTGGTGGAGCGCCACGTCCGAGTCGCTGACCTGCCCTTTTGTGCGGGTTTCCGCACCGCGGCGGCCCAACCCCCGAGCCCGTACGCAGCGGTGGCCTATTGCGCGCACCCCGGCCCACCACCGACCGTCGCTGCCGCCGCCCACCCCGGCCCCCGCGCACCCGATCCGATCCGACCGAGCCCGACCCCTCGCCGCCGTTGGCGCTGCTTCTGACCACAGATCACCCGCAGGAGGCCCGGCGGGAAGGCCGCCCAGCGGACGGGCCGACCCCAGAATCCGGTTCGATACCGCCGAAGCCCCGGCCCCTCGCCGCTGTTGGCGCTGCTTGTGACCACAGATCACCTGTACGCCGCTCGGCGACAAGGCCGCCCAGCAGGCGTCCGGCCCAAGAAGCCGAAAGTCCAGCCACGGGTGAAGGAACCGTCTCCTCAGGATCAGCGAAGGAGGGGACGCGCTGCGGCGAGGCTGCCCGGACCAGCCGTTGGTTCAGCTGCCCGGACCAACTGTTGGTCCAGCTGCCCGGACCAGCCGTTGGTTCAGCTGCCGGTCAAACAGTCGGTTCAGGTGTCGGTGCGGTGGATGTGGGCGGCTGTGCGGTCGCGGTGAGCCAGGGTGTCGCTGGTGGTGCGGCTCTGCGCGCGCATCAGCCGGCGGGCGTCGTCGGCGGCGGCGCGCGCGGCCTCGGGCCGTGCCGCCTGCCCGCGCCGCTCGGGGGCGTCGGTCGGTTGCCCGATGTTCTCGGGCAGCCCGGCGCGGCCCACGATGCGCAGTTGCGCGCTCTCCTGCGCCGACGACGGGCGGATGTCGCCGTTGGGGGTCTTCCAGCAGTCGAGGCGGTGCCGCAGGCCCATCGTGCCCTGGTACTCGGGATCGCGCGGCCAGGCGATGCCGTCGGGCCGGTGGCCGAGCGCGTGCAGGAGGTCGGCGGAGGACCACCCGGCGGCGAAGAATCGGGCGGCTTCGTCGCGCAGCACCGCGAAGTCGACCCCGCGCAGCGACGGGTCGCGCTGCCGCAGCACCTCGCACGCCCGGTGAACGTCGCTCTTGGTGTGCACGGGCAGGTTCATCGGGTCGGGCTCGGGCCGCCGCAGCAGCGCGTCGTCGATGGTGACCAACACGCTGCCGTCGCGGTTGTCCCAGATGCGGACCTGGTCGCGCGGCCAGCCCTGTGACTCCACCAGTCCGGCGGCGAGCCGCCGCAGGTCCATGTCGTCGTCGGAGGAGATCCGGAACTCCGCCATCGCCGCCTCCCAGCGTCCGGAACGGTCGAACGCCCAGCTTAGGCACGAACCGCGCCGCGCCGCACGGTTCGCGCCCCGATGCCGGACGCGGGCCGGTCGGCCCTATGACCGCCCGGCGCCCATGGTCACCCTTCGTGCGCGGTCGCGGCCGGGTCCCGGTGTCCGCCGCGGCCGCGCGGCGCCGCCTCCGGGTGGTGCGGATCACGCCGGAAGCCGTGCCCCGCAGTGCAATCCGTTCCGATCGGCACGCGGTGGAAGCGCAACAACGCAGGTCACGATCATGATCAAAAAATTCTGCTCATAAGAGCAAATAGACCAACATGTGTTGCCACGTGAGCTGGGGCACGTTTAGCGTTCCGTCCAGGTTCACATCTGGAGGCCCCAATGCGTACAGAGCGCATCATCGGTATCTCGCTCGCGGCAGCCGCCGCGCTGGCCCTCACCGGCTGCTCGCTGTCGACCTCGCCCGGCGGCGCCGGGGCGAAGGGCGGCGACTCGGACGGCAAGATCTCCATCGGGTTCAGCCAGGCGACCCAGCAGTCCCCGTTCTACGTCCAGCTCAGCGAGGGCGCGGAGAAGGCGGCGAAGGACGCCGGTGCCGAACTGCACGCCGCCGACGCTTCGGGCGACGTCACCAAGCAGAACGACGACATCCAGGACCTCATCACCAAGCAGGTCGACGTGCTGCTCGTCAACCCCGTCGACCCCAAGGGCGTCAAGGCCGGGATCACCGCGGCGGAGTCCGCCGGGATCCCCGTCGTCACCGTCGACCGGCCCGTCCCCGACGGCGCGGCCGCCCACGTCGGCCGCGACAACAAGTCCATGGGCGCCCTGGTGGGCGAGCGCCTCGCCCAGGAACTGGGCGACAAGGGCGGCAAGGTCATCGAGATCCAGGGCGACGCGGGCGGCGCCGTCGCGCGCGACCGCAGCGCCGGCTTCCACGAGGCCGTCGAGGGCAACGACAAGATCAAGATCGTCGAAGGCCCCTACTGCGACTACATCCGCTCCAAGTCGGTCACCGCCATGCAGGACCTCATCCAGACCAACCCCGACGTCAAGGCCGTGTACGCGCACAACGACGACATGGCGCTGGGCGCGCTCCAGGTGCTCGCCGAGAACGACAGGGACGACGTCCTCGTCGCCGGTGTCGACGGGCTCATGGAGGCCGTCGAGGAGATCAACACGGACGGCGGGAACTACATCGCGACCGCCCTGAACGACCCCATCTCCCTCGGCGACACCGCCATCGACACCGCCATGAAGGTCCAGAAGGGCGGCGACGTCGAGAAGAACGTCGACGCGGGCACCGGCCTGGTCGACACCGGCAACGCCGCCGACTACGCCGGCGACGGCACCTTCGCCCCCGGCAAGCCCCAGTAGGACGCGCCCCAGTCGGACCCGCGCGGGCCCACCCCGGCCCGCCACCCGGGCCCGCCACCGTGGAAGGAAACACGAGGACACCATGCCGGAAACCCAGCCGGAGACCACGCGTCCGGAGACCGCTCTCCCGGAGACCGCTCTCCCGGAGCCTGCTCTGCCGGAAAGCGCTCTCCCCGAGACCGCTCTCCCGGAGACCGCCGTGCCGGACACGATGCGCGCGGCCCTGCTGCACGGACCGGGCGACATCCGGGTCGAGCAGGTGCCCGTCCCCGAACCCGGACCCGACGAGGCGCTCGTCCGCGTCGCGGCCTGCGGGGTGTGCGGCTCGGACATCCCCAGGATGCTGCGCCCCGGCGGCGCCTACCACCTGCCGCTGATCTGCGGCCACGAATTCTCCGGACACGTCGTGGGCGTCGGCGCGGACGCGGCGGGGGCCGTGCGCGAAGGCGACCTCGTGACGGTCCCCCCGCTAATCCCGTGCCGCCGCTGCGCGCCCTGCACCCAGGGCCACTACAGCCTCTGCGAGGACTACGACTACTTCGGCAGCCGCCGCCCCGGCGCCTACGCCCAGTACGTCACCGTCCCCGCCGGGAACCTCATGGTGCTGCCCGCCGGCCTCGACCCGCGCGCCGCCGCGATGCTCGACCCCGCGGCGATCGCGCTGCACGCCATCTGGCGCACCAAGCTGCGCACCGGACACCGGGTCGCCGTCATGGGCGCGGGCCCCATCGGCCTGTTCGCCGTCCAGTGGGCGCGCGCAGCAGGGGCGTCCGAGGTGCTGTCCATCGACGTCAGCGCCGAAAAGGCGGAGATGGCGGCCGAGGCCGGCGCCACCAGCACCGCCACGACCCCCGAGGAGGCAGCGGCGGCCGCCGGCAGCGGCTACGACATCGTCATCGAATCCGCGGGCGCGCCCGCGGCCATCGACCAGGCCGTGTCCCTGACCGCCCGGCACGGCCACGCCGCCTTCATCGGCATCCCGCACGACCCCGTCGTCCTGCCCAAGGCCACGTTCAGCGGGTTCCTGCGCCGCGAGGTCACCCTGCACGGGGCGTGGAACTCCTTCTCCGCGCCGTTCCCCGGCGACGAATGGCGCACCGCCGCGCAGGCCATGGCATCGGGCGACCTCGCCTGGAAATTCATGATCACCCACGAGCTGGGCCTCGACGCCCTCCCCGCGACGATGCGGCAACTGGGCGAGCGCTCGGTCTTCAGCTCCAAAGTGCTCTTCATGCCCAACGGGGAGTGACCGTGACCGCACTGCTCGCCATCGACCTGGGCACCGAGAGCGCCCGCGTCGCCGTCTACGCCCGCGACGGCGCGCTGCTCGGCGAGGGCGACGACGGCTACCCCACCAAATTCCCCCGCCCGGGCTGGGCCGAACAGGACCCGCGGGACTGGTGGCGCGCCGTCGTCACCGCCACCCGCGCCGCCATGTCCGCCGCGGGCGAGCCCGAGATCGCCGGGGTCGGCGTCGCCACCACCGCGTCCACCGTCTCCGTCGTCGACGCCGAAGGCCGCCCGCTGCGCCCGGCGCTGCTGTGGATGGACGGCCGCGCCGGCGCCGAATCGGACCGCACCGCGGCGACCCGGCACCCCGTCCTGAAGTACGCGGGCGGGTCCGACGCCGTCGAATGGCTCGTGCCGAAGGCCATGTGGCTGGCCCGCAACGAGCCCGCCACCTACCATGCCGCCGCGCGCATCACCGAGGCGGTCGACCACCTGGTGTGGCGGCTCACCGGCGAATGGGCCGGGTCGCTGATGAACGCGGTCTGCAAGTGGAACTACGACCCGCGCGGCGCCGGGTTCCCCGACGACCTCTACGCCGAACTCGGAGTGCCCGACCTGCGGGACAAGCTGCCCGACCGGGTCGTCCCCGTCGGCGACCCCATCGGGGCCCTCACCGCGCACGCCCGCAGCGAGCTGGGGGTGCGCGGCCCCGCCGTCGTCGCCTCCGGCGGCATCGACGCCCACCTGTCCCTCCTCGCCGTCGGCGGGCCCGAACCGGGCCGGGTGTCCGCCGTGTCCGGCACCTCCACCGCGTTCGTCACCGAGGTCGCCGACCCCGTGTTCCCCCCGACCATCTGGGGGCCCTACCCCGACGCGCTCACCCCCGGCTCCTGGCTCATCGAAGGCGGCCAGGTCAGCTCCGGGTCGGTCCTCACCTGGGCCGGCGAGCAGCTCCTCGGCCGGGCCCGCGCCGACCTGCCCGAACTCATCGCGGCCGCGGCCGCCCAACCGCCCGCGGCGCACGGCCTGCTCGTCCTCGACTACTTCATGGGCAACCGCACCCCGCTGCGCGACCCGCGGCTGCGCGGCGCCGTCCTCGGCCTCACCCTCGGCACCACACCCGAGCAGGTGTACCGGGCCGCCGTCGAAGGCGTCGCCTACGGCACCCGGCAGGTCCTGGAATCCTTCGTCGACGGCGGCGTCCCCGTCGAGGAGGTGTTCGTCTCCGGCGGCATCCGGCACAACCCGCTGTGGTTGCAGACGACCGCCGACGCGCTGGGACGCCCGCTGCGCCTGGTCCACGGCGACAACCTCACCCTGCGCGCCTGCTCCGTCGCCGCGGCCACCGCCGCGGGCCAGGTCACCGGCCTCGCCGAGGCCGCCGCCGCGTTCGCACCCCAAGTGCGCACCATCGAACCCGACCCCGCGGGCGCCGCGGCCCTCGACCGCGGCTACGCCGACTACCGCCAGGCCACCGCCGAGACCCGCGGCATCGCCCACCGGCTCAGCGACCCGGAACGGAGCGCGCCGTGACCGACACCGACTACGAGAACCTGCTCTACCAGGTCGCGTCCCTCTACTACGAGCACGACCGCACCCAGGAGCAGATCGGCGCCCAACTCCACTACACGCGCTGGAAGGTCGGCCGCATGCTGGTCGAGGCGCGCGAAGCCGGGATCGTCACCATCGAGGTGCACCACCCGCAGGCGCGGGTGCGCACACTCGAACGGCGGCTCCGCGAGGAACTGGGCCTGCGCGACGCCGTCGTCGTCGCCGCGCGCCGCCCCGACGACGAAGAGGACCTCCGCGACCAGGTCGCCGGCGCCGCAGCCGACTACCTGGCCCGGCTCAGCCCCGCCCCCCGGCTCCTCGGCGTGTCCTGGGGCCGCACCCTCGACCTCGTCGCCGGGCACCTCGCCCACGGGTGGGCCGACGGCGTCAACGTCGTCCAGATCAACGGCGGACTGAGCAGGTCGCGGCGCCCCACCTCCGCGCAGGACATGGCCAGCCGCATCGCCCACCACGGCAACGGCACCGTCACCCTGCTCCCCGTCCCCGCGATCGTCGGCAAGGAGAGCACCCGCGCCGCGCTGGAGGGCGACGACGCCGTGTCCGACATCCTCCGCATGGCGGCGGGCTCCGACGTGCTGCTGTTCAGCCCCGGCGGGATCAGCACCGAGTCGGTCCTGGTCGGCTCCGGGCACATCGACGCGGCCGACATCACCCGCCTCGCCGAGTCGGGCGCTGTGGGCGACGTCCTCGGCCGCTTCGTCGGCGCCGACGGCGCCGTGGTCGACCCCGTCCTGGACGCCCGCACCCTCGGGCTGCCGCCCGCGGCGCTGCGCGCGGCCGACGTCTCGATCGCCGTCGTCTCCGGCCCCGCCAAGCACGCCGTGTGCGCGGCCGTCGTCACCAGCGGCATGTGCAGCACCCTCATCACCGACGACCGCACCGCCGCCACCCTGCTCCGCGCCGAAGGAGACGACGGAGCCGATGGAGCCGATGGAGCCGAAGGAGGCGAGGGACGATGAGCGGCGACCCGGCGCAGCCGCGCCTGCACATGTCCGGCATCGTCAAGCGGTTCCCCGGGACCCTGGCGTGCGACGCCACCGAACTGTCGGTGCGGCCCGGCGAGGTGCACTGCCTCCTCGGCGAGAACGGCGCCGGCAAGAGCACCCTGATGAAGATCCTCGCGGGCTCCTACCAGCCCGACGGCGGCGAGATCCGACTCGACGGGCAGCCCGTCACCCTCACCAGCCCGCAGGCCGGGATCGCGGCCGGGATCGCGGTCATCTACCAGGAACTCGACCTCATCCCCGACCTGACGGTGGCGCAGAACCTGCTGCTCGGCCACGCCCCCGCGACGGGCCCGTTCGTGCGCAAACGCCGCCGCCTGGAACTGGCGCGCGCCGCCGTCGACCGCGTCGGCGGCGAATTCCCGCTGACAGCGGCGGTACGCGACCTGCCGATCGCCGACCAGCAACTGACCGCCATCGCCAAGGCGCTCACGGGCGACGCCCGCATCATCGTCATGGACGAACCCTCGGCGACACTCGGCGAGAACGACCTGGCCAAGGTCTTCGAGGTCATCCGCTCCCTCGCCGCCGAAGGGCGCTCCATCGTCTACATCTCGCACCGCATGGACGAGGTGATGGAGATCGGCGACCGCGCCACCGTCCTGCGCGACGGCGGCACGGTCGGCGTGTACGACATCGCCGAGACGGGCCCCGAACGGCTCGTCGCCGCCATGATCGGCGAGTCCCGCGAACTCGTCCGCCCCGTCGAAGGCGCACCCCCCGAAGGGGAGCCACTGCTGGAGATCGACAGCGTCCGCGTCCCCGGCCTCATCGACATCGCGGGCATCGAGGTGCGCCCCGGCGAGATCGTCGGCCTCGCCGGGCTCGGCGGCGCCGGCCGCACCACCCTGCTGAAGACCCTGTTCGGGGTGTCCGGCGGCGCCGTGTCGGCGCGGCTCGGCGGCACGCCGCTGCGCGTGCGCACCCCCGCCGCCGCGGTGAAGGCCGGGCTCGCCCTGGTCCCCGAGAGCCGCAAAGAGCAGGGCCTCATGCTGGGCCTGTCCGTCGGCCGCAACACCGCCGTCACCGCGCTCGGCCGCCCGCCGTGGCTCGCGCCCCGCCGCCTCGGGCGGCGCCTCGGCGCCCCCGTGCTCGCCGACCTGGGCGTCAAGTGCGCCACACCGGACCAGCCCGTGGGGGAGCTGTCGGGCGGCAACCAGCAGAAGGTCGTCCTCGCGAAATGGGTGACCCGGGGCGGCGTCCGCGTCCTGCTCCTCGACGAACCCACCCGCGGGCTCGACGTCGGCGCGAAAGCCGACCTGTACCGCCAGGTCCGCCGCCTCGCCGACGACGGCGTCGCGGTGCTCCTCGCGAGCAGCGAACTCACCGAGCTCACCGCCAACGCCGACCGGATCTGGGTCCTGCACGAAGGGCGCAACGTCGCCTGCTTCGACCCCCGGACGGCAGCAGAGAACACCATCGCGCACACCGTCATCACAGGAGTGACGCCATGACGGCATCCACCAGTCCCGCCGCAACGGCGCCCGCGACAGGGCCGGCCGGAGGGCCGGGCCGTCCGCGCGGCCGATTCGGTGCGGACCTCATCGTCCGGTTCAACCTGCTCATCGTCTTCCTGGCGCTGTGCGTGGTCGCGACACTGCTCGCGCCGGAGTTCCTCACCACGCAGAACATGGCCAACCTGCTCCAGCAGTCGGCCCTCACCGGCATCGTCGCCATCGGCATGACCCTCGTCATCCTCACCGCGGGCATCGACCTGTCCGTGGGGAGCACCGCCGCGTTCGGCGGCATGACCGTCGCCCTGCTCATCGACAAGGACATGAACTTCGTCCTGGCGATCCTCGTCAGCCTCGCGGCGGGCGCGGCGTTCGGCGCGGTCATGGGCGGCCTGTCCGCGTACCTGTCGCTGCCCGCGTTCATGACCACCCTCGCCGGGCTCACCGCCATCCGCGGCCTCACCTACCTCCTCACCGACGGCAAACCCGCCGGAGGGGAGATCCCCACCGCGTTCCAGCTCCTCGGCGGCGGCTTCCTCGGCTACGTCCCCGTCGTCGGCATCGTCTTCGTCGTGATCACCGTCATCGCCGCACTCGTCCTGCGCGGCACCACCTTCGGCGAGTACGTGTACGCGGTCGGCAGCAACCGGGAGGCCGCACGGCTGTCCGGGCTGCCCGTACGCGGCGTCATCACCGCCGTCTTCGCCATCTCCGGGATGCTGTCCGCGCTGGCCGGGGTGCTGCTCACCTCGCGGCTGACCATCGGCCAACCCACGGCGTTCAACGGCATGGAACTCGACGCGATCGCAGCGGTCGTCCTGGGCGGCACCAACCTGTTCGGCGGGCGCGGCGGCGTGTTCGGGACCTTCGTCGCGGTGCTGCTGCTGTCGGTCCTGCGCAACCTGTGTAACCTGCTCGGGCTCGGCTCCTACTTCCAAATGGTCGTCACCGGACTGATCCTGGTGGTCGCACTTATCCTGAACATGGTCATAGAGAAGCGAGGCGCTCGTGCCTGACACGGCATACGCGTCCGATACGGCGGCGTCGAACACGTCGCTGCGGGCGTACCTGTACGGACTTCCCGGTGTCGACGAAGTCGGCGCGCAGGCGCGCGCGGCCGACCTCTCGACCCGGTCGATCAAGACCACCGCCAAACGCGCCGCCATCGACCTCGCCATCAGCATGGTCGACCTCACCACCCTCGAAGGCGCCGACACCCGCGGCAAGGTCCGCGCCATGTCGGCGAAGGCCGCGCACCCCGACCCCGCCGACCCCTCGGTCCCGCGCGTCGCGGCCGTGTGCGTCTACCCCGACATGGTCGAGACCGCCGTCGCGGCGCTGCGCGGCACCGGCGTGGGGGTGGCGTCGGTCGCCACCGCGTTCCCGTCCGGTCGCGCGCCCCTGGAGGCGAAGCTCGCCGACACCCGGGCGGCCGTCGCGGCGGGCGCCACCGAGATCGACATGGTCATCGACCGCGGCGCGTTCCTCTCCGGCGACCTCCGCAAGGTCCACGACGAGATCATCGCGGTCAAGGAGGCGTGCGGCACCGCGCACCTCAAGGTCATCCTGGAGACCGGCGAACTCGCCACCCTCGACAACGTGCGCCGCGCCTCCTACCTCGCGATGCTCGCGGGCGCCGACTTCATCAAGACCTCCACCGGCAAGGTCGCGCCCGCCGCCACCCTGCCGGTGACCCTGGTGATGCTGGAGGCCGTGCGCGACCACCACGCAGCCACCGGCCGCCGCATCGGCGTCAAGCCTGCCGGTGGCATCCGCACCACCAAGGACGCCATCAAGAACCTGGTGCTGGTGAACGAGGTCGCCGGGGCCGCGTGGCTCGACCCCGCCCTGTTCCGCCTGGGGGCCTCCAGCGTCCTCAACGACCTGCTGATGCAGCGCACCCGGCTGACCACCGGCACCTACCCGGGTCCCGACTACTACACGCTCGACTGACAGGGCCCGGCCGGCAGGGGTCGGTCACCAGAGTCCGACCAGCACGGCTCGGGCACCAGGGCTCGACCACCCCGGGCCCGGTCACCAGAAGCTCGATTACGGGAGCCCGGCTACCAGGGCTCGACTACCAGAGAGGGCGGAACCGTGGCAGACGACGACGCCACCACGGCCGGGAACCGGCCCGCGCTCGGCACCGCGCTGGAATACGCGCCCGCGCCCGAGTCGCGCTCGGTGGTCGCCATCCGCGACAGCTACGACCTGTTCATCGACGGCGTGTTCACCCCGGCGAAGAGCGGCGAGCGCATCACCACCGTCAACCCCGCCGACGAGCAGCCGCTCGCCGAGGTCGCCGCGGCCGGAGAGGAGGACGTCGACCTCGCGGTCGTCGCGGCCCGCCGCGCCTTCGACGAGGTGTGGGGGCCGATGCCCGGCGCCGAACGCGGCAAGTACCTGTTCCGCATCAGCCGCATCCTCGCCGAGCGCGCCCGCGAGTTCGCCGTCCTGGAGTCGCTCGACAACGGCAAACCCATCAAGGAGACCCGCGACGTCGACATCCCGCTAGTCGCCGCGCACTTCTTCTACTACGCCGGGTGGGCCGACAAGCTCGCCCACGCCGGGTACGGCCCCGACCCCCGCCCGCTGGGCGTCGCCGCGCAGGTCATCCCGTGGAACTTCCCGCTGCTCATGCTCGCGTGGAAGATCGCCCCCGCGCTGGCGACCGGCAACACCGTCGTCCTCAAACCGGCCGAGACCACGCCGCTCACCGCGCTGCTGTTCGCCGAGGTCTGCCAGGAGGCCGACCTCCCCGCCGGTGTCGTGAACATCCTCACCGGGGCCGGTGCCACCGGCCGCACCCTGGTCGCCCACCCCGGCGCCGACAAGGTCGCGTTCACCGGCTCCACCGCCGTCGGACGCGAGATCGCGCGCGTCGCAGCGGGCACGGCCAAGCGCGTCACCCTCGAACTCGGCGGCAAGGGCGCCAACATCGTCTACGACGACGCGGCGCTCGACCAGGCCGTCGAGGGCATCGTCAGCGGCATCTTCTTCAACCAGGGCCACGTGTGCTGCGCGGGTTCGCGGCTGCTCGTGCAGGAGTCCGTCGCGGACGAGGTCCTGGAGCGGCTCAAGACCCGGGTGTCCCGGCTGCGGCTGGGAGACCCGCTCGACAAGAACACCGACATCGGCGCCATCAACTCCGCCGCGCAGCTCGACCGCATCCGCGACCTCGCGGGCACCGGCCAGGCCGAAGGCGCCGAAAGCTGGTCGCCAGCGTGCGACCTGCCCGAGCGCGGCTACTGGTTCCCGCCGACCGTGTTCACCGGCGTCAGCCAGTCGCACCGCATCGCCCGCGAGGAGATCTTCGGCCCCGTTCTGTCGGTGCTGACCTTCCGCACCCCTGAGGAAGCCGTCACCAAGGCCAACAACACGCCCTACGGGCTGTCCGCCGGGGTGTGGACCGAGAAGGGGTCGCGCATGCTGTGGACGGCCAACCGGCTGCGTGCCGGGATCGTCTGGTCCAACACGTTCAACAAGTTCGACCCCGCCAGCCCATTCGGGGGCTACAAGGAGTCCGGCTACGGCCGGGAGGGCGGACGCCACGGTCTGGAGGGCTACCTTGTCTGACGCCGCGAACGAGAAGGCGACCCCCGCCACCGGGCGCGCCCGCCTCAAACGCGACGCCGAAAAGGCCGCGGCGAAGGCGGCCGGCGACAGCGCCGCGGTGCCGCCCGGCCCCGACGGCGCGACGGCGAACGCGGGCGGCGACCGCGCCGCCGCAGACACCCGCACGGGCGGCGCAGCGGCGTGGTCCGACGCCGGTGGCACCGGCCCGGAGGCCCGCGCGGGCGGCGCCTCCGCGGCTCCCCGGCTGGCCGTCCGCAGGACCTACAAGCTCTACGTCAACGGCGCGTTCCCGCGTTCGGAATCGGGCAGGAGCTACCCCGTGACCTCTCCCGACGGCGACCACCTCGCCAACGCCTCGCTCGCCTCCCGCAAGGACGCCCGCGACGCCGTGACCGCGGCGCGCAAGGCGTTCTCCGGCTGGTCGGGGCGCACCGCCTACAACCGCGGCCAGATCCTGTACCGGGCGGCCGAGATGATGGAGGGCCGCCGGTCCCAGTTCGCCGACGAGGTCGCCGCGGCCGACGGTGTGCGCCGCACCCGAGCCGAGGCCCTCGTCTCGGCGGCGATCGACCGGTGGGTGTACTACGCGGGCTGGACCGACAAGATCGTGCAGGCGGTGGGCGGCGCGAACCCGGTGTCCGGGCCGTACTTCAACCTGTCCACGCCCGAACCCTCCGGCGTCGTCGCCGTCCTCGCCCCGCAGGACGCCCCACTGCTGGGGCTGGTGTCGGTGATCGCGCCGGTCATCGCGACCGGCAACACCGCCGTCGTGATCGCCAGTGAGCGCGCCCCGCTCCCCGCCATCACCCTCGGCGAAGTCCTCGCGACCTCCGACCTGCCGGGCGGCGTCGTGAACATCCTCACCGGGCGCACGGCCGAGATCAGCCCGCACCTGGCGGCACACGCCGACGTCGACGGCCTCGACCTCACCGGCGCGGGCGACCTCGCCACGGACCTGGAAAGCGCCGCGGCCCAGACCCTCACCCGGGTACGGCGACCCGCCCCCGGCGAGGACTGGACCGCCGACCCCGGCACCGGCCGCATGACCCCGTTCCTGGAGACCAAGACCGTCTGGCACACGATCGGCGTCTGACCGGCCACCCCCGTGAGGAGGAGCCGCGGCGGCGCAGGACCTTCCGGCCGAGCCCGGACCCCCTGCCCTCCGCGGCCAAAGACGGATCACCTGCCCGCAGCGGCCAAGGACGGCGTGTTCCACGCCCACCCTTCGGCCCTGCGACGCCCAAGGGCGGGACCGCAGCACCGCCGAGTCAAGGGCGCCACGTTCCATGCCCACCCTTCAGTCCTGCGATGTTGAAGGCTGCCGCTCCGCGCGAAGCGCGAGCGGCGCGCAATGCCGGTGACTCTGAGGGCGGGCTTCGGCCGTGGCCTGGCGCAGGGGGTGAGGGCCGAGAGCGCCCTTTCCCACAGGGGACCTGGGCAAGGCTGCCGGGGAGCCTGCGCAGCAGCGACGGCCGAAGCAGACCCCAGGGTTCGATGCCAGGCCCCGCCCAGGCTCTGATAACGCGGGCGGGGGTGCTGGGGTGTTGGCGCGCGCTGGGCGCCTGGGCGTGATTGCGGGGGATTCCGTGCGGCGCTGAGCCCGGCGGTCAAAGTGCGGGATGTGCATCGGCCGTCGCTGCTGCGCAGGCTTTCCGGCAGCCTGGCTCCTGTCCCCTGGGGTCGAGGACGCTCTCGCCCCGGACGGCCTCGTCTCCGGATTCCTGCGTCCGCTCCGCGCAGCGGCCACCCTCCGATCACCCAATCCACCAGAGGCGTGAAGGGCGTCCGCACGCCCTTCACGTCAACGGCTTTGGGGCGGGCGGCGGCCCTGTCAGGGCGCCGCCAGTTCATCGAGGGTGCGCAGCGCAATGCGGCCGGGCGACGCCGCGCCGGGGGCCGCGCCCGGGGCGAGGAGCACCGTGCACCCCGCCGCCTCCGCCGACGCGGCGCCACTGGGGGAGTCCTCGACGGCCCACGCGGCGCCCGGGTCCACGTCGAGCAGCTTCGCCGCCGTCAAGTACGGCTCCGGGTCGGGTTTGCGGCGCACCACATCAGCGGAGGTGACCACCGCCGCGAACCGGTCGCCGCCGATGTGCGGCAGCACCAGGTCGGTCACCTCCCGCGGCGAACTGGTCACCAGCGCCATGGGGACACCCTCCGCGTGCAGTGCGGCGAGTGCGCGCATCGCACCGGGCAGCGGCTCGACCCGGTCGCGCAGCAGACGCAGGACCCGGCCCACCACGTCGTCGTGCCACTCGTCGAGCACCGCGTCCGGCACCGGCCGCCCGAGGTGGTTGGCGATCACCCGCATGGTCGTGCGATCGTCCGTGCCCACCACCGCGAGGAGCACTTCGGGGGTGAGGGTCGCGCCGTGCTCCCGCACGAACTCCTCCAGCGCCTCGCCCCACAGGGGTTCGCTGTTGACCAGCGTGCCGTCCATGTCCCACAGGACAGCCTTCGGCGGTTCCGCCGATCGGGCATCCGCAGCAGTGCGCATCGGGTGCTCCCGTTCCCTTCGCTCGTGGTGGTCCGTTCCGCACGGGACGGCGCTCCGTACCGCGCGTCCCGAGCCCCGCAACCCGCACCCTCTACCGTCCCCGGCGCACCGTACTCGCGCCGGGAACGCTCCTGACCCGGTGCGCCGAGGGCGCGGGCACTGGGTGGGCGCCCGGCCGCGGCGCCCGGGATTACCCCGCTCCGGGGGACGCGGGCACCGGGTGGGCGCCCGGCCGCAGCGCCCGGAATTACCCCTCTCGCGGCCGCACCAGGGACTCGGCTGCCCCCGCGCCTACGCTGCGCCGTGCCGGGGATGTCCCCGCCACCGCCCAGTGCCAAGGGCGGCGGTGTCTGACGCCACTACGCTGCGCCAGAGGCGGCGGCGTCCCACGTCAGCCACCTGGCCGGGTTCGCGACCAGTGCCGCGGTCGCGACATCGGCGCCGACCTCGGCCGTCACCCGGGGCAGGAAGCGCAGCGGCAGGTAGTCCAGGCCGGGCAGCCCGCCGTAGGCGCGGTAGCGGCTGCGCCGGGCGACGTCACCACCGATCAGCACCTGGTCGGCCCCGGCGCGTTCGACCGTGCCGCGCAGGCAGTCCAGCAGTACCGAGTCGGGGTGGGTGCGGTGCCGCGCCATCCCGTCGTATCCGACGTAGGCGCCCCGGCCGCACACCTCGGCGTGCAGTCCGGGGTCGGGGTTGCGGTCGAGATGCGCCAGTGCCACGGCGGAGGCGGGTACCCCCTCGCCGCCCAGCACGTCGAGTACCTCCAGCGCGGCGCTGCCGTGTTCGAGGTGCACCATGACGGGCGCCCCCGTGGCGCGGTGGGCCGCCCCGACCCCCGCGAGGACGCGGCGCTCGAACGCGCTGATCGACCAGTAGCCGATCCCCGCCTTGAGCAGCCCGGCCCGCACCGGCGCCCCGTGAGGACCGGGAGGGGCCGGAACCGCGTCCGAGGGGTCGGCCGCGGCCGTGGTGAGGTCGCCGGTGAAGCGGCGGCCCAGCGTGTCGGCGGAGTCGTCGATGAGTGGGTCGCCCAGGAGGTAGTGCGCTTCGCGGTGCGCGCCCGTGGTCAGCACGATGTGCATCCCGGTCGCCGCGGCGACGCGCGCCACGCCGCCGGGGTCGCGGCCCAGACCGACGGGGGTGGCTTCCACCATCGCGTCGATGCCGGCGGCGTGCAGGGCGCGCGCCTCGGTGGTGCTCGCCGCCTCGTCGTCCAGTTCCTCGCCGGGCAGCAGCGGCGTCGACTGGAACAGGTGCTCGTGGTAGTCGGTGCGGCCGAGCCGCTCGGGTGGGATGTCGCCGAGAACGGTGCGGATGATGCCCGTCATCTCGACTCCTCTCTACAGGGCCGGCGCAGACCGCCGACCGGGTGGAGACCGGACCCGCGGGGTTCGTCGCGCCCCGCGTCGCCCATCCCACACCACACCCCCGCGCCGCGCGAACCCGGGGGCTGGCAGTGGCGGCCGTCCCGGCGGCCTCTCGTCGTCACCGGGTGTGGGTGTTGCGGGTCGCGCGCGGAGGTGTCCCGGCGGCCTCTCGTCGTCCCCGCGCAGTCGCCCGGGTCCTGAGCGCTCCGGGTCTTGTGTGCTCCGGGCCGCGCCGCGCGGCAGCGTGCCGGTCGGGCTCCCGTCGGCCTCCGTGTCGGTGCCCGGCGGGGCCGCGCCCGGACGGGAACCGGCAGGAAGGCATACTGGCCCTCGTGACCTGCCACCCCCTCCGGAGGCGGACACGATGCCGAACACGAGGACGGACATGAGCCAGAACGGAACCGCCCGCACAGCGCGCTGTGCCCCGGAACTCGTCCGGCTCGACACCGGCTCCGAACGCGCCGCCGGACTCCGTGCCGCAGTCGTCCGGCTCAGGCTCGGTCCCGGCCGACACTTCGCCGACCCGGCCCACGAGACCCTGCCCCGCGCCGACGCAGACCCGAACCGGGTCCCCTTCGCCGTGGTGAACGAAGGCGAGGCCGTCGGGTTCGGCATCCTCGACCGGCGGGGCAACCTCGCCGAACTCACCCCGCACCCCGAACGCGCGGTCCTCCTGCGCGCGTTCTACATCGATCCGGCGCGGCAGGGGCTGGGTCTGGGCCGCGCCGCCTGCAACGCACTCGACCCGATCGCCCGCGACGTCGCGCCCGACGCTGACACGGTGCTGCTCACCGTCAATGAGCGCAATCCCGCCGCCATCCGCGCCTACCTGGCAGGCGGCTTCGACTACACCGGCGACCGCTACCTCAACGGCGACATGGGACCCCAGTTCGTACTGCGCAGGCCCATAGCCCGCTGACCCTCGGCCATTTCCCGCAGCCTGCCCGCGGTGCACCCCACCGTCACCGGTACGGCGGCCCGGGTTGGGGCCCATGCGGGGGCCAGTGCGAAGGAGGCGCCTGCGGTGGGTACGGACCTGGAGGCGGTCCCTGGGGCGGGTGCGGACCCTGTGACGGGTGCGGGGCTCCCGGGCGCGGCGGAGCGGCGTTCGGGAGCCCCGCAGTACTGATGCTGCGCGGGTGCGGAGAAACGCCCGCCGGACCCCGGCCCCGGAGATCGGCGCCCGCGCTGTCGGTCGCGGAGCGCGGCTTGCTTGGCGGCGGTCTCACGCCGCATTCGCACCGCAAGCCGCACGTACAGCATCCCGACGCCCACCATGAGCGGTCCGACCACCCAGCCGAATGTGAGGCCGTCGATGATGGAGTACCAGAAGCAGACTGCGGCGATGCCGAAGAACATGACGGCACCGGTGACCCTGCCGAACGTGCTCGGAGGGTGCTGACTCCGGCCCGGGTCGGTGCTCATGCGGGTCGCGTTTCAGCGGTTCGGTTCGGCGCGGGGGCGAGCCGCGCCACGGATTCCGGGGCGGAACACCGCGGACCGCGCGGCCCGGAGTAATCCGGAGTAAGACGCTACCCGTTCAGCGCAGCAGCGGAAGCCTGCCGACGAGCTTGGCGATCCGGTTGCGCGGCCCGACGACACTCACAGCCAGGTACTCCACCTCGTCGTGTCCGGTGTGTGCCATCGCGTCGAGGTACTCGTTGTAGACGCTGGTGGCCTGGGCCGCGCGCGGCATGTCGACGACGAGCACGCCCTCGGCGCGCGTGGCGGCGCCCCGCAGGGCCTGGAGTTGGTCGCCGTCGGCGGCGAGAACCAGGCAGCCCGTCCACGGCAGCCCGCTGTGCACGTCCCCCGCGCCGTCCGCCGCATCGGGGCCGACCAGGCCGGGCGCGGCCTTGCCGACGGCCGCGGCCATGCACGCGGCGGCGTTCGCGGCGAGCCCCGCCGGCAGCGACCGGTCGACGACGATCGCCCACCGGAGCTTCTGGCTGCGGGTCGGCTGGTCCAACGCGCCCACGTCGTCGGGGACGGTGAAGGCGGCGGGCATGGTTTCGGCCGGTGCGGTCTGGGACACGGCGCGGCTCCTTGGGTTCTCCGGACGCGGCGCACGGCTGGTGCGCATTCGTCATAGGTTCGGTGGTTTCCGGGATAACTTAGGTATCCATGCTGGCTATGTCGAACGTCGGCGAACGATATGAGGGAGATCGCGGTGTCCATGGAATTTGATGCGCTCGACTTGGCGCTGCTGCGCGCGTTGCAGAACGATGCACGGCAGACCAACCGCGACCTCGCCGCCGCGGCCGGCGTCTCCCCGTCGACCTCGTTGGAACGGGTGCGGGCACTCCGCGAACGCGGCGTCATCCGTTCCTACCGCGCCGAAGTCGACCTCGGCGCGGTGGGCCGCCCGGTTCAGGCCCTCATATCGGTGCGGATCCGCCCGCCCTCACGCGCGATGATCAGTGGTTTCCGCGAGTGGGCGGCGCGGCTGCCCGAGGTCATCGGCCTGTTCGTCACATCGGGCAGCCACGACTTCCTGATCCACGTGGCCGTGCCCGACACCGACGGGCTGTACGCGTTCGTCATCGACCGGCTGACCGAGCGCCGCGAGGTCGCCGACGTGCAGACCTCCGTGGTCTACGAGCACGTCCGCTCGCCCCGGATCGACCCCGTGCCGCCCACCCGCACGCGCGCCCACGGCCCGCCCCGCTGACCGGGCACACAGCATCCGGTCGTCCCCGCGCTTCCGGTCCAGACCTCGGACGACCTGCCCTTGGACGACCTGCTCGTGGCCAATCTGCCCGTGAACAGCCTGCCCGTGGACAATCTGCCTGTGTCCAGGGGGCCATGCCGGGCGTCAGCGCTGCGCGGCCGTGACCACGCCGCCCTCGTACGCGATGATCACCAACTGGGCGCGGTCGCGCGCGCCGAGCTTGCGCAGCAGGTGGCCCACGTGCGTCTTGACGGTGCCGTGGCTGAGGTGCAGGCGGGCGCCGATCTCGGCGTTGGACAACCCGCGGGCGATGAGCACAAGGACGTCCCGCTCCCGCTGGGTCACCCCGTCGAGCTCCGCGCGCGGAGACGCGGGAACCTCGGGTGCGCGTGCGAACTCCGCGATGAGCCGGCGCGTCACCGAAGGTGCGAGCAGCCCGTCGCCCGCGGCGACCACCCGGATCGCATCCAGCAGCTCCGCCGGAGCGGCGTCCTTGAGGAGGAACCCGCCCGCCCCCGCCCGCAGCGCCGCGTACACGTATGTGTCCAGGTCGAACATCGTCAGCATGAGGATCCGGACACCGGCGAGATCGGGATCGGCGCAGATCCGCCGGGTCGCCTCGATCCCGTCGACCTCGGGCATCCGGACGTCCATCAGCACGACATCGGGGCGCTCGCGTCGGGCCAGGTCCACGGCGCGCGCCCCGTCGGCCGCCTCGCCCACAGTGGTGAGTCCCGGTGCCGCGTCGATCAGCACGCGGAAACTGCCCCGCAGCAGTGCCTGATCGTCGGCGATCAGCACCGTGGTCGGCCGCGGTTCCCCTGCGTGCGGCGCGTTCCCGGCCGGGTCCGCCGTGCCGCCCGGCGCCACCCCGGGCGCCGCGTCCGTGTCACCCACTCGCTCCACCCCGCCCACCCCGCCCGCCGCCTCTGCTGCCCGGCTCGGCCCTACGGCCATGCCCGCTGCTCCGCCGCCCATCTTCGCCGCCTGGTTCTCCACCGGCTGCTTCTGCGCCGCCTGTTTCTGCGCCGGCTGTTTCTGCGCCGCCGACCTGCTGTGTCCGCACATCGGCGCCCGCAGGAGGTACCGGCGTCCCGCCCGCTCCCGGCAGCACCACCGCGACGCGGAAGCCCCGACCGGGCCGCGGCCCGGCGGTGAAGGTCCCATGATGCATCGCCACCCGCTCCGCCATGCCGATCAGCCCGTGCCCGGCGCCGGTTCCCCGGACGTCGGGCAGTGTGCGGGCGCCGGGGCCGTCATCGGCGATCTCGACCCGGACGTCCCCGGAATCGGCTGCGACCAGCACCGAGGCACGCGCCGGCGCCGCGTGCCTCGCGACGTTGGTCAGTGCCTCCTGCACGATCCGGTACACCGTGAGCGCGACTCCCTCGGGCAACCGCACCGGCACGTCCACCTCCAGGTCCACCCGCACCCCCGTGAGCGCCGCCCGCTCGGCGAGAGCGGGCAGACCCGCCAGATCAGGGGCCGGCGGCGCCGGCGCCGCCTCCGCTTCGGAGCCCTCCGCAGGGGAGCGGAGCACGTCGAGGACGCGGCGGAGCTCGATGAGGGCTTCGCGGCCGGTGCTCTCGATGACCCGCAGCGCGTCGCGGCCCTCCTCCGGCCTGGCCTGCGCCACGTGGTTGGCGACCCCGGCCTTGACGGTGATCAGGCCCAGGCTGTGCGCGACGACGTCGTGCATCTCCCGCGCGATGCGCAGCCGCTCCTCCGCCACCGCCTGCTCGGCGTGCTGCCGGGCGAACCGCTCCGTGGCCAGCCGCCGGTCGCGCGTGCCCCGCCCCAGCGACCAGGAGAACGCCAGCAGCAGCACCCCCACCCCCACGGACATGTCGGCTTCGATCCCCGGCCCGCGGGACGGGCCCGACAGCACGAGGAGGACCGCGGCGGCGGCGCTCAGCGAACCGACGATCCACGCGGGCACCCACGAGCGCCGGGCGTCCGCAGCCGCCATGGTGTACAGCGTCAGCGCGGCGCCCACCATGGGCTCGCGAACGACACCCAGCAGCGCCGCCGCCACGGACAGCGCCAGGACGCCCCAGAACACCGGGACCGGCCGATACCGTCGCAGCGCGACGGGCACACTCATGCCCGCCACAACGACTAGGTCGGCCCACAACGGCAGCCCCGAGGCGCCGTCGCCGACCCGCGCGAGCACCTGCCCGGCCAGGACGGCCAAGTACACGACCGCGGCGACGGCATCGCCCAGCACCAGCAGCGAGTGTCCGGGTGACCCGCCGGTAGCCCGCCCGCCGGTGGCCCGCCCGCCGGTAGTCTGCCCGCCGTCGATTCCGCTCACGCGGGCAACGGTATCCGGGCCACCGGCGCGGCGCCTCGGACCGCAGGCCGACATCCTCGAGGCAGAGCCGCGGCGCTCAGGCCGCCCCCTGCTCGGCCCGTGGTCGCGGCCGAAACCGGGACACCGGTCCGATCCGCTGCACGCCCGCGGCGGCCGACCATGGGGCGCATGATCGAAGTACGCGAACTGACGAAGCGCTACCGCGGCACCACCGCCGTCGACGGGCTGACGTTCACTGTCGAACCGGGACGGGTCACCGGTTTCCTCGGACCCAACGGAGCAGGCAAGACCACCACGATCCGGGTCCTCCTCGGCCTGGCCCGGCCCACGTCCGGCCGCGTGCTGGTCGATGGCCGCCGCTACACGGAGATCCGCCGCCCCCTGCACCGGGTCGGCGCGCTCCTCGACGCCGACGCCGTGTCCCCGGGCCTCACCGCACACGACCACCTCCGCTGGCTGGCCCGCAGTAACGCAATCGCCGCCGGCCGGGTCGCGGCGGTCCTCGAACAGGTCGGCCTCGCGGGCGTGGCGCGCACCCGGGTCGGCGGATTCTCACTCGGCATGAAGCAGCGCCTCGGCATCGCCGCAGCCCTGCTCGGCGACCCCCGCGTGCTCGTGTTCGACGAGCCGGTGAACGGGCTCGACCCCGACGGCATCCGGTGGATCCGCGGGCTCCTCAGGTCGCTGGCAGCGGAGGGGCGCACCGTTCTCCTTTCCAGCCACCTGATGAGCGAGATGGCGATGACAGCGGAGCACCTGGTCATCGTCGGCGACGGGCGGCTGGTCGCCGACACCACCGTGCGCGAGCTGACGGGGCGCTTCGACCCGGGCATCCTCGTGCGCACGCCCCGCCCCGACGAGTTCGCCGGCGTCCTGCGCGCCGCAGGGGCCGAGGTGGCGGCCGAAGCCGACGGCGGCCTGGGCGTCAAAGGGCTCGACGTCGACGCGATCGGCGACCTCGCCCACCGTCACAGCATCCCCCTGTACGAGACGGCGCGCCGCGAGACCAGCCTGGAGGACGCCTACCTGCGGTTGACCGCAGCGAGCGTGCGCTTCCGGGGACACACCGACAACGCGAAGGCCGCCTGATGATCGACACGATCGCCGCCGAATGGGACAAGACCCGTTCGGTCCGCTCCACCCGCGCCGTCCTCGCCGTCGTCGCGTCCCTGATCCTCGCCGGGGTCCTGTTCATGGTCATGGCGAACAACGTGTGGGACGGGCTGCCCCCCGAACGGCGGGCCACCTTCGCCGCCATCCCGATGGAGCGCTACCTGCTGCCCATGATCCAGCTCTGCTTCGGCGTGTACGGCACCCTGGCGATCGCCGCCGAGTACGCAACGGGGATGATCGGCACCAGTATGGCCGCGACACCGCGGAGGGGCCGCCTGCTCGCCGCGAAGACCGCGGTGGTCGCCGCGGTCTCCCTCCTCGCTGGGACGGCGGCCGTGATCGCCATCCACCTCAGTACCCGGTGGGTCGTCGGTGACCGGCCCCTCCCGAACCACACCGCGTCGTTCACCGACGAGCTCCCGATGCTCCTGGCCTCCGGGCTCTCGGTGGCCCTCATCGCCGTCCTCGGGCTGGGGATGGCGACGGCGCTCCGCTCGACGGCGGTGCCGCTGGTCGTCCTCAGCGCTCTGCTGTTCGTCGTGCCGACCTTCACCCAGTTCCTCCCGGAGGCGTGGGCGGACGAAGCCGCTTCCATGATGCTGCCGGCGCTGCCGGGCCAGCTCGCCTCGGTCGCACGGGAGGGTCCCAACCCCGTCAGCGGTCCGTTCGCCGACGCCGGTGTCCTGTCGCCCTTAGCTGCCACGGCGGTCATGGCGGGCTATGTTGTGCTGGCGGTCGGGGTTGCGTCGCTCGCCATTTCAAGGCGCGACGTGTGACATCGAGGAGGGGATTGCCATCGGCGTTACGGGTTCCAGCGGCGGAGCGGAATCGGGCGGCGGAACGGGTTCGGGTAGCGGAACGGGTTCGGGCGGTGGGTCGGCGGGGCCCGGCGGGGAACCCGACAAGGCGGAGGGGGCGCCTGGCATAGGGTTGGCCCAGTCGGAACGGCGCGGGCAGATCCGCAGGGAGGCGCCCCCGGAGAATGCGGGCGACACGCCCGGGGCGGAACGGTTCCCGGATCGCGATCCGAGCGCGGGGCGGGCGGCGAGAGAGTCGGATCGGGGCCGCGCGCCGGGCGGTTCGGACATGGGCGGGCCGGGCTCCGTCGGCGGACCCGGCTCTGGTCCGGCCTCCGGTGCCGATGGCGACACGGGGCCGGGCACGTCCCCGGGGTCCCCGGAGCCCCAGGAATCCCTGGAGTCTCCGGAGCACTCGGAGTCCTCGGAGTCCCCGGGATCCTCCGCAGAGGACGCAGGGAAGGACGCAGGGAAGAAGGGCTCGGACCGCACGTCCTGGCGGGAGATGGCGGTCATCGCCGCCATAGGGCTCGCGCTGGCGCTCGTCGTCCAGACCTGGATCGTGCAGCCGTTCTCCATTCCGTCGGGGTCCATGGAGAACACGCTGCTGATCGGGGACCGGGTGTTCGTCGACAAGCTGTTCTACCGGGCGAACGGGGTGCAGCGCGGCGACGTGATCGTGTTCAGCGGCGACGAGTCCTGGGACAAGCCCCCGGGGCCGGACCCGTGGGAACCCGCCGACCTCGTCCCGTCCGGCGGCATCCTCGGATTCTTCAGCGGGACGGACTACACCAAGCGCGTCATCGGGATGCCCGGCGACACGGTGGAGTGCTGCGACTCCGAGCGCCGCCTCCTCGTCAACGGGGAGCCGCTGGACGAGCCCTACCTGTTCCCCGACAGCCTCTCCACTCATCAGGAGTTCGGCCCGGTGACCGTCGGCGAGGGCCGCCTGTGGGTGATGGGCGACCACCGCGGCGCCTCGCACGACTCGCGCGGGCACAGCACGGACCCGGGCAGCGACGGGACCATCCCGGAGTCCTCGGTGATCGGCAAGGCGTTCATGATCCACTGGCCGTTCGATCGTTTCGGGCGCCTCCCGGACTCCTGAGGGCCTTTCCGGACTCGGGACCGACCCCGGGACCGTGGCCGGCCCAGGCCGGCCCAGGCCGGGCTTGCGAGGCCGCCGGGTTGGAGGCTGTTCCGGGTCGGGTCGGGTCGTCCCGGTCCGGGCCGTTCCGGGACGGGTGACGCTCCTGGGCCGAGCTGGTCCGACCCGGTGCCATGGCCGGCGCCTGCCCCGGCTGCCGAGCGGGGCCCTGGGCCGAATGCCGATCCGGATACCGATCCGGGTTCCGGCTCGAATTCCGGTCCGGGTGCGGCCGCGGGCGACGGCCCGCTCCGCCCGTACGCGGGCGGAGCGGGCAGCGGGCGGGAACGACCTGCCCGCGCCGCGTCCCATGGCTCGGACGGGGACGAGAGCGGGGCGCGACCGTGCCATGGGACGACCGGCTTGCGCCGAAGCGTCTGCCACCCCGCCCGTCCCGCCACCCCGCCCGTCCCGCCACCCCGCCCGTCCCGCCACCCCGCCGCCCGCTGGCGGGAACGGCCCGCCGGGGCGCTCCCTCGTGACAGTGGGGCGCCTGCGCTGGTTTTCCACAGACTCCCGCGTCGACATTGCGGAACAGGCTCGACAGGCGCCAGGATTTCAGCGCGGGTCGGTTCGAGGGTGGTCTGCCCCCGGAAGGGGTGGGGCATGCTCTCTCTCCGGCAGGCTCGCCCCACTATCGCCCCTACCGCCGCACATCCGCCGCACCTTCCGCCCTACTCCCGAGCCACCGCGCCACCCCCGCCCCACTGCCACTCACTCCCGCCCCGCTCCGACCTACTCCCACCCCGGTCCCACCCCGCCACCACCCGCGCTCCCGCCCCAACCCGCCCCAACCCGCCCCAACCCGCCCCAACCCGCCCCAGTCCGATCCCGAGTCGAGGAGACCAGCCAGTGACCAGTAACCCGCACCACACAGCCCAGCAGGCAGCCGATGAGCTGCGGTCCCGTACCGGGGTCGATTCCTACGACGTGGCGTTGGTGATGGGTTCGGGGTGGGCTCCCGCGGCCGATGCGTTGGGCGACGGCGTGGAGTTCCCCGTTGCGGAGCTTCCGGGGTTCATGTCGCCCGAGGTCGGCGGGCACAAGGGGGTGGTGCGCAGTGTCGGGGGCGAGCGCAGCCTGCTCGTGTTCTTGGGCCGCACCCACTTGTACGAGGGCCACGGCACGGACGCGGTGGTGCATAACGTGCGCACTGCGGCCGCGGCGGGCGCCTCGGCGGTCATCCTCACGAACGCGGCGGGGTCGTTGCGGCCCGATTTCGCGGTCGGCACCCCGGTCCTCATCGCGGACCACTTGAACATGACGGCGTGTTCGCCGCTGTCGGGTGCGAGTTTCGTCGATCTCACCGACACGTACACGGCCTCGCTGCGCGCGAAGGCCCGGGACGCCGCGGCAGATCTTCCCGAGGGCGTGTACGCCGCAATGCCGGGCCCGCATTTCGAGACCCCGGCCGAGATCCGCATGCTCCGCGCTATGGGCGCCGATCTTGTCGGCATGTCCACGGCGTTGGAGGCCATCGCGGCCCGCGAGGCGGGGGTCGATGTCCTCGGCATGTCGCTGGTCACCAACATCGCAGCAGGCCTGTCCGGTGAGCCGCTGAACCACGGCGAGGTGCTCCAGGCGGGCCGCGCGGCCGCGGCCGATGTCGGTGCGCTGCTGGCTGCCATCGTCGGGCGGCTCTGATGTCGGAGACGCTGCGCGCGCAGGCCCGGGCCTGGCTCGCTCAGGACCCCGATCCGGTCACCCGTGCCGAGTTGCAGGCGCTGCTCGATTCCGGCGACCCCGCTGAGCTGGCGGAACGTTTCGGTTCGCGGTTGCGATTCGGCACGGCCGGCCTGCGCGGGGCCCTGGGGGCGGGCCCCAACCGGATGAACCGGGTCACGGTCATGCGCGCGGCTGCGGGGGTCGCCCGCTGGCTGGGCGGTGGGCGGACGGTCGTCGTCGGCTATGACGCCCGGCACCGGTCGGCCGATTTCGCGCGCGACACCGCCACTGTCCTCGACGGTGCCGGGCTGCGCGCGCTGCTGCTCCCGCGCCCGTTGCCGACCCCGGTCCTGGCGTTCACGGTGCGCGCGCTCGCGGCCGACGCCGGCATCATGGTCACGGCCAGCCACAACCCGCCCGAGGACAACGGCTACAAGGTGTACGTGGGCGGTTCCGGCCCCGACGCGGGAAGCCAGATCGTGGCGCCGGCCGACACCGAGATCTCCGCTGCCATCGACTCCACCGGGCCGGTCGACTCCCTTCCGCTGGGCGGCGCCCCGGAGGTCCTCGGTGAGGACGCCGTCGACGCCTACCTCGCCGCGGTCACGGCGCTGCCGCTGGGCGCGGCCCGCGACGTCTCGGTCACCTACACCCCGCTGCACGGTGTGGGCGCCGCGACCCTGCTCGCCGCGTTCGAGCGCGCGGGGTTCCCCGCCCCGGTGCCGGTCGCCGAGCAGGTCGAGCCCGATCCCGACTTCCCGACCGTCGCGTTTCCCAACCCCGAGGAGCCGGGCGCCATGGATCTCGCCATGGCGGCGGGCGAGCGCAACGGCAGCGACCTCGTCCTGGCGAACGATCCCGACGCCGACCGGTTGGCGGTGGCCGTCCCGGGGCATGGCCTGCTCACTGGCGACGACGTCGGGGGGCTCCTCGCCGAGCACGTCCTGCGGCACACCAGCGACCCCGGGCGGTTGGTCGCCACGACCATCGTCTCGGCGGGCCTGCTCCCCGAGATCGCCGCCGCGTACGGTGTGCGCAGCGCCGAGACCCTCACGGGGTTCAAGTGGCTGGTGCGCGCCGGCGGCGCCGCGCACCCCAACGTCTTCTGCTACGAGGAGGCACTGGGGTACTGCCTCGGCGGCGACCACGGCCGCCCGGTCGCCGACAAGGACGGTATCGGGGCGGCGCTCGCCCTCGCCTCGATCGCGGCCGATGCCAAGGCCGGCGGGCGTACCCTCCTCGACCTCCTCGATGACCAGGCTCGCCGTTTCGGGCTGCACGTGACCCGCCCGCTGTCGCTGCGGGTGCGCGACATCGCGGTCATCGACGCCGCGATGGTCCGCCTGCGGGGTTCCGCTCCGTCGGGTATCGGCCCGTTCCGTGTCGAGGCCGTCGACGATTTCGCGCAGGGACTCGGGGGTCTCCCGCCCACGGACGCCGTGCGGTACCGGCTCGGCGGCCCCGCAGCGGGACGCGTGGTCCTGCGGCCGTCGGGCACCGAGCCGAAGCTCAAGGCGTACCTGGAGGTCGTCGTGCCGCCCGCCGCCGATCCCGCGGCCGCCCGCCTCAAGTGCGACGCCCTGATGGGGGAGCTGCGCGAGGGCGTCGCCGCGCTCATCGGCGCCGGGTGACCCCGGGCGCCGGCTACCCGGCGCCGTTCGGCCGGTCGCGCCGCAGCACCAGCCCCGCGATGACCGCCCCCGCGAGGGCGCACCCGGCGGCGGTGAGCATGGTCGCGGTCTGCGCCGCTGTGAACGCCGCGCGGGCGGCCGCCGCCGTGTCGGCGCCCCCGGCCCGTTCGGCGGCGTAGTCGAGGGTCGCCGCGAGGGAGCCCGCCACCCGGTGGGGCACCGCGTCCGGGAGCCCGGTGCGGTAGACGGCCGCCAGCAGGCTGCCCATGACCGCCACGCCCATCGCGATGCCGAACTGCTGGTGGGTGTCGTTGAGCGCCGACCCCATCCCGGCCCGTTCGGTGGGCACCGCGCCGAGGACGGTGCTGGTGGCGGCGGGGCCGGCGAATCCGGTGCCGCAGCCGGCGAGGAGCAGCCCGGCGGCCACCAGCAGGTACGGGCTGGTCGGGGTCAGCGCGGCGAGGAGGACGAACCCGGCGGCCGTTGCGGTGAAACCGAGGACGATCGGGGCGCGGTGGCCCATGCGCTCCGGGGCGCGGCCGCCCGCGATCGACCCGAGCACGGTTCCGGCGGCGAGCGGCATGACGCCCACCCCGGCTTCCAGCGGGGAGTACCCGAGGACGAGTTGCAGGTGCTGGGTGAGGACGAACAGCGCACTGCCGGTTCCCACGGTGAGCAGGGCGACGGCGGCACTGCCCCCGGCGAAGCGGCGGTCGCGGTACAGCGACAGGTCCACCATCGGTGCCACCGAGCGGGCCTGGCGCCGGGCGAACACGGCCAGCGCCGCTGCCGCAGCGGCGAACCCGATGGCGACCGCCGGAGCGGTGGGGCCGTGCTCACCCATGACGATCACCGCGGTCGTCAGCGCGACCATCCCCACGGTGACCATTGCCGCGCTCAGGGGGTCCACGGGCCGGGCGTGCGGGTCGCGCGACCCCGGCACGAGCCGCACGATCGCCGCGACGGCGGCGGCGACCACGGGCACGTTGATCAGGAAGACTCCGGCCCAGCTCCACGCGGCGACGAGGAAGCCGCCGAGCACCGGCCCCGCCGCCATGGCGACCGAGGCGACGGCGGCCCACACCGCGAGCGCCCTCGGCCGTTCGCGGTCGGGGAACACCTGCATGAGCACCGCGAGCGTGGCGGGCATGACCAGCGCGGCGCCCACCCCCATGAGCGCGCGCATCGCCACCAGCCACCAGACCGACCAGGCCACCGCGGCGGCGGCCGACGCCGCGCCGAGGAGGACGAGCCCGGCCAGCATGGCGCGGCGGCGGCCGTATCGGTCCGCGGCGGCGCCGGCGGCGATCAGGAGTCCGGCGAACACCACCACGTAGGCGTCGACGACCGCCTGCTGCTCGGCGGTTGAGGCGCCGAACGCCGCTGCGATCGACGGCAGCGCGACGTTGAGCACCGTGTTGTCGACCACGATGACCAGCAGCGCGGCGCAGATCGCGACCAGGATCAACCAGCGCCGCGGGTGCCCCTGTGCCCGGTCCTCTGTCGCCGCCATGCCCATCGCTATCCTCCTACGAGTGTTGATTACTCATACACTGTAGGTGAACCCATTGCCGTAGGAGACGCGGGGTACGGTGGAGGCCATGACTTCCAAGCCGACCCAGGCCGGCCCGGCGGTGCCCGGAGCCGTGTGGCTGCGCGAACCGCGCCCCGCCCGCCACGCGCCCGCGCTCACCCGCGAACGGATCGTGACCGCCGCGGTCGCCGTCCTCGACGGCAGCGGCGAGGCCGGGCTGAGCATGCGCCGCCTCGCCGAGACCCTCGACGTCCACGCCACCAGCCTCTACTGGCACGTCGCCAACCGCGACGAACTCCTCGACCTGGCCCTCGACGCCGTGTTCGGCGAGATCGACCTCCCGGCGGCCCACGCCGCCGCCTGGCGCGACGACGTCGCGGCCTTTATGGGGGGCCTGCGCGCCGCGCTGCTCGCACACCCCTGGTCGGCGGCGCTGGCGGGCAGCCGCCCCCTCATCGGCCCCAACGCACTGGCGCGCTCCGAGTTCGTCTACACCGCCCTCGCCGGTGCCGGCTTCGACGGGCCCGACCTGTCCGCGGCCGCCGCAGCGGTGTCCCACCACGTCATCGCGGCGGCCGCCACCGAGACCGCCTGGCGGCACGGCGACCCCGCCACGGCCCGGCGCGCCCTCAACGACCACCTCCGCCGCAGCGCCGCGCACTACCCGACCCTCGCGGCCCACGCACCCTCACTGCGCAACGACTGGGAGGACCACTTCGACCGGGCGGCGGCCTTCCTGCTCGACGGCCTCGCCGCACATGGAGGACACACCTGAACAACCGCGTTTTCGCAGGTAGAAGGGTTTTTATCGGGTGTCCACAGGGCGTCGAGAATTTCTTTCGCGCGGGGGTGCGGGTGTCTACCGTGGAGGTATGGAGAACACGTCGAGCAGAGCAGCGTTCGCGCCGGGGTCCCGCCCGGCGCGCATGCTCGGCATGCTCGACACCGCGGCGGCCCTCGCACAGGAGGGCGCCGAGGCCGACCTCCCGGCCGCGGCGGCCGACGAGCTCGGTGCCGAGATCACCGCCCTGGCCGGGCGCATCGACCGCCTGCATCTCGCCATGGCGGCACAGGCCGCCCGCTTCGCCGCCAGCGGTGCGCTCGCCCGCGCCGGGCGGCGCAACCTCGCCGACTGGATCGCCACCACCACCGGCCGCCCTATGGCCGAGGCCACCACACTCGCGCGCATCGCCGAACACGGCCCCGACTACCCGCTCGCCGTCGCGGCGGCGCACCGCGGCGACCTCTCGATCGCCGCGGTCGGCGCCATCATCGCGGCGGTCGAGAACGCCGTGCCGCACTACCCCGCCGACCAGTTCGACGGCCCCGCCGAGTTCCGCACCGCGTGCGAGGAGCACCTGGTCCCGGCCGCCATGGCCGCAGGGGTCACCTTGCGCGACATCCGCCGCCTCGGCGCCGAGATCCTGTCCCGCGTCGCCCCCCGCACCCGCGAGGAGCAGTACCGCGACCGCTACGCCACCCGCGGCGCACGCTTCGCGCAGTCCCTCGACGCCGGGTTCCACCTCGAAGCCTGGGGCGACGAAGGTTCGGCGCTCACCTGGCGCAGCGCCGTCGAGATGTTCCAGTGCCCGCCGGGGCCCGACGACGACCGCACCGCCCAGCAGCGCTACTTCGACGCCATGATGTCCATGGCCGAGCACGCCTTGGCCCACGCCGACACCGCCCCCTCGGGCGGAGGCGCGCGGCCCCACATCAACCTCGGCGTGAGCCTTGAGCGGCTGCGCGATACCGACGGCGCCGAGCCCGCGCGCACCGACCACGACACCGACGTCCCCGGCTCACTCGCCCAGGCGCTCGCCTCCGATTGCGTCCTGCGCCGGGTCGTGATCGATCCGGTCACCGGCGACCCCATCGACCTCGGCCGGGCGCGCAGGCTCTTCCCCAAGCGCATCAGGGACGCCCTGCTGGAGCACCACACCACCTGCCAGTGGCACGAAGGGTGCGGGGTCCCGGCGCGCTGGTGCCAGCTCGACCACCGCATCCCCTGGTGGCGAGGCGGCCGCACCGACCTCGCCAACGCCCAGCTGCTCTGCGGGCGCCACAACCGCCTCAAGTACATGCGCGAGGCTGCGCATCACGGAACGGCGGGCACCGATCCTCCCGGAGGCGCCGATCCCCCCGGTGGCACCGACCCGCCCGACCACACGGGTCCGGCCCCGCCTATGGCGGCCTGACCCCGGCGCCCATAGTTCCCGCGCTGGGAGGAGCGCCCGCGCCGGGGGAGCAGCGCCCGCGCCGAGCACCTCGCAGAGTGCCCCACCTCTGCGAGGCCCTCGGCATGCGCACCCGCGGACCCGGGGCGCTCCGGCGGTCAGCCGCCCGTCTCGAACGCGTCCCTGAACGCCGCCACCGTCGGCCCGTCCGGCCGGTCGAGCACCGCGAACACGACCTGTGCGAACGCACCGGCGAACTCCGCGGCGAGATGCGCGCGGAACACCTCGGCGACCTCGGCGGGCACGTTGCCGAACACCCCGCACCCCCACGCGCCGAGGACCAGCCGCGTGCACCCGTTCGCCGCGGCGACGGCGAGGACGCCGCGCGCACGCTGCCGCAGCGCCGGCAGGACGCCGTCGGCGAGGTGCGGCGTGTTGCGTTCGATCATCCGCCTGTTCGGCGCCGCGGCCGTCAGGAAGTCCACCAGGTAGGGCTCCGGCAGCCACGCGCCATTGTCGTCGCGGAACACCGGGACGCCGGGGGAGTAGATGATCCGGTCGGAGTAGCGGAGGTCGCGCTCCGCCCGGTGGTGCTCGTAGAACGCGGGACACCGGATGAGGCTCTCGTACAGCGCACTCGACCGCGCCAGGCTCTCCTCCTGGGCACGGGCGCCGTTGACGACCCCGCCACCGGGGTTGCGGGCCGAGGCGAAGTTCAGCGCCGCGACACCGCCGGACACTGCGAGCCTGCGGGCGGCTGCGAGCGTCGACTCGGTCGTGACCTCGACCGCCGTGCCCTTTTCGGCCGCGGCCGCGGCGGCGGGTCCGGCGGCGGGTCCGGGGTCCGGCAGGGCCGCGATGTCCTCCGGCCGGTACAGCAGGGTCCCGCGGCGCATCGGGCCGAGGGACGGGTTCAGGGCGACCTCCCGCCCGTCGTAGGTGTAATACCCCCGCTGGACGGCGGCGTTGGTCTCCCGCCATCGGGCGCGCAGCATGGTCGACACGGGTGGGGCCTCCGATCACGGACGAACCGGCACGCTACCGGAGCAGGCGCACTCCGGAACAGCGGGTTTTCGGGCGCACGGCGGGTTTCAGGCGCACGGCGGGTCTTTGGGCGCACGGCGGGTTTGCGGTGGCACCGGGGGTCATCCGGGAAACGGCGCTCGTTCGGGCACAGGGTGCCCCCGGCACTGGCGGCGCTGGGGGCGCTGGGGGCGCTGGGGGCGCTGGCGGCACTGGCGGCGCTGGGGGCACCGGGGGCAATGGGGGCACAGGCGGCCCCGGAAAGGGGTTCTCGGCGCGGCACGTTCGTCGGCCGCCGTCCGCCCTGAGGAAAACCACACCCGAACCGTACGGCGGCCACCCTGGGGCCGGGGGCGGCAACAGGGCGAACATGTCCACCATGGCCGCCGCCCCGTCACCTCATCCGACACCCGCCCCGCCGTCCCCACCCGCACTCGGACCGGCACTCACACCTGGAGCCGCACCCGCGCCCGGAACGGCACCCGCACCTGGAATGGCACTGTCAGGTGCGGCCCGAGCAGGTGCGCGCTCACCTGCCCCGTCACCTGCCCCGTCACCTGCACCGCCCCCTTTGCCGTCACGTGCGCGGCGCCGGGTCCGCGCGCTGCTGCCGCGGGTCGCCGCCGCCGGGCTCGCACTGGCCTGCGCCGCCGGGGCGGCCGTGCCAGGGACGGCCCGCGCCGACACCGCCTCCGGCGGCCTCACCCCCGAGGCGGTCGACGCCTACATGGCGGAGTACCTCGACTCCACCGCGCTGCCCGGCGCGACCGTCGCCGTCACCAAGGACGGCTCGGTCGTGCATACCGCGGGCTATGGCACCGACTCGGCGGGGGAACCGTTGGCGGCCGACACCCCGATGGGCTTGGCGTCGGTCAGCAAGGCGTTCACCGGGGCAGCCGTCATGCGGTTGGTCGAGGACGGCCGGGTCGGCCTGGACGAGCCGGTGCGGACCTACCTGCCCGAGTTCACCACCGCCGACCCGCGCAGCGACCGGATCACCGTCCGCCACCTGCTCACCCAGACTTCAGGGCTCTCGGACAGCGGGTTCAGGGAGAAGTCGGAACCGGCCCCCGATTCGCTGAAGGGCGCCGTGGCGCGGTTGAGCGGGGTCCGGCTCGTGGCGGACCCGGGGACGGAGGAGAACTACCACAACCCCAATTACCACGTCGCCGCCAGGATGGTGGAGGTCGTCTCCGGTGAACCGTTCGCGGACTTCCTGGACGACGCGGTCTTCACCCCGCTCGGCATGGCCGACACGGTCACCGTCGACACCGCCGCCGACGTCGCGGCGTCCGGCGTCGCCGACGGCCACGTCGCGGTCCTCGGCGTGCCCGTGTCCCTCCCCGAACCGGAGAGCTTCTTCAACGGCGCCGGGGGCATGGCCAGTACCGCCGACGACATGGCGGCGTGGCTCGCCGCCCAGCAGAACGGCGGGGTCGGGCCCGGCGGCGGGCGCATCCTGTCCGCCGAGGGCATCGAGCAGACCCACACTCCCAACGGCACGGAACCGGGGGAGACGAAGGCTCTCGGCTGGGAAGTGGGCCGCACCGGGCGGGGCGCGCCGACGATTCAGCACGGCGGCATCCAGTTCACCTACACCGCGGAACAGGCACTGCTGCCGGAGAGCGGGTACGGCATCGCCGTCATGGCGGGCAGCGGACTGGGCCGAGGCGACGCGGTTGCGATCATGGCCGGCCTCATCGCGCTCTCCGAGGGGGCCGAGCCTCCGGCGCCGCCCGCTGCCGCCCTGATGGCGGTGGACGTCGTGCTGCTCGCGCTCGGCGCCCTCACCGCGCTGCTCGGCGTCCGCGGCCTCTGCCGCGCAGCCGTGTGGGCGCGGCGCCGCTCCGGCAGTCCCTGGTGGGGCGCTGCCCTCCGGTGCCTGCCGTACGTGTCGACGGTCTTCGCGGCCCTCGCCGTGCACCGCCTGTCCGCCCCGCTCGCCGGAGGACGCGACCTGCCATGGATCGGGGCGGTGTACACCGCGCCGACACTGATGCTGTTCCTGCTCGTCGCGGCGATCTCTGGCGCCGCCGTGCTGGTCGCCCGCTGCGTGCACCTGCTCCGCGGCCGCCGGGCCCGCCGCGGTGCCGCGGCGGGCGGAAGGGCGGCAGGCGAGCCGACGGGGGAGCCTATGGGGGAACCGACAGGGGAGACGAGGCGGGAGCCGAGGAGTGAACCGACGGGGGAGCCGTCAGGCGGGCCAGCGGGCGAGGCGACGGAGGCGGGCAGCACGGCTGAACGGGAACCGGCCGCTGCGCCGCCCCGGCTCACACCGTGACCGGCGGCTGCGCTGTCAGCTCCCCGGGGCCTGCGTCGCGAACAGCATGATCGGGTGGCCGTCGGGGTCGGCCACATAGGCCATCCGCTCGCCCCACGGCATGTCCGCCGGATCACGCAGGACGGTCGTGCCCGCAGCGCGCAGCCGGGCGACCTCCGCGTCGACGTCGTCGGTCGCCAGACACAGTTCGAAAGTCGCCGGACGACTGGACGCGGTCACCGGGCCGCCGTGCGCGGGGTCGACGGGGCGGCCCAGCCCCAGTGCGGATCCGTCGAGGACGAGTTGGCAGAACTCCACGGGCGCCGACGGGTCGGCCGGGAACCGGTACGCCGTGTCGAACCCGAACATCCCCGTGTAGAAGCGGGCGAGCCGGTCGACGTCCTCGGTGTACACGAGTGGGAACGGGGTGCGGAACGGCATCGCGGCATCTTCTTCCGTGCGGTGGTATCTCCGGTACAGCCATTTCCGGTACGGCCTGCTCCAACACCGCTTGCTCCGGCACCGCCCGGCCCGGGCGGACGGGCGGGGGAGCGGCGGGGTGGGCGGACCGGGGAGAGCGTGGGACGGGAAGGGGGACGAGAAGGGGGACGGGAAGGGGGCGGGGCGGCCCGCGGTCAGGCGGTCGCGCCGACCTTCTCGATGACGAGGGGGAGTGGTTCGTGGCGCCCGTCGATGTCGAAGGACGTGGCGAGCAGTTCGGCGGCGCGCTCGAACCGGGCGGGTTCGTCGGCGTGCAGGGTGAACAGGGGCGCCCCGGCACGCACCTGCTCGCCGGGTTTGGCGTGCAGGGCGATCCCCGCGCCGAACGAGACCGCGTCCTCCTTGCGGGCGCGGCCGGCGCCCAGGCGCCACGCCGCCACCCCCACGGCGTGCGCGTCGAGCCGGGTGAGCACGCCGGTCGACGGCGCGAGGATCTGGGTGCGCTCCGCGGCGACCGGCAGCGGGGCGTCCGGGTCGCCGTCCTGCGCGGTGATCATGCTCCGCCACGCGTCCATGGCGGAGCCGTCGCTCAGTGCCGCGGCGGGGTCCTTGGCGCCGTCGAGTCCCGCGGCGGCGAGCATCTCCCTGGCCAGCGCCACCGTCAGCTCGACGACGTCCGAAGGGCCGCCGCCGCCGAGGACCTCCAGAGCTTCGGCGACCTCCAGCGCGTTGCCGACCTGCCGCCCCAGCGGTGTGTCCATGGCGGTCAGCAGCGCCGACGTGCGCACGCCGTTGTCATTGCCGATGTCGACCATGGTGCGGGCGAGTTCGCGCGCGGCGTCGACGTCCTTCATGAACGCGCCGCTGCCCACCTTGACGTCGAGCACCAGCGCGCCGGTGCCCTCGGCCAGCTTCTTGGACATGATGGAGCCCGCGATCAGCGGAATGGACTCCACGGTCCCGGTGACGTCGCGCAGCGCGTACAGCTTGCGGTCGGCCGGGGCGAGCCCGGATCCCGCGGCGCACACCACCGCGCCCACGTCCTCCAGGCAGCGGCGCATCTCGGCGGGCGACAGCGCGGCCCGCCACCCCGGAATGGACTCCAATTTGTCCAGCGTCCCCCCGGTGTGCCCGAGCCCGCGCCCGGAGAGCTGGGGCACCGCCCCGCCGCATGCGGCGACGAGCGGGGTGAGCGGCAGCGTGATCTTGTCGCCGACCCCGCCCGTGGAGTGCTTGTCGACGGTGGGCCGCGGGAGGTCGGTGAAGTCCAGCCGTTCACCGGACGACAGCATCGCCTCGGTCCATCGGGCCACCTCCGGCCGGGTCATGCCGCGCAGCAGGATCGCCATCGCCAGCGCCGCCATCTGCTCCTCGGCGACGTCGCCCTTTGTGTAGGCGCCGATGACCCAGTCGATCTGCGCGGGCGACAGCTCGCCCCCGTCGCGCTTCGCGGTGATGATGTCGATGACGTCCATGGGCGCTCCAGGCGTGGTGTCCGAACCGGTGCCCGCGACCCTAATCCACCATCACCCGCCCGCGCGCCCCACTGCGTCAGGCCGCGACCGCGGCGGCAAGGCGGGTGATCGCGGCGCGGAGGCGGACCTCGCCGAGGTGGCCGAGGACACCGGCCACGTGTTCGGCCGACAGCGCCGCGAGCAGGGTGTGCGCGGTGCCCGCGGGGTCGGGGTCGTGTGCGGCGTCGAGCAGGATCGTGGTGTGCCGGTGCCAGAAGCGGTACGCGCCGATGCGGTACCGGGCGCCTGCCGTGGCCGTCTCCGACATCCGCACCAGATCGATGTGGGCGAGCAGGTAGTCCAGGTAGGCGCCGGTGAACGCGGTCAGCCGTTGGGCGGCCGGCGCGCCGGGCCCGAGCGGCGGCGGCCCCGACAGGATCGCGCCTTGGAGTTCGCGCTCGCGCTCGTCGAGGAGGGCGACGGCGAGCCCGGACTTGTCGGTGAACCGGCGGAAGAGCGTGCCCTTGCCGACGCCGGCCGCCGCGGCGATCTGGTCCATGGACACGTCCTTTACCCCGTGTTCCGCGAAGAGCCGCGCCGCGGCGTCGAGGACTGCGGCGCGGTTGCGTGCGACGACGTCGACACCAAGGCGCCGACACTGCTCCCAGACCGCGGCGCCGCGATCGTCACCTACTGCGCCAACCCCGCCTGCCCCAACCCCGCCTGCCCCAACAGTGGACAGGTCGCCGACCGCCTCGTGCGACTCGGCTACACCGACGTCCGCAAGTACCGCGAAGGCATCGAGGACTGGACGGTGGCCGGGCTGCCGACCGAACCGGCCTGACCGTCCTACCGGGCCGGCCCTCGGCGCCGTGGTGCCGTAGCCGGTGGCGGTCGGGTAGCGGGCCGGAACCGGGTCGGGACGGACACGGTTCCCGGCAGGGGTCCTGGAGCGGGCCGGGGGTGCACGGTACCGGAACCGGGCGCCCGCCCGGCCCGTCCGAGTAGGGGCCGATGCGGACCAGCCGGGGATCGGGGAACGGGGTAGGCGGCGATGGGCTCAGCCAGGAGCAGGCGTCGGCGGCGCGAACATCCGGGGCGGGCGCCCACCGTGGTCAAAGTGGGGGTCGTGCTGGCAGGTCTTGGCCTGATCACGATCGTCAATGTCTTGACAGACACCCTGTCCACCAGGCGCCACGAGATTCCTGACAGCGGATGGCTCGATGTGCTCTTGGTGGTGCTGGGCTTGGTGGTCGGCGGTGCGGGGGTCGGCCTGATCCATGTCTTCGGGCGGCGAAACGGGGAGATCGTGTCCGACTGGATCGTGCACCCCGAATCGAAGTGGAGCCCCGCCCGCGACCTGCCGCACGGCTTCAGCCCGGAGCAGGTGCACAGGAACGGGCCCCGCCCGTCCCCGAACGACCCCAGGCCGCCAAAGTGACCGTCCGGCCGAGAGTCCGGCAGGCAGGCTCGGTACGCGGGACGGGCGGCCGGGCCCGCCCGGGGACTCAGCGGGGCAGGTCGGCCGGGCCGAACGCCTGCGGCAGCACCCGGTCCAGGGTCATGACCCCTTCGGTGGTGTCGACGAGCAGCTCGCCGCCGCCGTGCTCGAACAGGAGCTGACGGCAGCGCCCGCACGGCATCAGCCGCGCACCCGCCCCGTTGCAGCAGGTGAACGCGACGATCCGGCCGCCGCCGCTGGTGTGCAGCGCCGAGATGAGGCCGCACTCGGCGCACAGCCCCAGGCCGTAGGACGCGTTCTCGACGTTGCAGCCGGTCACCACCCGCCCGTCGGCGACCAGCGCCGCCGCACCCACCGGGAACCCGGAGTAGGGCGCGTAGGCGCTGACCATCGCCTCGGCCGCGGCGGCGCGCAGGCCATCCCAGTCGATCGGGCCGTTGTGGTCCATGGGTTCCTCTCCCGCGCGGATGCCGGATCCCGCCCCGGCCGCTGTGCTCGCCCCTGAATCTGCGCTGTCCCCTGAATCGGTCTGCGTCACGAACTCCCCTTGCGCCATTGCCGTCCGACGGCCGCTGGTGCGCGCAGCCGTTGCGCGGCCAGCGACAGTACCAGGAGCGTCGCGATGTGCGGGCTGTAGGTCACCAGTTGGCTCGGCAGCGTGTCGGTGGTCAGGAACACCGCGAGCAGCGCGACGGCGGCGACGGCCGCCGCCAGCGCCGTCTTCCACCGCCGGTGCCGGAACCACTGCCAGAGCGCGGCCGCCACCAGCGCCAACGCGATCAGCAGCAGCAGGGAGTGGACGCCGGCCCCCGAACCGCGCACCTGCACCGCGTCCGTGTAGCCGAACAGGCCCGCGCCCATGGCGAGCCCGCCCGGGCGCCAGTTGCCGAAGATCATCGCCGCGAGGCCGATGTAGCCGCGACCGCCGGTCTGGCCCTGCTGGTACACCGAGGACGCCACCATCGCGAGGAACACCCCGCCGAGGCCCGCGAACCCGCCCGAGACGAGCACGGCCACGTACTTGTAGCCGTAGACGCGCACCCCCAGCGACTCCGCGGCGTCGGGGTTCTCGCCGCAGCTCCGCAGCCGCAGCCCGAACGTGCTCCGCCACAGCACCAGGTACGTGGCGGGGATGAGCAGCAGCGCGATCAGGGTGACGACCGACATGTCGGTGGTCAGGCCCACGACGAGCCGGGCGAGGTCGGACACCAGGAACCACCCGCCGGCCTGCACGGGACGCAGCAGGTCCGCGATGAACGGCACGCTGACCTCGGGGAACTCCGGCAGTTGCGGTGACTGCGACGCCCCACCGCGGGACCCGTCGACCTCGGCGCCCACGAAGTACAGCAGGGACAGGTACCGGGTGGCGCCCAGCGCGAGGATGTTGATGGCGACACCGGACACGATGTGGTCGACGCCGAAGGTCACCGTCGCCACGGCGTGGATCAGGCCGCCGAACACCCCGCCGAGGATGCCCGCCGCGAGCCCCGCCCACGGGTTGCCGGTGGCGTAGGCCGCGAACGCGCCGAACCACGTCCCGAAGATCATCATGCCTTCGAGGCCGATGTTGATGATCCCGGCCCGCTCGGCCCACAACCCGCCCAGCCCCGCCATGCCGATGGGCACGGCGAACACCAGCATCGTGCGGATGGTCCCCGCCTCGGTCAGCGAGTCCTGCCCGGTGAACGCCCGGACCCCCGCCAGCGCCACGAACGCGGCGAGGACGAGGCTGACCACCCGCCACCGGTTGCTCGGGCGCCGCGCGGGCGCGCTCGCCGGGGCCGCAGCCCCGGTCATCGTCTGGCTCATGCCGACACCCCCGCCCGGCCCAGCTCCGCCCCGACGAGCTGCTGCTCGTAGCGGCGGCCCCACCGGTGCACGACCTCGTACACGACGACGACGGTCAGCACGATCGTGGCCTGTGTGACCACCGCGATCTCCTTGGGGATGGGCGGATCCTGGAAGTCCAGGATCTGCGAGGACTGGTTCAGGAACGCCCAGAACAGCGCCGCGAGCGCGATCCCGACCGGGTGGTTGCGGCCCAGCAGGGCGATGCCGATGCCGATGAACCCGAGCCCGGCGGGGAAGTCCTGCGCATAGTGGTGCGAGTAGCCGAGCAGCTGCGGCACGCCCACCAGCCCGGCCACCCCGCCCGAGATGACCATCGACCAGACGACCATCTTCTTGACGTTGACGCCGCTGGCGAGCGCGGCCGTCGCGGACATCCCGGTGGCGCGCAGGTCGAACCCGAACCGGGTGCGGTTCAGCAGCACCCAGTAGCCCACGCCGACGGCGATGGCGAGGAACACCAGCCCGTAGATCTCGGTGTTGGCGCCCATGAAGCCGGTGGGGATGCCCGGCACCTGGCCGGACTCCGGGATGGGCTTGGTGCCGATGTTGTTGGTGCCCAGTTCGACGGCGAGCCGGTCGGTGTGCAGCAGGTACGCGGTGATCCCGGTGGCGATCGAGTTCAGCATGATCGTGGAGATGACCTCGGACACGCCGCGCGTCACCTTCAGGTACCCGGCGATCCCCGCCCACATGCCGCCGACCGCGACCGCCACCACGATCACCACGACCTGGTGGACGACGGGCGGCAGCACCCACTGCCCGCCGACGGCGGCGGCGAGCAGCGCCGCCAGCCGGTACTGGCCGTCGACGCCGATGTTGAACAGCTTCATCTTGAAGCCGATGGCGACGGCGACGGCCGACAGGTAGAACGTCGTCCCATCGTTGAGGACCTTGACGAGGCTGTCCGGCTGGACACCGTAGCCCAGCATCTGGCTGAAGGTGAACAGCGCGTCCACCCCGGTCGCGGTCAGCAGTACCGCCGTCACCAGCAGGGACAGCACCACGGCCGCGGCGACGGCGACCATCGCCAGCGCGAGCGTCGCCGGGATCCTGCGGTGGACCAGCGGGCCGACAGCGCCGCCGGCCAGCGCGCCGATCCCGTAGGCGACGGCCTCGATCAGCCACAGGTCCAGCACAGCGGCGGTGAGCAGCCCGGCGATGAGCCCGGACGCGAGCGCGGAGGCGGTGACGACCACGCGCATCCCCGCGGGCTCCGCGGGCCGCCCGCTGGGCAGCAGCCACAGCGACGCGATGAACGCCGCGGCCGCGCCGATGAGGAGCGCGGCCCACGCGAGCAGCGCGAAGTCGAGGAGGACCGTGACGGCGGCGGCGAGCAGCGCCGGGGCGGCGACCCCGTACGGGCCGCGGAGGAACCCGGTTGCGGTGTTGGTCATGCTGGGTCCTCGTCGTCGGGTCGCTGCGTGCCGGTATCCGGGGTGCCGGGGGTGTCCGGGGCGGCTGGATCGGGTCGGTCCGACCGGTCCGGTTGGTCGGACCGGTCGGGCTGGTCGGACTGATCCGCCCCCTCGCCGGTTCCCTCCTCGACGCTTTCCACGGTGCCTTCCCCGGTGCCCTCGTCGAGACCGGCGCCTGTCATGGCCGAACCGAGCCGCTCCGGGGTGACCGTCGCCGGGTCGGCCTCCGCGACGAGCCTGCCGCGCAGGATCACGTGCAGGGAGTCGGACATCCCGATGAGCTCGTCCAGGTCGGCGGAGACCAGCAGCACGGCGAGCCCCTGCGCGCGCGCCCGGCGGAGGTGCTCCCAGATGGCGGCCTGCGCCCCGACGTCCACGCCGCGCGTGGGATGCGCGGCCACCAGCACCCGGGGCTCGCCGCTCATCTCCCGGCCGACGATCAGTTTCTGCTGGTTACCGCCGCTCAGCGCGTCGGCGAGCACGTCGACACCGGGGGTCCGCACGTCGTAGGCGTCCACGATGCGCCGGGTGTCGGCCTTCGCCGCCGCGGCGTCGATCCACACCCCGTTGGCGGAAGGGCGCCGGGTCTGGTGGCCCAGCACCCGGTTCTCCCACAGGGGGGACTCCAGGAGGATGCCGTGGCGGTGCCGGTCCTCGGGGACGTAGCCCACACCGGCCTCGCGGATGCGGCGGGTCTCCCACGCCGTGATGTCGACGCCGCCCAGGGTCAGGGAGCCGCGGGCGGCGGGCCGCATGCCCATGATCGCCTCGATCAGCTCCGACTGGCCGTTGCCCTCGACACCGGCGATTCCGACGATCTCGCCGCGCCGGATCGACAGGCTGAGGTCGTCGACCGCGGCGCGCCCGTCGGCCGACTCGACGCGCAACCCCTCGACGCGCAGCATGACCTCGTCGGTGACCGTCGACTCGCTGAGCTCCGGTACCGGCAGCTCCCCGCCGACCATCAGGGTGGCGAGTTCGCGGGCGGTCACATCGGCCGGCGCCACCGTGTCGACGGTCGTCCCGCGCCGGATCACGGTGATGGTGTCGGCGACCCCCAGCACCTCGTCCAGCTTGTGCGAGATGAAGATGACGGTGAGCCCCTCGCGCTTGAGTTCGCGCAGGTTCCCGAACAGCTCCTCGACCTCCTGCGGGACGAGGACCGCCGTCGGCTCGTCCAGGATGACGATGTTCGCCCCCCGGTAGAGGACCTTCAGGATCTCCACCCGCTGGCGGTCGCCGACCCCCAACTCCTCCATCAGCCGGTCCGGATCCACGCCCAACCCGTACTGCTCGGACAGCGCTCGGATGCGCTTGCGCGCCGCCGCGCCGATGCCGTGCTCGCGCTCCGCGCCCAGCACGACGTTCTCCAGGACGGTCAGATTGTCGGCCAGCATGAAGTGCTGGTGCACCATGCCGATGCCGTGCCCGATGGCAGCGGCGGGGGAGTTCAGGTCGACCCGGGCGCCGTTGACGGCGATCGTGCCCTCATCGGGCCGGTGCATCCCGTACAGGGTCTTCATGAGGGTCGACTTGCCCGCACCGTTCTCGCCGACGATCGCGTGCACGGTACCGGCAGCGACCTCGATGTCGATGTCGTGGTTGGCAACGACCCCGGGGAACCGCTTGGTGATACCGCGCAGCTCGACCGCGGGAGGTGCCGCCCCGCGCCCGGTCTGAGTGCCGCTCATCGCACTCCCTTGTGGAATGGGGGCGGCCGTGGATCGCACAGCGCGCCGCCGAGGGTGGAGGACGGTGCGCCGGCCCGGTAGGTGCCCCGCGGAAGAATGAACACGACCCGCGGGACCACGGCACGGTACGGCACACCGGTGCCGCCCCAGGGCACGCTCCCTGGGACGGCGTGGTCGACGACCGGTTCCGTGCGCGGCCGGGCCCGCCTCGCGGCGGCCCGCCCGCGCACGGGCGAAGCCTACTTCTCGGGCTTCGTGGGGACCTTGATGTCCCCGTCGATGATCTTCTGCTGGAGCTCGTCCAGTTCCTTCTCGACGTCGCCGATCTCGTCCTTGTTGGACTTGGTGTAGCTGACACCGCCGCTGGCGAGGTCGAAGCGCTGGATCCCGGCCTGCGCCTTGCCGTCCTGCACCGACTTGACGAACTCGAACACCGCCTTGTCGACGTCCTTGACGGCGGAGGTGAGCACGTACTTCTTCCGGTCCTCCGGGGCGGACTCGTACTGGTCGCTGTCGACCCCGATGAACAGCTTCTCCTGGTCGGCGGCCGCCTCGAGGATGCCGTTCCCGGACGCGCCGGCCGCGTGGTAGATCACGTCGGCGCCCTTGTCGTACTGGCCGAGCGCGACCTCCTTGCCGCGCGCCGGGTCCTGGAAGCCCTTCATGTCCGGCGGCTGGGAGAGGTAGGTGTTCTCGATCTTGATCTTGGGGTCGATCTCCTCGACACCGGCGATGAAGCCCGCCTCGAACTTCTGGATCAGCGGGGTGTTCACACCGCCGATGAAGCCGACGTGGTCCTCCTCGGTCTTCAGGGCGGCGGACGCCCCGGCGAGGAACGACGCCTGCTCCTCCGCGAAGACCAGGCTGGTGATGTTGTCGGCGCCCTCGATCTCGGAGTCGACGACCGCGAAGTTGACGTCGGGGTAGTCCTTCGCGACCTCCTTCATCGGCTCGGCGTAGGCGTAGCCGACCCCGATGACGACGCCGTAGCCCTCCTCGGCCATGAGCTTGAGGCGTTCGACCTTGTCGGCGTCCGATTCGCCCTCGGAGGGCTCCAGGTCCTTGGCGTCGGTGACGCCGAGTTCCTTCTTGACGCGCTCCAGTCCGCGGTAGGCGGAGTCGTTGAACGACTTGTCGCCGCGCCCGCCGATGTCGTAGGCGAGGCCGACGCGGAGCTCGGAGTCCTCTCCGCCGCCCTTCTTCCCGTCGTCTCCGCTGGGGTTGTCACAGGCCGTCATGCTCAGACCCAGGACCCCCGTTGCCGCGACGGCGGCGAACCGGGTCAGGATCGTGCGGTTGCGCTTCATTGCTGTCTCCCGTTCGACACCCTCGGCGGTCCTCCCACGGACTGGTTGTGCGATTCATACATCGCAGACATTTCGCCGGGTCATTCAGCCGGACGATATCCCGTTCGGCAAATGTCACCCATCCATAACCGGCGGTTGTTATGAAGGCGAGAGCGGAGTGCAACGGACGTTACCAAGTCGCGGGTCGACGCGTGTCATCGCCGTTGCCGACCGTAGCCGCGCGGCACCCGACCATGGCAACTGTTGCCAAAACGCGGAGCGCCCGGAGCACTGGAACGTGCACCGGGAAGGACGAGGTGGAGGGGGTGCGGCGGAGCGCCGGAGGGTGCGGTGGGGAGGACCGGTGGAGGGGGTGCGTTCGGGAGGGCGCGGCGGATTACCGGAGGGTGCGGCGGGGAGCGGTGGAGGGGGTGCGTTCGGGAGGGCGCGGCGGATTACCGGAAGGCGGGGAGGGGCGCGGCGGACGGCGTCCGAAGGCCCCGCCGCGAAACCGGACCGCGACCCGTGCCGCCGCCGGTCACCCGTCGTTCAGCCGCTGAGGAACTCCACCGCCGCGCGCTTGAACGCCTGCGCCGAGACCGCCGTGCGGTGGTCGCGCCCCGGCAGCCGCACCACCTCAGACCCGGCGCCACCGGCGCCACCGGCGGCGAGGTCCTCGACCCCGTCGGCGAGGCCGTCGCCCTCGGCGGCGACGAACAGCAGCGGCGCCGTCGGCACACCGGCCGCCGCGTCGAAGGGGTGCGCGGCCTGCCCCTTCGCGCACGCGCGCAGCGCCTCAATGTCGTTGCCCGGCAGCTGTGCGGCGAACGCGATCGCCGCGACGAACGCGTCCGGGTCGTCCTCCGTCAGCGGGCGCGGGCCGAACCCGCCCAGCACCGCCCTGCGTACCCGCTCCGGGTGCCGCACCGCCAGCTCCCACGTGAGCCGGGCGCCCATCGAGTAGCCGACGACGTCGACCTGCGCCGCGTCCACGGCGTCGAGCACCGCCACAAGGTCGCCCACCAGGGCCTCGGGAGCGTACGACGCCGGGTCGTGCGGTTTCGCGCTCGCCCCGTGCCCGCGGACGTCCACCCCGATGATCCGGTCGGCGGCCGCGCGCAGCGCCCACGGCCAGCCCGGCGCCTCCCAGTTCATCGCGTAGTTGGAACCGAAGCCGTGCACGAGCAGCACAGGGCGATCACCGGAGCCGGCCGTGACCGTGAACGACAGCGCGCCGTCGCGCTCGATGGTCTGCGGCATCCTCGGTCTCCTCGCGGTGGGTGCGGTGCGGTGCGTGCGGTGGGTGCGGTGCGGTGCGGTGCGGTGCGTGCGGTGGGTGGTGGTGCGGTGGGTTCGGGCGGGCGGGTGGCTGGTGCGGTGCGTGCTGCGGTGGCCGGGCCCTGCGCGAGCCCGGTCGGGGCGCCGAGCCTGAACCGCGGTGCCCGTGCCGCGGACTACCCCTCCTACCCCTCGTCGGGCGGCCGCAGCCGGACGCGCCGCTGCGGCTTCGCGTCGTCCACCGGAACGGTACCCACGATCCCGGCGGCGGGGGCGCCCGCGACCTCGAATGTGACGAGGTCCGCACCGACGGCCAGCACCGCGCCCTCCTCGGCGTGCAGCGCGGCGACCGTCCCTGCGTGCGGCGAGGGGATCTCCACCGCCGATTTGGTGGTCTCGACCTCCACCAGTGGCTGGTTGCGCACCACCTGCTCGCCGGGCGCGACCAGCCAGGTGAGGACCGTCGCCTCGACCAGGCCCTCGCCGAGGTCCGGCAGGGTGAAGGTCGTGGTGTTCGAGGGCTGCTGCGGCCCCGTGTTCGGCTGGTTCATGCGTGCTGAGACTCCGATGTGTGCGGTGGTCGGTGGTGGTAGGCGGTGGTCGAGGAGTGGTCGGCGGTGCTGGCAGTGCGGTTCCGGCAGTGCGGCGCCGTGGTGCGGTGCCCCGCTCACACGGCCGGTTCAGGCCCGCTGGAACTCCAGGGTCCGCTGGACCGCGAACAGGATCCGGTCGACCGACGGCAGGTACTGCCGCTCCAGTGGACCAGCGGGATACGGCACGTCGTAGCCTGCGACACGCTCGACCGGCGCCGCGAGGGAACTGAACGCGTGCTCGCCCACCAGCGCCGCCACCTCTCCGCCCAGCCCTGCCGTCAACGGCGCCTCGTGGACGACCACGGCGCGGCGGGTCCGCCGCACCGACTCCGCCAGGGTGGCGGTGTCGATGGGCTTGAGCCAGCGCAGGTCCAGGACCTCCAGGTGGACGCCGTCCTCCGCGGCCAGCTCCGCGACCTGCAAGCAGCGGTGCACCATCGACCCCCACGCGATGAGCGTGGCGTGGCGGCCCGGCCGTACGACGCGGGCGGTGCCGATGGGGTCGGCCGGCTCGGTGGCACCGATGGGGGCCCGGTCCCAGTAGCGGGCCTTCGGCTCCATGAAGACCACGGGGTCGTCGGCGCGCACGGATTGCAGCAGCAGGCGGTACGCCTCTCCCGGGTCGGCGGGCACGACCACCTTCAACCCCGGGACGTGCGCGAACAGCGCCTCCAGGCTCTCACCGTGGTGCTCAGGGGCCTGGATGCCGCCGAAGCTGGGCAGCCGCAGGGTGATCGGCATCGGGGCGGCGCCGCGCGTCCGGTAGTGCATCCGCGCCATCTGGTTCACGATCTGGTCGACGGCCGGATACGCGAACCCGTCGAACTGGAGTTCCGGGACGGGCCGCCAACCGTTCATGGCGAGCCCCACCGCGACGCCGACGATCGCGGACTCCGCGAGCGGGGTGTCGAACACGCGGTGGTCGCCGAAGCGCCGCTGGAGGCCGTCGGTCACCCGGAACACGCCGCCGAGCGGCCCCACGTCCTCGCCGAACACCAGGGTCGTGTCGTCCTCCTCCAGCGCGCGTGCCAGCGCGAGGTTGATCGCCTGCTGCATCGACACGGGCGTCGGCGGCGCGGCCGGCCCCTCGCGCCGCTCTTCGGGGTCCGGGCGGAGTGCGAGCTCCGTCATCACAGGGCCTCCTGTTCCCAAGCGCGCCGCTGGCGGGCCAGCTCTTCGGTGGGTTCGCGGTAGACATGCTCGAACATGTCCGAGGGGGCGGGTTCGGGGGCGGCGCTCACCGCGTCGCGGATCCGTTCGGCCTCGGCGCGGGCCCGGTCCTCAACGGACGCGAAGAACGCGTCATCGGCCAGCCCGGCGGTCCGCATCGCCGCGCCCAACCGGTCGATCGGATCCTGGTCGCGCCACTGCCGCTCCTCGGCGGGGTCGCGGTAGCGTCCCGTGTCGTCGGAGGTGGAGTGCGGCGCCGCGCGGTAGGTGAACGCCTCCACGATGCTCGGGCCGCCGCCCCCGCGCGCCCGTTGCAGCGCCTCGGCCGTCGCCTCGTACACGGCCTCGACGTCGTTGCCGTCGACCCGCACACCGGGCATCCCGTACCCGGCGGCGCGCGCCGCGACCGACCCGCCCGCCACCTGCCGGTCGAGCGGCACCGACAGCGCCCACTGGTTGTTCTGGCAGAGGAACACCACGGGCGCGCCGAACACGCCGGCGAAGTTCATCGACTCGTGGACGTCGCCCTCCGAGCTGGCGCCGTCGCCGAAGTACGCGAGGGCGCACCCCCCGCTGCCGCGCAGCCGCTCGCCGATCGCCCAGCCCACAGCATGCGGTACGGGGCCGCCCACGACGGCGTTCACCGACCCGAACCGGGAGGCGATCGGGTCGTAGGTGCCGCCGTGCCACAGGGCGCGGTGGCTGGCCATGTAGCCCACCATGTCCACGCCGAGGGTGAGGGCCGCCGCCATCTCCCGGTAGGTGGGGAACGCGAAGTCGCGCTCGCGGTCGAGAGCGGCGGCGCTGCCCACCTGGGCGGCCTCCTGCCCGCGCAGCGACACGTAGGCGGGGAACACCCCCTGGCGCTGCAAGGCGACCGCTTCGTCGTCGAGCAGGCGGGCGGTGCGCATCAGCTCGTAGAACCGGTGTGCGGGCAATGTTGGAGCGTCGGGTGCGGGCGGCGCCCCGGGTACCGATCGAGGCTGGGACATTCGGCGACCCCCTTGGACCGTCCCGCTGTGTGACCGGCGGGGACGCGGATGGTGTGTGCACGATTCTCGACTCGCGATCGACACCAGCGCTAGATCCAGGTGAAAAGTCGATACAGATGTGTTCCATGTAGCCGATTCGGTCCGCTTTCGTCCAGAATAACGTGAGTGGGGGCGGTGCAAACGACACACTGTGCCGAGGCCGGGCGCTCGGGACACCATCGCCCGCCGCGCGTCTCCGGACGATGCGCGGCGGGCGATGGTGCTGGGGGACGGGGGACTGGGGGACTGGAAGAAGGGATGGGGGCGGGTGCTGTCGGAGGGGATGGGTGTTGGGGGATCTGGGGATCGGTGGTGGGGGACTGGGGGACTGGGAAGTTCGACGTCGTCGCGGCGGTCCGGACTACAGGTCCGCGAACGGGTCGGGCGGCATCGCCTCGCGCCCCAGAAGCTCGGCGTCGGCGGCGTTGATGACGGGCACGTATTCGTCGTCGACCTCGAACTGGCGCCCGCCCAGCTCGAATACCGGCGTGAGATTGGTGTCGACCGGGCCAATGCGCACGCCGCGCGGGAAGACGTGCCAGATCGCCTTCAATCGGGTACGCGACATGATCCCGGTGGAGACGACGGTGACGGATGCTTCGGTGACCACCACGAAGAAGAACGCGGTCTCGTTCCACGACGCGGGGAACATGTAGGAGATCTGGGCGCCCGCGGGAAGGAAGCCCCTGATGCGTTCACGCACGGATGAAGGAACCGGCATGCTGACTCCTCATCGGCGGCCGGCGGATCCGGCCTGCGACGATCCTAAGCCGCACACCCGGGCGCGGTATAGACGCCTGTATGAAATGAACCGAAGGGAACCGCAATGACGCACGCGGCTTTCCGCCAGGCCCTTGAATCTCACCGGCCGCATATGACTGTCTTGAGGTGCACGCGTGACACCAGGGGCACGCGTGGGCGAAGCGCGCACCCGCAGGGCACGGATCTGCACCCGGCGGGCGCGCGACGGCACGACCAGTAGTGACGGCCGGTGGCGATGAGCAGTAGCGACGAGTGGCAGTGATGCGGATCTGCCACGCGGAGCCGCGACCGACGGACAACCCCGACGCGGTGTGAAAGGCGAGCTGGAGCGCATGGGCAGTGAAGACCATCGGCGGGCGGGCCGCGGACCCGACTCCACCGACCGGGCGATCATCAACGCCCTCACCGACGACGCCCGAACCGGGGTCACCGAGATCGCCGCAATGGCGAACGTGTCCCGGGCGACGGCCTACAACCGCATCAAGCGCCTAACCGACGACGGCGTCATCCGCGGCTACTCGGTGGTCGCCGACCACGCCCGGATGGGCCTCGGCGTCACCGCCCTCATCCTCATCTCCGGCAGCCAGCCCGACTGGCGCGCCAACCGCGAGATCCTGTCGTCCTTCCCCGAGGTCGAGTACTGCTGGTACGTGGTCGGCTCCGCCGACATCGTGCTCCTCGCCCGCGTCGCAGACACCGACCAGCTCCGCGACCTCATCCTCACCCGCCTCCAGGCCCTCCCCGGCGTCACCGCCACCCAGACCCTCACCGTCATCGACGAGGTAGTCCACCGCCCCGTAGTCAAGATCCCCGAATAGGTTCAGCCAGCCGTAAGGAGCGCGAATTCCGCGAGTATGATTCCCATCACCCATCGATTGTGCGATCATCGCACACATGGATGAGCAGCTGAGTTGGGCCATCGTCGGTGAGCGTGTCCGGCGGAGCAGGGCCGCCGCGGGCCTGTCCCAGCAGCAGCTTGCCGAGCTTGGTGGCCTGGAACGGAGCATGATCTCCAAGCTGGAGAGCGGTGACCGCCGGATCGACGCAATCGAGCTCACCCGGCTCGCCCAAGCGCTCGACGTTCCCCTCAACCATTTCCTGCACCAGGCCCCCGAAGTGGTGTCCCGCCGTGCAACGGCTGTCCTCGACATCGGCGACGTCGGCGAGACACAGGTCGACCGCGATGCCTACCGCACGGAGGTACTGCTCGCGGAGTGGCTCCGCGACGTCCGACAACTCACCGAATCAGGACACCTCACCCTCCAACCCATGCTGCGCTACCCACGAAAGGTCACCGGCTCCGCCGACGCGCATGCAGCGGCGCACTGGCTCCGGGACCGCTTGGGAATCGGGCGGAATCCAGTCGAATCCGTCGCCGACGCATGTGAAATGGCCGGCCAGTCCATCGCAGTCATACGGATCCCATCCGACGGCGCGGCACTCGTCGACGGCGATACCGCAGTTGCGGTCGTCGACCTCGCCCAGCAACCCGGCAGGCGGCGCTCCACCGCCGCGCACGAACTCGGCCACATGGTTCTCGGCGACGAGTTCTCCACGGACTTGGGGGTGCATGCCTCCCGGGACACGCGGGAGGCCGTTGTCGAGGAGTTCGCCGCGGAGTTCCTATTGCCGCACGCTGTCACACGCGGCATCGCCGACCAGACTGCGGAAGAGGGGAAACGGGAGGCCCTCATACGCCTGTCTGCGATCTACCGTGTCTCCTGGAGTCTCACACTGCACCAGGCGAAGAACGCGCGGGTGATTGACACCACCCAAGCCCGGAGGTTGAAAACACGGGTACCGACATTCGCGGAGTTCCAGGACGCGTTGGGTTGGAGGCCGCAGCCGGACCTGGACTCGGTGCGGGTACCCCCCCGATACGCCTCCGCCGTGATGCAGGCGTTCAAGGCGCACCATGTCACGGCAACCCGCGCAGTGGAGATGCTGCGGGGCCAGATCTCAACCGGTGACCTGAGCGATGACTAGCGGCGGATCGCCCTCATCCGACCGCCTCATCTTCGACGCCTCGCCTCTGCTGCACGCGGCCCGAGCCGATCGTCTCGACGTCCTCGGCAGCCTGGTCGACGGCAGGGAATGCGTGACCACCCAAGCGGTCATGGACGAGATCCGCAGGAACAGCCAAGAGGCGCACACTGCCGTCGCCGAGGAAAAGTGGGTGACCGTCGTTCCGTCGGACTCCTTGCCGTTCCTGGTGGAGTTCTCGAAGTGGGCACAGCGCATGGGGCTGAAAGACGACCACAACATCGGGGAGGCCACCCTGTGCGCCTACGCGTCGCTCCACGGCGGGACCGTCGTCATGGACGACAGGGACGCGCGCAGGGTCGCTCGGCAGTACGGCGTGCGGTTGCAGGGCACACTCGGCCTGCTGGCCGAATCATGCAGCCGCGGGCACTGCACCAAAACGGGCGCTTCGGCATTGGTCGACGCGCTCTCCGCCTCCGGAATGAGGTTGCCGTTCACCCGCGGTGAATTCGTCTCCTGGTGTGAGCAGAAAGGGCTGCTTCCCTGACCTTCAATCGGGCCGCGGTGAGACGGCAACCGAGCGCGGTCACGCCCGCACCGCGAAAACCGGGCGCCAGCCAGAAAGCGGGGGGTGGAGAACAAGCAGGCATGCTTGTTTTCGGGGGGCCGTGGTGGGACGCTCTGGCGCATGGGCACCAGACCGCTGCGCGTCGGCAACGCCTCCGGCTTCTACGGCGACCGGTTCAGCGCCGTCCGGGAGATGCTCACCGACGGGCCGCTCGACGTCCTCACCGGCGACTACCTCGCCGAACTCACCATGCTCATCCTCGGCCGCGACCGGTTGAAGGACCACCGGCTCGGCTACGCCCGTACTTTCCTCGCGCAGATGGAGGAGTGCCTCGGCGTCGCACTGGAACGCGGCGTCGCCATCGTCACCAACGCCGGCGGGCTCAACCCCGCGGGGCTCGCCGACGAACTGCGCGCCCTCGCCGACCGGCTCGGCCTGCACGCGCGCGTGGCCCACGTCGAAGGCGGCGAACTGCGCCACCGCGCCGCGGAACTCGGCCTCGGCACCCCAGTCGCCGCGAACGCCTACCTCGGCGCTTTCGGCATCGCGGAATGCCTGCGCGCCGGCGCCGACATCGTCGTCACCGGGCGGGTCACCGACGCGTCACTCGCCGTCGGACCCGCGATCGCCCACCACGGGTGGGGCCGCGGCGACCTCGACCCGCTCGCCGGGGCCACCGTCGCCGGGCACATCATCGAATGCGGCGCGCAGGCCACGGGCGGCAACTACCCGTTCTTCACCGAACTCCAGGACGACGGCCGCGACCTCACCCGCCCCGGCTTCCCCCTCGCCGAGATCCACGCCGACGGCTCATCCGTCATCACCAAGCACGACGGCACCGGCGGCGCCGTCACCACCGGGACCGTCACCGCCCAACTCGTCTACGAGATCGCCGGGGCCCGCTACCCCGGGCCCGACGTCACCGCGCGCCTCGACACCGTCCGCCTGGCGCAGGAAGGACCCGACCGGGTGCGCGTCAGCGGCGTCAAAGGCGAAGAGCCCCCGCCCGACGCCAAGGTCATCGCCAACACCATGACCGGATACGCCAACGACGTCCCCCTCGTCGTCACCGGCCTCGACACCGAAGCGAAAGCGCGGCTCGCCGAACACCAGATCCGCGCCGCACTCGCCGGGAGCGGACCCGCCGACCTGCGATTCGAACTGGGCGAGCGGCCCGTCATCGACGCGTTCACCCAGCAGGCCGCCGGAACCCCGCTGATCGTCCGTGGCCGCGACCCCGACCCCCGCGCCGTCGGCCGCACCTTCACCGCCGCGGTCATCGGCACCGTTCTGTCCGGGTACCCCGGCTGCTACGCGGCCGCGCCACCGGGCGACGCCCGCCCCGACGGGCTCGCCATCGAAGCGGCGTCCATCCCCGCCGCCGACGTCCCCCACACCGCCGTCCTCCCCGACGGCACCCGCACCCCCATCGACCCGGCCCCCCGCACCCGCACACTCCTTCCCGTCGCAACCCCCGCACTGCCGAGCCCCCCGCAGCGGGGACGGTTCCGCAGAGTTCCCATCGGCACCCTCTTCGGCGCCCGCAGCGGCGACAAAGGCGGCGACGCCAACGTCGGGATCTGGGCGCGCGCCGACGACGCCTGGCGCTGGCTCGCCACCGAACTCACCGTCGAACGGCTCGGCGGGCTCCTCCCCGAAACCGCGGCACTGCCCGTCACCCGGCACCTGCTGCCCAACCTGCGCGCCGTGAACTTCGTCGTCGAAGGGCTGCTGGGCGGCGGCGCCGCATCCGGCCACCGCCCCGACGCGCAAGCGAAGGGCCTCGCCGAATGGCTCCGCGGACGCTACATCGACGTCCCCGAGGTGCTGTTGCCGTGACAGTCCTCACCACAGCGGCCGACACCGGATCAGCGGCGTTCACCGCCAACGCCGACGCCATGCGCGACGCCCTCGCCGGAATCGACGCCGAGCACGCCAAAGCCCTCGCGGGCGGCGGCCCCGCGTACGTGGATCGGCACCGGGCGCGCGGCAAACTCCTCGCACGCGAACGCATCGAACTGCTCCTCGACCCCGACTCCCCGTTCCTGGAACTGTCCCCGCTCGCCGCGTGGGGCTCCGACTACCCCGTGGGCGCCGGCGTCGTCACCGGGGTGGGCGCCGTCGAAGGCGTCGAATGCGTGATCGTCGCCAACGACCCCACCGTGCGCGGCGGCGCGTCCAACCCGTGGACCGCGAAGAAGACCCTCCGCGCCATGGAGATCGCCGAGCAGAACCGGCTGCCGCTGATCAACCTCGTCGAGTCCGGCGGCGCCGACCTGCCCAGCCAGAGCGAGATCTTCATCCCCGGCGGGCGCCTGTTCCGCGACCTCACCCGGCTCTCCGCCGCCGGGATCCCCACGCTCGCGCTGGTGTTCGGCAACTCCACTGCGGGCGGCGCCTACGTCCCCGGCATGTGCGACCACGCGGTCATGGTGCGCGGACGCTCCAAAGTGTTCCTCGGCGGGCCGCCGCTCGTACGGATGGCGACCGGGGAGACCAGCGACGACGAATCCCTCGGCGGCGCCGAAATGCACGCCCGGACCTCCGGCCTCGCCGACCACCTCGCCGCCGACGAGTACGACGCCGTCCGGATCGGCCGCCGCATCGTCGCGCGGCTCAACCACACCAAGACCGGGCCGGGCCCGCAGGCGCCGGCGGCAGACCCGCTCCACGACCCCGGTGAACTGCTCGGCATCGTCCCCGCCGACCTCAAGACCCCCTTCGACCCGCGCGAAGTCATCGCCCGGGTCGTAGACGGGTCCGAGTTCGACGAGTTCAAACCCGACTACGGCGCCGGGCTGACCACCGGGTGGGCGCGCCTGCACGGCTACCCGGTGGGGATCCTCGCCAACGCCCACGGGGTCCTGTTCAGCGCGGAGTCGCAGAAGGCCGCCCAGTTCATCCAGCTCGCCAACAGTTCGCACACACCGCTGGTGTTCCTGCACAACACGACCGGCTACATGGTGGGCCGCGAATTCGAACAGGGCGGCATCATCAAACACGGCGCGATGATGATCAACGCGGTGTCCAACAGCACCGTCCCCCACCTGTCCGTGCTCATCGGCGCCTCCTACGGCGCCGGGCACTACGGGATGTGCGGGCGCGCCTACGACCCCCGGTTCCTGTTCGCGTGGCCGAGCGCACGCTCCGCCGTCATGGGGCCGGCCCAGCTCGCAGGGGTCCTGTCCATCGTCGCCAGGGAGTCGGCCGCCGCGAAAGGGCGCGAGTACGGCGAAGAGCAGGACGCGGCGATGCGCGCCATGGTCGAGCAGCAGATCGAGGCGGAGTCCATGCCGATGTTCCTGTCGGGGCGCGTCTACGACGACGGCGTCATCGACCCGCGCGACACCCGCACCGTCCTCGGGATGTGCCTGTCCGCCGTGCACAGCGCCCCGGTGCGGGGCACCGACGGCTTCGGCGTGTTCCGGATGTGAGGGGGAGCGTGATGGGGGCGGTGGTGGGTTCGGAGGCAGCGGTACCGGACGGCTGGTGGTGAGGGCGGTGGCGGGTCTGGACTCAGTGGAACCGGGAGTGGGGTGGGAGCCGGGGCCGGAGCCGGTGGTCGACACGGTGGACGGTTCCGTGCTCGGGTCGGCGCACCGGGACCTGCTGCACCGGCTGCACCGGCGGCACTGGCGGGTCGCGACGTGAGAGGCGGAGGCACAGGCGCGATGATCTCCACACTGATGGTCGCCAACCGGGGCGAGATCGCCCGGCGGATCTTCGCGACCTGCCGCAGGCTCGGCATCGCCACCGTCGCGGTGTGCACGCCCGAGGAGACCGGTGAACCGCATGCCGCGGCAGCCGACAGCGTCGTCGTCCTGCCCGGGACCACACTCGACTCGACCTACCTCGACTCCGCGGCGCTCATCGACGCCGCGCGCGCATCCGGCGCCGACGCCGTCCACCCCGGGTACGGGTTCCTGTCCGAAGACCCCGGGTTCGCGGCCGACGTGATCGCCGCGGGCCTGACCTGGGTCGGGCCGCCGCCCGACGCGATCGCCGCCATGGGCGACAAGGGTGCGGCGAAGCGGCTGATGGGCGACGCTGGGGTGCCCGTGCTGAGTGGCGTCGATCCCGGCTCCGTCACGGCCGCCGACCTGCCCGTGCTCGTCAAGGCGGCGAAGGGCGGTGGCGGGCGCGGTATGCGGGTGGTCCGCGACCTGGCGGAACTGCCCGAGGCGGTGGCGTCGGCGCGCACCGAGGCCGCCGCGGCGTTCGGCGACCCGGAGGTGTTCTGCGAGCCCTACCTCGACCCCGCGCGGCACATCGAGGTGCAGGTGCTCGCCGACGCGCACGGCACGGTGTGGGCCCTGGGCGAACGCGACTGCTCCGTCCAGCGGAGGCACCAGAAGATCATCGAGGAGACCCCCGCGCCGGGGATCGGCACGGGCCTGCGCACGGACCTGCGGCGGGCCGCCGTGGACGCGGCACGGGCCTGCGGTTATGTCGGCGCAGGGACCGTGGAGTTCATCGTCGCGGCGGGTGCGGGTGCGGGTGTGGGTGCGGGTGCGGGTGCGGGTGTGAGGGCGAGTTCGGGGACGGGCGCAGGATCAGGTGCAGCGGCAGATTCAGAGGCAGGTGCAGCGGCAGCGGCAGAGACAGAGCCGGGTACTGAGGCGGGCGCGAGGGTCGGCGGGGACGGACACGAGGTAGAGGGCCACGCGGACGAGGGACGCGAGGGAGCGGGACGCGCGGACAGCGGGACCGAAGGGGAGCGCGCCGCCAGGGTTTCCGGAGCTGCGGCAGGGCATGACGACGGTGGGCCCGCAGGGGGACCCCTTGCTTTAAGCAAAGCCGCTCGCGACCTTTCCCCGCCGCCACAGGACCCTTACCTGTGGACGGGCGCATCATCCGCAACGGGGCGGTTCGCTTTCCTGGAGATGAACACGCGCCTCCAGGTCGAGCATCCGGTGACCGAGTGCGTCACAGGTCTCGACCTGGTCGAGTGGCAGCTCCGGATCGCCGAGGGTGAGCCGCTCGTGGGTGGGCCGCCGGAGCCGCGCGGGCACGCGATCGAGGCGCGGGTGTACGCCGAGGACCCCCGCCGCGGGTGGGAGCCGCAGCCGGGCACGGTCCACCGGTTCGAGGTCGGCGGGGCCGTGGAGTTCGCGGCCCCGGTCGGCGGCGGGATCCGGGTGGACAGCGGAGTCGTCGGCGGTTCGCGGGTCGGTGTGCGCTACGACGCCATGCTCGCCAAGGTCGTCGCGTGGGCGCCGAACCGCGCCGACGCGCTCCGCAGGCTGGCAGCGGCGCTGAGCGGCGCCCGCATCCACGGTCCGGTCACCGACCGCGACCTGGTGGTCAACGTGCTGCGCCACCCCGAGTTCGGCAGGGGAGCCGTGCACACCGGCTTCCTCGCCGCGCATCCCGACCTCGCGGAACCCCGCGCCGACGACGTGGTGCGGCGGCTGTCCGCGCTCGCCGCGGCCCTCGCCGACGCGGCGCACCACCGGTCGGCCGCGCAGGTGCTGGGTTCGCTGCCCGCGGGGTGGCGCAACCTCCCGTCGCAGCCGCATCTGCGCCGCCACCTCGACGCCGCAAGGACAACGCGCCCCGACCACGACCCCGGCGACGTGATCGAGGTCGGGTACCGCCACAGCCGCCCCGGGATCGTTGCGGTGGGGGTCGACGGAGTCGCGGTCGTGGCCGTCGCGCCCGACCAGGTGACCCTGGACGTCGGCGGGGTGCGCCGGGTGTTCGACGTGGCCCGCTACGACGGGTTGGTCTGCGTCGACTCGCCGCTCGGGGCGGTGGCGCTGGTCCCCCTCAGCAGGTTCCCCGAACCCACCGCGGCGACGGACCCGGGGCGGCTGGTCGCGCGGCTGCCGGGGACGGTCCGACGTGTCGCGGCAAGCGACGGCGACCGCGTGGGCGCGGGACAGCTGCTTCTCACAGTGGAGGCGATGAAGATGGAGCACGAGCTGGCCGCACCGTTCGCCGGAACCGTGGCGGGCGTCCGGGTGCGCCCCGGCGACCAGGTCGGCACGGGCGACGTCCTCGCGGAGGTGGTCCCCGATGCGGAAGTGGTCCCCGACGCGGAAGCGGCGACTCGTGGCGATGCGGTCGGCGGAACCGGCGGGGGAGCGCACACGGCGGCCGGGGCGGATACCGGCCCTGATCCCGATTCTGTCTCCGCACCCGGGTCCGACCTCGATTCGGACGCCGCGAAAGCACCGACCCAGGACCGACCGGCCGCCCCTGCGGAGAGGACGACCACATGAGTTTCGTCGAATCGGACGAGCGGCAGGCGCTGCGCGCGGCCGTCAGCTCCCTCGCGGCCCGATACGGCCCCGCGTATTACCGGGAGAAGGCCCGCTCCGGCAAGTACCTGAGCGAGCTGTGGACCGAGGCGGGCGAGCTCGGGTACCTCGGGGTGAACCTGCCGGAGGAGTACGGCGGTGGCGGCGGCGGGATCGGCGATCTCGCCGCCGTCCTGGAGGAGTTGAGCGCCGCCGGCTGCCCCACGCTGATGGCGGTGGTCTCGCCGGCGATCTGCGGGACGGTGCTCTCCCGGTTCGGGACGCCTGAGCAGCAGCGCCGCTGGCTGCCGGGCATCGCCTCCGGACGGCAGATCTTCGCCTTCGCCATCACCGAGCCCGACGCCGGTTCCAACGCGCACAACATCACGACCACCGCGCGCCCCGACGGCGACGGCTGGGTGCTCAGCGGGCGCAAGACCTTCATCTCGGGTGTTGATGTCGCTGACGCCGTGCTCGTCGTGGCGCGCACCGAGGACGCCGGCAGCGGACGGCTGCGGCCCGCGCTGTTCGTCGTCCCCACCGGCACCCCGGGGTTCGAGGCGCAGCGGATCCCGATGGACCTGGTCAGCCCGGACCACCAGTTCGGGTTGTTCTTCGACGACGTGCGGCTGCCGTCCGACAGCCTCGTCGGCGAACCGGAGTCGGGCATGCTGCAACTGTTCGCCGGGCTGAACCCCGAGCGCATCATGGCCGCGGCGCTGAGCTCCGGATCGGCCCGGTTCGCCCTCGATCGAGCCGTCGAGTACGCGGGCCAGCGCGAGGTGTGGGGGGTGCCGATCGGCGCCCACCAGGGGTTGGCGCACCCGCTCGCGCAGATCAAGGTCGAGGTGGAACTGGCCCGGCTGATGACAGGGAAGGCGGCGTTCCTGTACGACTCCGCTGACGCGGCGACCGTGCGGGCGGCGTCGGTCGACGCGGGTGAAGCCGCGAACATGGCGAAGTACGCGGCCGCGGAGGCGAACGTCCGGGCGGTGGACCAGGCCGTCCAGACGCTCGGCGGCAATGGGTTCGCTTCGGAGTTCGGGCTGGGGGCGGCCATCGTGACCGCGCGCCTCGGCCGTATCGCGCCCGTCAGCCGGGAGATGGTGCTGAACTTCGTCGCGCAGCATTCACTCGGCCTGCCGAAGTCCTACTGACGGGCGGGGCGGGGCGCGGGGACGCGGGGGCGCGGGCCTGGGGGACGGGGAGCAATGCAAAGGAGCCGACAGAAACGGGCCGGGGAAAGGAGCCGGGGAGGGTGTCGATGGAACCGCGCCAGGAGCGTAGCCGTGCCACACGGCGGCGGCTGCTCGACGCCGCGATCCTGTGCCTCGCGGAGGTCGGCTGGTCCGGCAGCACAGTGGCGTTGGTCGCCGCGCGGGCGGGTGTGTCGCGGGGGGCGGCACAGCACCACTTCCGCACCAGGGAGGACCTGTTCGTCGCCGCGCTACGGCACGCGGGTGCCGCGAGGGTCGGTGAGATGCGGCGGCACGCCGCAGGGCTGCCAACGGGCCGTGAACGTACCGAGGCTGTCGTGGCCATGCTGGTCGACGCCTACACGGGCGCGGAGTTCGCGGCCGGTGTCCAGTTGTGGGCCGCGGCGGCGAACGCCCCGGCGCTGCGCGCGCAAGTGCTCCCGCTGGAGGAGGACGTCGGCCGCCAGGCACACCGGGCGGCGGTGGAACTGCTGGGCGTGGACGAGGGCGCGCCCGGCGTCCGCGAATCCGTTCAAGCGTGCCTGGACTTGGCGCGCGGCCTGGGCCTTGCGGGTCTGCTCACCGATGATGGGCCCCGGCGTGAGCGCGTGGTGCGCCAGTGGGCCGTGATGCTCGACGCGGCGGTCGGCGCCGCCCGCTCCCCTGTTCGCTGAGAGCGAACACGCTCCTCCGGGTCGGCGGCCGGGCTCGTCCGGGGCGGTGAACATGCTCTTCCGGATCGGCGGACGGGCGGCGCGGCGCGGCGCGCCAACCGTCACTCCTTAGCCGTCACTCCTCCACGGGGTCCAACGCGGGGACCTTCACGGCCGGCTGCTGCCCGCCGCGCTGGCCCTGCTTCGCCGACGGTGTCCGGTATACCTCGACGCTCATCTGCTTCTTCCTGTTCAGGGAGATGACAGCGGACGAACCGGGGCACTCGTCCTCGTCGCCTTCGGCACTGGTGAAGTAGCGGCGTTCGCCCTGCTGGACGACTGCCTCGCGGATCTCGAAGTCGTAGGAGCAGCTGTCGTCGCCGTCGTCGCTGAGGTCCGCGGTGCGCTCGCCCTGGTCGACGTCGAGCGTGTAGATCCGCCCGGCGACGGCGCCCTCCCACTCGCCGGAGAAGTCCTCGGTGAATTTCGGGACCGCGGCGCCGGTGTGCTCGGCGGCCTTCTGCCGGTCGACTGTCGGGGGCGCCGATTTCGACGGGGTGGGAGAGGCGTCGGCGTCCGGGCCGCCGGGGCCGCCCTGCCGGCCGATGGCGTAGGCAGCGAGTCCGGTCAGGATGAGGATGAGGACGACTGCGATCCCGCCGACCACCAGGGCGGCGGAGCGCTTGCGCGGGGCAGGCGCCCCGGGCGGCGCCGAGCCGTTGGCTCCAGGGCCGTTCGGACCCGACGCGTGCTGACCGGTGAGCGCGGTCGCGTTCAGGGTGGGGTCGGTGTTGGAGCCGGAGCCGGAGCCGGAGCCGGGAACGGGGCCAGGGCCGGGACCCGGTGGCCCGTGCGGCGAGGCGCCCGCGACCGTCGGCGCGTCGGCGGCACTCGCGGCCGCGGTGGTCCCCGTACCCGCGGTGGTGCCCGCGGCCGCGGTGGCTCCCGCGACCGCCGCTGCCCCGGCCGTTCCCGCCCCCGCGGATTCGCGCAGGACGGCGGTCACCGCGTCGTGCCCGGCGGGGCGCTCCTTGCGGCCGAGCAGCCCCATGAGCAGGTCGACCGATGACGGGCGCGCGGCGGGGTCCTTGGCCAGGGCGGCGATGACCGGTCCGCGCAGCGGCTCCGGTACCCCGCTCACATCGGGCTCGACGCTGAGGACCTGGTGCAGGATCGTGGGGATCGACGGGCCCTGGAACGGGGAGACCCCGGTGGCGGCGAAGGCCATCACCGCGCCCCACGCGAACACGTCCGCCGCAGGGGACAGCGACCGGCCCTCGATCTGTTCGGGGGCCATGAACGCCGGTGTGCCGATCGAGGAGTTCGTCAGGGTGCCCACACCCCGGGTGTCCTGGGCGATCCCGAAGTCGATGACCCGGGCACCGCCCGGGCCCAGCAGCACGTTCGCGGGCTTGAGGTCGCGGTGCACGATCCCCGCCTCGTGGATCGCCACCAGCGCGTTGGCGATGGCGACCGCCAGCCGGTTCAGGTCGCCGGGGGCGAGGGGCCCTTCGCTCTCCACCCGCTGCTTCAGCGACGGGCCTTCGACGAACTCGCTGACGATGTAGGGCGGGTGGGCGTCGAAGTCGGCGGCCAGCACCGCTGCCGTGCAGAACGACGCCACCTGGCGTGCCGCGTCGGCCTCGCGGACGAAGCGCTGCCGCATGGCGGGGGAGTCCACGGCCTGGCCGTTGAGGGTCTTGATCGCCACCCGGTCGCCGTCGGGGCCCTCGCCCATGTAGACCGTGCCCTGGCCGCCCTCGCCCAGGCGGCCCAGGACGGTGTACCGGCCGAGCGCCGCCGGGTCGGAGTCGTGTAGGGGATCGGCTTCGTTCATCGGCTTGGCCCTTCCACGGGGGATCGGAGAACGGTGCTGCGACACCCTTCGCTGCTGAACGCTACCCAACCGGGTCGGGCGCCCCGGACCTGGGCGGGTCGCGGACTTGGCCGGGCCGTGGCCCTGGGGTGGTGTCGTGTTCCTTCAATACACCGGAGCCGGTGGGCGCCACTCTGGTACGGAAAGTCGGATGTGCGATCGATCGGAGGTGCGGACGTGCGGTTCGCGTTGGTGAGCATGGAGTCCCCTGCGTCTCGGAGGAGTATCCGGGAGGACAGGGAGCGCCACCGCAAGCGTATCGAGGGGTGGATGCGCGACCAGGCCGAGGCGGGGACGCTGGTCGGCGGGGAGGCGTTCGAGACGGAGTCGGTGGGGCCCGTCACGGTCCGCTCGGACGCGGCGGGCCGGACGACCGTCACTGAGGGGCCGTTCGCCCCGGGGGAGGAGACGCTCGGCGGGTTCGTCCTTGTCGAGGTCGCCGACCGCGCCGAGGCGATCCGCGCGGCGGAGTCGTGGCCCACGGGCGAGACCATCGAGGTCAGGCCGATCTGGGAGGGGTAGCGCCGCGGACCTGGCGACCTGCCGGGCGGTGAACCGCGGACTCGGTGACCTGTCGAGGGGTGCGCCGAGCGCCGCCCCCCACACGTGGGGGGCGGCGCGTTTGTGCCGTCGGCGTGCCGCCGCGGCTGCGCGGACCGGCCCCTGCGGCAGGAGCGTGGGCCCTCCGGCTACGTGCCGCGGCCGCGGGCGGACCGGCCCTGATCGGCCGACGCCCGCCGCGCCCGGGAGTGACTACTTCGCGTCGGACGATCCCTCGTCGGCGTCGGCGAACGTGAACACGTCGCCCTTGACCCCGTTGAGGTAGGAGTACGAGCCGATGCTGACGACGCCCTCGCGCTCGTCGGTCTTCCAGCTGTCGTCGGCGCGGCCCCACTCGCAGGTGGTCTGCTTATCGCCGTCCGGGTCGATCACGTGCACAGGGTCCATGTCGCAGCGCACGGTCTCGGAGTCCACCTCCAGCCGGAGCTCGTCCTCCACGATGTCGCGGACGACTTGGCGCCCCTTCGGCTTCAGCTTGTAGGAGCTGACGAACCTGCCCCCCTTGATGGCCACGTCCCACTCGGCCGGTGTGTCCATGTAGGTCACCGTGCAGGTGATCGTCGAGTTCCTGGTGCGGTCGACCTCGGGGCACTCGGCCGTGGACTCCGGGTCGAAGCTGCGTGCGAACCGGTTGGTGTCCGCGAGGACCCGCCATTCGATCTTCTCCCCGAACGGGGCGTCCCTGCCCGGTTCCTCGGGCAGGTCGGACTCCGGCATCTGCTGCGTCTTCTCGGGGATGGCGCCCGACCGAAGCCGGTCGAGGTCGGGGCCGCCGCAGGCGGCGAGGGGGAGTACGGCGACGAGGGTCAGCGCCGCACGCAATGAGGTGGTCCGGTTCAGGGGACTCATGGTCTTCCTCTTTCCACACGGGCCCGCGCCGCACGCAGGGGGAGGGCCCGCTCAATGTTCGGACTGTTCGTCCTTGATTGTGCCGGTGAATTCACCTGTCGCGGCCCAAAACCGGACGGGCCCGGCGGATGGGACGGCCCACGACGGCCCGGTATGCGGCGGTCCGGTACGGGGCGGCGAGGGAGGGGACGGGACGGGTGCTGCGGCGATACTGGGGAGACGCACGGCTCCGGCCCATCGGCCCGGCGAGGGAGGCGCGTCCCATGGCGATCGCGGCGCTTGTCCTGTTCGTTGTGTTCCTGCTGCTGTCAGGGCTGGTCCGCGGCTGGATCCAGGCACGGCGGACCGGCGACCACGGGGATCGGCGCGCCGCCGCCCGGCAGAACCCGGTGCAGCGGCGGATCGACGCTGTGGCGGCGGTGGGCGCCCTCGGCGTCGGTGTGGTCGCACCAGTGGCCGCGGCGACGGGCCTGGACGCGCCCGGGTTCGCCTACCGCCCGCTCGTCCAGGCGTGCGGACTCGCCGTCGCGGTCATCGGGATCGCAGGGACCTTCGCCGCCCAGTCGGCGATGGGCGCGTCGTGGCGGGCTGGTGTCGACCCGGCGGAGCGCACCGAACTCGTCACGTCGGGGCTGTTCACGATCGTGCGCAACCCCGTCATCACCGGGGTCTTCGTCTTCTGCGCCGGTCTCGCGCTCATGACCGCGAACGTGGTCGGCGCCGTCGCGTTCGCCGCGGTGCTCGCCGCCAACCAGGCGCTCATCCGCTTGGTGGAGGAGCCGCACCTGTTGCGGGTGCACGGGGCGGCGTACCGGGCGTACGCGGCGCGGACCGGGCGGTTCGTGCCCGATGTCGGCCGGCTCCGCCGGTGAGTGCGCGGGTGCGGCATGACGAGGCCGGCCAGGCGTCGCCTGGCCGGCCGGGTGGACGTCGTGCGTGCGTGCCTACATGCCGGGCTGCATCTGCATGGGTTGGGGCTCGGGCAGCAGCAGGAACGCCGCGCCGCCGGCCGCGACCGCGACGACCCCGACGATGATGGCGGCGGTGGCGACCCACTTCGCCCACCGGTGGGTCGCGCTGTTGGACAGGATCAGTGAGACACCGCCGAGCAGCACACCGAGCAGTGCGGTCCCGGCGTCGCCGAGGATCACGTTGGCGATGCTGGACACCTGGTCGGCGGGGTCGGCCGTGATGCTCGCCAGGAGCTGGCCCATCCGGGTGCCGATCATGGCCAGGCCGGTGAGCAGGATCGCGGCGACGGCGAAGGTCTCCGCCGAGAAGGTCCCGCCGGGCTTGGGTGCCGGCGCGGCGGCGTCCGCGTACTCCTGGTCGGCGTACTCCTGGTCGGCGGAATCCAGGTGGTCGTCCTCGTGCGGGCCCTCGGGGTCGAGCGGGTGCGCGCCGCCGACCTGCGCGCTGCCGTTGGAGCTGGGGCCGTCGCCGTTCTCCGGGAGAGCGGTGTCGCCGTCCGTCACCGGGTCTGCCTGAACCGGTTCCTTCACGGGCGGCACGTCTTCCTTGCGGGCGTTCTCTCCGGTGCTGGTATTCATGATGCCCGCCAACGTACCCCCTATAGCAGACCGCATGTGACTGACCGTCACGGCGGGTCGCACCGATTCCGGGGCGGCGCCCGGCCTCACCCCCGCAGGGCGTCCTCCTGCACTTTCCGGCGGCGCTCCTCGGCGCCCAGCGCGATGGGCGCGGCCAGCCATTCGTCGTTCAGCCCGAAGGAGTCGACGAGGTCGCGGGCGTGCGGGCGCAGCGTGCGGCACAGGGTGTTGACGGCCTCGGTGACGGCCTTGGCGCGGGCCGGGGTGAGGCGCCCGTGCTCCAGGAACCAGGCGCGGTCCTCCTCGAGGGTCGACAGGACGAACAGGTCGCACAGGCGTTCCAGGACGGCCTTGGCGCCGTCGTCGGCGCAGCGCTCGATCCCGGCGACGAACGCCTCCAGTACCACCCGGTCGATGTGCGCCCGGGCGGCGTTGAGCACGTGGTCCTGGGCGTTGTTGAACACCTCGAACGCGTCGGCGCCGCTGGACCCGGCGCGGCGCAGCCGCCGCGCGAGCCCTTCGACGATGTGCTTCTCGCGGTCCTCCAGCAGCTTGCACTGCCAGCCGCGGCTGTACAGGTCGGCGTCCTCGTCGCGGCCCGGCGCGGCCTGGACGAGGCGGTCGATGAGCCCGCGCGCGGCGGTGCGTTCCACGACGGTGTCGAGGACCTGCCCGGCGACGAACCGCACCATGCCGAGCTGGTCCAGGCTGCCGAACTCCTGCTGGTAGTTGGTGAGCAGGCCCTTGGCGACGAGCTGCATCAGCACCGTGTTGTCGCCTTCAAAGGTGGTGAACACGTCGGTGTCGGCCTTGAGCTGCGGGATCCGGTTCTCCGCGAGGTATCCGGCGCCGCCGCACGCCTCGCGGCAGGTCTGGATGGTGCGGGTCGCGTGCCACGTGGCGACGGCTTTGAGGCCGGCGGCCCGGGCCTCCAGTTCGCGCTGGTCGTGCTCGTTCAGGCCGTCGGGGAGCGCGGCGCCGTCGTGCAGGGCGGAGACGAGCTCCTCTTGGGCGAAGTGGAGCGCGTAGCTGCGGGCGAGGGCCGGGATCAGGCGGCGCTGGTGGGCGAGGTAGTCGAGCAGGGTGACCTCGTGGCCGGTGCCGGGCCGGTCGAACTGGGTGCGGGCCTCGGCGTAGCGCACGGCGATGGCGAGCGCGGCCTTGGTGGCGCTGCCCGCGCCGCCGCCGACGCTGATGCGGCCGCGTACGAGGGTGCCGAGCATGGTGAAGAAGCGCCGGTTGGGGTTGGCGATGGGGCTGGAGTAGGTGCCGTCGGGTGCGACGGCGCCGTAGCGGTCGAGGAGCGCGGTGCGGGGCACCCGGACGGAGTCGAACCACAGGCGCCCGTTGTCGACACCGTTGAGACCGGCCTTGGGGCCGCAGTCCTCGATGCGCACGCCGGGCAGGGGGGTGCCGTCGGCGTCGCGGATGGGGACCAGGAGGCAGTGCACGCCGTGGTTCTCGCCGCCGCTGACGAGCTGGGCGAACACGGCGGCGACGCGGCCGTCGCGGGCGGCGTTGCCGATGTAGTCCTTGCGTGCCGCGTCGTCGGGGGTGTGCACCACGAACTCTTCGGTGGCCGGGTCGTAGCCGGCGGTGGTGCGCAGCGCCTGGACGTCGGAGCCGTGCCCGGTCTCGGTCATCGCGAAGCAGCCGGGCAGTTCCAGCGAGATGATGCGGGGCAGGTACTCGGCGTGGTGGGCCTCGGTGCCGAGCGCCTGGACGGCGCCGCCGAAGAGGCCCCATTGCACGCCCATCTTGACCATGAGGGACAGGTCGCAGACGAGCATCTCGAAGGCGACGGCCGAGGCGCCGACGTCCCCGGCGCCGCCGTGCGCGGTGGAGAACCCGTAGCCGGGGATCCCGGTCTTGGCGAGGGCCTTGACCTGCTCCAGCACGCGCGCCCGGTGCTCCGCCATGCCGAGCCCGTGGACGGGGGCGAAGAGGTCGCCGGTGAGGACCTCTCTGGCCTGTTCGCGGACGTGCGCCCAGCGGCCGTCGAGGAGTGTCCGCATCGCGTCGACATCGAACTTCTCCGGTGTGCCGGTGCTGCCCATCGTGTCCCCCGAACGCTCGTCGTGCCTCTGCCCCCTCATGTTACTAGTCGGTAGCTTGCGTGGTGCGCAGGGGCGGTGTCCAGGGGTGGCGCGTGCCGTGTAAGCGGTCGCCGGGATCGCGTGCGCAGGGGTGGCGCGCGCCGTGTAAGCGGTCGCCGGGATCGCGTGCGCAGGGGCGGTGTGCGCCGTGGCCGCGGTCGCCGGGGACGCGCTCCCCGCGTTCACCGCGTTCACCGCGGCGCGCCGTCCCCAACGGGACGCATGGGACATTTCGCGGTGGCGGACGGCTATGCGAAGCCGACGAAAAGGGAAGGTTCCAGTCATCGCGGCACAATGGCGGTAGACCGAGAGAAGGCAGGCGGAAATGACCGTGGACACCCGACTCGACGTCCGCGACGCACTCGCATTCGACATCGACGCGATCTCCGAACTCGCCTACCGCCACCGCATGGCCAACCGCGACCCCCACTCGGCCCCGATCACAGCCGACGACCTGCACCGGCAGCGCATCCACCTCCAGCAGTCCATCGGCGAGCCCCGCGTGCTGTCACTGGTGGGTACCCGGGCCGGGTACCTGAGCGGGTACCTGTTCGCCTCCCTCGTCGAGTCGCGGCAGAGCGAGGCCGCAGGCACCCTCTTCAGCTACATCGAGGACTTCGCGGTCTCCGACCCCGGCGACTGGTGGGACTGCGGGGCCTCGCTGCTGGAGTCGGCCCGCGTCCGCCTGCGGGCGCTCGGCGTGCGCCGCCTCGTGGTGATCAACGACGGCCCCGACGCCCGGATGCGGGCGTTCCTGTGGCGCTCGGGGCTCACCCAGGCGTCCGAGTGGTACGGCACCGACCGCGTGTGAGGGGGTAGGGGTACGAGGGCCGGGCCGGCGGGGGCGGCCCGGATCCGCGTGTCGGGCCCGGATCCGGATGCGCTCGAATCCGGATGCGCCCGGGCCCGCGTGCGGCGCCGGAACCGGCGGATCGCCCGCCCCGCCCACCGCGCCGGGCGCACCGCCGGAGGGTCTGTCACGGACCGCATCCGGCCGTTATCCCCCGGAACCCGGCCGATCGCGGTAGCGTCCGACCCCAAAGCGTCCTGTTCCGCTTAAGGGCGGCTTTTCCGGCGCAGCACGGGCGATTGCGAGGACGGCAGTGGATTTGGTGCTCATCGGTGCGGGCGCGTTGGCGGTGTTCGTCCTCTTCGTCTTCGGGTTCTCGCTCGCCGGAAACCGCAAGGGCGACCAGGAGGCCCCGCCCGCGGACGGCCGTCCGCTGTTCCCCGTCGCCTCGGCCGAAGAGCAGCTCGCCGCCATCCGGCCGGGCGGCACGATCGACTTCGGGTTCGAGCGGGCCACCGTCACGGGGACCCTGCACATGTACGTCGCCGACCGGCACTGGGTGCAGCACGCCCTGTACACCCCCGAAGGCCACCGGTGGCTGTCCGTGGAGGGCGGCGCCACCGGGCAGACCCGCACGGTGCTGTGGTCGCCCGCGCCCAGCATCGACCTCAGCACGGGCGACGCCATCCCGGCGCACGACCCCGAGACCGAGGCCATGGACGCCTACGGCGGCCGCTACGAGCGCGCCGGCCGCGGCGGGTTCTCCTACGAGAGCACCGGCGACACCGGCCTGCCCGCCAACGGCGTCATGGACTACGCCGACTTCCGCAGCGCCGAGGGCGGCCTGCTGTCGTTCGAGCGCTTCGACGGCGGGCCGTGGCGGGCCCGCGTCGGCTACCCCGTCCCGGTCGGCGCCATCGCGGTGGCCAGGGCCGGGGCCGAGGGCGGCTGAGCGCCCCCGCGCCGGCCGGGGCCGGGCGCGCCCGGGTGTCCCCGCGTCGGTCGGGGCCGGTCGCGGACCCCTGTGCGATGCGACAACGCGGCCCGACAGCGGCACAATGCATCGGGGATTGCACAACCGGGGCCGCACGGTCCCGGACCTCGTGATCAGGAGACGGATCAGCATCGTGACGACCTCGATTCACCAGCGGATCGCCGAAGAGCTCGGAGTTGCCGGACGGCAGGTCGACGCCGCCGTGGGGCTGCTCGACGACGGCGCGACCGTGCCGTTCATCGCGCGCTACCGCAAGGAGGTCACCGGAACCCTCGATGACACCCAGCTGCGCACCCTCGAAGAGCGCCTCCGCTACCTGCGTGAGCTGGAAGAGCGCCGGTCCGCCGTCCTGGAGTCGGTCCGCGAGCAGGGCAAGCTCGACGACGCGCTCGAAGCCCGCATCATGGCGGCCGACACCAAGGCCCGCCTGGAGGACGTCTACCTCCCGTACAAGCCCAAGCGCCGCACCAAGGCCCAGATCGCCCGCGAAGCCGGCCTCGAACCGCTCGCCGACCTGCTGCTCACCGAGCCCGGCACCGTCCCGGAGACCGCCGCGGCCGGCTACGTCGACGCGGAGAAGGGCGTCGCCGACACCAAGGCGGCCCTCGACGGCGCCCGCGCCGTCCTGGTCGAGCGGTTCACCGAGGACCCGGACCTCATCGGGGAGCTGCGCGAGCGCATGTGGGCGCGCGGCCGCGTCGTCTCCGCGGTCCGCGACGGCAAGGAGCAGGAGGGCGCGAAGTTCGCCGACTACTTCGACTTCGCCGAACCGTTCGCCAAGCTCCCCTCGCACCGCCTGCTCGCGCTGTTCCGGGGGGAGAAGGAGGAGGTCCTCTCCCTCACCCTGGAGCCGGAGGAGCTGCCGGAGAACGCGCCCGTCGGCCCCAGCGGCTTCGAGGAGCGCATCGCCGAGCACTTCGGGATCGCCGACCAGGGCAGGCCCGCCGACCGGTGGCTGGCCGAGACCGTCCGCTGGGCGTGGCGCACCCGCGTCCTGGTGCGTCTCGACATCGACCTCCGCATGCGGCTGTGGCAGGCCGCCGAGGAGGAGGCGGTGAACGTGTTCGCGGCGAACCTGCGCGACCTGCTGCTCGCCGCGCCGGCCGGGACCCGCGCCACCATGGGCCTCGACCCCGGGTTCCGCACCGGGGTGAAGGTCGCCGTGGTCGACACCACCGGCAAGGTCCTCGGCACCGAGACGGTCTACCCGCACCAGCCGCAGAACCGCTGGGACCAGGCCGTCGAGACCCTCGCGAAGACCGCCCGCGCGCACGGCGTGGAGCTCATCGCCATCGGCAACGGCACGGCGTCGCGCGAGACCGACAAGCTCGCGGCCGACCTCATCGCCAGGCACCCCGACCTGAACCTCACCAAGGCCATGGTGTCGGAGGCCGGCGCGTCGGTGTACTCCGCGTCGGCGTTCGCCTCCCAGGAGCTCCCCGGCATGGACGTGTCCCTGCGCGGGGCGGTGTCCATCGCGCGGCGCTTGCAGGACCCGCTGGCGGAACTGGTCAAGATCGACCCCAAGTCCATCGGGGTCGGCCAGTACCAGCACGACCTGTCGGAGGTGAAGCTGTCGCGCTCGCTCGACGCCGTGGTGGAGGACTGCGTGAACGGGGTCGGGGTCGACGTCAACACGGCGTCCGCTCCGCTGCTCACCCGCGTCTCGGGAATCAGCGCGACCCTCGCCGAGAACATCGTGGCGCACCGCGACGCCCACGGGTCGTTCCGCACCCGCACCGGGCTCGGCGACGTCGCGCGCCTCGGCCCGAAGGCGTTCGAGCAGTGCGCCGGGTTCCTGCGGATCCGCGGCGGCGACGACCCGCTCGACGCGTCCAGCGTGCACCCCGAGGCGTACCCCGTCGTGCGGCGCATCCTCGGCACCACGGGCGGCGACGTCGCCGGGCTCATCGGCAACGGGGCGTCGCTGCGAGGGCTCAAGGCGAAGGAGTTCGTCGACGAGAAGTTCGGCCTGCCGACCGTCACCGACATCCTCAAGGAGCTGGAGAAGCCGGGCCGCGACCCCCGGCCGGCGTTCACCACGGCCGTGTTCAAGGAGGGCGTCGACAAGCTCGGCGACCTCGAACGCGGCATGGTGCTGGAGGGCGTGGTCACCAACGTGGCGGCGTTCGGCGCCTTTGTCGACGTCGGTGTCCACCAGGACGGCCTGGTGCACATCTCCGCGATGTCGAAGAACTTCGTCAGCGACCCCCGCGAGATCGTCAAGCCCGGCGACGTGGTGCGCGTCAAGGTGCTGGAGGTCGACATCCGGCGCAAGCGCATCTCCCTGACCCTGCGGTTGGACGACGAGGCCGGTGAGAAGGGCTCCGAGAAGGGCTCTGAGGGGGGCACTCAGAGGGGTTCTGAGCGGGACGCCGACGGCGGCGGGCGGCAGGGCCGGCCCAAGGGCGGGCGGCGCGGCGGCGAGGGCTCGGGCGGCGACCGCAAGGGCGGCGGCCGCGAGCGCAAGGACGGTCGGCGCGGCGGCGGGCAGCAGGCCGACTCCGGGGGCGGCGCCCTCGCCGACGCCCTGCGCCGGGCCGGGCTGGGATAGCACCCGGGCCCGCGCCCCGGCACCGGGGCGCGGGCCCGTTTCACGCTTCGGGTGCTGTGCGCCGGATCGGCCCTTCCACCAGTTCGTAGACCGCCCCGTCGGGCGCGCGGAAGTGCACCCACGCCGATTGCGCGCTGTGGCGGGTCGGGCCGTGCACGATCTCGCAGCCGCCCGCGCGGAGTTCGGCGGCCGCCGCGTCGACGTCGTCGACGTGGAACCCGGCGACGGGCCCGGTGGCGAAGTGCTCCTTGCCGGGGTGCTCCGGCCCGAAGACCTCGACGTTCGCGCCGTTGGGCAGGGTGAACACCCAGAACCCGGCGGCCTCCTGCCGCCCCTCCAGGCCGAGGGTGTGTTCGAGGAAGTCGGCCATCGCCGCCGCGTTGGGCGTGCGGGTGCCGAGCCAGCCGAGTTGGTGCACCTTCATGGTCCCCGGGCCTCCACGTGATCGCACGGCGCTCGTGTAGCGCCCGTGTGGCGCTCGCGTGCTGCGGGCGCCGACCGCGCCAGGCTAGGAGCTCGACTTAGGTCGAGGTCAATGGGTGGTGCGGTCGGGCCCGGGGGCTGGTGCGGTGATGCGGTCGACGACGTCGCGCAGCCCGGCGCGGATGCGTTCGGGGTCCATGGCCCTGTCCCTGCGCTGGTGCAGGTAGAGGGCCGCCTCCAGGGGGCTCAGCAGGGCGTCGGCGAGGTACCCGGCGTCGGCGCCGGGGCGGGCCGCGGCGATCAGGGCCGACAGGTGGGCGTGGTGCGCGCCGTAGGCCCCGCTGCGGTAGCGGGCCTCGACGGTGTCGGTCTCGGCGACGGCGAGCAGCTCGGCCTGCGCTTCGAGCCGGTCGACGAACGCCGCGGCGAACGCGTGGATGCGCTCGACCGGTGGCGCGCCGGGGCCGAGCGGCGGCGGACCCGACAGGAACCCGGCCTGGAGCGCGCGCTCCTGGGCGTCGAGCATGGCGTGCGCGAGCCCGCCGAGGTCGCCGAAGCGCCGGTAGACGGTGCCGATGCCCACGCCGGCGCGCGCGCCCACCGCCTCCATGGTCAGGCCCTCGGTGCCGTGCTCGGCGAGGATCGCGTCGGCCGCGGCGAGGAGCGCGCGGCGGTTGCGTGCGGCGTCGGCGCGTTCGGGGCGGGTGTCGTCCGCCATGGGCAGCGGCCGCCGCGGCGGGCCGGATTCGTGGTTGCTCACCTGTGTGCCGGCGGGCCTTCCCCGGTCGTCGTGTGGTCGGTGCGTCGGTGCGTCGGTGCGTCGGTGCGGTTGGCGGTGCGTGCCCCGCCGGTCGGGAAGCGACCGGCACGCACGCACTGGCGTGAGTTTAGCGGAGGCCCCACCATCCTCCATTGAAAACGGAGGATTCTCCGTTTATGCTCTGTGGTGTTCGGGCCGGACACCGCTGCACCGCGGGCCGCGCCGCCATTCGCCGACGTACAGGAGAAAACCCATGCCCAACTCCGCAGTACCGCGCCCCCTCGCCGGTCGGGCCGCACTGGTGACCGGGGGCAGCCGCGGCATCGGCGCCGCCGTCGCCCTGCGCCTCGCGGCCGACGGGGCGGATGTCGCGCTCACCTACCTGAGCGCGGCCGACCGCGCCGCCGAGGTGGTGCGCGGCGCCGAGGCCGCCGGCGTCCGGGGGCTCGCCATCGCCGCCGACGCGGGCGACCCCGCCGCGGTCCGCGCGGCCGTCGAGCGCGCCGCCGAGCACTTCGGGCGGCTCGACATCCTGGTCAACAACGCCGGGGTAGCACCGTTCGGCCCGATGGACGAGGTCACGGTCGAGGAGTACGACCGGGTGACGGCCGTCCACGGGCGCGCGGCGTTCCTCGCCGCGCAGGCGGCGGCGCCGCACATGGGCGCCGGCGGCCGGATCATCACCATCGGCAGCAACCTCGGCGAGCGCGTGCCCGCCGCCGGGATGACGCTCTACGCCATGAGCAAGGCGTCGCTGCTGGGGCTCACCCGCGGGCTCGCACGCGACCTCGGTCCGCGCGGGATCACCGCCAACCTGGTGCAGCCGGGCTCCACCGACACGGAGATGAACCCGGCGGTGTCCGCCGAGGCCGATGCGGAGCGGGCCCTCACCGCCCTCGGCCGCTACTGCGACCCCGAGGACATCGCGGCGTCGGTGGCGCACCTGGCCGGTCCCGGCGGGCGCAGCATCACCGGGGCCTCCCTCCTGGTCGACGCCGGGGCGAACGCGTGAACCCGGCCGGAACGCGGAGGCGGTGACCGTGGCCTGGCTGGCGCTCGTCGCCGCGGCCCTGCTGGAGATCGTCTGGGCGCTCGCGCTCAAGCAGTCGGAGGGGTTCACCCGCCTCTGGCCGAGCGTCATCGGCGTGGTGTTCGCCGCGACCAGCTTCGTCATGCTCACGCTGGCACTGCGCCACCTGCCGGTGGGCACGGCCTATGCGGTGTGGGTGGGGCTGGGGGCGTTCGGCGTGGCGGTCGCCGGGGTGCTGCTCCTCGGCGAGGACGCCGACCCCCTCAGGATCGTGTTCCTCGCGCTGATCCTCATCGGGGTGGCGGGCCTCCGCTACCTGGAGGCGTGATCACCGGCGCCGCTCACTCGCGGGGCGCGCCGAGGTGATGGTGGATGATGAGGTCGACGTAGACGTCGCCGAGTTCCGACAGCGACAGCCCGCCGCTGGGCTCGTACCAGTTCAGGATGCCGTCGAGCGTGGCGATGAGGTTGGCGGCGGCGCCGGCGGCGTCGTTCGCCGTGACCGCCCCGGTCGACTGGGCGGCTTCGATGAGGCGCCGCACATGGTCGCGGTAGTCGCGCATGAGGCCCGACAGCTCCCGGTACCGGGCCGAGCTGATCGATCTCAGTGCGGGGGCTGCGGCACGCCGCAGCTCCTCTTCGACGCGGTGCTCCCAGCGGAATTCGATATGTGCGCGAATGAGCCGCGAAATGCGGTCGATGGGCGGCGAATCGGCATCGAAGCCGTCGATCTGGCGTAGGACGAAGCGGCGCGTGGTGCGCAATGTGATGGCGTATACAAGATCCAATCGTGTGGGATAGGCGCGCCGGAAATCCACCGGGCGCGCGCCGGTGCCCCGCTCGACGGCCGCGGCGACACGCGCCATGTCGGTGCTGTTCGGCCCGTGGTCGGCGAACTGCTGCACGGCGATGTCGAGCGCGCGCTCGGTGAGGTCGGAGTCGAAAGGGAAGTCGAGCGGTGAGAGGTCTGCCGTCATGATCATCTCTAGCCTGTGCCAAGTAATGAGGGGAAGGCACGATTGAGGGGTGGCTGTTGGAGGATCCCGTTACGAATCTTTTTCGAGGATAGCGTCGCGCATCCCCGGATTCGCGGAGAACGTTCAGGTCCGCGGCTGAAATCCGGAGAATCCGGGGGAGGCGCCGAACGGCGGCGCCGTGATAGCCGTGTTACGGGCGAACGCGAATGGTCCCGCCGGGACCGGTACGCAGCGAAAGGATAATCACCGAATCGACTGACCGTAGGGCTCCTGCCGGCCCCTGGCCGGATCCTTGACGAGTTTCACCAGGTCAGCAGGGTAATCGGTGCTAATGGCGTCGACACCCGTCCCGGCGAGTCGCACCATTTCCGGAAGGTCGTTCACACCCCGGGCGCAGACGCCGAAACCGTGCCGGTGGACCTCGGCCACCAGTTCCCTGGTGAGGAGGTCCCAGCGTGTGGTGTAGAAGCGGGGCCGCAGCTCCTGCCACAGCTCCGCCGGCGGGTACCCCGGCTGGTCCCATTCGAGGCAGAGCGGGGCGTCGGGGCGCCGCGCGCGCAGGGCGCGCATCGCGTCGATCGAACCGGTGTACAGGACGTGGTCGGCGGTCTTGTGCTCGGCGACGAGCTCGTCGGCTGCCAGCGCCGCGGGCGCCGAGCAGACGTCGATCAGCAGCCCCGCGGTGCCGGTGCGGCCGAACTCGGCGAGCGCCTCCATGAGCGTGGGCGCCCGCAGGTCGGCCCCGCCGCCCCGCGCGGCGAGCTCGGCCAGGGTGGTGCCCGACAGCGGCCGGGTGAGGTTCCAGTGCCGCTCGAAGGCGTCGGTGTGCAGCAGGACCACGTGGCCGTCGGAGGTCAGGTTCGCGTTGACCTGGATGAGGTCGGCGCCCGCCGCTGCCGCGGAGCGGAGGGCGGGCAGGGTGTTCTCCCGGAACTGGACGGGGTCTCCGCGGTGCGCGATCGCCAGTGTCATCGAGGGCTCCGTTACACCTGGGTCGTCATGTCTCCGGTTGGTGTGGACTCCGAGGTCAAGGTCGACCCCGCAGCGCGGGGGAGTTGGCACAAGAGTGCCAAACACCTCGCACCGGCGTATGCCGGACCGGGAAAATCGCGCAATGATACCGCGTGTCGACGCTGTGTATCGCCGCCCTTGGGTGCGGGGGCGGCCCGTGCGAGGGGTGTCACAGCAGGGCCCGAACGCGGTGCGCGCCGCGAACTGGGAAACTGGAGGGGGGCGTCCTGCTCCCGGTACCGCGGCGCCGCCGCACCACCGCCGGCATCACCGCCGCGCACCGCCACCGAGCAGACGACCACGAAGGCCAAGAGATGATCCCGGACCAGCGTCGCGAACACATCCTCAAGCTGCTTCAGGAGCGCCACGTCCTCAGCATCAACGAACTGACGTCGATGCTGTCCGTGTCGCACATGACGGTGCGGCGCGACATCCAGGCGCTGGAGAACGAGGGCAAGGTCCTGAGCGTGACGGGCGGGGTGCGGCTCGCCGCCCGCCTCAAGAGCGAACCGTCCTACCTCGCCAAGGCGCAACTCGAAGTACCGGCGAAGCGCGCCATCGCCAAGGCGGCGGCCCGGCTGGTGCGGGAGAACTTCACGATCTTCCTCGACGCCGGGACGTCCACCCTCCAGATGGTGCCGCTGCTCACCGACAAGGTGGGGCTCACCGTGGTGACCAACGACTTCAACGTCGTGGGGCACCTCATGGAGTACCCCAACATCGAGCTCATCCACACCGGCGGGGTCATCTCGCACGCCGACCACTCCTCCGTCGGCCAGTTCACCGCGGACTTCCTCAGCAAGGTGAACGTCGACATCGCGTTCATGGCGGGCAGCTCCTGGGACATCAACCGCGGCGCAACCACGCCGTCGGAGCCGAAGGTGGTCGCGAAGCAGCAGCTCATGCGCATCGCGTCGAAGACGGTCCTCACGGTCGACAGCACCAAGTACGGCAAGTTCGGCACGTTCCGGGTGGCGCGCTTGCAGCAGTTCGACCTCATCATCAGCGACGACCGGCTGAACAAGGCCGCGGTCGAGGAGATCCGCGAACAGGACGTCCGGCTGGAACTGGTCGCCACCGAACGCTGACCGCCGCGCGGTGCCCCGCGGTCGGCGGCCGGTCCCGCGACCGGTTCCGGGCTCGGTTCCGGGGGCAGTCCCGCGGTCGGCCCGCGGTCGGCCCGCGGTCGGCTCCAGTCAGTCCTCGCCGGTGTCGGGCTCCGGGGCGCTGAACAGCTCGAGCTGGAAGCCGTCGGGGTCGAAGAAGCTGAGCACCGACCCGCTGTCGGCGTGCACGATGGGCGAGTGGTCGATGTCGAGGTCGGTGAGGCGCTCCTCCCACGTCTCCAACTCGCCCAGGCCGCCCACCTCGAAGGCCACATGGTCGACACCGGCGTGGCGGTGGTCGAACAGCGCGTTGAAGTGGTCGGTGTGCTGGGTGAAGCACAGGACGACACCGCAGGGGTGGACGCAGGTGGTGCGCCGCCACCGGGAGTCGTCGCGATGGGAGACCTCGCGGAAGCCGAGTACCGTGCGGTAGAAGTCGACACTGGTGTCGCGGTCGCGCACCGAAAGGGTGATGTGCGCGAGGCCGGTCAATCCGGGCACGGCTGCCTCTCTCCGGTGGTGCGTGGACCGACGGCGTCGGGTCGGGAAGAGCGTGAGCACGATGGCACAGCTTACGCGCGGCCCGGAGCGGCGCAAGCCCCTGTGAAGAATTGGTGCCGACGCCGCGGGGGCACCATCCTCGAACGTGCGCAATCCACCGTGTGAGCAGGGGATTCACCGCTCGGCACGCCGGATTCGGCCGCCGGATCCGACCGGATCCGACCGCTGGGATCCACCGCCGGATCGGGTCGCCGGGTCCGGCCGCCGGAGGCCGCGTGCGGAGGTTCTGCGCGGTGATCCGTCCCAGCCCCCGCACCCTGCCCGCCGACGGCCCCTCGCCGCACGCGAGGGGCCGCCGGGACGGTCAGGCGCGCGGGTTCCAGGTGCCGAGCGCAACGTCGGGGACGAACGCGTCGAGCGCCGAGGTGTCGCTCAGGTCGACCCTGCGGCCCTCCTGGGCGGACAGGTAGGCGGCCATCAGCAGCCGGGTCACCGCCAGCCCGTCGTGCAGGCTCTCGGCGGGGGCCGTGCCGTCGAGGAACCGCTGGACCATGTGCCGGTTCTCCTCGGTGTAGCCGTAGGCGCCCGCCTCGTCGGGCAGCACCGGCATGAGCCCGCCCTCGGCGTTCTGCTTCTCCACCAGGTCCTCGCCGGGCTTGCCGGCGATCTCCCTGCTGAGGAACACCTTCGCCTCGGTGTCCAGGCTGTTGACCGACATGGCGTACTCCGGGCCGAGCAGCTCGAAGCTGAGCCGCAGGCCCGCGCCGACGTAGCTCCACGACGTGGTGCCCTCGGCGACCACCTCGTCGCCGTCGCCGTTGCGGAAGATCATCGTCGCGCGCGCGTAGTCCTCCGACGGCGCGCGCCGGTAGTCCACCTCGGCGCCGTAGCGGCGCACGAGTTCGTCGGCGTAGGAGGGCCGCGACCATTTCAGCGACGCGATCGTGGCGTCGACGCTCACGGGGGTCAGCCACTCCGACGCCGGTGTGCCGGGCGGGGTGAGCAGGAACCGGGCCGCCTCGACGCTGTGGCACATCATGTCGTTGAGGACGCCGCCGCCCTGCTTGACGCCCTGCCAGAACCAGGCGCTGTGCGGGCCGCTGTGCTCCTCGGCGCAGCGCGCCAGGTAGGGCGTCCCCGACGCCGCCGCGCCGCGGCTCCACACCAGCTCGTGCGCCCGGGTCACCCCCGGCGCGAACACCTGGTTCTCCAGGTAGCCGTGCAGCAGCCCGGCGCCCTCCACGAGCTTCAGCACCTCCTGGGCCTCGGCAGCGGTGCGCCCCAGCGGCTTCTCGATGGCGATGCCGCGCAGCGTGGCGTTGCCGGAGCGCACCTCCTCGACGATGGCGCGCACGGTCTCGACCCGGACGTGGTTGGGCGTGGTGATCCACACGGCGTCCACGGCGGGGTCCCGGACGAGGTCGCGGACGTCGGAGTAGCCGGTGGGATCGCCGACCCGGAGATCCCTGGCGAGGTCGCAGACGCGCTGGACCGAGGAGGGGGTGCGCCCGCTGACGGCGACGATGTCGGCGTCGCGCACACCGCGGAAGGAGCGGGTGTGGAAGTCGGCGATGAAGCCGCTGCCGACGATGCCGACACCGAGCCCGCCGCTCACCTGTGCTGTCACGTCTGAGTCTCCAATATCTTCGGGGGAGCCGGTGGGGACCGGCCTCGATCGCGGGTGCGCGCTGCGGTCGGTCACTGCCGCAGCCGTTTCTGCCTTCCGTACGCGGACAGCACGACCACCAGGACCGCGCCGTAGATGATCTGGCGGGGGGCGTCGCCCCATTCGCCCCCGCCGATCTGCACGATCCGCAGGAACGAGTCGAGGACGGTGAGCAGGATCGCGCCGATGATCGTGCCGAGGTACCCGCCGACCCCGCCGATGAGCGCGGTGCCGCCGATGACGGTGGCGGCCACGCTGGGCAGCATGTAGGGGTCGGCGAGCCGCAGGAAGACGTTCTCGCTGTAGCCGAGCAGCAGCAGCCCGCCGATCCCGGCGAACAGCGACGACAGGACGTACGCGCTGAACTTCACCGCCACGGGGTTCACACCGGACAGGTAGGCGGTGGTGGCGTTGCCGCCGACGGCGTACAGCCGCCAGCCGAAGGAGGTCCGCCGCAGGATCCAGATGACGAGGACCGAGAGCGCCAGCCAGAGCCAGAGCACGCCGGGGATGCCGAACACGGTGTCGCCGTTGATGAGCGTGCGCAGCAGCGGCGCCGCGGACCCGGCCGGCTGCCCGCCGGTGTAGAGCCGGATGAAGCCGTAGACCACTGCGATCATGCCGAGGGTCATGACCAGGGGCGGCACCCGGAAGAACAGGACGCCGCACGCGTTGATCACGCCGACCACCGCCGCGGCGGCCAGCGCCAGCAGGACGGACAGCGGCAGGTTGTCGTTGGCGCCGTCCATGTACCGGGACGCGACGATCGCGGCCAGCGTCGCCGTCGCCCCCACGGACAGGTCGATGCCCTCGCCGCCCGCGATGATCACCAGCGTCTGGCCGATGGCGATCACACCGAGGAACGACGCGAGCGTCAGCAGCGTGACGACCTGGCCCCACGAGGCGAACGACGGCGAGATCAGCGCCGCCGTCGCCCACAGCAGGACCGCCAGCGCGCCGGACACGAGGACGGGGTCGCGCAGCAGGGCGCGCGCCCGGGTACCGCGGTCGGGCCGCTCGGCGACCGGAGTGGGTCCGCCGGTGACAGGTGCGCTCATGCCGTCCTCCCTGGTTGCCGCGGGCCGCCCGCCGTGAGCAGGCCCGCCAGCGCGATGGCGGCGATCATGATGCCGCCGTACACCAGCTCCCTGGCGTCCGTCGGAATCCCGGCGAAGAACACCAGGCCCTGGATGAGGGAGAGCACGATGGCGCCGAGGATCGCCCCGCCGGCGCCGCCGGCCCCGCCCCGCAGCCGGGTGCCGCCGATGACCAGTGCCGCGATCGAGCCGAGTGTCAGCTCGTTGCCGATGAACGGGTCGCCCGACCCGGAGTCGGCGAGCAGCGCCACCCCGGCCAGGGCCGCGACCGTCCCGCCGAGGGTGTAGGCGAGGACCCGCACCCGGGTCACCGGGACCGCCGATGTGTAGGACGCCGCTGCGCTGCCGCCGACCGCGTACAGGTACTGGCCCACCCGGTGCGCGCGCAGGATCCGCCACACCAGCCACAGGATCAGCAGCAGCAGCGCCGGTACGGGGATGATCAGGGCGAGCACCATCCGGTAGGTCTCGGTGAGGACCGGTGAGGCGCTGCCGCCGGGCGAGGGCAGCACGAGCAGCGCCGCGCCGCCGAACATGAAGCTGGTCGCGAAGGTCGCCACGATCGGCTGCAAGCGCAGCACGGCCACGATGAGGCCGTTGACGAGCCCGCACGCCGCGCCCGCTGCGACCCCGGCGGCGATGGCGAGCGGGAGCCGCGCGTTGTCGCCCTCCATGAGGACCACGGTCACCGCGGAGGAGAGGGTGACGATCGTGCCGATGGACAGGTCGATGCCGCCGCTGAGCACGATGATGGTCTGCGCCACCGCGATGGTGGCGAGGGGCAGGATCGTCGCGAACGTGGAGCTGAGGCCGTAGGCGGTGAAGAAGCCCGACTGGAGCATGGCGGTCGCCGCGACCGTGACCACGAGGAGCCCGGTGATGGCGTAGGTCGGCATGCGGGCACTCGCAACTCTGCTCCCCGCCCGCGCGAGCGGGGACGGGGTGTCCGGCTGCGGCGCGGGTGGCGCCGCGGTGGGTGGGCTCATCGTGTACCTACTCGGTGGTCGTAGTAGGGGCGGCGGTGGGAGTACGGGCGGCCGCGGGGGAGCGCGGGCGTGCGGGCGGCCAGGGGGATCGGGGCCGCGATCACGTGCCCTGCTCCTGCTCGGCCGCGACGGGGTCGTGGTCGATGTCGGGCAGGTGCGACGCCGCGTCGTCGGTCCGCGCGGCGGCGACGTCGGCCTGGGTGATATGCATGGCGCTCGCGATGAGGGTGTCCTCGGTCAGCCGGTCGCCCTGCACCTCGTCCACGACGCGGCCCTCGAACAGCACCAGCACCCTGTCGCACACCTCCACGAGCTCCCGGTCGTCGCTGGAGCCGACGATGACCGCCGCCCCGGACTCCGCCAGTTCGCGGACCACCGCGAACATCTCCGCCTTCGCGCCGACGTCGATGCCCTTGGCGGGGTCGTCCATGAGCACCACGACGGGTTCGGTGGGGAACCACTTGCCCACCACGACCTTCTGCTGGTTGCCGCCGGACAGGGTCGACACCGGGTCGTCCAGCGAGCCGTAGGTCGTGCCGATGCGGGCGGCGACGCCGCGGGCCGCCGCCTGCTCGGTCGCGCGCGACAGCCCGACACCGAGCAGGGCGCGTCGCCCCAGGGACGGCAGCGCGAGGTTCTCCAGGATGGGGCGGCCCAGCGCCAGCCCCTGCCCGCCGCGGTTGCCGGGCACGTAGGCGAGCCCGGCGCGCACCGCCTGCTTGGGGGAGCGGGGGTGTACCGGTGCGCCGTCGAGCAGCACCCGGCCGCCGGTGCGCCGCGCTGCGCCGAACAGGCTCGCGAGCAGCTCCGACTGGCCCTGGCCCTGCAAGCCGCCCAGCCCCAGCACCTCGCCCGCGCGGATCGTGAAGGACACCCCGTTCAGGCCGGGGCCGGCCAGGTCGGTGACCGCCAGCAGGACGGCGGGTGCCGCCGCCCCTTCCTCGGGGGCGGCGCGTTCCGCTGCGGGGGCCGCGCCGGGGGCGCCCGCGGGGGTTCCCGACATCAGTTCGACGAGCTCGCGCTCCGGGACCTCGCCCACGGTGACCGTCGCGACGTCGGTCCCGCCGCGCATGATGGTGGCGCGGTCGCACAGCGCGGTGATCTCGGCGAGCCGGTGCGTGATGAACAGAACGAGGACGCCCTGGTCGCGGAGCTCGCCGACGACGTCGAAGAGCACCTCCACCTGGCGGCGGCGCAGCGACGCGGTGGCCTCGTCCAGCACGAGCACCCGCGGGTCGCGCACCAGCGCCTTGCAGATCTCGACCACCTGGCGTTCCCCTGGGTCGAGGTCGGCGACCCGCTCGTCAACGGGGACCCGGCCGCCGAACGCCGGCGCGAACCGCTCCAGCCACGGCAGCGCGCGGGCGCGGGCCGCCCGCGCGTCGCGCAGCCCGAACCGGCCGGGTTCGACGCCGAGGACCAGGTTGTCCACGACGGTGAAGTCCTCGATGAGCGACAGCTCCTGGTAGACGGCGCTCACACCGGCGGCGAGCGTGTCGCGCGGGCTCTTGGGGCGCAGCGGCCGCCCGTCGAGCAGCACGTCGCCGGCGTCCGGCGCGACCACGCCGGTGAGCACCTTCAGCAGGGTGCTCTTCCCGGAGCCGTTGGGGCCGAGGACGGCGTGGACGGTCCCGGCATTGGCGGCGAAATCGGCTCCGGCGAGCGCGGTGACGCCGCCGTAGCGCTTGTGTACACCGCTCATGCGCAGGAAGGGTGGTGCGTCCACGGCTTCTCCTCGGTCCCAACGGGCTCTTCTCGGCATCGGCTCCGGCTACTGGAAGTAGTCGTCGGCCTCTTTCGCGGTCACGCTGTGGTCGACCGCGTAGGTGTCGGGCTCGTCCTTGACGGCGTCGAACTGCTCGTCGAAGTTCTCGTCGGTGACCGTCTCGGGGATCGGCAGGTACACCGAGTTGCCTTCGAGGGAGTCGCCGAACTTCTTGCCCTCGAGCATCCGCACGACCACGTGCAGCGCCGAGACGGAGACGGAGGGCGGGTTGGGCACGCCGATGCTGGTGAAGTCGCCGTCGCCCTCGCGCTGCTCCTGCCAGCGCTTCATGAAGCCCACGCGGGCCTCACCGGTGATGGCGATGTCGCCGACCTTCTTCTCCGACTCCAGCGCCTGGAACGCGCCCAGCGCCATGCCGTCCTGCACGAAGATGCCGTCGACGTCGGGGTGGCTGGCGAGCAGGTCCTTGGTGACCTGCTGGCCGGTGGCCTGGTCCCAGTTGCCGTAGTCGTTGGCGGCGACCTTCACGCCGGCGTCGTCGAAGACCTTCTTGGCGCCCTCCCAGCGGGCCTCGTTGGCGGGGTGGCCGTCGATGCCGTTGACGGCGATGATCTCGCCGCCGTCGCCGACCTCCTCCGCCAGCCACTCCGCGGAGATGCTCGCCCACTCGCCCTGGTCGATGACGACGTTGGTGACGTCCTTCGACTCCACGGCCTGGTCGATGGCGACGATCTTGATGCCCTGGTCGGCGGCCTCGCCGAACACCTTGTCGAGCGCGGTGGGGGAGTTGGGGTTGACGATGATCGCGTCCACATCGGACTTGATCAGGTTGCGGATCTGCTTGATCTGGCCGTTGACGTCGACATCGGCGCTCTCGACGACGAGTTCGTCGACGACGCCGTCGGACTTGTACTCGTCGAAGTCCTTCTGGAGGGTGGCGAGCATCTGCTCGCGCCACTCGCTGCCGATGAACCCGTTGCTCACGCCGATGGTGAACGGGCCCTCCTTGCCGCCGTCCTCGCCGCCGCCGCCGGCTTCGGGTGTGCTGCACGCGGTCGCGGTGATGAGCACACCGCCCGCGGCGAGTGCGGCGAGCGAGCGCCAGTTGCGGGAACGCCGTTGCGGAATCGAACCCATTGTGGGCCTCCAAGGGGTGGGTCAAGGGGAGTGCGGAGAGAGCGGGGGTGCGGGTCGACAGGGGGGAGCGGTAGTGGCGAGGGGATGTCGGCGGGAGGGGTGGTGTCGGCGGGAGGGTGCGGTATCGGCGGGGGGAGCAGGGTCGGCGGGGAGCGTGTCGCTACCGGGTCGCCGCGGGTGGTTTGGCCGACGAGGGAACGCCCGGGCCCTTGGCGAGGGCGCGGTTGATCTGGTCGGGGGCGAGGATGTGGTCGATGGCGAGCCGGCCGGCGCCCAGCGCGCCGCCCTCCTCGCCGGCACCGCTGGGAACGACGGTGAGGAGGTGGGTCGCCAGCGGCAGCGACCGCTGGTAGATGACCTCCCGCACGCCTGCCAGCAGCGGTTCGTGGACTTGGGCCATGACACCGCCGACGACGATGGCCCCGGGGTTGTAGAAGTTGACGATCCCGGCGAGGACGTCGCCGATGATGCGCCCGACGTCGCGGACCATCCGGCCGGCCTCGGCGTTCCCGCTGTTCACAAGCTCGACCACGGCGCGCCCGTCGGCGGCGGGGATGCCGGCGGCGGTGAGGCGGGCGGCGAGCGCGGCGCCGCCGGCGACCGCTTCGAGGCAGCCGGTGTTGCCGCAGCGGCACAGCACGTCGCCGGAGCCGGGCACCCGGATGTGCCCGATGTCGCCGGCGCTGCCCTGCGCGCCCCGGTGCAGCCGCCCGTCGGCGATGATCCCGCAGCCGATGCCGGTGCCGACCTTGACGAACAGCAGGTGGTCGGCGTCGGTGTGCGCGAACCGGTGCTCGCCGAGCGCGAGCACGTTGACGTCGTTGTCGACGAGGACCTCGACGTCGTAGCGGTCGCGGAAGTACTCGGGGATGGGGTACTCGTGCCAGCCGGGCATGATCGGCGGGTTGACCGGCCGGCCCGTCGCGAACTCGACGGGCCCGGGGACCCCGATGCCGATGGCCTTGACCGCCTCGATCGGGCGGCCGGTCTCGGCGAGGAGTTCGTGCATCCGGGCGTCGATGTGCTCCATGACCGGGAGCGGGCCTTCGGTGATGAGCAGGGGGTCCTCCCTGCTCGCCAGCAGCGTCCCGCCGATGTCGAGGAGGGCGACGCGGCAGTGGGTGGCGCCGAGGTCGGCGCCGATGACGCAGTTGCGCTCGGTGTTGAGCCGCAGGACGCGGGGCGGGCGGCCGCCGGTGGACTCGCCGGATTCGCTCTCCTCCACGAGGCCGTACTCGATGAGCGCGTCGACCCGCTGGGCGATGGTCGATCGCGCCATGCCGGTGCGCCGGGCCAGTTCGGCCCGTGTGCCGGCGTCGCCCCGGTTGATGAGGTCGAGCACGTCTCCCGGTGAGTTCACCACGGTCTCCGGAGTCTCCAGTTCTGCGTCCGGTCGTCCTGCGTCCTTGCTGCCAGTGACCTGGGACACAAAGCTAACGGCCACTTTTGCCGTCGGTCAATACCCCTTTTGCCGAAAATCGAACGAAGTAGTGCCGCGGTTGCGCTTCGCGACCGGACGGCGGGCGGCCTACCGGCGCGGACGGCGTGTCGGACGCGCCCTCCGGCCCGGGCCGTCGCAGGATCAGACGCATGACGACACCCACCGCCGAAGTGATCCGCGTGGCCGGGGCGGACCGCACCACCGGGCGCTGGCCGGTTCGGCGTTCGGAGCGCAGGGCCGCAAGGCGCATCGCGAGGGCCACCCGCGGCAAGGGTGCGTGGACCGCGGCGCACGCGGCCAAGGTCCGCCGCCGGATCCTGGCGTACCTGGCCCGCGGGCCGGTCGGCGCGCGCCTCGCGGTCGTCTCCTTCGTGCTCGCCCGCCACCTGGAGCGCTTCGACACCGCTCCGGACCGCTTCGACGCCGACCCGGACCGCCCGGTCGCCCCGCTGGACGCCGAGGTGCTCAGCGCCTACGCGGCGCTGCTGCGCGAGGTGGCGGGCCGCCGGCTCTGGCACCGCGGCCTGATCGGCGGTGTCCCGGCAGAGGGCGCCGAGGAAGGGGTCCGCGCGCTCCGCGCCGGCCCCCGCGAGCCCGCGGTCGCCCTCGGGGCCGCGCCCGGCGGCTCCTAGGCGCGCCGACCGGCCAAGACTGACCGGAGAGGCCGACCGGGGTGGTCGGGATCAGGGGTCGGCGGGATCAGGGGCGGGCGGGTGCGTGCGCCTCGTGGTCGCGGCCGGCGGGGCTGGTGTACCAGCGGGTGCGCACCGCCGCCACCGCTGCCAGCAGCGCTGCGGTCGCCGCCCCGGCGGTGAGCGCGAAGGCGCCCTGGTGGCCGACGTCCTCGGCGAGGCGCCCGGCGACGGCCGAACCGAGCGACTGCCCGAGGATGAGGCTGCTCAGCATGATGGTCATGGCCTGCGCCAGCCGGGGCGCGGGGGCGGCGCGCTCGCACAGCGAGAACAGGGTGACGACGTGGGGGCCGATCCCGCAGCCGAGGAGCAGCATCGCGGCGACCAGGGTGCCGGGGCCCGGCGCGGCGAGCAGCAGCAGCGAACACGCGCTCAGGGTGAGCGCCGCGAGCCGCAGCCGGGTCGTCAGCGTGACGCGGGGCGGAACGGACGCCATCAGGAGCCCCGCGACCGCGCTGCTCACCCCCATCACCGCGTACATCAGGCCGGAGAGGTCGGCGTGGCCGATCTCCTGGCTGAACGCGGTCACCCCGGTGGACGTGCCGCCGAAGAACAGTCCCTGGCAGAACATCGGCAGGGTGAGGACCAGCAGCGGGAGGCGGGTGAGCCGGTGGGCGCCGCCGGGCGCGGACGGCGCTCCGGGCAGGGCGGTGGGATGCACGGCGAACAGCGCGCCGAACACGCCCATGAGCACCGCGGCGCCCACGACACTCGCCGCCGGGTTCACCGCGACAGCGAGCACGCCGACGAGGGCGGGGCCGATGACGAACCCCGACTCGTCCAGCACGCCGTCGACGGACATGGCGGCGGAGACGGACCGCTCGCGCTCCCCGGGGGCCTCGCCGGCGGCGCGGCGCGTGGCGATGGCGATCCACCGGGACCGCGCAAGCGGGCCGATCTGCGGCATCAGCAGGCCGCCCAGTGCGGCGAGCGCGATGAGGCCGGGGGCGGGGATGTCGGCGAAGACGGCGACGACGAGCGCGCCGATCAGCGCGGCGTCGAGCAGCGAGCACAGCAGCACCACGGGCCGCTGGCCGCGCCGGTCGGCGAAGCGGGCGATGACCGGACCGCCGATGGTCTCGCCCAGGGCGAAGGCCCCGGAGACGAGGCCGCCCATGGCGACGCTGCCGGTCTCGACGGTCACCAGCGTGAGGGTGCCGATCAGGGCCATGGATACGGGCAGGCGTGCCAGGAACGAGGCGATCAGCAGTGGCGCGCCCGCGATCGCGTGCATACGTCGCAGCGTGGCGAGGGGGGACATGAGACTCCCTTTCAGCGCGACGCCCGATCCTGGTATCCGGCGACTCGGCGTCGCGATCCGCCGCGTTCCGACCGGGCCGTGCTGTGCGGCGGTGGTCGGACGGGGGTTCCTCGCACATCCCACCACAGGGCGATTGCCCGCGGTACCCCGGGTTCCGGCGGAATCGGGACCGTTGGCGGATGTGGCAAGTACTTGCCAAATTGGAAAGTATGTGCGATCCTGGCAACAGTAAGGGGCCTGGAGACCGGCGACCTGGAGACAGCAGGGACGCCGCGAGGGCCGACCGCAGAGAGACGATGATGGCCGCACGGCCGATCGGAGCCCCAATGCAGCGCGAGGAAGCACTCGAAGCCCTGGTGGCGGCGCAGGACGTCAACTCCCGTGTGCGCCGGCACGGGCGCTGGTACGCCGGCTACGCCGCGGTCTACGGCGTGCTCACGTTCGTGTTCACCCTCGGGGTGGGCCTGTTCCCCACGCCGATCACCGTCGGCGTCGTCACACCGCTGTGGGTCGTCGCCGTCTGCGGGCTCTCGGTGTACGCCTACCGGCAGCCGGTGTCGCCGCTGCGGTTCGGCCGGCTGCACCTCGCCATGATCGGGTGCTGGTCGGTGCTCTACACCGGCACCGTCGTCGTGGGCGCCGCGTTCTTCCCCGGGGAAGCGTGGTGGTGGGGGACCGGTGCGGCGCTCTGCGCGATACCGCCGTTCATCGCCGCCGCCTACGCCCACGCGATCGCGGCGGAGCCCCAGGCATGAGGCACCCGCGCGCCAAGCTCGACGACGTCATCCACGCGCCCGTCCGGTTCTCGATCGTCGCCGCGCTCGCAGCCGCCGACCAGGCCGATTTCAAGTTCGTCCGCGACACCGTCGAGGTCTCCGACTCCGCGCTGTCCAAGCAGGTGTCGACCCTCGAATCCGCCGGGTACGTCAAGGTCCGCAAGACCTTCGTCGGCCGCCGTCCCCGCACCTACCTGGCGCTGACCCCCGAGGGGCGGTCCGCCTTCGACCGCCACGTCCAGGCGCTCCGCGACATCGCAGCGGGCGTCCAGGAACCGCTGAACACGACCGACTGAACACCGCCGACCGATTCACCGGCCGCCCGGCACCGACCACTCCACCGACCGCCTCACCAGTACCGACCAAGCCGCCGACCCACCGGCACACCCCCGCCGGGCCCAGCGCCTCCCGCGGGGTGCCCGCACCGCGCAGCGCGGCCGCGACTGGCATAGTGAGCCGCATGCCTGCGCGAACCACCCTCCACGTTGTGACGGTCTTCCTCGGCGACGACGACCAGGGCGGCAACCCGCTCGGCGTCTTCCTCTACGCCGGGCGGCCGCCCGCCGAGCAGCGCCAGCGGATCGCCGCCGACCTCGGTTTCTCCGAGACCGTCTTCGTCGCCGACCCCGCGACCGCGGAGCTGACCATCCACACCCCCGCGAACGAGCTGCCGCTGGCGGGGCACCCGCTCGTCGGCACCGCCTGGCTGCTCGACCGCGAAGGGCACCGCGTGTCCACGCTGCGCCCGCCTGCGGGCGAGGTCACCACCTGGTCCGAGGCCGGCCGCACCTGGTTCCGCGCCGACCCCGACTGGGCCCCCGAGTTCGCCACCCGCCAGTTCGACGCGCCCGCGGACGTCGACGCGCTGACCGCCGACGACGGCGGTGCGGCCGGCCTGCACGCCTGGGCCTGGGAGGACGAGGCCGCGGGGCGGGTCCGCGTCCGGTTGTTCGCGCACGACCTCGGCGTCGTCGAGGACGAAGCCACCGGATCCGCCGCCATGCGCCTGTGCGCGCAGCTCGGCCGCCCCCTCGTCATCCGCCAGGGCGTCGGCTCGCGCATCGACGCCGTGCCAGGCCCGGGCGGCACCGTCGACATCGGCGGCAGGGTGGCCTACCTGGAGACACGCGACTACCCGGTCGGCTGAGGCCGGGGGCGACGAAGGTCGCCCCCCGGTGTCGACCTTCGTCGGTGCCGCCGCCGTCCGACTCCGATGTAGCGTCGTCCCCATGACGACCACACCGGCGGGGGGCGGTGCGGACGGATCCCCCCAGTGGGGGCCGGTACGCGAGTTGCTCCGGCCGCTCGACGTGCACCGCACCCGGCGCACGGTCCTGCTCGACCTGCTGCTGTTCGCCGTGCTTGCGGTGACGGTCCTGCCGAACCTGATCGTGACCGGAATCGGCGATGTCGGGTTCGACGCGGCGGTCCCCGAGATCCGGTGGTCGGCCGCCGTCGGCTACGTCGGCGCCTGGCTCGGCGTCCTCGCCGCGATCGTCGCCGTCAACCGCTCCCGCCCGCAGGTGTCGGCCGCGGCGTCCTTCCTGTGCACCCTCGTGTTGCCGACGTTCCTGATGGCCGTGCTGGTGATGTGCTACCTGGCGGGCCGGCGCACCGTGCGCACCTGGACCTCCGTCGTGTGGTTCCTGCTGGCGCTGCTGGCCGGTGCGGTCACGCTGGCGTTCGAGGCGGAGCCGCTGGACTCCGTCCCGTCGGCCGTCGCCCTGGTGCTGTGCGGGGTGGTGCTGCCATGGCTGATGGGCAACTACCGGCGCCAGCGCCAGGAGCTGATGTTCGCCGGGTGGCAGCGGGCGAAGCAGGCGGAGCGCGAGGGCCGGATGCACGCCGACGACGCGCGGCTGCGCGAACGCGCCCGGATCGCGCAGGACATGCACGACTCCCTCGGGCACGAGCTCAGCCTCATCGCGCTGCGCGCGGGGGCGCTGGAGCTCGCCAAGGACCTCGACGAGCGCCACCGCGAGTCTGCGGGCGAACTGCGCGCCGGCGCGGTCACGGCGACCGACCGGCTGCGCGAGATCATCGGGGTGCTGCGCGACGAGTCCGACCCCGTCCCCCGGGAGCCCGCTGACGAGGGCATCGCCGCGATGGTGGAGCGCGCCCACGCGTCAGGGGTCGACGTGCGGCTCGCCCGCGAGGGCGACGAGGTCGACCTCGGGCCGATGGCCGACCGCGCCGCGTACAGGGTGGTCCAGGAGGGGCTGACCAACGCCACCAAGCACGCTCCCGGCGCAGCCGTCCAGGTGCGGGTGCGCGGCGGGGACCAAGGGGTGCGGGTGGCGGTGCGCAACGCCGCGCCGCCCGCCGGCCCGCTCCCGTTCGGCCCCGGGGGCGGCCGCGGGCTCATCGGCCTCGCCGAACGCGTCCGGCTGGCCGGCGGGACACTGCACTCGGGGCCGACCGGCGACGGGGGGTTCGAGGTCGCAGCCCTGTTCCCGCTGCCCGACCAGACCCTGGCAGCCGCCGACCCCGAGCCGGGACCCGAGGACGACACCTACCGCGACCTGCGGATCGCCCAGCAGCGGATGCGCAAGGGGCTGATCGCGATGATCGCCCTGCCGGTGGTGGTCGGCATCGTCGGCGTCGCCACGGCCCTCGGCCTCGCGATCTTCCAGGACGCCGAGTCGACCCTGCCGCCGGAGGACTTCGCGGCGCTGCGCGTCGGCGAACCGGAGGAGCGGGTGGTCGAGGTGCTCCCCGAGACCGAGTACGACGCCCGGTTCACCGTGCGGGAACCGCAGCGGCCCGAGGGGGCGCGCTGCTCGTACTACCGGTCCAACGGCGTGCTGTTCACCAACGACGAACCTCCCTACGAGGTGTACCGGTTGTGCTTCGAGGACGGCCGGCTGCGGGCGAAGGACGCGTACGACCCGCGCTCGGCGAGGGAGGACCCGGCGTCGGAGGCAACCGCGGAGACCGAGAGCACCGTCGAACCCAGCCCGCGCGGCCGCCCCACCGGCACCCGGTGACCGGCGCGGTCCAGGGATGCATCGGACATCGGGACGGAGCGCGCAGACCGGCCCACCCGCCGCGTCTGGTGCTGCTTTCGGCGTCCACCGGCAGCTCGCCCTGCGGCAAGGCCGCGCAGCGGGCGTGACGAAGTGCCACCTGGGTGCGCCCCGGACTGGCGCTGGTCTGGGAGGGTGCTCCTGGTCGGGCGTTCGGGCCCGGCCGGTGTCCGATCCGCGCCGCCCGGGCGGCGCGGCGGGGCCGTGCGGGGGCGCGGATCCGCGCACGACCCGCGAGACACCACCCAAAAGACATCACCCAAGAGACGTGACCCAATAGACGTGACCCGCGAGACACGACCTGAGGACGGAACCGAGTGATCAGTGTCCTGATTGCAGACGACGAGGCGATGATCCGGGCCGGTGTCCGGGCCATCCTCGGATCGGACCCGGAGATCGACGTGGTGGCCGAGGCCGCGGACGGGCGCGAGGCGGTGCAGCTCGCCGCGAGGCACCGGCCGGACGTCGTCCTGCTGGACATCCGCATGCCGCGGCTCGACGGGCTCGCCGCGACCGCGGAACTGCGCCGTTCCGTCCCCGACACCGCAGTGCTCATCCTGACCACGTTCGGCGAGGACGAGTACATCGCCACCGCCTTGGGCGAGGGCGCGTCGGGTTTCCTGCTCAAGGCGGGCGACCCCAAGGAGCTGCTGGCCGGTGTGCGCGCGGCGGCGGACGGCGCGGCCTACCTCTCCCCGCGGGTCGCGCACCGCGTCATCAGCGAGCTGAGCGGCGGGCTGATGACGCGCGGCACGCAGGCGCGCCGCCAGGTCGAGGCGCTGACGGCGCGCGAGCAGGAGGTGCTCGCGCTGCTCGGTGAGGGCCTGTCGAACGCCGAGATCGCGAACCGCCTCTACGTCGTGGAGGGCACGGTGAAGAGCTACGTGAGTGCCATCCTGAACCGCCTGGACGTGAAGAACAGGGTCCAGGCGGCGATCGTGGCCTACGAGGCGGGATTGGTGCGCGGCCGCGAGGCGGGGTGAGTCCGGCCGGGCGCAGCGGGCAGGCGCACGGGCTTGCGCAGGAGGCTGGTGCACGGGCGCGGAGCGGGTAGGCGTACGGGCGCCCGCAGCAGGCAGGCGCACGGGTGGGCGACCGCGGCGCGGACGGTAGGGCGGCGCCGGTCGGCATGGCCGGAACGGACGGTATGGCCGCCCTTCCCGCGGAGCGGCCCGCCCCCATAGCGGAGCCGGGGACGGGCGCACCCGTCCCCGGCTCCGCTATGGGATGCCAGGGCTATGGGATGTCAGGCGTCGCGGCCGCGCAGCAGCGCGTACCCCGCCGCGACCGCCGCGCAGGCCCACGCGACCAGGACCATGAGCGCCACGGGCCAGCCGTAGGGATCGGCGCCGCCGCCGATCAGCACCATGCCTGCGCTCGTGGGGGAGTATTCGCTGACGGTGTTCAGGACCTCGTTGCCGACGAGCGTGGCGATCATCGGGATCCCCATGACCACGGCGATGGTGGTCGCGACCGTCCCCGCGGTGCTGCGCAGCGCGGCCCCCAGCCCCAGGACGAACAGCGAGACGGCGACGGAGTAGGCCGCCGTCCCCCCGATCCCGTGCGTCAGGCCCGCGGTGGTGATCCCGTCAGACCCGGCCACACCGATGGTGATCAGGGCGCTCAGCAGGCCGACGAGCGCGCCGGTCGTGAGTGCGACGAGGGAGAGGATGACGCCCTTCGCCGCGAGGGCCGACCCGCGGCGCGGCACGGTCGTGAGCGTGGTGCGAATCGAGCCGGTCGCGTACTCGCCGGTGATCAGCAGCGCGGCGAGGGTGATGAGGGCGAACTGCGGGATCATGATCACCGTCGGTGTCAGCGCGTTCGCGTCCATCCCGGTCATGCCGTTCTGCACCATGGTGTAGGTGCCGAGCAGCGCGATCCCGGCCGCCATGGCGAGGGTCAGGCCGATGCAGGTCCAGGTGGATCGGAGCCCCCGCAGTTTGATCCACTCGGCGGCGAGGGCGCCGCCGAACCCGCCGCCCTGGGCGGGGACCGGCCGGGTACGGGCGGTGGTGGGCGCGGTCGTTGCTGCCATGGTGGTCACACCTGCTCTTTCTGGCGCTGGTCGGCCCCGTTGTGGTCGGACCAGTCGGCCCGGTCGGCGGCGCCCGGGGGTGCCGGGGCGCCGTATTCGACGCTGGCGGCCGTCAGTTCCATGTACGCCTGCTCAAGGGAGGCGGAGCGCGGGCTCAGTTCCAGCAGGAGGGCGCCGATCTGGTGCGCGATCTCGCCGACCCGCTCGATGGTCGAGCCGGTGACGATGAGTTCGTTCTCGGCGGTGCGGTCGATCCGGGCGCCGGTCACGGCGAGCTGCTGGGCGAGCTCGTGGGCGCGCGGCGTGCGGACCTTGACCGCGTTGACGGAGCTGGTGGCGATGACCTCGGCGATCGGCGCGTCGGCGATGACCTTGCCGCGTCCGATCACCACGAGCTGGTCGGCGGTGTGCTGCATCTCGCTCATCAGGTGGCTGGAGACGAACACGGTCCGCCCTTCGGCGGAGAGGGCGCGCATCAGGTCGCGGACCCATCGGACGCCGTCGGGGTCGAGGCCGTTGACGGGTTCGTCGAACATGACGATCTCGGGGTCGCCCAGCAGGGCCCCTGCGATGCCGAGCCGCTGGCCCATCCCCAGCGAGAACGTGCCCGCGCGTTTTCCGGCGACCTCGGTGAGGCCGACGGTCTCGATCACCTCGTCCACCCGGGACACGGGGATCCCGTTGCTGCGCGCCATCGCCGTGAGGTGAGTACGTGCGGTGTGGCCGGGATGCACGGCCTTGGCGTCCAGCAGGGCGCCGATCTCGCGCATGGGGTGCTTCAGTTCGGCGTAGGGGCGGCCCTTGATGAGCGCCTGCCCGGCAGTGGGCCGGTCCAGCCCCAGGATCATCCGCATTGTGGTGGACTTCCCGGCGCCGTTGGGCCCGAGGAAGCCGGTGACGGACCCGGGTGCGATGTCGAGGGTGAGCGCGTCGACCGCGACCTTGTCCCCGTAGCGCTTGGTCAGGCCCCGAAGGTTGATCATGTGTCCTGGCTCCTTCGCGTCGTTGTACCAACAAACCTAGAAAGGTGCAGGTCATCGGCGCATCACGCGTTCGGTACCGGCGTTCCCCCACTTTCGTAGGGGAGGGTGGGGTGGCGAACGGCCCCAGGTAGGGGGTCGATCGGGCCATTGGTAGGAGCCGCGGGCCACGACGCGGGCACTGACGCCCTCACTGGCACTGGCACTGGCGCGGGCAAGGACGCGGGGAGCGGGAGCGTCGAATAATCTGGTCCCCTGGCATGGACTCAAACTTGAGTGGGAGCGGCGATGTCGGCGACGCGACTGCTGGTTCTGGGCGTGGTGCGGATGCAGGGGCGCACGCACGGCTACCGGATCGGCCGCGAACTCCTGTCCTGGGGGACCGAGCAGTGGGCCAACGTCAAGTGGGGCTCCATCTATCACGCGCTGCGCCAGCTCACCAAGGAGGGCAGGCTGCGGACGCTCGTCGTCGAGGGCGACGAGGTGGTCGACCGCACCTCCTATGAGCTGACCGCAGCGGGCGACGCCGAACTGCACGCGCTGCTGCGTGGTGCGCTGCGCCACGCGGGCGACGACCACGGGCTGCTGTGCGCGGGTGTCACCCTGATGTGCTCCCTGCCGCGCGCCGAGGTGGTCGGGCTGCTGAAGGAGCGGCTGGCAGCGCTGGAGCAGACCCGCGCCGAGCTGACCGGTCACACCGGCCAGACCGAGGAGTGGGGCAAGCCCGAGCATGTGCGGGAGCTGTTCGGTCTGTGGCTGGGCACGGTCGAGGCGGGGGCCGCATGGACGCGCTCCCTCATCGCCGCGCTCGAATCCGGGCGCTATGTCATGGCCGACGACGGCCCCGGCGCGTTCGGCCTCCCCGAGCGGACCGCCTGACCGTCCGATCCCTGGTCGGTCTTCTGGTCGGCGGGACCCGGCGCGCGCCGCACCCGGTGCCGCCCCCGGTGCAGGCGGGCCCCGATCCGGCCGTGTGACCAGCGGGATCCGGAGCGCGGCCCGCGCTGCCGCGCCCGGTGCCGAGCGGCGGCGGGGTGCGCCGCGCTGACGCGCCGAAAACCTGTCGCGCATCGCACCACCCGATATTAAAGTTTGCATGCCTTCGCGTGGATCCGTCATACTCGCCTCATCATTCAAGTTTGAATACGGGAGGCATGGATGATCCACACGAGAGGGCTCACGCGGCACTTCCGCGTGAAGAAGGCGACCGTCGAGGCGGTGCGCGGCGTCGACATCGACGTGGGAAAGGGCGAACTCGTCGCCCTCCTCGGCCCCAACGGCGCGGGCAAATCGACGACCCTGCGGATGCTCACCACCCTGCTCGCGCCGACATCGGGCTCCGCCGCCGTGGCGGGGCACGACATCGCCACGGCGCCCAACGAGGTGCGCCGCAGGATCGGCTTCGTCGGCCAGGGCCACGGCGCCGGGGAGGACCAGCGCGCCCGCGACGAGCTGTACACGCAGGGCCTCTGCTACGGGCTCGGCAAGGCGGATGCGCGCAGCCGCACCGGCGAGCTGCTGGAGATGCTGGAGCTCGACGCCGCCGCCGACCGGATCGTCACCAAGCTCTCGGGCGGCCAGCGCCGCCGCCTCGACATCGCGATGGGCCTGATCCACCGCCCTGAGCTGCTGTTCCTGGACGAGCCCTCGACCGGCCTCGACCCGCACAGCCGCGCGAACCTGTGGGAGCACATCGAACGGCTGCGCGCCGAGTCGGGCACCACGATCGTGCTGACGACGCACTACCTGGACGAGGCCGACGGGGTCGCCGAGCGGATCCTCGTGATCGACCACGGCCGGGTCATCGCCGACGGCACCGGTGACGAGCTGAAGGGCAAGGTTTCGGGCGACCTGATCACCTTCGCCGCGGCGGACGAGGCGCAGGCCCGCACCGGCGCCGAGGTCGCCGAGCGCGTCCCCTCGGCGAACTCGGTGTCGGTCGAGGTGCCGGTCAGCGGCGACCCGGAGGTGCGCCTGCGGGTCGAGCGCGGCGACGCGGTGCTGCCCGAGCTCCTCCGCTCGCTGGATGCCGCAGGAGTCGACCTGCGCACGGTCCGGGTGCAGCGGCCGACGCTCGACGACGTCTTCCTCTCCCTCACCGGCCGCAGCCTGCGCGAGGGGGACGGATGAGCGGCCGTCCCCGGCACGGCGCCACCCCGGCCCCGGCCCTCTGCGGCGGCCCCGCGCCGTCCGCCGCCTCCGGCACCCCGCGCGTGCGGCCGGTGCCGACTCCCGCAACGCCCGCCGGCGCGGCCCGCTCCCTGCCCCCGGCGGGCGCCGGGGCCGCGCGGCCGAACCCACCTCTTGGAAGGCCCTGATGCAGATCTTTCGCGACACCTGGATCATCTTCGTTCGGCAGATGCGCCCCACGATGCGCCAACCGGTGGCGATCTTCGTCTTCGGGATGCTCCAGCCCATGCTCTACCTGGTGCTGTTCGCGCCCCTGCTGTCGGGGCTGCCCGGCGCCGGAGCGGGGGCGTCCTGGCAGCAGTTCATCCCCGGCCTGCTGGTCATGCTCACCCTGTTCACGACGGCGTTCGCCGGGTTCGGCCTGCTGCCGGAGCTCACCTCCGGCGCGCACGAGCGGCTGCTGGCGACGCCCATGAGCAGGGTCTCCCTGCTCCTCGGGCGCGTCATGCGCGACGTGGTGGTGCTGCTCGTGCAGGCCGTCATCATCGTGCTGCTGGTCGTCCCGCTCGGCTTCGCACCCTCACCGGCCGGTGTGGTGGCGGGACTGGCACTGGCAGCCCTCCTCGGCGTGGGACTGGGCACGCTGTCCTACCTGACGGCGATGGTCCTCAAGCAGTCGTACCTGTTCGCCGGGGCGCTGCAAACGGTGATCATGCCGCTGATGCTGCTGTCCGGGGTGCTGCTGCCCATGGAGCTGGCCCCGCCGTGGCTGTACGCGCTGTCGCGGGCGAACCCGGTGGCCTACGTGGTCGACGCGGAGCGCGCCCTGTTCGGCGGCGAGCTCGGCGACGTCGCGGTCCTGGCCGGCTGGCTCGTGGCGCTCGCGCTGACGGCGGCGGCGCTCTTCGTGGGCGCCCGCTCGATGCGGCGCATCAGCGCGTGACGCCGCCGCCTCGCCCCCGGGCGCGGCGTCGGCGACAATCGGGGCCATGGGACACACCACGGGGCAAGAGCCGACCGGCGGCACCGCCGACCTGAGCGCGGCGTGGCGGCGGCTCGCGGGCCCCGCCGCGGCGCACGTGGGCGCCGAGCTGCTCGCCCGGTGGGCCGAGCCGCACCGCCGCTACCACGGGCAGGACCACCTCCGGGCGGTGCTCGCCGCGGTGGACCTGCTCAGCGGGTCCGCCGCCGACCCCGACACCGTGCGCTTCGCCGCCTGGTTCCACGACGCCGTGTACCAGGGCGAGCCCGGCGCCGACGAGGAGGCCAGCGCGCTGCTCGCCGAGCGGCTGCTGCCGCGGTGCGGCATCGGCGCCGCGCGCACGGCGGCGGTGGCCCGCCTGGTCCGGGCCACCGCGCGACACGCCGCCGACCCGGCCGACCGCGACGCCGCCGTGCTGTTCGACGCCGACCTCGCCGTGCTCGCGGGCACCGGAGCGGAGTACGCCGAGTACGCGGCGGCGGTCCGGGCGGAGTACGCGCACGTGGCCGACGCCGACTTCCGGGTCGGCCGCGCCGCCGTCCTCCGGTCGCTGCTGGACCGCCCGGCGCTGTTCGGCACCGAGCACGGGCGCGAACGCTGGGAGCGGCGCGCCCGCGCCAACGTCGCCGCCGAGATCGCCCTGCTGGAGTCGGCCACCACCTGACCCGGCGCGGGCGCCGCCGCGCGGCCGGGGCGGCGCCCGCCGTCCCGCGCGGTGCCCGCACGCCCGCTGGCCCGCGCGGTGCTACGGGGCGAGCGCCCTGCCGTGCTTGCGGCGGCGCAGCCCGGCCGCGTGCAGCCGGGCCACGACCACCCTGGCGGGAACCGCCTCGGCGCCCAGGCGCACGGCGTGGTCGTACCGGTCCTCGGGGACGTCGTAGTGGTCGCGGTGGAAACCGCGCTCCGGAATCCCCAGGCGCCGCGCGAAGGCGTGCAGTTCCGCGAAGGAGGAGTCGCTGACCAGGTGCGACCACAGCAGGCCACGGGGGCCGGGCCACACGGGCGGGTCGATGAGGATGCTCACCCCTCGACGGTAGGCGAACCGGCGCACCGCGCGGGTCCGGCCCGGCCCAGGGGTCTCAGAGGGCCCAGTGATCTCGGAGGGATCGGGGGATCGGGGGCTCAGGCGGGGCCGTCGACTGCGCGCCACGGCACGGGTGTGGACAGCACCATGGTGGACGACGGCCGCCCGTGGTCGGCGAGCCGGTCGATGACCTGCTCGAAGTGGGCCATGGATCGGACGCCGATGAGCAGCACGCAGCAGGTGTCGCCGGTGACCCGGTGCAGCCGCAGGATCTCGGGGGCGCGCAGGGCCGCCTCGTCCCGCAGTAGGCACAGCGGCCCGTAGCACTGCATGTGGACCAGCGCGGTGACCGGGTTCCCGGCGGCGGCGGGGTCGACGTGGGCGTGGTAACCGGTGATGACCCCGCTCTCCTCCAGACGGCGGATGCGCTCGGCGACCGCGGGCGCGGACAGCCTGACCCGCCGCGACACCTCGTTGTAGGACAGCCGCGCATCGCCCTGGAGTTCGGCGAGGATGCGCCAGTCGACGTGATCCACCATGACTGCCGATCATAAGGCAGCAGTGTCCGATCGGTTCCGAACGCAAGGTCGTGTCGCCGTATCGACGGGCATCGCCCCTTCTGTCCCGGAGTGAATGGGTTCATCCTGAAAGGGCGCCGCAGCGGAGCCCGCGGGGCAGGTCCGCGCACCAGGCCGGACCGGCGGGTCCCGCGGCCGCATCCGCCGCGCCGCTCCGTTCCGCGAGCCGGGGCGGACAGGCGGCGCCCAGCGGCGAAGGAAAGGGGAGCGATGATGGTCTCCGTCCGACACGCGTCCGGTAAGGGCGCCGATTCCCGGCGGGCCGGTTCCGATGGAGACGGGCGGCCTTCGCTCGCCTTCGACGCCGGCACTCCCTACGCCGAGTACGGCGCGATCACCACCCTGCTGTCCCTTCAGCGCACCCGCACCGATGAGCCGGCCGAGACCACGTTCCTGGTCTCGACCCAGGTCATGGAGTTGCTGTTCGCCCTGATCCGGCACGAGTGGGAGATCGCACGCGACGCGCTGGAGGCCGACGACGTGCCGGTGGCCGTCGCCGCGCTGCGGCGCGGCGCGAGCGCCCAGGACGTTTTGATCGCCTCGTGGGACCTGCTGGGCGCGATGACCCCCAACGAGTTCACCCGTTTCCGCGACCGGCTCGGCGAGGCGTCGGGGTTCCAGTCCTACGGCTACCGGCACCTGGAGTTCCTGATCGGCAACAAGGCCGAGGCCATGGTCCGCCCGCACCGGGCCGACCCCGGGGTGCGGGCCGACCTGGAGCGCACACTGCGCGCCCCCGGCCTCCACGACGCCGCGCTGCGCCTGCTGCACCGCCGCGGGCTGCCGGTCCCGGCGGGGCGGGTCGACCGCGACTTCACCCGGCCCGCCGAACCCGACCCCGCCGTGGAGCGGGTGTGGGCGGCGGTCTACGCCGACGAGCGGTCGGACAACGACCTGCTCCTCCTCGCCGAGACCCTGCTCGACACGGCGGAGCGGGTCACGCGGTGGCGGCACCGGCACCTGATGGCGGTGAAGCGGGCCATGGGCGCCAAGCGCGGCACCGGCGGGTCGAGCGGAATGGCGTGGCTGGCCCGCAATGCGGCGGTGGACGTGTTCCCCGAACTATGGTCGTTGCGGACGCGGATCTGACCCCGTCCGACGGTCCTGACAGCCCTGACTGTCCCGACAGCCCTGACGGCACCGGCGACTCTGGTGGCACTGAGTGCCCTGACAGTCCTGAGGGCCCTGGCAGTCCTGGCAGTCCTGGCAGCACAGGCAGCACAGGCAGCACTGGCAACACACTGGCAGCGCCGTTCCCGCCCGCCGCCGGTTCCGCGGCAGACCCGAAGGAGCACACGATGGCGAGCATCCCGGCCACCCGAGCCTGGTGCGAGCAGCGCGACGCGGCCGACCCGCTGGCGGGGCTGCGCGCCGAGTTCACCCTGCCCGAGGGGATCGTCTACCTCGACGGCAACTCGCTGGGCGCCCTTCCCAAAGCCGCTCCGGGGCGGGTGGCCGACCTCGTGGAGCGCCAGTGGGGGCACCACCTCATCGCGAGCTGGAACGACGCGGGGTGGTGGGACAAGCCGCGCGCGCTCGGCGCGAAGATCGCCCCGCTCGTGGGGGCCTGGCCGGACGAGGTCGTCGTCGGCGACGGGACCTCGGTGAACCTGTTCAAGACGCTCGTCGCGGCGCTGCGCCTGAACCCGGGCCGCGACGTCGTGGTGGGGGAGGCGGGCAACTTCCCTACGGACCTCTACATGACGCAGGGCGCGGCGGAGCTGTGCGGCGCGCGCGAGCGCCGGGTCGACCGCGCCGACGCCGCGGCGATCAGGGCGGCGCTGGAACCGGGCGACGCCGCTGTGCTGCTGCTGAGCCACGTCGACTACCGCACAGGGGAGCTGCGCGACATGGCCGGGATCACCCGCCTCGCGCACGAGCACGGCGCGCTCGTCGTCTGGGACCTGTGCCACAGCGTGGGTGCGCTGCCCGTTGAGCTGAACGCGTGCGGCGTCGACTTCGCGGTGGGCTGCACCTACAAGTACCTCAACGGCGGCCCCGGGGCCCCGGCCTTCACCTTCGCCGCCGAGCGGCACCACGCCGCGGCGCGGCAGCCGCTGACCGGGTGGCACGGCCACGCCCGCCCGTTCGACTTCACCGCCGAGTACGCACCGGCCGAGGGCGTCAGCCGGTTCCTCAGCGGCTCGCAGCCGCTGGTGGCCGACGCGGCGCTGGAGGCGGGCCTGGACGTGTTCGCGGGGGTCGACATGGCGCTGCTGCGCGCCAAGAGCCTGGAACTCGGCGACCTGTTCATCGCCGTCACCGAACGCGCCGGGCTGGGCCTGCTCACTCCGCGTGAGCACGAGCGGCGCGGCAGCCAGGTGGCGCTGCGCCACCCCGACGGGTACGCGATGGTGCGGGCGCTGGCGGCCCGGGGGGTCGTGGGCGACTTCCGCGACCCCGATGTGCTGCGGTTCGGTTTTACCCCGCTGTACCTGCGCTACGTCGACGTCTTCGACGCGGCGAGCGCCCTGGTTGCGGTGGTGGAGTCGGGGGAGTGGCGCGACCCGGCGTTCGCCGAGCGGGCCCAGGTCACCTGAACACCGGGTGGGCCAGGTCACCTGAGCACCAAGTTCGGGCGGGCCCAGGTCACCGGAACACCGGGTGGGCCAGGTCACTTGAGTACCAAGTTCGGGCGGGCCCAGGTCACCGGAACACCGGGTGGGCCAGGTCACTTGAGTACCAAGTTCGGGCGGGCCCAGGTCACCGGAACACCGGGTGGGCCAGGTCACTTGAGTACCAAGTTCGGGCGGGCCCAGGTCACCGGAACACCGGGTGAGCCGGGTCATTTGGGCACCAAGTTCGGGCGGGTCAGCGGAGCACCGGCGGGCCCGGGCCACCTGAGCATCGTGCGGGCCGCCCGGGTCACGTGACCGCCGAACGGGCGCGGTGTGCCGCGACGTTGACCCGGTTTGCGCAGGTCACCGAGCAGAACCGGCGGCGCCCGTTGCGGGATGTGTCGATGAACACGGTCGGGCAGCCGTCGCGCGCGCAGCAGCCGAGGCGGTCGCCGCCCGCCCCGCAGATGGCGACGGCCAGCCCGCCGGCCGTGGTCCCCCGGAGCCGTTCCGCGGTGTCGTGGACCTGGCTGACGTAGTGCAGGTGGGGCGCCGCGCCGTCGTGGGTGGAGACCTGCACGCAGGTGGCCGATTCGCGCAGCAGCTGGTTGATGAGGGCGATCTGGGCGTCCCGGTCGGGTTCGCCGAACAACGGGCGGAGGCGCTCGATCCACGCCATCAGCCGCCGTGCCTGGTCGGCGTCGATGTCGGGCCGGACGATCTCGTTCGCGCGGAGCACGGGCACGAGCGCGGCGGCGCTGCGGTCGGCGGCGTTGAGCAGGTCGACGGCGACGGAGGCGCCGGTCCCTCCGTAAGTGTTGAAATGCACAAGGACATTACAGCACGCTGGTCGGACGCGGCCCGGCGCGAGCCTCGCGCGCCGCTGCCGCCACGGCAGCGTCCGGTGGCCGCAGGGGAGCGGTGGGGCGGGCATGGATCAGGAGTTCGTCGGGTTCGCGATCAGGGTGTGCGGGGCGTGCGGCGGCCCCGCCGACGCGGCCGTGGTGGAGTCCTCCCACTACACGACGCAGGGGATCGTGCGCTACCTGCGCTGCCCATGCGGGCGCAGGAGGGTGGATTCGGCGGGGCCCTCTGCGGGCGGGCCCGGCGGGTACCCCGAACCGTCGAGCAGGAACTGAGACCTGGGTCACTCATTGATGTGTGCTGTGTCGCGTGTGGCGCACGTGGCAATGGGTCGAAAAGCCTGCTATGGCGAACATTTGGTTTCTGCTGGGCGACACTTGACCTGTGCCCGATTGTGCACGCTCTGTAGTTTTATGTTCGGAGGGGCACGCTTTGCTTGACCGTGGGCTAGAGTCCTTCGTGATCGGTTCGTGACCTAGTCGGTATCCGGCTGTTCGCGAACTGATGTCGATCCTGGCAGGCCATTCGGTTCTCCAGGGCGCATGAGCCCCCATCCCGTTCAGGGGACGAGTCACGACTCGTCGGGTCACCCACCCCAGCGGTGGTCCACCACCTATCGCACGCGGCACTCGTTCGCGTGCCATCCGGTCGGCCGGTGTCTTCAGCACGGCCATGGATGACCGAAATGCGCCTTATGTACCAGGTCGACACCCCGCTCCCAACCCTGGTTTCTCACTCATGAGCTCTATTCAGCACGGCGAAGTCAAATCGTCCTACTTCTGGGACGACGGTTCCGGCATCAACGGCGACACCGGCGCTCCCGCGTCCGGCGAGCCGATGCAGAAGGGCCTCTTCGCGAGCCCCAGCTGGCCCCTCGGCACCGAGGGCTATGTCGAGTACAAGGGCAAGAAGGCCGACTTCTTCATCGGCGACCGCGGCCCCGGCGACCCGGCGGCCGACTGCGGTGTCCTCCTCGACATGGACGGCGAGACCTTCGCCGAACTGACCGGCCAGTCCTTCGACTCCGAAAGCCTCACCGTCAGCGGCGGCGAGGGCCACCTCGAAGACGTCGAGTACCACATCACCGAGTGGGGCGACGGCGCCGGCAAGGAGGGTGCACCGCACCCCATGGGCGCCCCCGACAGCCCCTGCACCGACGCTGTCTCCGACGAACCCACCGAGGAGCAGAAGAAGGAGCAGCAGCAGAAGAAGGAGCAGGAGCAGCAGAAGGCGGAGAAGAAGGAAGAGAAGAAGGAGCAGGAGGCGGCCGCCAAGAAGCAGATCCAGGAGAACCAGCAGGATCTCAAGGACGGGGCCGCCGCCAGCCGGACCGAGGCGATGGACGATCACCTCGACGCCGCTGCCGCGCCGGCGGGCTCCAACGGGTCCGGCGGCTCCGGTGGGACGCAGTCCGGCTCCGTGCACGAGGTCGCGAACGTCTCCGAGGACCTGCCCGTCGCAGCGGGCGGCCTGACCATGCTCCTCGTCGCCGCTCTCGCGGGAGCCGCCTACCTGGCCAACCGGCGCAACATCGCCGAGCGGTTCTCGGGCCGGCACCGCCGCCCGAACCTGTTCACCCGGTTCGGATCCCGCAGCGAGGCGGAGACCGCGTAGCGGCCGACGGCGGCGTGTGGACCCCCGTGTCCCGGGGTCACACCTCGCCCAGGGCGATCGCCGGCCGCTCCACGCAGTCGGCGACGAACCGCAGGAACCCGCCCGCCTGCTCGCCGTCGCAGACCCGGTGGTCGAACGCGAGCGTCAGCTCGGTGACGGGCCGCACGGCCAGGTCGTCGCCCACCACCCACGGACGCTTCGCGATGCGGCCCATGCCGAGGATCGCCGCCTCCGGGTGGTTGATGATCGCGGCCGAGCCGTCCACACCGAAGACGCCGTAGTTGTTGACGGTGAACGTGCCGCCGGTGAGCTGCGCCGGGCGCAGCCGCCCGGCGCGCGCCGACTCGGTCGCCGCGCCCAACGCCGCCGCCAGCTCCCTGGTGGACATCGCCTGGGCGCCGTGCACCACCGGGACCAGCAGCCCGCGCGGCGTCTGCGCGGCGAACCCCAGGTTGACATCGGCGTAGTGCAGCACCTCGGCGCGCTCGGTGTCGACGCGGGAGTTCAGCGCCGGATAGCGGGCCAGGCCCAGCAGGCAGAACCGCGCCACCAGGGCCAGCAGGCCCACCGGCCGGCCGGGATCGGCCTCGTTCAGCGCCCGGCGCAGGTCGAGCAGGCCGGAGGCGTCGACGTCCACCCACACGGTCGCCTCGGGGATCTCCCGGCGCGACCGGCTCAGCTTCTCCGCCATGGCGCCCCGCGCCCCGCGCAGCGGAACCCGCCGCACCGGCCCGGTGCGCGCCGGTCCGGCGGGTGCGGGCGTGCCCGCCCGCGCAACGGCGTCCATGACGTCGCGGCGCAGGATCAGGCCGCGCTCGCCCGTGCCGGGCACCGACGCGATGTCGATGCCGTTCTCGCGGGCGATCCGGCGCACCAGCGGGGACACCACCGCGATCCGCTCGTGTCCCGCCGCGCGGTCGGACGGGCCCCGGGACTCCGTTGTCCGGGACCCGTCCATGCCGGGGACCTGCCGGCCGCGCCTGCGGCGCGGCGTCCCCGCGCCCGTGCCGTAGCCCACGAGGACCGCTCCGGAGCCGGGTTCCCCCGCGGCGGCGCCATTGCCGCCGCGGCCGTTCTCCGCGGGCCCCCGGGACCGGGGCACGACGACGCCGGGCTCGCCCAGTCCTGCGGCGGGCTCCGGCGCCGTGGCCGTGATGCTGATGAGCGGGGCGCCGACGGCGACGGTGTCACCGGGCGCGCCGTGGAGCCTGCTGACACGCCCGGCGAACGGGCACGGCACCTCCACCACGGCCTTGGCCGTCTCTACCTCGGCGACCGGCTGGTCGATGCCGACCGTGTCGCCCTCGGCCACCAGCCAGGTGACGATCTCGGCCGAGGCCAGGCCCTCGCCGAGATCCGGCAGCAGGAAGTCGCGGCCGCTCACGACGTGCTCCTCGCCGCGGGCAGCGCCGGGCCCGCGCCCGCGGGCCCGCCCGGCGCCGCGCCGGGGGTCCAGCCGGACTCCCACTGCAAGCGCGCGATCGCGTCCAGGATCCGGTCGACACCGGGCAGGTGGAGGTGTTCGAGCTTGGGCGGGGGATAGGGGATGTCGAAGCCGCCCACGCGCAGCACCGGCGCCTCCAGGTAGTGGAAGCACTGCTCGGTGACGCGGGCGGCGACCTCCGCGCCGTACCCGCCGAACGTCGACGCCTCGTGCACCACCACGGCGCGCCCCGTGCGGCGCACCGACGCGGTGACGGTGGCGTCGTCGAACGGCGCCAGGCTGCGCAGGTCGACGACCTCCACGGCGCAGCCGTCGGCGTGCGCGGCCTCGGCGGCCTCCAGCGCGGTGGGGACCGTGGGGCCGTAGGCGAGCAGTGTGACATCGGATCCGGCGCGCCGGACGACGGCGCGGTCGAGCGCCTCGGTGCGCGCCGGGGCGCCGACCTCGGCCTTGGACCAGTACAGCCGCTTGGGCTCCAGGAAGATGACGGGGTCGGGGAGCGCGATGGCGTCGCGCAGCATCGAGTAGCCGTCGGCGGGGCCCGCCGGGGTGACCACGGTCAGCCCCGGTGTGTGCGCGTAGTACGCCTCCGAGGAGTCGCTGTGGTGCTCGACGCCGCCGATGCCGCCGCCGTAGGGCACGCGGACGACGACCGGCAGCCCGAGCCGGCCCATGGTCCGGTTGCGCATCTTCGCGAGATGCGACACGACCTGCTGGAACGCGGGATAGCCGAATGCGTCGAACTGCATCTCGACCACCGGGCGCAGGCCGTTCATCGCCATGCCGATGGCGGTCCCGACGATCCCCGACTCGGCGATCGGGGCGTCGAAGCAGCGCTCCTCCCCGAACTCGGCGGTGAGGCCGTCGGTCACCCGGAAGACGCCGCCGAGCGGTCCGACGTCCTCGCCGTAGACCACCACGTCGGGATCCTCGCGCAGTGCGTCGCGCAGCGCCCGGTTGAGCGCCTGGGCCAGAGACAGTTCCACGCGCCTAGACCTCTTTCCCGCGGGCGCCCGCCCGCGCTGGGTGAGAACCGGACCGTTCCACGCGCTAGACCCCTTTCCCGCGGGCGCCCGCCCGCGCTGACCGAGAAGCAGTCCGTTCCACGCGCCTAGACCTCTTTCAGTTCGTCGTGCGCCCCGCCGCGCAGCTCGGCGGGCAGTCCTGCGCCCGGTTCCCCGAGCGGCCCCTCGTCCGGTTCGCCGCGCAGCTCATCGCGCAGGGTCGCGCGCTGGCGTGCGAGCGCGTGCGGCACGGTCGCGTACACGTGCGCGAACAGCGACTCGGGGTCGGGCGCCTCGTCCTCGGCGAGCCGGTCGCGGACCTGCGCCGCCAGCCGCTCGCCCTCCTCGGCCATCGCGGCGAGCGCGGCGTCGTCGACCATCCCTTCGGCGCGCAGCAGCGCGGTCAGGCGGTCGATCGGGTCGCGCTCGCGCCACGGCTCGGACTCGTCGTCGTCCCGGTAGCGCTGCGGCGCGTCGGAGTTGGTGTGCGGGTCGAGCCGGTAGGTCATCGCCTCGATGATGGTGGGCCCGTGCCCGCAACGGGCCTCGGCGAGGGCCTGGTCGACCACGGCGTGGACGGCGGCGGCGTCGTTGCCGTCGACCCGAACGCCCGGCATGCCGTAGCCGATGGCCTTGTGCGCGAGCGTCGGCGCGGCGGACTGCTTGCGCACCGGGACGCTGATGGCCCACTGGTTGTTCTGGATCAAAAAGACGACGGGCGCGTTCCACAGCGCGGCGAAGTTGTACGCCTCGTGCGCGTCGCCCTCGCTGGTGGCACCGTCGCCCATGAGGACGAGCGCCGCGACGTCCTCGCCCTTGCGGCGGGCGGCGTAGGTGAGGCCGACGGCGTGCGAGGCGTTGGTCGCCAGGGGCGTGCACTGGGTCGCGCAGCGGTGGCGTTCGGGGTCGTACCCGCTGTGCCAGTCACCGCGCAGGAGGGTGAGGACCTCGACGGGGTCGACACCGCGGGCGACCAGCGAGACGCAGTCGCGGTAGGTGGGGAACAGCCAGTCGGCGGGCGCGAGCGCCAGCGCGCCGCCCACCTGGCAGGCCTCCTGGCCGAAGGAGGAGGGGTAGACGGCGAGGCGCCCCTGCCGGGCGAGCGCGCCGGCCTGGCGGTCGAAGCGGCGGCCGACGACCATGGCCCGCAGCAGGCGCGCCAGGGTCTGCGGATCGGGGGCCGGGACCGGTGCGCCCGGGACGCGGCCGCCGGAACGGTCCACGAGCCGTATCGGTTCGGCCGATGGAAGTGCGAGCCGTGCCTCGGGCCGGTCGTCTATGCGCTCCATGTCTTGAATATCAGGTGATGAGGGTCATAGTGTCCATACTGGGCCGGTAATCGTGGTCAGATGGCCGGATCCGCGATCGATCCGGGCCGATCGTCCACAATGGGCCCGGTCACAGCGTTGTGAGGCAAGACGCATGGCTGTAGCGCTTGACGAAGTCGATCATCAGATCCTCGCCCTGCTCCGCGCCGACGGCCGCATGTCGATACGCACGGTCGCCGAGCGGTCGCACATCTCGCGCGCCAACGCCTACTCCCGCCTCGACCGGTTGCGCTCCGAAGGGGTCATCCGCGGGTTCGCCGCGATCGTCGACCCGGAGAAGTGCGGGCGCGGGCTGTCGGCCTACGTGTCGGTGCGCATCGAGCAGCACTCGTGGGAGGTCTTCCGCGAGTACCTGCGCCACATCCCCGAGGTCGACCACGCGGCGCTGGTGTCGGGCGACGTCGACCTGCTGCTGCTCGTCCGGGTCGCCGACGCCGCCGCACTGCGCACCTTCGTGCTGGAGCGCCTCCAGCGCATCCCCGAGGTCCGCAGCACCCAGACCATGTTCATCCTCGACGAACCGGACATCCGCCCCGACGCCGCGTCCCCGAGACCGGAGTAGCGCCACCGGCGGGAGCGTCGGCGGCGGCGCCGCGGGTTGACCTCAAGCGCGCTGGAGGATCTAGGTTCACCGCCATGACGACCATGAGCAGTGACGAGCGGGCCCGCGCGGCCGACATCGAGGCCATGAAGGGTGTGGCCGCGGCGATCGAGCACTCCCAGATGAACGAGCTCCCCGACGAGTTCGTCGCACTGTTCCGCCGGGACGCGGCCTGGACGACGGGCGGCGGACGGCGCCTCTTCGGCCGCGACGAGATCTCGGCGTTCACGCACAAGGTGCTCCCCGGGGCGATGCAGGGTGCGAAGACCACGTTGGAGGTGATCCACGTGACGTTCGTCCGGCCGGACGTCGCTGCGGTCAAGGTGCGCCAGCGCCGGTGGTCGACGGTCGGCGGTGCGCTGGTCGAGGACGAGTTCGAGAGCACCCCGCTGCTCGTCCTGGCGAAGGAGGCCGGTCGATGGCTCATCGTGGCCGGTCAGAACACCGGAGTGGTGGACGTCTGACGAGCGGTCGGGAACGGGCGCCGGGGCCGCCCTCCCGGGAACGCCCGGCCGCTGCCGGCGAGGGCCCTCGCGGCCCGGAGCGGACCGCGCGGGGGCGGGCCGTGCCCGTTGCCGCCCCCGCGGGCGCCCGCCCGTCCGCGGCGCGACCTGGGGCGGGGCGGGACAGACCAGCGGCAGACCAGCGGCAGACCAGCGGAAAAACCACACGACACGCCGTTCCGGCTTTGCTAGCTTCGCCCCCCGTGAACCCCATCAGTGAGAAAGAGATCCGCGCGTCCTTCGTGAACTGCTCGAAGGGCGCGGCGAACCGGCTCGGCCTGCCGCGGCACTTCGCGGATCTCCCCTGGCCCGACCTCGACTTCCTGGGCTGGCGCGACCCCGGCGCGCCGGAGCGCGGCCACATCGTCGCCGAGCACGGCGGCGGGCTCGTCGGCGTCGCGCTGCGGGTGCCGCCCCCCGTCCGCGGCGGCCTCACCAGGACCACCGTCTGCTCGATCTGCCTCACCGGGCACTCCGGCTCCGGGGTGTCGCTGCTCACGGCATCCCGCGCGGGTGCGGCGGGGCGGGACGGCAACTCGGTCGGGGTCTACATGTGCGACGACCTCGCGTGCCCGCTGTACGTCCGGGGGCTGCGGACACCCACGCGGCTCGGCCGCTACGAGGAGTCGCTCACGGTCGAGGAGAAGCTCGACCGCGCGCTCGCCAACCTCGGCCGCTTCCTGGACACCGTCCTCGACGGCGGGCCCGCGTAGTAGGAGGTGGAGGAGGCAGGGGAGGCGCGGCGGTACCGGGGACCCGGCCGACCGGCCCCGGCGCACGGTGGTGTGGCGGCCGGCCCTGGGCGAGTGGGTCGTTCCAGGGCCGGCCGCGGCGGGTACAGGCGCCCATCGCGCCAACGAGTGGGGACGCGTTCCTCCGCCTAGGCCGGATCCGAGGAGGGGGGAACCGCATCGGAACCGGCCATGCGGCTAAGCTACCGGTTTCGCGGAGCTTTCGCGCCGAAACGGAAAGAAAGGTGCGAAGGATCCGCGTCATGATCCTTTTTCGATGGGCCACTACCGATCACCGCAATCGAGGGTGGCGCGTTGCGGACCGGAGAACACCGCCGCGGGAACACCGCGTAGCCCGGCATCGCCCCGCAGGTCCGGGCCGGTGGCGGCGACGCTGCGGTCAGCCGCGGGTCAGCGGGATCTCCTTGACGGCGTCGTCGCCCGTGCCGCCCTTGAGGGTCACTGTGAGGGCGTCGGACCCGTCGAGGGCGAGATCCGCGCGATCGTGCTTCCCGCACGCGCCCGAGCCGTCGACGGTGGCGCTGCGCGCGCTGCCGCTGCCGCCGGTGAGGCTCAGCGACCAGGTGCAGACACCGCTCGCCGGGTGCAGCACCGCGCTCCGGCCGCCCTTCTCCAGCTCCAGCCGGAACCACTGGCTGCTCCAGGTCCCCGCGTAGGCGGCCGGGAACCCGCCGCCGCCAGGGGTCCCCTTCTTCGTGCGACTGGGGCTGGGGCTGGGCGTGGGCCGCTCCGACTCGGCGACGTCGGAGGTGCCGCCGGCGACGGCGCGCTCACCGGGGTCCTTGGAGTGCACCCCCGCGTCGTCGGGAAGCTCGGCGGTCGGGCTGACCCCGGGGTCGCCGCCGGGGTCGGGCTGCGCCCCATCGGCGGCGGGCGCCGATCCGGGCAGTGCGCAGGCGCCGGTCAGGGTGACCGTGGCCAGTGCGAGGCCCGTGAGTGCGACCGCGGTGCGGCGGCGCGGTCCGGCGGTCCGTTGGACGGTGTGTGCGGAACTCATCGACTCGATCTCGGGGGTCGGGGGATCGGGTTGCGGCGGACCGGGTCCGGAGACGGCCGCCGGGCGCGCGGAACAGCGGGCGGAACAGCGGGCGGAACACCGCCAATCCCCCCGAATGTAGCGACTCGGGTGCGTGCCGCGCCACACGGGCGGCGGCGCCGCCCGTGTGGCACGCATAGCATCCGCAGGGCGGGGCAGGCGCGGGCGAGGGCCGCCGCGACCGCCCCCACCAGCACACGAGGACCGAGGAGGACGCAGGCACATGCCGGCAGACGACGCCAGGGAGCGGCGCCGCGGAGGGCGCCCCGGACACGGTGGCAGAGGCGGACACGGCGGGCCCGGCGGATACGGCGGCCGCGGCGGGGGCAGCGGCGGGGGCGAGGAGATCAGGGGTGTCCGCGACGCCGACCGCCTGCGCGCCGAACTGGGCCGCATGGACGGCTCCTCCTACGGCCGGTACAAGTCGCTGGCGGGCGAATGGGACTTCGGCGACTTCACGCTGGCCGTCGAACGCGTGCAGGCCGACCCGTTCGCACCGCCGTCCCGCGTCGCGGTGCACGTGCCCGCCGCCGTCGCCGCCCTGCCGGAGTCCGCCTGGCGCGCCCCGGTGCGGAGCCGGGCCACGGCCGACCACCTGGCCCGGCAGGCGCACCGCGCGCTCAAGGGCGCACGGCTGCGCATCGACGCCGGCGGCCAGGAGGTGCTGGCCCGCTCCGCCTGCCGGATCGACGGCGGCGCCCTGCACCTGAAACTCGGTGTCGAACTGCCCGGCAACGGCCGCCGGATCGACGGCCGCGCCGCGCAGCGCGAACTGTGCGACCGACTGCCCGCCATGGTCGACGCGATCCGCTGGGACGCGCTCGACACCGCCGAGGCGGTCGCGTTCGCCGACACGGTCGAGGACACCGCGGCGCTGCGCGAGCAGCTCCCCGCGCGCGGACTCGTCGCGTTCGTCGCCGACGGCGCCGTGCTCCCCCGCCGCAGCGGCATCAGCGACCTGCCCATGGCGGGCGGCGCGGACTCCGCGGTGGAGTTCTCCGCACCGGACAGCCTGCGGGTCGCCGTGAAGCTGCCGCACGCCGGCGAGATCACCGGCATGGGCGTCCCCGAAGGCATCACGCTGATCGTCGGCGGCGGCTTCCACGGCAAGTCCACCCTGCTCCAAGCCCTGGAACGCGGCGTGTACGACCACGTGCCCGGCGACGGGCGCGAACTGGTCGCCACCCGCGGCGACGCCGTGAAGATCAGGGCGGAGGAGGGGCGCCGGGTCGAGCGCACCGACATCAGCGCGTTCGTCCGCACGCTGCCCACCGGTGCGGGCACCGCCGACTTCCGCACCGACAACGCCTCCGGGTCGACCTCGCAGGCCGCCAACATCGCCGAGGCGCTCGAAGCGGGGGCCGGGACCCTGCTCGTGGACGAGGACACCACCGCGACCAACCTGATGATCCGCGACGCCAGGATGCAGGCCCTGGTCCACGGCGACCGCGAGCCGCTGATCCCGTTCGTGGACCTCGTCCGCCCGCTGCACCGCACCCACGGGGTGTCGACGGTGCTGGTCATGGGCGGCAGCGGCGACTACTTCGACGTCGCCGACCAGGTCGTCATGCTCGACGCCTACCGCCCCCGCGACGTCACCGCCCAGGCGCGGGCGCTCGCCGCCGACCGCGCCGACGCACCGTTCCCCGCCCCGGCGCACCGGGTGATCGACCCGCGCTCCGTCGACGCCACCGCCAAGGGGCGCGCCCGGCTGAAGCGCCGCGACATGGACGTCCTCACCTTCGGGGCGACCGACATCGATGTGCGCGGTCTCACCCAGGTGGTCGACCCCAGCCAGGTCATCGGGCTCGGGCTGGCCATGCGCGCGCTGGCCGAGAAGGGCCTGCTCGACGGGCGGGCCACCCTCGCCGAGGCGCTGGACGCGCTGGACGCCCGCATCGCCGACGACGGTCTCGCCGTTCTCGCCGGCGGCTACTCTGGCGACTACGCGCTGCCGCGGCGGCTGGAGATCGCGGCGGCGCTGAACCGCTTGCGGACCCTGCGTGTCAGCGCGCAGCGCTGAGGCGCCCGCCGGGGCCGCCGGCCCGATCCCCTGGTGCTTCACGGCCCGGTCATCGGGCCTCGCTATCCTTGGGACAAAGCCGTACCGGCCGCACGACCCCGGCCTGCCCTCGGCGACGACCCCACGCGCGGCATGAGAATGGAGACCCGTCCAGGTGCGCGATCCCGCTGATCTCTATGAGCTTCGGCCCGACCCCCCAGAGCTCGCCCGCCCCGTCCTGCTGGTAGCCCTGGACGGTTTCGTGGACGCCGGGGGCGCGGCCCGCCAGGCCGTTGAGACCCTGTTCGCCCAGTCCGACGCGCGGGAGATCGCCACGTTCGACATCGACCGGCTGCTCGACTACCGGTCGCGCCGGCCGGCCATGATGTTCGACGAGAGCACCTGGACCTCCTACGCCGACCCCAAGCTCGCCCTCTACCTGATGGCCGACGCCGAGGGCACCCCGTACCTGCTGCTGCACGGCCTCGAGCCCGACCGCGAATGGGAGGCGTTCACCGCGGCCGTGCGCCAGCTCGCCGAGCGGTTCTCGGTCGGCCTGACCGTGGGCTTCCACGGCATGCCCATGGCGGTCCCGCACACCCGCCCGGCAACGGTCACGGCCCACGCCACGCGGCGCGACCTCGTCGCCGAGCACACGCCGTGGCTCGGCCGGGTCCAGGTGCCCGGCAGCGCGTCGTCGCTCTTGGAGTACCGGTTCGGCGAGGCGGGGGCCGACTTCATCGGCTACGCCGTGCACGTCCCCAGCTACCTCGCCCAGGCCGAGTACCCGCGCGCGGCGATCGCCGCACTGGAGTACGTCGCCGGCGCGACGGGCCTGGCCCTGCCCGCCGGCGCGCTGGAGGAGGCGGCGGTCGAGACCGACGCCGAGATCGAGCAGCAGGTCGAGGCGTCCGACGAAGTGCAGCGCGTGGTCCGCGGCCTCGAAGAGCAGTACGACTCCTCCGTCGCGGCGCGCGAGCGCACGGCCGAGTCCGGTCCGCTGCTCGCCGAGGACGAGTCCGCGCTGCCCACCGCCGAGGAGCTCGGTGCCGAACTGGAGCGCTACCTCGCCGAGCAGGACAACGGCGAGCGCTGAACCCGCGGCCCCGCCCGGGGCCGCGCAGGGACGGGCGGGCCCGTGCGGGCCGGGTCCCTGCGGGCCCGCCGACGACGAACAAGGAAGATCCAGCCGGTGCTCTACCAGATGCTGTTCCACGCCGTCCTGCGGCACGCTGACGCGGAGCGGGTTCACCGGCTGAGCTTCGGGGCGCTCCGCGGGCTCAGCGCGGTGCCGGGCGCCGCGCCGCTCATGCGCAGGGTGTGCGGCGCGCGCGGCCCGGACATGCGCGTCAGCGCGCTGGGCCGGGAGTTCGCCGGGCCGCTGGGCCTCGCCGCGGGCTTCGACAAGAACGCCAAGGGCGCCGAAGGGCTGACCGCCCTCGGCTTCGGCCACGTCGAGATCGGCACGGTCACCGCCCATCCGCAGCCCGGCAACCCGGCGCCGCGGCTGTTCCGGCTGGTGGCCGACCGCGCCATCGTCAACCGCATGGGGTTCAACAACGAAGGGTCGGCCGTCGTCGCGGGGCGGCTGCGGATGCAGCGCGCCCGGCGGGTGCAGCGGGGCCGCGCCCCCCTGGTCATCGGCGCGAACATCGGCAAGACCAAGGCGACCCCGGAGAGCGGCGCCGTCGAGGACTACGTCGCGAGCGCGCGCCGCCTCGCCGACGTCGCCGACTACATCGCGGTGAACGTCAGCTCGCCCAACACCCCCGGCCTGCGCGACCTCCAGGCCGTCGGGCACCTGCGCCCGCTGCTGGGCGCGGTGCGCGCCGCGCTCGACGACGCCGGGCGCCCCGAACTGCCGCTGCTGGTCAAGATCGCCCCCGACCTCGCCGACTCCGACATCGACGCGGTCGCCGACCTCGCCCTGGAACTCGGCCTCGACGGCATCATCGCCACCAACACCACCATCTCCCGCGACGCACTGCGCAGCACCCCTGAGGAGATCGAGGCGGCGGGGGCCGGCGGCCTGTCCGGCGCGCCGCTCAAGCACCGGTCGGTGGCCGTCCTGCGGCGGCTGCGCGCCCGCGCGGGCGACCGCCTGGTGCTCGTCGCGGTGGGCGGGGTCGAGACCCCGCTGGACGCCTGGGAGCGCATCCGCGCCGGGGCCACCCTCGTCCAGGGCTACACCGGGCTCATCTACGGCGGCCCGCTGTGGCCGCGCGCCATGAACCGCGGCCTGGCCCGGCTGGCCCGCGCCGCCGGGTACACCTCCATCGCCGCGGCCGTCGGCACCGACCTGGAGCACGCCGCCCCCCTCACCGGGTGAGCCCGTCCCCGCCGGCCGCGCCCGCGCCACCGCCGACGGCGTCCGCCGCCGGTCGCCCACCGGCCGGTGCCGCCCGAACGGAGGTTCCCCGATGACCCCGCCGCCCGAACCGCAACCCGACCTGCTCGCGCTGCTGCGCTCCGTGCGGGCCACGCGCTGGTTCACCGACGACGCGGTGACCGAGGCGGAGATCGCCGCCATCGTCGAGGCCGCGCGGTGGACCGGTTCGGCCCGCAACCGGCAGCCGTGGCGGCTGCTCATCGCCACCGACGCGGCGGTGCGGGCCCGTCTGGGCGGCCTGGGAGCCTACGCGGGGCACCTCGCCGCGGCGCCCGTTGTCGTCGCGCTCGCGGTCGACCGCGACCTCGGCGGCGCGGACGCCTCCTTCGACGAGGGGCGGCTGTGCCAGACCATCGTGCTGGCCGCCCACGCGCTCGGCCTCGGGAGCTGCCCCGCGACGATCTTCCCGGAGGACAACGTCCGCGCGGCGGCCGACCTGCTCGGCGTCGGCCCGCCCTGGCGCGTCGAGCACGCCATCGCGCTGGGCCGCCCGGCGCCGCGGCCCCCGCGCGTCACCGCCGTGCCGACCGGCCGCCGCGCCGCCGATGAGTTCGCCGGCCCGCCGCGCCCGACCCCGTAGCCGCCCCCACCGCACGGCGGTGCCGTGGCCGGGGAGCCCCCGGTCCGTCCTCGGGCAGGGTCATGAGCGGAGCTGCCGGCGGCACGAGCGGCGCTGCCGGCGGCCGTGGGCGGTGGCGGCCGGGGTCAGAGCGGGGCGGCCAGCGGCAGGGGGCAGTCGAGTTCGGCGCCGAGCAGGGGGCCGTTGAGGTGGGTGGGGCGGACGCGGACGCCGGTGACCCGGTCGGCGAGCGCGAGGATCGCCGCGCCGGGGTCGACCTCGTCGGGGTCGAGTTCGCCCATGAGGCCCACGGACGCCATCTCGGGCGAGAGGCTGTCGGGGCGGACGCCGCGCCTGATGTCGGGGGTGCGGGCGTCGAAGAACACCTGGAGCACGCCGTCGACGATCCACCGGAACTCGTAGCGGTGGTCCATGACGACCCGCACCGACACCAGTTCGGTCTCGGCCGACAGCGCCCTGTACATCTCCGGGCGGGTGGCGCGGCACCCGGTGGGCTCGATGATGACCGCCCAGCCCTCCACGCACAGGGCGTGCGCGGTGAGCGGCGGGGTTCCCTCGCAGCACAGGCCCGCTTCGACCGCCTCGGCGATCGGCAGCGAACGCAGGCTGCGCTCGGCCGCGCCGAGGCGGCGCAGCGCCTCGGTCTTGGTGAGACCGCGGACGTAGGAGAGACAGAACGCCTCCGCGAGGTCCGGCTGGCTCTCCTGGAGCCAGGCGTAGTCGCGGGCACGCGCAACGGACATCAGCCCGTCCCTTCGACAAAGCATGGGGTGTGTGGTGGGCTTCGTTGTCCACTCCGACGCTGCCGTTCCTTCAGCGGGTTCCCGCTGCGGCGCGCGATAACCGGGCCGGGACGGGACATCCCCGTGCGGCGGTGGCCGGGAGTGGACGAGCGGCGATCCTGGAGGGAGGGCCCTCGTGCCCACGGCGTCCCACCATACGCCGGTCCGCACACGGGTGCGGTCGGGGGCAGCACGCCCGGAAGGTCGGCTATGCCACAGTCCCCGCGGGCGCGCCGCGCGGTACGGGGACCGGCCGGATCCGGACGGCCCCCGTACCCCGTGCTACTCCTTCTCGCCGTCCTTCTCGTCCTTCTGGGCGTCCTTGTCGTCCTTTTCGGGCTGCCCGCTCTCCTTGTCCGACTCCTCGGGCTTGCCGCTCGTCGCGGTGCCGGAGGGGGACGGCGAACCCGATTCCGACGCGGACGGCGACGCGGAGGCCGACGGCTCCTCCTTCTCCTTCGCGATCTCGCCTTCCTTGTAGGACTTGCCCGGCTTGGTGTCGCCGAGCATCTGCGTCACGGTCACCAGGTTGTAGCCGTCGTCGGTGAGCTTCTTGAGGATCTCGGGCACGGCGTCGACGGTCGACGGGTGGATGTCGTGCATCAGGATGATGGCGCCCGGCTTGGCGTCGGCCACCGCGCGCTTGGCGACCACGGAGGAGTCGCGGTCCCGCCAGTCGTTGGTGTCGCTGCTCCAGATGATCTCCGCGAGCCCGTTGTCGGCCGAGGCCTTGGCGACGGACTTGTCGGTCGCCCCGTAGGGCGGGCGCATGAGGGAGGGCTGGAAGCCGGTCTCGCGCCGGATGAGCGCGTTCACGGTCGCCAGTTCGCCTTCGGCCGACGAGGCGCTGACCGTGGTCAGGTCGGGGTGCGTCACCGTGTGGTTGGCGACCTCGTGCCCCTCGGCGTACTCGCGCCGCACGAGCGGCGCGAACTCGCGGACGGGCTCACCCGTGAGGAAGAAGGTCGCCTTCGCGTCGTGCTTCGCGAGCATGTCGAGGAGGTCGCCGGTGCGCCCGCCGGGACCGTCGTCGAAGGTCAGCGCGACGCACTTGGACTTCTTCAGCGAGCAGTCGAGGTCGCCGTCGCGGGTCGGGAGCACACCGGGGACCTTCGCCGCCGCGGGCGCCTCGGGCGAGGGCGCGGCCGACGCCTCCTTCGTGATGCGGAACTTCGGGGTGACCACGGTGGCGGCGTCCTGGGCGCGCGCACCGAACTTCGAGAGCAGCGGCTCGGCCTTCTTCTTGGGCACGATCGCCTTCACCCGCCCGCTCTTGACCGGGGCGACCTGGCCCTCGTCGAACTCCACGACGAGGTCGCCGTCGGGGTTGAACCCGATCGAGTCGTACACCCGCAGGATCGGCACGATCGACGCGGAGTCGACCGCGTCCTCGCCCTTGAGCTCCTTCTTGACCAGCTTGTTCAGGGCGGCGAGGTCCTTCTGCCCTGACAGCAGCTCGGTGGAGTAGGCGGTCCGGCCGGCCTTGGCGTCGTACCAGTAGGTGGCCGAGCCCTTGCGCTTGCCCTCGGAGTCCTTCTCGTCGCTGGTGAGGCGGACGCCGAGGACGTCGTCGCCCGCGGCGGTGATGCCGTAGTCGATCGCGATGCTCTCGGCGCCGGGGTTCGCCGCCTTGAAGTCGTCGACCTCCTGCGAGGTCAGCTCGTCCAGGCGCTTGGTGAAGGGGGCGGCGTTGGGCACATCGGGGTAGCGGACGTCGACATCGACGTCGCCGTCGTCCTTGTTCTCCTCGGCCTTGACGCCGGGAACGGTCTTCGGCGCGACCTTGGTGAGCTTGTCGGGTTCGCCGGTGGCACGGACCGGCTCGGTGTCCTTGCCCGAGGCGTGCTCGGCCCCGCCACCGGAGGAGCATCCGCCGATCATCGCGGCGACGGCCGCGGTGGCGACGACGGCACGCACGAATTTCCGGGTCCCGCGGGGCCGGTGCCCGGCGGAGTCGGGGTTCCGGGGCAAGCGGTGCGAGTCAGAGTTGCTCAAGGGAAGGTCAGTCTTTCGCTTTCGTAGGTGCGGTCCGGTGAGCGGTGCGCGGTTCGGTCGGCGGCGGCGCTGGACGATCCGGTGCGTCGGCGAAACGAGCCTAGGATGCGGAACCCCGCGCGGTGGTCCCGACACGGTAATGCCACGGCCAACATCCCCTTCCCCGGCTGCAAAGTGTGCAAGTTCCCAGGTCGGTAGCTTGCGAATGGTGTGAATGTGAGGGAAACGACGAACGGTGCGGTACCCCCCGATTGGGGGGCACATCACATTCGATGTCCGCGCGCGGCCGGAAGTTCGGTGCGGTCGGGGATCGCGGTGCCGCCGCCCGCCCGAATCCGCGGCGGGTCCGCCATCTATACTCCCAGTGCGGTCGGTTCACGCGGAGTACGGCTCCGCGTGTCGCAAGAGGGAACTCCGGTGCGAATCCGGGACTGCCCCGCAGCGGTGAGTGGGAACGAAAGCCGTCATGGCACTGGATCCGGCCGGATCCGGGAAGCGACGGCCGGTAGGTGGTCGGGCAGAGGCGGTGACCCCGCCTCGGGAGCCGGGCCGCGCCCGCGAGTCCGAAGACCTGCCACCGCCCGCGGGTGCGCCGTGCACCCGCGGTGGTCCGCGGCTTCGAGGGAGAGCCAGGGCGAAGCAGGGCCGCGAGCCGGCCGCGCCCCAGGCGCGCGCCGACCCCTCGCTGTCCCGCCATCGCCCCCATCTCCCGCGACGACGCCGGACCTTCGGCTGTTCGACTAGGGAGAGATCAAGCGATGCGAGCCGTTTCCCCGCTTGCCGGGTCGGCAACCCTCCGAACCGCGCGCCGCCAGGGCGGTGGTGCCCAGTGAGTACCACTGTCCTCGGCTACCCGCGGATCGGATCGAACCGAGAGCTGAAGTTCGCCTCGGAGTCCTACTGGAAGGGCGACATCCACGCCGCCGAACTCGACGCGGTCGCGGCGAAACTCCGCCGCGACACCGTCGAGGGCCTGCGCGGTGCAGGCATCGACCTGGTGCCGTCCAACACCTTCTCCTACTACGACCACGTGCTCGACACAGCGGTCATGGTGGACGCGGTGCCGGAGCGCTTCGCGCAGTTCGCCCCTGGGGAGGGCGACCGCGAGGCCGAGCTGCGCCGCTACTTCGCCATGGCGCGCGGCGCCGACGGGGTCGCACCCCTGGAGATGACCAAGTGGTTCGACACGAACTACCACTACCTGGTGCCGGAACTGTCGCCGGCGACCCGGCTGCGCCTCGCAGGGGCCAAGCCCCTGGCCGAGTACACCCAGGCCAAGGGGCTCGGCGTGGAGACCCGCCCGGTGCTCCTCGGGCCGCTCAGCTTCCTGCTGCTCGCCAAGCGCGCCGCCGACGCCCCTGAGGGCTGGCGGACCATCGAGCTCCTCGACGACCTCCTCGGCGTCTACGCCGAGCTCCTCGCGTCCCTCGCGGGCGCGGGGGCGGAGTGGGTGCAGATCGACGAGCCGGTCCTGGCGACCGACGCGGGCCGCGACGAGCGCGCCGCCCTGGAGCGGGTCTACGCCCGCCTGGGCGGGCTCACGGAGCGGCCCAAGATCCTGGTGTCGTGCTACTTCGGCGGCATCGGGCACGAATCGCTGGAGGTGCTGAAGGGCGCCCCCGTCGAGGGCGTCGGCCTGGACCTGGTCAGCGGGCCGGAGCAGGTGGCCGACCTGGCGCGGGTGTCGGGCCTGGGCGACAAGACCCTGGTGGCCGGGGTGGTGGACGGCCGCAACGTGTGGCGCACCGACATCCCCGGCGCGCTGTCGACGCTCGGTTCGCTGCTGGGCCTCGCCGGCGAGGTGGTCGTCTCGACGTCCTGCTCGCTGCTGCACGTGCCGATCGACCTGGACGCCGAGACCGGTCTCGACCCCGTCCTGCGGTCGCGGCTGGCGTTCGCCAAGCAGAAGGTCGCCGAGGTGGCGCTGCTCGGTACGGCACTGGACGACCCCGACGCCGCCGCTGCCGGGCTCGCCGAGGCGCGCACGGCCAGTGCGGAGGGGACCCCCAAGGCGTTCCTCGACCAGCGGGTGCGCGCCCGCCTGGACGCGCTGGGCGCCGACCCGTCCCGCACCGACTACGACGCCCGGGTGCCGGCGCAGGAGGCCGCCTCCAAGCTGCCGCTGCTGCCGACCACGACGATCGGCTCGTTCCCGCAGACCGCCGAGGTCCGCAAGGCGCGCGCCGACTTCCGCAACGGCCGGATCGACCGCGCGGCCTACGAGGGCCAGATGCGCGCCGAGATCGACCGTGTGATCGCGTTGCAGGAGGACATCGGCCTGGACCTGCTGGTCCACGGCGAGCCCGAGCGCAACGACATGGTGCAGTACTTCGCCGAGCAGTTGCAGGGCTACGCCACCACCCAGTTCGGCTGGGTGCAGTCCTACGGCTCGCGGTACGTGCGGCCGCCGATCCTGTTCGGCGACGTGGCGCGGCCCGAGCCGATGACGGTGGACTGGATCACCTACGCCCAGTCGCGCACGGCCAAGCCCGTCAAGGGCATGCTCACCGGGCCCGTGACCATGCTGGCGTGGTCGTTCGTGCGCGATGACCAGCCGCTGGGCGACACCGCCCGGCAGGTGGCGCTGGCGCTGCGGGACGAGATCGCCGACCTGGAGAAGGCGGGCATCCGGCACATCCAGGTCGACGAGGCGGCGCTGCGCGAGCTGCTGCCGCTGCGGGCCGCCGACCACACGGGCTACCTGGACTGGGCCATCGGCTCGTTCCGGCTGGCGACGTCGGGGGTCGCCGACTCCACCCAGATCCACTCGCACATGTGCTACTCGGAGTTCGGGCTGATCGTCGGCGCGATCGACGAGCTGGACGCCGACGTCACCAGCGTCGAGGCGGCCCGGTCGCACATGGAGCTGGTGGACGACCTCGCGACCATCGGCTACCGGCGGGGCATCGGGCCGGGTGTCTACGACATCCACTCGCCCCGGGTCCCGTCGGCGGAGGAGGTGGAGAGCGGCCTCCGCGCCGCTCTGCGCGCCGTCGACCCCAAGCGGCTGTGGGTCAACCCCGACTGCGGCCTGAAGACCCGCGGGTACGCCGAGGTCGAACCGTCGCTGCGGGCGATGGTCGCCGCGGCGAAGAAGGTCAGGGAGGACCTCGCGAACGGCTGAGTGACGGGCTGATCGCGGTATGAGGGAGGGCCGGCGCCCGCGGGGCGCCGGCCCTCCTGCTGCGCCCGGGGCGCGGCAGGCGCCCCGCCGTTCGATCACGGCGATCCCGCGGCGGGCCGTCGGCCCCATTGCGCAGGGGGTGCGGGACGCGTGGGGCGGGTGGGAAGTGGCTATGCCGAGAAGTTATTGGATCGGGCTTGACAGAAACTGTCCGGAGATGACTGGATTGGGCTATTGACAACGTTGTCATGACGCGTGTCACGAGGTGCCGGTCATCAGCAGCGCGCACCGGTGAACGGGCAGGTCATGGCCGTGGAAGGGATGCACCATGCGCGCAGGCTGGAAGGCGGTCGGTGCGGCCGCACTCGCCGGAGTCCTCATGGCCACCGGCTGTAGTGGCGGCGGTGGCGGCGACGACGCCGGCAAGAAGGTCGAGATCTTCTCCTGGTGGACCGGCGGCGGCGAGGAGGCCGGCCTCAACGCCCTGATCGAGAAGTTCGAGAAGGACACCGACTACACGGTGGAGAACGCCGCCGTCGCCGGCGGGTCGGGCACCAACGCCCAGGCCAAGCTCCAGGCGCGCCTGGAGGCGCAGGACCCGCCGGAGTCCTTCCAGGGCCACGCCGGCAAGGAGCTCCAGGAGAACATCGAGGCCGGGTACCTGGAGCCCCTCACCGACTTCTACAAGGACGAGGGCCTCAACGACGTCCTCCCCAAGGAGCTCACCGAGCAGAGCTCCACCGACGGCGAGGTCTACTCCGTCCCGGTGGGCGTGCACCGCTCCAACGTCCTCTGGTTCAACCCGAAGGTCCTGGAGGAGGCCGGCATCGAGAAGCCGCCGGAGACCACCGAGGACTTCATCAAGGCGCTCAAGGCCGTCAAGGACGAGACCGACGCCGCCCCCATCACCCTCGGCGTCCAGTGGACCGCCGACCACCTGCTGGAGAACGTCCTCCTCGCCGAACTGGGCCAGGAGGGCTACCAGGCGCTGTGGCAGGAGGACGCCGACTGGGACTCCCCTGAGGTCACCAAGGCGCTGGAGGACTTCGAGGAGATCAGCGGCTACGCCGAGACCAAGGGCGGCGACTGGCAGGAGGCCGCGCAGGCCGTCGTCGACGGCGACGCCGCCTTCAACGTCATGGGCGACTGGGCCGCCGGGTACTTCGTGAACGACCTGAAGAAGAAGGACGGGGAGGACTTCGGCTACGTCGCCTACCCCGACACCGACGGCACCTACCTGTGGCTCGCCGACACCTTCACCCTGCCCGTCGGGGCGAAGAACTCCGAAGGCACCATGGAGTGGCTGAAGCTGGTCTCCAGCAAGGAGGGCCAGGACCTCTTCAACCCGATCAAGGGCTCCATCCCGGCGCGCACCGACGCCGACCCGGAGAAGTACGACGGCTACCTGAAGTGGGCGCTGGGGGAGTGGTCCGACGCCAAGCTCGCCGGCTCCTACTGGCACGGCGTCTCGGCCACCAACCGCCAGAAGGACTCCATCGACAACGCGGTGGGCAACTTCCTCAGCGACAAGGACCCCGACGCGTTGCAGAAGGGCCTCGTCGAGGCGGCGAAGAACCCGTAGCACGACCCCGACCGCCCCAGTGGGCGGCGTCCCGCACCCGATGAGGGCGGGGGCGCCGCCCGCGTCAGCGTGCGGCGGGATGACGGGCCCGCCCCGGCACGGGGCGGCCCGGCGGCGCCGCACGCGCGGCGCCGCGACCACGCCCACGACACGCGAACGTGCCGCCCGGTACGACGGCAAGGAAGGAACGGCACGGCCATGCGCAAGGCACGCGACTGGCTGCCAGGTCTGCTCTTGGTGCTGCCCTCGATCATTCTGATCGGGATCTTCGTCTACGGCCTGATCGGCTGGAACTTCCAGTTGTCCCTGACCGACAAGCACCTCCCGGGTCCCAAGCCCGGCGAGTTCGTCGGATTGGACAACTACGTCGCCCTGTGGGAGCTGAAACGCTGGACCGACTCGGTGTGGAACCTCGTGGTCTTCACCGTCGTGTTCCTCGGTGGCGCGATGCTCCTCGGCTTCGTCCTGGCGCTGCTGCTCGACAAGCCCATCCGGGGCGAGATGACCTTCCGGACGGTGTACCTGTTCCCCATGGCGGTGTCGTTCATCGCCACGGGGATCGTGTGGCGCTGGCTCATGGCTTCGGACTCCGCGGCGGGCCTCAACGGGCTGTTCGGCGCCGTGGGGCTCGGGGCGCTGGTGGACGGCCAGACGTGGTGGCGCGACCCGGAGACCGGGATGGTCGCCATGGCGCTGCCGGCCATCTGGCAGCTCGCCGGCTACGTGATGGCGCTGTTCCTCGCCGGGTTCCGCGGGGTGTCGGAGGACCTCCGCGAGGCGGGCCGGGTCGACGGCGCCACCGAGTGGCAGGTGTACCGGCACGTCGTGCTGCCCCAGCTCCGCCCGGTCCTGATGGTCGCGATCGTGATCATGGGGCACATGTCGCTGAAGGTCTTCGACCTCATCGTCGCCGTCGCCGGCAACTCCACGGTCGCCGAGGTGCCCGCCGTGTACATGTGGAAGATGGTGTTCGACGTGCGCGACCCGGCGTTCGGCGCGTCCATCGCCAGCCACCTGCTGCTCGCCGTGGCCGTGCTGGTGATCCCCTACCTGGTCTGGAACATGCGCAACGAGAGGGACTCGTCGTGACGGCCGCAACGGAGACCCCGGACACCCCGGTCGAGCGGACCCGGGAGCCGGCACCGCAGCAGAAGCAGCAGTGGAACCGCCCCGCAGTGACCCGCCTGCTCCGCTACGCGGTCATGCTGGCCTTCGCGCTGTTCTTCCTGATCCCGATGTACGTCCTCCTGGTCACCAGCTTCAAGCCGCTGGCGGAGGCCACCTCGGCGCAGGCGTGGAACCTGCCGAACCCCGCCACGTGGACGGTGGACACCTGGTCGAGCGTGTGGGGCCAGCTCGCGCCCTCGCTGTGGAACAGCGTGGTCCTCGCGGTCCCCGCCGTGCTGATCTCGTCGGTCCTCGGCTCGCTCAACGGCTTCGTGATGGCGAAGTGGCGCTTCCCGGGCTCCGACGTGGTGTTCACCCTGTTCCTGTTCGGGATGTTCATCCCGTACCAGGCGGTGATGATCCCGCTGCGCCAGATGATGACCGACGCCGGCCTCATGGCCGACGGCGGCAGCCTGTTCCCGCTGATCCTCGCGCACGCCGTGTTCGGCATCCCCATCTGCACGCTGATCTTCCGCAACTACTACGCCGGCATCCCGACGACCCTCATCGAGGCGGCGCGGGTCGACGGCGCGGGCCTGATCCGCACCTACGCCTCAGTCATGCTGCCGAACTCCGCCCCGGCGTTCGCGGTCACGATCATCTGGCAGTTCACCTCCGTGTGGAACGACTTCCTCTTCGCGGTGTTCCTCACCAACACGGAGAACGCGCCGGTCACGGTCGCGCTGAACAACGTGGCCGGGTCGATGGTCGCGCCCTACAACGAGCAGATGGCCGCGGCGCTGCTGGCGTCCCTGCCGACACTGCTCGTCTACATCTTCCTCGGCCGGTTCTTCATGAGAGGGCTGATGGCGGGTGCGTTGAAGGGTTGAGCGGGCCGGTCGGGGGTCGAAGGGGGGCGTCCCCCTGGGTGGTGCTGATGAGAGGGCTGATGGCGGGTGCGTTGAAGGGTTGAGCGGGCCGGTCGGGGGTCGAAGGGGGGCGTCCCCCTGGGTGGTGCTGATGAGAGGGCTGATGGCGGGTGCGTTGAAGGGTTGAGCGGGCCGGTCGGGGGTCGAAGGGGGTAGGGCCCCGGCGTCCCCACGGGTGTGCGGCGGGGGGTGGACCAGTGGTCCACCCCCCGCCGCTGCTTTCGCCATGTGGGCCTTAGGCCGGTCGGGGCGCGGACCTGGACAATTGCGGGATCCGCAGTACCGGGACACGCGGAGGGGCCGCCGCTCGGCCGCGCCGCGGGTCCGAAGCACAAGGAGCACCATGCCCCGCAGCACCGCGCGTCCCGACGGCGCCCGCAGATTCCGCCTCCTCGGTGCGCCGTTCGACGGCGCGTCGACCCTCGGCTGGCCGGGCAGCCGGTACGCACCGGAGCGGATCCGCTCCGCGATGGGCTGGATCCTTCAGCGCCGCGAGGACGAGCGGATCTACAGCGTCGACCTCGGCACGACCCTGCCCTACCCCGAGGACCTGCTGGTCGACGGCGGCGACCTGGCGACCGTCGCCCACGACCTCGACGCCACGATCGATGCGGTGAGCGCGGGGGTCCGCGAGACGCTGGACTCCGGTCGGACGCCCGTCGTGCTCGGCGGCGACGACTCCCTGCTGTACCCGGTGGCGCGCGGCCTGTCCGAGCACGCCGAGGACGTCGGCGGCACGGTCGCCGTCATCCACTGCGATGCCCACCTGGACCTGATGGACCGCAACGTGCAGCAGGGCACGCACAGCCAGTCCTCGGGGATGCGCAGGGCCGCCGAACTCGCCAACGTGTCCACAGCCGCGTCGGTGCAGGTCGGGCCGCGGCACTTCAACTTCCCGTCGTCGCTGCGCTTCCGCGAGGAGGCGGGCCTCCGCTGCGTGCCCGCGGCAGAGGTGCACCGCCGCGGCGTCGACGCGGTGTGCGACGACGTGCTCGACCACGTCGGCGGTGCCGACCGGGTCCTGCTCGCGTTCGACATCGACTGCATCGACCCGGCGCACGCCCCCGGCGCAGGCGCGCTGGAACCGGGCGGGTTCACGTCCCACCAGGCGCTGGAACTCGTCCGGCGGCTCGCCCCGCGGGTCGACGCCATGGTGCTGACCGAGGTCAACCCCATGACGGACCGCAACGACCAGACGGCGATCCTCGGCGCCTACCTCGTGTCCACCGTCGTCGTGCACGCCAACGCCGCCGCAGCGGGCGAAGGGCACTGACATGGACGCGGTGGTCATCGTCGCCTACTTCGCCGTCATGCTCGCGCTGGGCTATGTCGGCATGCGCCGCAGCAGGACCTCGGAGGACTTCACGGTCGCCGGGCGGCGCCTCGGCCCGTTCATGTACACCTCGGCGATGAGCACCGTCGTCCTCGGCGGCGCGTCGACGGTGGGCGGGGTCAGCCTCGGCTACCAGTACGGGGTGTCGGGCATGGCCCTGGTCCTCATGCTGGCGCTCGGCATCACGGCGATCGGCGTGGTGTTCGGCCGGAAGCTGTTCCGCAGCGGCGTCTACACCGTGCCCGAGGCGCTCAACCGCCGGTTCGGGGCGCGGTCGCGGGTGATCAGTTCGGCGATCGTGGTGTTCTACACGCTGATGGTCGGCGTCAGCCAGATCATCGCCATCGGCACCGTGCTGAAGGTCGCGTTCGGCGTGCCCGCCGGCCCCGCCGCGGTGATCGGCTGGGCGGTGATCATGGTGTACAGCGTGGCCGGCGGCATGTGGTCCATCACGTTGACCGACATCATCCAGTTCCTGATCAAGACGGTCGGCATCTTCCTCGTCATGCTGCCCTTCGCGATCCAGGCCGCCGGCGGGTTCGCGGGCATGCGCGCGGAACTCCCCGCCGGGTACTTCTCGCCGACGGGGATCGGCTGGAGTACGATCCTCGCCTACTTCCTGCTGTTCTTCTTCGGCTTCATGATCGATCAGGGCAACTGGCAGCGGCTCTTCACGGCCCGCTCCGAGGCGGTCGCCCGATGGGGCGCCGTGGCGTCGGGCGCCTACTGCGCCCTGTACGGCCTCGCCGGGGCGCTCATCGGCGCGGCGGGCCGCGTCCTGCTCCCGGGCCTCGACAACCCCGACGACGCCTACGCGCAGGTCGCCGCGCTGGTGCTGCCCGTGGGCGTGTTCGGGCTGATCGTCTCCGCCGCGCTGGCCGCGTCGATGTCCACGGCGAGCGGGCTGCTGATCGGGTCCTCGACCGTGCTCACCAACGATGTGCTCCGCCCGCGGTACGGGCCGCGCGCGGCGTCGGTGCGCGCCAACCGCGCCGCGCTGTTCGGGATCGGCCTGGTGGCGCTGGTGGTGTCACTGCTGATGGACAGTGTGGTCGGCGCGGTGACGGTCGCCGCCGACCTGCTGGCGGCGGCCCTGTTCGTCCCGGTGGTGGGCGCGCTGTTCTGGCGCCGGTCGACGGCTGCGGGCGCGCTGGCGTCCATCGTGGCGGGCAGCGTCGTGTGCGTGGTGTTCATGGCGGTCTCGGGGCTCTACGCCAACGAGCCGGTCGGCTACGGGATGCTCGCGAGCCTGGTCGCCTTCGTCGCCGTGAGCCTGGCCGGGCGCCCGGCGCCGGAGGCCGCCGTCCCGTTCGAGGAGCTGCCCGACCGCAGCGGTCAGTCCGGCGCGCCCCGGGCGAGCGCCAGCGCCTGAAACGCCAAACCCAGCTCCAGCCGGACATAGGAGGAGTCGAGGTCGCGGCCGAGGACGCTCCCGGCCAGGTCGAGCCGGGAGCGGAGCGTGTGCCGGTGCACGCCGAGCTCTGCCGCGGCGGCGGCGAGAGACCCATTGTGGTCGAGGAAGACCCGCACGCTCTCGGCGAGCGGCAGGCCGCGCTCGTCGCCCGCGCGGCGCAGCGGGTCGACCAGGCGCCGGATCAGGGTTTCGGGGACCTCGGCGCGCGACGACGCGAGCAGCAGGTCCAGTGCGCCCAGGTCGCCGATCGCGGTGACGGCGCGGCCCTCCTTGCTGCCGGCGGCGAGGGCCTGGCGGGCCTGCCGCAGGCCGTCGGCGAGCGCGCCGGGACCCACGGGGCCGCTCACCCCGATCCCGGCCGGGCGGGGGCCGCCGTCGCGCTCCGCGGCCGCCCGCACGGGATCGATGACCGTCCCGGGGGCGGAGCACACCAGGACCGCCTCGCCGCGCTCCGTGGCGCAGGCGAGCGCCGGCAGGTCGCGGTCGGCGAGGAGCGCCTGCAACCATTCGGGCGGCTCGCCGAGCAGGGGCTCGGCGCCGCCGACCACGGCGACCACCAGGGTGTGGGGGTCGAGCCCCCAGGAGGCCGCCAGCCGGGCGGTCGACTTCGGGTCGGCGCCGTCGCGGAGGGCGTCGCGCACGGCGTCCATATCGGCGCGCCTCGCGCGCGCCCGCGCGGCCCACTGCACCTCCGACTCGTAGGTGACCAGCGACGCCGCAGCGGCGATGACGCTGTACTCGGGGCCGGTGTAGGGCCGCTCGCGCCAGGCGATCAGGGTGCCGCGCGCCGCGGCCGCGCCGAGTCCGTAGGCGATGAGGTGCCCCTCGGCGTCCGATGTCGACGCGGTGCGCCCGGGAGCGGGCTCGGGGAGCTCGGCGAGGCAGCGCTCCGCCGCCGCTGCCGCGCCGGTCGGGGTGGCAGCGGTGATCCGCCCCGCCCGGTCGGCGACGGCGGCCCACCCGCCGAGCGAGCGCGCCAGTACCAGGGTGCTGCCGAGCGCGGCCCCGTGCTCCAGTACCGAGGCGGTGAGCCGCTGGTGCGTGGTCAGCGCCTGGTGCAGGGCCGCGCGCTCCTCCTCGGCGATCCGGTCGGCCGCCGCGCGGGCGATGGCGACGAACGGTGTGGCGAAGGGGACCACCAGGATGGGCAGGCCGGTCTCCTCGCCCGCGGCCAGCACCTCCTCGGGCACCGCCGCGTACACGACGTCGACGGCGACCCCCAGGCCGGCGGCGCCGGTCGCGGCGAGGCTGCGGACCGTGCCGGCCATCACCCCGGGCGAGCCGTGGCCCAGCCCGGTGGCGATGACGAGGGACCCCGGGTCGAGCCACGGGGTGGGGTCGGGGACCTCGCTGGCGTGCACCCAGTTCACGGCGCGGTCGATGCCCGCCGCACCCGCTGCCAGTGAGAGGCCCAGCTCCCCGTGGGTGAGCAGCCCTCGAATGGTCAGCGGCATGCCGGTCCCTCCCGCGATTGCGCCCCGGTGCGGCGCGACCCGCTCTGTGCGGCGGCCGGCGCGGCGCCGTTCTCCCGTGCGGCGGGACCGGTGCACGCGTCGGCGCCCGGCGCGGCGCCGGATCGTCCCGCCCTGCCGCGGAGCCGGTGCGCGCCGCGGCCCCGGCGCGCCCGACATTCTAGTCCGCCCTGGTCGGAGCGTGCCGCGGTGCCCGGGGGGAGTGCCCCCGATGCCCGGTGCCCGCCATCGGGGGCACCGCGTGCGGGCCGACCGCACCACGGCGGTGCCGCCCCGGCGGCCCGCGCGAGCGCCCACCGGGCACCGGAACGCGCCCGCGGCCCCGCCCGGCGGGTCAGCCGGCGACCGGCGGGAGGTCCAGCGGGCCGGGGTCGGCGCCGAGGCGCTCGCAGGTGCGCGCGGCGGCGAGCTGGGCGTGCCCGACGCACGCCAGCAGCTCCGGCTCGGACAGGGAGCGCAGCCGGTCCCGCTGTGCGGCGCCGAGGGCGTCGACCTGGCCGAGCGCGTCCAGCAGCCCGGCGGCGAGCGCGTCGCCCGCGCCCACCGTGTCCACCACGTCGACCTTCGGCGGCGCGCAGCGCAGCGACACCGGGGCGGGGCCGCCCCGCAGGACCAGCGTGTCGTCGCCGCCCTGGGTGACCAGGACCAGTGCGGGCCCCAGGCGGGTCCACCGCTCCGCTGCCGCGCCGACCTCCTCGTCGGGGTAGAGGAACCGCAGGTCGGCGTCGCTCGCCTTGACGATGTCCGCCATCGCCACCTGGCGCTCGATCCGAATCCGCTCCTCCTCGGGCGTCCCCGCCAGCGCCGGGCGCACGTTCGGGTCGTAGCTGACGGTGGCCTGGCCCCGCTGGCGGCCGATCCACTCCTCGAGGACGGCCGCGCCCGGCGCCATGGCCAGCGCCAGAGAGCCCACGTGCAGCGCGGTGACATCGGATTCGAGGGGGTCGGGCAGTTCCTCGGGCCGCCACTGCCAGTCGGCGGTGTCCCGGACGTAGAAGTCGTACTCGGCGCTGCCGGTGCCGTCGACGTTGGCGATGGCGAGCGTGGTCGCCTGGGTCGCGGCGACCAGGTCGCGGGTGCCGACCCCCCGCGACGCGACGTAGGCGCGCAGGGTGCGGCCGAACTTGTCGTCGCCGATCCGCGCGGCGAGCGTCACGGGGACGCCGAGCCGGGCGAGGGTGACCGCGGCATTGGCCGGCGCGCCGCCCGGCGTCGAGCGGTAGGTCCCGCTTCCGCCGCTGATGAGGTCGATCAGCGTCTCGCCGACAACGGTGATCATGAGGCCGTTCCTATCCGGGGGTGGGGGGTGGCGTCTCGCCCGAGCCGCGGGCGATGAGCCTGGTGGGCAGTTCGATGCTGCGCGCGGGGGAGTCGTCCCCCGCGAGCCGCCTGAACAGGGCATGGGCGGCCGCCCGCCCCATCCCGACGGGGTCCTGGGCGACGACGGTGACCGGGGGCGTCATCAGGTCGGCGAGCTCGAAGTCGTCGAAGCCGACGATGGCGGGGCGCACCGCGGCCTGCGCCAGCGCGCGCAGCACCGCCACGGTGGTGCGGTTGTTCCCGGTGACCAGGGCGGTCGGCGGCCGGTCCAGCCGCTCGAAGGCGCGCAGCGCCGCCCGCACCGCCTCGGGCAGCGGCGTTTCCATGGCGATCAGCGCCTCGTCGGCGGGGATCCCCGCCGCGGCGAGCGCGTCGCGGTAGCCCTCGCGGCGCAGGGCCGCCGTGAAGATGCCGGGGGCGTCGGCGAGGAAGGCGATGCGGCGGTGGCCGTGCGCGATCAGGTGCGCCGTCGCCGCGCGCGCCCCGCCGCGGTTGTCGGTCAGGACGGTGTCGGCCCGCACGCCCACCGGGGGGCGGTCGACGAACACCGCCGCCATGCCGGCGGCGAGCTCGGGCGCCAGGTAGTGGTGGTCGGCGCCCGGCGCCGGGACGATGACCAGCCCTTGGACGCGGCGGGCGCACAGGGCGAGGCCGAGGTCGCGCTCTGCCGCGGGGTCCTCGTCGGAGGTGCCGGTGAGGGCGAGCATGCCGTTGGCCTGCGCGACGTCCTGGACGGCGCCGACCAGGTGCGCGTAGAACGGGTCGGTGGAGTCCTCCAGGATGAGGCCGATGGAGGCGACCTGGCCGTTGCGGAGTTCGCGGGCGGCGTCGTCGCGCCGGTAGCCGAGCCGTGAGATCACGTCGCGCACCCGCGCGATGGTCGCCTCGGAGACGCCGGGTTCGCCGTTGACGACGCGCGAGACCGTCTTCAGGCCCACGGCGGCCTCGCGGGCGACGTCCTTCATGGTCGGCCGCGCGACATCGCGGGTCTGCCTCGGTGCGGCGTCCACCCCGCGCCCTCCGTCCCTGCCGCCGGCCCGCCGTCTGCGTGCAGAGGGCGGCACGGGACGCGTTCGCCCCACAACGGGAGTATGACGGGAGGCGAGGACGATTGACAACGTTGTCAGTGCCCTGGTGTGCGGCAGGTGTGCGGCAGCGGTGCCCGGCGCCGACCGGGCGGCGGCACCGGCGGCACCGAAAACGGCGCCCGCCCCCCGTGACGGGGAACGGGCGCCGCTGGGCGGAACGGGTCAGGAGGCGCCCACGTGGTCGACGGCGAGCTTGCCGATCTCGGGGACCAGCTCCTCGACGTCGGAGTACTTCAGCGGCGCCGGAGGGTTCTCCTCCAGGACGTTGCCGCTCATGGTGTACCGGATGTTGATGTTGATGTTGTCCTGGCGGACGAGCAGCTCGGCGACCGACTGGGTGCTGACGCCCTTCTGCTCGGAGAACACCAGCGTCGCCTCGTTGCCGAGGTCGACCTCCTCCTCGTTGAGGATCTTGATCTTGGTGTAGGAGTTGTCGGTGTCGGTGGCCGACTCGACGGCGTCCTTGTAGTCGGTCTTCGCGCCCTCGATGGAGTCGGACCCGGCGTAGGGGGTCTGGTACTCCACGGACAGGGTGCCGTAGCTGCGGTCCTCACCGCTGAGCGACCAGTTGCACGAGGACCGGCTGTCGCTGAGGTTCTTGCTGCCGGCGTCGGAGGAGCCGTACTCGCTGGCCTGGGTCTCGGTCAGCACCTTGCAGGCGTCCTCGGGGAGCGCGTAGGGCGCCTCGCCCTTGGGTGCCCCTTCGCCGCCCTCGGGCTGCTCGGCGCTGGGGTCGGCCTGCGGAGCGGTCTCCTCGGGGGAGGTGGGGGTAGTGGGGGTGCCGCCGCCGGTGCGGAGCAGCATCACCACGACGGCGACCACCAGCACGAGGATGACGGCGCCGCCGCCGATGACGATCCACAGCCCGGCGCTGCTCTTCTTCGGCGGCGGGTACCCGGGGGTGCCGCCGGGGTAGGGCGGCTGCCCACCTCCGCCACCACCCTGGAACATCTGCTGGTCGTGGGGCTGCTGGAAGCCGGGGCCCGGCTGGGGGCCGGCGCCGTAGGGACCCTGCGGCCCGAACCCGGGCTGGCCGCCGCTCGCGGGGTTGTAGCCGCCGGGGTACTGCGCAGCGGCGTTGGGGTCGCCGTATCCCCCGTAAGGCGGCTGACCTCCGGAGTTGTTGCCCTCGCCACCCGGGTACTGGGGTGGCTGTGTGTAGGGTCCGTTGTCGCTCATGGCTCCCCTCGCGCCTGCTGCGTTAATGACCTGCTGCGTTAATGATGTGTCCTGGGACGTTCGCCGACGCGCTCATGGTTCCATCGCAAGATCACGGTCGGGTGCCCGGCGTACGGTCGGGTGTTGGTGACGCGCGGGCCAGTGGGAAGGATATGGGTCGGCGTTGGGGGCCGCCGAGGGCACGGCACACGCGAGGGCGTCGCAGCACCGGCGCGGTCGCCTTCCCTGCGACCGGCTCCGAGTCGGGATCGGGGTGAGGGAGGAGGCGTGCTCTCCTCATCCCGCCGATTCAGGTGCCGCCTGGAAGCCTAGCCGCTGAGAGGGGCGCCGGGGAGGGGCGGCCCGCACGGCGACCGGAACCGGCCGCCTTCGGCGGGCGCACCGCGGCCCGCCGTCACCGGGCTCAACGGCGCGCGGCAGGGGTGCCGCGGCCGCCCGGACCGCCGTGCGGGCCGGTGGATCGTTGCCCGATCGAAACCCGGCGATGGCCACGGCGGAGGCGGGCGGGGCGTCCTACGGGTGCCGAGGACGAATCCGGACGTATCAGCCGTCCGCCCGTCCGCCTCGACAGGGAGGGCCGAGCCGATGCCGCCGAACACCGCCGACACCAGCGGGCGCAGGACACCCCCCAGGCACGGCTTCGTCGCCTGGTTCGTCTTCTTCCTCGCCATCGCGGCGGTCCTCGCCCTCACGGGCGGCTGCATGGCGCTGATCTACGCCCCGGTCTTCACGGGCTGACCGTCCCCTGGCGGTGGTGCCGCGTGCGCGGGCGGCGCGCCGGTCGCGGCACCGGCCGCAGTGGCGTTCGGCGGGCCGTTCGGACCAGTGGTCGGCGGGCCGGCCGCACCACCTGATCGGAGCGCCGGCCGGAACGGGGATAGGAGCAGCGGTCGGAACAGCGGTCAGAACATCGAGATGTGCACGTGGTCGAAGTGGTTCTCGGTGATGCTGCCGCGGTCCGACATGTCGCGCCAGCCGCCGCCGCGGCGGACGTCCCAGATCTGCTGCCGGTAGATGATGTACATGATCCCGAGCCGGTCGGCGTTCTTCTTGCCCCAGTCGGCGATCTCCTGGCCGTGGTCGATCTGCTCCTGCGACGGCATCTGGCCGTTGTTGTCGACCATGAAGTCGCAGGCCCGCCCCTTGGGGTGCTCGCCGACGACGAATCCGCCGTCGGGCCGGTAGCAGCCGACCCCGCCGTGCTTCTTGTTCTCGCCGAACTTCTCGCTGATGACCTCTTTCATCTGGCGGGTGCGCGGCGTGAGGTTGTCGGGCGGGCCCATCTCCTGCGCGGGGTGGTCGGCGATCATCTTCTGGACCTTGGCGCGGCGGTCGTCGAGCTTCTTCAGGTCCTTCTCCGCGATGTCGACCTTCCCCTGCGCGTTGTCGCGCGCCTTTTTGTCGCGGGAGATCGCCTGCTGGAGCCCTTCGATGCGGTCTTCGTTGTTCTCGGAGAGGTGGTGGACGAGCAGTGACCGGTCGATGAGGTCCTGCGGCTCGTCCTCGACGAACAGGGTCAGCGCCGGTTCGAGGCCGCCGCCGGTGTACTGCGACACCGCGAGGCGGCGGACGTGCTCGCGCGCGTCGTCGACCTCCTTCTGGGTCTTCTTGGCGCGCTCGTCGGCCTTCTTGGCGTCCTCCAGGACGCCCTCCATGTCGCGCAGTTCACCGTTGTACTCGTCGCTGAGTTCGTCGGCCTTGCCGAGGAGCGAGTCGAGGTTCTCTGCGGCGGCGGGGACGGCGGTGAGGGTGGAGCAGGCCGCCACGGCGACCGCGACGGCCGCGCAGCGGACGGCGCCGCGGCGCAGCCTGCGGCCCGCGGGCAGGGCCCGCTCCGACAGGCCGTCCCATACCCGGGGGCGGGGGTCGGGCGCCCAGAAGTCCGCGAAGTCATCGGCGCCGGCGGTGCGCTCCCGCTGGTCGAACTGCACTCGTTTGCTCCTCTGCGCAGGGGTGGGGCGCGCGGGATCGGCGGGGTACCGCGCGGCCGGACCGCCTGCTCCGTTAGGCGGCAGTCCCAGGGGGTCGTCGGCGGCACCCTCGCGGCTGCCGGAGCGGGCCGGTGTCGAGGGCCAGCGTCGAGGGGCGGCGTCGCGGGGACGCGGACCCGCTGGGCCGGAACAGAGTCTAGGCGGTTCGGGGGAGCACCCTGGGTGCGGGCCGGAGCGGGGTGCGGGCCGGCGGCGCCGCGCGGCCGCCGGAACAGGGCAGGGATCCGACCCTCGTTTCCTACTGTTATAGTATGAATTGTGGCTGGGATTACCCGCTCCGCCCGAAATTCCCTGAACGCGCGGCGGGTTGTGCCAGGCGTGCGGCGCGCCCGCATGCGGGCGCGTCCTCCGCTGCCGCAGCGGCCCCTCGTAGGCTCCTGACCGGGAGTGTTCACCGGTCGGGCCGACCGCGGGGCGGTCCGGCCGGGGCCCGCGGCCCGAGCCAACCCACTACTCCGAAGGAACCGGGGAAACACGTGATAGACGCCGTCGGCCTGCGCAAGGTCTACCGGTTGAAGGACCGCGAGGTCGTCGCGATGGACGGGGTCGACCTGACGGTCAGCCCCGGTGAGGTCTTCGGCGTGGTCGGCCAGAGCGGGGCGGGCAAGAGCACCCTGCTCCGTTGCGTGAACCTGCTCGAACGGCCCACCGACGGGGTCGTCCGGGTCGCGGGCGAGGAGCTGACCGCGCTCAGCGGCGCGCGGCTGCGCGCCGCCCGCCGCTCCATCGGCATGGTGCACCAGCACTTCGCGCTGCTCTCCTCGCGCACGGTCGCGTCGAACGTGGCCTTCCCGCTGGAGGTCGCCGGGGTCGGCCGCGCCGAGCGCGGCCGCCGCGTCGGCGAACTCCTGGAGCTGGTCGGCCTTTCGGACAAGGCGAAGGCGCACCCGGCGCAGCTTTCGGGCGGCCAGAAGCAGCGGGTCGGGATCGCCCGCGCACTGGCGTCGCGGCCCAAGGTGCTGCTCAGCGACGAGGCCACATCGGCGCTCGACCCCGAGACCACGGCGTCCATCCTGGAACTGCTGCGCGACCTGAACCGCGAACTCGGCCTCACGGTCCTGCTGATCACCCACGAGATGGATGTGATCAAGCGCATCTGCGACTCCGCGGCGATCATGGAGCGCGGGGTGTTCCGCGAGTCCGGCCGCGTCCTCGACCTGCTGGGCACGCCGGGCTCGCTGCTGGCGCGCTCGCTGTTCCCGCTGCCGGCCACCGACGTCCCCGACGCCGTGGCGATCACCTACACCCGGTCCTACGACGAGCCGCTGATGTCGGAGCTGACGCGCAGGTTCGACGTCGACGTCAACGTGCTCGGCGGCGCGGTCGAGACGGTTTCGGGCAGCTCGGTGGGGCGGCTCAACGTCCAGGTCCGGGGCGCGAACCGCGAGGCGGCCCTCGGCTACCTGGCCGAGAGCGGACTGCTGGTCGAGGCCGCGCGATGACATTCTTCGACGAACTCGCCGAACGCCTGCCCGAGATGGGCCCCGTGCTGCTGCTGGGCACGCTCGACACCGTCTACATGGTGCTGTGGGCGACCCTGTTCACCATCGTGTTCGGGCTGCCGCTGGGCGTGCTGCTGGTGACCACCGACCGCGGCGGCCTCACGCCGGCCCCCGCCGTCCGCGCCGTGCTGGGCGCCGTCGTCAACGTCGGGCGGTCACTGCCGTTCATCGTGCTGATGGTCGCGGTCCTCTCGCTGACCCGGCTGCTCACCGGCACCACGTTGGGGCCCACGGCGGCGATCGTCCCGCTCAGCATCGGCGCGGTCCCGTTCTTCGCGCGCCTGGTGGAGACCTCGCTGCGCGAGGTCGACCGCGGCGTCATCGAGGCGGCGCACGCCATCGGCGCGCCCAAGGCCACCATCGTCGGCAAGGTGCTGCTGCCCGAGGCATTGCCGGGGCTCATCGCCGGGCTGGTCATGACGGTCGTCGCGCTGATCTCCTACTCCGCGATGGCGGGGGCGATCGGTGCGGGCGGGCTCGGCGACATCGCCATCCGCGAGGGCTACCAGCGCTTCAACGACTACTACCTGTGGGCCACGGTCATCTGCCTGGTGGTCGTGGTGCAGCTCGTGCAGAGCCTGGGCGACCTGCTCGTCCGGCGGTTCTCGCACCGATGACCGGACACCCCGCGCCGCGGCCGGGACGCGGCGCAGGAGAGGCCGCAGCAGAGGCAGCAGGAGGGGCCGCACGCGAAGGCGGATCACGAGAAGGCGGACAGGGAAGACGGCGGCGCGGTCCCGCGGTGCGGGCGGCGGCGTGCACGACACGTGAATAAGAGACGACTAAGAGGTGGGGCACGTGCGCAGGATCTGGGCGGTTGTGACGACGACGGTGCTGACGGCGTCGCTGGCGGCGTGCGCGTCGCCGAGCGAGATGGCGTCCGGCGGCGATGACGACGGCACGCCGACGCTCAAGGTAGGGGTCAACCCGGTGCCGCACGGCGACATCCTCGCGTTCGTGCGCGACGAGCTCGCCGCGGACGCCGGGCTGAAGATCGACATCGTGGAGATCCCCGACTACAACACCCCCAACACCCAGTTGGTGGAGGGGGAGCTGGACGCCAACTACTTCCAGCACCGGGAGTTCTTGAAGGAGTGGCAGGACGCCAACCCCGACAACGAGCTGAGCTACGTCACCGACGTGCACATCGAGCGCCTCGGGCTGTACTCGAAGAAGCACGACAAGGTCGGCGACCTGGGCGAGGGCGCCGAGATCGCCGTGCCGAACGACCCGGCCAACCTGAACCGCGCCCTGCGCACCCTGGAGAAGGAGGGGCTGGTCGAGATCGACCCCGATGCGGGGGAGAACGCCAGCGAGAAGAGCATCACCGAGAACCCGAAGGACCTGAAGATCACCCCGCTGGAGGCGCCGCAGATCCCGCGCTCGATCGATGACGTCGACGCCGCCGTGGTGAACGGCAACTTCGCCATCGAGGCCGACCTCTCCGAGAACAGCGAGGTGCTCGCGTGGGAGCCGCAGGGCGGCGACTACGCGGAGAAGTACGCGAACGGGCTGGTGGTGCCCGCGGACCAGGCCGACGGCAAGCAGGTGCGCACGCTGGTCGAGCTGCTGCACAAGCCGGAGGTCGCCGAGTACATCGACAAGACCTGGAAGGGCGTCGTGCTGCCGGTGGACGCCGAGGGCGCCATCGAGGAGTAGGCGGGCGGCGGCAGGGGAGCGGACCGCGGCGCGCGCGGCCGTCCCGGCCCGGTGGGCGGGGGCGGTCCGCGGTGCGGGCGCGCCCATTGACGGGGCCGCAACAGGCCGGAATTATAAACATTCCGGCCTGTTTTTCTGTGTGACCGTGCGGTTACGGGTCGTATAACACGATAACGGTTGGGACTCGCCGCCCGGTCTCCGATTGACGCACATCACATTGTCGGGGTTGGCTGCTTGGGAGCGCTCCCAAATCGGGGGATGACAGTGGGGCGCGGTCTATCCGTTCCGCACTGTGAGAGGGGTTGCCAGGAATGGCTACCAGACGACGCGTTGGATACCGGATCGCCGCCATTGCCAGCGGAGGCGTCCTGCTGGCATCGACAGCCTGCGGCGGCGGAGGCGGTGGGGATGCCGACGGCAAGGTCACGCTGACCATCGAGACGTTCGGCACCTTCGGCTACGAAGAGCTGTTCAAGCAGTACGAGGAGGACAACCCGAACGTCACGATCAAGGAGCGCAACGTCGTCCAGCTCGACGACTACGCCCCCAAGCTCCAGCAGAACATCGCCGCGGGCAGCGGCACCGGCGACGTGGTCGCCATCGAAGAGGGCCTGATGGTCTCCTTCGTCGCACAGCCCGACAAGTTCGTCGACCTGAACGAGTACGGCGGCGCGAAGCTGGAGGACAACTTCCTCGACTGGAAGTGGGAGCAGGGCCACTCCAAGGACGGCAAGCTCATCGGCCTCGGCACCGACATCGGCGGCATGGCCATCTGCTACCGCACCGACCGGTTCGAGGAGGCCGGCCTGCCCACCGACCGCGAGAAGGTCGGCGAGCTCTGGCCCACCTGGGAGGACTTCCAAAAGACCGGGGAGGAGTTCAAGAAGGAGGCGAAGGACGACACCGCCTGGGTCGACAGCATCACCCAGATCACCGGCGCCCGGAACATGCAGAACGCCGAGTACACCTACTTCGACAAGAGCGACAAGCTCGCCATCGAGAGCAACCCGGTCATCAAGGAGTCCTTCGACTACTCGGCGGGCCTCGCGAAGGACGACCTCTCCGCCGGGCTGGAGCCCTACACCGAGGACTGGAACGCCGGCATCAAGGAGGGCGCATGGGCGACCATGATCTGCCCCGCCTGGCAGCTCGGCCACATCGAGGACACCGGCGGCCCCGACGGCAAGGGCAAGTGGGACGTCGCCGCGGTCCCCGGCGGCGGCGGCAACTGGGGCGGCTCCTTCCTGGGCGTGCCCGCGGCGAGTGAGCACCCCGAGGAGGCCGCGGAACTCGCCAAGTTCCTGAGCAGCCCCGACGGCCAGATCGGCGCGTGGGAGAAGCGCAACAACCTGCCGTCCTCCCCGCAGGCGCTGGAGAGCAAAGAGGTCCAGGAGTACAAGCGCCCGTACTTCAACGACGCGCCCACCGGCGAGATCTTCGGCAAGAACGCCGCCGGTCTGAAGCCCGTCTACCTCGGCACCAAGAACCAGCCGGTCGCCCAAGCGGTCACCGACGCCATGCTCAGCGTCGACTCCGGCAACGCGACGCCCGGCGAGGCATGGAAGAAGGCCGTCAGCGACGCCGAGCGCGCGGCCAGGTAGCAGGAGGCGCGCCGGGCCGCCGCCGCGCGGCGGCGGCCCGGCGCCGCGGACCCCACACCCCGTGCAGACCCCTGCCACCTAGGAGAACGGCGTGAAAGTCCTCAGAAGAGGCGACCAGGGAGACCCGGCTCCGGCGGAACCCGATCCGCGGCCGGCCGGGCCCCCGCCCGCCACCCCGGCCGACCGGCGCAGGCACCGCCGGTCCCGCGCCGACATCCGCTACTCGCCCTACGCCTTCGTCGCCCCGTTCTTCGTCCTGTTCGGGGTGTTCGGGCTGTTCCCGATGGTGTACACCGCCTACATCTCGATGCACGACTGGGAGCTCATCGGCGGCAACCTCGGCTACGTCGGGTTCGCGAACTACGCGTTCCTGTTCACCGACCCGAAGTTCTACAACGCCCTGCTCAACACGGTCGGCATCTTCATGCTGGCGGTCGTGCCGCAGCTCGTCCTCGCGCTCGCCGTCGCGGACTTCCTGAACCGCAGGATGCGCTTCGGCGGCCTGTTCCGCGTACTGGTCATCCTGCCCTACGTCACCTCGGTGGCGGCGATCGCGATCGTGTTCGGCCAGCTCTTCGGCAGCGAGTACGGGCTGATCAACTACGTGCTCTCCTGGGGCGGCCTCGACCCCGTCGGCTGGCGGGAGGGCCGCCTCACCTCCTGGGCCGCGATCTCGGTGATGATCGACTGGCGCTGGGTCGGCTACAACGCGCTCATCTACCTCGCCGCCATGCAGGCCGTCCCCAAGGACATGTACGAGGCCGCCGCGATCGACGGCGCGTCGCGGCTCCGCCAGTTCTGGCAGATCACCATCCCGCTGCTGCGCCCCACGGTCATCTTCACCGTGATCATGTCGACCATCGGGCAGATGCAGCTCTTCACCGAGCCGGTGCTCTTCGGCGGCAACTACCAGGGCGGGTCGCAGGGCCAGTACCAGACGATCGCGATGCTGATGTTCGACGAGGGGTTCCGCTACGGCGACTACGGCTACGGCGCGGCCGTCGCGTGGGTGCTGTTCGTCATCATCGTGCTCTTCTCGCTTCTCAACATCCTCATCACCAGCCGCATCAAGAGCGCGTAGCAAAGGAGCCCAGACGATGGTCACGGCAATCGGCGCGGGCCCCGAGGTCCCCGCCGCGCCCCCGAGGGGGCCGCGCAACGGCAGCAGGGTGCGCCGCGCGGCCGGCCTGCGCGACGCCTCACCGCTCACCTACGGGGCGCTGATCGTCGCGGGTGTGCTGTCGGTCTTCCCGCTGTACTGGATGTTCATCGTCGCCACCCGCGGCAATGAGGTGGTCGCCATGCGGCCGCCGCCGGTGCTGCCCGGCAGCGGGTTCGGCGAGAACACCGCGCGGCTGTTCGACAACCAGGCGGCGAACTTCACGACCGGCCTGATAAATTCCGCGATCGCGTCGACGATCGTCGCGTTCTCCGTGGTGTTCTTCTGCTCCCTCGCGGGATTCGCGCTGGCGAAGCTGCCGTTCCGCGGCCGCAACGCCATCACAATCGGCGTCATCGGCACGATGATGGTGCCGGTGCAGATGGGCGTCATCCCGCTGCTGATCATGATGGAGTCGTTCGGCTGGCGCGGAGACATCAAGGCCGTCATCGTCCCGTTCCTGGTCAGCGGGTTCGGCGTGTTCATGATGCGCCAGTACGCCCAGTCGGCGGTGCCCACCGAGCTGATCGAGGCCGCCCGGGTCGACGGCTGCTCCACCTTCCGGATCTACCTGAGCGTCGTCCTGCCCGCGCTGCGCCCGGCCATGGTCGTGCTCGGCCTGCTCACCTTCATGACCATGTGGAACGAGTTCATCTGGCCGCTGGCGGTGCTGAACCCCGACAACCCCACCGTCCAGTTCTCCATCAACCAGCTGAACCAGGCGTACTCGCGCGACTACGCGCTCATGTTCACCGGGGCCACCTTCTCCACCCTGCCCCTGCTCATCGTGTTCGTGTTCTTCGGCCGCCGGCTCATCGGCGGCATCATGGAAGGTGCGGTCAAAGCGTGACTACCCTGCACACACCGGAATCCCACCAGGTCCACCGGCCCGAGGTGCGCTTCCCCGCCGGATTCGTCTGGGGCTCGGCCACCGCCGCGTTCCAGGTCGAGGGCGCCACCACCGCCGACGGCCGCGGGACGAGCATCTGGGACACCTTCGCCGCGCGGCCCGGCCGGATCGTCGGCGGCGACACCGGTGAACCCGCGACCGACCACTACCGGCGCTACCCCGAGGACATCGCCCTCATGCGGGAACTGGGGCTGGGCTCCTACCGGTTCTCCATCGCCTGGCCGCGGGTGCTGCCCGCGGGGAAGGGGGCGGTGAACCGGGCCGGGCTCGACTTCTACGACCGGCTGATCGACGGCCTGCTCGCCGCGGGGATCGAGCCGTGGCCCACCCTCTACCACTGGGACCTGCCGCAGACCCTGGAGGACGCAGGGGGCTGGACCCGGCGCGACACCGCCCAGCGGTTCGCCGAGTACGCCGCCGTCGTGCAGGGCGCGTTCGGGGACCGGGTGACGCACTGGACCACGCTGAACGAGCCGTGGTGCTCCGCCTACCTGGGCTACGTCGCGGGCGAGCACGCGCCGGGGCGCACCGACGTGGCCGACGGGCTCGCGGCAGCCCACCACCTGCTGCTCGGCCACGGCCTCGCCGCGCAGGCGATCCGGGCCGGTGCGGCGGGCGGCAGGGAGCAGCGGGTCGGCCTGGTGCACAACCAGGGCGTCGTGCGGCCCTACCGGGACACCGTCGCCGACCACGCCGCCGCGCGCACGGCCGACGGCGTCCGCAACCGCCTCTACACCGACCCCGTCCTGCACGGCCGCTACCCGGAGGACGTCCGCGAGCGCTTCTCCGGCGACTCCGACTTCGCGTTCCTGCACCCCGGCGACCTGGCGGTCATCGCGGCGCCACTGGACCACCTGGGCCTGAACTTCTACGGGCCGCAGTGGGTGGCGGGCGCGGCCGGCGGCGTCGAGGGCATCGACCCGTCCCTTGTGGGCGGGACCCCGGCGGAGTGGGCCGCCGACGGCGGGGTGGTGCCGGTGCGCCGCGGGCTCGCCAGGACCGCGATGGGCTGGGAGATCGACGCGAGCGGTCTGTACGAGGCCCTGGTCCGGTTGGCGACCGAGTCGCCGGGGACCGACCTGTACGTGACGGAGAACGGCGCGGCGTTCGACGACGAGGTGGCGCCCGACGGCGGGGTGCACGACACCGAGCGGACCGCCTACCTCGACGCCCACCTGCGAGCCGCCCACGCCGCGATCGCGTCGGGGGTGCCGCTGAAGGGCTATTTCGCCTGGTCGCTGATGGACAACTTCGAGTGGGCCTTCGGCTACTCGAAGCGGTTCGGGATCGTGCACGTGGACTACGACACCCAGTGCCGCACGGTGAAGGACAGCGGGCACTGGTTCGCCGGAGTGGCACGGACGGGGGTGCTGCCCGGCTGAGTGCTGGGGACCGCCGCCGGCGGCATCGGCGGCGGTCCCCGGACGAAAGGGGGGCGCGGTGGCACCGCCCCGCCGCGCTCGGCGACCCCACTGTTTGGGAGCGCTCCCAAGAGATCGCCCGCGCCGCCGCGGCGCCGGCGCCTCACTCCCGGCCCAGGTGGCGCGGTGGAAATCGGTATGCGGTCGTCCGCCAAGGTGTACTTCAATAGGGGGCGAGCGCCCGTTCCCGACCAGGGCGGCGCATCGGTGCGCGATGGTGCGCCGGGGGCGGTGGCGGCCGACGGGCCGGCACTGGAGCACGGAGGGAACACGCCATGAACGATCGGCGGCGTCCGACACTGGAGATGGTCGCGCGGCGCGCCGGGGTGGGCCGGGGCACCGTCTCCCGGGTGATCAACGGGTCGGACCAGGTCAGCGAGGCGACCCGGGTCAGCGTCATGGACGCCGTCACGGCGCTGGGCTACGTGCCCAACCGGGCCGCCCGGTCGCTGGTCACCCAGCGGACCGACACCGTGGCCCTGGTCGTCTCCGAACCCGAGGACCGGCTGTTCGCCCAGCCGTTCTTCGCCGAGATCGTGCGCGGCGCGACCGCGGAGCTCTCCGACCGGGGGCTCCAGCTCATGCTGACCTCCGCCGGGTCGGAGTCCGAGCACGAGCGCCTCGGCGACTACCTCAGCGGGCGCCACGTCGACGGGGTCCTCGCGGTGTCGCTGCACCGCGACAGCGTCCTGCCGGACACCCTGGCGGCGTCGGGCGTGCCCTGCGTGATCGGCGGCCGGCCGCTCGGCATGCGGCACACCCCGCTGCACCTCGTCGACATCGACAACGTGGGGGGCGCCCACACGGCCACCCGGCACCTGATCGACACGGGGCGCACCCGCGTCGCCAGCCTCACCGGCCCGCAGGACATGGTCGCGGGGGTCGACCGGCTGCGCGGCTACCGCAAGGCGCTGGCGGAGAGCGGCCGCGACGACGAGCTGATCGCGGCGGGCGACTTCGGCTACGACAGCGGGGTGGCGGCGATGCGCGCGCTGATCGAGGCCGATCCGCACCTCGACGGCGTGTTCGTCGCCTCCGACCTGATGGCGCTCGCCGCTCTGCGCACGCTCCGCTCACTGGGGCGGCGGGTGCCCGACGACGTCGCCGTCGTCGGCTACGACGACGTGCCGTTCTCGGAGCACGCCGAGCCGCCTCTCACGACGATCCACCAGCCGGCCGAGCGCATGGGCCGGGAGATGGCACGGGTCCTCATCGACCGGGTGCTGAGCGGCGGCACGGGCGCCACCGAGGTGGTACTCGCCACCCACCTGGTCATCAGGGAGTCCGCCTGAAGCACCAGGATTTGGTGGGGGTGCTCGTGCGCCCGGGTGGAGACGGAGGCCGCCGTCGCGGGCCCCGCTGCGCGATACTCCGCGAAGCGCGCGCAGTAGGGGCGTGCGAAGCATCCAGCGGACAGAGGGTGGGTTGCCGTCGCGAGTGCGAAGCATCCGGCGGCACGAAGCACGACGGCCCGCTTCGATCGCCAGTCCCCGGGCACAGACCCGCCGCCCGCGGTGGACCAGGTCTTGCGGGGAAACTCCGGCGTGGTGTTTCGCGCCGCCGGGTGCTTCGCATCCGCGACGGTAGCCGACCCCCTCCACCCAGGACACCAGGGGCGTGCCGCCCACCCTCTACACCCCAGGACGGGGCCGTGGGAACACCCGAGCGCCCGGCAATTCAACGGCACTGGGCTCAGGGGCCCCGGAACCAGGGCGACCAGGGATCACACTCTGGACGTGCGGTGACGCGCTGTGCGAGGCTGAGCACGCCCGATGATGCCCAGGGAGGGGCGGGCCGATGCCGCGCAATTCGGAGCCGCCGCCGTGCGGGCGGTGCCGGGGCACCGGGAGGATCACCTACCAGCGGCCACGGCGTACCGCCGACGGGACGGTCGTCTTCGTCGACAGCGTGGAGGATTGCGACACCTGCGGGGGGACCGGCGTATGCAGATGAGGCCCACACGGGAGAACTGCTTCCTGGCGACCTGCCAATGGTGCGGCCGCGACGACCTGCCCTGCCGGTTCTGCGCCGGTTCGGGCTGGTGGCGGCCCGAACGCCCGCACCGCGACAGTGTCGGCGCCATCGACTGGGTCCGGGTCGAGGAACCGTGCCGCATGTGCGCGGCCACCGGCAAGGAGCACAACCCGCTGGCCGCACCGGCCGTAAGCGGCCACTGAGACCGGGGTCGGCCCCGGTCCGGCGCTCCCGCCGCCCGGCGGGTTCGCCGCACCGGCCCGCCGACGCCTTCGGGGCTTGTATCTTTCCATGCCTGGAAATGTTGTGAATCCGGGGCCGCGCAGAGGGGCGGAGGCCACGGTCGGGAGGGGAATACACATGCGTTGGGTCACCTATCTCTCGCCGAGCGGGGGCTCCGAACGCCCGGGGGTCATCGACGACGGCTGCGTGTTCGGGTATCCGGGCGACGAAACGGTGCCGCATCTGCTGGCGGCGAGTGTCGACGCACTCGCCGGCGCCTATCAGCGCGCCCTCAGCAACCCGGTCGAGATCATCGTCGAGTTCGAGACCCGGCTGGTCGCGCCGCTCCATCCGGCGCAGGCCGTGCGCGTCGACCTCGGCGGGCGGGTGCTGACCATCGATCCGGCGCAGATCCTCGGCACCGACGACGGCGTGGCAGCCCCGAACGGCGGCGGCACCCTGACCGCCGCCATCGGCGTGGCAGCGGTGTTCGGCGCCACCCAGCACGTCGGCTACACCCCGGCCTGCCTGTGGTCCGACAGCGCGGGGGCGCCCACCGGGCTCACGCTGGGGCCGGCGATAGTCACCCACGACGAGTTCGACGGCACCCCGCTCTCGGTCACCGCCAGCGTCGACGGCGAGGTCATCGCCGGGGTGCGGCTCGACGGCAAGCTCGGCTGGACCGACGCTCTGCGCACCGGTGCGGGCCCCGATTCGCCCGCCGAGGTCGTCGCCGCCATGCCCGAGAGCACGCGGGCCCTGGAACCGGGCGAGGAACTCCTGATCGAAGGCGGCGTCCTCGGCGAGTTCGAGGTCCGGGTCGGCTCCGGGAGCTGAAGTCCGGGAGCCGAAGTCCGGGAACTGAGGTCCCGGAGCCGTAGCCCGGGGCCGAGGCACAGGGCCGGTCGCACTGACGGTGCGCGGCGGCGCCCGGCCGGCGTCATCCGTTGTACTCCCAGTGCCACGGCTCGAACCCGCCGCGCGCCCACTGCGGGTTGTCCCAGCCGTGCTCCGGCGCGTTGGCGAGCATCCAGCGGTGCTCGGCGGTGTCCTCGCCGTCGACCCCGCCGCACAGGTCCACGGCGATCCCCAGGCCGTGCGTGCTGGTCCCCGGCCGGGCCGCCATCCCCTGCTCCTTCTCCCGGAACAACTGGACCTGCTCGTCGATCGGGCGGTAGGAGTCAGTGACGCACATCGGCCGGCCGAACCGCCCGCGGTAGGCGGCGTCCAGGTCGGCGAACGCCGCGGCGGCGTCGGCCCGCAGGAACTGGCCGGGCTGCGGCAGCGCGCACAGCTCCGACTCCGGCACGCGGCCGTTGCCGAACCCCGAGGCCGCCTCCGCTCCCGCGGCGCAGTCTCCGCCTCCGCCGCCGCCTCCGCCGCCGCTCGGCGCCGCCGCTGCCGGCGAGCCGTACGCGCGTTCGATCCGCGTCTGCTCGGCGAGGATGCTCCGCATCGACTTCTCCTGCTTGCGCACCGCGTCGAGCGCGTCCTCCTTGGCGCGTGCCGCCGAGCGCGCCGTCTTGCGCTGGGTGGTGTAGGCCGCGTCGGCGCGCTTGCGCCCGCTCTCGGCGGCGGAGTCGGCCGCCTCGGCGGTCTTCAGCGCCGAGTCGCGGTGCCCGGCGAGGAGCGATATGTAGCCGCTGCGGGCCATGGTCTCGTTCAGGCCGTCCTTGTGCGCCCACGTGGTGATGCCCTCGGCGCCGGAGCCCTTGTAGGCGTTCACCGCGTGCCTGGCGGCCGTACGGCGCGCCTTCTTGCGGCGCTCGGCGGCGCGGTCGGCCTTCTCCGCGGACTCCCGGTAGTCGGTGCGCGCCGCGGCCAGCTTCGTCCTCTGGTCGCGGTAGGCGAGGGCCGCCCGGTCCGATGCGGCGTGCAGGCCGCGGAGCTCCTTCTGGACCTCGGCGACCCGGGCCCGCACGGTGCCGGGGTCGCCGGTGTCCCCGGTGTCGGTGTGCGCGGCCGCGCCTGGCTGGGCGAGGAGCGCCAGCGCGAGAGCGGCGGCGGCGCACCGGGCCGCCGGGCGCGCGCCGGGACGCCGCCCGGCCGGTCTCCGGCGCTGCTGCGGCACGGACTGCGGCACCCTTTGCTGCACGGACGACCCCCCGATACGACCGGCGCTGACAGGGATCACGGTGCCACGCGACCTGGGGTGTTCACAGTCTGCACGCGGTGTGTTCAAAAAGTTATGGAATACGATCACAGGGCGCCCGCGGCGGTGCTATCTGGGCGGGGACCGTAAATGGCGCCCGTAGTGCCCGTATTCGTCCCGGACTCGTCGGCGCAGGTCCGCGCGGGGTGCGGCAGAATGCGGTATCCGAGGCGTCTAAGTCGATTGGTACGCTATCGACCTCAGGTGCACCATTTCGGTTTAATGGTGCGCGACGCCTCTCCCTCCTCATGAGGCGGGTCCTGACCCAGCGCCGATTTCTCCGTCGCGACAGGCCATCGGTCAACGGACCGGACGGACGGTCACCGTCTCCTAACCGATGCCGTGCGGCCACGGGTGTGGTGCGCACGCGGCAGGCGGGCCCGTGATCATGAGGAAACTGTCCCTATGCCTGAGGCGGCGACACGAAAGGTTGCGAGGGTCCGTGCCGACACGAGCGACGAACAGCACAGCCGCCAACGCGGACGACGAGATCGACGCGGAGCGCGGCGACCCCGGCGGCCCCGCCGAGCCGCGCCGTACCCGGTGGTGGTCTCCGCGGGCCTGGCGGGTGCGCCCCCGGCTCGTCGCGCTCGTCGTGATCCCGACCGCCGTCGCGGTCCTGCTCGGCGGCCTGCGCATCGCCGAGAGTGTTTCCAACACCTTCACCCACGAGCGAATCGAGAGCATGGCGGTACTCGGTGAGTCCGTTGTGGAACTCGGCAACGCGCTCGGGAAGGAGCGGCTGCTCACCGCCGCCTACATCGCCGGGTCGCCCGACCCGGCGAACCGCTCCGACACCCGCCTGAAGGAGCTGGAGGACCAGCGCGACGTCGTCGACCGCGCCGCGAACGAGGTCCGCAACGGGCGCGCCGAACTCGGCGACCCCGGCAGCGACCTGATCGCCGGCCGGCTCCAGTCGATGATGAGCAGCCTCGAAGAGCTCAAGACCATCCGCGGCGAGGTCACCGACACCCGCATCACCCTGTTGCCGACCGTCACCAAGTACCGGCAGATCATCACCCCCCTCGGCGCCTTCAACGAGACCATCGCGGAGAACTCCGAGGACACCCCCCTGCGCGAGAGCGTCCGGGCCATGACCGCCCTCGGCAACGCCAGGGAGCAGCTCTCCTTCGAGTCGGCGCTGATGCTCAACTCGCTGATGCAGAAGCGCATGTCGGGCGGTGTGCAGGCCGCCGTCGAGCAGAGCCGCGCGCGCTACGAGAACGAGATCCAGAACTTCATGGCCAGCGCCTCCGCCTCCCAGCGCGAGACGTTCGACACCACCTACACCGGCCTCGAAGTCAGCCAGATGAGCACCATCCGGCTGCGCGTGAAGATGCGCATCGGCGACGGCGAGGCGATCTCGGGCACCACCTCCGACGTCAACCCCCGCACCTACCTCGACGTGTCCAACACCTCGCTGGAGCGGTTCCAGAAGGTCGAGGAGAACACCGCCGGCTCGGTCCGCGAGCAGGCCGCCGAGCTGCGCGACAACGCGCGCAACGCGGCCCTCCTCGACGCCCTGCTGGTCCTCGCGGTGCTGCTCGCCGTCTTCTTCGCCACCAGCATGGTGATCCGCTCGCTGCTGCGCCCCCTGCGCACGCTGCGCGAGGGCGCCATCCGCATCGCCGAGACCGACCTGCCCGACGCGATCACCCGGATGCAGGAGACCAGCGCCAAACCCGACGACATCGTCGTCACCCCGGTCAAGGTCACCACCAAGGACGAGATCGCCGAGGTCGCGCGCTCCTTCGACGAGGTCCACCGGGTGGCGCTCATGCTGGCGTCCGACGAAGCCGCGCTGCGCAGCAACGTCAACGCGATGTTCGTCAACCTGTCCCGCCGCAGCCAGACCCTGGTGGAACGGCAGCTCCGCCTCATCGACGGCCTGGAGCAGAGCGAGCAGGACGGCGACCGCCTCTCCGACCTGTTCCAGCTCGACCACCTCGCCACCCGCATGCGCCGCAACAACGAGAACCTGCTGGTCCTCTCGGGGCAGGACAACACCCGCAAGTGGGCGCAGCCCGTCCCGCTGGTCGACGTCCTGCGCGGCGCGATCTCCGAGGTCGAGCAGTACGAGCGGGTGAACGTCCGGGCGCCCTCGCACATCTCCGTGCTGGGCCGCCCGGTGAACGACGTCATCCACCTCGTCGCCGAGCTGGTCGAGAACGCCACGACCTTCTCCTCGCACGACACCCAGGTGTCGGTCACCGCGCGCCAGGTCGACCACGGCGCCGTGCAGGTCGAGGTCACCGACAGCGGCATCGGCATGCCGCCCGACGAGCTCGCGCTCATCAACCAGCGGCTCGCCGAGCCGCCGGTCATCGACCTTGCGGTGTCGCGCCGCATGGGCCTGTTCGTGGTCAGCCGCCTCGCCGCCCGGCACGGCATCCGGGTCCGCATCAGCGAGGCCCACAACGGCGGCATCACCGCGTTCGCGCTGTTCCCCGCCGACCTGCTGATCAGCGCGGGCGACGCACCGCCCGCGCTGGGCGCGGCGCCCCCCGGCGTCCCCGACACCTACGCCGAGGCCACCGCCGCGTTCGCGGCGTCCCCCGCGCCGGCCGACCCCGCCGAGGAGTGGCGGCCGCAGGCCGAACCCGAGCGGTCCGTGTGGCAGAGCCCGCCGCCCGAGGCGCCGTCGTCCCTGCCCAAGCGCGCGCCGGGGCACCACGGCAGCCAGCCGCAGAGCGCGGCGGAGCCCGAGGAGTACCCGCCCAGCGGGCAGGACCTCTGGTCGACCGACGCCGGGTGGAACCGCCCGGCCCTCGACACCCCGGCCGAACCGCCCCAGGAGCGGCCCGTGCGGCGCGAGCCTCAGAGCGACGCCTTCCGGCCGCCGCTCGACCGGCCGTCCGTCCAGCCGCCCCCCGCACGGCAGGAGCGGCAGGAGCGACCTGCACCGCAGGAATGGCAGGAGCCGCGCCGCGCCGCGCCCGAGCCCCCCGCGCGCGAGGAGCGCCCGGCCCAGACCGCCGGGCACGAATCGGCCGGGTGGTCGAGCGGGTGGCAGTCGCCGCCGCGCGAGGAGGTCACCGCGGCGCCGCCGGAGCGCCCCGAGGCGCCCGCCAACCGCCACGAGCGCCGGTACCCGCCGGAGCCGGAGGCGCGCGACGGCTACGGGTCGACCGCCTACCTGTCGAAGCGCTACGGCGCCTCCGCGGGCGCGGGCCAGAACACCGTGGTGCCGCCCTCGCCGGAGAGCCACAGCGATTCGCTGCCGATCTTCGACTCCATCGAGTCGAACTGGTTCCGGCGGCGGTCCGGGCGCCCGGCCGTGTCGGCACCGCCGCCGCCGAGCCGCGACGACGCCGGTGACGAGACCGGGCCCATCCCCGTTGTCTCCGGCGGGTCCGACGCCTCCGGCGCAGGCCGCGGCGGCGAGAGCGCGGGCGAACGCCGTCCGGGCGCCGCACCGGCCGCGCCGCAGCGCCGCGACGACGACTGGCGCTCCGACGCCGACCGCGGTTGGAAGGCCGCACGCACGGCGGCCGACCCCATCGCGGGCGGTCTCACCACCTCGGGGTTGCCAAAACGGGTCCCTAAGGCAAACCTTGTTCCCGGTACTGCTCCGCAACCGGAGAACTTCAAACAGATCACGTCACGATCCGCCGACACCGTTCGCAACCGGTTCACCGGATTCCAGAAGGGGATCCGGCAGGGGCGCACGGAACTCGGCGATTCGACACCCGAGGAGAGTTGAGCGATGCCCCGCCGAACGACGGGTCGGTGCCCTTGCCCGAGGCGCCGGGAACGGGCCGGACGCGCGTGTTCCGGGGGTCCCCATGACCCGGGTGCGCCCCATGAAATAGCATCATTCGCACTTCGTGGACAATCGCGCACAAGCCGCGTGATATCCGAAGTTCCGGCAGTGGTTGCAGTACGCGCAGTTCCCCTGAAAAAGTCGCTATCGAAGAACACCGATGGCCGGATCGCCCGTATTCTGGACGGCCGACGCCGGCATCAGGATCTACAGGAGAGCAGATGAATCAACCGGTGAATGAACTCAACTGGCTGATCACTGACTTCGCCAACCGCGTGCCCGACGTCGCACACGCGATCGTGGTGTCCTCGGACGGCCTGCCGCTCGCCGCCTCGGCGGGGTTCCCCGGCGACCGCGCCGACCAGCTCGCCGCGATCGCCTCCGGGCTCTCCAGCCTCACCCAGGGCGCCGCCCGGGTGTTCGAGGGGGGAGCGGTGGCGCAGACCGTAGTGGAGATGGAGCGCGGTCTGCTCCTCATCATGGCGATCAGCGACGGCTCGTGCATGGCGGTCCTCGCGGCCGCAGAATGCGACCTCGGGCTCGTGGCCTACGAGATGACCCTGCTCGTCGAGCGGGCGGGCCGGGCGCTTACCCCGACGGCACGCACCTCCGGAATCTACTGACCCACCGACAGGAGGACGTGGTGGCATCTCACGGTAGAGATACCGGGAGCCCCTCGTGGTTCGGAAACAGACCTCCCGGCGCGGCACACCCGCCCGAGGAGGCCGGAGGCGGGGAGACCCCCCGCCAGGTTCCGCAGCCCCCGGGCCAGCAACCACACGACCAACAGCAATGGGCTGCGCAAGGAGCGTCCCATGCTTCGCCGGTTCGTCCCTACGCGGTGACCCGCGGCCGCACCAAACCGCGGTCGCAGTTGCCGATGGAGGCGTTGATCACGACGACGGCCACGGCCCGCAACGAGTTCGGGATGCTCACCCCGGAATGCCAGGCGATCACCGACCTGTGCCGGGAACTGCGCTCGGTCGCGGAGATCTCCGCACTCCTGCGCATCCCGCTCGGCGTGGCGCGGGTCCTCGTTGCGGACATGTCGGAACAGGGGCTGGTCCAGATCCGCTCTTCGCTCAACGCCGACAGCCGGCCCAACGCCAACCTGCTTGAAAGGGTGCTCAGTGGACTTCGCAAGCTCTAGCGTGGCCGACGACGGCGGCGCTTCGGCGAGCGCGATGACGTCGGTCAAGATCGTCGTCGCCGGAGGGTTCGGCGTCGGCAAGACGACCTTCGTGGGCTCCGTCTCCGAGATCGTGCCGTTGACCACCGAGGCGGTCATGACGAGCGCCAGCGTGGGCGTCGACGACCTCGCCAAGACACCGGACAAGCAGACCACCACGGTGGCCATGGACTTCGGCCGCGTGTCGCTCGACTCCGACCTGATCCTGTACCTGTTCGGGACCCCGGGCCAGCACCGCTTCTGGTTCATGTGGGACGACCTGGTCAAGGGCGCCATCGGAGCGGTGGTCCTGGTCGACACCCGCCGGCTCGCCGACTGCTTCCCCGCGATCGACTACTTCGAAGAGGCACGCCTGCCCTTCATCGTGGCGATCAACGGATTCGACGGCTACTACCCGCACGCCGCCGACGAAGTCCGCGACGCGCTGACCCTCAGCCCCACCATCCCGATCGTGCAACTCGACGCCCGCGACCGGGGGTCCACCAAGGACACCCTGATCACCCTCGTCGAACACGCCATCACGGTCGGCGACAAGGCCCAGCCCACATCCACCGGCGGGAACAGCTCCTGGCGGTGACCACCGCGGCGCCATCGGGGCGCCACGGCGGTGTGCCATGGCGGCACCACCACCCTGAGCCACCGTCCTGTGCCACCATGCTGAGAGGAGCCGGCTCGTCCGGACGGGCGCTTCGTCGGCGCGCCCGGACGACCCCACCCGCGCCCCGGCGCGGCCTCTGAAAGGCAATCCCTGTGGACATCCCGGTCGAACTCGCCATCGGCGGCATCATCGCCGTCGGCGTCGTGTTCTTCGCGCTCCACTGGGCGCGGGGGCGGCGGCGGAGCAACGCGGTGGTCGCATGGGCGAAGGAGAACGGCTGGACCTACCGGGAGAACGACCGCGCCCTCGTCGCCGGGTTCCGCGGCGCGCCCTTCGACGGCGGCGTCACCCACGCGGCGCGCCACGCGGTCTCCGGCACGTACCGCGGCCGCACGGTCGCGGTGTTCAAGTACGACTACACGGTGCCCGGTGAAGGCGCGTCCAAGCAGACGTCGACCCCCTACGAGATCGTCGCCGTGCGCCTGCCCGGCCCGACCCCGGGGCTCCAGGTCGCCCCGGAGCACGTCGGCCACAAGCTGCTGAACTTCGTCGGCGCCCAAGACCTCCAGACCGGCGACGCGGAGTTCGACGCGGCCTTCCACATCACCACCGACGACGAGGCGTTCGCGCTGGAGGCGCTCGGCCCCGCCCTGCGGCGGCTGCACCTCGACGGCCCGCGCACCCTGCCGTTCCGGCTGACCGGCGGGCACATCCTGACCTGGGAGCAGCGCAAGGGGGCCGTCGACGTCCCCACCGGCCTGGCGATGGCCGACCACCTCATCGACCTCGCCGAGCAGATGCCGGGCCACCTCTTCGGCCCGGCAACGGAGCGCTCGGCCGACTGAGGCCATAGAACGGGATCCGCGGGGCTGAGGTCCCGCTGAGGTGCCACACGGGAATTCTCAGGGTGCGGGCCCCGCACCGGAATCCGCGGGGCGCACGCGGCGTTGCAGAGTGGTATGGACCACAAGGACGACGGGCTGCGCGCCCTCATCACCGAAGCCCGCCACGGCGTCGTCGCCACACTCAAGCGCGATGGCCGCCCGCAGCTGTCGACCGTCGGCTTCACCGCGGAGAAGGCCGCTGAGAAGGACGCCGGGCTGCTGCGCTTCACGACGACCGCAGACCGCGCCAAGGTCCACAACCTGCGCCGCGACCCCCGGGTCAGCGTGCACGTGACCGGACCGCACCCGTGGGCGTACGCGGTGGCCGAGGGCGCGGCCGAACTGTCGGACGTCGCCACCGCGCCCGGCGACCCCGTCCTCGCCGAACTGGTGGAGGTCTACCGCGCCATCGGCGGCGAGCACCCCGACTGGGACGACTACCGCCGCGCGATGGTCGCCGACCGCCGCCTCGTCGTCCGCATCCGGGTCGACCGCGTGTACGGGATCCCGGCGACCTGAACGGTCCGCACGGGTCGACCACAAGAGTCGACATATCCGGACGTTTCGCCGTTGAGCTGCGAATTGTCGTACGTGCGCCCTAATTTCATCGCCATGCCGTCACTCGACCACGAGTTTCCCCTCGACCTCATCCGCCATGTGCCCGACTTGGCGGTCTACCTGCTCGACAAGGTCGCCGACACAGAGCGGCCGAAGTACTCCAGGGCGCGGTGCGACAGCGGCGACGCCACCACCACGGCGCCGCCGGAGCTGCGCGCCGACTCGGTCGTGGTCTGCGAGAGCACGCCCGCCGAGGGCGGAGACCCCGTGCCGGTGTTCGCGATCATCGTCGAATGCCAGACCAAGCCCGACAAGAACAAGCGCTTCAGCTGGCCCGCCTACACGGCGAACCTGCGGGCGCGGCTGCGCTGCCCCGTGATCCTCCTGGTGCTGACCCCGTCGGCCGGAGTCGCCCGGTGGTGCTCGGAGACGATCGACCTTGGCGGCGGGCGCCACATGCTCCGCCCGTTGGCACTGCCGCTGACGGCCCTCGAACCTGTGACGGACCAGGAGGTCGCAAAGGACAATCCGCAGATGACGATCCTCGCCGCAATGGTGCACCGGATCGAGGACCCCGCGGAGTTGGACGCGTTGGGCGCCGCGTTCGCCAGCCTCGACGAGAACAAGACCAGTTTGTATTCTGACTACGTGCTCGCCGCGCTGTCCGCCGTGAGCAGGAAATACCTGGAGGACACTGTGGACGCTGGCATCTTCGAGCCCAAGACCGAGTTCGTGGGCCGCATCTACCGCGAGGGCAAGGCCGAGGGCAAGGCCGAGGGAGAGGCGAGCGGCGAGGCCAAGAGTGTGCTCAGGGTCTTGGATACCCGGGGGATCGCGGTGTCCGACGAGGTCCGCGAGCGGGTCACATCCTGCACCGACCTCGACCAGTTGGCCACCTGGGTTACTCGGGCCGTGACTGTCTCCCGCGCCGAGGAGCTCTTCGACTGATCCGCACGAGGACCGACAGCGGGCACCCGGCAGTCCGGGTGCCCGCGATGCTTGTGGGCCCGGGTGGAGGAGGAGGTTGCCGTCGCGATTGCGGAGCATCCGGCGGCGCAAAGCACCACGGCCCGCTTCGATCGCCAGGCCCCGGGCACAGACCCGCCGTCTGCGGGGATGCACGACTGGCGGGAAAACTCCAGCGTGGTGTTTCGCACCGCCGGGTGCTTCGCAGCCGCGACGGCAACCCACCCCCTTCTCCCCAGGGCACCAGGGACGCACCGCGCAGCCCCTTCGCCTCAGGTGGTCAGGGACGCACCGCATACCCCCCGCACCCGTTGACTCAATGGCATTGCGCGGGCCCCTCCTACGCGGGCAGGCCCAGTTGGCGGGCGATCAGCATGCGCTGCACCTCGCTGGTGCCCTCGCCGACCTCCAGGATCTTGGCGTCGCGGTAGAACCGGCCCACCGGGAACTCGTTCATGAAGCCGTACCCGCCGAACACCTGGGTGGCGTCGCGGGCGTTGTCCATGGCGGCGTTGGAGGCGACCAGCTTGGCGATGGCGGCCTCCTTCTTGAACGGTTCACCGGCCAGCATGCGGGCCGCGGCGTCGTAGTAGGCGAGGCGGGCGGTGTGCGCGCGGACCTCCATGTCGGCGATCTTGAACTGGATGGCCTGGTTGGCGCCGATGGGGCGACCGAACGCCTCGCGTTCCGCCGCGTAGCGCAGGCTCTCGTCCACGCACCCCTGGGCGAGGCCGACCGACAGGGCGGCGATCGCGATGCGGCCCTCGTCCAGTGTCCGCAGGAACTGGGCGTAGCCGCGGCCCCGCTCGCCCACCAGGTTCGACTCGGGGACGCGACAGCCGTCGAAGACCAGTTCGTTGGTGTCGGAGGCGTTCCAGCCGACTTTGGAGTACTTCTGCCCGAGGGTGAAACCGGGCGTGCCCGAGGGCACCAGGATCGCGGAGATCTCCGGGCGGCCGTCGGGTGCGCGGCCGGTGACCGCTGTGACCGTGACGAGCGCGGTGATGTCGGTGCCGGAGTTGGTGATGAAGGACTTGGTGCCGTTCAGCACCCATTCGCCGCCTACGACCTCGGCCGTGGTGCGGGTGCCCCCGGCGTCGGAGCCGGCGCCCGGCTCGGTCAGCCCGAACGCGCCCAGCGCCGTCCCGGAGCAGAGCCGGGGCAGCCAGGTGGCCTTCTGCTCCGCGCTGCCGAACCGGTAGATCGGCATCGCACCGAGCGACACCCCCGCCTCCAGGGTGATGGCGACGGAGGAGTCGACCCGCGCGAGTTCCTCCAACGCCAGGCAGAGTGCGAAGTAGTCGCCGCCCATGCCGCCGAACTCCTCGGGGAACGGCAGCCCGAACAGCCCCATGGCGCCCATCTTGGCGACGATGTCGTAGGGGAACGCGCCGCGCTCGTAGAAGTCGCCGATGACGGGGGCGACCTCGGTGCGGGCGAAGTCCTCGACGGTGCGGCGCAGCTCTTCGTGTTCAGCGGACAGCCGGTACGACATGGGTCCTGCTCCTCTACGGGGTGGCGGCCGCGGCCGGGGCGGCGGGGTCGGGCGGGGTCGGGGTGATGACGGCGAGAACCATGTCCATGGCGACGGCCTGGCCGGTGCGCACCTCCAGGGCGGTGAGCACGCCGCTGACCGGCGCGGTGATCGCGTGCTCCATCTTCATCGCCTCGACCACCAGCACCGGTTCGCCTGCGGCGACCTCCCGGCCCGGTTCCGCGGCGATCGACAGCACCGTGCCCGGCATGGGGCTGCGCAGGGTGCCGTCGCCGTGCGCGGCGGCCGCCCGGATGGGGGCGAGCACGGCCTCCTCGATCAGGCGCCACGCGGCGCCCTCGTGTCCCAGCCACAGGGCGGGGCCGTCGGCGGCGCGTGCGTAGCGCACGGTGCGGTCGGCGAGGCGCACGACGAGGGCGCTGCCGCCGCCGTCCCGGTAGGCGCGGGCTGCGGCGGGGGCGCCACCGCCGACGCGGACCTCGTAGTGGGCGGGGTGCCCGGGGCGGGGCGCGCCCGCGGCGGGCTCGGCCGGGGTGTCGGCGCCGCGCCGCACCTCGACCCGTTCCGGTTCGCCGCCGGGCGCGCGCAGCCGCCACGGCGTCCAGGCGCGGTCGCCGACGCGCCAGCCGTCGGGGACGTCGAAGCGGTCGGCGCGCGGGTCGACCGCTTCGAGTGCCAGTTGGTGGTCGATCGCCGCCGCCGCGTACACCTCGGGCGGTACCGCGGTGCGGGGGGCCAGGCCGGGGCGCAGGCGTTCGGTGAGGTCGGTGGAGAGGCGGCCGGCGCGGACGTCGGGGGTGCGCAGCAGCGCGCGCAGGAACGCGACGTTGGTGCCGCAGCCGAGCAGGGTGTAGCCGGCCAGGGCGGCGTCCATGCGGTCCAGCGCCGCGGCGCGGTCGGGCGCCCAGGTGATGACCTTGGCGAGCATCGGGTCGTAGGCGGAGGTGATCCGCATGCCTTCGGCGAGGCCGGAGTCGACCCGCACGGCCTCGCCGGGGCCGCCGGGGGGCTCGGTGAGCCGCAGGACGGGGCCGCCGGTGGGAAGGAAGTCGCGGGCGGGGTCCTCGGCGTAGACCCGGGCCTCCACGGAGTGGCCGCTGTGCCCGAGGTCGTCCTGGGCGAACGGCAGCGCCTCGCCCATGGCGACGCGGAGTTGCCACTCGACCAGGTCGATGCCGCGCCGCCCGTTGACGGTGGCGACCTCCTCGGTGACGGGGTGCTCGACCTGGAGGCGGGTGTTCATCTCCAGGAAGGCGTATTCGAGGCCGGGGGCGGCCGTCCACAGGGCGGGTGATGCGGGTGGCGCCGGGGTGCCGGGATCGGTTTGGATTGAAGTAGGGGGTCCCCCCGCGGGGCTGCTTTCGTCGTGCGCCGCTGTTCGGGCGGGGTCCGGTGTCACAGCGGGGCCCTGTGCGAGAGCGGGGCCCTGCGCGAGAGCGGAGTCCTGTGCCGGAGCGGGGCCCTGTGTCACAGCGGGGTCTTGGACGATGAACTCCACGGTCCCCGCGCCCACGTAGCCGCACGCCGTTGCCGCCGCAACGGCGGCGGCGCCCATGGCGGCGCGCTGGGCGGGGGTGAGCAGTGGCGACGGCGCCTCTTCGACGATCTTCTGGTGGCGCCGCTGGAGGCTGCATTCGCGTTCGCCCAGGTGGACCACGTTGCCGTGGGTGTCGGCGAGCACCTGGACCTCGATGTGGCGCGGCCGCTGGACGTACCGTTCGACCAGCAGTGTGGCGTCGCCGAACGCCGCCTCCGCTTCGCGGCGCGCGGCCGCGGCCTGGGCGGCGAGGTCGGCGGGCGCCGACACCACGCGCATGCCCTTGCCGCCGCCGCCGGCCGAAGGCTTGAGCAGCAGTGGGTAGCCCGCCTCGGCGGCGGCGCGGGCGAGGTCGGCGTCGCTCATGGGTTCGCCGGGGTCCTCGGCGAAGCCGGGCAGCAGGGGGACACCGGCCGCGGCGACCTGCTGCTTTGCGCGGATCTTGTCGCCCATGGCGTCGATCGCGTCGGGCGGCGGGCCGATGAACACGAGGCCCGCTGCGGCGCAGGCCCGCGCGAAGTCGGCGTTCTCGGACAGGAACCCGTACCCCGGATGGATCATGGTGGCGCCCGCGGTGCGTGCCGCCTCGATGAGGGCCGGCCCGTTGAGGTAGCCCCCGGCGGGGCCGGGGCCGGTCACCCGCACGGCGGTGTCGGCGAGGTGCACGAAGGGGTCGTCCGCGGTGTCGTCGTTGTAGACGGCGACGGATCGCAGCCCGAGGCGGCGCAGGGTCCGCAGTACCCGCACGGCGATCTCGCCGCGGTTGGCGACCAGGACCGCGGGGCGCGCGGCGGGGACCGGCGCCGGAGCGGCAGTGTCCACCGTGTCCGTCGCGTGCACCGCGTCCGCCGTGTCCGCTGCCGGGGGGACCGCGCCGTTCGTCGTCGCGCTCGTCATGGCTGGTGCCACCTCACATTCGGAAGACGCCGTAGCCCACCGGCCCCAGCGGGGTGTGCCGGGCGGCGGCGAGCCCGAGTCCGAGGACGGTGCGGGTGTCGGCGGGGTCGATCACACCGTCGTCCCAGAGACGGGCGGTGGAGTAGTAGGGGCTGCCCTGCTCCTCGTACCGGCTGCGGATTGGCGCCTTGAACTCCTCCTCCGCGTCGGCGGGCCAGTCCTCGCCGCGGCCGGCCGCCTGGTTGCGGCGGACGGTGGCGAGGACGGAGGCGGCCTGCTCGCCGCCCATGACGGAGATGCGGGCGTTGGGCCACATCCACAGGAAGCGGGGGGAGTACGCCCGCCCGCACATGCTGTAGTTGCCCGCGCCGAACGAGCCGCCGATGACGACGGTGAACTTCGGGACGCGGGCGCACGCCACGGCGGTGACCATCTTCGCGCCGTGCTTGGCGATGCCGCCGGCCTCGTAGTCGCGGCCGACCATGAAGCCGGAGATGTTCTGGAGGAACACGAGCGGGATGGAGCGGCGGTCGCACAGCTCGATGAAGTGGGCGCCCTTCATGGCCGACTCGGCGAACAGGATGCCGTTGTTGGCGACGATGCCGACGGGGTGGCCGTGGATGTGCGCGAATCCGGTGACCAAGGTCGTGCCGTACTCGGCCTTGAACTCGCCGAACTCGCTGGCGTCGACGATGCGGCCGATGACCTCGCGGACGTCGTAGGGGGTGCGGGTGTCGGTGGGCACGGCGCCGGGCAGTTCGGCGGGGTCGAGTGCCGGCGGCCGGGACGGCAGCCGCTCCCATGCGGGGGCGTGCCGCGGCCCGAGGGTGCCGACGATGCGGCGGACGATGGCCAGCGCGTGCGCGTCGTCCTCGGCGAGGTGGTCGGTGACCCCGGAGACGCGGGAGTGCAGGTTGCCGCCGCCGAGTTCCTCGGCGGTGACGACCTCGCCGGTCGCGGCCTGCACGAGCGGGGGCCCGCCGAGGAAGATGGTGCCCTGGTCGCGGACGATGACCGCTTCATCGCTCATGGCGGGGACGTAGGCGCCGCCCGCCGTGCACGAGCCGAGGACGGCGGCGATCTGCGCGATGCCGAGGCGCGACATGGTGGCCTGGTTGTAGAAGATCCGGCCGAAGTGCTCGCGGTCGGGGAACACGTCGTCCTGCATGGGCAGGAACGCCCCGCCGGAGTCGGCGAGGTAGACGCAGGGGAGGTGGTTGTGGAGTGCGACCTCCTGGGCCCGCAGGTGCTTCTTCACGGTCATCGGGTAGTAGCTGCCGCCCTTGACGGTGGCGTCGTTGGCGACCACCACGACCTCGCGGCCGCCGACCCGGCCCACGCCCGTGATGATCCCGGCTGCGGGGGCGTCGTGCCCGTCGGCGCCGTAGAGTCCGTGCGCGGCGAGCGGGGAGAGTTCGAGGAATGGGGAGCCGGGGTCGAGGAGGGCGTTCACCCGGTCGCGGGGGAGGAGCTTGCCGCGTTCGACGTGCCGGGCGCGGGTCTGCTCCGGCCCGCCGAGTGCCGCCGCGGCGATCCGCTCGCGCAGTTCGGCGGCGAGCGCGCGGTTGCCCGCGGCGTTGGCCGCGAAGGCGGCGCCGCCGGGGTCGATCGCCGTTGTGAGCGCGGGGCCCCTGGTCATGGAATCCCATCCGGATGTTAATGGTCGCTAACGTCGCCGATGTTAGCGACCATTAACATCGGTGTCCATGGTGTCCGAACCGGAAGTCAACGCGGTGCGCGCCGCACCGAACCGCCGGGCGCAGATCCTGCGTGCCGCGGCGGAGCTGTTCGCCGAACGGGGCTTCCACGGGGTCACCATCGAGGAGCTGGGCCGGGCGGTGGGCACCAGCGGCCCGGCCCTGTACCGGCACTTCCCCGGCAAGGACGCCCTGCTCGCCGCGATGCTGCTGGAGGTCAGCGAGCGGTTGGAGGCCGACGGGCGGGCGCGGGTGCACGCCGCCGCCGGGCCCGCCGCCGCCCTCGACGCGCTGCTGCGCGGGCACGTCGCGTTCGCGCTGGGCGAGCCGGCGCTGATCACCGTGCACGACAGGGAGCTCGGCAACGTGCGCGAGCCCGACCGCCGCGAAGTCCGCCGCTTGCAGCGGGCCTACGCGGAGCAGTGGGTGGGCGTGCTCGCCCGGCTGCGCCCCGGTCTGCCGCCCGACGTCGTCCGCGCCGCGGTGCATTCCGCGTTCGGCCTGCTCAACTCCACCCCGCACAGCGCGGGCTCGCTCCCGGCGGCGGACATGGGGGCGCTGCTGTTCCGCATGGGCCGCGCGGCCCTGCTCGCCCCGTTCCCCGGGGAGTAACTCCCCGGGGGAGGGTCACCGGAGGGCGGTTCCCCGGGGAGCGATGACGCGGCGCGCTCCCGACCGCGCTCCCGCCCGTGCGGGCGACTGCGCGGGCGATGGCACCGCCGCGGGCGACGTGCGCCGCCCACGCCGCGCCGCTGCGCCCGCGCCGGGCTGCGGCAGGGGACGGCCAGGGACGGCGGCAGCACGCCGGCGGTTGCGCGCTGGTGGCTAGAGCCGGCGGCTGCGCTCCGGCGGCCGCGGGTCGGCGCGCCGCGCGCCCTCGTGGGCGGCGACGCCTTACGTTTGGCCGCGGGACGCCGGGGCAGTGAGTGCCGGTGCGTGGCGGCGGGCCGGTCGCACGGGCCGCCGCGTTGCCCGGCCACCGGACGCCGGACGCCGCGCCCCCGCCGTGCGACCGGAACTCGACGCGTAAGGGAGGACATGCGATGGCACGGCCCCGCATCGTTGTGGTCGGAGCCGGATTCGCCGGCCTGGGAGCGCTGCGCAGGCTGGAGCGGCGCATCCCCAAGGGCGCGGCCGAGATCGTCCTGGTGGCGCCCAACGACTACATGCTCTACAACCCGCTGCTGCCGCAGGTCTCGTCCGGACTCCTCACGCCGCAGTCGATCGCCGTATCGCTGCACCGCCTGCTGCGCCGCACCCGGATGGTGCCGGGCTCGGCGATCGGGGTCGACCCGCACCGCCGCGTGGTGCTGGTCAGGAAGATCTCCGGCGAACTCGTCCACGAGCGCTACGACCGCCTCATCCTGGCCCCCGGCAGCCTGACCCGCGTCTTCGACATCCCCGGCCTGAGCGAGTTCGGGTACGGCAACAAGAACCTCGCCGAGGCCGTCGTGCTGCGCGACAACGTCCTCGCCCAGCTCGAACTCGCCAACGCCAGCGACGACCCGGTCGAACGGCGGCAGCGCACCCGGTTCATCGTCGTGGGCGGCGGCTACACGGGCGTCGAGACGGCGGCGTCGCTGCACCGCCTCACCGACGAAGCGGCCCGCCTCTACCCCGACCTGGCGCAGCTCATCTCGTGGCACCTCGTCGACATCGCCCCCCGGCTGCTCCCGGAGCTCGGCGAGAGCCTCGGCGAGAAGGCGCTGGACCTGCTGCGCGACCTCGGGGTCGAGGTCACGCTGGAGGTCACGGTGCGCGAGGTCACCGAGACGGCGGTGACGCTGACCGACGGCCGCGTGCTCGACTGCCGCACGCTCATCTGGACGGCGGGCACCAGCCCGAGCCCGCTGATCGGCACGCTCGACGCGCCGACGGAGAAGGGGCGGCTGGTGGTGGGCGCCGATCTCGCGGTGCCCGACCACCCGGAGGTGTTCGCCATCGGCGACTCCGCCGCGGTCCCCGACCTGAGCAGGGACGACGAGGGCGCGCGCTGCCCGCCCACCGCGCAGTACGCGAGCAAGCAGGCCGTGACCGCCGCGGACAACGTGGTGGCCTCGCTGCTGGGGCGGCCGCTGACCGCGTTCAAGCACCGCGACCGGGGCCTGGTGGTGGACCTCAGCGGAAAGGACGCCGTCGCCCGCCCGTTCGGGGTGGACCTGGCGGGGTTCCCCGCGCTCGCCGTCACCCGCGGCTACCACATCCTGACGCTGCCCTCAGGGCCGTCGCGGGCCCGCGTCATCGCGAACTGGCTCATCCGGGCCGTCCTCGGCGGCGAGGTGGCGCGCCTGGGGTTCATGCACGGCAAGCCCAGCACGTTCGTCGACATCGAGGCGCAGCACTACCTGACCCCCGAGGACGCGCGCTCCGAGAGCGCGCGCCTGACGGCGGCCGCCGGGCAGGGCTGAACCGGCCCGGGCGGCCGCCGCATCGAGGATCAGGAGCGGACGAGGCGGGCGATGGCGTCGGACGCCTCGCGGACCTTCTCGTCGGCTTCGTCGCCCCCGTTCGCGACCGCGTCGGCGACGCAGTGCTTGAGGTGCTCGTCGAGCATCGACAGGGCGAAGGAGCGCAGCGCCTTGTTCACGGCGGCGGTCTGGGTGAGGATGTCGATGCAGTACGAGTCGTCCTCGACCATCCGCTGGAGTCCGCGGACCTGGCCCTCGATGCGGCGGAGCCGGTTGATGTGCTTCTGCTTCTCGTCGTGGTAGCCGTGTGTGGCCATTGCGGCGCTCCCCTGTTCTGCCGTGCCCTCGATGCTCAAATGATACCCCCATAGGGTATGAATCGCGAATATCCGCTGACCAGGGTCCGACGTATCGGGACGGACTCCCCGTTCCGCATCGAGTATCGGTGTCCGCGCGCACCTCCCGGACCATGCCGCGCCCGTGGCGCGCCGGGGGAGAGGGGGCCGGTGGGGTGCGACCGGTCGCGGCCTGCGGGGCCCGGGGACGTCGGTCCGGCGGTCCGTCGTCCCCGGCGCATGGCCCCTGTGTCCCGCCCGTCAGAGGCTGCTGGGGTGTCGGTCTGGCTGATCCCGGTCAGGATCCGGACCGGCACCCCAGCAGTCACTCAAGCGCGCAGGCCCATCCGGTGCAGTTCGAGTGCTGCGAAGCGGTCGATGGACTTGGCGTCGCCCGTGCGCCACGCGCCGACCGGGTCGGAGTGGATGGCGGTCAGCTTGCCGAGCCGGGCCGAGGACAGCGCGCGCAGCGCCAGGAGTTCGGACGCCGCCTCCGGCGCCATGGCGCGGAGCCGCCGCGCCCCCGAGGCCCGCGCGATCCACCGCGCGCGGGCGGGCAGCCAGGTCAGCAGCACCAGCGCGATCGGGATAACCGCCGTCACCAGCGCCAGCCAGAACGCCATGTCGCCGACGGACTCCTGGAAGCCGACCCCCGCCGAGGACAGGCTCTCGCCCGCGTTGCCCGCGCTGTTGAACGGTTTGGCGAGCTGGTCGCCCGCCAGCGGGACCTCGCGGACGTTCTTCGCCGCCGTGTCCATGTTCGAGCTGAGCCCGCCGCCCGCCTTCTCCAGCAGTTCCCCCGGTGTCGCGAACGCGAGCACGGCGGCGTGCAGGCCCATGGCGGCCCACACCCACCACGCCATCCACGCGAGCGCGAACACGTCCGCGAGGACCTGGACGAGGAAGCGGGCGGGGCGGTCGGCGTAGATATTCATCGGACGCTCCAGGGGGAGGGCTGCGAGGGCCAAGACATTCCCCCGGTTTCCCCCTGCTAACCCGATTGTCCCCATTGCGGCGCCGTGCCCTGGTCCGTGCCGCGCGGCCGCTCAGGTCGGCGGGATTTTGCCGGAATATGGGCGGTTCCGGCCTGCGCGCCGGGCGGACCCCGATGCGCCGCGTCCGTAGGTTCTCGGTGATACGCACTGGATCCGGATGACACGCACCGGATCCACGGGTCTGGCGAGGTGGGCATGGGCACGGAGCGGGAATCGGGCGCCGCCGTCGCGGCACGGGGCGGTCGGCGCCGGAAGGCCCTTCCTGTGGCAGGGGCCGCCGCGCTCATCATCGCGGCGCTCATCGCGGTGTCGCAGGCCACCGGTGCCGCTGCGCCGCCCGACCCCTACGCCGAGAGCACCTGGGCCGCGCTGGAGCTGCCCGCCGACGTGTACGGCCCGAACGCCGTGTCCGGACGCTACGGCCACATCCAGGCGGACGCCGACACCGGCGGGTACCTCGACGCCGACTTCACCGCCGACCCCGACGGCATCGCGCCGTACCTGCCGGCCGCCCTCCGGCAGGCGCAGATCAGCATCCACACCGGGAGCGGGGAGTCCGCCACCGCCCGCGCCACCCTGACCAACCTCACCTTCCGCGTGCCCGCACCCGCCAAGGGCGGTGCGGCCGAGGTCATCACGCAGGGCGGCACCCCGGCGGGCGGCCTGTACCGCGTGATGGACGTCGCGAACGTGCAGAACTACGTACAGTGCAACCCCCCGGCAGCGCCCATCGTGCAGGCCAACACCAACGCCGACGCCATCACCGTCTTCGGCAATCCGGTGGCCGTCGACGGGACGACCGCCTTCGAGGTCCCCGGGAACTACAGCGGCGACACCGACACGGTCCGGGTGACCGTGAACGCGCGCTACATCCGCGAGGTCGCCGGGCAGCAGGCGCGGATCCGCATCGTCCTCGACGTGTCGGCCGAGGCGCTGCGCGCCGACGGGAGCGTCGCCGACCAGGCGCAGCTGTACGCGCTGACGCTCGGCGACGTCTACGTGGACTGTGACGGGACGCCGCCGGTGGACCCCACCCCCACCCCGGACCCGGATCCCGACCCGGACCCGGATCCCAGTCCGAGCACAAGCCCCAGCCCGTCCGCGAGCCCGAGTGCCAGTCCGACCCCGCGGCCGCGCCCGAGTCCGAGCTTCAGCCCGCGCCCGCGCCCGTCCCCGTCCCCGAGCCCGAGTGCCAGTCCCAGCCCCAGTGTCAGTCCGAGTCCGAGCCCGTCCGGGTCCGCGTCTCCGAGCCCGACCGAGTCTCCGTCTCCGTCCACGGGGCCCGAGCCGGACGGGTCGGGCCCCGTGGACGGAGACGGAGACTCCGGCGGCCTGCTGCCGGTCACCGGGATGGACCTGGCGGCGCTTCTCGGCATGGCGGTCGTGGTGCTCGGCGGCGGGGCGGCGCTCGTCGTGCTGGCCCGGCGGGGAAACGGGTGACCTGCGCGGACGGGACCGCGGGTGCTTGCCAAGGCGTCCCGCGCCGACGACCATGGACACCATGGCCGACACGAACAGCCAAGAGAGCAGCATCCTGCGGCAGATCAGCGCCCTCGTCACCGAGGAGCGCGACCTCCGGGAGCGCAGCGAGCACCGGCTGACACCCGAGGAGCGCAAGCGCATCCGCGCCCTGGACGTCGAACTCGACCAGTGCTGGGACCTGCTGCGCCAGCGCCGCGCGCGCGACGAGTTCGACCAGGACCCCGGCACCGCCGCGGTGCGACCGGCGTCGGAGGTCGAGGGGTACCGCCAGTAGCAGCGCCCTGAAGGCCGCGCACACGGGGCTTCCCTGACCCGGTGGGCGCCGGTAATGTCTCTTCCCGAATTGCGCCCCGACGCCCCCGACCTCCCGGGCCGGCAGGGGCCGATCGGGAAGAGAGCGCATGCTGGAACTGCTGACCGGTGCGGGACTGGCCTCGGCCGCAGGGCTCAACGCCTACGTGCCACTGCTGCTCGTCGGGCTGGTCGCGCGGTTCACCGGCCTGCTCGACCTCTCACCGGCCTGGCAGTGGCTGGAGCACCCGGTGTTCCTGGTGGTCCTCGCGGTGCTGCTGGTCGTGGAGATGGGCGCCGACAAGGTCCCCGGGCTCGACAGCGCCAACGACATCGTGCAGACCCTCATCCGCCCCACGTCGGGCGGCATCACCTTCGGTGCGGGTGCGAGTTCGCTCGCACCGGACGAGGTGGCCTCGCTCGCCGACGGCTCCGGCTCGTGGGCGCCGGTCTTCGCGGGGGTGTGCATCGCGCTGCTGCTGCACATCGCCAAGGCGCTCGCCCGGCCGGTGCTGAACGCACTCACCTTCGGGACGGGCGCCCCGGTCGTCAGCACCCTGGAGGACATCAGCAGCACGGTGGTCGCCGTCCTCGCGATCGTCGTGCCGATCCTCATCATCGTGGTCGTCCCGCTCATCGTGGTGCTGCTCGTCTGGGCGATCCGGCGGCGCCGCAGGCGCAAGGCCGCCAAGGCGGCGGGGGCGGCGGGGGCGGCGCGACCCGGCGGCGGCGCGTCGGCATAGAGTGCGGGACGTGGCAGATCTTCCTCGCACCGCTCCGACCGGAATCACGCACATCGTCTGGGACTGGAACGGCACCCTCCTCGACGACAACCACGCCAACCTCGCCGCCGTCAACCGGGTCTGCGCGCGGTTCGGCCGCGAGCCGATCGCGCTGGACGACTGGCGGGCCATGTTCCGGCGCCCGCTCACTGCGTGCTACGAGGAGCTGCTAGGCCGGCCGTTCGCCGATGGCGAGTGGGCGCGGGTGAACGAGGACTACGACCGGGCGTACCGCGAGCTCCTCCCGTCGTGCGGGCTCGCGGAGGGGGCGCTCGACGTCCTCGGCGCGTGGCGCGACCGCGGCGGCTCCCAGTCGCTGCTGTCGATGGCCGGGCACGAGTTCCTGGTCCCGCTGATCGACGAGCGGGGCCTCACCCCGCACTTCACCCGGGTCGACGGGCGCCGCTACGACACCGACACCGACTCCAAGGCCGACCACCTGGTCGACCACCTCAGCGCCCAGGGCATCGACCCCGCCACGACCGTGCTCATCGGCGACATCGACGACGACGCCCGCGCCGCCGAGGCGGCCGGCGCGCACGCGGTCCTGGTCGCCACCGGGCTGATGGGCCGCGAGCGGCTCACCGCCACGGGGCACCCCGTCGCCGACTCCGCCGCCGAGGCCGTGGCGCTGCTGCGCGCCTGAGCCCGGCCCTCCGCACAGCGGCGCGGGGCGGCACCCCACCTGGGGTGCCGCCCCGCGCGGCGTACGAGGGGTGTGCTGGTCAGCCGAGCGCGACCTTGCGGGCGGCCTCGAAGCGCTCCTGGACGTCGGCCCAGTTGACGACGTTCCAGAACGCCTTGACGTAGTCGGCCTTCACGTTCTTGTACTGGAGGTAGAAGGCGTGCTCCCACATGTCGAGCAGCAGCAGCGGGTAGGAGCCCGCCGCGAGGTTGCCCTGGTGGTCGTAGAGCTGCTCGATGATGAGCCGCTGGCCGAGGATGTCCCAGGCGAGGATCGACCACCCGGAGCCCTGGATGCCGGTCGCGACCGCGCTGAAGTGAGCGCGGAACGCGTCGAAGGAGCCGAACGCGTCGTCGATCGCCGCGCCGAGCTCGCCTTCGGGCTTGTCGCCGCCGTCGGGCGACAGGTTCGGCCAGAACACCGAGTGGTTGACGTGCCCGGCCAGGTTGAAGGCCAGGTTCTTCTGGAAGAGGTTCACCGAGCCGAGCTCGTTCTTGTCGCGAGCCTCGGCCAGCTTGTCCAGCGCGTCGTTGGCACCCTTGACGTAGGTCGCGTGGTGCTTGTCGTGGTGCAGCTCCATGATCTGGCCGGAGATCCACGGTTCGAGCGCGGCGTAGTCGTAGGGCAGCTCGGGAAGAGAATAGGGCGCGGACATTACGCACCTTTCCTATGACTCGGTTCTGCGGTGGATTATGCGATGTGATCGCTGCGAATGAAGCTATCAGCACGGCTGCTGGACGGCCGGTGTCGCCTTGCCGACAGCGGCTTCCAGGAATAACGCGGCCGCCCGGCGCGTTGGCGGCGCCGGCGGACGCCTGAGGCCCCCGCCGGTCGACGCGCCGTCCCAGTCGTCTACCGCGTTCGGTGCCGCCGAAACGCGCCCGGGCCGGCCGGACCCGCCGCGGCGGTCACGGGACCAGCAGCACCAGGGCGTCGGCGACGAGGGCGGGGCGCTCGCCGCCGTCGATCTCCACGGTGTGCCGCATCGTGAACAGCAGCCCCTTGGGGGTCTCCTTCGCCGCGACCAGTTCGACGCCGTCGCGCACGCGCGCCCCTTCCCGCACCGGTTGCAGGAAGCGGACCTTGTCGAGGCCGTAGTTGATGCCCATGGCGGGCGGGGTCTCCAGCGTGTACACCTCGGCCCCGAACAGCGGGAGCATCGACAGCGACAGGAAGCCGTGCGCGATCGTCCCCCCGAACGGCCCCTGCGCCGCGCGCTCGGCGTCGACGTGGATCCACTGGTGGTCGCCTGTCGCGGCGGCGAACCGGTCGATCCGGTCCTGGGTCACGGAGTGCCACGCGCTGTGGCCGAGATGCTCCCCCGCCGCCGCTGCCAGAGCGGTGGCGTCGCTGAACGTGCGCATGCGCGGGCTCCCTTCGCGAAGGACTTCCGGGGGACCGACTCTAGCGACCGGCGGCCCGGCACAGGGCGGCGCGGGCCGTCCTCCGCGCGGGGACGGGGCGTGGCCCGCGGCAGCGGCGCGGCGGTGCGCCCCGCGCGGGTCGGAGCGGGCAGGTCACAGTGGGCAGGTCACAGTGGGCGGGTCATAGCGGGCACGTCACAGCGTGCGGCGTCCGCCGTCGGTGATGCTCTCGGCCTCGACGGCGAGGGAGCGGACGGTGTCCTCGGCGACCGTGTGGCCGATGCCGGACCGGGTCAGCGGCACCGGGGCGACCCCCTCGTGGGTGCGCACCGGCGGGTCGGTGAGGGCGCGGGCGAAGCGGCCGCCGGCGCCCGGCACGTCGCTGGGCAGGGTGACACCGGGCAGGGAGGCGAGGGCCACCATCGCGGCCCTGCCGATGTCGGAGGCGCCTTGCGGGTCGCACCACACCTGCCAGCCGGCGTCGACGGCGCGGTCGTGGGCGCGGCGCGCGTTGGTGAGCCCGCCCAGCGGGGCGATCCGCAGGTTGAGGGCGTCGGCGGCCTCCATGCGGACGGCGGTGTCGAGGGCGTCGAGGGTGTCGGCCGCCAGCGCGAGCGGGGTGCGCAGGTCGCGGCGGAGCCGGGCGTGCGCGGCGAGGTCGGCGGCGGGGAACGGCTGCTCGATGGCGAGCAGGCCGTAGCCGTCGAGGGCGCGCAGCACGTCGAGGTGGGCGGGGTCGTCCTCGCTGTAGCGGCCGCAGCCGTCGACCTGGAGGACGAGGTAGGGGAAGCTCTCCTGCACGGCGCGCACCGCTTCGAGGTCCCAGCCCGGTTCGATGCCGAGCCGGATACGCCGGAATCCGCTGCCGACCTGCCGGTTCACCTCCTGGACGAGGGTCTGCAAGGACGGCTGGCGGCCCAGGGTGACCCCGGTGGCGATGGCGGTGCGGGTGCCGCCGAGCGCGTGCGACAGGGGGCTTTCGCGCCACCGGCTCCACAGGTCCCAGCAGGCGGTGTCGAGCCCGGAGCGGACCTCGGGCATGGCGGTGGCGCCGTCCCAGGCGAGCGCGGCGTCGGTGGGGCGCTGCCAGGGGTGGCCCAGCAGGGCGGGGCCGTACTCCTTGACCAGGGCCCGCCACATCGACTCGTCGGCCGCCGGGATCTCACCCCAGCCGAAGCGGCCGTCGCCGTCGGCGACGCGCACCAGGATGTGCTCGGCGCTGCGGGGGCGGGTACCGGTGGACCGGCCGCGCTGCTTCGGGTGCACGAGCGGCAGCCGCACCAGTGCCGCGTCGATGGTCGCGACCCTGCGCAGCGTTGCGGGCTCGGTGCGTGACACGCGGTTCCGCCTTCCGGGTGGTCGATCGGTGTGCGACTCGTGACGTCCACCTCCGACGGTAGCCGCTCGCCGCCCGCACCGTCTGCGTCCGGGGCGGTGACAAAAAACCGCGGGGTGTGCGGGGTCCCGCCGGCCGGCGGGACCCCGCACACCCGGGCGTTCTAGTCGAGGACCTCGGCGACGGGGCGGGACTTCAGGCCGTGCGCCTGCGCAACGGCCTCGTTGGTGAGCTCGCCGCCCGCCGCGTTCAACCCCAGCGCCAGCGCGGGGTCGTCGGCGAGCGCGCCCCGCCAGCCCTTGTCGGCGAGCGCGAGCGCGTAGCGCAGCGTGTCCTTCGCGAGGGCGTTGGTCGAGGTGTTGGGCACGGCCCCGGGCATGTTCGCGACGCAGTAGAACACGGTGTCGTGGACGGTGAACGTGGGGTCGGCGTGCGTGGTGGGCCGGGAGTCCTCGAAGCAGCCGCCCTGGTCGATGGCGATGTCGACGAGGACGGCCCCCGGCCGCATGCGCGCCACCAGGTCGTTGGACACCAGCTTGGGCGCCTTCGCGCCGGGGATCAGCACCGCGCCGATCACCAGGTCGGCGGCGAGCACCGAGTTCTCCAACTGGAGCGTGTTGGAGACCACCGTGCTCACCCTGCCGTGGAACACGTCGTCGGCGTGGCGGAGCTTGGCGACGTTGAGGTCGAGCAGGGTCACCTCGGCGCCCATGCCCGCGGCGATGCGGGTGGCGTTCAGCCCCGACACCCCGGCGCCGATGACCGTGACCGACGCGGGCCGGACACCGGGCACCCCGCCCATGAGGACGCCGCGCCCGCCGTTGGGCCGCTGGAGCGTCGCCGCGCCGACCTGGGGTGCGAGCCGCCCCGCGATCTCCGACATCGGGGCGAGCAGCGGCAGCGAGCCGTCCGGGGCCTGCACCGTCTCGTAGGCGATCGCGGTGACACCGCGATCCAGCAGCGCGTCGGTGCACGGGCGCGACGCGGCCAGGTGCAGGTAGGTGAACAGGGTCTGGCCGGGCTGCATCCGGTGGTACTCCGCCGCGACCGGCTCCTTCACCTTGAGCACCAGTTCGGCGTCCGACCAGACGTCGTCGGCCTCGGGCAGGATCCGGGCCCCTGCCGCTGCGAACTCGGCGTCGGTGATGGAGGACCCCTCCCCGGCGCCGTGCTCGACCACCACCTGGTGCCCGCGGGCCACCAGTTCGTGGACGCCCGCTGGCGTGATCGCCACCCGGTATTCGTGGTTCTTGACTTCCCTGGGCACGCCGACGCGCACTTTGGGGCCTCCTCGCATCGCCATTGACACGTACGTCCCCACTCTGGCGTGTCCGGGCGCGCTTCTGCCAGGTCCCGGCGGCATCCGGGTGCGGAGACCCGCTCAACGGGCCGTGCGCGCGGCTCAGGAGGTCGCGGGCAGCAGCGGGGTGCCGTGCACGGTGGGCCCGGCGTCCGCCGCGGTGATCCGGCGGCCGGCGACCCAGGTGGCGGTCACCCGCCCCGTCAGCCGCAGCCCGGCGTAGGGGCCGGGGTCGGTGTCGGCGACCTGGTGTTTCGCATCGGGGTCGAACCCGACGAGGTCGGCGTCGCGGCCCACCGCGATACGGCCCTTGGCGCCGAGGCCCACGATGTCGGCCGGCCGCTCGGCGGTCCAGCGGGCGAGGGCGGTGAGGTCGCACCCGCGGCGCGTCGCGGCCGTCCACATGGCGGGCAGGGTCCACGAGACCACCGAGACGCCGGTGCCGGGGCGGTGGCCCGACCCGACGCAGTCGACGATCGAGTCGTCGAGGAGGGCGCTCCACAGCGCCAGCCGGTTGGCGTTGGAGCGCAGCGGCGGCCGGCACTGGAACGCGGGGGAGTGGTCGGGTACCCGCTCGGCGGGCATGCACAGGTAGTGGGGGCAGGTCTGCGCGCTCACCGGGATGCCGATGGACCGTGCGGCGGCGAGGACGGCCGCGCACTCCGCGGCCGTGAAGGGCGAGATGTGCGCGCGGGTGCCGGTGACCCGCGCGGCGGAGATGACCCGTTCCAGGCCGCGGCGTTCGGCGCGCGGCGGGCGCGACGACAGCAGCGCGCCGTTGCCGCCGCGGACCGGTACGGCGATCTCGGCGGCGTCCTCGGGGTGGACGACCAGGGTGGCGTCCATGGCGGCGAGCTCGCCCATGGTCTTGCGCAGCTGCGCCTCGTGGACCGCGCCCATGTCGGGCGCCCCGCCGTCGGACAGCGAGCAGTGGAACCCGACCACTCCGGCGCCCCGCAGCTCGGCGAGGTCGGCCGGCGTGCTGCGGCCGGTGATCCCGCCGAGGAATGCGACGTGGGTGCTGCTGTTGCCGCGCGCGGCCCGCAGGTGCCGGCGCAGCGCGGCGGCCTCGGTGAGGGCCGGCCGCGCCGGGGCGGGGGTGACCACCATGGTGGTGGTGCCGCCCGCAGCGGCCGCCGCGGTCGTGGCCGCGTAGGCGTCGGCCAGGTCCTGGCCCGGTGACTGGACGCCGACGTCCAGGTCGACGCCTCCGGGCAGCAGGGCCGCGGCGCCGAGGTCGGTCGCGTGGAACGCCTCCAGCGGAGCGTCGTAGCCGGTGATCGCGGCGATGACGCCCGCGGTCACCCCCACGGCCGCCGGGACGATCCCGTCGGGTGTCACCACCCGCTGAGAACGCACGACAAGGTCGAAATGACGCACCAGAACCCCTTCGCGATCTTGCATCGTGTCGGAAGCCGTCGGCCGTTCGGCGCGGAGTTCAACGTGTCCGCGGTCGCACGGTTTCCGGCTGTCTGCTGGGCGGCGAACAGTCGGTGAACCGGGTGTTCCGGCAGGCCGGCTGTATCGCCCGCACGGCAGCGGCGTCGTTATAGTCGTCCCTGCCGTGCCCCGAAGGCGTGGTCTGAGGCCCTCTCATTTTCCGCGACGCCGACCCGGCGTGTCTGTCGTTCGCGCATTTTCGGCGCCGAATTCTCGCGCTCCGCCCGTCCGCGGCCGGTCGGGGGCGGTCCCGGCCGCGCGGGCCGCGCCGCCGGCGCCGGGGACTCCGCGAGGAGCGTCGTGGCAGGGCTTTCGGGGTCGCGAGCCCGAAACGGCTTTCGCGACCTGGTCCGACTCATCGCCGCGAACGCGGCACCTGGAGGTTCCACGCCATGCCCACACCGCGCGCCCGGACCTGGGCACCCCCCATCGCGGTGGCCGCCGCGGGAGCCGCCGTGCCCGCGGCCCTGTCGGCGGCCTCGCTGCTGCCCTGGCCGGACGCCGTCCTGCTCACCGCGGTGTGGGCGGTCGCGGTGGGCGTCGCCGTGCTGCTCGCCGCGGTCCGCCGGGCCCTGCACCGGCTCGGTGCGCTCGCCCGCCTCGGCGCGCTCGAACAGGGCCTCGCGCGCGTCGAGGCGGAGCTGCCCGTCCTGCGGGAGCAGACGCGCGCACTGGGCGACCGCCTCGAAGACGCGCACCGCGACGGCGTCGACCGGGTGACCGGGCACGTCACCGCGCAGGGCCGCCGCGACTACGCCCAGGCGGCCGCCTGGCAGGAGCTGCGCGACTTCGTCCGGCCGGGCCCGTTCATGCCGGCGCTGCGCGACTGGGCGGCGTCCCCGGACGTGCTCTGCCTGCTGGTCGACCGGATCCGGCGCCACACGCCCGCGCTGGTCGTGGAGTGCGGCAGCGGCGCGTCCAGCGTGTGGCTGGGCTACGCGCTGCGCCGGGTGGGGACGGGGCGGCTCGTGGCGCTGGAGCACGACGAGCGCTACGCGGCGCTCAGCAGGGACCTGGTGGCCGCGCACGGGCTCGACGACATCGTGGAGGTCCGCACCGCGCCGCTGAAGGACTGGGCGCCGGAGGACGGCGGCACCGCGCAGCCCTGGTACGACCTCGACGCGCTGGCCGACCTCGCGGACATCGACCTGGTGTTCGTGGACGGCCCGCCGGCGCGCACGGCGCCCGAGGCCCGCTACCCCGCCGGCCCCGTCCTGCTGCCGCGCTGCGCGCCGGGCGCGGCGGTGCTGCTCGACGACACGATCCGCGCGGCCGAGCGGCGCACGAGCGACCGCTGGCTCGCGGCGCACCCGGACTTCGAGCGCACCGTCGAGGCGACGGAGAAGGGCACCCACGTGCTGACCCGGCGCTGAGCCGGCACCCGTCCGCCGGCCCGGCCCCGAGCCGCCGCGGGTGTTTCGCCCGTGCCTGGTGGGGGCATTTGTCCGACACGTTGTAGTAGTGCGCTTAGGCTTGTCTCGGGTGGTGTCCGCGTTGGACGTGCTGCACTCTCTCCTCGGCGTCTCCGCCGCGGCTGCGGCCCCGTGGTTCTGGGGCGCACTGGGGGTGCTCGTCGGCGCGGCGACCGCCGCGGTGGTGATGCGTCGCCACCGGCGACCGCAGCAGCCAACACGACTACAACGGAGCGGCACCCGTGGCTTCCCCCGGCACCCGCGAGAGTGACACCGGACACGACCACCGGCCTTCGGGCGCCGGGTCGGCCGTCCAGCTCGCCGTAGGCGGCGTCGCCGTCCTGCTCATCGCGCTGCTCGCGGCGCTCCTGGCGGGCGGTTCGCTGACCGAGGCGGTCCCCGAGAACCTGTCCGACCCCGGCGACGCCACACGCTGGGGGCTGCCCATCGCCAAGGCCGCCAACGACGTCCTCGGCGCGGTCACCGTCGGCCTGCTGCTGATGGCGGCCCTGCTGCTGCCCGCGGGCAAGGGGCTGCTCGGCGACCAGGCGCAGGGCTACGTGCGCGCGGCGTCCTGGGCGGCGCTGGGCTGGGGCGCCGCCGCGGCGCTGACCCTCGTGCTGCAACTGTCCGACATCCTCGGCATGCCGCCGCTCACCGTCCTCGGCAACGAGCTGACCAGCTACGCCGGCGGTATCGCCCAGGGGCGCAGCCTGATGCTGGTCATCCTGATCGCCACCGGCGTCGCACTGGCGGGGCGCTCGGTCGGCTCGTCGACCGGCGCGCTGGGGATGCTCGGCCTGGCCCTCGCCGGGCTGGTCCCGCCGGCCCTCACCGGGCACGCCGCCTCCTCGCCGAACCACGAGCTTGCCGTCACCGGCGTCGCGCTGCACGTCCTCGCCATCTCGGTGTGGGTCGGCGGGATCGCCGCGGTCGGCTACCACGCGCTGCGCCCCGCCGGCACGGCGATGCCCGAGGTGGCCGACCGGTTCAGCCGCATCGCCCTGTGGGCCTACATCGGGGTGGCGGTCAGCGGCGCCGCCAGCTCGCTGAGCCGGCTGTACGCCGTCCACCAGCTCTGGACCGAACCCTACGGGCGGCTGATCCTCGCGAAGATCGCCCTGTTCGCCGCGCTCGGCGCCGTCGGCTACCTGCACCGCACGCGGACGGTCCCGCGCGTCGCCGAGGGCGCCGGGCGGCGGCTGTTCGCGCGGATCGCCGCGGTGGAGGTCCTCATCATGTCGGCGGTCATGGGCCTCGCCGTGGCGCTGAGCCGCACCGACCCGCCGGACCCGCCCGAGACGCCGGGCGGCGAGGTCGACCCGGTCCGCGAACTCCTCGGCTTCGCGATGCCGCCCCCGCCGACCTTCGGCGGCTACCTCACCCTGTGGCGCCCCGACCTGTTCTTCATCATCGCCATCGCGGTGCTCGGCGGACTGTACGCCGCGGCCGTCGTCCGGCTGGTGCGGCGCGGCGACCCGTGGCCGTGGGGGCGCACCGTCGCATGGTTCCTGGGGCTGCTCACCATGGTCGCCGTGCTCCTCAGCGGGATCAGCACCTACGCGATGGTGCTGTTCAGCACGCACATGGTGCAGCACATGGTGCTGTCGATGCTGACGCCCATCCTGCTGGTGCTCGGCGCGCCGGCGACACTGGCGCTGCGGGCGCTGAAACCGGCGCGCAAGCGCGGCGACCGGGGCCCGCGCGAATGGCTGAACCTGTTCCTGCAAAGCCGCTTCGCGTCGCTGGTCACCCACCCCGCGGTCGCGGCGCCGCTGTTCGTCGTGAGCACCTACGCGCTCTACTTCACCCCGCTGTTCGGCACGCTCATGTCGGCGCACCTCGGCCACCTGGTCATGAACACCCACTTCATCCTGACCGGGTTCCTGTTCTACTGGATCGTGGTCGGGATCGACCCGGCCCCGCGCAAGATCCCCTTCCTGCTGCGCATCGTGCTGCTGCTGCTCGTCATGGGCTTCCACGCGTTCTTCGGCATCGCCATCATGATGCAGTCGGCGCCGATCGGGATGGAGTACTACGGGCAGTTCGACGTCCCGTGGCAGTCCGACGTCGCCGCCACCCAGTACGAGGGCGGCGGCATCGCGTGGGCGATCGGCGAGATCCCCACCGCGCTGGTCCTGCTCGTGCTGGTGCGGCAGTGGTCGCGGGACGAGGAGCGCACCGAGCGCCGCCGCATCCGGCACAGCAGGCGCGACGGCTCCGACGACGCCGACATGGACGACTACAACGCCTACCTGAAGCGGCTGGAAGAGCAGGCGAAACGGCAGGGCTAGCGGAACCCGCCCCGGCGGCGGGCGGCGGGCTCACACCAGTACGGTGCCGACCCCGGCGCCGAACAGCCCCAGCGCCCCGCACACGGCCACCACGGCGATGAAGGACGCCGGGGTCGGCCGCAGCAGCGGCGCACGCCCCGCGGTGACCGGGGCGGTGCGGCGCGCCAGCGCGGGGGTGAGCGTCGCCGTCGTCGCGCAGATGAGGATGACCACGGCGAAGGCCACGCTGAACGCCGTGGTGAAACCGCTGTCCGCCGCGTAGGTGGCGGCAGCGGCGAGCACCGGCGCGGTGAGCAGCAGCAGGACCGTCAGGACACCGAAGGCGACCCGGGGCCACGAGGCGGACGCGCCCCGCCCGAACACCATGAGCAGCCCAATCAGGGCCGCCATTACCGTGGATCCGGCGATACCGAAAAGAAGGACGTTGACCAGGGCGTTCACGCCCCTATTGTTCCATCAACGCGACCGGTCCGCAGCCGGGGTCCTCACAGTGCCATGAGCAGCGCCGCGGAGTACACGGGGACGCATTGGAGCACCCGCCGGGCCGCCGCGGACGGGTCCGACGGGCCGTCCGGGCCGGCCCCGAACCGGATCCGCTGCACCCGCCGCGCCAGCGCACGGTCCAGCAGCACCAGCGACCGCGCGCCGGACAGCACCGCCGCCGGGCCGTCGGCGCACCGGTCGAGCAGCCGCCGCCAGCGCAGGCCGTGCGTGCGGAAACTGCGCGAGGTGACCATCCGGCCGCGCTCCAGCTGCCCCCGCCGGGCCTCGGCGGGTTCGGCGTCGAGGAGCAGCAGGTGCGGTTCGACCCGCGCGAGGCGGCACACGACGCTGATGAGGGTGCGGACGGCGGGGCGGGTCGCGGTCTCGTGCACGATGACCGGCCCGCCGCTGCACAGCGCCAGCAGGATCCGCACATAGTGCAGCAGGTGCACCACCCAGCGCCACGCCGGGTACGGCACGGCCCCCAGCCACGGCGCGAGGGCGTTGCGCGACTGCTGGGAGTCGACGACCCGCACCCCGTCGGGTGAGCGGACCGTGCGGACCTCCGTCCCGGTGAGCCCGTACAAGCGGCTGAGCAGGGTGGACTTACCGGCGCCCGGGATACCTCCGAGGAGGACCAGGGACCTTCGGGGATAGTGGAGAAGCCTGCGGTCCGGAGACGGCACGGGACCGGGGCACGGGTCGGTGGCGACTGTGGGTGGCATCAGGCGGACTCCTGCTCGCCGTGGGTAAGTGCAGGGTAAACACGGAAGCGCCCGCACTCTACATTCTTGCAGGTCAAGGACTGTAGAGATACGGGCGCCCCAGCTACGTCAACAAGGCGTCAACGTGTCAGACGCACACTCATTCGCCTTCACCATCCCCGAAGGCTTCATCGATGGCGTTGCGCACTGAATCATCAGAGTTCGGGTAGAGGTGCCCGTAAACGTCCATCGTAATCGATATCGAAGAATGCCCCATCCATGATTGAAGTTTCTTAGGTGACTCGTTTCGGTCGATCATGACGGACGCGAACGTGTGGCGCAGCGTGTGAACGGTGGCTTGAATCTTGAGTTCTTCGCACACCTTACGAAACTTGTGCGTGAAGAGGTTATTGCTTTGAGCGCGTCCGCCTGGAGAAAGAAAAACCAGCTCTACACGACGAGGCTTATCGCCCCGCACAGGAACGTCAGCAAGAACGCTCCCTTCTGTATCTCGATACTTACGAAGAAGTCGCACCAGTAGCGGAGATATCGGCACACTGCGGTATGAACTACTCGTTTTCAGGGGGCAGAATTCACGATCCTGTACCTGATAGACAACATCTATCATTTTTCGATCGAAGTCGATGCAGTCCCATGTAAGTGCTCTCAATTCGCCGACGCGCAGTCCGGTCATTGCGCCGACGAGAACCATCATGCGCAGATCCGGGCGAAGCGCGTTGGCGATAGCCCAGACCGACGCTGGAGTCAGGGGAACGAAACGGTTTCTCGGAAGCTCCGGAAGAACGATCCGAGTGCAGGGAGTCTTACGGATCATGTCGGTATCGAACGCCGATTGGAATACCGCGGAGAGAACACCGAAACATAGTCGTACCGACCGAGCCGCCCGATCCTTAGACCACCTATTGACGACTTCCTGTACATCATCTTTCGTGACAGCCCGCACCGGGACATCACCGAGCACCGGGTAAATGTGAAGGTCGAGCATTGTGCGGTACACCGATGATGTCTCAGGACGCCGCATCGCCTCAACCGTGCCCATCCATTTTTCCGCTACCTCACGAACCGTCTTTTTCGACCGGTAGTCTTCAAGGATTCCCGAATCCTTCTGAGAACGGATCTTGTTTCGGAACGCCGTGGCTTTCTTCCACGTATTCCACGTTTTCGAGGTCTGCGTTCCCATGGAATCGCGGTAAGGAACCTTATACGCGATTACATCCTTTCCTGCGTTCTTCGATTCCCGCGCGAGCCGCACCTTGCGCACGCCATCACGCATCGTGCCCACTGGCCACTTTTCATTATCGCTTGCCACGTCTACACTCCCTAGGTGAACGGGTCGGTCCTACTCATTTTAATAAGGAATCCGCTGATTATCGAACCGCTACCGGTTATCGGAAAGCCGAATCTTTGTCGCCACCCAGCCCTTAATGTCGACCGGGGAGAACCGCAGGTGCCCAC